>CAWDDE010000003.1:0-406457 GCA_963801055.1 uncultured Solirubrobacterales bacterium | reverse complement strand
CGATGAGTCGTACGAGGCGCCCAAGCTGGTCGGCCGCTCAACGGCCACGGCCTCTACCTCCTGGTCGACGACGTCGCCGCACTCCATGGGGCGGTCCTGAAGGCGGGCGGCAGCAGCCTCTTCGCACCGGAGAAGACCGAGGGCAGCCCGGAGGTCGGCGGCCGGGTCGGCCTTGGTCTTGGTCGCTGTCGTCATTCACGTCCTCCTATCGGTTGGCTTGAAGGGCTGGACCGACGAGGGACGCAAAGCCAGGCCAGGCCGGGACGACCTCGCCGCTTGAATCTCTTGTCGATGTAGCCACCGGGAACCTCCGGTCGATTACCGCTCCCTATCCCGGCTGCTGCTGTTCGCGGGGAGCTTCGTCGACGAACCCGGCTTAGTAAATCCTAGGGAGCGCCCGGGTCGGAAGCGTCGACTTCCGCAGTGCTGCTTTGCATGGAAAGCGGCGATTGTCCAGCGGCGGTCGTGGCAGGTCGGCGGTGAGTGCACCGGACTGAAGAATCTAGGCTCGAATCAATCCGACCCGAGGAGATTCTCATGTACGCAGTCATGCTCTCCGTGACGTTTGATGACTTGGAGGAGGCCGGCCGAGATCTGCGGGAGCGGCGCGTCCCACGGCTGCAGCAGTTGCCGGGCTTTGTTGCTGGCTATTGGGTCGCTTTCGATGGTCACAAGACGGGCAGAAGCATGATGGCGTTCGAGTCGGAGGACGACGCACGGGCCGCGGCGAGCTTTATCGAGGAGGGCACCGCGACCGACCCGGGCGAGACATGGGAGCGCGTCGAGGTGGGTGAGGTCTACGCTCAGGGCTAGGCGCGGCTGGGGACGTGGAGCGGTCTCCCTTACCCGGGCCCAGCGGCAGCCCTCGCCGCGGTCACGATCAGCTCATGGGTCTCCGCCGGGTGGGAGACCATCGCGCAGTGCCCGCTCGCGACCTCGGTCGTCTCGGCGCCCATCCGCTCTGCGAACTGCCTCTCGGCATCGGATGGAACCGCCTCGTCGTTCTGGGCGACCAGATACCACGAGGGCAACGATTTCCACGCCGGGGTGCCCATCACGTCCTCGAACGTGGACATGCTCAGAGGCTGCTGGACGGCATACATGACCTTCGCCTTTGCCGGGTCGATGTCGGCGGCGAAGTGGTTGAGGAAGTCGTCCTCGGGGATCCAGGCGAACCCCTCGGAGTCGACATCGACGTTCGCCACCGCCGGGGTCGGAGGCCCCTGTTGCAACAGGGCACCGATCGACTCACCCTCGTCGAGGCCGAAGGCCGCGATGTAAACGAGGGCGACGACGTTCGGCGCGTCGGTGCCGAGAGCAGTGATGACCTGTCCTCCATAGGAGTGGCCAGCGAGCACGGTGGGGCCGTCTTGGCGGGTGAGGATGCGCCGAACCTTCGCGACATCATCCGCAAGCGAGGTCTCAGAGAGCTGAGGCGCGGTGACCTCGTAGCCATCCGCCTGCAGGCGCTCGATTACATTGCTCCAGCAAGAGCCGTCTGCCCAAGCCCCGTGAACAAGAACGATGTTCGGTAGTGCGGCCATGAGACGAGTCCTTTCCTCGGGACACCGACCCTACCGGCCCGGGTCGCGCAGGCGTTGAAGCGGTGTCTCGGAGCTGCAACTCGGCGAAGGTGTTGCTCTGCATGGAAGCGGCGGTCGTCGGTGGCTTCCTGCGACGGGCCCTGAAGCCAAATAGCCGCTTTGGACGAAAAGCGGCTATTCGGCCAGCAGTCGAAACCTGGCAGGCGGGCGGGGGGAAACGGTGCCAGATTGGTGCCAGCCGGATCATCCGGTCCTCGACCCTGGAAGTACGAAATCCCAGACATAGCAGGGGCTTCGCGGAACGCGCCCGACAGGATTCGAACCTGTGACCTTCGGTTTCGTAGACCGCGGCTTGGGTTCGGTGGGGCTCGTCTGGGCTCAGGATTCGGCTCAATACCGGGAGTCGAGTTCGTCTGGGCTCGTCTGGACTCCGTCCCGTCGGTTGCCCTTTTGTTGCCCAAATGCTCTCCCCCTTGCCCACTAGCGCTCCCATCTCACGCAACTCGTCTGGGTAGGGCAGGGCCACTCGACAACGCTTGCTCGAGGTAGACCCGAAAGTGCCCGCTTTGCATGGAAAGCAGTACTCCCCTTGCGAGATACCGCGTGGGCGATGTCGCAGGAGAACGTAATCGTGCGGCGCTCTGCCTCCCCGTGGAACCCCTCTTCAGTTGTCGCGCCGAGCGAGAGCCCTCTCCAGCGGGGCAGGAGTACGCTGGCGCCATGGGCCGACAGGAAGCGGATGCCGTTCGAGTGATCGACGCCGCCCCACAGCTCGCACCCCTATCCAAAACCGGTTCCGCCTCGACCCGGCCGGTCTGGCGCGACTCGATGGCCCCGTACGAGCGCCCCACCTGGGGCCGGGGCCTGCTCGATGTCGCGACCTCGATCGTGCCCTACATAGCGCTTTCGGTGCTCATATACGTCAGCCTCGGCGAGTTCACCTACTGGGCCACCCTCGCCCTCGCGATCCCGACCGCCGGGTTCCTGATGCGAACCTTCATCGTCTTCCACGACTGCGCCCATGGCTCGTTTCTGCCCTCGCGCCGGGCCAACCTCTGGGTCGGCCGGCTGAGCGGGCTGCTCATCTTCCAGCCGTTCGCGAACTGGCGCCACACCCACGCCGTCCATCACGGCACGGCCGGCGATCTCGACCGGCGCGGCACCGGCGACCTCCTGACGCTGACCCTCGATGAGTACATCGCCAGCCCCTGGAGGAAGCGGCTCGGCTACCGTCTCTTCCGCAACCCGCTCGTCATGTTTGGGATCGGACCGCTGTGGTCGCTGATGCTCGGGCCTCGTCTGTGGTCGCGCTCGATGCGCCCGCGCCAGCGGCGGAGCGTCATCACCACCAACCTCGTCCTGGCGGCGCTGGCGGGCGCGATCTGCTGGCTCGTCGGCTGGCAGGAGTGGCTGCTCGTCCAGATGCCGACGGCGATCCTCGCCGGGACGGCAGGCGTCTGGCTCTTCTACGTCCAGCACCAGTTCGAGGAGGTCTACTGGGAGAGCGGCGAGGGCTGGGGCTATGCGGACGCGGCGCTGCGCGGGAGCTCGTACCTGAAGCTGCCGCAGCCCTTCCAGTTCTTCACCGGCAACATCGGCCTCCACCACGTCCACCACTTGAGCGCCAAGGTCCCGAACTACAACCTGCAGCGCGCGCATGACGAGAATCCAATCTTCCGGGACGTCCCGGTGCTGAGCGCATGGGACGGCGCTGTCGCGGTCCGGCTCAAGGTGATCGACCCGCAGGCCGGTCGCCTGCTTAGCTGGTCCGAGGTCCGCGCGCGCCGCGCCGGGGTTCCGGCGGCGTTGTCGGCCCTTTAGCTCGCGCAGCCAGCTTTCGCCGCGAGCTTCGGCCCGGCGACAATGCATGGCGCCCGGCCAATCCGAGCCGGGCCTCAGGGGGTCTTCATCCGGGTCCTGCTACACGGTACGAACCGTCCTCGACGGAACAAACGGGATAGCTATGAGCGGCGGTTTACGTTTACCGCCAACCCGGCGGCGTCCAGGTCCTTGTGCGCAGGCCGGGGTAACCGAAATGCACCGGAAATTTCGCACTTTGCAAATGATCGTCTTGGAAGCTGGGGCCATTTAAGCTGTCAACGTGGCTCAGCAGACCAAACGCATGTCGAGTGCAAGGTCGGGAAGTCGGTCAAACGGGCGCAACTCCTCGGCAACAGGTCGCACCGGCGCGAAGTCGCGCTCTAGCGCCAGCCGCTCGCAGAACGCAAGAACCTCACAGCGCAAGACCCGCCCGAGGACGTCGTCGGGGCGAGCCAAGGCGAGCTCGTCGAACAAAAAGGGCGCCGTCGACGCGGCGAAGGCTGCGACGGCCAAGGGCGCAAACACCGCCGGTAATGCCGTCACGTCCGTGGCCAAAAAACTCAAGACTCCGGCGATCGCAATGGGAACGGGGCTTGCGGGAGTCGCTGCGGGTATTGCCCTCACTCGCAAGAAGAACAAGAAGAGCTTCGGCCTCCGGCCTCCTCCCGACGAAGGGTCTCGGCGACGCGGCGAAGAACATTGGCGCGCTCGCCGAGCGGACCGGGAAAGTGGCCGAACAGGTGCGCGTCGCAAGCGAGGCGATCGGCCAGGACAGTGCGCCCCGCAAGTCCAAGTCCGCGATCGAGGTCGTCTTGGAGGGGCTTACGAGTCGTTCGCAATCAAGGGCGGGTTGATACGGGAATTGCAGTAGCGCCGATCCCGTATCCAGCGCCAGACGTTCAACGCGCCCTCCTCGCCCATGCAGCATCTCTCAAGGACCGCCGCTTCCATGCAAAGCGCCGCTCGTGAGTATCCGGTTGGCTCAGGCTGCGGCGCGACCGGTGATCTTGCGGTAGGTCGTGGGCTCGTGCAGCGCTCCGAGCCCGAGCAGCGTCTGGAAGGCGGCCATCGGGGTGCGCCGCCGGTTGTGGCGGAAGACGAACTCATCCAGATAGACCGCAGGTGCTTGGTGGAGGCGCTGCGGTGGGTGCCCTGCAGCCAGGTCTTGAGTTTCGAGATCGCGCGGTCGGCGCGGGGCAGGACGAACTGGCGGTCGGGGCGCGGGCGGTGTTGCAGGCCCGGCCGGTGGTCGAAGCCGGACCGGGTAAGCCCGCCGTAGCCGCTCCAGCCGTCGGTGTGGACGATCGCGCCCGGCTCGACGATCTCGCTCACCCAGCCCGCGAGCGTATCCCGGTCGAGGCAGCCGAGCGCGTTCATGCGCAGGCGCCCGGAGCGCGCTCCGCGGACCTCGACCGCGACGCCGACGAGCGTCTTACCCTCGCGCTCGCGGCCGCCACGACGCGAGGAATGGCGCCCGCCGACGTAGGTCTCATCGATCTCGACCTCGCCCCGCAGCGGCTCCGGTCGGGGTTGATCATCGCCCGGCGCAGCTTCTGCAGGATCAGCCAGGCGGTCTCATAGCGCCCGATGCCGAGCTGGCGCTGCAGCTGCTTGGCGGGAGATCCCGTGTGGGTGGCGACCAGGTATACCGACCAAAACCACAGCCGCAACGGGGTGCGGGTTCCGTGCATCACCGTCCCCGCCGTAACCGAGGTCTGGTGGTGGCAGCGAGCGCACTCCCAGAGGTGGCGACGGTAGAGCACCCAGGCATGCTCGCCGCCGCAGGCCGGGCAGTGGTAGCCCTCCGGCCAGCGCGAGGCGGCAAGGTACTCGAGAAGGCGTTCTTCGGCCGGGAAACCAGGACAGATTTGGAGCAAATGAGGCCGGCCCTAAAGGTTTCTGGCTACCTCGCCCTTGTTGGCAGGTTGAGCGTCTCCCTTTCGGGGACACCCTCGCCGAGTTCCTTGTGACGCTCGATCTCCGCATCGAGCTCGGCGCCGAACAGGAGGGCAACGTTGGTGAGCCACAGCCACGCCACCAGCACGATCGCGCCCGCGAAAGCCCCGTAGAGGGCGCCCACGTTGGCCACCTGCGAGATGTAGGCCGAGAAGCCGAGCGAGGCGGCCAGCCAGATGAGCACTCCCACGAACGCCCCGGGCGTGACCCAGCGAAACGCCCGCTGCTTCACGTCGGGCGTGACGTAGTAAATCAGCGCGAATATCAGCATGGTGACGGCCAGGGCCCCCGGCCAGCGAGCGACGCTCCAGATCGACGCGGCGGTGGGACCAAGGCCGATGAAGCCGAAGAGGTCCTCGGCGAATCGGCCGCCGATGAAGAGCATGATCAGACTCGCCAGCACCAGGCCCATGAGCACGAAGCTGAAGATGATGTCGGTTGACTTGCGCCGCAGGAAGCTGCGGCCGCCACCCTCGAGCTCGAAGACCACGTTGAGAGCGCGGCGAGCAGCCTCGAGCACGCCGGTGGTGCCATAGAGAGTGAGCGCGATGCTGACCACGAAGGCCATCACCGCCGATCCTTTGTGCTGGAGGGCTTGGCGCAGCGAGCTGTCCAGCGGCACGAGCGCCGAGTGGGGCACGACGTCGCGCAGGTAGTTGATGATCGCGTTGTAGGTGCTCGGGTACTCACCCAGGAGTCCCAGCAAGGAGAGGCCGAGCAGGGTGGCGGGAAAGAGGGACATCAACGAGTAGTAGGTAAGCGCCGCTGCGTGCTGGGTCATCTGGTCGTCGTAAAACGACACCAGCGCCCGCTTAATCACTGCCACTGCTGACCGCATCCGGTACTTTCTACCCGGCGACCAGGGTTCGGACTGCTCTACGACACCTGCGCCCGATGTACCTGCCCTCCCGAGCCTAGCTGGACCTCGAGCAAGAAGAAGCCCTCCGCAAAGGCGCGCCGGATTGCCGGAGGCGGGCCATCAGGCTGCCCTCTGGCGCGCGGCGATTCCAGGACCGAGTAATAGCCGCTCCTCGTCCAAAGCGCTTACTCCGACAGCCCGGCGGCTTCGAGGGCATCGGCTCGGGATGTGAAGGACTTTCCTCGCACGATCCGCTCATCTTCGAACGTCAAGACGACAGCGACCTCCCGGCTCACTGGTACGAGACTACGCAGCCCACGCCCAGAGATCCTCAGCACGACCACCACGTGTTCGTCCAGGTCGATGATCTCCTCTGTCGCCGCGGTGTAGTCCGCCGCTTGCCAGGGGTCGGCTGCCAAGTCCCGGACGCGCTGCGCCGTAGCGCGAGCCTCGCTTGTAGATACCTGGGTGGCGGGTCTTTTCCATTGGCGCGGCCATCAGGCGCACACGATCTCTCGGATGCGGTCCAGTTTCGCCGCTTCCTCGCCGGCTGCGATCTCGCGGATGCGCTCATCGTTGGCGTCGCCCGAATGCTGCACCGCTTCAATCAACCTGCCGGCGGGGCTACTGATGTGGAAGAACCGGACATCGGGTCCAATCCACTCCGGGAGCCTCTCACCGACGTGACCAATCCCTAGCCCGCGCAGCTTCTCGCTGATGTTCTCGACGATTTGAGCGCCGAGCCTGTGGGCCCCGTATGCGTCTCTGACCTCATGCATGTTGAAGGTCAAGACCCCGCCAGCTTGGATGACTCGATCGCGCATTTCCTCGAGGCTCTGCGGGGGTGGTGGTGCTGTACCTGGCATGATTACTCCTGTCTAGTTGCTAATAGACAGTGAGTTTAGCGTTATCTGATAGCTTATTCCCTCAGAAGCGGCCACTAGCGCCACCACTCCCGCCGCCGATGCCGAAACCACCCGTCGTCGCCGACGTCGCGCCACATCGATCCCGGCCATAACCGGGGGTCGTCGGGCAGTCGGGGAAACTCAATGACGCCGCCTCGTGTATCGCGAATGCCGACCGGTTGGCCTTTGACGACGACGAGCGTCGGATCGCCCCACTCATCGAGCAACGGCTCCTGGCGCTCGTCCTCGCGGCCGTAGAGCCGGCGCAGCCGGTCCCGCCAGCCAAGCTCTCGGCGCTCGTACACACTCGTCCGAGCGGGCATGGGGTCAACCCTTCCGGCGAGTCGGCCTGAACTCGTCGAGCTCGGCCAATACGGGGTCCTCATCGTCTTCTTCGCCCGGATCCAGGCGCAGCGCTCGCTCGAGCGCGATCGCCGCGCTGATCGAGCCTTTCCTCGCCTGCTCGGAGAGGATCTGCAGGACCTGCTCCCGGCTGAGGACCTCCTGGTCGCCCTTGATCTGGCCGTTCAGCCGTTTCCCTCGGCTCATCGCGTTAATTTCCCGGAGTTTGTTCCACAGAGAGCAACCCGGCGGTTTTCTGAGCGGGCAGTTCTGGGTCGGCACCCTCCCCCTCGCTCGACCTCGCTCATCCTTCCTCACCGCCGGAGAGCCGCACCATCACATCGTTCGTTCAGCGCTTACTCATTTACTGAAGACTCCTAAAACTGAGTAAGATGCTTCTCGACGTGGGCTTCCGCGCGCCATTGTTCGCCCCTTGGCGTTTCGGAACCCGCCCATACCACGGCGAGCGGCCCCCAGCTCCCCCGCAGGGGGCCCGCTCGTCTTTGTTGAGGGCAGAGTTACTCAAAGCGGATTTCCTCGGCGCGCGCGGTCAGCCAACCGGCGGTCTTCTGACCTTGCGGATCGCCATCTCGAACCTCCCCCTATCCGACCCTTCTCCCGGTGCCTAAGATCGACGCTGTGCTGGTGCTGATCGGCCTCATCCTGCTCGTAGTTGCCGTCATTGCCGTCGCGTCCGTGGTGGTACTGCGCCCACGCCAGGCGGGCAAAGCGCGGAAGGTGGGAGACCTCTACCCGGAAGGGAGCGAGAGGGCGGTCTACGAGAGGCTCTACGGAAAGCGCTCGATGACAGTATCCGCCCCGGTGCCCGTAGAGCGACCACCAGAAGCCGATGTGGATAGTCCCCAGGCAGGGCGGGAGTAGGCGACGCACTCGGCGGTCTCGGGGGCTGCCGCTTCCCCGGCTTAGGGGCATCATCAGGCGTTCCTAAGCGAACCGAGGCGGGTAGATGAGACGCGCAGGGATGAGGCAGGGCGTCGATCACGCACCAGGCGCCTTGTCCAGCGAGCGGCCCCCCCATTTGTGATCCCCCTGGGGGCCGCTCGGCTTGTGGGGAGGATTCAGACCGCGTTTGATTTGTGCGAGCTTTGCCAATCGGCGGGGCAGTTTTGGACTGGCACCCTCCCCCACGCCGGGGGATACTCCGTGAGCGATGATGTCGCAGGAGAACATCCAGGCCTTCGAGCGCGGAGTCGAGGCGTACAACCGGAGAGACGTAGGGCCGTTGCTCGAGGTCTCCCACCCCGATATCGAGTGGCATCCGCTCACCGCGGAGGTCGAGGGCGGCGAGGCCTTTCACGGGCACGAAGGCCTCAGGGAATGGTGGGCGAAACTGGAGGCGACGTTCGAGGAGTTCACTGTGGGCGTTGAGGAGGTTCGAGACCTCGGCGACCTCGTCCTCGCACTCGGCCACGCTCGCCTCCGGTTCAGGAGCGGCGGCATCCTGGACACCGAAGCCGGCTACCTCGGTCGCTTCCGCGATGGGCTCGCCGTGTGGGCCCAGCAGTATCCAAGCCATGCGCAGGCCCTCGAAGCCGCCGGGCTGCGGGAGTAGGCGGATGTCGCGGGAGGAGCGCATCGCGGAGAACGAGGCCTTTTGCCGGGACCTCAACAGGAGCAAGGAAGACTGGCTTCGCAGTGGCGTTGTGGTGGCAGGTTTTCGATGCGAGTGCTGGCGGATCGATTGCGGCTTCCGCTTCCGACTTTCTAGGCAGGAATGGCAGGAGGTCCGCTCGCGAGCGGAGTGCTTCGCTGTCGCGCCCGGACACACAGCCAACGACGTCGAACCCGGCGTTGAAGAGGTGATCAAGGAGTACGAACACTTCTGGATCGTCGAAAAGCGCGGCGCGGCGGGAGACGTAGCCGCAAAGCGGGAGTAGGCTGACGCTCGGAGGAGGCCCTCGAAGCCGGCGGGCTGCGGGAGTAGGCGCCCGGTCATGCGACCTCAAAGCTGACGAGCTGGATCGGCTGGTGGCTCTTGATCGAGAGCGTCCTCGTATCGGCGTTGGCTGGCACCGGCACTGCGCTGATCTCAGCAAGATCAATCTCAGTCAGCTCAGTGAGCTCGCCCTTGCGCCGCCGGCCACCACGCGGGACGACGTAGCCGATCGACCAGCTCAACGCACCGGACTTGATCAGCTCGTAGGTGCGACGGCCAAGCTCGGTCGCGAGATCGAAAGAGCCCGACACTTCCAACCCTTTCTCAGTTTCGAACGCAAGCCGCGGGTGAACGACTCGCAGCATGACGTCGAGCCGGATGCCACGTTGGCCGCTGCGCTTGAGTCTTGGGTAACTGGCGAGCCGGTCCAACCGGCGAGCTAACGCACCGCAACGGCTCAGCGGGTTGCCACTCGGGTTGCCACCCTCCGACCTGTCACCCGTCCCTAGCAAACGAAAACACAGTCGCAGCGGGGATTTCGTCAGCGCGCCCGACAGGATTCGAACCTGTGACCTTCGGTTTCGTAGACCGCGGCGTGAGTTCGGTGGAGTTCGTCTGGGCTCGGGATTCGGCTCAATACCGGAACTCAAGTTCGTCTGAGTTCGTCTGGACTCCGTCCCGTCCGTTGCCCTTTTGTTGCCCTCATCGGGCAAAGGAGCGCTCCGAAGCTTGGTCGCCGCGAGCTTCGGATGGCAAGGCGTGACACAGAAACGGACGCGCATGCATTGGACACGGCCTGCGGAACGGCGAGGAAGCTCCAGCCTCGGCTGAGGTCGATCGGGTCCGTTCGTGCCGCGCAGCCGCGCGAGTGTGAAGCTAGGCGCCCAAGCTCGCACTGAATGGAGTTCGGCGCGAAGGGTCAGTCCGTGGGAAAGGATCCGGGGCTTCGATTTCGTAGGCGCTCGTCATCGGGCCCGCGCATCCCCACAGCCATGCCGATTTCAGAGCGAGCAGACCACCGATGTAGCGCGAATGTAGCCACGGAGCCCGCCGGTGCGCGAGTTGGCTCGCGCATCGGCGGGTCGCTCCGATTACAGCGCTGTGGTCGCGGTGCCGGGCACCCCCTCGCGGGCCTCATCCAGTCCGCGGGTGACGTCAGCGGATGGCTTCTCGCGCTTGACCCACCAGACGAGAAGCCCGATCACCGCCCCCAAGGGAATCAGCCAAGGCAGGTAGGTGACGGGCCCTGAAGTGACGCCGGTGAGAGCGTCGAAGTTGTGCAGCGACAGGTAGATCGCCGCTGCCAGTCCGGCGAATCCGAGCGCGGGTGCCGCGAAGGCGCTCCACACGGGGACCTCACCTTCGACGCTGCGGAAGTAACCGATTACCGCCAGCGACGTGAACGCCATCAGCGTTAGCACAGCCACGGTGCCCAGGCCGACGAGCCAGGCGAACAGATCGAGGAATGGGTCGGCGTTGAACAGCATGAAGACGCCGACGATCGTCGCCGTCACAGCGCTCTGCAGCAGGCTTGCGCGATTCGGCGAATGGTGCTTGCCGTGCGTTTCCGCGAGCTGCGTCGGCAACACGTCAGCGCGCCCGAGCGAGTACACGTACCGCGCGAGCGTATTGTGGAAGGCGAGTAGCACGGCGAAGAGGCTCGTCAGGAGGAGCCAGTTCATGACGTCGGTGGCGAAGCTCCCGACGTAGTCGGAGTTAACCGCGAATACGAAACCGATCGGGTCCGCGGCGGCTGCATCCCCCACGTTGTTGACGCCGTATCCAATGCTGATTGCCCACAGGGTCAGAACGTAAAACCCGCCGATCAGGAGGATCGCGACGTAGGTCGCCCGCGGAACTGTTCGCTTTGAATCACGGGCCTCCTCGCCGTACACGGCCGTCGCCTCGAAGCCGATGAACGAGGAGAAAGCGAACATGATCGCGACGCCCGCCGCGCCGGCGAAGACGTTGTCGGGGTTAAAGGGAGCGCCGGAGAGACCGCTGTCGCCGCCCTGGACCAGGATGACCAGGTCCATGATCAGCAGGATGGTGACCTCGGCGATCAGCAGCACGCCGAGAACGCGGGCGCTGATCCTGACGTCGTTGTAGCCAAGCACGCCAACGACCGCCACTCCGATCCCCACCCACGCCTCCCAGGGCAGGTCGATGCTGAGCTTGTCGAGCATGATCTGGTTGGCGAACACCCCGAACTGGCCGAAGATTCCCGCCAGCATGCAGTTGTAGGCGAGCAGGGCGACGAAGGCCGCCGCGAATCCCCATGGCCTGCCAAGCCCTCGCGCGATGTATGCGGCGAAGCCGCCCGCGCTCGTGACGTAGCGGCTCATGGCGGCGTAGCCGATCGCGAACACCAACAGGACGATCGCCGCGACGGCATATGCGCCTGGTCCGCCGACCCCGTTAGAGCCGAAGACGATCGGCGACGCGCCGATGGTCGCGGCGAGCGGCGCCGCGGCCGCAACCACGAAGAAGACGATTCCCGCGACACCCACCGCGTTCGGCCTGAGCTGCTGCCGAGCCTCAACTTGCTGAGTCATCCCTTGCTTCTCCTTCCCGTCAGGCATTGTGGCTGCCAGAATGCTGTTCTGTAGAACATAAAGCATTTCCGCCTGACTTGCCAGCTCCCCGACCCGGCTTCCCTCTCGTGTGTCGCCACCGACCGGCGTAGGTCCCGGCCCCCCACTCTTCCCCGGCGAGGAGCTCAGCCAAGGCCGGTTGATACGCCATCACCCGACCGTCCGGCTTGGCGATCGTCTCCTCGCAGATCAGCGCAGAGCTCCTTGCGTGTCGATCCTCTCGAGAACATCGACGAGCGCGCCAACGATCCGTTCCGCCTCCTCCGTGGTGCAGACGAAGGGCGGCGCAAAGCTGACGACGTTCCCCTCGCAGCGCAGGAGCACGCCATGCTCGTGCCGCACGACGTCTGGGAGCCGGAACTTGAGCTCAAGCGGAGTGCGCTTCGCCTTGTCGCTGACCAGCTCGATCGCGAACATCAGTCCCACGCCGCGTACCTCGCCGACGATCTCGAGCTGCTTCAGGCTTTGCATCCGCTCGAGAATCTCCTGGCCGAGCGCGTCGGCACGGTGGATGAGATCGTCCTTCTGCAGGATGTCCAGGTTGGCCATCGCCGCGGCACATGCGACCGGATGGGCTGTGTACGAGAAGCCGATCGGGAAGCCGTCGGGGCCTCTGTCGAGATGCTCGGCGATATGGCCGCCGAGGAGAACGGCACCGAGCGGGACGTAGCCGCTCGTAATTCCCTTCGCGGTGACCATGATGTCGGGCTCAATCTCGTAGCGCTCGCAGGCGAACCAGCGTCCCGTGCGCCCGTAGCCGGTGATCACTTCGTCAGCTACAACCAGGATGTCGTGGGCATGGAGCACCTCCTGAATTCGCGGCCAGTAGTCATCTGGCGGAACAACCATGCCGGCGACACCCATTACGGGTTCGCCGACAAAGGCGGCGATCCGGTCGGCCCCGATGTCGGCGATCACCCGCTCGAGCTCCCGAACGCAGAACTCGGTCGGATCTTGACCGTGGAACAGATCTCTTCGAAACGGCCACGGCGGCGTAAGGTGGCGCACATCCGGCAGGTTGGGCCCGAACCCCTGATGGAAGTCGTCGAATCCAGTGAGGGACCCCGAGCCGTAGCCAACGCCGTGATAGGCGGTGTCGCGGGCGAGCACCACTGACCGGCCGGCCTGGCCGCGGTCGTGCTGGTAGAAGCGCGCCATGCGGATGGCCGTTTCGATGCCTTCAGACCCGCCGCTGGTGAAGAAGACCTTTTCCAGCCCTCCGGGGGCGAGGCCGACCAGGCGCGAGGCGAGCTTCACCGAGGTGCTGTTGCCGAACTCCCAGAACGAGGGGAAATACTCGAGCGTCGCCATCTGCGCGCCGACCGCCTCAACGATCTCGCTGCGCGCGTGCCCGACGTTCGACAGAGCAAGGCCCGCGTTGGCGTCGAGGTACTCCCGACCCTCGACGTCCCAGACGCGGCAACCCTCGCCGCGCTCCATAATCACTTGATCGGTCAGGTTCAGCGGGCGGTGCGGGTGAATCACGTGCGCCCTGTCCAAGGCGGCGAGATCTGAGCTGATGTCGATGGTCTGCGTGTTCTTGGTCATTGCTGGATCCTCATGGCTTCCTCTCGTTCATTGACGATCTGACGCTCCGCGCGCTCTGGCAGTCGCAGGCCAAGGGCCTGCCAACGTGCGACGAACACATCCTCGGCAGCGGGCTTGAAGGTGCCAAGGACGAAGCGGTCCGGGCGGACCACGATGCATTGGCCCCGAGCACGGGCCAGGAATGACGTCAACCGCCCGTCGGCGACCGAAACGGCCTCGCCCGTCGGAAATCTCTCTGCCAGGATCAGCGCCACCCTCTTAACGTCCAACCAACGCCACGCCGGCGAGCGGAGCCGGTGGAGCACGGGATCTTCGAGATCGACGCCGATCAGAGAGAAGCCTGGCGCCAGGACGTCGTCGAGCGGCACGATGACTCCATCGGCACGGAGTACGTCTGGCTGAGGCAGCATCTCGCCGGCGATGCCGCCGTCGCGCTCATCGCTGATCACCATCCCGCTGAGGTACCTGGCGTGGGGCTTGGCCGGAAGATGGTCGAGGCGGCGGCGTAGAAAGCCGAGCGGGCGGGCGGCTTGCACGACCCAATCCCGCAGCGCAGCCCGGAGAGGGCTCGTGGTCATCATCAGCCGCCCGCGCATCTGTGAGTAGCGGACCGTTGCTTCTGCATTGGGACGGCGCTCCAGCTCATAGCTCCCCAGCGCCGAATCGGTCAGTCGGCCGCCGAGTACCGCGGCAAGCTTCCAGCTCAGGTTCGTGGCGTCCTTTAGGCCCGAGTTCAGGCCCTGCCCTGCAAACGGCGGCATCATATGGGCGGCGTCGCCGAGGAGGAAGACCCGTCCAACCTGCCAACGACTCGCCAACAGGGCGTGGAACTCGTAGACGTGTTGGCGAATCACGTCGTCCGGGGTGATCTTCCCTCCCCGATAGGGGGCGATCAGGTCGCGGATGAAATCGAATGACTTTGCGGCGACGTCGGAATCCTCGCCCGGGAGCAGCAGGAACTCGTATCTGCACCGGCCCGCTCCGCCGGGGACGATGACGTGCGGGCGCCGGGGGTCCCCGTGGTGCATGGCGAAGCGCTGGTCGTGCGGGTCCCCCCGCACGTCGGCGACAAGCCAGCGATCGGCGGCGCTAGATCCCTCCATGGAGATTCCGAGCGACCGCCGGGCGGCACTCCGCCCGCCGTCGCAACCGAGGAGGTAGTCCGCCCGGATCCGGTCTTGTCGTCCGTCGCTGACGACCGTCGCGGTGACCCCCGTTCCGTCCTGCTCGACCTCGCTCAGCGACGTCCTGAACCGCACATCAACGCAGTCCAGTGGCTCGAGGGAATCGCACAGGAAGCGCTCAAAGGCGGCGTGGTCGATCGGGTTCTTCAGGGGGTGTCCAAGCAGCTGGTCTTCCGCGGCCGGGCTTCTGCCAAGCAACCGCCCCCCACGTCCGTAGAAGCGCGTTCCGGTGCCCGGCCGAACCACCGACCGCGCCGGCTTGAGTAGCCCCAGGTGTTGCAGGAGGCGCATCGCCTCGTCATCGACGCTTACCGCGCGGGGCTCATCGTTGAGGTCATCGTTGCGTTCGATCAGCGTCGTCCGGATCCCGAAGCGACCGAGCAGGTTCGCGGCCGCGAGCCCCGTCGGTCCGGCGCCCACGACCAGAACGCTGGGCCGCCCGGGAGCGCTCACGCGTCTCCCTCGGCGACCACGGAGTTGTCCAACTCCCCGACCCGCTCGATTTCGACGCGAACCCGGTCCCCCGGCTTGAGAAACACCTGGGGGTCCCTTCGGTAGCCAACGCCCCCGGGCGTGCCCGTGAGAATCAGATCGCCCGGCTCGAGGGTCGTGAACTCGGAGATCAGGCTGAGCGTCTCGGGGACGCTGAAGATCATCGCGGAGGTCTGCGCATGCTGCAGCTCTTCGCCGTTCAACTCCAGGCGGATGCTTAGGCGGCCGGGGTCGCCGACCTCCTCTGGCGTGACCAGGAAGGGACCGACGGGGGTCGACCGCGGCCAGGTCTTGCCCTGCAGCCACTGGTGCGAGCGGTACTGGTAGTCGCGCATGGTCACGTCGTTCGCCGCGACGTAACCCGCAACGGCAGCCTCCGCGTCATCCTCGGAGGCGCGCCTCAGACGCTTCCCAACCACGACGCCAAGCTCGGCCTCGAAGTCAACCTGCTCGGACTCCGCGGGCAGGACGATCGAGTCGTGTGCGCCGATCAAGGCCTCGGCGAACTTCACGAACATGACGGGGTAGTCGGGAAGCTCCCGCTTGGTTTCGTCGACGTGGGAGCGGTAGTTGAGCCCTAGGCAGATGATCCTTCGGGGCGCCGGGACCGCGGGCCGCAGTCGCACATCACTTAGAGCGATGCGTTGACCTTTCCGGACCGGCGGGTCTGCGAGCACGCGGAGGTCGGTTTTCGCGCCAAGCTCCTGGATGCCCTCCAGCGGGAGCAGGTCCTCGCCGTCGACGATCGCCGCCCCGCGTGATCCGTCGATCTCGAAGCTCGCGCATCTCATGGAGCCACTCGCTTGCGCCAACTCGGCGCAACGCCCCAGAGGTTGATCGTCTTTACGCCCGGATGCCACTGGCGAGGCGTGTAGTCGGCCAACTCGTCCCAGTAGCGCTCCATCTCGCAGGAGAGCTCGATCCGGTTCGCCGCGGGATCGTCGAACATGACGAAGAGGTTGTTTCCGGGCCCGTGGCGGCCGGGGCCCCAGGTGATCGGCACGTTCCGCACCGCCAGCTCGTCGCACCAGGTCTTCAGGGCGCCCCAATCGGCCACCTCGTAGCAGTAGTGGTCGAGGCCCGGCTCATCCGCCTCGACGACGGCGACGCTGTGGTGCTCGCGGTTGCTGCGCATCCACACGAACACCTCGCCCATCTGGTCGGAGACACGGAAGCCGAGAACGGAGACATAGAAGTCCACCATTCGCCCCACGTCGGGGGAGCCGAGGGTCACGTGGTGCAGCCGCACCGGTCGACGCCCCGGGTCGGCGATGTGCTCGCCGCTGCGGTCGATCGGCCCATGGAGCTCGATCAGGTGCCCATCCGGATCTCTCAGCGCGACCGCATCGCCAGAAGCTCCATCGACCTGCCGAGGTTCGGTGCCAACGCCATGCGCCTCGACCGCGCTCACGATTTCCTCGAGCCCGCGCTCGTCCGCCAGCTCCAGCCCGAAGTGGTCAAGATCATTTCCCTCACTCAACTCGAGCGTGTGGTCGCCCAGGCCCAGACCAAGGCGGATCGGTGAAGCGTCACGGCGAATCGCGTGCAGGCCAACCACTTCCTGGTAGAAGCGGGCCGTACCAGCCGGGTCCGGAACGGCCAGGCCGATGTGGGAAACGCTTGCCGAAATCACGGTCGGCCGGCTCCTGAATTTCCCCTCCTCCTCATTGTGCTGAGCAGAATAACATTCTGCTCAACAGCAAACGTCGCGGCTCGCGGACGGGTTAGCCGATGTCGGAGGAGATCCTCGCCGTCGCTTCCTGCACGCTCTTGGCAATCCTTCGCATCGTCGCGGGAGGCATCCGCTCCGGCGGGCCAGAGACCGTGACTCCCCCGCGAACCGCTCCGCTCTTGTCGACAATCGCGGCAGCGACGGCGTGGATGTCCTGTTCGCTCTCGCGACGATTGGTCGCATAGCCCAATCGCTTCGCCTTCTTCAGCTCTCGAAGCAACTCCGTCCGGGAGGTGATGGATCGCTCGGTGATGGCGTCCAAGCGCTCAGACGGAAGCATCTCGCTCAGCTGATCCTCTGTGAGCTGAGCGAGCTGGATCTTTCCCCCGGCCGTGCAGTAAGCGGGCAGACGTTGCCCGGTCCGATCCGTGGCACGGACCGCCGACTCGCATTCCACGCAATCGACGAAGAGGACATCTGAGCCGTTCAGTGCCACCAGGTGCGCCGTCTCGCCGACCTCGTCGACCAGGCTCGCCAGGTGGGGCCGCGCCAGTGCGCGAATGTCGAAATCTCGAAGCGCAGTCAGCCCGAGCTCAGCGAGGCCAGGACCAATTCGGTAGGTCTTGAGCGCCGGGTCCTGCTCAATCAATCGGTAGTGCTGCAGCATCGCGAGCAAACGGTGTGCCGTCGAGGGGGCGACCTCGAGGTACCGCCCCGCGGCCGAGACGCTCACAGAGCCTTGTCGGCCTATCAGCAGCAGAAGGCGCAGCGCGTTGTCGACCGATTCGATCGGATACCGCGGGCCTGCCGACGTCAACGCTTCAGAGACTCCTTCTGCCATGACGAATCTGATTCTAGGCACGCCCCGAAACTCAGCCTGACCGAGCGCGCCCGACAGGATTCGAACCTGTGACCTTCGGTTTCGTAGACCGCGGCGGGAGTTCGGTGGGGCTCGTCTGGGCTCAGGATTCGGCTCCATACCGGGACTGGCGCTCGCCTGGGTTCGTCTGGACTCCGTCCCGTCCGTTGCCCTTTTGTTGCCCTCGCCGAAGCTGGGGTGACCCATCTGCGTGAGCTCGTGCTGCTGCTCCTCGCGCAAAGGAGGAGCAAGCGTCGACTATCCGAGAAGTAGCGCCCCCCCTTACGGGTTTTTTCCGCTTGCGTCGGAGTC
The DNA here is from genome assembly GCA_963801055.1 of uncultured Solirubrobacterales bacterium. GTDB lineage: Bacteria > Actinomycetota > Thermoleophilia > Solirubrobacterales > 70-9 > DASUPK01. The sequence goes on along the minus strand of CAWDDE010000003.1, from coordinate 388,472 downwards.
CTGGGCCAGAGAGACTCGTCGGGATAGGGGAAGCGATCCAGCCGGGGGGGGTCGCCGCCCTCGGCCTCGAGGCTGGCTGAGCCGCGGCGAGACGCGGCGTGGAAGCTAGGCTGCGGGGCGTGAAGGTCGCCTACATCTTCTCCACCTCCGGGCACACGGCGAGCTACAAGCTCGGCAAGATGATCCTGCCGCAGCTCGAGCAGGGAAATCACGGGGTGGAGGTCGTCGGGATGTTCTTCCTCGACGACAACACCTACGTGCTGCGCGCGGGCGATCCGCTCGGCGAGCGCCTCGGCGAGGTTGCCGAGGAGCAGGGGATCATGCTGATGCTCTGCGACCAGTGCGCGATCGAGCGCTCGCTCGCGGAGGGTGAGCCGGGCGATTGCCGTCCCAGCGGCACGGTCGCGGGAGTGCGGGTCGGCTGCTTTCCGGACCTCTACGGGGCGCTGTCGGGAAACCCGCCGGACCAAGTGATCACGCTGTAGCTGCGAAGCGCAAGGCGGTCTCAGGGCTCGGTCGAGCCGGCTAAGCGACCGCCTCGCTGCCGGCCACCGAGGCGCGCTGGATGTTGGTGGGCTCGGCGCAGCAGAACCATGCCTCGGTGAGCCGCGGGCGCGGCTCGACGTCGCCAAGGTCGGCGGGGTCGGCTGAATGTCCCGCGGCATCGGCCACCGCCCGATACAGGGTCCGAAACGTCGACACGCTGTCGACCTCCGCCGCGACATCGGCCTCGACGATTTCGGCGAGCTCGGCATGGAGGCGATCCAGCTGCGGATCCCCGGCTTGCCAGTCATACGTGAGGCGGTCGCGATCGTAGTCCTGCAGGTGCGGTGTGATCTCGGGGCGATCGAGCAGCAGCGAGCCCTTGGGCACGAGCAGACGGATCGTGTACTGGATCGGATCCACGTTCCCCACCATCTCGTTGGCAATCACGAAATCGAGGATCTCGAGGATGTCCTGCGGTGTCGCCCAGGGCGTGAACGGCAACCACGAGGGGCGGATCTCGATCCCATGCTCGCGCAGCAAGGCCACCGCCTGGGCGGCCTCGTCGGCGGTGTGACCCTTGTCGAGATAGGTGAGGATCTCCGCGTTGAGCGACTCGAACGCCGAGATCACGAAGAGGCACCCGTATTCGCTGAGCTCGGGCCAGACCTGACGATGCTCGAGGATGTGCTCGACCTTGGTCGTGCAGTCGAAGGTGACCTCGGGAAAGTGGCGGTGAAGCTCGCGCGCCACTTGCAGGGAATGCTTGACGCCGTTTAGGAAGTCCGGGTCGCCGAAGGTGATATGGCGCGCCCCCGCCACCACCAACTGGGCGATATCGGCCATCACCACGGAGCTCCCGACGATCCGGATCCGGCCGTCGTAGGCGACGGGCACCGGGCAGTGCCGGCACTTGTGCACGCAGCCGTGGCTGGCCTCGACGTATCCCGCGAGCTGCTCCTCGCCATCGCGCTCCAACCGCGCATAGCGCTTGAGGGGCGGCAGCTGCCCTCGGCTCGGGGTGTGAAACTCGTGGCGCCCCAGGTCAATCGAGCTGGTTGCCGGTCGCAGCGCCGGCGAGTCGCCGAGCGCCTCAACCCACTCCACCAGCTCCGGCTCGTACTCGCCGGCGATCAGCCGGTCGACCAGTCCACCGATCGTCGGGTCGTCACTGACCGCGGCGTAGAGACCGTAGAAACAGATCGGCAACCGCGGCCGGATCGCTCGAATTTGCTCGCCGGCGCCAATCGCCAGTCGCATCGCGGTGTGCATCGGAACGGAGACGCCTGCGGCCTCGGCCCAGTCGATCTTGTCCCGATCAAGCTGCTCGACGGAGAGATCGATGCACCGAACCCGATGCCCGGCGGCCTCCAGGGCGGCCGCCGGCGAGGCCAGGTGCAACGGCTGATGACCAAGCTCGTAGGTGGAGATCAGCAGCACCCGCACAGCGCCAGGATAGCCTTCGCTTCGCTTCACTCCGACGGCTCGCCGATCACGATCTCGAGCTGGCCGTGGGCGGTGCGCAGTGCCCGCTCGACCTGCTCGGGCGTCTTGGCCCGGGCGAAGAGGAAGCCGAGATAGCGGTCGGCCTCGGGCAGCGCCCGCACCGCCTTGCCGGGCGCGATCGAGATCTCAAGCCCGGTCACCCCGGGCACCGCCCGTGCCTCGGCCTGCCCGCGCACCTCCTTCAGCACGCCCGCCTTTGGGATCGGGAGCATCATCACCCCGGAGGCGGCGGCCTCGCGGCCCAGGTCGTCGAGCGGCAGCCCGAGGGCGTGGCGCAGGATGAGCTCCTCGAGGCTCACGCCCATCCCGAAGCGCAGCGAGCGCGAGCACAGCCCGCCGATCGAGCGGGCGGCGAGCTCGAGCATCCACACGCTATCCCCGTCGATCCGCAGCTCGGCGTGAATCGGCCCCTCGACCAGGCCGAGCGCGGCGGCCGCCTCGGCCGTGTACAGGCTGACGGCCTCGAGGGTCTCGGCGGGCAGCCGGGACGGGGTCACGTAGATGGTCTCCTCGAAGTAAGGGCCCTCGAGGGGATCCGGCTTGTCGAACACCGCCAGGATCTCGAGGGCGCCGCCTCGCAAGAGGCCCTCAACGGCCACCTCCACGCCCGGGACGTAGCGCTCGACCAGCAGCGGCGTGTGCGGGTCCTCGCCGGCCTCGGCGAGGATCGCCCTAACTCGCTCGGCCGCGGCGTCGGCCGCCGGCGGATCGTCGGCGCGGATCACGCCGCGGCTAGCCGACAACGAAACCGCCTTGACCACGCAGGGGAGGCCGACCTCGCCGGCGAGCTGCGCCACGTCCGCGTCGGGCCCGGCGACCCGGTAGTCGGGCTGGCGCAGGCCGGCGGCCGCGAAGGCTCCACGCATCGCGGTCTTGTCCCTGGTCGCCGCGACCGCCTCGGGCGGGTTGTGCGCGAGCCCCAAGCGCGCGGCGGCCAGCGCGGCCACGAGCACCCCCTGCTCGTCGGTGCCGACCACCGCGTCGAGCGGCTTATCCTGCGCTCGGGTGACGATGGCATCGGCGGCGGCCTCGGGCCGCCTCAGGTCCACGACCAGCGCCCGGTCCCCCATCGTCCCCGACATCGCCTGCCGGCGCTCGGAGGCGACCACCACCTCGGCGTCCAGCGCCCGCGACGCGGCGAGGAAATCACTCGCGCGGTAGGTGGCTGTGGGCAGCACCAGGAGGACGCGGGGCATGGGCGTATCGTAGGTAGCGGCGGGCCGGCGCCACCGGCGAACGACCAGCCATACGGGATATGAGATGAGCGCCGAAGACACAGCCGAGCCGACGCTCGCGATCACCGAGCAGGCGATCGAGAAGGTCAGGGGGTTCCGCGCGCAGTCCGGGGACCCCGAGAGCCAGGCGCTGTGGGTGGAGGTGAGCGGCGTCTCGGACGGCGAGTACGTCTACAAGATCTCCCTCAACGCAGTGCATGTTGCCCGCCAGGACGACGTAGTGCAGCGCCACGGCGACCTGGCGATCGTGGTGCCGGAGTCGAGCGTCGAGAAGCTGCGAGGCGCCACCATCGACTGGTCGCAAGGCCTCGAGCAGAGCGGGCTCACCGTCGTGAACCCGAACAAGCCGCCGGCTCCGGCGGAGCTGCCGATGATGAGCCCGCCGATGGCGCCGCCCGCGAGCCCGCCCATCGACGCTCCCCCGGCCGCCGACCTCAGCGGCGACGTCGCGCAGCGGGTCATCCAAGTGATCGACCAGCAGATCAACCCGGCCATCGCCCAGCACGGGGGGCATGCGGAGCTGGTCGCGGTCGAGGAGGACACCGCCTACCTGCGCTTGGGCGGCGGCTGCCAGGGCTGTGGGATGGCCACCGTCACCCTCGGCCAGGGGATCGAGGTCGCGATCACCGAGGCGGTTACGGAGATCGCCCGCGTGGTCGACGTCACCGACCACGCCGTCGGCACCAACCCCTACTTCGAGCCCGCCAAGAAGTAGGCGCCTGCGGCTTACCCCTTGTCGTCCGGAGATCGCGCGGGCCCGCTTGACTTACCCTGCAGGTGATGGCGACTACGAGCGGGCACTGCGGCACCGGGGGTGAGCGTTGGCGCCTGTCCCGGGGCCCTCGGGCGCTCGATCTACCCGGGCCGTCGCGGCGGATACGGGTCGAGCCGATTCGCCACCCCGAGCCTGGCTACATCAGCGCTGCATCCAGGGAGCTCAGCGCCACGCCGCGTTTGACCGGGACGAGGTTCGAATCCCGCGATTAGCAGGCAGGATGGCGTTTCGTGCGCTACAGGGAGCAGCGCGCCCGACAGGATTCGAACCTGTGACCTTCGGTTTCGTAGACCGACGCTCTATCCGACTGAGCTACGGGCGCGTGCGGCCCCTAGCGTAGCGACGGCTGGCGGGCCTCAGCCGCTCAGATCGACCTCGGGAATATGGCGCTCGACGTGGGCGTTGATCGTCTCCCGGACCCAGCGCTGTTCGCCGGAATCCGCCATCCGGTAGCGGCCGAGGAGCATCTTCTGGTCGTCGAGGGGGAGGCCGGAGATCTGCCAACTCACCGTCAGATACTCGAAAAGCATCTCGTTGCGGCGTGTCCACACGTCCTCCGCGGATGCGGCGTCCCTCCGGTGGGGCTTGTTGATCTTCCTGATCGTCCTGGGACTCAGGGACCGCCTCAGAGTCAGGACGTTGCCCTCGGGATCGGCGTACTCCACCGTCTCGACCGCCTCGCCCTCACGCCCTCTCCGTCGCTTCGGCACCCCAAAAGCATGGCAACTAGGGTTGCCCGATGGACGGGCCGGTCAACATCGCCGATCTCGAGCGGCTGGCGCTCGCGAAGCTCGAGCCGGGTGTGCACGGCTACTTTGCCGGCGGCGCTGGCGACGAACGTACCCTGCGCCGGAACGCCGAGGCCTTCGCGGGGTGGGAGCTCCGGCCGCGTGTGCTGGTCGATGTCTCTGGGGTCACGACCCGCGCCACCCTGCTCGGAGCCGACCTCGAGATGCCGATCCTGGTGGCGCCGGTCGCCTTCCAGCGGCTCGCGCACCCGGACGGAGAGGCGGGGATGGCGCGCGCGGCCAAGGCGGCGGGGACGGCGATCTGCGTCTCGAGCCTGACCAGCACGCGGCCGGCGGAGGTGGCCGCGGCCGCACCGGACGTCAGGCGGTGGATGCAGGTCTATCTGTTCCGCGACCGCGCGGTCACCCGGGCGATGATCGAGGAGGCCGCCGATTCGGGCTACGAGGCGCTGCTGCTCACGGTCGACGCGCCCTACGCCGGGCGCCGGGAGCGCGACCTTCGCAGCGGGTTTCAGGTTCCGGCCGAGATCAGGGCGCCGGCGATCGAGGCGGCGGTCGGGCACCGCAGCCTGACCACGGCCGAGGTCCTCGGTCTCGTCGACCCCTCCGTCACCTGGGCGGACCTCGAGCGCCTCTGCTCCGACTTCAAGCTGCCCATCCTGGTTAAGGGGCTGATCACCGGAGAGGACGCGGCGCTCGCCGTCGAGCACGGCGCCGCGGGGGTCATGGTGTCGAACCACGGCGGCCGCCAGCTCGACAACGCCCCGGCGACGATCGACGCCCTGCCGGAGGTCGTGGAAGCGGTGGCCGGGCGGATCCCCGTCCTGCTCGACGGCGGGATCCGGCGCGGCACCGACGTGGCCGTCGCGCTGGCGATCGGGGCGGAGGCGGTACTGGTTGGACGGCCGGCGCTCTGGGGGCTCGCCTTCGATGGGGAGGCGGGCGCCCGCCTCGCCCTGGAGATGCTCGCCGAGGAGCTCCTGCTCGCGCTCGCGCTGCTCGGCTGTCCTGATCCGTCCGCTCTCGGAGAAGATCACGTCAAGCGCCGCCGCTAGTTCCGGGCGATAGCGGAGAGGGAGGGATTCGAACCCTCGAGAGAGCGATTAGCCCTCTACTCGCTTAGCAGGCGAGTGCCTTCAGCCGCTCGGCCACCTCTCCGGGGCGGGGTCGGCGCGGCGACCACGCGGCTCGATTGTAGGCTGGATCCCGATGACGGCACCCGACGAAGGCCCCACGACCGAGGCACCCGCGACCGAGCCGGACGCGAGCGGTCACGCTGAGGCGATTGACGAGGAGACCAGGCCGCCGTCGGCGATCGACACCCCGACGCCGATTCCGTTGCCGACCCCGATGGAGGCCTACGAGCGGTTCGAGACCGTGTTCGCGGACGTGCAGGCCCCCTTCGCCTTCGTCGACTTGGATGCGGTGTGGGCGAACGCCGCGGACATGCTCCGCCGTTCTCGCGGCAAGCCGATCCGGATCGCCAGCAAGTCGATCCGCTCGCGGCCGGTCCTGGCGCGCCTGCTCGACCTCGATCCCGGCTTCCAGGGCGCGCTCACCTTCACCTTGCCCGAGACGATCTGGCTCTGGGAGCAGGGCCTGCGCGACCTCGTGGTGGCCTATCCGACGACAGACCGGGCCTGCCTGACGCGGCTGGCCCGGATCACCGCCGAGAACCCGGACGAGGCGCCTGTGGTCATGGTCGATAGCACCGAGCATCTGGACCTGATCGAGGAGGCGGCGAGGTCGTTCGTCGCGCCGGTCCGGGTCGCGATTGACATCGACCTCTCCTGGTGGCCCCTGCGCGGCCTGCTCAAGATCGGCCCGAAGCGCTCGCCGATCAGGAGCGCCGAGCAGGCGGTGGGCCTCGCGCACGAGATCGACCGCCGCGAGCGCACCACGCTGGTCGGGCTGATGGCCTACGAGGGTCAGATCGCCGGCGTCGGTGACAACGTGCCGCGCAAGGCGATCACCAACCTGACGATCAGGACCATGCAGTCGGCCTCCGCGAAGGACGTGGCCGAGCGTCGCGCCGAGATCGTCACCGCGCTCTCGGAGGTCGCCGGGCTCGAGTTCGTCAACGGCGGCGGCACCGGCTCGATCGAGCTGACCGCCTCGGAGTGGGCCGTCACTGAGGTCGCCGCCGGTTCGGGGTTCTTCGCGCCGATCCTCTTCGATCACTACCGCGCATTCACGTTGCGGCCGGCGGCGATGTTCGCCCTTCCGATCGTCAGGCGCCCGGGCGCGGGCGTCGCGACCGCGCTGGGCGGCGGCTACCTCGCCTCGGGGGTAGGGGCCCGAGACCGGATGCCGGTTCCCCACCTGCCGGCGGGGCTGCGACTCGACCCCTACGAGGGCGCCGGTGAGGTCCAGACTCCGCTGCGCGGCTCGGCGGCCGACAGGCTGCGGATCGGCGACCGCGTCTACTTCCGGCACGTCAAGGCCGGCGAGCTCTGCGAGCGCTTCAACCGCCTCTACCTGGTCACCGGGACGACGATCCGCGACGAGGTCCCCACCTACCGCGGCGAGGGCAGGACCTTCCTCTAGCGCGCAGCCGAGGGCGACATGCTCTCAGGTCGGCACGGCCTGCAGAGCCGATCTCGTCGGCGGCCCCAGAACCCGGTCGAGGTACTGGTTGCGGAAGGTGCCCTCCGGGTCAAAGCGGGCCCGCGCGGAGAGGAAGTCCTCCCAGCGCGGATAGCGCTCGGCGAGGGTGGCGGCCGTTTGGAAGTGCCGCTTGCCCCAGTGCGGACGGCCGCCGTACTCATCCATGATCGCTTCGACGGACCGGAAGTACCCCTCCCAGGCCATCCCTTGGTACTGGTGGACGGCGATGTAGCAGGTGTCCCGATCGTGGGCCGGACTGAGGATCGAATCGTCGGCGGCGACGAATCGCACCTCGACCGGGAACCCGACCGGCGGGTCCGCACGCTCCGCCGCCTCGATCACCCGCGGGATCGCCTCCGCCGCGTGACGGCGCGGGATCGCGTACTCCATCTCGGTGAAACGGATCAGGCGTCTGCTCGCGAAGACGCGATAGCTGCGGTCCATCTTGGTGCTCTTCGCGAGCTGCGAGGAGACGAACCGGGACAGCCTCGGGATACGGGAGGGCAGGCGGCGACCCGCGCGGGCGATCGCGCCCATCACCCAGTTCTCGAGGATCACCTCCTGACCGAACTCGAGAGCCGAGTTCCGCGGCTGCGGCGGCTCGTCCGTCCTCTCGCTCTGGCGGAGCAGGGCGACCTCGGTGTGCGGGAAGACGTAGAACTCGAAGTGGTCCGATCCGTCGGCCAGATCCTGCAGCCGCTCAAGCGTCTCTGCGAGCGCCACCGGCGAGTCGGTGCGCCGGACGGAGAAGGCGGGGACGGTGCGCAGGGTCAGGGTCGCGATGACGCCGAGCGCCCCTAGGCCGATCCGGACGGACGGTAGGAGCTCCGGCTCGGAGTCCGGCGAAATATCGAGCAGGGTCCCGTCCGGGAGGATCAGCTCCACTGCCTCGATCACCGAGGAGAGGTTCCGGAAGCGCGCTCCGGTCCCGTGCGTACCGGTCGAGACCGCGCCTGAGATCGTCTGCCGGTCGATGTCACCGAGGTTCTCAATAGCCATGCCGTGGCCCCAGATCAGCTCGTTGAGCGCCCGCAGCCCGATGCCGCCCTCCACCTTGACCAGCCCGGCGTCGCGCTCGACCTCCAGGATCCGGTTGAGCTCGCCCATCTCGATCAGGACTCCCCCCGTGCACGCCGCGTCCGTGAAGGAGTGGCCGGAGCCGACCGCCCGCACGGTCAGCCCCTGGTCGGTGGCCCGCCTGACAGCCTCGATCAGGTCCGCGCGGTCTCTCGGCCTCTCGATGCGTGCGGGCACGCAGCGCTGATCGCCGGTCCAGTTGCGCCACTCCGTCATGGACGCAGCCTAGATAGACCGGGACGTGGCAGGATTCCGCGGGTGGGAACGGTCGCCGCAATCGACCCGGAGCAACCGAAAGGTCTCTGGCTGAGCACGCTGTCGTGGATTGCTAGGCAACCGCCGGTCACCTGGTTCCTGGTCAACGTCGGCAACAAGGTCGACCCCTACCTGATGAAGCTCAGCGGAGGACGGCTGAAGACCACGTTCAACGCCCCCACGGTGCTGCTCACCCACACCGGCGCCAAGAGCGGCAAGAGGCGGACCACGCCGCTCACCTACTTCACGGACCGGGGCAACGTAGTCCTGATCGCATCGCGTGGCGGCCACCGCGATCACCCCGCCTGGTACTACAACGTGGTCGCCAATCCCGAAGTGGAGCTCTGGACCAAGGGCGGCGGCGGCAGCTACCGGGCGCAGGAGGTGAATGGGAATCGCCGAAAGCGCCTCTGGAATCTCGCCACGAGGTTCTATCCCGGCTTCGCCTCCTACGAGGAGCGCGCCGGCGGCCGCCGCATCCCGGTGATCGTCTGCACGCCGGAGGACTGATCCGGATCGATTCGGGCGGGCGCTTCTTACCAGCGGAGGGGGAGGGATTCGAACCCCCGGACCGGGAGACCCGGTCAACAGCTTTCAAGGCTGCCGCAATCAACCAGACTCTGCCACCCCTCCGAGTCGATGCTCGGTGCGGGGAGTCACCGAGCGTCGCCCAGCATGACATTCCTCAACGAGGAATTGCTCGCGGTCTGGTCGCAGGACGTACAGCCAATCGTAGGCCCCTTCCGGCAGCAGCTTCGTGACATACCTCCCTCCTCCCCCGCTCAATTGCAACTGTCCTTCCTCGGACCCTACGGTGGGCCCAGCGGCACCGAATGGGCCGCTGAGCCCCGCACGCGACTCAGCCGCAGGTGACCGGTACGTTGACGCTCTCCGTGCCGATCGTCACGGTCAGAACACCAGAGCTTGTGCAGCTGTAGGTGCCGCCCGCATTCCAATTCGGAGCGATGAGCGAGCCTGCAATACCAACGACGTTGGTGACGCCGGCGCCATCGCCCTCGACGCTCCCGGGGCCCGCCGCATCGGCCCCGTCGCCGCTGATTTGGAAGCTGCACAGGCCAGGCGCCGGGCAATTCACCTGCTTGCTAGTCGGGTTCAGCGGGCCACCGCCGCCACCACCCCCGCCTGGGAGGGAACCCGGAGTGCAGGGGACCGGAACGTCGACGCTCTCCGAGCCGATGGTGACCCGCAGGAAGCCGGCGGCGGTGCACGAATAGACGCCTAGCGCGTCCCAGTTCGGAGGGCTGAGCGCGTTGGCAATGCCCAGCACGTTGGTGACGCCACCGCCGCTCTCGACGGGGCTCGCCACCGTCACCTCGTCGGCTCCATCACCGGTGATGTGGAAGCTGCACCCCACCCCCGTCACCGGGTTGGCGGGGCCGCACATCACGTCGACGGTGAGTACCCGTAGTCCCTGGCCGGGACCAGGTCCCCCACCACCACCACCGCCGCCGCCACCGCCACCCGGACCCTGCCCGGGCGTGCTGGCCTGAACCGTCCCGCAGTTCCGGACGATGTCGAGTTCCACGGTGTCGACGATGCACTTGTTCGTGCCAGCCCCGCCGTCGATCACGCTATCGCGGCGGCCGTCGGCGGCCTTCAGCAGGTCGTTGCCGCCCTGGCCCTTGATTCTGTCGATGCGCGGCCCGCCGATCACGGTGTCGCCCTTCGGGCCGCCGACCACCTTGTCATTGCCCTTGCCGCCGACCACCTTGTCACTCCCCCTGCCTCCGTTGAGCAGGTCGTTGCCGCCCTTGCCCTTGAGCAGGTCGTTGCCGCCCTTGCCCTTGATCCTGTCGGCGCCCTTGGTGCCGACGATCAGCTCGCTGCGCTTGGTGCCGGTGATCTTCTTCGCCACGGCGGGTCCCGCGGCCACGGCGAGGGCAAGACAGAGAACGGCGACTACAGAGATCAGCGGTGCCTGACCGCTACCGCCCTTACGCCGATGGCCTCCTCCGGGCACGCCTCCCATTCGGTCCTCCAGTTCCGTCTCATTTGGAGCCCCCCCGGGCCCCCCGATGGCCGCTGAAGCTAGCGAAGTTCCCACCGAGCGACAAGGGGGAACCGACGCTTGACAAGCGTCCGCCCGACGACTCTGGCGGGCTTCCTGGGTTCAGTAACGCGGGGCCGGCTCAGCGGACTGTGTAAATGACCGGGTTACCCTGGTCACCATCCACATGGAAGCGAGGTAAGACTTGGAGAAGGTCAAGAAGAGCGAGCAGGAGTGGCGCCAGGAGCTCACTCCCGAGCAGTACGACGTGGTCCGCAAAAAGGGCACCGAGGCGCCATTCACCAGCGAGCTCAACGACGTCAAGGATCCGGGCACATTCGTGTGCGTGGCCTGTGGACAGCCGCTGTTCAGCTCGGAGAACAAGTTCGACTCCGGCACGGGCTGGCCGAGCTTCGACAGGCCGACGGGCGAAGCCGTCGAGACGGAGGCGGACAACAGCTTCCTGATGCGGCGGACCGAGGTGCTTTGCTCACGCTGCGACGCCCACCTCGGCCATGTCTTCGACGACGGCCCGGCCGAGACCACCGGCCAGCGCTACTGCATCAACGGGTGCGCGCTCAAGTTCGAACCGGAGTCGTAGAAGGCTCGCCGTCCCCTCCGCTCCAGAAGTGGAGCGGCGTGGCCGGCGCTAGACCTTGCCGCCGGCGCCCAGGTAGCTGAAGCGCACGGCGAGGGCCACCGCCTCGGTCCGCGTATCGACCTCCATCCGGGCGATCGCGTTCCGGACGTGGGTGTGAACCGTGGCGGGGCTGAGCGAGAGCCGGTCGGCGATCTGCTTGACGCGCAGACCCTCCGCGAGCAGTTCGAGAATCTCGCGCTCGCGGGGGGTCAGCTCGAGCAGCTTCTCCACCTCTCCCGCGCCCTGGCCGAGTTCGGTGCCAACGAAGGTCCCTCCGTCCGCCACCACCTCGATGGCGCGGGCGATGTCCTCGCTGGGTGCCGACTTGAGCACGTAGCCGGAGGCGCCCGCGCGGAGCGCCAATGTGAGCAGATCCGGCTGGGCGTGGGCGGTGAAGATGATCACCCGCGACTCCGGGCGGACCTTGAGGACGTCCTTGGTCGCGTCGATCCCGTCCTTGCCCGGCAGCTCGACGTCGACGATGCAGACGTCGGGCTCGAGCTCCTTGACCTCCTCGACGAGCTCCTCGCCCGTCTCAGCTTCGCCGACGATATCCACTCCCTCCACTGAGGCCATCCGTGCCTTGATCGCCTCGCGCACGATCTCATGGTCGTCGCAGAGGACCACTCGCTTTGGGGTGGCGGGCGGCATCTATGCGGGAATCCGCCCCGGAGCCCCAAAACTCCGCAAAGCACCCGGAAGATCCACCGTTCCGTCCTCTCTCTGTCCGTTCTCCAGGAGCGCGATGACCGTGCGACCCACAGCGACAGCAGTTCCGTTCAACGTGTGCACAGGTTCCGGGGCTTCTCCTTGCGCGGCACGGTATCGGCTGGACAGGCGTCTTGCCTGATAGTCGGTGGTGTTCGAGCAGCTTGTCAGTTCTCGGTAGCGCTCTTGGCTGGGAATCCACGCCTCGCAATCGAACTTGCGGGCTGCCGGAGCGCCGAGCTCGCCGATCGCGACGTCGACCACGCGATAGGGAATCTCGAGGGTCGTGAGGATGCGCTCCTGGATCGCCAGGATCCGCTCGTGCTCCTCTCTCGATGACCCCGGCTCGACGAAGCTGAACATCTCGACCTTGTCGAACTGGTGAACGCGGAAGATGCCGCGGGTGTCCCGCCCGGCCGCGCCGGCCTCCCGGCGAAAACAGGTGGACAAGCCCGCGTAGCGCTTCGGCAGCTGCGAGGCCTCCATGATCTGGTCGGCATGCAGCGAGGCGAGCGAGACCTCCGAGGTGCCCACCAGAAAGAGCTCGTCCCGGGGGATCTCGTAGATCATCTCTCGCTCAGCCGGGAAGAACCCGGTGCCGTAGAGGGGCCGCTCGCGGACGAGAACCGGTGGCACCGTCGGCTCGAAGCCCTCGCCGCGGACGAGCTCCATCGCGAATCGCACCAGCGCGAGCTCGAGCATCACCAGGTCGCCGAGCAGGTAGGCGAAGCGCGAGCCCGACGCGTTCGCCGCCGCATCCATCTCGATCCAGCCGTGCGCCTGGCCCAGCTCGAGGTGGTCGACCGGCTCGAAGCCGAATTCGGGCCGGTCTCCGACCTCCCGGAGCGTGACGTTGTCCTCCTCGGTCATTCCGTCGGGCGCCGCGGGGTCCGGAAGGTTGGGCAGGGAGGAGAGCAGCTCGTCGCGCTTGGCGTCGAGCTCGGCGAGCTGCGGCTCGAGCTCCTTGAGCTCGGACTTGAGCGCGCTCGATGACTCGCGGGCCTTCTTCACCTCCGGATCGTCGGCCCTGCCGGCGCGGGCCGCCTCCTCGATCTCGCTTGAAAGCTTGTTCTGCTCCGCCCGGACCGTGTCGATCCGGGTGTTCAGCTCCCGGCGGCGCTCGTCCACGCTGATCAGCTCGTCGAGCTGCTCGGCCGCACCCCGCCTCGCAAGGGCCGAGCGGACCGACTCGGGATCGCTGCGGATCTGCTTCAGGTCGAGCGTGTCTCGGCCCCCGTTAGGGCGCGGCGGTGGTTGTCGTCGAAGCGGGAGCCGGCGGATTGACGACGTCCTCCCCGGCATACTTCGCGACGAAGGCGGCGACCTTCTGGGCATCGTCCCCGACCACGATGTTCTGCGGCATGATCGCCCCAGAGAAGCCGCCGTTTCGGATCGCGTAGACGACGTCGGCCATCGTCTCCGTGCGCTGGTCGAGGTTGGGGCCCTGCACCCGCTCGCTGCGGTTGGCAGTTCCCTCGGTCCCGGCGGGGGTGAGCGTGTGGCAGCCTGAACAGCGCTGGGCGAAGATCTGTGCACCTGCGTGGGTGGGATCGTCGTCGGGGACCTGGACGCCCTGGGTCCCGCAACCCGATGCCGCCGCGAGCGCGCCGACTGAGATCAGTAGGAGTGCCCCTCGCACGCGGCGGGATCATATGCGGCCAGCTCGCCCAAGGCTCGGCAGGACTAGCTTTCAGCCATGGCGGCCGGCCGCGTATCTGCGGAGGAGTTTCGGAGAGCGCTCAGCGCGTATGCAACGGGGGTGACGGTGGTCACCTCGATCGGGCCGGAGGGGCCCTCGGGTGCGACCGCCAACGCGGTCACCTCCCTTTCCCTCGACCCACCGATGATGCTCGCCTGCCTCGACCGGGGCTCGCGGACACTCACCTCGGTGCGTGCCCAGGGGCGCTTCGGGATAAATGCGCTCGCCGCCGGCGAAGCCGAGCTCGCGTGGCGCTTCTCGGCCAAGGATCCCGCGCCGGAGAAATGGAGCGGCGTGGAGTGGTCCGAGAGCGAGGACCTGCCCCGGTTGGAAGGCGCGCTCGTCTGGGTGGCCTGCGAGCTGCGCGACCTGATCGACGGCGGCGATCACCTCATCCTCACCGGCAACGTGATCGAGGCCGACTCCCGGGAGGGAGCGCCGCTCCTCTTTCACCGCGGCGGCTACCGCGACCTGCTCGCCGAGTCCTAGGTCGCGGTTACGTGCTTGGGCGCAGGCTCGCGCGGCGTCCGCCGCCGGGCCGAAGCCGGCCCAGCGACCTTCCGAGCTTCCGGAAGAGAAGGATCGGAGGCACGATGACAGCCACCACCAGCCCCGCGACCAGGAGTGGAACCAGAAGCGGCAGAATGGCGACGAGGGTCAGGATGAGAATGGGCAGCGCCAAGGGAAAGAGCGCTACGAGGACGATTCCCCCTCCGACGGTCCACTTCGAGACCTCGTCCGCGACCTCGGCCCGTGAGCGAGCGGCTTCGCTGTTCATGACGGCTCCTTTCGTCGTGCTCACTAGGAAGACGAACTGGACCCCCGGTCTGTGACTGCGCGAGCGTCCCGAAAGCGAAAATGGCGATCAGGTGAGGGCTCGGAAGAGCGCGCTGACGGCATTACGGCTGCCGCCGATCGCGATGTCGCCGGCGTCCACCGCCTTCGGCAGCGGTTTTCCTCTGAAGACGACGCCGGTCATCGCCTCTGAGTCGCTGCGAATCGTGGCGTCGGGATTCTCCGTCTCGCCCCGCGCCGCCTCGAAGTTGCCCTCCGAGACCTCGATCCGAAACGGGATTTCGCCGAGCCGCAGCTCGTAGGTCGCGGCGAGCCCCGCCGCCTTGGAGGGATCGAAGGTCGACTTGAGGGCGAGAACGAGGGAATCCGGTCCCATCTCGGCGTTGCGGGGGAACGAGGAAGATCCGCTGGCCCAGCGCCCGAGCGCCAGCACGGCCGGCTCGAGCTCGCGCCCCCATTCGGTCAGCTCGTAGACCTGGACGGCCGCCGGAGGGGCGAGCTTCCGGCGGGTGACGATGCCCGACTCCTCCAGCTCGCGCAGCCTCTGGCCGAGCACGTTCGGGCTGATATCGGGGATCCCTGTGCGCAGGTCCGTGAAGCGCTTCGGGCCGAGCAGCAGCTCCCTGACGACGAGGAGCGCCCAGCGCTGCCCGAGCAGGTCCGAGGCGTGCGCGATCCCGCATCCATCGAGCTGTGTCCTGGTGCGAGCCATGGCGGGAGTGTAGCGGGGCGTGATCCTGAAAGGCAATCATCTCGTTGTTTTTTAGGACTTTGTGGTACGGTGCGACCCGTATATGACCGGTCCAAGCAAGAGAGCGAGAAGGAGAGAGGGATGAATCTCCCGGAAGTGGTTTCAGAGGCGGAATGGGAAGCCTCGAACGCCCGGATCATCGCCAAGGAGAAGGCGCTGACGAAGGAGTCCGACGCGCTCGCGGCGGAACGCCGTCGCCAGCCGATGATGCGGATCGAGAAGGAGTACGAGTTCGATGGACCGGACGGCAAGGCGACCCTGCTCGATCTGTTCGAGGGCCGCCGCCAGCTGTTCGTCTACAACTTCATGTTCGGGCCGAACCAGGAGGTGGGCTGCGATGGCTGCTCGATGGTCGTCGACCAGCTCACCCACCTAGCCCATCTTCATGCGCGTGACACGAGCTTGGCGCTCGTCTCGCGCGCGCCGCAGGAGAAGCTCGAGCGCTATCGAGAGCGGATGGGATGGGAGGTCCCCTGGTACTCGTGGGGCGGTGGCGACTACGGGGTCGAGCTCGGGCTCTCGCCGCCTGAGCCCCGGCCGGGCGAGTACCAGGACGGCGAGATGTTCGGCCTCAACGCCTTCCTCCGCGAGGGCGACGACATCTATCGCACCTACTTCACGAGCCGCCGCGGCCTCGAGGTGATCGGCCCCGTCTGGAGCCTGCTCGATCGCTCGGCGCTCGGCCGGCAGGAGACTTGGGAGGACTCGCCGGAGGGATATCCGCAGGGCCCACCCTACGAGTGGTGGCGCCGGCACGATGAGTACGGGGAGGACGGACGATGAGCGATCGAGACGGATACCAGCACGGGGTCCCCTGCTGGGTCGACACGTGGCAGCCCGATGCGGAGGCCGCCGTGGCGTTCTACCAGGAGCTCTTCGGGTGGGAGGCCGAGGACACGATGCCCGACGGCGTCCCCGGCAAGCACTACATCTGCAGGCTGCGCGGGCGCGACGTCGCAGCGGTCGCCTCCCGTCCGGAGGAGGCGCCGCCGCTCATGCGAGGGCGCACCGCAGGCGAAGCCGAGGAGCGACCCGTTTCAAGTTGGACCACGTACGTCTGGGTAGAGGACGCCAAGGGGACCGTTCAACGGGCCATCGAGGCCGGGGGCAGCGTGCTCAAGGACCTCTTCGAGAGCCTGGATGGCGGAAGAATCGCGATCGTCGCCGATCCGGCCGGCGCCGCCCTCGGCATCTGGCAACCCGGCGCGCACAAGGGCGCCCAGCTGGTCAACGAGCCGGGCGCCTATGCGATGAGCTCGTTGGTCACGGACCATGCCGAGGGGTCGAAGCGCTTCTACGCGCATGTCTTCGGCTGGGACACTGAGACCTTCGGCCTCGGCGGCGACGAGATGGTCATGTGGACGTTGCCAGGCTACGTGGGCGGCGAGCCGCAGCAGCCGGTGACCCGGGAGGTCGTGGCGACGATGGCGCCTGGCATCAGTCCCTCCGAGGCGGAGTTGCCGCCCCGCTGGAACGTCGACTTCTGGGTCAAAGACGCGGATGGCGCGGCTGCGAAGGCAGCTGAGCTCGGCGGCCGGGTTCTGACCGGCCCCTACGACATCCCGTCAGCAGGGATGAAGCAAGCAGTGATCGCCGACCCGCAGGGAGCGACCTTCTCGCTCACCCAGCCTCCGGGCCTAGCCGCTGGCGCTTAGCTCGTCCCCGGCGTCGGCCGGCCGCAGGCAGTATCCGAACGCGGTCAGCGAGGGCGCCTCGCCGAAGTAGCCGAACCCGGTCGCGGACCAGGTCCCGTCGTCGTTGAAGGATCCGCCGGCGATGAAGGCGTTCCGCGAGCCGTTCAGACTGAAGCCGCCGGAGGTCAACTCGAGACCCGGCGGGCAGGGAGGCGTCGTCGCGGTGGCGGAGCCGCCCCACTCGACCCGGCTGGACGCCTGGACCTCGACGAGGGGCAGGCTGGGGTCGCTCGCGCAATACGCGATCGCGGTCAGCTCGCCACCATCCCTGCCGACGGCGTGCCCCGTGACCTGCCAGGCCGTCGGCGAGATCGCCGCCGACTTCGTGATGTAGTTGCCGCCATAGGTGCGGTAGGGGGTCGTGAAATTGGTTCGCTGGAAGCCGCCCCCGAACAGATACTGGTCGGGCGGGCACGTTGCGGTCGCTGTGTTCGTGCCGTACCGATGAACGAACACGGTCCGGTGGGGCGACGACATCGGCACCAGTCCGCTGCCGCAGACCACGTCGAGCGTGGCGGTGCGCGGCCTGGTCTTGCGGGGATGCGGATCGATGATCAGCGCGGTCACATGGAAGCCGCGCTGGACTCCCAACCGCTCGTATGAGTGCGGATAGATCCCCTCCCCGTCCGGGCCGAGCGGAGGGTAACTCGTCATGCCGCCCCCGAGCGGGAACGAGCCTCTCGGGCAGCCGATCACCAGCCGCCGGGCCCTATCCGCTCCGCGCAGGCGAAAGTTCTGGGAGGTTAGGGTGAGGCCCCTGAGCGGACCGCGTCCAAAACGGCGCGCCTCGGCGCCCCTACTGTCCGGCGCCACTCCGCGCCGATAGACGTCGCCGGCTGCGGTGTCGAGGATGAAGAGCTTCCCTCGGTCTCGCAGCCCAAAGACCATGCGCTGGCAAGAGCTGCGCGAGCTGACGACGTAGACGACGTTGGGCACCTTGACCGCGGCGAACCCGTGGGCGACGTCCGCGTTCAGAGGGCCCCAGAAGCGAATCAGCGCCGCCATCCGGCGAGGCGGTACGTAACAACCGTCCTTCCTACCCGCCCGGACCCCTCCCGCGACCTTGAACGCGATTTCGAGCTTTCTCGTTGGCTGGTTGTGCCCTCCGGAGCGCACCGCGTCGGCGTCCGCGGGATAGCCGATTAACACCGCGGCGGCCGTGAGCAGGCAGACGATTCGCATCACGGCTAGAACGCCGAACTGGTCCCCGCCGCGCGCAGCGCAAGTAGGAAGATCACCAAACATGCCGTGGCCATAATGCCAGTGTCGCGGCGGAAGATCGCCAGCGCGATCTCGGTCTGGCGGCCGGGCGGCAGCGAGTGGATGTCGAGATCGCCGAGCTCCTGCGACGCCGAGCCCAACCTGACCACCTCCGCCAGCAGGGAGACAACGAGCGGCAGCACGCCGTAGAGGATGTGCAGCTCGTCCGCGTGGTGGCCGGTGAACACGAGCAGGAGCCCGAGGAGGGTCTGGAGGATCACCGTCGCCTGGGCGAGCCGCAGCGCGTACCAGAAGCCGACCGACGGGCGGCGCTCGAGCCAGGAGTACCCGCCCCAGACCCCGGCCACCAGGTTGGCGGCGATCAGGCAGACGCCAACTACGAGATGGACTTCCGGCACGGGCGCGGGAGCTTAGGCCCTGTCCCCGACCCAAAGCCGCCAGAAAGGGTCGGAATTCCGCTTGCTGATGCGGAAAAGCACTATGTAACACCTTGCTACAAAGTCGGGGTCGCGGTGGTATAAGACGAAACGGATCGTGCTTCAGAGCTATCTCCCCGTCCTCGTGTTCGCCGGCCTAGGGATCATCGTGGGAGGCGCATTCGCACTGCTGAACGGGGTGATCGGTCCGCGTCGCCCGAACCCGATCAAGCGGCAGCCCTACGAGTGCGGGCTTCCCTCCCACATCACCCGCACCTTCCGCTTCGGCGTGAGCTTCTACATGATCGCGATGCTCTTCATCCTCTTCGACATCGAGGTCGTCTTCCTCTACCCGGTCGGCGTCCTCGTCCATGCGACCAAGAGCGTCTTCGTGCTGGTGGAGATCCTCGTCTTCGTCGTGCTGTTGCTCGTCGCCCTGATCTTCGTCTGGCGTCGAGGGGCGCTCGATTGGAAGTAGAGAGGGAGAGCCTCCGAGTCCGCCAGCTGCGCGCCCGCGAACTCCTTCGCGGAGACCTCGAGGGAAAAGATCTCGAGCAGTACGTCGAGGAGCGACTGCTCACCACCACGCTCGAGAAGGCGCTCAACTGGGGACGGGCAAACGCCATTTTCCCTCTCACCTTCGGGCTGGCTTGCTGCGCCATCGAGCAGATCTCGCTGGTCACCTCGCGCTACGACATCGCCCGCTTCGGGGCCGAGGCGTTCCGGGCCACCCCGCGGCAGGCGGATCTGTTGATCCTCTCGGGCCGGGTCTCGATCAAGATGGCGCCGGTCGTCCGCCGTGTCTACGACCAGATGCTCGAACCGAAGTGGGTGATGGCGATGGGAGCCTGCTCGTCGTCCGGAGGCATGTTCGCCAACTACGCCGTCGTCCAGGGCGCCGACAAGTTCATGCCGGTCGACATTCATGTCCCGGGGTGTCCGCCGCGGCCGGAGGCGGTACTGCACGGCTTCAACAAGCTGCAGCGGCTTGTCCGCGGCGAGCCGGATCTCGGCTGGCGCCAGCGCTACAACGCGATCGGCACCGAGGAGTGGGCGCGGTTCGAGCCGGGCGAGCCGACGCCCGAGGCGATCGAGCGTGCGGCCGAGGCCGTCAAGGAGCACAGGGATGCCTGACGCCCCCGGCCTCGAGCTGATCGCCCAGGGCATCGAGGAGGGCCGGCAGGGAACCGTCGTCGAGACCGCCTTCGAGCACGATCGCGCGATGCTGATCGTCAATCCCGACGGCATCCTCCACGCGCTCAGCTGGCTGCGCGACCGCGACGACCAGGGCTACGAATTTCTCTCCAGCCTGCACGCCGCGGATTATCTGCCCGCCACACCCCGTTTCGCGGTCCACTATGAGCTGCTCTGCCGCGAGCGGGTGGAGCGGATCAACGTCAAGGCGCTGCTCGAGGATCCCGCGGCAGGCGATGGATCCACCGGGGCCTCCGCCGAGGAGAAGCTCCCTGAGCTGGACTCGTGCGTGGCCCTCTACCCGACCGCCGAGTTCCAGGAGCGCGAGGCCTACGACTTCTTCGGAATCGTCTTCCGCGGCCACCCCGATCTGCGCCGCATCGCTATGCCCGAGGACTACGAGGGCTGGCCGCAGCGCCGCGACTTCCCGATCGGGGGCGAGCCTGTGCTCTACACGTACAACGAGATCGAAGCCCCCTGGTGGTTCGAGTGATGGGGGACGAGACCTTCAGAGACGAAGCGGATATCACCGAGCGGGGCGTTGACCCTTTTACCGAAGACCCCTCGGCGCGGCTGGCGGAGCAGACCGCGGAGCTCGCCGAGCAGGAGCTCGAAGGGCCGGGCCTCGAGCCGGAGCAGGAGGTCCTGACGATCAACATGGGGCCGCACCACCCTGCGACTCACGGGGTGCTGCGACTGATCGTGACCTTGCAGGGCGAGCGGGTGATCGAGCTGAAGCCAGTGATGGGCTACCTCCACACCGGGATCGAGAAGTCGTGCGAGGACAAGAGCTACTGGAAGGTCATCCCGTTCGTCGAGCGGATGGACTATCTCTCCTATTTCTTCCAGATGGAGGCCTTCTGCGGCTGCGTCGAGCGCCTGCTGGAGCTGGAGATACCGCCCCGGGCGCAGTACCTCCGCGTCCTCCACATGGAGCTCAACCGGATCATGTCGCACCTGGTCTGGCTGGGCACGACGGCGCTCGACCTCGGCGCGATCTCGATGCTCTGGTACTGCTTCCGCGAGCGGGACCGGGTCCTCGACCTGTTCGAGATGTCGTCGGGCCAGCGGATGCACACGCGCTACTTCCAGGTCGGCGGGGTCTTCGAGGACATCCCGCTCGGTTTCGAGCAGAAGGTCCGGGAGTTCTGCGCGGCGATGCCGAGCCGGATCGACCAGTACGAGGCCCTGCTCGACCGGAACGAGATCTTCCTCCGCCGGACGCGAGACGTCGGGATCGTCTCCCGAGAGCGCCTGCTGGAGCTGGGGGTCACGGGTCCGCTGCTGCGCGCCGCGGGCGAGCCCTGGGACCTTCGCAAGGTCGATCCCTACCTGGCGTACGGCGACTTCGACTTCCAGATCCCTGTCGGGACCGTCGGCGACGGCTACGACCGCTATCGCGTTCGGCTGCAGGAGATGCGCGAGTCGGTGAGGATCATCGAGCAGGCGCTCGACGGTCTGC
The DNA here is from genome assembly GCA_963801055.1 of uncultured Solirubrobacterales bacterium. Classification (GTDB taxonomy): domain Bacteria; phylum Actinomycetota; class Thermoleophilia; order Solirubrobacterales; family 70-9; genus DASUPK01. Next base: position 367,197 of record CAWDDE010000003.1, on the reverse strand, counting down.
CCGCGGGCCCGTGGATCTCGGACGACCGCAAGTACGTGCTGCCGCCGCGGGACGAGCTCCCCACCTCGATGGAGGCGTTGATCCATCACTTCAAGCTGGTCACGGAGGGCTTCCGGGTGCCGCCCGGCGAGCTCTACTACTCGATCGAGAGTCCTCGCGGCGAGCTCGGCTGCTTCGTTCTGGCGGACGGCTCATCGAAGCCCGCACGCGTCCACTTCCGCGACCCCTCGTTCGTCAACCTGCAGTCCCTCCGCGACATGTCCGTGGGTGGGCTGATCGCCGACCTGATCCAGAACCTGGGGATGCTCGACCCGATCATCGGGGGGGTCGACCGGTGAGCCCGCTTATCCCGAAGGGGAAGCGCCCCTGGACCGTCGATCCGGGGCACATCCTGGACGCGCCGGAGCCGCCGCCGATGCCCGACGAACAGGAGCTGGTCGGGGTCGACATTCCGCCCGATGAGATCGAGGTCCTCGAGGCGACCCACGAGCAGCGCGAGCCGCACGGCGAGCCGGCCCCAGTCCCCGAGCCCGCCGAGGTGGAGGTTCCGAAGGCGCTGGCGGAGGAGATCCGTCGGGCGATGAAGCGCTACCCGCGCATGCGCTCGGCGGCGATGCCGGCACTCTGGGCGGTGCAGCGGCGTTACGGCTGGTGCACGCCGGAGGGAATCAACCAGGCGGCTGCGGTAATGGGCGTCACCCCCGGCTACCTGCAGTCGGTGGCGAGCTTCTACGACCTCTTCCGGCTCGAGCCGCAGGGCGAGCACCAGGTGCTCGTCTGCACAAACATCAGCTGCTGGCTGCGCGGCGCGGACCGCCTGCTCGAGGCGTTCTGCCAGACGGCCGGGATGCAGGGCCAGGGGACGTCCGAGGACGGCGAGCTCTTCGTTCGGGGCTTCGAATGCCTCGGCGGATGCGACCTCGCCCCGATGGCCTCAATCGACGAGCGCTATTACGGGCCGCTCACCGAGGAAGACGCGGAGGCGGCCGTCGAGCAGCTCAGGTCCGGCGGAGACGTGCTGCCGGACAAGCGCCTGGAGAACCGCGGCGCCGCGGGCGGCCCGGACCCGAGGGAGGGCGGCTGATGGCGGTCCGGGAGACCCGCGTGCTCTTCCGCAACATCGACGAGCCCGGGCTGACCTCGATCGAGACCTACCGCCGGCTCGGCGGCTACCGGTCGATCGAGAAGGCGTATAAGCAGATGACCTCGGAGGAGGTCCTCAAGGAGCTCGAGAGATCCGGGTTGCGGGGACGCGGGGGCGCCGGCTTCTCGATGGGAAAGAAGGCCTCGTTCCTGCCACGCGGGGACATGGACAAGTACCTCTGCTGCAACGCCGACGAGTCGGAGCCCGGCGCCTTCAAGGACCGCGAGCTGATGCAGAAGAACCCGCACCAGCTGATCGAAGGGATCGTCATCGCCGCCCGCGCCGCCGGCGCGAACCGCTGCTTCATCTTCGTCCGCGGCGAGTACGACCTGCAGGCCCACATCCTCGAGCGGGCCGTCGAGGAGGCGTACGAGGCGGCCTTCCTCGGAGAGGATGTGATCGGCACCGGGAAGCAGGTCGAGCTGGTCGTGCATCGCGGCGCGGGCGCCTACATCTGCGGCGAGGAAACGGCGCTGCTCGACTCGCTCGAGGGCAAGCGCGGCAACCCGCGCCTCAAGCCTCCCTTCCCGGCCGTCCAGGGCCTCTACGACGGGCCGACCCTGATCAACAACGTCGAGACGCTCTCGTACGTCCCGCACATCGTCGCCAACGGCGCGGATTGGTTCAGGAGCTTCGGTACCGAGCAGTCGCCGGGGACCAAGGTCGTCTCGGTATCCGGCGACGTGAAGAGGCCCGGCAACTACGAGGTCGAGCTCGGCGTCCCGACCAGGGGCCTGATCTACGACCTCGCTGGCGGCCCGCTCGACGGCCGCGAGACCAAGGGCCTCTTCCCCGGCGGTTCCTCCTCGCCCGTGCTCCTCCCGGACGAGGCGCTCGACCTGCCCTACAGCTTCGAGGCGATGGCCGAGGCGGGGTCGATGCTCGGCTCGGGCTCGATCATCGTCTTCGACGACAGCACCAGCATCGTCGAGCTGGCGCTGCGGACGGCGCGCTTCTACCACCACGAGTCCTGCGGCAAGTGCTCGCCCTGCCGGGAGGGGACCAACTGGACGGTGAAGATGCTCGAGCGGATGATCCGCGGTGAGGCGACGCCGATCGACCTCGAGACCACCGCCTCGGTGCAGACGAACATCATCGGCAACTGCCTCTGCGTGCTCGGCGACTCGATGGCGATGCCGGTGGGGTCGATGGTGCAGAAGTTCCGTGACGAGTTCATGGAGGCGATCGAGGGCGGCCTCCCGGAGGCGCTGGCAGCATGACTCGCCCGATCCGCAACGCGGTCAGCCTGATCGTCGACGGGCGCGAGGTGACCGCGCCCGAGGGAACCATCCTCGTCGACGCGGCCAAGATGGGCGACGTCGAGATCCCGGTCTTCTGCTACGACCCGAAGCTCGGGGACCCGGTGGGGGCCTGCCGGATGTGCCTGGTCGAGATCGAGGGGATGCCGAAGCTGCAGACCGCGTGCTCGACGCCGGTCCGCGACGGGATGGTTGTCTACACGCAGACCGACCGCGTCAAGGAGGCACAGAACGCGGTCGTCGAGTTCCTGTTGATCAACCACCCGCTCGACTGCCCGGTCTGCGACAAGGGCGGGGAGTGCCCGCTGCAGGACATCGCGATGGGCTGGGGCCCCGGGAAGAGCCGCTTCACCGACCGGAAGCGGCACTTCCAGAAGCCGCTCGAGCTCTCGCCGCTGGTGGCGATCGACCGCGAGCGCTGCATCCTCTGTTACCGCTGCGTCCGCTTCAGCCAGGAGGTCGCAGAGGACGAGCAGCTACAGCTGCTCGAGCGAGGGGACAAGACCTTCGTGGGCACCTTCGACGAGCGGCCCTACATCGCCCCGTTCCACGGCAACATCATCGAGCTCTGCCCCGTCGGGGCGCTCACCTCCTACACCTACCGCTTCCGGGCGCGCCCCTGGGACATCGAGCAGGCCGGCTCGATCTGCACCCTCTGCCCGAGCCAGTGCAACGTCGGCTTCACCGTACGCGACGAGCACGTCCTCAGGGTGAACGCACGAGACAACGTCGAAGTGGACGACGGCTGGCTCTGCGACAAGGGTCGCTTCGCCTTCCAGATGTTCAACTCGGACGAGCGGATCACCCGGCCGATGATCCGCGCGGGCGATGGCAGCCTCAGCACCGATCGGCTGGGACGAGGCCGTCTCCCGGGTGGCGAAGGCAATTGGCCTCTCCGGCGAGAACGCGGCGGCGCTTGTCGGCGGCGGGACCTCGAACGAGGAGGGATGGCTCGCGCAGCGGATCGTCCGGGCCGGCGGGTCCTCGAACGTCGACTGCTCCCCCAACCCGGTCGATCCCGCCCTGCTCGGAGAGCTGTCCCGGCCGGATCACAGCGCGCGAATGGCGGACCTCGATCACGCCGACGCGATCCTGGTGGTCGGGGTCGATCCGCTCCAGGAGATGCCGATCCTCGACCTCCGGATCCGCAAGGCCGTCCGGCGCGCCCGCGCGAAGCTGATGGTCGCCTCGGAGCGGCCGGCGGCGCTCGACGGCGGTGCCGAGGAGGCGATCCGCTACGCGCCGGGTGAGGCGGCCTCATTCCTGCGCGCCCTGGCGGGAGCGCTCGGTGCGGATGGCTACGACGCCGGCGGGCCATTCGAGAGCGAGACGAAGTCGATCGCGAAGACGCTGCGCGATGCCCCCGACCAGGTGATCGTCTGGGGCGAGCGGCTCTGGCGCGATCCCGACGCGGTCGACGCGCTGCACGCCTGCTCGCACGCGCTCGACATGCAGAAGCGGATCGGGCCGGGCCTGCTCGAGGTCCCGGAGGAGTCGAACACCCGCGGGCTGCGGGAGGCCGGCTGCCTGCCAGGCGCGAAGCCCGGCCTGGTGTGCATCGACGGCGGCCGCGGCAGCGCCCAGATCAAGGACGGCCTCGCCTCTCACGACCTCGGCGCCTTCCTGCTCGTCAACGCCGACCCGGTTCGCACCCACCCCGACTCCGACGGCTGGCGGAAGGCCCTCTCCGGCAGCTTCGTGGTCTCGGTCGCCTCCTTCGAGGACGAGTCGACCCGGCTCGCGGACATCGTCATCCCGGCCGAGACCCACGCCGAGAAGGAGGGGACGGTCACCCATCCGGAGGGACGCCTCCAGCGCCTCCGCCGCAACGTCCCGCTGCCCGACGGGATGATCCCGGCCTGGCGCTTCCTCGACGCGGTCGCCGCCGAGCTCGGCGCCGGTATCGGCGCCGACGCGCCCGCGGACGTCTTCGCCGCCCTCACCGCCGAGGTCCCGTTCTACGACGGCCTCACCTACGAGGAGATCGGCGGCACGGGCATCCGCTGGGGCGAGAGGCCTCCGGGGCGGTCCTGGACTCCACCGGCCGCCGAGAGGCGCAGTACCTCCCGGCCGGACCACAGTGCTGACGGTGAGGGGCTCCTGCTCGGCACCTACCGCGACCTCTGGGCCGCCGACGTGACCGGGCGGAATCCGGCGCTCCGCTTCCTGATGCCGAAGCAGAAGCTGGAGCTGGCCGCCAAGGACGCCGAAGGCCTCGAGCTCGCCAACGGCGACGAGGTGACGGTCTCCGTCAACGGCCACAGCGTCGAGGCCACCGTCACGATCCGCGAGCGGATGCGGGAGGGCGCGGCCTTCCTGATCGAGGGAACGGACGAGGCCAACGCGAACCTGCTGACCAACGGCGTCGCGCCGCGAATCGAGGTGGAGAAGCGATGAGCGTCCCCCTCGCCGACGTCAACTATGTCGAGGCGACCTGGGTGATGGTCGTCAAGTCGATCGTCATCTTCCTCGGGGTCTTCCTGATCGTCCCGGTGCTGACGGTCGTCGAGCGCAAGCTGATCGGCCGCTTCCAGAACCGCTATGGCCCGAACCGGGTCGGCCCGGTCGGGCTGGTCCAGCCGCTGGCGGACATCGTCAAGCTCGCCGGCAAGGAGATGTTCAGGCCGCAGGCCGCCGTGCCGTTCCTCTATGCGATTGCCCCAGCGATCGTGATCTTCTCGGGGATCATCACCCTGGCGATCCTGCCCTTCGGCAACGTCCAGGATGGGATCGGGCTCTACGGGATCGACGTCTCGATCGGGGTCCTCTACTTCTTCGCCTTCAGCTCGATCTCGTTCTACGGCCTGCTGCTCGCCGGCTGGTCCTCTGGCTCGAAGTACAGCTTCCTCGGCGCCATGCGCTCGGCCGCGCAGTTGATCTCCTACGAGGTCTCGATGGGCCTCGCCCTGCTCGGCGTGGTGATGATGACCGGATCCCTCTCGCTGACCAGCATCGTCGACGGCCAGGGCTCGATCTGGAACATCGTCCCCCAGATCATCGGCTTCCTGATCTTCATGGTCGCGGGCTTCGCCGAGACGAACCGCGCGCCCTTCGACCTGCCCGAGGCGGACGCTGAGCTCGTGCAGGGCTACATGACCGAGTACGGCGGGATGCGGTTCGGCTCCTACCTGCTCGCCGAGTACCTGGAGATGTTCGTCGTCTCGGGGATCGCCGTCACCTTCTTCCTCGGCGGCTGGATGGGCCCCGGCCCCGGCTGGCTCGACCCGATCTGGATGGTGCTGAAGACGCTCACCCTGGTCGCCTTCTTCATCTGGATCCGCGCGACCCTGCCCCGGCTCCGCTACGACCAGCTGATGTCGCTGGGCTGGAAGGTGATGCTGCCGCTGGCGACGCTCAACATCCTGGTCACCGCGGTGATCGTGACGGTGAGCTGATGGAGGCGAGGCTCAACACCGAGAAGACCGACTGGACCGACTTCCCCTACCTGGAGAACCACGAGGACGTGATCTCCGTCCAGCGCGGCCCGAAGCCGGGGGGCGTCGGCGGCGCCTACCGGGCCTTCGGCGAGACGCTGCGCGGGCTGCGCACCACCTTCGGGCGGGTCCTCGAGGGGCCCGTCACGATCCAGTACCCGGAGGAGAAGACGCCGGTCTACCCGCGCTTCCGCGGCCGCCACAAGCTGCATCGCTTCGAGGACACCGGGCTCGAGAAGTGCGTCGGCTGCTCGCTCTGCGCCGCCGCCTGTCCGGCGGACTGCATCAGGGTGGTCGCGGCCGAGAACGACCCGGACCACCGGATCTCCGCCGGCGAGCGCTACGCCGAGGTCTACGAGATCAACCTCTCCCGCTGCATCTTCTGCGGCTACTGCGAGGTGGCCTGCCCCTTCGACGCGATCACGATGGGCCACGACTACGAGATGTCCGACTACAACCGCGCGGACCTGATCTTCACCAAGGAGATGCTGCTCGCGGAGCCGATCGACCGCACTCCGCTGCGCCGGGAGGGTGAGTGACGCAGGTCTGCTTCTTCCTCGGGGCGATCGGCTGCCTCGGCGGCGCGATCGCGGTGATCGCTCTCCGCAATCCGTTCTACAGCGTCCTCGCCCTGATCGTCCATCTGATCTCGCTGGCCGGACTCTTCCTGCTGCTACAGGGGGAGTTCCTGGCGGCCGCGCAGATCGTCGTCTACGCCGGTGCCGTGATGGTGCTCTACGTCTTCGTCGCGGCGTATGTCGGCAACGTCGACGAGCCCCTCTGGGAGCCGATCGCGGGTCAGCGCTTCATCGCGCCGCTGCTCGGCATCGCGCTCTTCGTCGAGTTGGCGATCGCGATCACCGGCTCCGGCCTGCAGGCGATCGACACGCGTGGCCCGACGGTCGAGCTCGGCTTCGGCTCGCCCTCGGCGATCGGCAAGCTCCTCCTGGAGCGCTTCCTGATCGCCTTCGAGGCCGCCTCGCTTCTCCTGCTGGTGGCCGCCGTCGGCGCCGTCGTCCTGGCAGGCCGCCACCGCAGCGGTGAGGCCAACGCCCCCCAGGAGACGGCCTGATGGACATCACCTGGTATCTCGTTCTCTCCGCGCTCCTCTTCGCGGTCGGCGTCTCCGGCGTCCTGCTGCGGCGCAGCCCCCTGGTGATTCTGCTCTGCCTCGAGCTGATGCTGAACGCCGGCAACCTGGCGCTGCTCGCCTTCTCCCGGTCCCTCGGCAACCAGGACGGACAGGTCTTCGCACTGATCGTGATGGTGATCGCCGCCTGCGAGGTGGTGGTCGGGCTGGGCATCATCGTCGCGGCCTACCGGCGCCGCATCCCGCTCAACGTCGACGACCTGCGCACCCTCAGGGGTTAGGGCTTGCCGGCAACCGCGTACGGCTGGTTGGTGCTCGCCTTCCCGCTCGCGGGGACGCTGATCATCAGCCTCGGCTGGCGATTCCTCCCGAGCCGGAGCGCGGGATGGATCGGCACGGCGATGATCGCCCTCTCGTTCTTGGCCTCGATCGGTGCGCTGGTTCAGATCCTGGGCGACCCGGTCGACGCCCGCCAGCACACCTCCTCCCTCTACGACTACGCGAGCGCGGCGGGCCTCAACATCCAGCTCAACGTTCTGGTCGACCCGCTCTCGGTCTACATGTGCCTGATCGTCAGCGGGGTCTCGGCGCTGATCCACCTCTACTCGATCAGCTACATGACCTCGGACCGCGGCTTCAACCGGTTCTTCGCGTACCTGAACTTCTTCGTCTTCTCGATGCTGCTGCTGGTTCTGGCCGGCAACCTGGTTCTGCTGATCGTCGGCTGGGCCTTCGTCGGCTTCGCCTCCTACGCGCTGATCAGCTTCTGGTTCCGGCGCACCACTGCGACCAGAGCCGGCATGAAGGCCTTCGTCATCAACGTGATCGGCGACGTCGGCATGGTGCTCGCTGCCTTGTTCATCTTCCGGGAGCTGGGCACCTTCGACCTGCTCTCGATCTTCAGCAAGGCACCTGACACGTTCCACACCAACCAGGGCGTCGTGATCGCGATCTGCCTGCTGCTGCTTGTCGGGGCCATCGCCAAATCCGCGCAGGTCCCCCTGCACACCTGGCTCCCGGACGCGATGGAAGGTCCGACTCCGGTCTCTGCCCTGATCCATGCCGCGACGATGGTGACCGCCGGCGTCTACCTGATCGCCCGCTTCCACCCGCTCTTCGAGATCGGGCTGACCGCCGCCGACATCGCAGCCTTCATCGGGCTCGCCACTCTCCTGATCGCGGCGACGATCGCGCTGGTCGTCACCGACCTGAAGCGAATCATCGCCTACTCGACCATGAGTCAGATCGGCTACATGTTCGTCGGGGTCGGGATCGGGGCCTACTCGGAGGGCCTCTTCCACCTGATGACCCACGCCTTCTTCAAGGCGCTTCTCTTCATGGCAGCCGGATCGGTGATCGGCGCGATGGCGAACCGCCAGAACATCGACAGGATGGGCGGCTTCCGCAGGGCGATGCCGTTCACCTCCGCCATGCTGCTGATCGGCGCCCTGGCGCTCGCTGCCTTCCCGCTCACCTCGGGATGGTTCTCGAAGGACGAGATCCTCGACTTCGCCGCTTACCGGGGCGGCTTCTACGTGATCTTCACCATCGGCGGCTACATCGGGGCGCTGCTGACGGCCTTCTACGCGTTCCGGATCGGCTTCCGCGTGGTCTTCGGCGAACCCGTCGAGGAGGCCCGCGAGCTCGAGCAGGGGCATATCCACCACGCCGAGCCCGAGAACCCGGCGTCGGGCGAGAAGGAGGACACCGACATCGGCTTCCCCGGGCCGAGCCACCAGATCGCCGAGCGAGAGTGGCCGATGAAGATCGCGATGAGCGTCCTGGCCTTCGGGGCGCTTTTCGCCGGATTCGTGCAGATCCCCGGCGTCGACGACGTCGTCCACCGGTTCCTGCACGGGTCCTTCCTCGACTCGAGGCTCTATGAGCAGGGGCCGAGCACCACCGCGGCCTATCGGGGCCTGCTGATCGGCGGGCTGATCTCGGTGCTCGGCATCGCGATCGCCTACTACGCGTACCTGCGCAACCGCGGCTGGACGGCGGCCCTTCAGAAGCGTTTCTCGTGGGAGCACGACTTCCTCGAGCGCAAGTGGTACTTCGACGAGGCGATCGACATCCTGGTCGTGCGCCCGTCGCTTGCCGTTGGCCGCTGGGCGAACTCGACCTTCGAGCGCTACGTCATCCAGGGCCTGGTCGTCGGCGCAACCGACCTGGTCCGGGGCGCCAGCGCCGGCGTTCGCGGCGCCCAGTCGGGCTACCTGCGCTCTTACGCCCTGCTCCTGGTCACCGGCTTCGCCGGGCTCGGCCTCTACTTCCTCCTGCAGAGCTCGTGATGGCGGGTCTGGTTAGGGAGATCGCGTCGTGACCGAGACCCTGATCTGGGCGCCGCTGACGCTCGCGCTGGTCGCGGCTCTCTTCCCCGGCCGGATCACTGGATGGGTGGCGGCCGTGGGGCCGCTCATCTCGCTGGTGATCGCGGTGGTGTTCGTCGCGGGCTTCGACCCGTCGGGCGGCCTCCAGCACACGGTCGATGCCAGCTGGATCCCCGCGCTCGGGGTGCGCTACCAGCTCGGCGTCGACGGCATCAGCCTCTTCCTGGTCCTGCTCACGACCGTGCTCTGGTTCGCGGCCACGCTCTGGTCGGCGATCAACCCGCCCGATCGCCCCCGGCTCTACTTCCTGATGTTCGGGCTCGCGGAGACGGCAGTACTAGGCGCCTTCCTCGCCCAGGACCTGATCCTGTTCGTCCTCTTCTTCGACCTGATGCTGATCCCGTTCTACTTCCTGTTCGGGAGCTGGGGGCAGGAGCATCCGGGGCGGCCGGAGGAGGGCGAGGGCCCGATCAGGCCCCAGCCCGCCACGCTCAAGATGTTCATCTACACGCTGGTCGGCTCGCTGCTCATGCTGGCCGGGGCGATCGCCACAGGCATCCTGAGCGCCGACGGCGGAACCCCTGACTTCTCGATCCAGCATTTGGCGGCGAACCCGCTCGGCACGGGCAGCCAGTACTGGATTTTCTGGTTCTTCGCAGCGGCCTTCCTGGTGAAGATGCCAGCCTTCCCGCTGCACGGCTGGATGCCTGATGCCTACCGGGTGGCGCCGTTGCCTGCCCTGGCGATCTTCTCCGGAGTGCTCTCGAAGGTGGGGGCCTACGGGTTCCTGCGAATCGTGCTGCCGATCTTCCCGGCCGCGACCAGCCATTTCCAGGAGGTGATCCTGCTGGTCGCGGTCACCTCGATCCTCTACGGCTCGGTGATGGCGTTCACCCAGACGAGCGCGAGGCTGATCCTCGGCTACTCCTCGATGGCGCAGCTCGGCTTCATCACGCTGGGCCTCTTCAGCCTGCGACCCGACGGCGCCGATGGCGCCGTCCTCCAGATGGTCAACCACGGGCTCGTCGTCGCGCCGCTGATGCTGATCGTCGTGGTGCTCGTGGCGCGCACGGGCACGGACGACATCACGCGGATGGGCGGCCTCGCGATGCGGGCGCCGGTGCTCGCGGCCCTGTTCCTGATCGCCACTCTGGCCCTGCTTGCGATGCCCGGATCCGCCAACTTCATCGGCGAGTTCTACATCCTCAACGGCATCTTCCAGGCGAAGATCGTCTACGCCTTCGTCGCCGCGATCGGCATCGCGCTGGCCGCGTACTACGCCCTTCGCCTCTACCAGCACGCGATGCACAACCGCAAGCCCGACGGGATCGAGTCGCGTGAGATCGGCCTGCTCGACGGGACCGTGATCGCCGGTCTGGTCGCCTGCATCGTGGCTCTCGCGCTCTGGCCGGGGCTGATCCTGCATCGGGCCGATAACTCGGTGAGTGGCCAGCTCAGCTCGACCTCGTCGGCGCCGACCCAGGTGGCGGAGCGATGACCTTCAACGCTCCCCACGTCGACTACGCCGGGCTCTCGCCCGTCATCGCCCTCACGGCCGGGCTCTGCATCGTGCTGCTGCTCGGGCTGATCCCGCGGCTGGGTCGCTTCACGATCGCCTACCTGACGATCGCGGTCCTGGCGGCCACGGCCGGCCTGGCGATCTGGCAGTGGGGCTCGAACGAGAACCTGGTCGCCGGGGCGCTGCGGCTCGACGCCTTCGGCCTCGCGGCGACGCTGATCGCCTGCCTCGCCGCTGCGATCGCCGTGCTGCTCTCGATCCGCGAGCCCGCAGCGGAGGAGGCCGGGCATGGCGCGTTCTACAACCTGCTGCTCGGCTCGGTGCTGGGCATGACCCTGATCGCGCAGGCGCAGAACCTGATCGCCTTCTTCGTCGCGCTCGAGCTGCTCTCCATCCCCCTCTACGTCCTCTGCGCCTCGGCCCGGCGCACGGAGCGCTCGCTCGAGTCCGGCCTCAAGTACCTGGTCATCGGCTCGATCGGGTCGGCGACCGTGCTCTACGGCTTCGCGCTGCTCTACGGCGGCTCGGGGTCGACCGACTTCGCCGGGATCGCCAAGGGGCTCGCTGGAGACAACGGCAACGACACCCTCGTCCTGATCGGCACCGCGATGGTTGCGACCGGCCTCGCCTTCAAGACGTCGGTGGCCCCCTTCCACCAGTGGACGCCCGACGTCTACCAGGGAGCCCCCACGCCGATCACCGCCTTCATGGCCGTGGCGACCAAGGCCGCCGCCTTCATCGCGCTGGCACGGCTCTTCGAGGTGGCGCTCGGGCCGATCGCGCACGACTGGAAGCCCGCGCTCGCCGCGCTGGCGGTCGCCTCGATCGCGATCGGCAACATCGGCGCGCTCGGCCAGGACTCGCTGAAGCGGCTGATGGGCTACTCCGGGATCGCCCAGGCCGGATACATGCTGGCCGGGGTCGTCGTCGCCACGGAGACCGGGCTCGAGGCGCTCGTCTTCTACCTGGCCGCCTACACGCTGATGAACCTGGCGGTTTTCGCGGTGGTGGTCGCCCGCGAGCGGGAAACCGATCACGGCGACGGCATCGACGCCATCGCCGGCATCGGCCGCTCCCGGCCCTTGCTCGCCTGGCCGCTCACGATCGGGATGCTCGCCCTGGCCGGGCTGCCCGGGACCTCGGGTTTCATGGGCAAGCTCTTCCTGATCGAGGCGACCGTAGACGGCGATTACACGTGGCTCGGCGTCGCGATCGTGATCGGAACGATGGTGTCGCTCGCCTACTACCTGCGGGTGGTTGGCGCTGTCTGGATGCGGCCCGAGCCCAGCGCGGAGCCGCCCGCGGCGGACGCGGGGCCGCTACCCGCGATCGCGGGTGGCTCTCCCGAGGCAAATGCGGTGCCGAGGGGCGCCAGCCGCTGTGGACTGATCGTGGGCTCCGCCCTGCTCTGCGGCGCCGCCACGATCGCCTTCGGCGTCGCCCCCTCGCCGCTGATCGACTGGGCCTCCCACGCGGCGGGATCGCTCGCGACCACGATCTAGGTCGCTTCCGCGAGGATGGCGCCTTCTTGGGCGTCCTCCTCACCATCGCCGCGATCGCGATCTCCAGCAGCGCCGGGGTCGCCGCCGAGCGCCGCTGGCCGTCCGTCGCGGTCGGCTGGGCGCGCCGGGCGTTGGTGATCTCGCTCTACACGCTGATCCCGTTCGTCGTCTTCTTCAACCTGGCCCGCACCCACATCAACGCCGACGAGGCAGGGGGGCTCGTGATCGGCTGGGTCGCGATCCTCTCCGCGGCGGGCATCGCCTGGCTCGCCGGCAGCAGTTTGCTGCGCCTCTCACGTCCCGCCACCGGCTCGCTGATCACCGGGACGCTGATCCCCAACTCCGGCTATCTCGGCTACCCGCTGGTCGCGTCGCTGCTCGGGTTCCACGCGCTCGGCGAAGCCGTCGTCTACGACATAGTCGTCCCGGCGCCGTCGCTCCTCCTGCTCGGTTTCGGGACCGGTGCGGCCTTCGGCACCAAGGCGGGAGAGGGGTTCCGCGACCGCGTGGTCGCCTTCTTCACGCGCAACCCTCTGCTCTACGCCGCGATCGCCGGCCTGCTCGTCCCGGACTCGCTCGCGCCCGACGTCCTCGTCGACATCTCGCGCGGCTTCGTGATCGCGCTGCTTCCGATTGGTTTCTTTGCGGTCGGGGCGGTGCTCGCCGAGGAGGTTGAGGATATGCGAGGGCGCTCCGCAGGCGGAGCCGAGGAGCGACCCGTTTCATGCTGGCTCGGTTCGCCGTTCGATCCGCCGGTCGGCGCGGCGATCCTGCTGCGCCTCGTGATCGCACCGGGACTGCTACTTCTCCTCTCGCTCCCCTTCATCGACCTTCCCGGGCCCTATTTGCTGCTGGCGGCGATGCCCTGTGGAATCAACACGCTGCTGGTCGCCCACGTCTACGGGCTCGACTCCAAGCTGGCGGCGCAGGCCGTGGCCTGGACCACCGCGATCGCGGTCGTGGCGGCTCTGATCGCACAGTCGATCTGGGGATAGAGCGGTCAAATCCGCCACCCGGAGCATCGGCCCCGGCGTCTACGATCCTCAACCCGTGCGCTACCCCGTCGAGGAATTCACAGAAGAGGAGCGGAGGCTGCTGCTCCCCCACTTCACCAACCTCGACCGCCCAGTCTTCGCGCTGGTCAACCTGCCCGAGACGATCAAGGGAGCGCTGTTCGCCCGCTACTCCCGCTACGCCGGGCCTCTCCGCCGCCTCTACCTGGACGAGTTCGCAGCCGACGTCCCTGAGGGCGGGCGACCCTTCGAAGGCGAGGAGGGTGAGCGCGCCGCGGGGCTCTACGAGCGGGTGTTCATGGGCTACGGCGACGACTCGATCGCCCAGGTGGGCGGCGCGCACGTCGCCTGCGAGTGGGTGTCCAACGTCCTCACGAAGGTGCTTCAGCGCGGCAGGCTCGCCGCCTACCTCGAGCAGTCCACCCGCTACATCCCCTACGACCAGCCGCTGCCCGAGTCGGCCGGAGGGGGCCACCGCTTCTACCGCGACGACGAGCTCGGGCCCGAGTACGCGCAGGCGATGGAGGAGCTGTTCGCGATCTACTCCCGCTCGCTCGCCCAGGTGCGTGAGTGGGCCGCCGAGCGGTGGCCTCGGGGGGAAGAGCCCGAGGCGGCCTGGCAGCGCTCGATCAAGGCCAAGGGGCTCGACCTGCTGCGCGGGCTGCTGCCCGCCGCGACCCTGAGCCACGTCGGCATCTTCGCCTCGGGCCAGGCCTACGAGCAGCTCCTGCTGCGCATGCTGGCCTCGCCGCTGCCCGAGGCCCGCCACTTCGCAACGATGATCCTCGAGGAACTCAAGAAGGTGATGCCGAGCTTCGTAGCCAGGGTGGAGCGACCGAACCGCGGCGGGGAATGGATTTCATATCTCGAGCAACGGCGGGAGTCTGCAGAACGCTGGGTCGCCCGCCTGGGCCTCGATCGTGCCGAGGTCTCCGACGCGCCGTCAGTCGAGCTGATCGACGTCGACGGCTCCGAGGACGAGCTGATCGCCGCGTCGCTGTTCGAGTCGGCGGGCAGCTCCGAGCGGACGATCCTCGACCGGGTACGCGCCCTGCCTCCGGACGAGCAGGCCGAGATCATTGCCGGCCTCGCCGGGAACCGGCCAAACCGCCGCCACCGCCCCGGTCGCGGCTGGGAGGCCGTGCGCTACCGCTTCGAGATCGTCTCCGACTACGGAGGCTTCCGCGACCTGCAGCGCCACCGAATGCTGACCTGCCAGTGGCAGCGCCTCAGCCCGGACCTGGGCGCCGGTATCCCCGACGAGGTCAGGGAGGCCGGAGCCGGGTCGGAATACGAGCGCGCCCTGGAGCTCTCTCGCGCCGAGCACGAGCGGCTCGCCGCCGCCGGCCTGCGCGATGCGGCGCCCTACGCGCTCTGCCTCGGTTACCGGATCCGCTACCTGCTGGATCTGAACGCGCGCGAGGCGATGCACCTGATCGAGCTGCGCTCCGGGCGCGAGGGTCATCCCACCTACCGTGCGGTCGCGCAGGCGATGCACGAGCGGATCGCGTCGGTGCACCCGGCGATCGGGGCGGCGATGACCCACGTCGACGCCTCCACCGAGCCGCGGCTGGAGCGGATCATGAGCGAGATACGCACCCACCGGAAGCGGGTCGCGGCCGAGCGCGAGCCCGAGCGCTCCGACACTCCTCCCGGGGTCAGTGCCCTGGGCTGAGTAAATCCGGAGCGCCGAGAATTCCGTACCCACCAGATAGGTGCGGGTCCTAGGATTCGATCGATGAAGGGAGCAAGAGCGCTGGCGAGCGGGATGCTCGTCCTCGCGGCCAGTTGTGCCGTACCCGCCATCTCGGCCGCACAGGACGCCGGAACGACCACGGACGCCACGACGACGACCACGCCAGCTCCCGCGCCCCCGACTCCGCCTGCCGACCCTGGCGGGGAAGCTGGGCCGTCGACACCTGAGGCGTCGCCGACGGGGCCGGCCGCGGGAACTCCGGGTGAGGCGCCTGACCAAAGTCGGACGACCGACACCTCCCTCGCCGACAGCCCGCCCGCGGACGGCCCCGGGGGCGGCGCCCACAAGGCCGCCTCGGCGACTGTCACGATCGCTGACTTCTTCTTCTCGCCCGCCTCAGTCACGGTGGCGATCGGCGATACGGTGACCTGGCACAACACCGGCCAGGCCCTGCACAATGCCACCGCCAACGACGGCAGCTTCAAGACCCCGGACCTGAATCAGGGGCGGAGCGCCTCCCACCGCTTCACCTCGGCCGGGACCTTCAGCTACATCTGCACGATCCATCCGAACATGCACGGCACCGTCCGAGTGCTGAGCTCGAGCGGCGGCGGCGGAGGCAGCGGCGGCTCGGCCGGAGCGAACTCGAGCGGGTCAGCGACCTCGGAGTCCTCCGCGGTTGCCTCCCCCGAAGCCGCGGGCGATGCCAACACCCTCCCCGCGACCGGCATGGCCGTCGGTGGCCTGGCGGTGGTCGGCCTCGCTTTGCTCGGCCTGGGCCTGATCGCCCGGCAGGCGGACCGCCAGCGGTCCGGTCGGCGCTGGCCCCCGATCTTCTAGACGCTGCCGTCTGAGATGCTGGCGTCGTGCTCCATCACGTCTCACTCGAGGTACCGCCCGACCAGGGCGACCGCTCGGTCGAGTTCTGGGGACTGCTCGGCTTCGAGGAGGTCCCCGCGGCCGATGTGCTCGGCGACTCGGTCCGCTGGCTCGAGCGCGACGGCACCCAGATCCACCTGATCCTCACCGAGGGCCACACCGCGCCGGCGCTCGGCCACGCCGCGGTCGTCGCCCCCGACCACGTGCAGGCCAAGCAGAGGCTTCGCGAGGCGGGCTTCCAGGTGGAGGACACCCGCCAGCTCTGGGGCGCTGACCGCGCCTTCGCGATCGCGCCAGGCGGTCACCGGGTGGAGCTGATGGCGGCCCCGCCGCCACCCAAGGCCTGATCCTCACTTACGCCGCTTGCGCTTCTTGCGCCGCGGGCCCTGGGTCTCGTCGGCGGGCTGCTCGGGAGCCTGCGCCGGTCCACCGTTCTCCGGCGGCCCCGGCTCGGAGATCTCACTACCACTGCCCTCGACGGTGCCGGAGCGGCCCCGTTCCTCGAGGGGCGGCCCGATGTCCTCGCCGGGCCGCGGCCAGGGGACCGCCTCGCCGGCCGCCCAGGCCGGCGGCAGCGGTCTGGGCCACCAGCCGAGAAACATCAGCCCAAGTGCGGCAAACCAGAGGACGATCAAGGCGATCCCTACGAGACCGAGAAGGAGCAGGGCAAAGCCGGTGGCCATGCCCAGCGCGCCCCAGAAGCGCGTCAGCAGCCCTACACGCATAGACCAGAGGGGCGTGTAGATCAACCCGAAGACCAGGGCGAGTATCCCGATCGTCGAGACGAGGCTGCCGATCAGGAGCAGCGTGGTGTGCTTGTTCAGGTGGTCGGCGAGACCCTCCCGTGCTTCGCTCGCTGCCTGCTCCGGAGTCTTGGGCTTCGCCGCCGTCGTGGTGGCACCGGAGCCGGTCGAGGTGCTCGTTCCGCTGGTGGAGGTCGCCGTGGTGGTCGGAGTCGCACCGGATTTCCCGGGCTCTGCTTTCTGATCAGGTCGCTGGGTGGGCGCCGATGCGGCCGCCTGTGCCCGCTCACGCGCCTGGCGCTCGACCGCAGGAGCCTGTTGGTCGAACTTGTCCGCGGAATGCGAGCTGCCGACCGCGGAGATCGCCAATCCGGCGCCGAAGGCCAGCGGTCCGAGCACGACCAGACCGACCAACGCCCCGCGCACCCGCTCGGCTCTGCCCTGCGCCGACCGGAAAAGGAAGAGCAGCGGGGCCAGGAAAAGGGAGAACCCGACCCCCTGAATCACCGACGAGAGAATCAGACGCGCGCTGTGCGCGTGCGTGAACGCCAACTGATCGGCGTCCGAGTCGCCGCTGGGAACGTTCAGGCCGGCGCGCTGCAGCACGGTCGCCGCCGTCACGATGAATGCACCGGCCACGGCAGCTGCGCCCGCACGCCGCATCCACCTGGCCTGGAAGGCGAGCAGCTCCTGTTTGCTCGCGAGCGCGTTCACGGATCGGGAGTCTGTCTAAGCGCGCTCGTGGAAGCAGGACTCGGGCAGCGCGCCCTCGTTCAGGTCGGCGGTCATCTGCCGGGCGACCTCGAGATTGCCCGTGCGGACGGCGAGGTCATCGAGGCCGACGATCCCGGCGAGCCGTCCTCCCTCGATCACCGGCAGCCTGTGGACCTTGGTGAGCACCATTAGCGCCGGTCATGGTCTCGCGGAGCTGCATGGGGGGACTGTATCTTGGCCGCGATGCCGCTTATCTCCAGGCAGCAGGGCCCAATCGCCGTCTACGGAGCCACCGGATACACCGGCCGGCTGGTCGCGGCCGAGCTCGCGGACGCAAAGGCGGAGCTGATCGTCTCTGGCCGCAACCGCCGCAAGCTCGACGTTCTCGCCGCCGAGCTGGAAGGGGACATCACGGCGCGGCAGGCGACCCTCGACGACCCCGCTTCGCTGCGGCAGCTACTCGCCAACTGCTCCGTCGTGGTCGATTGCGCCGGTCCCTTCGTCCGCTTCGGCGAGCCGGTCCTGGCCGCGGCGGTGGAAACCGCGACGCACTACCTGGACACCACGGGCGAGCAGCCCTACATGAAGCTGGCCCTCGAGCGATACGGGCCGGGAGCATCCGAAGCGGAGGTCGCGGTGATACCCGCCATGGGCTTCGACTACGTCCCAGGCGACATGATCGCCTCGCTCACGGCCGATGGCATGGGCGAGCTCGACGAGCTCTCGGTGCACTACTGCTGGCAGAACTTCACGCCGAGCCAGGGAACCGCCCGCAGCACCCTGGAGATCATCAGCGGCAGCGACCTGGAGTGGAGGAACATGAGGTGGGTTGAGGCGGGCGGCAGCGCCTCGAGGGGCACGTACGAGTTTCCCGCTTCCGTCGGCCGGCGGCGCATGATCCGCTATCCCTCGGGTGAGCAGATCACCGCGCCGCGGCACATTCCCACGCGCAACGTGCGCTCGACCATGAACGTGTCGGCTTTCTCGAGCGAACGCCTAGCGCCGCTCTTTGCCGCGACGATGCGGCCCGCGGGGCTGGCGATGAGAACGCCGCTGAAGCGCCTCGCCGAATCGGTCATCTCCCGACTCCCCGAGGGGCCCACGCCGGAGCAGCGGGCGAGGATGCGGTGGATGATCGTCTGCGAAGCGAAGCTCGGTGAGGTCGAGCGCAAGGGCGTGATCAGTGGGCGGGACGTCTACGGCCTGACAGCCGCGGCGGTGGCCCGGGGAGCGCTCCTCGCCGCCAGGCCGCGGCTTCAAGGCGCGCGGAGGCCTGGCTCCTTCCCAGGCGTACGATCCAAAGGAGTTCCTCCGCGGCCTGGATCGCTTCGACGTCCGTTGGCAGGTGGAAGGAGTCGAGCAGCTGATTCCCGTCGAGGCCTGAGCCGAATGCCGATCGGACTGAGCACCCGGCGGGGGCGCACCGTCAGCCTCGAGCATGGAGCCGGGCCGAATTCGCAGCGCTGCCCCGCCTGCGGCGAGCCGCTCTTCGCCTGGGTCGAGGCCGCCGGCTACGGCGGGCGCGAGGACCAGGTGATCGATCGTTGCGAGAACTGCGGGCTCGTCGCCGCGCGGAATGCGATCCCCTCGCCCGAGGCCGCGGCCGAGACGCTTATGTCCGGTCGGGAGCGGCGCGGCGAGCGTGTCGTGGTACGCGCCGCCAACGCGGCGAGCCTTCAGGCCTGGCTCGGAGCGGAGAACTGGGCCGCACTCAGCCCCAACATAAACCGGGTCGGGCCTGGCGGCGCGCCCTCGCATTACGGGATCGAGCCGACGCCCCGCGCGCTCCGCCTGCTTCTCGCCCGCCGGGGGCTCGAGGTCCGGCGTGTCCGCTATCTGGTCCGGCCGGGGATGGCATCGATGTGGCAGACGCTCCTCAACCTGCTCACCTTCCATCGCGATTTCGCCTCCGAGGCGGCATCTGGGCGGCTTCGCCCCGGCACCGGTCGCGGACTCGCGGCGTTCTCGATCGACGCCGTGATCACCGTGCTGGCGGCGATCCCGACAGCGTTCCTCGCTGCCTTCCTGGAGTCCGGCGCGGTGCTGGTCCGCCGGGGCGGCGTGGTCGAAGTCCTGGCGGAGCCACTTCCCCCTACCGACTGAGCTCCAGGAGCAATGTCGCGACCTGCTCAGCGGCTCCCACGTGCGGGGCCCGCGCACCCGAATCGACCTCGCGGGAGGAGCTACGGGCGAGCCGCCCCGCGAGTGCGGTAGATGCATCGCGGAGCAGCGGCGGCGTCGAGGCCGCGGTGACGATCGCCGACGGGCGCTCGGCGGCCGCCAGGCGCGACGGCGGCGCCCGCCATCCGGAGGCGATGCCGAGCTCAGCCATCACGCTCCAGGGTCGCTCCCGTGCGGCGGTCGCCATGGACTCCGGGAGCCGGCCGACCCCCGCTCCCAGCGCGGGTAGGCCGCCGGAGAGGTAGAGCTCGATCACGTCGTCACCGGTGGCAGCCGCGCCCTCCAGGCGGCGACGGTCATCGGAGAGGGCCTGGGTCGCCACCGGGAGCAGCTGCAGCAGCGGAGGTTCGATCAGCACCGCAGCGGAGACGGCATCGGCGCGCCGAAGCAGCAGGTCGAGGCCGATCACCGCGCCCAGGCTTGCCCCGCAGACGACCGTGGGCTCACCGGCGACCCGCTCGATCAGGGCGACGGCGTCCTCGCTCTGCTCCTCGACCGTGGTCCGCCGATAATCCTCCGGGGCGCTCGAGCGGCCCCACCCGCGCCGGTCATAGAAGATCGCCCGGCACCGCTCGGACACCGACCCGGCGACCGGTTCCCAGATCGCGCCCATGGCCGCGGTCTCATGGATCAACAGGACCGGAGAACCATCACCTCGCTCGCTCCACGCGATCTCGACGCCGCGGGCCTCGAGGGTCGGCATCTAGATGGGAGACGGCCCACTCATCAGGCTAGATGTTGCGCCAGATCCGGCTGATCAGCGGCAGAGCGACGGCCCTGGGGCTGTGCTGGCCGGCGAGGGCGGTGGCGCGGTTCAGCGTGCCTGGAACGACGACGCGACGGTCGCGCTGCGCGCCGTCCACGGCGTGGCGGGCGATCTCCTCGGCCGTCATCCAAACGGCGCCCGGGGTCCGCTCCTCGACGCCCCCGACGCCGGCGACCTCGGTGAACTCGGTCTTGACCGGCCCGGGGCAGACGGCGGTGACCGTGACGCCGGAGCCACGCAGCTCCGTGCGGATCGCCTCGCTGAAGGAGAGGACGAATGCCTTGCTGGCCGCGTAGACCGCCGAGCCCGGGAGTGGCTGAAAGGCGGCGGTGGAGGCGATGTTGATCACGCCTCCGCGCCCCTTCTCGACCATCGGCCCGAGAAACCGGCTGGTCAGGTCGACGACGGCCTCGACGTTCAGCCTGACCATCTCGACCATGCGCTCCCGCGGGCTGGGCGCGAAGTCGGCCTGGTGCCCGAAGCCGGCGTTGTTGACCAGCAATTCGACCGCGCGGCCACCGGCCCTGAGCTCGTCGGTCAGGCGATCTCGCTCGGCCGGGTCGGCGAGGTCGCAGGCGATCACCGCCGCCTCAACTCCATGCTCGGAGGCGAGCTCGGTGGCCAGGCTGCGCAGCCGCTCTTCCCGCCGCGCCACGAGCGCGAGCGAGTAGCCGCGCGAGGCGAGCTCCGCGGCGATCGCTGCGCCGATTCCCGACGAGGCACCGGTGACGAGCGCGGTGTTGCTTACCGAGGGTTCCGGTAGGCCCACTGGATCAGGCGGCGCGGGCGTGGAGGCGCATCAGTCCTGCAATCCCTCCCGGGCCTCCCTCACCAGGGTCACCGCCTCGGGGAAGACGATCCTGATCGCGTCGCGCACCTGGACCGCCTGCTCGTCGCTCGAGCCGCTCAGCTCGAGCGAGCCGATCGCCGCCACCGTCATCTCGACCGCGAGCTTGATCGCGTTGTCGGCCCAGGCCACCTTCTGAGCCCCCTGCATCTGCTCCTGGAGCTCCTCCATGCGGCGCCGCATCTCCTCAGGATCGCCGAATAGACCACCAAAGCCTTCCATGAGTCGATCATAGAGCGCGGCACTCATCCGCCGCGCGTTCGGCGCGGAGTGCGCGCCGGGCGACACACCCCCCGCGCGAACGTGCGGTGGTGCCGGATTGCCAACCGTGGCGCCGGGGCGCCGCCTCGGTCGAGTACCTGGCGCTCGCCGGGATGATCGGGTTGCTGATCGTGGTCGCGATCGCCGCGCTGGTGGCATCTCCACGGCGACAGGCGGATCGCGAGCTCGGCGAGATGCTCGCCAGCCGGATCGCGTGCGCCCCGCGCTATCCGATCCCCTGCGGGCGGAACCCCCTCGCCCTGGCCTACGGCTTTCCGCTCGGGAAGCTGGTCCGGTACCTCGCGCCCCAGCCGACCGTCGCCGGCGCTGAGCTTCCGGTGGACTTCCGCTACTGCCGGCGGCAGAGCTGCGCCTCACCGGGCACGCACGCGGGACTCACCTCCTCGGGCCGCCGGGTCACCGAGTTCACATCGGTGGACGACCAGCGCCGCTTGGGCGGGCGGGTTCGAGTCACCTACTGGCTCTACCGGCCGGGCCAGCCCTGGGAGCGAATCGATCGCATCGCCGGACCCAGCGAGATCACCGCCGCGTCCAGCCTTCGGCTGAGTCTCGAGGACGATCCGGCCCTGGTTCCGTTAGAGACACTCCCCGGTCGGGACCACTACCTGTTCCCGCCGGGCGAGGAACCTCCCTGGCGCTGGTCGATCGCCTCACGCCCGAGCGGTCGCCACTTCGGTTAGAGCTGCGATGCGAGATAGCCCCTTTGCATGGAAAGCAGTACCCATTAGGTCGGGGGGGCCCAGCCCGCAAGGCACCGTAGGATTGCGGCCGTGCCGTTCACGCTCAGGAACCTGAAGGAGGACCTTGAGGACGTCGGGTCCAGGTTCGACGGCGCGCCGGACCTGGAGTTCCGCTCGGCGACCGAGGCGCTCGAGCTCGAGCAATCCGGCCTGAGCTACCAGCGCGTCCCGCCCGGCTATCGCTTTCCCTACGGCCACACGCACAAGAAGCAGGAGGAGGTGTACCTGGTCGTGCGCGGGAGCGGGCGGATGAAACTCGACGACGAGATCGTCGAGCTCAAGGAGTGGGACGTGGTGCGTGTCCCGCCCGGGACGTGGCGAGGCTACGAAGCCGGGCCGGAGGGCCTCGAGATCATCGTCATCGGCGCGCCCAATCTCGGCGAGGCTCCGCGCGAAGACGTCGAGGGCCAGCGCGACTGGTGGGCTGACTAGGCCATCCGGCTGAGCCACCGGGTTGCCTCGTGAGATAGCCGCTTTGGACGAGAAGCGGCGCTTTGTATGAAAGCACCGGTCGTCACCCTCCGCCTGGCTACGGCATTGAGCCGCTTCTTGCGCTTCGAAGAGGACGAACGTCTAGCTGAGGGCTAGCGCCTCGTGCGCGACTCGGCGTTGCACGGAGCGCTCCTGCCCCGACCAGGCGATCAGCCAAAGCGCCGACTTCTGGTGATTGCGCAGCCTGGTCTTGTTGATGTAGTCCTCGATCTCATCGAACGGGGACCCAACCGTGAGCATCATCTGGACGTGCTCTTCGGCGAGCGTCTTGCTAGGGAGCATGGTTGCCCCTCTCGTTTAGTGCAGCTATAGCCCCTCGACGTCGCGCCCCGCTGTGTCTGTGTGGGGATCGCTGTCTGTGGCCCTAGTGGGGCTACACCTAGCAGGTCCGGGTCCACTTCGGGTAGAGGACGGCAGAAAAAGGCCGCACCGAGCGGCCTAGGGCAGGCCCGCGCAGGCGGCGCTGTCATCGACTAAGAGCGCCGCTTTGGACGAGAAGCGGCACTGTGATCAGTGGGCGGGTCTCGTCACTCAGCCAGCGCCCGTAGCCGTACCGTCTCCGCTTGGAGTTCTTGCTCGGCCCTCCGGAGGCGCGCCTCAGAGAAGACGCAATCCCGCTCCAACTCCTTCAGTTGGACAAGACTCGCCGGCCGCGGACCGTACATCTCGGCCCGGTAGAGGTCACGGCAATCGCGGTGGTAGCGGGCATCCGCTCTCAGTTCGTCCAGGCGACGCAGAGAGGTCATCGCCCTGACTGCTCCCCGCATATCGCATGTAGGCGCTTGCGCTTATGGAGGGGGCAATCGCCAGCTCGCGCGCCTACCGCGATCTGCCCACGGGCTGTCTCCTCGTCTTGGCGAGCCGTCATCTCGCCTTCACGACCCCCGGCCCGCTCTGAGCGGGAGTGCGTTCAGGCGTCGGCGCGCTCCCATGGATTGGCCGACCTGGCGGTCGCCAATGGCGCGATGGAGCTCGCCGCGCCGTCGTGCTGCCGGTTGCGATCGCTTGCCGGTGCTCATCTCGTCCTCCTCGCGAGCGCGGTCGATCTGCCGCGGTCCCAGTGCTGGTCGATCCACTCAAGCCACCTCACGCGCGTCGCAACGAGCTCGTTTGCCTCGGACAGCCGGGCGCGGGCGTTCGGCTCGTCCGAAGTTTCAAATGCCGCCTCGTACCGGCGGCGACGGCGTCCCTGCTCCGCAAGCGCCCCCTCCAACCGCCCGACCGCGTCGTCGTGTGGCGAGATCAGTGATCCGGCGGGGATGGACTCGCACCGGTGATCCGAGGCCGCGAGCCAGTCCTCTGACCGATCCGACCGCAGCAGCCGAGCCTGGGAGCGCTCGGTTGGGGTTGGCGTGGCGGTTCCGGCGATGGCTGATCTCCTTCCGCCCCCCGGCCTTCACCGAAGGGCCCTCTTCGCTTTGCCTTCGTCGCTGCGGGACAACGGACGGCCGCGTGCTCTAAAGGCGGTGTCGAACTCACAATGTATCATCTATTCATGAAACAATCTTCCGGAATGTTGGAGCAGGGTTCTCAAACATCGGTCCCCCGCTGGGACTTTCTGACAAACCACGCCCACGTCCTCGTCTGTGTGGCTCATGACTCGGGCATCCGCCTGCGCGACATTGCCGCCGCGGTAGGGATCACCGAGCGTGCCGCCCACCGGATCCTGTCCGAGCTCGTCGAAGAGGGCTACGTCGTGCGCGAGCGACAGGGCCGGCGGAACCGCTACCAGGTCAAGCCTGAGCTTCCCCTGCGGCATCCCCTCGTCCAGGAGCGCGAGGTCGGTGAGTTGCTCAAAGTCCTGTCGGAGGGCTAGCAAGTCTCTAATCGGCTGAGGGGTGGGGCCGCGTGGTGGTTGCCACGAGCCACGCAGACCAGGACATGCGCGTGGTTAGTCGAGAAGTCCCAGCACCGCCCGGTCCCGTGTGACTGCTGCCTACCGTTACTAGAAAAGTAGTTCATGAATTCTGATACCGTATCCATATGCCCACGAAGAACACACCGATTCCGCCACCGTCACCGATCCCAGCCGCGTCGCCGATGCCAGCCGCATCGCCGGTCCCACCCCTCTCGAGCGTCCCCTCTGGAACCCCACGAACGGAGCCAAGATGACGGCCCCTAGCGTCAACGACCCGTATCGTCGTTAGCTGACGACGCGGGACGACGCGGCAAGCTCGCGCGGGCCCAGATGTGCCACTACGACACGCAGGCGATCAACGAATTCATAGAGCGGCGCGCGCGCGAGGCGAGCTCGCAGCGGGTGGCATGAGCTCCGTCGGAGAGGACGGGCACCTGCACAAATACGCCTGCTCGCTGAGCTGGCGCGGGAGCACCGCGGATGGATACGAGGCCTACAGCCGCCAGCACAGCGTCGTTGTCGCCCCGTCCGAGATCGAGCTGAGACTGAGCGCCGACCCCGTCTTCCGCGGCGACGCGGCAGAGCTCAACCCCGAGCAACTGCTGCTCGTCGCCGCGAGCTCGTGCCAGCTCCTCGAGTTTCTCGCCCTGGCGGCTCGCTCGAGGGTCGCCGTGATCTCCTACGAGGATCGGGCCTCCGCCTCGATGGACGAGCGGGCCCGCCCCCCCAAGGTCACCGAGATTCGCCTGTCTCCCTCGATAACGGTCGCGAGCGAAACGGATGCGACGCGGGTCGAGAGGCTCGTTGAGAAGGCGCACGCCGGCTGCTACATCGCCAACAGCCTCAAGTGCGCGATGGAGATCGACCCCGTCATTCGTCACGAGACCTGATCGGCGAACGGTGTCCGGGATCCGGGTGGGAGCCTGTTCACTCGCGCAAAGGCAAGGTCGTGCGTCTCGTCCTCTACACAGACTTCGAGGAGCCCTCGAAGCCGCCGGGCTGCTGGAGTAGCGGCTCGCTATCGCTTTGGACGAAAAGCGGCGCTTTGCATGGAGTGGCGGGGGCCGGGAGAAACCGATTACCGTCTCTCGTGCTCGCACACCACGACGCCGCACAGCTTCTCGCTGTGGGAAAGATGAGGCAACGATGCCGACCATGCTGGTGTTCCACGAGGTAGACGACGTCGATCAGTGGCTTGCTTCACCGAAGCGAGAGGAATTCTTCGGGCCGCGCGGAATGACGTTGCGCACTTTTCGAGACCCGGAGGGCTCGAATCGGGTCGGGCTGATCGTCGAGGCCCCGGACATCTCTGACTGGCAGGAGGCCCTTGAGTCTGAGGAGGCGGCGGAGGTGATGAAACACGACGGTGTTCGCCCCCAGACGATCTTGGCACTCGTCGAGGGGTAGTACCGCCACTCTCGCGCAAGGAGGCGCAGATTTGAAAAGCGCCGCTTTGGACGAAAAGCGATAGTCCTGCTCTTCGTCCAAAGCGGCTATCTCGTCGTCGTCCCGGCCTCACTGCCTCCGTCGTCACCCTGCGGCCGCCCGGCGCGCAATGAGGCTCGCGTCTGGATTTGGGGTAGCGGCTCAGTCGGAGCGGTGCGACAAGACATTGACAACCGTTCCGCTCGGCTCGCGAAGCATGAACCGCCTGACTCCCCACTCCTCTTCCCGAAGCGGATAGATGATCTCGAGGCCCTGCTCCAAGGCCGCGGAGTGCACGGAATCAACGTCGGCTACCTCCACCGAGATCCCAGGAGCCGCCGGATCGTCGTTGCCGACGATGGTCACCTGGACAGAGGTGTCGGTCGGCGACGCGACGGTCACGACCCACCCCAGGTCCATCGCCACCTCGAAGCCAAGCAGGTCTACAAAGAAATCGCGTGTCTCGGCCGACTGCTCCGACTTGATGTTTGGCACCGCTCTGCTGACAGTCACGTGCTGGGTTCTACCGCGGAACCTCGTGCTCCGGGGCTCCGTAAGCAAAAGAAACGAGCGGGTTGCCCTGCGCGTGGGCCCCACTCAAGCTGGATGCCTACTTGGGCGGGCGTGAGGCCCGTAGGCTTCGCCCTCGCGTGAGCGCCTCTCGAGACTTCCGAACCCCCGACGTGCGGGCCGGTGTCGCCGTGGTGACCGACAGCACGCCGTATCTGCCTCGGGGGCTGGTCGACCGGTGGGGGATTCGCGAGGTCAGCCTGTATGTGGGCTGGGATGGTGACCTGCGGCCCGAGCATGAGTACGACGACCTCGACGCCTTCTATGCGCGGCTGCGCGAATCCCCGACGCTGCCGTCGACCTCGCAGCCGTCGGTGGGAGACTTTCGCGCCTGCTACGAGCCGCTCGTCAGTGCAGGGCGCGACGTGGTCTCCGTTCACATAGCCGCCGGCATCTCTGGGACGTGTGAGAGCGCGACTGAGGCGGCGCGCTCCCTGGCCGAGGAAGGGCATCCCGGGCGCATACAGGTCGTCGACAGCCAGACCGGCGCCGGCGGTCTGGGTTGCCTCGTCGTGGCCGCCGCGCGCGCAGCCGAGCAAGGCGCCGAGCTGGACGCCGTCGTCGATACCGTGCGCCAAGCCCGCCAGCGCCTCGACATCTGGTTTTGCCTAGACACTCTCGAATACCTGCGCCGCGGTGGGCGCATCGGGGCGGCACAGGCGATGGCCGGGACGGCGCTGAAGGTCAAGCCGATCTTGACCTTCGGCACCGAGATCTCCCCCGTCGGCCGCGTACGAACGAAGAAGCGCGCGTTGGAGCGGATGGACCAATACCTGCGCGGGCTTCACCACCGCGGCGCAACGGACTGGGTTGTGCAACACGCCCAGTCACCCGAGGACGCCGAGTATCTGGTCGCTCAGGGGACCGAGATCTTCGGCGCGGCTCCGCTGTTCTGCACCGAGGTGGGGCCGGTGCTCGGCACGCACCTCGGCTCCGGAATGCTCGTCGGAGGCGTCGTGCGCGCTTGAGCCGTTCAGCGCCGGCGGGAGACGACCTCCCGTCATGTGTCCGAGCCGCTCTCGGGCCCTTCGGTGTGGCTCGAAGCGCGAGAAGCAGGAGCGCGAGGAAGGCGATGGTGGAGATCCGCACCCCGAGGCCGCCTGGTACCCGTTCACGGCGCAGGTTGAGGGCGACGATGCCTACCACGGTGACGAGGGGCTCAGGCAGTGGTGGGCGAACGTCGACGCCACCTTCGAGGAGCTTGACGCGAGTATCGAGGAGATTCGAGACCGGGATCTTCGCGGAGTACGTCGCGACCTGCCAGCGGGTCAGTAGTTAATAGAAGGTCAAGTAGCGCTCCCACTCCCACTGACTGACGGTGTTGTGGAAGTCCTCCCACTCGGAGCGCTTGAAGTCGATGTATGCCTCGTGCAGGTCGGGGCCGAAGACCTCCAGCGTCAGTGGATCCGCCTCGAATGCGTCAATCGCCTCGGCGAGGGTCCGCGGCAGCCGCTCGACGCCGAGCTCGGCTATCTGGTCGTTGCTCTGTACGTACATGTCGCGATCGATGGGCGGCCCAGGGTCGAGTTCGCGCTCGATGCCCTCTAGCCCCGCGGCGAGGACCATCGCGGCGCCGAGGTAGGCGTTCACCGAGGCGTCGACTGCCCGTGACTCAACCCGAGGCGATTTCGTCGGCACCCGCAGCATGTGCGTGCGGTTGTTGCGTCCGTACGAGACGAACACCGGTGCCCAGGTCGACCCGCTCATCGCTCCGCGCCGGATCAGTCGCTTGTACGAGTTCACCGTCGGGCAGGTGACCGCCACGATCGCGGGCGCGTGCACCAGAAGGCCGGCAAGGAAGCGGTACCCGAGCTCGGAGATCCCGCAGCCGTACGCGTCGCCGTCCGCGTCGGGCGCAAACAGGTTTTCGCCGCTGCTGACAGACGCGAGCGACATGTTGAAGTGAGCGCCGCCCCCGGTGCGGTCGCTCCAGGGCTTCGCCATGAAGGTTGCCTCGTAACCATGCGAGCGCGCAACCTCCTTGGCCATCATGCGGAACAGCATGAAGCGGTCGGCCATCGCGACGGCGTCTGTGTAGCTGAAGTCGAACTCGTACTGGCCGTTGCCGTCCTCGTGGTCGAACGAGTGCACGTCCCAGCCGAGCGCGTTCATGTAGCCGACCATCTCGTCGAGGAAGTGGATCGACTCGAGCATCCCGACCGCGTCGTAGCAGGGCTTGCCGAGCGTGTCGCGCGGGTTCCACGGCTCGGGCCGCCCGAGCTCGTCCGTGCGGACGAAGAAGAACTCGGTTTCCATTCCGAGGTTGAAGACGAACCCCCGCTCGCGGGCCCGCTCGGCCTGCCGCGTGAGCACCGTGCGCGGGCACATCGGATACGGCTCGGCGTGGAGATAGAGGTTCCCGGGCGCGAACGCGACGTTGGGGCGCCACGGCAGCTGGACGATCGCGTCTGGATCCGGCCATACCGCAAGCTCGTCGTCGGCGGGGGACTGGCCAAGCATGTCGAGCGCGGCGCCCGTGAACAGCTCGGAGCCGTGCATCATGTCGTGGAAGTGATCGATCGGGACGGTCTTGCATTTGGCGATGCCGTGGCCGTCCGAGTACGTCGCCATGCAGTATTCGACACCCGCGGAACGGAGGCGCTCGCGCACCTCTTCGAGCACGGCTGGGGCGTACTGTGGCGTCGGCACCGCGCGAATATATTCCGCCGGTGCGCTGGGCGGCAATAACGATGGAGGAGATCGGCGAAGCGGCGGCCGCCGGCGCCGTGGCGGTTCTTCCGGTCGGCGCCACCGAGCAGCACGGCCGGCACCTCGCCACCGGCACCGACACGCTGCTGGCCGATCACGTGGCGAACGCGGCGGCTGAGCAGACCGGAGACGTGGTGCTGCCGGCGCTTCCCTACGGATGCTCGCTCGGACACACCGATCGCTGGCCCGGAACGCTGTCGCTGCACCCGACGACGATGACCGAGGTGGTCGTCGAGGTGGGCCGCTGGGCACATGCATCGGGCTTTCGCAAGCTCGTGATCGTCAACGGGCACGCGACCAACGGGCCACCCTGCCAGAGCGCGATTCTGCAGCTCCGTCACGAGCTTCCAGACCTGCGTCCGCGCTTCGTCTCGATCTTCGATCTCACTCCCGCGATCGCCGCGCGCTACACAGAGGACGCTCTCGACTTTCACGCGAACGAGGCAGAGACATCGATGGTGCTGCACCTCGCGGAGTCGCAGGTCCAGACCGAGCGGACGGTCGACGAGCCCGACAGGACCGTCGGGCTCGTCCTCTCCTACGCAATGCCGGCCGTGACCGGCAGCGGAGTGGTGGGGAAGCCGAGCACGGCATCGGCGGCGCGCGGTGCGGAGCTCCTAGCCGAGCTGGTCAAGGCGCTGGCCGCGCTCCTCACGCGGGCACGCGCCGAGCGCGACCCCGAGTTCTGAGCCGGCGCGCGCTCAGCGAAGCGAAATCGCCAGCTGCTCGAGAGCGTCCATCGACTGAGATCAAAAAGCGCCGCTTTGGACGAGAAGCGGCGCTTTGCATGGATGGGTATCCGGTTTGTTGCCCCACTTCTGCCCAAGTTCCGGGTCCCGTTAGCCGCTCAGCCTCGGCGTAGTCCCGGGAGCGGGGCCGGCTGCATGACCTCGCCAACGCCGGCAGGTCGAAGCCCGCGCCAGGGCTAGCCGAAGAATTCGCGCGCCCGATCGACGACGAGCTCCGGCCGCTCGTCGACGAGGAAATGCCCCACCTCCGGCACGATCTCGACGCGCATCTGATCGGCATGGGGCTCCCATCCCTCGGATAGCTTGGGTGTGATGTAGAGGTCGCGGGCGCCCGACAGCAGCAGCGTCGGGACCGTCAGGCGCTTGTCTCGCCAGGCGCCGCGGAAGGCGCTGAGGAAGGCGGAGCAGTAGTAGCGGTACAGGGCGCTGATCGCCTTCGCGCGCGCCGGCGCGCGGAAGCTGTCGGCGTAGCCCTCGAGCTCGGCCGGCCCGAACGTTGCCGGCGCGGTCCCGCGCCTGAGGATGCCCTTGGCGAAGTCGGTCCGTCGGAGCAGCCAGGGGCCGAGGCTCGGCGTCGCAAGGGCGATCGCGTACCAGCTCCGCCATAGCTCCGGGATCAGCGCGAGCCGCAGCCGCGGCCATGGATGAGGAGCATCGATTACGAAGATGCGCTCGACTCGCTCGCCGTGGTCGACGCCCAGGAGCATCGTCGTCCACCCGCCCCAGTCGTGCCCGATCACCTTCACCCGTTCAATGCCGAGAGCGTCGAGGAGTGCGATCTGGTCCCTCGCAAAGGTGTCCCCGTCGTATCCGTGGCCCGGCGCCTCGCTCCAGCCGAAGCCCCGGAGGTCGGGGGCAAGCAGCCTGTATTGGGGCGCCAGGGCACCGATGACGTGGCGCCAGAGGCCGTGGTGCTGTGGCCATCCGTGCAGCAAGAGGACCGGGTCGCCTTCCCCCGCCTCCGCGAACATGGAACCTTGTCCCGCCCGCTTCCACGTATCGATGGGTAGCCCCATCGATCTCGGGCGGTACGCGATGGTCGTATTCCTGACCCATGCGGTCGCCAGGCAGCTTTATCAGGTCGCCGGGGGGAGCCGGGCGCGCTAGCTTGATGGGCGAATCACACGGCCACCCGGTAGGTGGAGGCCTTGGTCGGACTGGAGCCAGCTAACCGGATACCCCGTTTGCATGGAAAGCAGTAGTGCCCAGACTTCCGGGTAGCACCCGCGGTGCGGGTTGCAACCCCGCTAGTTCGAGACACGCCGACCGGCACGCCGAGCCTCCCATTCCCCGGTTTCAGCGCATTTGGACTTTTCTCGCGGCGTCCTACCCGGCGGTATGTGCGTTCGCGGAACCGAGATATCGCCCCCACCCTTGACTACTGATTTGCTCGACCTGTGTGGGTCCGCGCACACACGTCGCCTGCGGCAGGTGCTAGTGACCAAGCTCACGGTCTTCCAGGGGTAACTCCTCCTAGGGTCGCAGCATGGGAGTGCAACCGAGGGGAGAAGAAGATGGCATCGGTCCTGACCAACTTGAAGGCACACGCCCGTTCGGCCGAGCTGCACCGGCGAGCGGAACTCCATCGACTGGCGCCGGCGCTCGGGTCACGGTTTCTGAGGCACGGCCAATGACGCGGTCCTGGCTCCATCTGGGCAGCCTGCCGGCTGCGGTCCGGGGGGCGTTCGCCCGCATCAAGGTGAGCGTCTCATGACTGCGTTCCGCGTTGCCTTTGACGATAAGTGGCGGGAGGACTTCGCCACCCTCGCGCAAGCAGTCGAGCGGGCGCAAGACGCCTCACTGACCGGGCGCATGACATGGGTGATTGAGCAACATGCGCTCCTCTACCACTTTCGGGTGGGCTTCCCTGAGGAGCGCGCCGCGGAGGCAAAGCGGACCTGGAATCACGGGCATGGACGTGGTTGGGGAACAACTTGTGGTGAGACCCGTGTGGGGCGAGACACGCGACCAGGCTGAAAAGGTCGGTACCTCGCGTGGTACCCGGTGCTGGGGCCTCGGCCGATCGCATCACCCGTAGTTGCCATCCCCTTCCGAACCAAAGCGATGTGGCGGCCGCCTAATACGACGGGCTGCAGAGCCGCTCCCGGATCCAGGTGGCGGTGCCCGACAGGGCCAGCCGTCCGGCAATCAGGTCCCGGGCGAACTCGATCCCCCGATCGCCGAGCCGTCCGTCGGCCGAGTTGGGGGCATCGTCTCGGAAGTGCTCCGAGATCCATCTGGTCGGCTGCACGCCTCCGAACATCGACGCACGGGCGAAGCCGACGAAATGCCGCACCTGCCCGGTGCTCCCATCGTCGTACTCGGGCCTGAATCCACGGCCGACGATGCGGTTCGTCCCACCGCGCGCCAGGTCGAGGAACGCCCGCCCGCCGCGACTGATCCCAGCGGCTCGCTTCCCCAGGTCGAGCAGGACCTCGTTCGCGGTGTCGTCCGCACCGGCCAGCTGACCCGCGAGCTCGGCGAGCCGCTGGCATGCGGTCCCGGTGAGGCCGCCGCGCACCGGCCGCTCTGACCGCTCGCCGACGGCCGCCAGCTTGCGGCCGACCACCAATTGGGATTCAGGGCCGTTCTGCTCGTGGATCGACACCGCAACCCGACCCTGATCGCGGAGGACCCAGCCCCCGGGCCACCAAGTCCGCGGCTGGTCTCGACAGGGGACAAACCGGATCTCCGCGTAGGGGCCGGGTCGATCGAATGGAGCGACCACGAGACCCGCCCGTACGCGATCCATCGGGTCGATCGCTACCTCAATCGGCTGCCTGCCCTCCACCACAAATGGCGTCTTCGTCACCAGGATCGGCCCAGAGACTCGCCGCTGCTGGAGTCCACGGAATCCCGTAAGGGGGGTCTTCTGAGCAGTTCGGAAATCACGTCCGGTGCCATAGACGCCGAATCGGCCGACCGCACTTGCAAGCTGCCGCCAGTCATTGGAGCCGCCAGCGCCGGACATCGCGCTCTCGCACCTCGCAACCGCGCTGCCCTGCGCGATCGCTGCCTGGTCGGCTGAATCCCTGTCCGATCCGCCGCCACACCCAACGAGGGCGAAACACACGACCAGTGTGATGCCCACCCGCGTACGCGCCAACAGTTCCACTCTAAGCAGTCGCGTTGGACGAAGGGCGGCTACCGGCGTGAGAACGAAATGAGAACAGACTAGGACGGACGTCCGCTAGCTACAGCAGCCTGCCGAATACATGCGGCGCTTCATCCGTTCAGACAGGCGTTGAACTTCTTACCGACCGGATCCCCAAGGCTCAGATTCGCATCGGCGGGAATGGCAAAAACGAGTTTAGAGACACTCCCTGGTCGGGACCACTACCTGTTCCCGCCGGCCGAGGAACCTCCCTGGCGGTGGTCCCTTCCGTCGCGGCCGGCGACCTAAGCATGTTGTTCGGCCTCGCGGCTCGCGCTGCGGATCAGGCGGCGCCAGTCGGTGGTGCGAAAGACGAAGATCAGCGCGAGGGCTCCGAGAACGACCGTCCAGGCGGCGATCGCGATCTGCTGGCCCACCGAATAGGTGAGTACCGCGATCGGGCCCGGCCCGACCAGTGTCGCGACCAGCAATGCCTGCTGGGCGCCCGCGCCGCCGGGCGTCAGCGGCAGCAGCGTCGAGACGGTCTGGACGCTCATCACCAGCAGCACATTCTGGAAGGAGCCGCCGATGTGGAAGGCCTCCAGAAAGAACCAATATGAGAAGAAGCGCAGCACCCACCCCGCCCCCTGCCATGAGGCCACGGTGCGCAGATAGAGCCGCGGGGTCGCCAGCACGATCGCGCCCTGCTTGACGCGGTCCCAGAACTGCTCCACCCGCCGGGCGAGCAGCGCGAAGGCGATCACGGTCGCGATCCCGAGGGCGGTCAGGGTGAACATCAGCAGGCTCGGGTGCTGCGCCCAGAAAGCGATGTCGAAAGCGGGCAGGTCGGGCAGCTCGGGCGGCTTCGGCAGCAGCCCCTGAGTGAGGGCGTAAACGAGGACGAGGATTCCGGCGGAGGTGTCGAAGACCGACCCGACGAAGAAGGAGGAGACCACTGCCGTGTACGTCGAGCGCCGGATCGAGCGCTTGGCGAGAAAGATCTTGACCGCGTCGCCGACGCGGGCGGGGACGATGCTGTTCATCCCTGCCCCCACCAGGTAGGCGGCGGCAATCCGCCAATAAGGCACGGAGCGATCGGGGTACGCCGCGCGGAGGGTGTTCTGCCAAGCGCGGCTGCGCGCGAGCAGGTGCGCGAGGTAGAAGACGAGCGCGATCACCATTGACGGCCACCCGATGTCGGCCAGCCGGTGGAAGAACTCCTCGGCGCCGTGCCGGAAGCTGTCGAGGCTGGTGCCGAGATCTACGCCGAGCGGGAGCCTCATGGACCCTCGCCCCTGATCCGCTCGGTCTCGGCGTTGAACAGAGCACCCAGCAGGAAGGCCAGGTTGCCGAGCCAGAGCCAGATCAGCAGGGAGATCAACGTGCCGAGGGTGCCGTACGTCTTGTCATAAGAACCGAAATGGGAGACATAGGCGGTGAAGAGCAGCGAAACGGCGAACCAGAGGGCGGTGCCGATCGCCGCTCCGGGAAGGACAGAGCGCAGCGAGCGGTCGCCCTTGCGCGGGGTACGCCGCGGGCCCAGGGCGTAGACGATCGCGAAGGCGGTGAGCAGCGCGATGGCACCGATCGGCCAGCGCAGGTAGCCGACCAGGCCGGCGACGACTCCCGAAAAGCCGGCCGCGTTCGCAATCGCGCCGAACAGCGGCCCTGCAACCACGACAGCGAGGAAGGCGATCAGCACCAGGAGCGCGAGCAGAACCGTCAAGCCGATCCGGACGCCGAGGTTGGGCAAGAAGCTACGGCCGCCCTTCGCCCGGTTGATCGCTTCGAGGGAGCGCATCGCCGCCCCAATCGCTCCCGAGGCCGAGTACAGCGCGAGAGCGAGGCCGACGACCAGCAGGACGCCGGCGTTGCTCCGGTTCGACAGCGAATTGCGCAGAGCGCTGTCGATCGCGTCGACGGCGGCGCCCGGTGCCGCCTCGCGGAGCGTGTCGACGATGTTCTGGTAGGTGTCGGGGTACTCGCCGAGCAGCGCCAGCAAGGAGACGACCACGAGCAGCACCGGGAAGAGCGAAAGGATGGAGTAGTAGCTCAGCGCGGCGGCCCGGTCGGTGACCTGCACCTCTCCGAATCGGCCGTAGATCGCCTTGGCGACGGCGACCCACTGCTCCCTACCAGATGGCATCGTGCGCCTCCATCACGCCGAGGGCCGAATCGACGGGCAGTCCGTTGAGCGAGCCACTGAAGCTGCCGAAGGGCGCCTCGTACTCGGACCGCGCGAGCAGTGGAATGCCCTCGTGATGGGTGCGCTGCGTCTCCGCGCTGAAGTTGAGCCGGGATTCGTCCTCGAAGTGGATCGATTCGAGACCCTGGAAGTCGACCGGCCCAGGCTCGCTCGGCTTGCCCGAGACCCAGATCGCGCGCTCGCTCGCGATGGGCGGGTCGTTGATCCCGGTGACGAGGTTCCAAGCGATCTTCCGTCCGTCGCGAACCGCGCCCACGCCCGCCGACCATTTCCAGGAGGTGTAGCGGGGGTGGTATCCGGCGGAGTCGTCCTCAACCCCGAGTCCGATGAGGGTGTTGGTCCTCCTGCCGATCCGGACCTCACCCCGCACCGGCATCCCCGCCGCCTTCCGTGTCCAGGAGTATCCCCCCTCGCCATTCGGGCACATGCACTCGATAGGGGCGGCCTCATCCAATTCGAGATCGAACCCGATGCTTCCCGCACGGACGTGGACTGAGCGGCCGGACATCGCCACCTCCCGGCGCCGGCCCGGCAGGTCGCGCCGGGTGCGCTCCCAGAGGCGTCGCCGCTCGCGGTCCCAGATTCCCCAGAAGGTCATCGACGCGGGGCCGACCTGGGCGATCGCGGCGAAGGCGATCAGGTTGTCGGCGAATGCCCCGACCCAGCGCCAGCGCTTGCGAAATCGGCGCCCCAGCAGCAGGGGCATCGGCTCTGGAGGCACCGGAAGCGGCGGCCGATCCTCAGCTCTGCCGCGCCAGGGCAAGCGCGCGACCTCCTCCTGGATCTGCCCGGTCTTCAAGCCAGGAAGTGAAGGATCTCGCCGGCGATCTGCTCGCCGCGATCCTCCTGCAGGAAGTGCGCCGCACCCTCGATCCTCACCTGCTCCGTGACGGTGGGGATCCACTCGATGAACCGCTCGCCTGCGCGCGGGAACGGGAAGACGGGATCGCTATCGGAGAAGGCGACCAGCGCCGGCTTCTCCCAGCCGCGGAGGCCCTCGACGACCTCTCGCATCTCCGCGGCGCCGGTCGCCTCCTCCTCCGTCGGGACGAGCAGGGGAAACTGCGCAGCGCCGGCCTTCGATTCCGGGGTGGGGAACGGGGCGTCGTAGCCGGCGACCACGTCATCGGGTAGGTCGCTGGTGGTGGCACCCTGGATCACGAAGCCGACCGGCAGGTCCGGGTTCTTCTCGGCGAACTCCCGCCACGCCAGGAAGCCCTTCGAGACCCGGCCGGTGAAGATGCCCGTGTTGAGAATCACGAGCGCGCCGACGCGGTCGGCGTTCTCGACCGCCCAGCGCAGGCCGATCGGGCCTCCCCAGTCCTGGACGACGACCACGGCATCGCTCAGGTCCAGCCCCGCCAGCAGCTCGCCGACCAGCTCGACGTGGCGGTCGTACGTGTACCAGCCGCGATCGGTGGGCTTGTCGGAGCGCCCGAAGCCCGCGTAGTCGGGGCAGATCACCCTGTGTCCCGCCTCGACCAGCGGCCCGAGCATCCTGCGGTAGAGGTAGGCCCAGGTCGGCTCGCCGTGGAAGCAGACGATCGGCCGCGCGCCTCCGTCAGTACTTTCGTCGACGTAGTGAAGCCGCAGGCCATCGACCTCGTGGTAGTTCGGCTCGAAGTCGTAGCCGGGGAGGCCATCGAAGCGCTCGTCGGGGGTGCGGAAGACGTCCATCGAGCGCGGAGGATATGCGGCTTCGCCATCAGGTCGCGGCCACTTGTCTCGCTACACTGCCCGCCCTCATGGCGGCCGTCGTCCAGCCTCGACGCATGACGGGTCGCTCCTCGGCTTCGCCTGCGGAGCGCCCTCGCACCTCCCGCAGCATGCCTCCGCCCACGCACGACCCGGCCGATGAGGCGATGTGCCGGCGGGCGCGTGAGCGGTTCACCGCCGACCGCAAGCGGGGCGGGCGCGTACCCAGGCGCCGGCGCCGCCACGCGGTGCTGCCCAACCTGATCATCATCGGCGGGCTCAAGTGCGGGACGACGAGCATTCACCACTACTTCGGGCTTCATCCCGAGATCAACATGTCCAAGCCCAAGGAGCTCAACTTCTTCGTCGAGGAGCTCAACTGGGACCTCGGGCTGGACTGGTATCGCGGCCGCTTCGACGAACGCTTCGCGGTCCGCGGCGAGTCCTCCCCTCACTACACGAATCTCCCCCACTTCAAGAGCGTGCCCGAGCGCATTCATGCCCACGTCCCCGACGCCAAGCTGATCTACATGGTCCGCGACCCGATCTCACGCATCCTGTCGCATTGGTGCCACGCGGTCGGCGCGGGCTACGAGACGCGGCCGATGGAGGAAGCGCTGGCGCGCGCCGACCAGACCTACGTGACCCGTTCCCGGTACTGGATGCAGCTCCAGCCCTTCCTCGAGCGCTTCGACCGCTCCCAGATCGCGGTGATCACCCAGGAGGAGCTCCAAACAGATCGCGACGCGACCATGCGCAAGGCGTTCGCCTTCGCCGGCGTCGATCCGGACTTCACGTCGGAGCAGTTCGAGCGGGAGTGGGAGAAATCATCGGCCAAGGAGTCCGATCGCTACCAGTTCATGGAGAGGCTGATCAAGCTGCCCGGCTTCCGCGCATTCGACCGCAACTTCGACCGCTTCCCCGAGCGCCTGCGCTGGGTGGTCGAGAAGGTCGTCCACGACCCGCAGGCGCCGTCGGCGACGAAGCCGGAGCTGCCCGACCCGGTGCGCGACTCACTGACCGCGCAGTTCAGCGAGGACGTCGCGGCCCTGCAGGAGTTCGCCGGCCGCGAATTCGCCGGCTGGAAGCAGTACTAATCCGGTTCATGAAGATCGCTGTCGCCGCCGACGAGCGCGTGGGCGTCGCCGAGACGATTCTCGAGGAGCTGCGCAAGCGCGGTCACGAGCCGATCCCGCACGGCGCCTTGGCCGAGGGTGAGCGCGACGCCTGGGCCTGGGCCAGCGAGGCCGCTGCCCTCGACGTCGCCGAGGGCCGCGCCGAGCAGGCGATTGTCTGCTGCTGGACCGGGACGGGCGCCTCGATTGCCGCCAACAAGGTGGATGGAGTGCGGGCCGCCCTGTGCCTCGACGCACAGACCGCCGACGGGGCACGCAAGTGGAACGACGCCAACGCCCTGGCGCTCAGCCTGCGGGCAACCTCCGGCGCGGAGCTTGCGGAGATCCTTGACGCTTGGTTCGGCGGGGAGGCGAGCGGCGACGCGGAGGACGCCGCCAACGTCGAGCACATCGCGGAGATCGAGGGCGGCGAGTGAGCGGATGGGCTCTATGCGAGGGTGCGCCGCCAGGCGCAACCCATTTGATGGGTGAGGAGCAACCCGTTTGATGGTGGAGCCGCCCCGCTCCCGGATCCCCGGCGAGACGCACCCGGTCCGTCGGCTGCTGCCCGATCTCGCCGAGACCACCGTCGCCGAGCAGCTCGCCGGGCTCGACCTGAAGCCGCTGGCGCTGCCGGACCGCCCCTACTTGATCCTCAACTTCGTCTCCACGCTCGACGGGCGGGCCACGATCGACGGTCGGTCGGGCCCGATCGGCAGCGAGACGGATATGGAGATGCTGCAGCGCCTCCGCACCCGCGTCGACGCAGTGATGATCGGCGCGGGGACGATGCGCGCCGAGCGCTACGGGCGGATAGTCTCGAACCCTCACCTACGCGCCTACCGCGAGCGGACCGGCCTCCCCCATGACCCGCTCGGCGTGATCATCTCCAACCGCTTCGAACTGCCCTGGGACGCTCCCCTCTTCACCGACGGGGGAGGCCGTGTCGTCATCTTCACTGCGTCCGATCGCGAGCCGCCGGAGACCGCGACGCCGGTGACAGTCGTGCGGCATCCCGACGGTGTCGAGCTCGATCGCGCGCTCGACTGGTTGCGGAACGAGCGCGGCATCTGCTCCGTCCTCTGCGAAGGAGGCCCGACCCTGCACGGCCGGCTGCGTGAGGGAAGGCTGGCGGACGAGCTCTTCCTGACCATCGCCCCGAAGATCGCGGGTGGTGAGGGCCCCCGGATCCTGGAGGGCGCCCTGCCCGAGGTGGATAACGTCGAGCTCGCCTGGCTGCTCGAGTCCGGGAGCGAGCTCTTCGCCCGCTATCGCGGGATGGCCTAGTTTTCGGACGTGGACTTCAACCCCTCTCCCGAGGTCGAGTCTCTTCTGGAGCGCATTCAGGCGTTCATGGACGAGCACGTCTACCCGGTCGAGGCCGAGGCGCTCAAGGCGATCGACGAGGAGGTCGGGCCGGGGAGGCCCTACCCCGAGATCCTGGTCGGGATCCGGGCGACCGCCAAGGAGCATGGCCTCTGGAACCTCTTCCTCCCCGACGGCGAATATGGCGCGGGCCTGAGCAACTGGGAGTACGGGATCCTCTGCGAGCAGATGGGCCGTAGTCCCGTGGTGGCGCCGATGGCCTTCAACTGCTCGGCGCCCGACACCGGGAACATGGAGATCCTCGTCGACCACGGGACCGACGAGCAGAAGGAGCGCTTCCTTCAACCCCTGCTCGACGGCGAGATCCGCAGCTGCTTCTCGATGACCGAGCCGGAGGTCTCGGGGTCCGACCCGACCACCCTCCGGACCCGCGCGGAGCTCACCGACGCCGGCGAGTGGGTGATCAACGGCCACAAGTGGTTCACCTCGGGCGCAAACGGCGCGGACTTCGCGATCGCGATGGCGGTCACCGATCCCGACGCACCTCCCTACACGCGGGCGAGCATGATCCTCGTCCCCGTCGACACCCCCGGCTTCGAGCTCATCCGGAACGTCTCGGTGATGGGCCACGACCAGGGTCCCGGCCACTGTGAGATCCGCTACACGGACTGCCGCGTTCCGGAGTCGAACCTGCTCGGCGAGCGCGGCGCCGGCTTCGTGATCGCGCAGGACCGTCTCGGGCCAGGGCGCATACACCACTGCATGCGCGCGATCGGAACGGCCGAGCGCGCCATCGAGATGATGTGCGAGCGAGCCAACTCGCGCGAAAGCTTCGGCGGGCCGCTCGCCGACAAGCAGTTCGTCCAAGACTTCATCGCCAAGTCGCGGATGGAGGTCGACCAGGCCCGGCTACTGACCCTCAACGCCGCCTGGCAGATGGACACCGAGGGCAAGCGCCGCGCCCGCCAGGCGATCTCGATGATCAAGGTGGTCGCAGCCAACGTCGTCATGGACGTCCTCGATCGCGCCATCCAGGTGCACGGATCACTGGGGATGTCCGACGACACCCCTCTCGCCGGAATGTGGCGTTTCATGCGGATGCTGCGGGTCGCCGACGGGCCGGACGAGGTCCACAAGATGGTGATCGCACGCCGCGAGCTCAATCGCGCGGCGAAGCGGGTCGAAGCCTCCAAATCCGGCGACCAGCCGCGACACGCCGCGGTCACCGCCACCGACGACTCCGCCGAGCCGGCCAAGGCGGCCAACTAGCCGGCCTACGGCAGGCGGTTGGCTGCCTCGTTTGCGGCGTTTGCGAGGTGCTCGACGACCTTCGCGAACTGCCGGAAGCCCTCGCTCGTCTTGCCGTACTGCCCGGAGGCGTAGCGGGCGTAGACGCCCTCGAGGATGATCGCCAGCTTCCAGTAGCCGAGGGCGATGAAGAAGTCGATCTGGCCGAGGTCGCGACCGGAGCGCTCCGCGTAGCGCTCCCTCACCTGGTCGCGCTTTGGGAACCCGGGGGCGATCGTGGCCGGAGCGAACAGCGGCATGAAGTCGTCGCCCTCCTCGGACCAGTAGACCAGCAGCATCCCGAAGTCGGCCAGCGGATCGCCGAGCGTGCAGAGCTCCCAGTCAACAACCGCGGAGACCTCCCCGGCCGGCGAGAGGATCATGTTGTCGAGCCGGTAGTCGCCGTGGACGATCGTCGCTGTCCCCTGCTCCGGGATCCGGGCGGAGAGACGCTCGTGGACGCCGTCGACTGCCGGCAGCTCGCGAGTCTTGGACTTCTCCCATTGGCCTTGCCAGCGCCGGAGCTGCCTCTCGACGTACGCCTCCTTGCGTCCCAGGTCGCCGAGCCCCACCTCGTCGGGCGAGACCTCATGGATCGCGATCAGCGTGTCGACCAGCCGTTCGCCGATCGCGCGGCGCTCGTCCTCGTCGAACTGCTTCGCATCCTCGGCGGTGCGCAGGATCGGACCCTCGACGAAGCCCATCACGTAGAACGGCGCCCCGTTCACCGACTCGTCCTCGCAGAGGCCGACCACCGGCGGAACCGGGACGGGAGTGTCCTGAAGCGCGGCGATCACGCGGTGCTCGCGCCCCATGTCGTGGGCGGAGCCGAGACGCTTGCCAAGGGGCGGGCGGCGGAGCGCCCAGGCGTTGCCGGCCGCGTCACGGACGCCGAAGGTCAGGTTGGAGCGCCCGCCGGAGATCCGCTCGAAGCCGAGCGGCAGCTCGACACCGGGAACGTTCGCCTCGAACCAGCCCTCGACCCCGGCGCGATCGACCCCCTCGGGCGCTTCAGCGGTTGCGGCCTCGTTAGCCTCCTCGCCCATGGCCCCAGCATATGACGGCGCCTCCTCAGCTTCGCACCCGGGGGCGCCTCGCCTGACGTGGGGAGCATGGTGGTGAGCGAAACGCGCTTTCGCGCCGTCTTCTTCGACTTCGGCGGGGTCCTGACGACGTCCGTCTGGGACAGCTTTGCCTCATACCTGCGTAGCGAGGGACTGCAGCCCGACACGATCAAGAACCTCTTCCGTCACGATCCCGAGGCTCTGGCCGACCTTCGCGGACTGGAGACCGGCGCCCTCACCGAGGGCGAGTTCGAGACGAAGTTAGGGCGTCGCCTGGGGTTGCGAGACCCCGAGGGCTTGATCGACAGCATGTTCGCGGGGATGAAGCCGGACGAGCCGATGGTTGCCGCCGTCAGGGAGATTCGCGGCGCGGGGCTGCTCACCGGTCTGATCTCCAACTCCTGGAGCACCTCCCATTACGACCGCAAGCTGCTAGCGGAGCTGTTCGACACGGCCGTGATCTCGGCAGAGGTCGGCCTGCACAAGCCTCAGCCGGAGATCTACCGGCTCGCGGCCGACCGGCTCCACCTGGAGCCGGGGGAGTGCATCTTCGTGGACGACCTGCGGGAGAACTGCGAGGGCGCGGAGGCGCTGGGAATGACGGCGGTGCGACACCGCAACGCCGCCGAGACGATCGCCAAGCTCGCGGAGCTGACCGGGCTTAGGTTGACTGCTCCGCCATCAGGTCGCGGCGACAAGCGGCCGCCCAGCACAACCGCAGGGCGGCCTGGTCGCCGCTAGCTGCCCGCGGCGATCATCGCGACGCCGGTCAGCGCCAGGGCAACACCTGCCCACTGGATCGTGGCCAGCCGCTCTCCCAGCACGCCGTGGGCGAGGGCGACCGTGAACGCCGGGTACATCGAGCCGCCGACGGCCACCACCGGAAGCAGGCCCTTCGTCGACGCCACGGCGAAGAGAGCGTTGGCGAGGGCATCGAAGACGCCGATCGCGATCAGAACCGGCCAGGCTGCGCCGACGCCGTCGAGGCGGGGGCGCGCGACCAGCAGGGCG
Organism: uncultured Solirubrobacterales bacterium; assembly: GCA_963801055.1. Lineage (GTDB taxonomy): Bacteria > Actinomycetota > Thermoleophilia > Solirubrobacterales > 70-9 > DASUPK01. The sequence goes on along the minus strand of CAWDDE010000003.1, from coordinate 324,457 downwards.
GCCGCGACCGTGGCCAGGCCGCCGAAGCGGACGGCGAGGATCGCCCACCCCGGCCGGTCGGCGGCCGCCGCGTCGAGCCCGGTGAAGAACACACCGAACCCGAGGCCGGCGACGATCGCCAGGACGATCGAGAGCCGCGCCACCCGGGCGCGGTCGACCTGCTCGGGTGGCTCCTCGTAGCTGAGAATGACCACTCCGGCAATCGCCGGCACGACTCCGGCGAGTTGGATGGCCGCGGGGGACTCACCCTGAGCGAGCCCGACGACCACCGGCACGACGACGCCAAGCGCCGCGATTGGCGCGACGACGCTGACCGTCCCCATCGCCATGGCTGCGTAGTAGGCGGCCAGGCCTCCCAGCGAGGCGGCTCCCGCCAGGAAGGCGACGGCGAGCTTGTCCGCCGAGATCGGGTCCGCTCCGGTCAGGAGGATGAGCAGCACGATCAGCAGCAGGCCGGCCGGCTGCGAGATCGCGAGCACGCCGAGCACCGGCAGACGCCGGCTCTGGAGCCCACCGAGGAAGTCCGAGACCCCCCACGAGGCCGCGGAGGCGAGGCTGATCGCTAGGGCGAGCAACCCGCGGAAGTTTGACGCGCCCTACTGGCCGAGCAGGCCGTTGGCGGTGTTGCTGACCCCGTTGACAGTGTCGTTGACCCCGCCGACCGCGGTGTCGACGGTGCCGTTCACCGTCCCGCTCGCACTGTCCACCGTGCCGTTGACGGTGTCGTTGACCGTGCTGGTGGTGTCATTCACGGTGTTGTTCACGCCATTGACGGTGTTGTTCACGCCATTGACGGTGTTGTTCACGGTGTCTGTGGTGCCACTCCCGGTCGTCGTCCCGGTCCCACTCCCACTCGTACCGCCGCCGCCACCACCGCCCGTCGTCGAGCCCCCGCCTGAGCCACCTGCGCCGCCGGTTCCGGTGCCTGCGGAGTCGCCGCCAGTGCCGAGCTTGGTGCTGCCGCCGCCAGGAACGCCCAGGTCCACTATCGCCCGGCTCAAGTCGCTGCTCGCGGCGTCGGTCCCGCTCGGGTCGCTCCCGCTCCGATCACCAGCCTCGGTCTGGGCGGAGGCGGGAATGCTGTCGGCCTCGGGGCCGCCGCCAACCGCAGCGAGGCCGCTGACGATGCCGCCGAAGCCCCCCGAGAAGCCGATCAGGGCTACGACCGCAACCGGTACGGCAACTAATACCGCTCCGGCCACTCCTCGCGCCACAATCCGGCGGCGCCACCACGCAAGCAATCCTTTTCCCATGACGATCCCCGCGCCGTAGTGTACGCAAAAGGGATCCCCAAAAAAGATGAGATTCAATCCCTCACTGACCGCGCGCCTGCGAATCGGCTTCCTGGTCCTGTTCGCCTTGCTCCTGCTCGTCTCGCTGCTCGGGGTGGGACGTCTGTTTCAGGTACGGGTGAACTACGAGGACGACATCACCCGCTACTTTCAGCTCGAGCTGGAGAGCGAGCGCCTGCGATCGGCCTTCATCCTCGAGCAGGCTGCGACGCGGCCCGCGAGCACCCACCAGCCGCCGAGCCAGGCCGGGCTCAACAGGGCCTCCGCCAGCTTCTCTGACGCCGTCGATCGCGCCCGGGATCTGACCGGGACGAACACGGTGCTCGCTGCGAATCTCGATCAGCTGGTGGCCAACGAGGCGGCCTGGCGGCGGGCGGTGGCCGAGCCGCTGGTTCACGGGAAGATCCCACCGGTACCCGTCGAGCGCCGGCTGACCTCGGCCGTGTCCAACAGCAGCGAGGGACTGGCAGCGGCGACGCGCGCCGCGCGTGACTCCTCCCGCGACCATGCGCGGAGCGAGACGCGCAACACCACCCTGCTGGTGGCGGCGGGCCTCGCAGGGGCGCTGCTCGCCGCGCTGATCCTATTCTCCGGAATGATCAACTCGATGCGAGCACCGCTCGGCCGCCTTGTGGAGGGGGCGCGCCGGCTCGCGGGCGGCGACCTCAAGACCCGAGTCGAGGTTGGCGGGCCCGTCGAGATCGCGACCCTCGGCCGGGCCTTCAATGAAATGGCCAACTCCCTCGAGCGGGACGCGCGCGAGCGCGACCGGGTCGAGCGGATGAAGGACGACTTCGTGCTCACCGTCTCGCACGAGCTGCGCACGCCGGTGACGGTGGTCAAGGGATTCGCCGAGATGCTCACCGCGCAGAAAGAGTCGCTGAATACCCGCCAGTTTGAGGCTGCGGAGGTGATCGCCGAGAGCTCGTCGCAGCTGCAGAAGATGATCAACGACCTCCTCGATCTAGCTCGCAGCGACGCCGGCAAGCTCCTGATCGAGCCGAAGCCCACGCCGGTGCGGTCCCTGGCGCAGAGGGTCGGGAGACAGATGCGCCAGCACTTCGACGACAAGGACCAGCGCTTCACGGTGAGCGTCGAGAAGGACCTGCCGGACGTCGACGTCGACGCCGACCGGATCGCCCAGGTGCTCGCCAACCTGCTCACCAACGCCAACAAGTACGCCCCCGAGGGCGCTCAGGTAGAGCTTGCGGCAACCCGGCGCGGAGACGAGGTCGAGTTCGCGGTTTCTGACAACGGGCCCGGCCTCGGCGAGGAGGAGCTCGACAATGTCTTCGACCGCTTCTGGAGGGCCCAGAGCGGCGAGACGCAGGAGGTCGGCGGTACCGGGCTTGGCCTCGCGATCGCCAAATCGCTCGTCGAGCTGCACGGCGGCTCGATCTCGGCCACCTCGATCCCCGGCAAGGGCGCTACCTTTCGCTTCGTGCTGCCGATCGCCAATGGACGGCTAGGGGGGACGGCGCCGGCCACCAGGACGAAGGCCGGAGCCGCCACTTGACACGCCTACTCGTCGCGGACGACTCGGAGACCGTTCTGCTGATGCTCGAGCGACGCCTCGAGATGGAGGGCTACGAGGTCGTCACCGCCACCGACGGGTTCGAGGCCCTCGAGCGTCTCAGGAACGCCGATTCGGGCGAGCCCGACGTGATCCTGCTCGACGCGATGATGCCCAACATGTCGGGGATCGAGGTGCTGCAGCAGCTGCGCGAATCTGGATCGAAGACCCCGGTCCTGATGATCTCGGCCCATCTCGACGCGCAGGAGCCGGATCGGATGCGCTCGCTGGGTGCGTCCGACTGCATCCCCAAGCCGTTCGAGTGGGAGGACCTGATCGGGAAGATCGAGGAGCTCGCCGGAAACTCGGACTCGGACCCGGGCTAGCTCCGGGCGATCTCCATCCGGATCTGCTTGCCCTTCAGCTTCGTCCCGTCGAGGTATTCGACGGTCCGCTCCGCCTGATCGGCGGTGACCTCGACGAATGAGAAGCGCTCGAGGACCCTGATCGAGCGGATTGCTTCCTTGGGCACTACGGCGCCCTCGACGATCGCCCAGTTGAGGTCCTCCTCGCTGATCCCGCCGCGCCTGCCGCGGTTGACGAACAGCTTCACCGTCCCGTCGACCGCCTCGGGCGGTGGGCCCTCGCGGTGCCTCGGGGTGGGGGCGTGCTCCAGGCGCTCCTCGGGTGGCTCCCACTCGCCGATGTGGACCTTGACCACCCGCTCGATCTCCTTCAGCTCGCCCCGCTGCTTGGCTGTCGTGAACGTGATCGCCCTGCCGGTGCGACCCACCCGGCCGGTGCGGCCGATGCGGTGGACGTAGATCTCGGGGTTGTTCGGCATGTCGTAGTTGATGACGTGGGTGACGTGCTCGATGTCGAGCCCGCGCGCGGCGATGTCGGTAGCGACCAGGAGGGGCGTCTTGTGCTCCTTGAACGAGATCATCACGCCGTCGCGTTGACCCTGGGTGAGGTCGCCGTGCAGAGCCTTGACCTGCAGGCCCTTCTCGGCCAGCTGCTTGCCGAGGCGCGCCGCGCCGATCTTGGTGCGTACGAAGATGATCGCCTGCTCGGGCTCCTCGGCCCTGAGCATTTCCACCAGCCGCTCGAGCTTCTTGCGCGGCTCGACCATCACGTAGGCCTGCTCCACCGAGTCGACGGTGAGCTTCTTGGGCGTCACGCGGATCGTGACCGGGTCGTACATGTACTGCTGGGCAAGCCGCGCGACCGGCTCCGGGATCGTCGCCGAGAAGAGCAGGGTCTGGCGTCCGCTCGGGCTCATCCGCAGAATCCGCTCAACGTCCTCGATGAAGCCCAGGTCGAGCATCTCGTCCGCCTCGTCGAGGACGACGTAGCGGGCCGCCGTAAGCACCAGGGACTGCCGGGAGATCAGATCCATCATGCGGCCGACGGTGGCGACCACGATCTGCGCCCCGGAGCGCAGGCGCGCCTGCTGATCGCGGATCGGGGCGCCGCCAAAGACCGCGACCACGCTGACGCCCTCCAGGTGCTCGGCGTACGCGCGAAGCGCCTGCGTCACCTGGATGCAAAGCTCGCGGGTCGGCGTCAGAACGATCGCCTGCGTCTCCTCGCTCTCCGGGTCGATGTACTCGAGCATCGGCAGGCCGAAGGCCGCAGTCTTGCCGCTCCCGGTCTGTGCCTGGCCGATCACGTCATGGCCGTCGAGCAGCTCGGGGATCGCCTGCGCCTGGATCGGGGTCGGCTCGACGTAACCGAGCTCGTCCAACGTCTGCAGCAGCCCCTCGGACAGGCCCAAGTCCGCGAAGGAGGTCGCCGCCTCCTTGGTACCGACCTTCTCCGGCATCAGGCCGAGGGGTCGAGGAGCTGCTTGCCGCTCGTGCGGCGCTCCTGCATCTCCCTGTGGGCGCGCGCCACCTCGCTCAGCGGGTAGACGCCGCCGATCACCACCTCGAGCTCGCCGGAGGCGACCGCTCCGAGCAGGTCGGCGGTCATCGACCTGATCAGGTCCCGCTTCTTGGCGATCAGGGGAACCAGCCAGAAACCGATCACGGACTTGGAGGTCTGCAAGAGGTAGTTCGTCGCCACCTGATTCGGATGACGGGCGGCGTTCCCGAACGCCACGATCCGCCCCAGCGGGCCGAGCGCATGCAGCTCGGCATCGCAGCCGGTGCCGCTCATATGGAGCACCACGTCCACGCGGTTGCCGCCATTCGCCGCGAGGATGGCCTCCTTCAGATCGTCAGCGCGAGAGTCTGCCGTAGCGTCCGCTCCGAGCCGCTCGGCGAGCGCCCGTTTCTCCTCGCTGGAGGCCAGCCCGATCACCCGGGCGCCGGCTCGCTTGGCGAGCTGGACGGCGAGCGTCCCGGTACCACCCCCCGCGGCCTCGATCACGACCGTCTCGCCCTCCTCGATGTGGGCGCAATAGTGGAGCAGCGCATGCGCCGTCAGGCCCTGCAGCAGCAGTGCGGCGGCCTGGTCGTCGCTGACCTCGTCCGGAAGTGTGACCAGCCACGCCTCGGGAACGGCGACCTTCTGCGCGTATCCCCCATTGCCGACCATCCCCGCCACCCGGCGCCCGTCGGGCGTCGTGCCGCTGATCTCCGCGCCTGGGATCAGCGGCAAGGTCTGCTCGGCGAGGTAGTCGTTGCGGATCGCGTGCGTATCCGCGAAGTTCATCCCGGCGCGGGCAACGTCCACCACGACCTGCCCGTCGCCCGGTTCGGGGTCGGGAACCTCGGCGACCTTGAGCACCTCCGGGCCGCCGAACTCCTCGATCTGAATAGCCTTCACGCCACCAGGATATGTCGCTCACCGCCGTAGGGTCGATTGCCTTTGACTCCGTGCGTACCCCTTTCGGGGAACGCGAGCGGATGCTGGGCGGCTCAGCCGTCCACTTCGCCCTGGCCGCGAGCTTCTTCACAGAGGTGCGAATAGTCGGCCGGGTCGGCGACGACTTCGGGGAGGCGGAGATCAAGGTTCTCGAGGACCAAGGGGTGATCACGGACGACATCGAGCGAGTCGAGGGCGGGCAGACGTTCTTCTGGCGCGGCCATTACGACTACGACATGAACATCGCCCACACCGACGACACGCAGCTCAACGTCTTCGCCGACTTCGATCCGAAGCTCTCGGAGGCGTCGAGGGAAGCGGACCTTCTCTTCCTCGGGAACATCGACCCCGAGCTGCAGAGCAGAGTGCGGGCGTCCTGCCGGGCGGCCTTCGCGGCGCTCGACTCGATGAACTTCTGGCTCGACAGCGCACGCAAGGCGCTGACCAGGGCCATCGCAGAGGTCGACTGCCTGCTGCTCAACGACGCGGAGCTGCGCGAGCTCACCGGCGAGCCCAATCTCGCCCGGGCCGCTCGGGCGGCGATGGAGCTGGGCCCGGGCGTGGTGGTTGCCAAACGAGGCGAGTACGGCGCGGCCCTCTTCTCACGAGACCAGTTCTTTGCGATCCCCGGCTACCTGCTCGAGGACGTTCGCGACCCGACCGGCGCGGGGGACAGCTTCGCGGGCGGGTTTCTCGGCTACCTCGACAGCCGCCGAGCAGCCGGCGACTCGGTGCTCAATCCCGCGGTCCTGCGTCGGGCGATGGCCTACGGCTCGGTGCTGGCCTCGTTCAACGTCGAAGACTTTGGCACCGAGCGCGTCCGGGCGCTTACCCGAGAGGAGATCGAGGAGCGGCTGCGCGACTTCCGCCGCATCACCCACTTCGAGGTCGAGCCCGTATCTGGCACGCCTGCTAGGTCCTGAGGCGGGTCCTATCAAGAACCCAACAGTGCTCACGCCTCCGCTGTCCGCCGAGGACCACATCGATGGTCCCGAACGCGCCGAGCTCGAGCTGGTCATGTACGGGGACTTCCAGTGCCCGTACAGCACCGCGGCGTACCCGATCGTGCGCCGGACCCGCGACCAGCTGGCAGGCAGGCTCCTGTTCGGCTTTCGGCACTTTCCGCTCCGCGACATCCATCCCGATGCGGAGCGAGCGGCCGAGGCGGCCGAGGCGGCGGCCGCCCAGGGCGCGTTCTGGGAGATGCACAACCGGATCTATGAGTCCAACGGCGCCCTCTCCCGCGAGGACCTGATCGGATACACGGCCGAGTTGGGGCTCGACTCGGATCGGGTGGCCGCCGAGCTCAACTCCTCGGCGCACGCGGCCCGTGTGCAGCGAGACGTCGACAGCGGGCTCGCTTGCGGGGTCACAGGCACACCCGGTTTCTTCGTCGGCGGTCGCCTGCACATGGGGTCATTCGATGCCGCCTCGCTGACCGCCGCACTCGAGGCATCGAGAAGCTGAACGGCTGCCGGTCAATACTGGATGACGACCAGGCCGATCGCGAGGACGACGACCGCCCAGGACAGTCCTCGCAGAGAACCATCGAGCGGCCGCGCTAGACCCGCGGCGGTCAGCGGGATCACGGTGCCATCTGCCAGGCGCTGCTCGCCGGTGACCGACACCGTATTCCGCCGCAGCCGGCGGACCGGGGTCGAGAGGCGCCGCTGGACGGTGGTGAGCCCGAAGCACCCGGCAGTCACCAGGGCGCCTGCCACGACCGTCTTCGCCGAACCGAACGAGAGGGTGTTCACCCACCACGAGGTGAGCGCCGGAAACGCACCCCAGGCCGCGGCGAACCAGAAATCGGTGTGGAACCGGGCGTTGAAGAGCTCCAGGTTGTAGGCGACGACGAGGAAGCCACCCGCCACCACGAACGGAAGCAGGGAGGCGGAAACGATGAAGCAACCGGCGATTCCGATCCCGATCGCCCCCACGAGCGAGGACATGGCGAGGGCGATCAGCGTCCGGTCCGAGAGCCGGGTCTTGAGGGGCCGCCCGTTGAGCTCGTCGAGTGCGTGTGCGCTGATTCCGACCGCCAGGAAGAAGGCGACGAGCGTTGAGATGAATCGGTCGGTGTGGATCTGGCTCGCCGCGGCCGCGCCGAAGGCGACGTTGGCCAGGTGCCATGCCGTGTAGGGCGGGTGCAGCACGGTGATCAGGCCACGCCAGCCACCCGGGCGCAGCGCGTAGAAGGCCGGTCCCCCCAGACCGGCCTCCTGGTCGGTGCGAGATGAGCCCGCGTCAGCCACGGGTGCCCCAGATGACGACACCGCCGCCGAAGCTCATTACGCGTGCCCGCACCCCGCCGATCCCAGCCGCGCTCCAGAGCTGGAGCTGGCGGTCGAGTGGGAACCGCGCATACAGATCGCTGATGCTGGGGCCGAGGAAGCGTCCGACCTCATGCCAGTCGCGCGAGATCAGGCGACCGAGAACTGGCATGACGGCGCGGGTGTAGAGGCGCCAGAGGGAACGAGCCGGGAGCTTGGGCGGCAGCATGAACTCCAGTGAGGCGATGCGGCCACCCGGCTTCACGACCCGAGCCAGTTCGCGCAGCACGACGCTCGGGTCATCCAGGTAGCGGACCAGGTAGGTGAAGGTGAGGTGGTCGAACTCGCCCTCGCCGAAGGGGAGCGACTCCGCCTCGCCGCGAACGAGCTCGATCCGCGCTGCCAGCCGCGGGTCGGCGTCGAGCTTGGCCCGCGCCCCGGCCAGCATCTCCGGGCTCTGGTCGAGGCCGACGACCGAGCAGCCGTAGCGCCTGACCAGGGCGGCGGCCACCATGCCAGTGCCCGTGGCCACATCCAGCACCCGGTCATCCGGGCGGGCTTCGACTTGGCCCACCATCGCGCGGCGCCAGCGCGGGTCCTGGCCGAAGCTGAGCAGGGCGCCCGCGACGTCGTAGCGCTTCGGCAGGCCCTCAAACAGCTGCAGCGCGTGCTCCTTGCGTGCACTCGCCGCGTTCATCCGTGCGCCACGCCCGTTGCGAACCCTTCGAGCGCCTCGATGTAGCTGTCGGGATGCGTTGCCTGCGGGTCGTGTGCGGTTCCGGTGATCAGGCTCCCAGGGGCGCCGGGCATCGCCTCGACGACCAGCTCGGCGATCCGCCTGAACATCGCCGGCCTGCGGTCGCCGAAGGTGATGAGCGCGGGTCCCGTGAAGGCGCTGAGGCTCCCGAGCAGCGCCTCTCCCGCGCCGCTGCGCTCGTAGTGCAGCCCGGTTTCGTTGAGGGGCGAGAAGGGCATCGTGCGATACTGGGCCAAGTGAAGCTGTCTGCTGTGAGCAGGCTATTCCGGACGCGTAAGGAGGGGTGATGGCGACCAAGCAAGAGGAAAAGGCGGTAGAGCAGCCCAAGGCCGGAAGCGATGGCGCCTCTCCCGGCGGCGACACGCTGAGCGTCACCGACAATCGCACCGGCAGGAGCTACGAGTTCGAGATCAACGACGGGGCCATCAGGACGATGGACCTGCGGCAGATCAAGGTCTCGGACGACGACTTCGGGCTGATGGGCTACGACCCGGCCTTCACCAACACCGCCTCCTGCCGATCCGCGATCACCTACATCGACGGCGAGGGCGGGATCCTCGAACACCGCGGGATCCCGATCGAGCAACTGTCTGAGAAGTCGACCTATCTCGAGGTCGCCTACCTCCTGATCTTCGGCAAGCTGCCCACCCCCGCGCAGCTCGAGCGGTGGGTCTACGACGTCATCCACCACACCTTCGCCCACGAGGACATCAAGAAGTTCAACGAGGGCTTCCGGCACGACGCCCACCCGATGGGGATGCTGCTCGCCAGCGTCGGCGCGCTCTCGACCTTCTACCCGGACGCGAAGCGCATCGACGATCCGGAGGAGCGCTACATGGCGGCGATCCGGATGATCGCCAAGGTGCCGACCCTCGCCGCCTGGGCGTACCGCCACAGCATGGGCCTCCCCTACGTCTATCCCGACAACGAGCTCTCCTACTCCGAGAACTTCCTATCGATGCTGTTCAAGATGGAGAACACCTACCAGCCGGACCCCCGGCTCGCCAAGGCCCTGGACGTCCTCTTCATCCTGCACGCCGACCACGAACAGAACTGCTCGACAAATGCCGTTCGCTCCGTGGGCTCATCCGGCGTCGACCCCTACTCGGCCGTCGCCGCCGGTGTCGCCGCGCTCTACGGCCCGCTCCACGGCGGGGCCAACGAGGCGGTTCTTCGGATGCTCCGCCGGATCGAGACCGTCGACAACATCCCCGGCTTCCTCGAGGGCGTCAAGAACCGCGAGGAGAAGCTGATGGGCTTCGGTCACCGGGTCTACAAGAACTACGACCCGCGCGCCCGGATCATCCACCAGCACGTCGACGAGGTCCTGGAGGCGACCGGGGACAATCCGCTGCTCGACATCGCCACAGAGCTCGAGAAGCGGGCGCTCGACGACGAGTACTTCACCTCGCGCAAGCTCTACCCGAACGTCGACTTCTATTCCGGGCTGATCTACGAGGCGATGGGGATTCCCACCGACATGTTCACGGTGATCTTCGCGATCCCCCGTACCTCCGGGTGGATCGCCCAGTGGATGGAGCAGAACGAGGATCCGGAGCTGAAGATCGCGCGGCCGCGCCAGATCTACACGGGCCGCCGGGACGTCGACTACACCCCGCCCGAGAAGCGCGAGGGACCCGAGAAGATCACCGGGCCGCCCGCCAAGCGCCCGAAGCGCCCGCGCCGCGGCGCTTAGTCGTAACGGCGCACGGGTCCTGTCGCGGAATCTCACCGCGGATCGAGGCATCTCACCGCGGATGAGATTCCGCGCCACCCGTGCGAGTTACGAATAGGCTCCCGTCTCGGTGAGCTGGAAGGTCACGGTCCGGCACGGGTCCGATGTCGGAAGGGAGAAGTTTGATTCGCTGGACGAGGCGATCGAGGACGCCCGGCGCCGCGTCGAGGCGATCCAGCGGGAGGATCGGCTTCCTCCGGTCAGCATGCTCCGCGAGTTCACCCCGGACGAGCAGGTCCGGGCCCGGATCGAGATCTCCGGTCCGGGCCTGATCCGAGGGCCGGAGGGAGGCATCGACGTGATGGGCGACGGCAAGGCGATCACCTACACGGGCACGATCCGCAAGCAGCAGCTCGAGGCCAGCTCCCTCGATCAGGCCTTTGAGCGGCTGCGCGACTCTCTCGCCAACTGAGTCTCGAGGCTAATCTGGCGCCGATGGCGGAAAGCGTCGAAGTCGGGCGCCGGGTGCGCCTGCCGAGCGGGGCGGAGCGCCCGATCCAGGTCTTCGTCAACGGGCGCGAGCAGGCCGAGGGAGCGGACTACACCCTGCACGGGCGGGAGATCGTCTTCACCCGGCCATTGGTCAAGGAGAAGGTGAGCAGCGGCCGCTGGCTCGCGATGACGCTCGGGCTGTTCGGCAGCTACGGCAAGAACGAGACTGTCGACCTCCACTTCCGCCGAGCAGGGAAGACCCAGGTGATCTCGGACGCGGAGATCCTGGCCGACTGATGCGCGTCTGCCTGATGATCGAGGGGCAGGAGTCCGTCTCCTGGGAGGACTGGGCGGCTCTGGCGAGGGCCTGCGAGGAGAGCCCGATCGACGCGCTTTTCCGCTCCGACCACTACCTCTCGGTGATGGGCAAGACGGATCGCGGCTCGCTCGACGCCTTGACGACGCTCGCCGGCCTGGCGGCGAGCACCGACCACCCTGCGCATGGGGACGCTCGTCTCGCCCGTGACCTTCCGGCACCCATCGGTGTTGGCGAAGAGCGCCGCCACCATCGACCACATCTCCGGGGGCGGGCGTTTCGAGCTGGGGATGGGCAGCGGCTGGCTCGAGGCCGAACACGCGGCCTACGGCTTTCCGTTCCCGGCAACGGGCGACCGCCTCCGCATGCTCGAGGAGCAGATCGAGATCGTGCGGCGTGAGTGGGTGGAGGGGACGCTGGACTTCCAGGGCGAGCACTACCGGATCAAGGGCCTGGACGCCCTGCCCAAGCCGATCTCGCCGCCCAACCTGATCGTCGGCGGCAGAGCCAGGCCGCGAAGCCTGCGCCTGGCAGCCCGCTGGGCCGACGAGTACAACCTGGTGATGATGGACGCGGAGGACTGCGCCGCCGCCGTCCCGAAGATCGCGGACGCCTGGGAGAACGCCGGAAGGCCGCGGCCGGTGATCTCGCTGATGACCGGCGGGGTGGTGGGATCGGATCCGGTCGACCTCCTGGAGCGTGCCCACGCCGTCGCCGAGGTCCGCGGCGAGGACGCAACCGATCCGGAGGCCTACATCGAGCAGCTCCCCGCCCACTGGCTGATCGGGACGGTCGCCGAGGTAAGCGAGCGGCTCGCCGAGCTGGAGCGGGTGGGGGTGGAGCGTCTCATGCTCCAATACCTGCCGCACCGCGACCTCGACGGCGTCGACTACATCGCGGAGCTGGCGGAGGAGGCTGGTTAGGCGACCGCCGGCTCGCCGGCGCCCAGCCCCGAGAGGTCGGCAACGCGCTCGCGATGGTCGCGCGGCGTGCCGAGCATGCGGCCCTCGACGCGGCCGCGCTTGAGCCAGAACTGCAGGTCGTGCTCCCAGGTGAACCCGATGCCGCCGAAGACCTGGAGCGCCGAGGCCGGGACCTGCCAGCCCGCGTCCGCTGCCCGTGCAGCCGCCATCGCGGCCGCCATCGGCAGCGACTCCGGCTCGGCGTCGGCGGCCCAGGCTGCGTAGTAGGCGAGCGAGCGCGACTCCTCCGTGGCCAGCAGCATCCCGGCGCACCGGTGCCCCACCGCCTGGTAGGCGCCGATGGGCCGGCCGAACTGCTGGCGTTCGCGCGCGTAGTCGACCGCCATCTCGAGCGCGCGCTGGGCGATGCCGGTCAGCTCCGCGGCGATCGCAACGGCGAGCCGGTCGCGGCCCCCGTCGACGTCGCCCGGCAGGCGCTCCCCGGCCGCGTCGGAGACCAGCGCGAAGGAGCGGGTCGCGTCGATCGCATCGAAGGGCTCGAACTCGACCTCTGAGGCGGGCGCGAGCAGCGCTCCCTCGCCGTCGAACGTGACCACCACGTCGGCTGTCGGGAGGTCGCAGAAGAGCGTGCTGGTGCCGTCGGCGAACCCGCCGAACGAGCCGGTGGCCTCCCCCGAGGCGAGTTTGGGCAGCCACTCGGCACGCTGCTCGTCCGAGCCGGCGGCGGAGATGACGAGCGCGGCCCCGGCGCTGCCGAGCAGCGCGGTCGGGGCACACGCGTAGCCCGACTCCTCCAGCAGGACGACGAGCTCCACCATGCCGAGTCCCTGCCCCCCGTCATCCTCGGCGATCGCGATCCCGGGCCAGCCGAGCTCCGCGATTTCCCTCCAGAGGCCGTCGTCGTAGGAGCGGCTCTCGGCAAGCTCACGTACCTTCTCCGGGTTGAAGCGGGAGGCGAGGAACTCGTGTGCGGTCCGCTTGATCTCCTGCTGCTCGTCGTTCAGGTCAAAGTTCACGGGCTACCTCAGCCTCGGCAGGCCGAGCACGCGCTCGGCGATGATGTTCTTGAGCACCTCGGTTGTCCCGCCCTCGATCGAGTTCGCCCGGGAGCGCAGGAAGCGGTAGCTCCAGTCGGTGTCGACGCGCATTCCCTCCGGCCCGAGAACCTCGTTGCCGAGCTCGGTCAGCGCCTGGTTGTAATCGGCCCATTGCCATTTGCTGAGCGAGCCCTCGGGACCGGGAATGCCGGTCTTCATCGTCTCGGTCAGGGCGCGGAGTGAGCCGAGGCGCATCGCCTCGATCCCGATCTGTAGCTCGGCGATCCGCTGGCGGATCACCGGGTCGTCGTCGAGTCCCCTCTCGCGAACCACCGCGAGTAGGTCCTCCATCGTGCGCTTCAGGCCCAGCACGGCGGCGGCACCGAGGCCGGCTCGCTCGAACATCAGGGTCGTGATCGCGACCTGCCAGCCTCCGCCGACCTCCCCGATTATGTTCTCGTCCGGAATCTCGGCCTCCTCGAGGAAGATCTCGTTGAACTCCGCCTCACCGGTGATCTGGCGAAGTGGCCGGACCTCGACCCCGGGCTGGTCCATGTCGAGGATGAAGTAGGTGATCCCCTTGTGCTTGGGTGCGTCCGGATCCGAGCGCGCGAGCAGCATGCACCACTTCGCCGTGTGCGCGTAGGTCGTCCAGACCTTCTGGCCGGTCACCTTCCAGCTCCCGTTGGTCTTCACCGCGCGGGCCTTGAGCGAGGCCAGGTCTGAGCCCGAGTCGGGCTCGGAGAAGCCCTGGCACCAGATCTCGTCTCCGGAGAGGATCGGCTCCAGATAGCGCTCTTTCTGCTCCTCGTCGCCGTGCGCGATCACCACGGGACCGCCCATGACCAGGCCGAGGACGTTGGCCGGAGCCGGCACCCGCTGCCGGACGAGCTCCTCGTTGAAGATCGACTGCTCGATCAGAGTGGCGCCCCTGCCGCCGTACTCCTCGGGCCAGGAGATCCCGGCCCACCCGGCGTCGTGCATCTTCCTCTGCCAGGCGCGGCGGAACTCGAACTCGGCGGCATCGTCGCCCTCCGGCGCCGGCCCCGGGTGATTCCCCTGGAGCCAGCTCCGGACCTCGTCCCGGAAGGCGGCCTCCGACTCGGTGAGACTCAGGTCCACGGGCGGAGACTATCTGACTGGCCGATCAGCCAGTCAGGCTCAGCCCACAACGAACGTGTAGTCGCGCCTGATTCGGCCGTCCTCCGCGAGGACGAGGAAGCTGAGCCCGACGGCGAACGGCTCACCGTCCCTGGCTATCGCCTCCCAGTGAAACTTGACGACGTCGTGGAGTCGCTCGGCGTCCTCGCGGCGCCGGAAGGTGAGCTCCTGGGACCCGACCCACTCCGCATAGGCCGACGCCGCCCGGGCCTCGATCTCCGCGTATCCCCGCGCTTCGAGGACTGCCGTCATGCCGACCCCGGGCCGCGCCGCGACTTCGCGGATCTCCTCCGGCGGCTGGAGGATGTGCGATCCATCCTCGGTCCAGAGCCCGGCGATCATCTCGCGGCGCCGGTCGGGGTCGGCCTCGTTCCAGAGCGCGACATAGCGGTCCGCCAGCTCGGCAGCACCAGTGGATGAGGTATCGACGAGAGCCTGTGCTTCGGTCATTGGTTTACCTCCGTTGATCGCTGGTTGCGCAGGTAACGGTCCCCGAGGTTCGGCTCTACGTCGATTACCTCTCGTGTAACGCGCAGCGGTTTACATGGCGGGTAATGGAGCCGGATTGGACGCAGCGCTACCTTCAGGCAGGTGGTCGTCCAGGCCGAAAGGGAGCCGCAGACTGCCGGTGAGCTGATCCGGTTCTGGCGGACCCAGCGTCGGCTGACCCAACTCGAGCTGGCCCTCGATGCCAACCTCTCCACCAAGCACCTGAGCTTCGTCGAGACCGGCCGCTCACGACCAAGTCGCCAGCTCCTCATTCACCTCGCTCAGCATCTCGATCTGCCGATCGCCGAGCGAAATCGACTGCTGCTCGCGGGCGGCTTCGCACCGCCCTACCTCGAACAGCCTTACGACGGGGAGGTGATGCGGCCACTTCGCGTGTCGCTGCGGCAGCTGCTCAAGGCCCACGAGCCGAATCCGGCGCTCGTCGTCGATGGGCTCTGGAATCTGATCGAGGCCAATCGCGCCGCCGAGCTCCTCTGGGAGGACGTCGATCCGGAGCTGCTTGAGCCCCCGATCAACATCCTGCGTCTCGCCGTGCACCCGGGCGGTCTGCCGAAGATCTCCTCGATGACCGCGGCGTGTAGTGCACCGCTGATTCACCGACTCAAGCGGAGGAGCCGCGAGGATGCCGACGCCGCCCTCGGTGAGCTGATCGAGGAGGTCGAGACCTATCTGCCCGATGAGCCGCCGGATGGACCCGCCACCCAACCCGTGGTCTCGCTCGAGCTGCGCACCCGTCTGGGCGATGTCCGCCTCTTCACGGTGATCGCCACCCTCGGGGCGCCCCTCGAGGTGACCGCCGCAAACCTTGCGATCGAGACATTTCTGCCGATGGACGCCGAAAGCGCCGCGCTGCTCGCGGAGCTCAGTGGTAGATCGCGAGCAGGATGATCACGCTTGCTACCCAGGTCACCCCGGCGCCGATCATCCCGTAGTCCTCCAGCAGGATCGCATCGGTGGAGCGCGTGTCCTTGCGGTCGTAGATCAGGTAGAGGTAGCGGAAGATCCCGTAGACCACTGGGGGCAGGGTGCCGAGCATCTTGGCGCCGATCAGCGGCGAATTGACGGCATAGATCGCGTAGCTCATCACAGTGCCCGCGGTGACCATCGCCACCATCTGGTCGAGGAACGGGATCGAGTAGTGCTCCAGCACTGGGCGGCTCTCGGCGCCCGAGTGGAGCTCGGAGGTCGCCTCCTGGCGCCGCTTGGTGAAGCCGAGGAAGAGCGCGACCATCCCGGTGGTAAGCAGCAGGTAGGCGGAGGCGTCGGCATCGACCGCCACCGCGCCGGCGAGCACCCGGAGCACGAACAGCCCCGCGATCGTCATCACGTCGAGGATCACCTCATGCTTGAGCACGTACGAGTAGAGGGTCGTGCCGACCGCGTAGGCGAGGACGATGCCACCGACAGTGACATCCAGGAGGGTCGCCGCGGCGAGGCCGACGATCGCGAGCACGATGGCAAGCCCGATCGCCGTGGAGGTGCCCAGCTCCCCGGCCGCGATCGGACGGTTCCGCTTGGTCGGATGCTGGCGGTCCTCCTCGATGTCGCGGGCATCGTTGATCAGGTAGCCGGCGGAGGCGACCATGCAGAAGGCGACGAAGGTGAGGGTGGCGGCGAGGATCGCGTCCACGTCGTCGAACTTGCCCGAGAACAGCAGGCCGGCGAAGACGAGCAGGTTCTTGACCCACTCCTGCGGGCGCAGCGCGACGATCGCGGCGCGCACGGGCCCGCGGCGGGGCTTGGAGGCCGGGCTGTCGGCGGCTGCTTCCGCCACCTGCGGCTCGGGCCTCTCCCTGGTCAGGGGGCCGGCCATGAATCGAGAAGAGTAGTG
The DNA here is from genome assembly GCA_963801055.1 of uncultured Solirubrobacterales bacterium. Lineage (GTDB taxonomy): Bacteria > Actinomycetota > Thermoleophilia > Solirubrobacterales > 70-9 > DASUPK01. The sequence continues at coordinate 307,866 of CAWDDE010000003.1, read as the reverse complement.
GCCGGTATGGAGGCGCTGCGAGCGCGACTCGTTTTATGCGAGAAGCTCCTAGGTCCGGGCTCGATCAGCACGCCCGGGTTGAGCACGGCCCTGGGGTCGAGCTCGCGCTTCGCGGCCCGCAGCGCGTCCGCGAAGCGGTCCGGGCGCTGCCGGTCGTACCAGGGCCGGTGGTCGCGGCCGATGGCGTGGTGATGGGTGATCGTCCCGCCCGCGTCGATGAGCGTCTCGGAGACCGCCGCCTTGATCTCGTCCCACTGGGCCGACCTCGTCCCCGCGCCTCGCCTTCGCCAGCACCGTGTAGTAGGGAGCCGGCCCGTCCGGATAGACGTGGGTGAACCGGCAGCTGATCCGGGGAGAGCCGGGCCCTCGGCGGGGCCACCGCTCGCCTCGGCGACCGCCCGCCGCGCCGTCTCCATGACCTCGGCGTGGAAGTCGGGAAAGTGGTCCCAGGTGATTGCCGTCTCGAAGGTGTCGGAGAGAACGCCGCAGGCGACCAGCGAGTCGCGCAGGTAGGGAGCGAAGAGGAAGGCGTGGCGCCAGGCACGCACCGGGTCGTCGCCGGGTGCCGACGGCGCCGGCGCCTCCTGCCGGGCCTCAGGCCCGGGCGCCTCGGCCGACTGCCGCTTGACCTCCCCTGGCTCGCCGCCGTGGGCGGTCGCGGCATCGATGGCGAGCTTCATCGCGTCCTCGACGGGATGGTGCGCGGACTCGAAGCCGAGCACGAGCACCGCCTTGCCGGGCGGCCCTGCGGACGAGGTCTCGGACTCGGCGGCGTCGAGCAGTCGGCAGTTCGACGGATAGAGGCCGGCCTGTGAGATCTCGCGCACAGCCTCCGCTCCGGCGGCGAAGTCGTCGAAGGCGACCGCGGCCGACACCTTCTCGCTGGGCCGCTCGCGGACCCGGACCCAGGCATCGACGATCACCGCGAGAATGCCCTCCGAGCCGAGCAGCAGCCGGTCGGGGCTCGGGCCTGCCCCCGAGGCCGGGAGCCTGCGGCTCTCCCATTCCCCATCGAGAGTTACCGCGCGGATCGACTCGACCAGGTCGTCGATGTGGGTGTAGAGCGTCGCGAAGTGCCCGCCCGCGCGAGTGGCGATCCAGCCGCCCAAGGTCGAGTACTCGAAGGACTGGGGGAAGTGGCGCAGGGTGAGCCCGTGCTCGCCGAGCTGCTCCTCCAGCCTGGGTCCGGTGGCTCCGGCCTGGATCCGCGCCGCCATCGAGATCGGATCGACCTCCAGTACCCGGTCCATCCGCTTCAGGTCGATCGTCACCACCCCCCGGTACTCCTCCCCCACCCTCGGCTCGACCCCGCCCACGACGCTGGTGCCGCCGCCGTACGGGATCGCGGCCGCCCCCTCGTCGGCGCAGAAGTTGAGGACGACGTCGACGTCCTCCGCGGACTCCGGGTAGGCGACCAGGTCCGGCGGATTCGGGAACTCGCCCCGAAAGCCACGGACGACGTCGCGGTAGGCCTTGCCGAGCGAGTGAGCAACGCGGTCGTAGCGATCGTCCGAGAACATCTCGGCGAAGCGCTTTGGCGGCTTCAGCCGGGGCTCCGGGAGCTCGACCACGTCGAGCGGGGCCGGCTCCTCGATCTCGTCCACCTCGAACCCGAGCCGGTCAGTCACCGCCCTCGCGATCCCCTCCACCTGGTCGCGGTGGGGCTGCTGATCCTCGAACCCCCAGCCCCAGTGCTTCCGCCGGCGAATCATCGAACGGGTTGCTCCTTCAGCGTGAAACGGGTCGCGCCTAGCGGCGCGCCCTCGCATGATCGGAGCACCCTCGCACAACTACCAGTGCACGCCCCTCATCAGGTAGGCGAAGGCGACGCCCTCGGTCGACAGCTCTTCCTCCTTGGCGGGCTTGCCGTCCTCCTCCGCCTTGCCCTTGGCTGCCTTCGAGTCGGGAAAGAGCTTGTAGGCGGTGTTGAGGATCGCGTCCGAGGCCTTCGGCGCCACGTTGTAGAGCAGCTCTCCGAAATTGCCGAGGCGGGTGGCGACCTTCTTCGGTTTGTTGATCATCGCATTGGTGATCATCTCCGCTGCCTCCTCCGGAGTGCTCGTTGGGAACGCGTCGTACATCTTGGTGGGGGCGATCATCGGCGTCCTCACCAGAGGCATGTAGATCGTGGTGATGTGCACGCCGTCGTCGACCACCTCGCTGGCGACGCAGCGCGACCAGGCGTCGAGCGCCGCCTTGGATGCGACGTAGGCCGAAAAGCGAGGGGTGTGAGTCTGAACGCCGATCGAGCTGACGTTGATGATCTGACCGCCCTTTCGTCCCTTGGAGGGCTTGCGCATCGCTGGCAGCAGGCTGAGGATCAGCCGCAGCGCGCCAAAGTAGTTGAGCTGCATGGTCCGCTCGAAGTCGTGGAAGCGCTCGTAGGAGAGCTCGACCGAGCGGCGGATCGAGCGGCCGGCGTTGTTGACGAGGACATCGACGCGCCCGTGCTGCTCGAGCACCTCGCTCGCCATCCGCTCCACGTCCTCGAGGTTCGAGAGATCGCATTGGTGGATATGGGCGGTGCCGCCGGCCTCCTCGATAGTGGCCTTGGTCTCCTCGAGTTTCTCCGGGGTGCGGGCGACGAGCAGCACCTCCGCTCCGGCTTCGGCGCACTTGATGGCGGCCGCCTTCCCGATACCCGAGGAGGCGCCGGTGATCAGGACGACCTTGCCGCCGATCGCCCCGGACAGGGAGCGATCCTTGAACAGGTCGGGGTCGAGGTTGCGCTCCCAGTAGTCCCAGAGCCGCTCCGCGTAGCTGGCGAGCGGCGGCACGGAGATGCCGGTGCCCTCCAGCGCCGCCTGCGTCTTCGTCGAGTCGAAGTCGGCCGGATAGTTGATGTAGACCAGCACCTGCCGCGGGATGCCGAGGTCGGCCAGGATCTGGTCGGAGATGCGCTTGACGGGGGGCAGCATGGTGAGGCCCATGCGGACCTGCTTGGGGATGAAGTCGAACATCCGCGAGTCGATTCGCATCGCCGCCTCGGGCGCGTGCGCCGCCTTCGCGAACACGTTGATCACCTGACCCGCCGTCAGCGGGTTGGGGTCGGTGAGGTGGAAGGCCTGGCCGTCGAACCCGTCGATGTGGGCGATGTGGTCCATCGCCTTGGAGACGAAGTCGACCGGGACGAGGTTGATCTTGCGCCCCTCGATGCCGATCCCCGGGAACCACTGGGGCAGCGCGTTGCGGGCTCGCTGGAGCAGCTTGAAGAAGTAGTAGGGCCCGTCGATCTTGTCCATCTCGCCGGTTTCCGAGTGCCCGACGACGATCCCGGGCCGGTAGACGCGCCACGGCACCTCACACTCCTCCCGGACGACGGCCTCCGACTCGTGCTTGGTCTGGAAGTAGGGGTGGTTGTCGAGCTTCTCGGCCTCCTCGAACATGTCTTCGGTGAACGTGCCCTCGTAGAGACCGGCCGCGGCGATCGAGCTCACCATGTGAAAACGCTTGGCGTCGAGAGCCTCGGCGAGCTTCACCGCCTCGCGGGTCCCCTCGACGTTCGCCATGCGCTGGCTCTCGGCGTCCGCCGTCATGTCGTAGATCGCCGCCAGATGGAAGAAGTGATCGATCTTGCCCCGCAGGTCGTCGATCGCCTCCACGCAGCCGAGCTTCTCCTGGGAGAGGTCGCCGACCACAGGGACGATCCGCTCCTCGGGCGCGCCCCAGCGGCTCCGGAGCTCCTCCAGGCGGCCGCGCGATCCCTCGCGCACCAGCACGTAGATGGTGCCCTCCCGCTTCAACAGCTGCTCGACGAGGTTACGACCGATGAAGCCCGTCGCACCCGTGACGAAGTAGCTCATCTCCTCTGCTCCATTACGCGATGGAACTTACACCGACCGTGACCCGAGCCGCTTGGTTTGCGGGGCGGCGCGCCATAATCAACTCGTGGGGCTGTTCTTCGATCCAGCGACGACTCCCGATCCGGAGCGCGATGACAAGCTGCGCGCCGCGCAGGTCGAGCTGCGACCGGCCGAGCGAGCGGCCTGGCTCGGGCTGCGATCCCTCGCCTGTCCCGAGTGTGGCGTGCCGATCGCGATCTCCGCGCCCGTCGGATTCTCGGATGTGATCGCCTGTGCCTTCTGCGAGACCGCGGCCCCGACCCGCGAGTTCATTCGCGACCAGGGCTGGCCGGCGGTCGACTTGATCGCCCGCATTGGTTAGCGGCCACCAGGCCGCACCATCCTGAGCGAGGGGCCGAAAGCACCGAGCGGTTAAGTAGGGCGGCCGCTTGTGGCCGCGACCTGATGGCGAAGCCGTTCGACCAAAGCGCCTCTAGCGAACGTCATACAGTTAGTAAGGGAATGGCCACTAAGCAGAAGGTGCAGCTCTTGATGCCCGAGATGGGCGAGTCGGTGACCGAGGGCACCGTGCTGGAGTGGCACGTCTCCGAAGGGGACTCGGTCGAAGAGGGGCAGACGATGGTCGAGGTCTCGACCGACAAGGTCGATGCCGAGGTCCCCGCTCCCGCCTCGGGCACGGTCACCAAGATCATGGTCGGGGTAGACGAGGACGTCGACGTCGGGAAGCCACTTGCGGAGATCGACCCGAACGGCGGCCCTCCGGAGAAGATGGAGAAGCCGGCAGCCGAACAGGAGGCTGAGTCGAAGGAGCCGGCAGCCGAACAGGAGGCTGAGTCGAACGGTGCGGGCGCGGCGCACGCTGAGGAGTCGCCTTCCGAGACCAGCGGCGAGAAGGCGACCTCGGACGACGCCTCCGTGTCGGCCGGCAAGTCGCTGGAGGGCGGCGGCCTCGAGATCGTGATGCCCGAGATGGGCGAGTCGGTGACCGAGGGCACCGTGCTGGAGTGGCACGTCTCCGAAGGCGATGAGGTCGAGGAGGGCCAGACGGTCGTCGAGGTCTCCACCGACAAGGTCGATGCCGAGGTCCCGGCGCCCGCCTCCGGCACGATCACGAAGATCCTGGGTCGGCCCAGACGAGACGATCGAGGTTGGCAAGCCTCTGGCGGAGATTACGAAGGGCGCGGCGTCCGGTGACGGTGCGGCGACGGCAACGCCGGAGCCGACCGAGGCGGAGAGCCGGGCCCCGGCGCCCACCGCGACCGAGGATGAGGCCGACGGAGCCAGGGCCACGCCCGTCGCCCGTCGCGCCGCTCAGGCGAACGGCGTGGACCTGAACGGCGTCAAGGGCTCCGGCGCCGGCGGCAAGATCACCAAGTCCGACGTGCTCTCGGCGGAGGGCGACGGAGCCAAGCCAGCGCCCGCCGCCGCCCAGGGAGAGGCAAAGCCGCTGCGCGGCCCCGCGGCCACCCTCGCCAGGGCGATGAACGAGAGCCGGTCGATCCCGACGGCCACCTCGTTCCGCGAGCTCGCCGTCGACACGCTGGACGCCAAGCGCAAGGCACTCAACCAGGTTCTGACGGAGCGTGGCATGAAGGTGAGCTTCACCCACCTGATCGCCTGGGCGATCGTCAGGGCCGCCCAGGAGTGGCCGGTGATGGGCCGCTCCTACGCCGAGACCGACGGCAAGCCCACCGTGATCGAGCCGACGGGGGTCAATCTCGGCATCGCCGTCGACGTCGAGCGCAAGGGGCAGCGCTCGTTGCTCGTGCCCTGCATCAAGGGCGCGGACCAGCTCGACTTCGCCGGCTTCCACTCCTACTACGAGGAGCTGATCACCAAGACGCGGGAGAACGACCTCACCGCGGACGACTTCCAGGGGACGAACATCAGCCTCACCAATCCCGGCGGGCTCGGCACCGTCGCCTCGGTGCCGCGCCTGATGAGCGGGCAGGGCACGATCGTCGCCTGCGGCTCGCTCGCCTATCCGGTCGAGTGGAAGCACGCACCGTCGGAGAAGATCAAGGCGCTCGGGGTCTCGAAGGTCATGACGATGACCTCGACCTACGACCACCGCGTGATCCAGGGAGCGGAATCCGGATCGTTCCTGCGCCGGATCGAGGAGCTGCTGCAGGGCGAGGACGACTTCTACGAGTCCGTCGCCACCGATCTGGGGCTGGAAGCCTCGACGGTCAGCGCCGCCCACGCCGCCGCCGCCTCCGCTCCGCCACTCTCGGCCCTTGGGGCGCCCGGCGAGCCGCCCCCGGCGGTCGCGGCGAAGCCCAGCACGGAGCTGCTGCAGGCCGTCCAGGCGGCAACCTCCCTGCTCAAGGCCTACCGGACCCACGGCCACCTCGCCGCCAGGCTCGATCCCCTCGGCTCCGAGCCGAAGGGCGACCCCGCGATCCAGCCCGAGAACCTCAACCTGACCCCCGAGCTGATGTCGCAGATCCCGGCGGAGATCCTGCGCATCGGCGTGGAGGGCGAGACGCTGCTGGAGGTCCTGCCGCGGATGCGGGAGGCCTACTGCGGGACGATCGCCTACCAGATCGAGCACCTCTCCTCCCATCAGCAGCGCATGTGGCTGCGGGAGATGATCGAGACGGGCTGGCACCGCAAGCCGCTCGAGCCGGAGGAGAAGCAGCAGCTGCTCGACCGGCTCATCCAGGTCTTCGGCTTCGAGCGCTATCTCGAGAAGGCCTACCTCGGCCAGAAGATGTTCTCGATCGAAGGGCTCGATGCCGTCGTGCCGATGCTCGATGAGGTCTTCGAGATGGCCTACACCGAGGGCGCTCACGACGTCGTCATCGGCATGGCCCACCGCGGCCGGCTCAGCGTGCTCGCCCACAACATCGCCCGGCCGGTCGAGGCGATCCTCGCCGAGTTCGAGGGCGCCAAGGCGATTGAGGCCGTCAAGTCGCTCGCCGCCATCCCGACGGGCGGCACCGGCGACGTCAAGTACCACTACGGCCACAGCGGCGTCTACAAGGCTCGCGACGGCTCCGAGATCGGCGTGCGGCTCTACCCGAACCCGAGCCACCTCGAGTTCGTGGACCCGGTGGTCACCGGCGCCGCGCGCGCCTCTCAGAGCACCCGGCGGGACGGCGGTCTCGATCACGACCCGATGGCGGCGGTCCCGGTCCTCCTGCACGGCGACGCGGCGTTCCCGGCCCAGGGCGTCGTCGCCGAGACGCTCAACCTGCAGTCCCTGAAGGGCTACGCGACCGGTGGCACGCTCCACATCATCCAGAACAACCAGATCGGCTTCACCACCGACCCGGAGGAGGGTCGCTCGACCCCGTACGCAGCCGACATGGCGAAGGGCTTCAACGTCCCGATCATCCACGTCAACGCCGATGACCCGGAGGCCTGCCTGGCGGCCGTCCGCCTGGCGATGGCCTATCGCGAGCGCTGGGGCCGCGATGTGGTCATCGACCTGATCGGCTATCGCCGCTTCGGCCACAACGAGACCGACGAGCCGGCCTACACCCAGCCGCTGATGGCCGCAAAGATCAAGGAGCACCCACCGGTAAGCCAGGTCTACGCCGAGTCCCTGGTCAAGGAGGGGATCGCCACCCCCGACGAGGTCGAGGAGCGGAACAACCAGCGCCAGCAGGAGCTGAAGTCCGCCCACGACGACCTCCGCAGGAAGATCGAGTCGGGCGACTACGCGGATCCCACCGCGACGGGCACCGGCGAGCTCGATCGCACCCGCAGCCCGAGCGTCGAGACGGCGGTCACGGAGGAGCGGCTCCGCAAGCTGAACGAGGAGCTCCTGCGGGTCCCGGACAGCTTCACCATCCATCGCAAGCTCCGCAAGCCGCTCTCGAAGCGGCTCGAGGCGATGGACGAGGGGGGGATCGAGTTCGGCCATGCCGAGGCCCTCGCGCTGGCGTCGCTGCTCACCGAGGACGTCCACCTCCGCTTCACCGGGCAGGACACCGAGCGAGGCACCTTCTCCAACCGCCACCTCGTCCTCCACGACGAGAAGACAGGCCTGCGCTACGCCCCGATCCAGAACCTGCCGGACGCGACCGCGCCGCTCGAGCTGCACAACAGCCCGCTGTCGGAGTCCGCCTGTCTCGGCTTCGAGTACGGCTACTCCGCGCAGTCGCCGGACAGCCTGGTCCTCTGGGAGGCCCAGTTCGGCGACTTCGGCAACGCAGCCCAGGTGATCATCGACAGCTTCATCGTCTCGGCGGAGGCGAAGTGGGGGCAGACCTCGCGCCTCACGCTGCTGCTGCCCCACGGGTACGAGGGCGGCGGCCCCGAGCACTCGAGCGCGCGGATCGAGCGGTTCATCCAGCTCGCGGCCGAGGGCAACATCCGCATCGCCAACCCCTCCACGGCGGCCCAGTATTTCCACCTGCTGCGGCGCCAGGCCCACATCGCCAAGGCCCGGCCGATGGTGGTCTTCACCCCCAAGGGGCTACTGCGCCTGCCGCGGGCCACCTCCATGCTCGAGGAGCTCACCTCGGGCTCCTTCCACTTCGTCCTGGACGATCCGGGCGCCAAGGACCGTAAGAAGGAGGTCGGGCGGCTCTTGCTCTGCAGCGGCAAGATCTACTACGACATCGACGCGGCGCCCAAGCGCGCGGAGATCGAGAACGTGGCGATTGCGCGGGTAGAGCTCCTCTACCCGTTCGCCAAGGAACAGCTCAGCGAGCTGATCGCGAGCTACCCGAACCTCAAGGAGATCGTCTGGGTGCAGGAGGAGCCGCGCAACATGGGCGCCTGGTCGGTCATGCAGCGCCGCATGCCCGAGCTGATTCCAGAGGGCGTCGAGCTCGGTTACGTCGGCCGCCCGCCGCGCGCCAGCCCGGGCGAGGGGTACGCGATCGCGCACACCAAGGAGCAGGAGAGGATCGTCCTCACTGCCCTGATGGGCAGGGCTGACCCGGCGTAGCCCACCTCCGCGGCGCACTCAGGTGTGATTCGGCCCGTCGTCGTTGCCCCCGTGATGCGGCCCATCGTCGATGCGGCCACCGCTGGCGTCACCCCCGCCCCGGACTGACCGGAACGCTCTACCTTGCTCGCGATCCAGCGCCCATTGGCGTTCTTGAAGGCGACCGCCTCGATGTTCCGGTCGCCGACCTTGATCGCCCCGAATCCGGCGATCCGCTCGAACTTGGTCCTCTTGGTGACCTTGATCTTGAAGGTCCCCCGCCCTCGTCCTGCCTCAGGGTGAAGGTACGGGCGTCCCGGTTCTTCGCCGTGACGGTTCCCTGGAAGTGCGCGGCCTGGGCCGCGGCCGGCGCGGCGATGACACCGATCGCGAGCAAGGAGAGGGCGAGCACGCCGATCTTTCGTATGGACATCTGCGTTTCCTTTCCTCGAATTACGGTCCGATCGAGGGTCGCAGCTGCCTTGCTAAGCGCTGCCCAGCGCGCGGTTAAGAGTTCGCAAAGGCCCAGCGCACGAAAACCATGGAGCGGCGTCGGAAGATCGACTCCCGCCGCTTCGACCGGCGGTCCAGGCCACGCAGCCGCTAGTTTCAGCCTGTGGCAACGGCCGAACACGCACAACCGCTGCCCAAGCCTGTTCCCGGCAACCTCTTCAGGTGGGTGAAGTTCGCGTCCTGGTTCGAGTGCGGGCTGTTCGCGCTGCTGCTCTTCTTTTGGATCGCACCCGGCTACGAGTCGCAGACGGCACTCTTCGGCCTCCTGCACGGGGTCGGGTACCTGGCGCTCTGTGCGCTGATTTTCGTGGCGCTGATGCGTCGCGAGGCGCCCTGGCCGCTGTTCGCGGCGACGCTCACGCCCGTCGGGCCCTTCGGCACCGTCATCGGGATCGAACTGATCGAGCGTCGTGGCTGGGGGATTTCGAGGGCTGGCGGTCGCCCGATTGACAAAATGGTTGACACCGCCGGACCAAACGGGGAATAATCACCGGAGGCGGGAGGACGTAATAACTTGAAAGACTCGTCCCCGGGCCAGTCCCGCCTCCGGGGACGATCGCGTCGGAAATCCCTCCCTGGCTACCGACGCGCAGGCGTGGCGCGGGCCGTGTGGACCCCCTGCCTCCCGCGGCCCCGCCACGCCGACCGCTTCGGGTTGGAGTGGGGCCCCTACGACGCCTTGGAGCGCAGGTCGCGCAGGACCCGGTGCAGGATGCCGCCGTTCTGGAAGTAGCTCACCTCGTTCGGCGTGTCGATCCGAACGGTCGCCTCGAACGCGACGTCATCGCCGCCCGCGCGGTGAGCGGTCACCTCGACCGTCTTCGCCTCCCCGTTTTGGATGTCGCCGACATCGAAGGTCTCCTCACCGGTGAGGCCGAGCGAGTCGATCGACTCGCCCTCGGGGAACTGGAGGGGCAGCACGCCCATCCCGATCAGGTTGGAGCGATGGATCCGCTCGAAGCTCTCAGCGATCACGGCGCGCACCCCGAGCAGCGAAGTCCCCTTCGCGGCCCAGTCGCGCGAGGAGCCGGCGCCGTACTCCTCGCCGGCAAGCACGACGAGGGGGACGCCCTCGTCCGCGTAGCTCATCGCGGCCTCGTAGATCGTCGTCTCCTCGCCATCCGGGAAGTGCCTGGTGAAACCGCCCTCGCGCTCGACGAGGCGGTTGCGGAGCCGGACGTTGGCGAAGGTCCCGCGGATCATCACCTCGTGATTCCCGCGCCTCGAGCCGTAGGAGTTGAAGTCGCGGACCTCGACCCCCTGGTCGACCAACCACCTGCCCGCCGGGCTGTCGCGCTTGATCGCGCCCGCGGGGGAGATGTGGTCCGTGGTGACCGAATGGCCCAGCATCGCCAGTACCCGCGCCCCCCGGATCGGCTCGACCGGCTTCGGCTCGGGATCCATGCCGTCGAAGAACGACGGCTTGCGCACGTAGGTGGAGTCGGGCCAGGTGTACCGGTTGCCCTCGGGCACCTGGATCCCGCGCCAGCGATCATCTCCGGTGAAGACGTCGGCGTAGCTCTTGGTGAACATGTCGGCGCGCACCGCCTCGCCGACGACCTGCTTGATCTCCTCCGAGGTAGGCCAGATGTCGGAAAGGTGGACGGGCTCGCCGTCCGAATCCCTGCCCAGCGGTTCGCTCGTCAGGTCGACGTCCATGCGCCCGGCGAGCGCGTAGGCGACGACGAGAGGCGGTGAGGCGAGGTAGCTCGCCTGGGTATCCGGGTTGATGCGGCCCTCGAAGTTGCGGTTGCCGGAAAGCACGCTGCAGACCACCAGGCCGTTGTCGTTGACCGCCTTCGAGATCTCCTCTGGCAGCGGGCCGGAGTTGCCGATGCAGGTAGTGCATCCGTAGCCGACCAGGTTGAACTGGAGCTCGTCGAGGTACCTGTCGAGCCCGGACTTCTCCAGGTACTCGGTGACCACCGTCGAGCCCGGCGCGAGTGAGGTCTTCACCCAGGGCTGACGGCGCAGGCCGCGCTCGACCGCCTTCTTCGCCAGCAGCCCCGCGCCCAGCATCACTGAGGGATTCGAGGTGTTGGTGCAGCTGGTGATCGCAGCGATCACGACGTGGCCGTGGTCCAGCTCGACCGTCTCGCCGTTCTCGAGCTGCACAGCCACCGCATCGCTGGTCTGCACCTCCACCGCGACGTCTCCCTTGTCGACATAGGTGCGCGGCTTGCCGCCATCGCCATCGTGGTCCTCGGCGGGGGGGTCCGAGGCCGGGAAGGACTCTGCGATCGCCTCGTCCCGGCTGTTGCCGAGCTCCTCACCCGCCTTCGGGTCCCACTCGCGCATCGCCTCGAGGAAGGCGTTCTTCGCGTCGGTGAGCGCGATTCGGTCCTGCGGCCGCTTCGGCCCAGCGATGCTCGGCTCGACGTCGCCGAGGTCCAGCTCGAGGGTGTCGCTGTAGGTCGGCTCCTCGGAGTCAGGCTCATGGAAGAGGCCCTGCTCGCGCGTGTAGGCGTCGACCAGCTCGATCTGCTCGGTGGGGCGACCGGTGAACTCGAGGTAGCGGAGCGTCTCTGCGTCGATCGGGAAGATCGCGCAGGTCGAGCCGAACTCCGGGGACATGTTCCCGATCGTCGCGCGGTCCGCCAGACCGAGCCCGGCGATCCCGGGACCGAAGAACTCGACGAACTTGGAGACCACGCCCTTCGCCCGGAGCATCTCGGTGACGGTCAGGACGAGGTCGGTGGCGGTCGCACCTTCCCTCATCTCGCCGGTCAGCTTGAAGCCGAGCACCTGAGGGAGCAACATCGAGATCGGCTGGCCCAGCATCGCCGCCTCGGCCTCGATCCCGCCCACGCCCCAGCCGAGCACGCCGAGGCCGTTGATCATCGTCGTGTGTGAGTCGGTGCCGACCAGCGTGTCCGGATACGCCTGCGTTGTGCCATCGACTTCGCGAGTCCAGACACAACGGCCGAGGTACTCGAGGTTGACCTGGTGACAGATCCCGGTCGCCGGCGGAACCACCCTGAAGTTGTCGAACGCGGTCTGGCCCCAGCGCAGGAAGGCGTACCGCTCGCCGTTCCGCTCGTAGTCCCGCTCCGCGTTCACCTCGAAGGCGCGCTGGTTGCCGAAGGCGTCCACCTGAACCGAGTGGTCGATGATCAGGTCGACGTCTACGTGCGGGTTGATCGCGGTGGGATCGCCTCCCAGGTCCTCCATCGCGTCACGCATCGCGGCGAGGTCGACCACGGCAGGGACGCCCGTGAAGTCCTGCATCAGGACGCGGGCCGGCTGAAAGGGGATCTCCACCGACGGCCGCGCCTTCGCGTCCCAGCTGGCGATCGCTTGGACGTCGTCGGACGTAACCGACGTGCCGTCTTCGAGGCGGAGTGCGTTCTCGAGCAGGACCTTGAGCGAATACGGCAGTCGCGCGACGTCGAACCTCTGCTGCAGCGCGTCGAGGCGATGGACCTCGAACCGCCGCCCGGAGACCTCGAGCTCGGAGCGTGCACCGAAGCTGTCTGTGCTCACACGGTCAGTATGACCAGTGAGATTCGCCTCAATCGGCTCGCCTACCGCTTGTCGGACTGGCCGGCCGCGAGCTTCTCGGCGTGCCGCTCCGCGCCGCCGCGCCGCTGCATCCACGCAGCGAGCTCCGGGTGCCGGTAGCCCACTTCGGCCACGAAGCGCTGTCGGCGCGGCGCGACCGTGATCTCGTTCCGATTGCGGCGGATCGCGCGCACGACCGCCTTCGCGACCTTTTCCGGCGTCGTCGTCCCGAGACCGGGCGGCGGCTTCATCGAGGCGTCGGCGAACATGCCGGCCTCGCGCACGAAGCCGGGAGAGACGATCGAGACACCGACCCCGTGCGGGTGGAGGTCCTCGCGCAGCCCGAAGGCGAAGCCGCGCAGACCGAACTTGGTCGAGTTGTAGAGCGCGGACCGAGGCGAGCCCACCTTGCCCGAGAGCGAGGCGATGAAGACCAGGTGCCCCTCGCCCTTCTCGGCGAGTTTGGGCGCGAGGGCCCGGGCCATCAGGATGGGCGACTCGAAGTTGACCCGAAGCGCCCGCTGAACCTCCTCCGAGCTGAGGCTCTCCAGCCTCCCCGTCGCGGGGAGGGCGGCGTTGGCCACCAGTCCGTCGAGGTCGCCGGCCCGTGCGACGAGCTCCTCGGCGGCCCCGGGATCGGCGAGGTCGGCGACGATCACGGCGTGCCGGGCCTCTCCGCCTGGCAGCGAGCGGGCGAGCCGGTCGAGCTCTTCGGCCTTCCTGGAGCTGAGCACGAGGGCCGCGCCGTGCCCTGCCAGCTGCTCGGCGATCGCGCGCCCGAGTCCCCCGGTGGCGCCGCTGAGCAGGACCCGCTTTCCCTCGAGTTCCATGATTCCAAGCTATCTCACTGCCTATTTGTTAAGGCTCGCTCACAGAACGCGCCAGCTCTGATACGGTCTTCCGCTTCAGGAGGAGCCAGTTCCAACCGAGAGGAAGGAATTGGAGGAGGGATCTGGTGTCTCGCTCACGTCGCCGTAGCCCGGGGCTTGGACTTGCAGCACTGCTGTTCGGTTCGGCACTGCTCGTCGCCAGCCCGGCGGCGGGACAGACCGACGGGACGACGACCACAACCACCACCACGGGGCTGCCGGGGGCCCCGCTCGGCTCGGCCCCGACGAGCACGGCGACGATCCTGCCGGGCGGGAAGGCGAGCATCCCGGCCGACGCGCCGTATCCGGTCGTGCGCGCGATCCAGGCCGCCAACCGCATCCACAGACGGACCTACGTCTGGGGCGGCGGTCACCGGGGCTTCAAGTCGAAGGGCTACGACTGCTCGGGCGCGGTCAGCTATGTGCTGCACGCCGCGCGGCTACTCAGCTCGCCCCTGGTCTCCGGGCAGCTCGCCTGGTGGGCGACCTCCGGACCGGGCTCGTGGATCACCGTCTACGCGAACCGCACCCACACCTTCATGGTGGTGGCCGGACTGCGCTACGACACCTCACCCCGTCGGCGAATGGGTCAACCAGGGCCGCGGCCCGCGTTGGCGCTACACGCTCAGGACCCCCACCAGCTTCGCGATCCGCCACTACCCGGGCCTCTAGCGCGGTCCGCCCAATTCTGCGGCCCGCCCAGTTCTATGAGGGTTCGCTCATGGAGCCGTCGGGTCTGGTAGCGTTCCCGCGCAGCAAAACGCCGAATCTCGTCCCCGCCACGGCGGGACGAGAGCGGGGGAACCAAAGCAGTTGGGGCGAATCCACCACCGGTGGAAGCGCAGGCTCCTTTAGCGCCAGCCCGTCAGCTAACCCCGTAGGCCGACGAAGGAGAGCGGTTTGCGGTCAGAAACTCTCAGCAGAAGTCGCAAGCTGTGGCTGGCAGGGCTGCTGTTGGTGACTTCGCTCGCGGGCGCGGTGCCGGCGATGGCCCAGACAGGCGGGACGGGGTCACCAGGCAGCACCAGCACCACGACGACGACGCCCGCGCCGTCCGGCATCGACGGCGGTGTTCAACTCAGACGGCTCGGCCACCGCACCCGCGGGCGCGCCCAGGCCGATTCGCAAGGCGATCAACGCGGCGAACCGGATTCGGACAAGGCCCTACATCTGGGGCGGCGGCCACCGCAGCTTCAAGTCGAGGGGCTATGACTGCTCGGGCGCGGTCAGCTACGTCCTGCACGCTGCGGGGTTGCTGAGGAGGCCGATGGTCTCGGGAGCTCTGGGCACCAGATGGGGCCTGCCCGGGACCGGCTCATGGATCACGGTCTATGGCAATCCGGGGCACGCGTACATGACCGTGGCGGGACTCCGCTTCGACACTTCCTCGGGCGGCGATCTTTTCAGTCAGGGCAGCGGGCCACGTTGGCGCACCACCGCCCGGACGTCTGGCGGATATTCCTCTCGGTTCTCCCCTGGCCTCTGATCGAGGCCTCCGCTCCTTCTCCCGAGCGCGCGGCGCGGCCCGTTCTCCCCGGGCCGCGCCGCCGCGTGCCGGAAGGTGGGCCGGCCGGGACGTCGAATCCCAAAAGATCGTGCGAGTGATCACTAACGAACGGTTTTCGATTGCCAGGGTTCCTTCACGTTTGCTAAGGTGCCGCGCCAGTTACGCCGAGTCCCATCCCCACGTGGCGATGGGAGCGGGGGAACCAGAGATTGGGGCGAACCCACTGCAGTTGAAAGTGGGGGCGCAGGCTCCTTCAGCGCTAGCCCGACAGCTAACCCCGCAGGCCTGCAAAGGAGAGCTGTTGGATGCGAGACACACGTAGCCTCAAGCGTCGCCTCGCAGTGGCGGGGACAACAATCATCTGCGCGCTTGCCGTTGCCGTTCCAGCAGCGGCACAGACCGGCGGGTCGGCCCCGCCCGGGAGCACCACGACGACGACCACCACCACTCCGCCGGCGCCCGTCGGCCCTCCCGGCCGCGGGAAGGTCCGCAAGGACGGCACGGCCGTGGCCCCCGCGGACGCGCCTCCTGCGATCCAGGCGGCGATCGCGGCCGGGAACGCGATTCGCACCTACCCCTACCGCTGGGGCGGTGGGCACAGGAGCTTCTCCGACACCGGATACGACTGCTCCGGCGCGGTCAGCTACCTGCTGCACGCCGCCGGCTTCCTGTCCAGCCCGATGCCCTCAGGCCCGCTGGCGAGCAGCTGGGGAGCGTTCGGCAAGGGTCGCTGGATCACGGTCTACGCCAATGCGAGCCATGCCTACATGGTGGTCGCCGGTATGCGGTTCGACACCTCCGCAGTCGGCGAGAGGCTGAGGCAGGGCAGCGGTCCGCGCTGGCGCCGCACGAAGCGCAAGCCGCTCGGCTACACCGCGAAGTACTACCCCGGCTACTAGGGCGTAGCTCAAATCCACGTGACTCCCGATCGGCGAAGTCGGGATGTCCAAGCTATGCGGGAAAGATTGTCCAACCGGGCCTGGCGAGGCGGGGTTAGGCTCGGATATACCTAGTGCGCCAGCGGGCTGCGTTGTACTGTGCGCACATCCGTGCGGGATGCCAGAGAAGGAGACGGCGGTAGCCTCGACCCAGGCAAGGAGGAGTGAAGGCGGACTCGGCGCCGAGCAGAGCGCCGAGGACGTCGATGTTCATCTGGTCGGGGTGAGCAAACGCTATGGGGACCTCGTCGCGGTCGACACGCTCGACCTCGAGGTCAGGCGCGGGGAGTTCTTCACCCTGCTGGGGCCCTCCGGGTCTGGGAAGACGACCACGCTGAGGATGATCGCCGGGTTCGAGGAGCCCGACACCGGGCGGGTCGAGCTCGCGGGCAAGGACGTCACCGGGCTCCCTCCGTATGACCGCTCGGTAAACACCGTCTTCCAGGACTACGCCCTCTTCCCCCACATGACGGTCGGCGAGAACGTCGCGTACGGCCTCAGGGTGAAGGGCGTGGGGCGCGAGGAGCGGCGCAGGCGAGCCTCCGAGGCGCTCGCCACGGTCCGGCTGGCCGGGTTCGAGCAGCGCAAGCCCAACCAGCTCTCCGGTGGACAGCAGCAGCGGGTCGCGCTGGCGCGGGCGATGGTCAACGAGCCCAAGGTCCTGCTACTGGACGAGCCGCTTGGGGCCCTCGATCTGAAGCTCCGGGAGCAGATGCAGGTCGAGCTGAACACGATCCAGGAGCAGGTCGGGATCACCTTCATCTACGTGACCCACGATCAGGAGGAGGCCCTGACGATGTCCGACCGGATCGCGGTCTTCAACGACGGCCGGATCGAGCAGGTCGGGGCCCCGACCGAGATCTACGAGCGTCCGGACAACGCCTTCGTCGCCGGGTTCGTCGGCGTCTCGAACCTGCTCGAGCGGGACGGGCACCGCTTCACGGTTCGCCCGGAGAAGATCTTCATCGTGGAGAACGGAAAGGTTCCACAGGGCCTGCACATCGAGGAGGGGATGATCAAGGACGTCTCCTACGCCGGCATGGTGACCCGCTACCTCGTCGAGCTGGAGGCAGGTGGAGCGCTTCAAGTCGTCCGCCAGAACCTGGAGACCACCTCGGCAGAGGTGCAGGAGCTGCGCGGCCGGAAAGTCAAAATCGGATGGCGAGCGGATCAGACCGTCGCCGTAGAGGGAGAGGAGGAAGAAAGTGAGCCGACTTAGAGCTCACCCCACTTGGGTGCCCGCGACGATAGTCGTCGGGCTCGTGGCAACGATGCTGGTGATCGCCGGTTGCGGCGGTGGGGACGACAACGGCAACGGCGGGGGTGAGGAGCTGACCAGCGTCGGTGCAGGCGAAGGTGAGCTGAACATCATCTGCTGGGCCAGCTACTGCGAGGACGGCACGGTCACCAAGGGCGTCGACTGGGTGACCCCGTTCGAGCAGCAGACCGGCTGTCAGACGAACGTCAAGATCGGCGATACGTCCGACCAGATGATCGATCTGATGCGGACCGGTCAATACGACGGGGTATCCGCCTCGGGCAACGCGACCGCCCGTCTCGTAGATGGCGGCGACGTGTCGCCAGTCAACGTCGATCTCGTCCCGAACTACAAGACGATCTTCGACGACCTCAAGGACCAGCCCTACAACACGTTCGACGGGACCCATTACGGGATCCCGCACGGACGCGGGGCGAACCTGCTGATGTGGAACACGAACGACGTCAAGCCGGATCCGACGTCGTGGTCAGTCATCCTCGATCCCAACGAGGCCCAGAAGTACTCGGGTCACATCAGCGTCTACGACGACCCGATCTACATCGCGGATGCGGCTGTCTACCTGAAGGCGCACCAGCCGGACCTCGGGATCGACAACCCGTACGAGCTGGACGACGACCAGTTCAACGCCGCCGTGGATCTGCTCAAGCAGCAGCATCCGTTCGTCGGGGATTACTGGTCCAGCTATCTGAAGCAGATCAACCTGTTCACCAGCGGTGACGACCAGGTCGGCACGACGTGGCAGTACCAGTACTTCACGTTGCTCGCCGACGACCAGCCGGTCAAGGCCCCCGGGGCGGACACCGGATTCGTCCCGACAGAGGGCGCAACCGGGTGGTCGGACACCTGGATGGTCTCCTCGGAGGCCAAGCACCCGAATTGCATGTACAAGTGGATGGACTACATCACCAGCGCACCGGTACAGGCGCAGGTCATGCAGTGGTTCGGCGAGGCACCCGCACAGAGCAAGGCGTGCGAGCCAAACGAGATCGCCACTGCGGACAAGGCGCTGGGCCTGCCACCGGATCCGAAGTTCTGCGACAACTACCACGCAGCGGATCCGGAGTTCTGGAAGCGCGTGTACTACTGGAACACCCCGCTTGCGGACTGCGGCGATGACCGCGGCGACGTCTGCAAGGACTACAACGACTGGGTCTCGGCCTGGACCGAGATCAAGGGGTGATGTCGCTGGAGATCGCCTCATGAATCAGAGGTCGTGGAAGCCGCCGGCGTAAGCGTCGGCGCCGAGAGGAGGTCGGTGGGCCGCAGGCTCGCCGACCTCTTCCACGGCCGCCCCGGCATCCAGGTCGGGTCGCTACTGAGCGGACCGATCGCCTGGCTGGTGATCGGCTACCTCGGGTCCCTCGCCGTCCTGCTGATCGCCTCCTTCTGGGGGGTCAGTGCGATCAGCGGCGAGCTCGAAAAGAGCTTCACCCTCGACAACTACAAGGAGCTGCTCGACCAGTCGGTCTACAAGGACGTCGCCGTGCGGACCGTTGGGATCGCCGCGGCGGCGACGCTGACCGACGCACTCCTCGCCTTCCCGATCGCGTTCTACATGGCGAAGGTCGCCAGTCCAAGGGTGAAGGGCCTGCTCGTCGTCGCGATCCTGATGCCGCTCTGGTCCTTCTACCTGGTCAAGGTCTACGCCTGGCAGTCGATGCTCGCGACGGGAGGGTTCATCGACTGGGCGCTCAACCCGTTCGGCGTCAGTGGGCCCGGATACGGGTCCACCGCCGTCTGGCTCGTGGAGAGCTACCTCTGGCTCCCATACATGATCCTGCCGATCTACGCGGGCCTCGAGCGGATCCCGAACTCGATGATCTCCGCCTCGGAGGACCTGGGGGCGAACCCGTGGCGGACCTTCCGCAGCGTGGTCTTCCCGCTCGCCTTCCCGGCCATCGTCGCCGGGTCGATCTTCACCTTCTCGCTGACCCTCGGCGACTACATCACGCCAACGTTGGTCTCGCCGGACACGCAGTTCATCGGCAACGTCATCTTCTCGCAGCACACCAACAACCTGCCGCTTGCGTCGGCGTTCGCGGTGGTGCCGATCATCGTGATGGTGATCTACCTGGTGATCGCGAGACGGTTCGGAGCGTTCGCGCACCTATGACGCTCTCGCACTCCACGAGGAACCTGCTCCGCGTCGGCGTGGGGATCACTCTCGCCTTCATCTACATCCCGCTGATCGTGATCGCGATCTATGCCTTCAACGGCGGCACTTCCCTGGCGTGGCCCCCACCGGACCTGACGACCAAGTGGTTCGGGGAGGCGATCGACAACCAGGGCGCGCGTGACGCGCTCTGGACGTCGATCAGGGTGGGGGCGGTCGCAACCGGGATCGCGCTGCTCCTCGGCAGCCTGGCCTCGTTCGCTGTGGCGCGCTTCCGGTTCTTCGGCCGCGAGACGATCTCGTTCCTGGTCGTCCTGCCGATCGCCCTGCCCGGGGTCGTCACCGGAGTCGCGCTCAGCAACACCTTCACGCAGGTGCTCGGCGTGGACCTCAGCCTCCTGACTGTGATCGCCGGGCACGCCACCTTCTGCATCGTCGTCGTCTACAACAACGTGATCGCGCGGCTGCGGAGGGTCTCCGGCAACCTCGAGGAGGCCTCGGCCGACCTCGGTGCTCACACCTGGCAGACGCTGCGATTCGTGACGCTGCCGAGCATCCAGACCGCGCTGGTGGCAGGAGGGCTGCTCGCCTTCGCTCTCTCCTTCGACGAGATCATCGTCACCAACTTCACGATCGGCGCGGGCGAGCAGACCCTGCCGATCTGGATCTTCAGCAACCTGTTCAGGCCGGCCCAGCTGCCGATCGTGAACGTGGTCGCCGTGATCGTCGTCCTGCTCTCGATCATCCCCGTCTACCTCGCCCACCGGCTGACGCGAGAGGAGGGCGTCGCCGCGCGCGCGGGCGGCGCCGGCGCGATCGCCGAGAGCACGGCGATGCCGTAGGCGCGACAAATACTGCGCGGGATCCATCTGAACGAGGAGGGCTCAGCCGTCGCCGCCGACGCTCGGACAGACAGGTGGCGCACCAGGATCCTGACGGACGGCTACTGCCTGCGGGCGAGAAGCTGAGCTAGCGCTCTTTCCCGTCAGCAGGCGTGTTAAATCGTGACCGTGCGGAGGAACCCGCTTCGACTCGTCCTGGTGGTCGCCGTCCTCGTCGGGGCCCTCGCCTGCTCGCCGTCAGCGCTCGCCCGGGGCGGGGCGGGGCACAACTCCGCGACCAAGAGGCTGGAGGATGCGTTCAAGATCGCGCTCTACGTGCGCTCGGTGAGCAAAGACGGCTGCTACCCGCCCGCGCCCCGGCTGGCCAAGAAGATCGCCCAGACGAAGCGCGGCCTCCGCGTCAGGGTGGCGAAAAACGCGGGATCAGTCCATCGATTCGACGTGGTCTTCGTTCTGCGGCGGGGCACGAGCTGCAACAAGGTGATGATGGCGCTGCGCGCCTCCTCAGGCCTCTACATCCTCAACTCCGCGCAAGGGGACGATCCGCGTGCAGGGCCGCGGCGGGCCCAGGATCGTTCCGGGCAAGCCTGGGCCACCCAGGGGCGTCAGGGTCGTCACCAGGACCTTCAAGATGTCGGCGCCCGATCAGCTCACCAGGCACGAGGTCTTCTGTCCGGGTCGGACCTACCCGATCGGCGGCGGAATGTCGGTCAATCTCCCACCGGGTCCGGACGGTGAGGGCATCTATCCGCACTCGTACGAGCGGCTCGGCGCTCAGCGCGGCTTCCACGTCAGCGCGGTCCTCTACGACGCCAGTCACGGCTCGACGACGCCGCGCAAGATCACCATCCAGGCGGTCTGCGCCCGCGGCCTGATCCCACAGAACCCGTCCTCGCACAAGACCGTCTTCATCAAGCCCGGTGAGACGAAGTCGGCGACCGCCCGCTGCCCGAAGGGGCAGCAGCTGGTCACCGGCGGCTTCCAGCGCACCAACTTCGCCAGCGACGGCGGCAACTACGTGACCGAGTCACGGGCGGTCGGTTCCAACGCCTGGCGTGTGACCGGCAGCGCCTTCACCGGCACGGCGTTCACCGGCGGGGGCGAGCTGACCGCGATCGCCTACTGCGTCAGGCACCGCGGCCCGATCCTCACCGAAGTCCCGTCCACCCCGGTGACGGTGCTGTCGGGCGCGAACGCGTCGGCAACCACGCCAACCTGCCCGGAGGGCCTCACGCTGACCACGACCGGCTTCAGCCTCGGCGATTCACGCAACGCCTTCTACGCCGGCAGCTCGCTGAACTCGGACGGGACGACGACCGCGAACGCGTTCGGCTACTTCGGCGAGGCCGCCGACCCTCACCGCCTACGGCTACTGCCAGCGGGCGAAGGGCTAGCCCCCGCCCGCCGGCGTTAGCCGGTCAGGCGTGATTCACCATCACGTGCTTGATGTTCGTGTAGTCCTCGAGGGCATAGACCGAGAGATCCTTGCCGTAGCCGGACTGCTTGTAGCCCCCGTGCGGCATCTCGGCCACGATCGGGATGTGGTCGTTGACCCAGACGCAGCCGAACTTCAGGGCCTTCGAGACGCGCATCGCGCGGCCGACGTCCTTGGTCCACACCGATGACGCCAGCCCGTACCTGACCCCGTTGGCCCACTCGATCGCCTTCGCCTCGTCATCGACGGACTGAACCGTGATCACCGGGCCGAAGATCTCGTCCTGGATCATCCGGTCTTCCTGGTTGGGACCCGCGACGACCGTCGCCTCGAGGAAGTAGCCGGGCAGATCCGGCCGGTTCCCTCCGGTGACGATCTCGCCCTTCGTGTCCTTGAGGAAGCCCTCGATGCGGTCGCGCTGGCGCTCGGAGTTCACCGGGCCCAGCACCGTGTCGGGATCGAAGGTGTCGCCGGTCTGGTAGTCCTTCGCCTCCTCGGCGAGACCCGAGACGACGTCGTCGTAGACCGCCTTCGAGGCCAGCACCCGGGTCCCCGCGGTGCAGTCCTGACCGGCGTTGAAGTAGCCGGTAGCCGCGATCGTCTCCATCGCCAGCTCCATGTCGGCGTCGTCGAAGACGATCAACGGAGCCTTGCCGCCCAGCTCGAGATGGACCCGCTTCAGGGTGTCCGCCGCGTGCTCGGCGATCCACTTGCCGGTCTCCGGGGAACCCGTCAGCGAGACCATGTCGACCTCAGGATGGGTGACCAGCGAGGCGCCCGCGGGATCGCCGTGGCCGCCGATGAAGTTCATGACGCCCGGCGGATAGATCTCCGCCGCCAGCTCCGCCAGGATCTTGAGCGTCGTCACCGGGGTCGTCTCGGCCGGCTTCAGGATCAGGGTGCATCCGGTGGCGAGCGCGGGGCCGATTTTCCAGACGGCCATCATCAGCGGGTAGTTCCAGGGGGTGATCTGTCCCACCACACCGGCCGGCTCGCGGCGGATGTAGGAGGTGTGGTCATCCATGTACTCGCCGGCGGCGCGCCCTTCCATCGTCCGCGCTGCTCCGGCGAAGAACCGGAGCTGGTCCACCATCGGCGGGATCTCCTCGTCGAACGTCACCTGGCGCGGCTTGCCCGCGTCCCTGGTCTCCCAGTCGGTGATCTCGTCAGCGCGCTCCTGGAACGCGTCGGCCAGCTTCAGGAGAAGCTCCTGGCGCTGGGACGGTGTCGTGTACTGCCAGTCCTCGAACGCGCCGCGCGCCGCCTTCACGGCCCGATCGACGTCCTTTTCGGTGGAGAGGGGGGCGTGCGCGATCACCTCGCCGGTGGCCGGATTGACGACGTCCTCGGTCTTGCCCTCGGCCGGAGCCATGAACTCGCCCCCGATCATGTTCTGAAGCTCGAGGACTCCGGTCGTCTCCTTCTTCTGCTTCTCCGCGGCTGCGGTTGCCATTTCTCCTCCTTGGTCAGACTTTCTGTTTTTGGCCGAGCACGTCCTCCACGGGGGTGTGCTCGACGGCGACGGCTTCGGCCACGGCTGGATGCGTGACGGTGCCTGCGGCGACGTTGATCCCCAGCCTCAGGCCCGGGTCGCGGCGGGCCGCCTCGGCGACGCCGTAGTCCGCGAGCGCCAGCACATAGGGGAGCGTCGCATTGGTCAGGGCATAGGTCGAGGTGATCGGCACCGCGCCCGGCATGTTGGCGACGCAGTAGTGCGTGATCCCGTCGACCTCGAAGGTGGGATTGCGGTGGGTGGTGGGATGCGAGGTCTCGAAGCAGCCGCCCTGGTCGATCGCCACGTCGACCAGCACCGCGTGAGACTTCATCAGCTTGAGCTGCCCACGGCGGACGACGTACGGGGCCTTGGCGCCGTGGACCAGCACCGCGCCGATCACCAGGTCCGCCTGCGGCAGCATCTCCTCGATCGCCAGGGTCGAAGAGAAGACCGTCGAGGCGCGGCCCCCGAAGGCGACGTCGAGCTCGCGGAGCTTGTCGATCGAGACGTCGTAGACGAACACGTCCGCCTCCATCCCGATCGCGACGAAGGCGGCGTGCATCCCCACGGCGCCCCCTCCGATGATCATCACGGTCGCCGCCGCCACCCCCGGGACGCCGCCGAGCAGGATGCCGCGCCCTCCCAGGGGCTTCTCGAGGAAGAAGGCGCCGGCCTGCGTGGCGATCTTGCCCGCCACCTCGCTCATCGGAGCGAGGAGCGGCAGCCGGCCCTGCGCGTCCTCGACGGTCTCGTAGGCGACGCAGGTCGCGCCGCTCTCCTGGAGCGCCCTGGTCAGCTCCGGGGCCGGGGCGAGGTGCAGATAGGTGAAGAGGGTGTGATCCGGGCGCAGCAGCTCGACCTCCTCGGGCTGAGGCTCCTTCACGCCGAGGATCAGCTCCGCCTGCTCGAAGACGGATTCGGCGTCCGGAAGGATCTGCGCTCCCTGGGAGGCGTAGGCGTCGTCCGGGATCGCGCTGCCCTCGCCCGTCCCCGCCTGGATCAGGACCTCATGGCCGTGCTCGCCGAGCTCGCGGGCACCGGCCGGCGTCAGAGCGACCCGGTACTCGTCCTCCTTGATCTCGGTGGGAACGCCGACCCTCATCTCGACAACCTCGCTCGTCAAGGCCTCGCGTTCGCTCGGCCGGCCTGTTGGTGAACTCGAAGCGCACGCCGCGTGCCTTCCAGCTCGGCGAACATCTCGTCCGGATCGATGCAGCTCTCGGGCGGAAGCGCGCCACGCCGCGCGATGCTGCCGCGAGCGAGCAATCTGACCGCAGCGGCCGCCGGGGAGGCCGTCGAGACGATCCCTCCGCCGAGGCCCCAGGACTCGTTCGGAGGGGTGAAGCTGCGCGCGCGCACCACGGCGTCGCCGCCCGTCACCTCGACGATGTGGACGGCGACCGTATTGGCTGAAGGGGGCGAAGCAGAGCGGGCGACTTCCGCTATCCGCTCCTCGCTCGCCCCCCGCAGCTCCTCCAGGCTCTCGAGCACCTTAGGTGACAGCGAGAGCGCAAAGTTCACGTTCGGGACATCGAAGCTGTCGCCGAACGTGAGTACCTCCGAATGGAGAGTGAAAATCGTGTCTCCCTCGCCGATCGGCTCACCGAAGTCGGCGGACGGTCCCCCCTGGAGCGGGCGCATCTCCTTCGGCCTACCGTCGATCAGCGCCATCGGCGGCATCATGATCTCGTCGAGCAGCGTTCGCAGGGCGTACGGAAAGCTGAGCCCCTCCGGCGGGTCCAGGTCGCGCCCCGCGGCCAGGATCGAGATCGACGCGGGCCTGCCGGGCAGCTCCCGCACCGCCCGCGCGGCGAGGAGGTTGGTCTTACCGGGGGCGGATCCGATACCGAGCAGTGCCAGACGGTCACGCTGCTCGAACTCCGACGAGAGCTCGAGCTGCTCGGCCGTGACGTGATAGAGACCGCCGAGATCGATGTAGTGACAGCCGGCCTCGAGAGAGGCCCGCATCGCCGCCAGGTTGATTCGGTAGGCGGCCGAGTTGACCAGCACTTCGATCCCCGCCAGCTGCTCCGCAAGATCGGATGTCGCGTCGGCCCGCCGCGCCTCAGCCTTGCCACCGCCGTGCTCGATCGCCACCTCCTCGGCCCGCCGGAGGTCGAGGTCGAGCAGGCGCATCGACGTCACCTCCTCGGATTCGGCCAGGTCGCGCACGATCGCGGGCGCGATCGTCCCGCCGGCCCCGAGCACGGCGACTCTCATGCAATCAGCTCCCTGGCGCGCAGGGCAAGCCAGAGCTCGACCCGATCGTTGGCACGGCTCAGGTCGCGTCCCGTGAGCTCCTCGATCCGCTTGATGCGGTACCGCAGCGTGTGCCGGTGGCAGTAGCAATCGCTGGCGGCCCGCTCCCAGTGCCCGTTGCGGTCGATGTAGGCCTCCAGCGAGCGCAGCAGCTCCCCGGCGTAGCGCTCGTCGGAGTCCTCGATTGGACCGAGGACGCTGTCGCAGTAGAGCCGAAGCGCCTCCGCGTCCTGCACCGAGAGCAGCAGGGTGAAGGCGCCCAGGTCGCGGTGAGAGGCGACGTCCGGAGCGGCGCCGTTGGTGAAGCCGGTGGCCTCGAGGGCACACCGGGCTTCGTGGAAGGAGTGACGGACGCGTTCGGTGGGAAGCGCCCGGCTGGTGGCGGCGCGCGTAGGCCCGTGCGCACCCTCGAGCGCCAGGCGGGCCTCGCCCGCGAGCTCGAGCGGGTCTCCCTTGGTGCCGTCGACAA
This sequence comes from uncultured Solirubrobacterales bacterium, assembly GCA_963801055.1. GTDB lineage: Bacteria > Actinomycetota > Thermoleophilia > Solirubrobacterales > 70-9 > DASUPK01. Next base: position 281,961 of record CAWDDE010000003.1, on the reverse strand, counting down.
CCGCGCAGAGCAGCTCTCGCCGGCCAGCGGCGTGCGGCGCCACCACGGCGGCGCGGTTCTGGGTCGCCAGGTACTCGGCGAGGGTCGACTCGGCGGCCGCCGCGTCGCCGAGCTCGAAGGCCAGAACGACCGCGCGCTCGCCGATCCCGAAGGGCGCCAGCCGGTCGCGGACGTCATCGGCGGCCAGGCGGCCCGAGAGCGTCGCGGCCAGCACCTCGCCCGAGAGCCTGCGCTCGGTCTCACGCGCGACCCGCTCCCGCATCAGCTCGAGCGCGACGACGATCGCCGCCTGCTGCACGCAGAGCCGCTCGAAGTCACCGAGCTCGCCCGAACGGCGGACGACCACCAGCCAGGCCTCGGCCGCACCCGCCCGCGGCGACACCGGATGGGCGAGCGACCTCCCCCGGAGGTCCTCGTGGTTCGGCACGAAGGGGGCCGCGGCGGTGCCGCGCGGCTGCACCTCGGTGCGGATGGCGTCGAGCAGGTACTCGGGGAGCCGCCGCCCGCCGTTGGTGAGGACCTCGCCGCGCGCATCCAGGACCACCGAGCTGCCGCCGACGGCGGCAGCGATCTCGCGCGCGATCTCGTTGAGGCCGCCACCCTGCAGGACCAGCCGCTCGAGACGCTCGTTTACGGCGATGCCGCGGGAGAGCACGTCGTATTGCTCGTTCACCAGCCGGCTGAAAGCGGCTTCAGTGATCGCGATGAAGGGCGTTTCGTAGGGAACCTCGAAGACGGGGAAGTCGGCCGCCTCCGCCTCCGCGAGCAGCGCCTTCGGGATCTTGGCGTGGTCGAACCCGGTGCCGAAGCCTAGCCCGGCGACGTCGGCCTCCCCGAGCAGGCGGATGAACTTCCGCTGCTTATCGGCGTTCTCGAGCCTGATCCCGGTGGTCAGCAAGAGCTCTGCGCCGGAGAGCCAGGGCGTCGGGTCGAGCAGCTCCGTGATGTGCACCCAGCGGATCTCGCTCTCACCCGCGGCCCCATCGCCGGCTGCGACCTTGAGGCCAAGCTCGGAGGTGAGGCTCTCGATCGTGAGCATCAGCGTCCTACGGTGCGCGACGAGCTCGGGGTTGCCCCGGGTGACGAGAGACGCGTCGAGAGGCCTCTTCGAGGGCGGGACGAAGGGCGTCCACGATCTCCTCGAACTGCTCCGTGTCAGCGATCAGCGGCGGCGAGAACTGGACAACCGGGTCGCCGCGGTCGTCGGTGCGGCAGATCAGCCCGCGCCGGTAGAGCTCGCCGGACAGGTAGCCGCGCAGAAGCTCCTCGGACTCATCGTCGTCGAGGGACTCCTTGGTCTCCTTGTCCTTGACAAGCTCGATCGCGAAGAAGTAGCCGTCGCCGCGCACGTCGCCGACTATCGGGATGTCATACAGCGACTCGAGGGCCGCTCTGAACTCGCCCTCCTTCGCCCGGACATGACCGCAGAGGTCCTCGCGCTCGAAGATGTCGAGGTTGGCCATCGCTGTGGCAGCCGCCACGGGATGACCTGCGAAGGTCGAACCGTGGGCGAACATCGCCTTGCCCTCCGCGAACGGCTCGAACACCCGGTCGGAGGCGATCATCCCGCCCATCGGAACGTAGGCAGAGGTGAGTGCCTTGGCCACCGTGATGATGTCCGGCTGATAGCCGTAGCGCTGGCAGCCGAAGTAGTGGCCGAGCCGCCCCCAGGCGCAGATCACCTCGTCGGAGATCAGCAGGACGTCGTGCTTGTCGCAGATCTCGCGCACCCGCTGGAAGTAGCCCTCCTGCGGCGGGATGCAGCCGCCCGCGTTCTGCAGCGGCTCGAGGATCACCGCCGCGACCGTCTCGGGACCTTCGAACTCGATTCGCTCCTCGATCTGGTCCGCCGCCCAGAGCGGATCGCGATCAGGAGGCCACCGATAGCTGTCGGTGTTGGGTACGTGGATCCCTCCCGGCGCGAGCGGCTCGAAGACGCTTCTCAGCGCCGGGATGCCCGTCGCGGCCAGCGCTCCCAGGGTCGTCCCGTGGTAGGCGATCTCCCGCGCGACCAGCTTCACCTTCTGGCCGCTGCCACGGGCCCGGTGGTACGCCCGGGCCAGCTTGAACGCGGACTCAACGGCTTCCGAGCCGCTGTTGGTGAAGAAGACGCGGTTCAGGTCCCCCGGCGCAAGTGAGGCGATCCGGGTCGCCAGCTCGATGGCGCGGGGATGGGCGTAGCTCCAGACGGTGATGAAGTCGAGCTCGCGAACCTGGGCGGCCATCGCGTCGCCGAGCTCGGACCGTCCGTGGCCGGAGTTGACGCAGAAGAGCGCGGAGAGTCCGTCGAGGTAACGGTTGCCGTGGTCGTCCCAGACGTAGCAGCCCTCACCGCGCACGATGATCGGGACTTCGTGCTCCGGGCCGAACGAACCCATCCGGGTGAAGTGCATCCAGAGATTGCGTCGGGCCTGCTCCTGAAGGGCGCTTGCCTCAGCCTGGGCCGTGTCCGGGGCGCTCGTGGGTGCTGCCATCCGTCTCCTCCATTCTCTCTAGCCTCCCCGTACAACGCTACCCCCAGCCGCTCGGCCTCACAACCGGAATTGTGTGAAATCAGCCTCCGTGGCGTTGTACAGGCTGTACAACGATAGACCCTGCTTTTAGGGCTTTCGCCCCTTGCGACGAATCGTCGCGCTTCCTAGGCTCCCGCATCCGCGGTGGCTAATCCGGGTCGACGTGGCCAGTCGGACTGTGTCAGGAGTCAGGCCGGGAGCGGGAAGGAGACAACTTGGAGAGCGCGACGATCGCAGCCAAGGCCACCCCTGCCGGCGCCAAGGAGGGCGACAAGGGCCTGAAGGCCGGAGCGCTCGGCTGGGTGTCCAACCTGGTGATCGGCGTGGCGTCGACCGCGCCCGGATACAGCCTCGCGGCGACGCTCGGGTTCGTAGTCGCGGTCCACGGGATGGGGTTCCACGCGCCGGCCGTGATGATCGTCTCGTTCATCCCGATGCTGCTGATCGCCGCCGCCTACTACTACATGAACAGAGCCGACCCGGACTGCGGCACGAGCTTCACCTGGGTGACCAGGGCGCTGGGGCCGCGGCTCGGCTGGCTCACCGGCTGGGCGATCGTCGTCACCGATGTCATCGTGATGGCGGCCCTCGCCTACATCGCGGGTGTCTACACGTTCCTGCTCTTCGGCCTCGATGCGGCCGCAACCAACCTTCTCGACGTCAGCATCGTCGCCGCGATCTGGATCATCGTGATGACCGCGATCTGCTACATCGGCATCGAGCTGTCGGCTCGCACCCAGTACTTCCTGCTCGCCGCCGAGATCGCGGCACTCGCTCTGTTCGCCGCGGTCGCGCTCGCCAAGGTCTACTTCGGCGACCCGGGCGGCTTCCATGTCCAGGCGGACTGGTTCAACCCGTTCACGCTCCACGGCGGCACAACGGCGCTGGTGGACGGCGTCCTCCTGGGAGTGTTCATCTATTGGGGCTGGGACAGCGGCGTCTGCGTAAACGAGGAATCCAAGGACAGCGCCAACGGGCCAGGGCGAGCCGCGGTCATGAGCACGATCCTGCTCGTCTTGATCTACGTGGTGGTGGCCACAGCGGCCCAGGCCTACGCCGGCACCACCTTCCTGAAGCACCATGGCGATGACGTCCTCAGCGCACTGGGCGGCCCCGTGCTCGGCTCCCCGCTCGACAAAATCCTGATCATTGCGGTGCTGACCTCGGCCTCGGCATCGACGCAGACGACCATCCTGCCAACGGCGAGGACCACGCTGTCGATGGCCCGCTTCGGCTCGATCCCCAAGATCTTCGGGCGGATATCTCCTCGCTACCTGACGCCGGACGTCTCGACGCTCGTGATGGGGGCGGTCTCCCTGGTCTGGACGCTGTTCATCATCAACGTCAGCCAGAACGTGCTCAACGACTCGATCACCGGGATCGGCTTCGGGATCGCCTTCTATTACGGCCTGACCGGCTTCGCTTGCTGCATCTACTACCGCAAACAGATCTTCAACAGCCTGAAGAACTTCATCATGGTGGGGGTCGCGCCCTTCCTGGGCGGGGCGATGCTGACGTTGATCTTCGTCAAGGCATTCTTCGACTACAAGACGACGAGCACCGACGTCAACTACTCGGGTGGCTTCTTGGGAGTGGGAACTCCGGTCGCGATCGGCGTAGGGGGGATACTCGTCGGCGTCGTCTTATTGGTGTTTGCCAACTTCGCCTACCCGAAGTTCTTCAAGCGCAAGTGGGAGACGGCCGAGCCCGGCATCCTCGAGGGCACGGTCAAGGGCGAGGCGTCCGTGATGTCGGATTGACGGGAGGAGTCGGTGAGTGAGATCGTCGTCGGCTACGACGGGTCCGATACCTCGAACGGAGCCCTCGACGAGGCCATCGCGCTCGCCAAGGGACTGGGCGACTCGGTCGTGATCGTCTTCGGCTACGCGCCCGGCGGATACGGCGGCGGTGAGGTCCGCGCCCAGCGCGAGGCGGTGGAGGAGCTCGGCGAGCAGGTTACCTCCAAGGGCGTGGAGCAGGCCAAAGCCGCCGGGGTGGAGTGCGAGGTCGAGCTGATCAACGAGCACCCACACGAGGCGCTGATGACCGTGGCCGGCAAGCGTGACGCCCGGATGATCGTCGTCGGCAGCCACGGCGAGTCCGCCATCAAAGGCGCCGTGCTCGGGTCCACTCCGTATAAGCTGGTCCACACCTCCAAGACATCCGTGTTGGTGGTGAGGCCATGACGGAGAGCCAAACGGGCGGCGAGTGCGTCGTCCTGAATTCAGTGACCAAGCGCTTCGGCGACCTGACAGCGGTCGACGCGATCGATCTCGGGATCGACGAGGGCGAGTTCTTCACCATGCTCGGCCCCAGCGGCTGCGGAAAGACGACGACGCTGAGGATGATCGCCGGATTCGAGGAGGTCACCGACGGCCGGCTGACGATCGACGACGAGGACATGCAGGGGATCCCGCCGCACAAGCGCCCCACCAACACCGTCTTCCAGAGCTACGCGCTCTTCCCCCACCTGAGCGTCAAGGAGAACGTCGCCTTCGGCCTGCGGCGGAAGGGTGTCGACCGCAGCGAGATCGACCGCCGGGTCCGCGAGGAGCTGGAGCGCGTCGGGCTGGCGGCAGAGGCGAACCGGCGCCCCGCCCAGCTCTCCGGTGGGATGCAGCAGCGGGTGGCGCTAGCCCGCGCGCTGGTCAACCTCCCCCGCGTCCTGCTGCTCGACGAGCCGCTCGGCGCGCTCGACCTCAAGCTGCGCAAGGGCCTTCAGGTCGAGCTCAAGAAGATCCAGCGCGAGGTCGGAATCACCTTCGTCTACGTCACCCACGACCAGGAGGAGGCGTTGACGATGTCGGACCGGATCGCGGTCATGAACAAGGGGCGGATCGAGCAGATCGGCGATCCGGAGGACGTCTACGACCGCCCGACGACGACGTTCGTGGCGGGCTTCATCGGCGTCTCCAACTTGATGCCCGGGACCGTGCGCAAGAGCGGCGCCCAGGGCGAAGTCGAGCTCGACAGCGGCGTGCAGGTGAGCACGCAAGTCGACGGCTTCAACCCCGGCGATCGCTGCCACGCGGTGGTGCGCCCCGAGAAGCTGATGATCGACTCGGAGGATGGCGAGCAGCCCACCGTCGAGGGGATGGTCGAGAGCTCTCTCTATCTGGGGACCACGACCCAGCTGATCGTGCAGCTCCCGGGCGAGGTGCGAATGACCGTCCTGGTGCCGAACGCCGACGAGGCTGAGCGCCAGAGGCTGCCCGGAGGCGGGGCGAAGGTGAAGCTTTCCTGGTCTTCCGATCACATGCACGTGGTCCGGGAGTCCGATACCAACGGCGCAGGCCCGACTGCGCGGGCAGTGGAAGCAGCTTGAACGAATGAGACGAGGAGGAAACGTGATCAGCAAGACAAGATTCCGCGCATTGGTCGCCGCGGGCGGGGCGCTGGCGACCGCGGTCGTGATCGGCGCCTGCGGGGGCGACGACGACAGTGTCGGCGGCGCCAGCTCAGGCGACATAACCGTCGCCAAGGGCGGGCCGGCAAGCGGCTCGGTTCTGATCTCGAACTGGCCCGGCTACGTCGACCCGGGCCCGGACGGCACCGTCCCCCAGTTCGAGCAGCAGTCCGGCGTAGATACCACCTACAAGGAAGACGTCAACGACAACAACACCTTCTTCAACAAGCTGAAGCCCGAGCTGGATCAGGGCAGCTCCGGCGGTCGCAGCCTCTTCGTCGTCACCGACTGGATGGCGAAGCGGATGTACGACCTCGGCTACCTGCAGGAGATCAACCATGCCGACCTGCCCACCGTGTTCCAGAACATCCTGCCGCAGTTCGAGAAATCCACGGTCGATCCCGAGCGCAAGTTCTCGATCCCCTGGCAGGGTGGCCAGACCGGGGTCTGGGTCGACACAGCCAAGGCGCCCGAGATCGACTCGGTCTCCGACCTCTTCGACCCCAAGTACAAGGGGCAGGTGACGATGCTCACAGAGATGACGGACACCGTTCCGCTCGTCCTCCAGAGTGAGGGGATCAATCCGGACGAGGCGACGAAGGACGATTGGCTCGCCGCGATCGACAAGCTGAGCCAGGCGCGGGACTCCGGGCAGATCCGGAAGTTCACCGGGAACGAATACACCGAGGACCTGACCAGCGGCAACCTCGTCGCGGCACTGGGCTGGTCCGGCGACGGCTCCCTGATCGGCAGGGAGGGCATCGAGTGGCGCAGGCCGACCGACGGCTGCGACCTGTTCTTCGACCAGGCGGTGATCCCGGTCGGTGCCCCTAACACACCGGCCGCGTACGCGTTCCTGAATTTCTCCTACACACCCGAGAACGCGGCCAAGATCACGCAATACGTCCAGTACGTGACCCCGGTCGATGGCGTGCGGCCGATCCTCGAGAAGGAAGACCCGATGCTCGCGAACGACCCGAAGATCTTCCCGACCGAAGAGGAGATCGCCCCATGCTCCGAGGACCCGCTCCCGCCGGGTAGTCCGGAGGACATCGCCGAGGTCGAGGCTGCCTTCCAGGAGGTGGTCGCCGGCTGAGCGAGCGAGGGCGCCGGCGGAGGAGAGAGACGATGGGCGAGAAAGGGCGCTCCCGCATGAAACGGGTTGCGCCTGGCGGCGCACCCTCGCATCTCCGCCGGCGCCTGCTCCCCTACGGGCTGCTCGGGCCCGGGGTGATCTGGCTGGTCGTCTTCTTCGTCGTCCCCATGTACTTCATGGGGGAGATGTCGCTGCGCTCCGGCGTCCCCAATACGCCGGAGGGCTTCACCTTCAGCTGGGAGTTCTCCAACTACACGGAGGCGCTCGAGGGCCGCGGTGAGCAGATCGTGCGCACCTTCTTCTATGCCGGAACGGCGACGATCATCGCCCTCTTGATCGCGTACCCGCTCGCGTACGCGATCGCGCTCAAGATCAATCCACGCTGGCGCCTGCCGCTGCTCTTCGCGGTGATCGCGCCCTTCTTCACCACCTACCTGATCAGGACGGTGGCGTGGGAGACGATCCTGGCCGACGACAGCCCGATCGCGGACGTGCTCAGGTCCCTCCAGATCATCCCGGACGACGGCCGACTGCTGGCCACCTCCGGCGCCGTCATCGCCGGCCTCACCTACAACTTCCTGCCGTTCATGATCCTGCCGATCTACGCCAGCCTGGAGCGGATCGACACCAGCCTGATCGAGGCGGGCAAGGACCTCTATGCGTCGGCGAGGCAGGCATTTCTTCGAGTCACCTTGCCCCTGACCATGCCCGGCGTCATCGCGGGTGTATTGCTGACTTTCATTCCGGCATCCGGGGACTACATCAACGCGGAGTTCCTGGGCGGCGCCAACAACACGATGATCGGCAACAAGATCCAGTCCACCTATCTGGAGCAGAGCGACTATCCCCATGCCGCGGCGCTCTCCTTCCTGATGATGGCGGCGGTCCTCACCATCGTGTTCATCTACATCCGGATGGCGGGGACCGAGGCGTTCACTGGCAGCGAGGAAGAGGCGAGATAGGATGGAGTCTGCGACGGCCACAGCGAGGCCGGCAATTTCCGCAGGCCCGATCCGGGCCATCCGGGCGGCCTGGGCGTGGGTGAGGCGGAACGGGTTCAAGATCTACACGGGCTTCGCGCTTGCCTACACGCTGATTCCGATCGCGGTGATCGCGGTCTTCTCGTTCGCCGACGCCTCGGAGAACAGGGACCATCTCGCCTTTGCGATCAACAACGGATTCACGCTGAAGTACTGGGAGCACGCTTTCTCGATACCGGACCTGAACACCGCCCTCTTCACGTCCTTCCGGCTTGCGGCGCTGGCGACGCTCCTTTCAACGATCATCGGGACCCTGATGGCGATCGCGCTCGTCCGATATCGGTTCCGTGGGCGAGGTGCATCGAATCTGCTGCTGGTCCTCCCGATGGCCACACCCGAGATCGTGATGGGGGCATCGCTGCTCTCGCTGTTCCTGATCTACGGCGTGGCGCTCGGCTTCACCAGCTTGCTGATCGCCCACATCATGTTCTGCATCAGCTTCGTCGTGGTCGTCGTTCGTTCGCGGCTGATCGGCTTCGACCGCAGCATCGAAGATGCCGCCGCGGACCTCGGGGCGACCCCTATCGAGACCTTCAGGTACGTCACCCTGCCGCTGCTCCGCCCCGGAATCCTCGCGGCGGCACTACTCGCCTTCGCCCTCTCGGTGGACGACTTCATCGTCTCCGACTTCAACAAGGGCACAACCGAGACCTTTCCGATCTACGTCTTCGGGGCGCACCTGAGGGGCATACCTGTGCAGGTCAACGTTCTCGCGACGATGCTGTTCGTGCTCGTGGTCACTGCAATCTGCTTCGTGCTCTGGCAGCAGCGACGCGCCGAGCGCATGGCGTCCGTGCGTCCTGAGCAGGAGGTTTGAGTGGCGTCAAATTGAGGTATTCCCGCCATGTGCGGACGGGGGAGTTCGCCTTTGAGCGGACCGATCGAGGTTTGGCAGTGTTGACCATCTCGGGAGAACACGACATCAGCACGGCGCCGCACCTCAGGCGCCGGCTCGGTGGCCTGCTCGACGAGGGGACGCCGACGGTCATCGACCTCTCACCCGCCACTTTCATCGACTCGTCCATCCTCGGGGTGATCCTCGACGGACGTCGGCGGGCCGCCGAGGCGGACATCGGGTTCGCGGTCGCCCGCTCGAACGGGTCGGCTGCCGTCGATCGGGTCCTCGAGGTGACCGGGCTGCGCGCCGAGCTTCCCGTTCATACCCGTCGGGAGGAGGCTCTGCGGGCGGCCTCGGGCAACTCCGGGAAGTCGCCGCCGTGACCGGCCGGGAACTCCGACTGACGCTCCCCGCCACCGCCGAGAACGTAATGGTCGTCCGGCAGGCGGTCGCCGGACTGGGCGAGGCCATCGGCCTCTCGGGTTCGAGGATCGCCGACCTGAAGACCGTCGTCACGGAGGCCTGCAACAACGTCGTCCTGCACGCCTACGGGGACGAACCGGGGCCGCTCGAGGTGACCGCGGAGCCGGGCCAGGGCGAGCTCGAGATCGTGATCGCCGACGAGGGGAAGGGCTTTCGGCCTCGAGCGAATGAGAGCGACGCGCCATCGCTCGGCCTCGGACTGCCGCTGATCGCGGCGCTCTCGGACAGCTTTGAGATCAGCGGCGGCGCCGGCCAGGGCAGCAGGACGACCATCCGCTTCGGCTACGCGCCGCCGGAGTTCGGCAACAATGGAACGCCGACGGAGGTGCCCGCGGAGCTGGAGATGGCGATCACCCCTGGCGCCATCGTCAAGCCGGTCCTCGCCCGGGTGATCGGGGCGCTGGCTGCCCGGGCCGAGTTCTCGGTCGACCGCCTCGCCGACACGGTCCTGCTCGGCGACGCCGTCTCCTCCTCCGACGAAGGGGACTACGCGGACGGCCGCGTCGGGATCTCGATCAAGGACGGCGCCGGGACCCTCGACGTGCGCGTCGGCCCTCTCGTGGAGGGCGCCGGAGAAAGGCTGCTCGCCGAGATGGAGCTGCCGGGCCAAGGCTCGCTTCGCAGCCTGGCCAGCACGATGGAGGTGGCCAAGGGCGAGACGCCGGAGGGCGAGGCGGCCGAATTCCTCGTCTTCGAAGTGACTCGCTAGTCCTCTTCGGGAATCCTCTGCCGCAGCTTCTCGACGGTGGCTCGGAGGATGCGCGAGACGTGCATCTGTGAGACCCCAACCTGCTCGGCGATCTCGCTCTGCGTCAGGTCCTCCACGAAGCGCAGGTGCAGCACCTTGCGGTCGCGCTCGGAGATCTCCTGCAGGACCGGGCCGATTGCTTCGCCGTACTCGACGGTCTCGAAGGCGAGGTCCTCCTCACCGATCCGGTCCCGCAGCGGGCCGGGCTCGTCGCCATCGCCCAACGTCGAGGTCGCGTCGAGCGAGACGGCATGGTGGCCCTGGGCGGCGTGCATTGCCTCGAGGACCTCCTCGTCGGTGGCCTCTATGCGCTCGGCGATCTCCTGCACGGTCGGCGAGTGACCGAGCTTGGCGGGGAGCTCCGACATCGCCCTCTCGACCTTCAGGATGCGCTCCTGCACGTCGCGCGGCACGTGCACGGACCAGCCGCGGTCTCTGAAGTGCCGCTTCAGCTCCCCCAGGATCGTCGGGACGGCGAACGTGGAGAATGCCGTGCCGCGCACGGGATCAAAGCGATCGATCGACTTCACAAGTCCTACGCTCGCCACCTGGACGAGGTCGTCGAACGGCTCGGCACCGCCCGCGTACCGCGCTGCGAGTCGTCTGGCCAGTGGCATGAAGCGCTCCACCAGTTCCTCGCGCACGATTGGGGAGCGGTCCAGGGCGTAGCGCTCCAGCAGGCGACGCTCGCCGGCCAGCTGCTCGCCCGGCCCCGGTGAGGGGGTGGGGCTCATGTGGGTTTCCGCCGAGGCAAGATCATTCATTGTTCCCGGCTCCTGGCGCCCCCGCAGCCAAACTTGATCGGGATCTGCCAGAACGCCGAACCGCCCTCTTACCGTAGTTACCCAGCTTTACGGGGGTCGCAAACGGCCGTTTCGCAGGGTGGACCCTGGGTACCGTGGGGCGGCGCTCGCCCGACCCACGATCGAAGGAGGCAAGCGCTGCGGATCGAGGGACGCTCGAGCACGAACAAGAGCCAGCTGCAACGAGCGGTTGTCGCAAAACGCGGCTAATCCGCGCGTTTAGGTGGGTCCGGGGTGGGGTACTCTTTTTTTGAGTCGAGGCAGCGGGCGGGCGTTCGGAGACCCCCTACTCCGGCGCCCGCCCACTTATCTAGAAGCCTCGACTCCGCCGGGTTTTCAGCCTCGGCGCAGGCGGGCGGATAGGGCGGCCGGTTTTCCTTCTCCCCCTGGCCGTCCTACCCCGCCTTTCTCGCCCGTTAGGGCCGGATCGTCGGCGAAGCCTCCATAGACTCGGCCGCATGGCCGATCAGACGGAAGCGCCCTACCTCGACGCCGTCGTCTCTTACGTGGCTCGCAACCCGGGGCGGTTCCACATCCCGGGGCACAAGGGCACCGGATCCGATCCCGGGCCTGATCGCCGCCCTCGGGGAGGCCGCCGTCCTCCACGACGTCCCGCCCAGCATCGAGGGGATCGACGTCGGCCCGGAGCCGACGCCGTTCCAGCGCGCCCAGCGCCTCGCCGCGGCGGCCTGGGGCGCCCGGCGCAGCTGGTTCCTGGTCAACGGAGCTTCCGGCGGAAACCACGCGATCTGCATGAGCCTCGCCCACGCGAGCGGCAAGCTCGCCACCGGGCCACCTGATCGCGGGCGGGTCGTGGTACAGCGCAATGTCCACTCCTCGACGATCGACGGGCTCGTTCTCTCCGGTCTGCGGCCGACGTTCGTCGCCCCCGAGATCGACCGGGAGCTCGGCATCGCCCACTGCGTCACCCCCGAGGCGCTCGACGCAGCGCTCGAGGCGGAGCCCAATGCCGTCGCGGCGATGCTGGTGTCACCCACCTACTTCGGGGCCGTCGCCCGCATCGACGAGCTCGCGGACGTCGCTCACGCCCGCGACGTTCCGCTGGTGGTAGACGAGGCCTGGGGAGCCCACCTCTACTTCCACGACTCCCTCCCGACGGGCGCCCTCCGCGGCGGAGCCGACCTGGTGCTGTCCAGCACCCACAAGATCGTCGGCAGCCTGACGCAGTCGGCGATTCTCCATCTCGGCGATGGCGGGCGTGTCGACGAGGACGTCATCGACCGCTCGGTGACCTTGGTCGAGTCCACCAGCCCGAACGCACTCCTGACGGCCTCCCTGGATGCCGCACGGCGGTTCGCCGCCACCCGAGGCGAAGAGCTGCTCTCGGAGACGCTGCGCACCCTGGCGAGAACCCGCGAGCAGATCCGCGAGATCCCGGGCTTGAACGTGCTCGACGAGCGGCTCGCGGGACGCAACAGTGTCGCCGCCTGGGACCCCCTGCGTCTCTCCGTCGACGTCAGGGGAACGGGTGCCACCGGACACCGGATCGCCCAGCTGATGCGCGAGCACGACGACATCATCCTCGAGCTCTTCTCCGAGAACGTGATCGTCGCGGTCTTCGGCATCGGCGAAACGCCGACGGCACCGGCTGAGCGGCTGGTGGATGGTCTCCGGCATGCGGTCGAGGAGATCGGTCCGGGGGACCTGGAGAGGCGGGGCGCCTTCGCCGAGCCACCGCCCTGGGGCCCACTGGAGTTGGCCCCGCGGGATGCGTTCCTCGGCGCGCAGGAGGTGGTCGCGTTCGAGCAGGCGGAGAGCAGGATCGCCGCCGAGTCGCTTGCCGCCTACCCGCCGGGCGTTCCGAACGTGCTCCCGGGCGAGAGGCTGACCGGACCGACCTTGGACTACATCGCCGACTCGCTCGCCCACGGCGGGCTCGTCCGGGGAGCGAGCGACCGTTCCCTGCGGACCATCCGGGTGGTGAGGGAATGAGCCCGGAGCCCGCCTGGGGGGTCGACTCCGAGCACGGCCGTCTGCTCGACGTCCTGCTCTGCAGGCCCGAGAACTTCCGCTGGCTTCCGACGAGTGCGATCAGCCGCGCGACGCTGGAAGCGGGCCATCGCTACGACCCCGTCCTCGCCGCCACCCAGCACGCGGAGCTGGTCTCGGCCTACGAGGACGCCGACGTCCACTGCCACTTCCTCGAGCCCGATCCGGCCCTCCCCTACCAGGTCTTCGCGCGCGACTCGAGCGCGATGGGGCCGAACGGCACCGTGATCACCCAGCTCAGCCAATGGTGGCGGCGTGGCGAGTACGCCCCGGCAATCCGCTTTCATCGTGAGGCGGGTATCCCGATCCGCGCGATGGTCACGGCCGGCTCGCTCGAGGGCGGGGACGTGATGATCGTCGAGCCGGGCAGCGTGCTGATCGGCAGCGGCGAGACGCGCACACAGGAGGTCGCGGCCGAGCAGCTCGCGGGCTGGTTCGCAGAGGATGGCTGGGAGGCCCGCGTACAGCCTTTTCCCGAGCGCTATGTCCACATCGACGTGTTGGTGGCCGTGCTGGCCGAGAAGCTCGCCGCCATCTGCGCCGAGGTCCTCCCCGCGGCCGCGGTTCAGTGGCTGCGAGACAAGGGGTTCGACCTGATCGAGGTGAGCGGCGAGCAGGCCTTCGCGCTCGGGGTGAACGGCATTTCCCTGGGTGGGGAGCGCGTCGTCTCGTCGATGGGGGCAACCGAGCTCAACGAGGCACTGCGGGCGCGCGGGATCACGGTGATCGAGCTGGAGCTCTCCATGTTCACCCGCGGCGGGGGCGGAGCCCACTGTCTGGGACAGGCGCTCCGGCGGGAGAGATGCGAGGGTGCGCGATAGCGCAACCCGTTTTATGGCGAAGCCGCCGACCATCGACGCTGGGAGGGTGATCGCGGATCTTCGTGAACTCGCCGATCGCACCAGCGACTCTGAGGGCGCCCAGCGACTCTGCTGGGGCGAGGGATGGCGCACGGCGCGCGAATTCCTGCGGGGGCTGCTCGCAGAGATCGATCTCGAACCCGAGATCGACGAGGCCGGCAACGCCTGGGCCTATCTGCCGGGCGAGCAGGAGCCGGCGCTCGCGGTCGGCTCCCACCTGGACTCGGTGCCGAATGGGGGCTGGCTGGACGGCGCCCTTGGGGTGATGGCGGCCCTCGGCGTGCTCCGCGCCTGGGCGACCTCCGGCGCGAGGCCGCCGAGGACGCTGGCCCTTGTGGACTGGGCGGACGAGGAGGGCGCCCGCTTCGGCCGCAGCCTGTTCGGCAGCTCCGCGGTCGCTGGCACCTTCGACCCGGCAGAGCTGAGCGGCGCCCGGGACGCCGACGGCCGCCGGGCCCCCGGGGTGCTGGCCGAGAACGGCGTCGAGCTCGACCGCGTGCTCGAGTCCCGCTCGAGGCTCGAGCGGATCGGCTCCTACCTGGAGCTCCACATCGAGCAGGGGCCGGTCCTGGAGGCCGAGGGCATCAGGGCGGCCGCAGTCAGCGGCTGCGTCGGGGTGGAGAGGCTCCGCTTCCTGATCCGCGGGCGCGTCTCGCATGCGGGCACGACACCGATGGACGCGCGCCATGACGCTGGCCTGGCCGCCGCGGCCGCCGCCCTGCGGATCGAGGAGATCGCCATCGGCGAGACGGCGTGGGAACGGTCGGCGAGATGACGTTCGAGCCCGGGATCCCAACCGCCGTTCCCGGCCGCGCCTCGATGGTCGTCGACCTGCGCAACCGCGACGCGGATGCCCTGGCCCGGATGCTCACCTCGGCCCGCGAGGAGGCCGCTGCCCGCGCGGCGGAGCGCGGCTGCGAGTGGAGCGAGGAGCCCGTCTGGCGGATCGAGCCGATCGCCTTCGATCCCGAGCTGGTGGCGCTCGCCCGGGAGGCGTGCGAGCAGGTCAACGGCACCGCCTTCGAGCTGCCGAGCGGGGCGTTGCACGACGCCGCCTCGATGGCACCCCACGTGCCCACGGCGATGGTCTTCTCTCCGTCGGTCGCGGGGGTCAGCCATGCCCCCGAAGAGGACACCGCCGAGCCTGACCTACGGGCCGCGATCGAGGTGTTCGCGAAGCTTGCGAGCCGCCGTCTTTCCTGACCACAACTGCAAGTTCCTTCGCGTGTTCGGTGCAGAAGCGTCGCTAGGTTCCGCGGCGCCTCGTCCAAATGGCAGGAGTCGCCACAAACCCGCCTGGGAGGGCGCCTGTTCGCGCCCGTCAACTGGTCGCGCTCGCGATCGCCGGGGCGCTGCTTGCCCTGCTGCTGATCGGCGGGCGATCGACCGCGCCGCCGGTGGCCCGGGCTCAGGTGAGCTGCCCCGCGCTGCCCGAGGGCCTCAGCCCGACCGGGTCGGGGCCGACGCGCTTCACGATGATGATCCGGATCAATACCCAGGGGAACGTCGACACCTACACGAAGCCGGACGGCGGGATGGGCGGCCGGATCCGACCTCAGGACATCTTCGTCCTCAACACCCGCTTCGAGGGAAGCGACAACTTTCCCGCCATGACGCCCGGCGTCGGGGCTCACCTCGCCAAGGATCTCCACAACACCTTCCCCTGCAACCGGATCATCGCCCTGAACGGGCTGAGCCTCGACCCGGCCTCGGTGGGCTACGCGTTCTCTCTGATCGAGGACCCCGCGGTCTATGCGCTGCTCTCCGACTTCGAGCAGGACGACTGGAACCAGGGGCGTGTCACCGACCCGACGCGACCGCCCTGGACCGACAAGTTCAAAGTTGCCTTCCCGCGGCTCAGGTCCTGGAACTCTGGGTTCGCGTCGACCGTGGCAGCCAACCCGGCCGGCGCCGGCAAGCGAACGGGCCTGGCCCCCCAGGACAACGGAACCTGGAACTTCGGGCAGGTCGCTCAGAACCTCGACAAGCAAAACGCCCGTCTCGGCGCCCCGAGGCTCGGCCCGCTGGCCCTGCAGACCCAGGGCACCTGCTCGGACGGTGGCGCCGCCGGCTTCGGCGCCCGAGCGAAGCAGCTCCGCCTCCAGTACACCTTCAAGTTCATCACCAAGAAGGTGAAGGTCAAGGGCGAGAAGAAGAGGCGGAAGGTCACCAAGCGTATTCCGCTGAAGAAGGAGGGGAAGCCCCTGCTCAGCAACCTGGGGCTGGAGATCTCCTTCACCGAAACACCGGATGCCACCGATAACCATGCGATCCTGAGCACCTCCGCAGCCCAGGCTGCCGCCTGCGTGCCCCCGGCCCTGAAGCAGGGCGTCGGCGCCTTCTTCTTCTTCGCCTCCGACGACGCGATGCGCCTGCTCTTCCAGCAGCCCCTGATCGCCGCGCTGCGCCCGGCCGCTTCGAGCGCGGGGCAGGTCACCGGGGGCGTACGCCCCTAGGCCGCTCGCGTCACCACCGTCTTCGCGCGCAGGTCCGAGAGCGCCTCGGCCGCGTCGTCCCAGTCGACCCTGTTCACCGTCATGGGATCGGGATCGAACTTGCCCTCCTGGACCAGGTCGAGCACGTCGGGCATCAGTGTGCGGACGTGCGGCCGGCCGGTGACGAAGGTGATCCCCTGGCTGAACA
Source organism: uncultured Solirubrobacterales bacterium (assembly GCA_963801055.1). Taxonomy (GTDB): domain Bacteria; phylum Actinomycetota; class Thermoleophilia; order Solirubrobacterales; family 70-9; genus DASUPK01. Next base: position 265,521 of record CAWDDE010000003.1, on the reverse strand, counting down.
TGTCGAGCAGCGGCAGCGGAATCGGCTCGAAGTAGATCCCGATGCTGGTGCAGATGCCGTCGGCGTCCGTCGACCTCAACGCGCAGGCGATCCCGGCCGGATTGGCGCTCGCATCGACGGTGATCGGGTAGAAGCCCACCCGGTCCGGGAACTTCTCGTCGAGCACGTTGGCGCCGAGCTTCTCTGCCAGCTCGCGGTCCCGCGACCGGCCGCCGACCACGTCCACCCGCTCGGCACCGAGGGCGAGCGCGATCGACACCGCGTAGAGCGCGATCGATCCGGCGCCCATCGCGATCAGAACTGGGGAGCCGGGCGCGGCCTCGAGCGGAGGCGCGACCGTCCGCCAGGCGTCCGGGATGTTGTCGGAGAGGCTCGCCACCGTGGACGGCTCGACGCCGTCCGGAATCGGGACGAGCATCGCATCCGCGTAGGGGACGTTCACCGAGTCGCTCGCGAACCCGCCGTAGGTCTGGGGCCCGGCCGGCAGGCCGTACATCGAGAGCCTCGGAACCGAGTCACAGTTGCCCGAGCGCCCGGCGCGACACGCCTCGCACTCCCCGCAAGAGATCTGGAACGGGATGCTGACCAGGTCGCCGGGCTTCACCGCGGAGACGGAATCCCCGACGTCCGTCACCTCCCCGACGCCCTCATGGCCGAACGAGTACGGCCCTCCGACGGGCGCCAGTCCCTGGACGAAGGCGACGTCGATGTCGCAGGTCGCGAGCGCCACCGGGCGGACGAGGGCCTGGCGGTCGCCCTCCAGCTTCGGGTCAGGGGCGTCGCGCCACTCGAGCTTGCCCTTCTCGACGAAGGTGAGCGCCCTCATGCCGGCAGCCCCTCGCCATCGGTCGCGGCGGCCAGGACCCAGACGCGGGGGCCCGCCTCCGTGCCCCACCCGGTTGCCTCGAGCACGACTGGCCTCCTCGGAGAGGACCTCGGTGGGGATGGTCAGCTCGAGCTTGGGCATGGTTCCTCCTCGCGACGCGACCTGAGCCTGAGCGCGGGCCGGGTCCGTCCTTGGATTCAGAAAACGAACGGAAGATAACCGGCTCACCGTGATGGGACTCGACCTTTACCCGCGGTGCTGATGACGCTACGCGAGTGGGGCGACCGCTACCTGGCAGCAGCGGCGCGTCGCGCCGCCCTACCCCACATGCATCACGTCGCCGCCCATCTCGTCCAATGTGTTCCCGATCGGCGGGATCGGGTTGTCCCGGATGATGCGCGCCATGTGGAGCAGGTTGTGGGCGCTCCAGGAGCTGGTTCGCTGCGTATAGGGATGCTCGGGGCCTCCGGCGTCGAGGTATGAGGGCCCCGGCCCGGCCTCTCCGACCCAATAGGTGTCGACGTTCGGTGGGACGACACAGCCGAGGTGGGTCATGTTGAACAGGGTCGTCTCGGCGCTCGCGTGTGCGCCGTCCTCGTTCCCCGTGACGACAACGCCGGCCACCTTGTTGTAGAGCGGATATTGGCCGACCTCGTTGCGCTCGTTGTAGGTGCCGTCGAGCCGCTCGATGACCATCTGACAGACCGATGAGCGAACCCCGAACCAGATCGACATCCCCATCAGCAGGATGTCGGCAGCCTTGATCTTCTCCAGGATCTGCGGCCACTCATCCCCGTCCCCCTCGTCCGAGGTGACGCCGAACTTGATCTCGTAGTCGACTGGACGCAGGAGCTCGGTCTCGACGCCGTGCTCGGCGAGGATCGCGAGGACCCGATTCATCAGGGCCTCCGTGTTGGAGATCTCGGGGGACCGCTTCAGCGTGCAGTTGATGCCCAGCGCCTTGAGGCCGGCGCCGGCATCGGCGCCGAGTGACTCGGCCATGGCTTCTCCTCTCCTAGTGGACGATCCCCGATCTGCTTCTCGTGACGATCCCCGGTCTGCCGGAGGGCCGCAACGTTACGTGACCGCGCAAGCCGGGATCGGCCGGTCGGTAGATTCCACCGCTCGTGGCCAGCTACGACAAGATCGCCGATCTGCCGTTGCAGATCGACGCCTACGAGCTTCAGGGCCTGGAGTTCCATCTACCCGGTACGGACTTCGATCGCCTCACCACGATCATTCACCTGAAGGGCGGCGGCCACGCGGGCATGGGCGAAGACGTCGTCTACGACGCACTCGACCATGTCGCCTTCCGGGACGCCGGGCCGGTCCTCGAACTCGCCGGAGAGCACACCATCGGCTCGTTCTCCGAGCTGCTGGAGGGCCTGGACCTGTTCCCGAGCCCGCCCGAGCGTGAGGTCTCGGCCAACTACCGGCGCTGGGCGTTCGAGAGCGCGGCCCTAGACCTGGCGCTCCGCCAGGCGGGCAAGTCGCTCCACGAGGTGCTGGGCCGGGAGCCACGCCCGGTGACCTTCGTCGTCTCCATGCGGCTGACACCTCCGGGCTCAGATGAGCCCTCGACGATCGAGCCGGTCCGCAAGCGACTCGAGATCTACCCCACGCTTCGCTTCAAGCTCGATCCCACCAACGACTGGAGCGACGAGCTGATCGGGCAACTCGTCGAAACCGGCGCCGTCGACTCGCTCGATTTGAAGGGCCAGTACAAGGGCACCCCGGTCGACGTCGAAACCGATCCGGCGCTGTACCGGAAGCTGATCGAGGCGTTCCCCGACGCCTGGCTGGAGGACCCCGACGTGAACGAGGAGACCAAGCCGATCCTCGACCCGGTCGCCGACCGGGTCACTTGGGATGCGCCGATCCACTCGGTCGACGACATCAAGGCTCGGCCCTGGCCGCCGAGGATGGTCAACATCAAGCCGTCGCGATTCGGCCCGCTCGAGGAGCTGTTCGCGGCGTACGACTACTGCGAGGACAACGGCATCGGCGCCTACGGCGGGGGCCAGTGGGAACTCGGCCCGGGGCGCGGTCAGATCCAGTATCTGGCCTCCCTCTTCCACCCGGACACCCCCAACGACGTGGCGCCCTCCGGCTACAACACCGCCGGGACCGAACCCGGCCTCCCTTCCAGCCCGCTCGAGCCGATGCCCACGGAGACGGGCTTTCGCTGGGGCGAATAGGGTTTGAGCATGACTGATCAGAGTTTCGCCGACGCCCTCAACGAGCAGATCTCGAACGAGTTCGCCGCCTCGCAGCAGTACATCGGCGCCGCCGTCTACTACGACTCCGAGACGCTGCCGCAGCTGGCCGCCTTCTTCTACCGCCAGGCCGTCGAGGAGCGCAATCACGCGATGATCATGGTCCAGTACCTGCTCGACACCGACGAGGAGGTGCGGATCCCCGACATCAAGTCCCAGCAAACCAGGTACGACGACTTCGCAGGGCCGGTGAGGATGGCGCTGGAGCAGGAGAAGCGCGTCAGCGACGAGATCAACGATCTGTTCAAGCTCGCCCGCGACAGCGGCGACTTCCCCGCCGAGCAGTTCCTCACCTGGTTCGTGAAGGAGCAGGTCGAGGAGGTCTCGTCGATGACCGACCTGCTCAACGTGGTCGAGCGCTCGGCGGACAGCCCCCTGCTGGTCGAGGACTTCCTCGCTCGCGAGCAGCTCGGGGACCAGGGCACCGACCCGGCCATGCCGCCCCCCGCGGGCGGAGCTCTTTAGTCCAGGCGGCGCGAGCGCCCGCTAGACCTGCCTGGCGGCCGCTCGGGGCCGTGCCCGAAGCGACGGCTCGGGTCCCCGCTGCTGGGCGAAGACGGCCACCAGGACGAGCGGCGCGAACCAGACCGCATAGGGATAGAACCAGTGGTTGGCCGTCACCTGGATGGCGATCAAAAGCGCCGCCGCCAGTGCCGCCAGCTGCACGGTCGAGCGGAGGCGAGGCGCGAAGAAGAACGCCACGGCGAGAGCCACCGCGGCCGCCTTCGTCACCGTCTGCAGGGGGTGCAGCGACGGCGCCTGACCCCAGACGCTGAAGGGCGAGCCGCGCGAGGCCTGGTAGCCGAGAGAGCGGTCGTAGAGCTCGCGGAAGCCGCCGTCGGGCAGCAGCGGGATCGTGACCACCGCCGCGGTGAGGAGAAAGGCGAGCGCGAAGAGGACCAAGGGGCGGGTGCGGCGCTCGCCGTTGCCGGCGGCGAACAGCGGCGCGAGGATCAGCGGCCCGAACTTGGCCAGCCCCGCCAGTGCCGACATCGCCCCCCGGGCCGGAGCCGATGAGACCACGAGGAGGCAACAGACGACCAAGAGGGCGACGAGCGAGTCGTTGAAGCTCGAGCCGAGCGTGTACATCGTGAACGGGTAGGCGAGCCATGCGTAGGCCAGCGCAATCCCGAGGGTCGAGCCGTCGGTACCCGGGCGGAGCCGCCCGCCGAGGGCGAAGAGCGCCAGCGCGGTAAGCAGCTCGAAGCCGAGGGCCGCCGCGCGAGCGGCGGGCACGGAGTCCCAGCGCCCGCTCCAGGGGAAGGCCAGCTCGAAGGGGACGTAGCCGAGGTAGTTGACCGGCCCGTAGACGTCGCCGCGGATGTCCGAGCTCGGGGGAAGCCCCTGCGAGAAGTCCTCGCCATAGATGTCTTCGCCATGAGCGAGCCGATCCGCGCCGATCACCCCCGCGAGCCCGACGTCGATCACCTTGCCCTCGGTCGCTACGTACGCGGTGTGGAAGGCGACCAGCGCCACGATCCCCGCGACCAGCAGGCCACGCGGCGCCACGGGCAGCAACCGGTCCCGCCTCTCCAGCGGCCGGAAGCCGGCGAACAACATGCGTAGGAAGACGTAGGCGAGCACCGGATAGACGAGTCCCACCGAGAGCCCGATCTCGGCCTTGTTGAAGAAGAAGAGCGAGACGCTGAACCCGAGCAGCGCCAGCAGGTCGAGATGGATCAGCCGCAGCGGTCGTCGCGGATCGACGAACGGCGCGAGAAAGAGCACGCAGAGCGGAAGCCAGACCCACCAGCGGTTCACCTTGCCGGCGACCGCCCCCTGATAGCCGCGGGCGAGCTTCGTATCGACCTGCGCTCCGGTCCACTTCTCGACCACGTCTCCCGTCGCGTCTTCGATGACGACCTCGGCGACGTCGTGGCCATCGGCCTCGTAGAAGTCGACCTGCCATTGGTTCCGGCCGTTGTCGCCGAGCCGCGTGCGAACCCGTACCCGCTGCGCCCGGTCGGCCAGCTCCCCGCCCACCGACGCTGTCGCGATGCCAGCGACGCGCTGCGCATCCAAGCTGAACCCGGGTGGAGGCTGGGACTCGGAAGGGGGAACCGACAGTTGGTAGGGCCTGCCCCCGTCGAAAGGCGGCTGGTCGGCGGGGTCGGCCGGGATTTCGCCGCTCCCGAGCGCAGCCGCCGGAGTCACGGCGATGCCGGCCAGAGCGATCAGCGCGGCCAGCGGCAGCCGCATCCGGCGCGATTGCATTCGCAATGGCTACCGGATTCGGATCCCGCGCGGCGCCGACAAGCCGCCGACCACCCTCTCAATCGAGCGTCTGAATGGCGATCGCCGGCGCACACGCCGTGAACTCGGTGCCGCCGGGCATGTCGCGGCGCAGCCTCAGGAACGCGATCCCACCCACGATCAGGGGCAGCCAGAAGAGGATCAGGTGGTAGCCGAACACTGCCGCGGCCGTGGCCGCCGCGGGAGCGCCGTAGGCGATCAGGACGCCGATCAGCCCGAGGTCGATCCCGCCGATGCCGCCGGGAAACGGGAGGAGGCCGCCGAGTTGCCCGATCAGGTAGCCCATCAGCACCACCGTGATCGGCGGCGAGACGCCGACGGCATGAAAGGTCGCCCAGAGCACCGCATTGTCGAACGCCCAGTAGCCGACCGACCCGACGAGCACGCGGCGATTGCCGGAGCGCAGGATCTGGCCCGCTTCCGCGATCCCGTCTATCAGGGCCCGACGGGAGGCGTTCAGGCCACGGCGTGGGAGCGACGCATCGGGCGCCAGGCGCTCGCCCGAGCCGAGCCGGGGAAGCACCGCCGCGACGGCAATGGCGAGCACCGCCAGGGCGGCCGGGAGCGCGGTCAGCCAGAGCGGCTGGTCCGGACCCAGCAGGCCAACCGCGAGCGCTGTGCCGATCAGCGCCACCGCCAGAAAGTTGACTCCGCTCTTGATCAGGAAGAAGGCGACGGAGCGGCGTGCGATCCGCTCTCCGTCCATGCCGCCGCGGTGGAGCACCCAGGCCCCCAGCGCCAGCCCGCCGGCTCCACTGGCGGGAACCAGCGAGCCCATTGCGAGCTCCGATCCGCCGACCTCCCAGCTTCGTCGCCAGGTCAGACCGGTGCAGAAGATCGGTCCGAACATGACGATGTACGAGACGAAGGAGAGGCCCTCCAGCGCCGCCGCCGCCACCAGCCAGACGGGGCTCGCCCCGCCGAGCTTGTCCCGCACCTCGTCGAGCCCCGGCGCGAACAGGACCACCGCGAACAGGACCGCAAGCGCAATGAGCGCCTGCGCCGCGCGATGGCGCAGTGACTTCGGCTGAAACTCGCGCGGGAGCTGCTCCGCCGAGGACGTGGGCGCGGTGATGTCGACTGCGGCCGCCATACCCCTCAAAGCATCGCGGACGGCGTCAGCGGGCCAGGAGACAGGGCAACCTCAAATTCCCCCACAGACCCTCCACCGATCGACCCTCCGCGTGTATCTGCGGCCGTCACGACGGCGGCAGCTTCCTCTAACGGGAGCGACGGGACTCGAACCCGCGGCCTCCGGCGTGACAGGCCGGCGCTCTAACCAACTGAGCTACGCCCCCGAGGGCGTGCGGCGGTGGCTCCGCCGCTTGCTGGAGGCTAGCCGCTCAGCTCGGAAACGTTGGTGGCGACTGGGCCCTTCGGGCCCTCCTCCGACTCGTAGCTGACGCGCGCGCCGTCGTCGAGCGAACGGTAGCCGTCCCCGCCGATGTTGGAGAAGTGGACGAAGAGGTCCTTGCCGCCGTCGTCCGGCGTGATGAAGCCGTACCCCTTCTCGTTGCTGAACCACTTCACGGTGCCTTCTGCCATTCGTTGCCTCCTCGGGAGTTACCTACACACCCGCTTCTTGGATCTGGGGATTCCCCCCTCTTGCTGGCGCGGGAACCTAGCGAACACGCCCGCCGGATGACGGGCAGACTGACTAGGGTGCGGGTGAGATGCGGCTGGTCACCTACCGGACCACCTCAGAGGAGCGCGCGGGAGTGCAGACCGCCGATGGAGTGGTCGACGCCGCAGAGGTCCTGGGCACTGATCGAATCGGCGTCAGCGAGCTGATCGCCGCTAACCGGGTCGAGGAGCTGGCCGCGAGCCTGACTGCAGCCGACGTCGAGCCTGCGACCGTCTTGCGACTACTTCCGCCCGTGCCAGACCCCGACAAGATCATCTGCATCGGGCTCAACTACCGCTCGCATGCGGCGGAGGCGGGCATCGACCCGCCGGCCGAGCCGACCTTCTTCGCGAAGTTCCGCAACGCGCTCACCCCGTCGGATGCGACCGTTGCCCTGCCCGAGGCGAGCGAGAAGGTGGACTACGAGGCGGAGGTCGCATTCGTCGTTGGGCGCCGCTGCAGTCGGGTCGAGCCGGCCGAGGCCCTCGAGGCGGTCGCCGGCTACATGCTGCTCAACGACCTCTCCGCCCGCGACCTCCAGTTCGCGACGCCGCAGTGGATGCCCGGCAAGGTCTTCGACGGCTCGGCCCCCTGCGGCCCGGCGCTGGTGACGCCGGACGAGGCGGGCCCGCCGGATGAGATCGAATTCAGGCTCGATCTCAACGGTGAGCGCATGCAGGAGGCATCGACCTCGGACCTGATCTTCTCCGTGGCCGACCTGGTCGCGCGGCTGTCGCGCTGGATGACGCTCGAGCCGGGAGACATCGTCTCCACCGGAACACCGTCGGGAGTCGGGAGCGTCCGTCAGCCCCGAGTCTGGCTCAAGCCGGGAGATGAGATCGTGATCGCGTCGCCGACCCTCGGCGAGCTCCGCACCACGATTGCCTAGGACTTGCGCTCCTCGACCAGGGCCTCGATCCGCGCGTAGACCTCTGGCGCATCCTTCTTCAGCTTCTTCACCTCGAAGTGGCCGATGCTGATCAACCGCAGCCTCGAGGTCGCGGTGACGGTCGCGCTGCGCATCTCGTCGTCGAGCATCCCTGCTTCTCCGAAGATGTCGCCCGGGCCGAGGTCGGCGATGTGCTCACCGTCGCGAGTCACCTCTGCCGTGCCCTCCTCGATCGCGAGCAGCTCGTGCGAGAAACCTCCCTCCTCGATCACCACCTCCCCCTCCGGAACCTCCTTCAACTGGGCGAAAACCGCTACCCGCCTGAGCTCTTGATCGGAGGCATCCGAGAACAGCGGGATGCGCTTCAGCTGGGCTGCGTCCAAGGCTTCTCCTTCACCTTCGTCCGTCCACGGGCAACCTATCCCAAAGCTGCCCATAGAGTGCCGCTGTGACATCGCGGTCAGCGTCGAGCTCGAGAACGGATTCGATGCGGGTGCAGATCACCACCCGGTCGGTGAGCGGGTCGCCGCTGGCAACCCCATGCGCGAAGGGGGAGGAGTCGGGCAACCACCTACCTGTACTCCCCCAAGCGCAGGGATGCTCAGACGGTGCGTGTGCCGCGCCCCATGAAGAAAATCACGAGCGCGACGATGGCTAGCGCGAAGAGAACGGGATGCACGATGGCGCCGCCCGCGATCGCGATGATCAGCAGGACTATCCCTGCAATCAACCACAACATGAAATTTCCCTCCTTCCGTGGCCTGGCTGGTCGCCGCACGTATACCCGGAGGGAGGGCTCGCAATCCGATGGGCGGTGCCGGGCTCGAACCGGCGACCTTCTCGGTGTAAACGAGATGCTCTCCCAACTGAGCTAACCGCCCTGGTCGCAGTCGATTATGGCGGCTCTCAGGCGATCGATCGGGTCGAGGGAACCGGCGCTCGGCGCAAGCTCGCCACTGCCAGAATGGCGGCGATGGACCGCTCGATTCTCTGGCGGGCAGCGGCCGCGCAGGTGCTCTTGGTCACGGCGATCTCGCTTGTGCTGGCCGTGGCGCTGCCGCGTTCCTTCTTCGACGACTGGGGCTGGCTGACGGGGCCCGCCGCCTGGCTTGCTTGCGCGGCCCTCACAGCATGGGTTCTCCACCTCAGCGTGCGTGGAGTGATGCTCGGCGCCGCGCTCGCGGGCATCCCGAGCGCGGTGGCGGTGGTTGCCGGCGTCCACTGGCTGGGCGTGGCGATCGCGATCGCCGCCTTCGCCGCTTGGTGCGCCTGGCTGGCGAGGCGGCCTCAGGGCGTGCTGTGGACCTAGGGATCGAGGGCCGCGTGGCCCTGGTGATGGCCGCCAGCCGCGGGATCGGCAAGGGCATCGCCGGCGCGCTCGCACGCGAGGGCGCGCGGGTTGCGATCGCGAGCCGCTCGGAGGATGCCCTGGAGGCCGCGGCGGCGGAGGTCGACGGGGAGGTGAGCGTCTTCCAGGCGGACACAGGCGATCTCGACCGGCTGCGGAACCTGCCCGGCGAAATCGCGGACGCTCTCGGTCCCGTCGAGATGCTGGTCACCAACACGGGCGGGCCCCCGTTCGGAGGAGCATTGGACAATCCGCTGGAGGAGTGGGAGGCCGCTTTCCGCTCGCTTGTGCTCGCCCCACGCGTCCTGATCGAGGAGGTCCTGCCCGGAATGCGCGAGCGCGGCTGGGGCAGGATCGTGAACGTCTCCTCGACCTCGATTCGTGAGCCCCTGCCCGGACTCGCGCTCTCCAACGCCAACCGGATGGCGGCCCTCGGCCTGTTCAAGACCCTGGCGGACGAGGTGGCGCGCGACGGAATCACCGTCAACACCGTGGCAACCGGTAGATTCGCAACCGACCGCCTCGCCAGCAGCGACGGATCGCTGGAGCAGGCCGAGGCGGCGGCTAGGCAGGAGGTCCCCGTCGGGCGGCTGGGGAAGCCGGAGGAGTACGGCGACCTGGTCGCGTTCCTCTGCTCGGAGCGGGCCGCCTATCTCACGGGAGCCGTGATCCCGCTCGATGGCGGCGTGCTCCGCTCGATCTAGTTCAGAGCTCCTTTTCGCGTGAGTTTGACTGCCCACGGCCGTGATACCGAAGGCGAGGGGTGCCGGTGTGAATGCGGTGTGACGCTCAGGCCGGGGCGGGGCGCGGGGCGCGGCGGAAGGCCAGGGCGAGCCAGACGCCGCCCGCGATCATCATCGCCAGGCTGACCAGCTGAGCCTGGGTGAGTCCGAGCGCGACATCCTCGTTGCGGCGGATGAACTCGACCAGGAAACGCTCGGTCCCGGCGAGCAACAGGTAGAGGGCGAAGAGCAGGCCGTTGGTGAGCCGGTCTCGGAGCCTCCAGAGCAGCAGCGCGATCAGTCCCAGCGCCAGGGTCTCGTACACCGGGGTCGGATGGACGGGCGTGTCGATCGGCTTGGTGCCGTCCGGATAGGCCATCGCCCAGGGACCGTCCCAAGCCTTGCCGTAGTCGCCGTCGCCCGAGAGCTGGCAGCCGACGCGTCCGATCGCCTGCCCCACCGCGAGGGCCGGCGCCGCGACGTCGAGCAGGGTCAGGGTGAGGAAGCCGCGCCACCAGGCCCAGAGAAGGACCGCGATGGCGCCGCCGATCACTCCGCCGTACCAGACCAGGCCAGACCCCGTGAAGATGTTGCCGAGCACGTCATCCTTGACCTCGCTGTAGTTCTCGATGATGAAGTCGAGGCGGGCGCCGACCAGACCGCCGAGCAGGGCGGCGAAGCCCATCTCATAGGCCCAGTCGACGGGCTTGCCGAGCTCCTCGAAGCGCCGCCAGACCAGCGCGCCGGCGGCGAGGAAACCGAGCGCGAAGCAGATCCCGAAGGTCTGCACGGTGAGCGGGCCGATGTGGATCTCAGGGAGCATCGAGCAGCAGGCTAGTCGAGCGGTCTAAGTAGCCCCGGCGGGAATTGAACCCGCGTTCCCAGGTTGAAAACCTGATGTCCTAGCCATTGGACGACGGGGCCATCCCGGGAAAGTGTAGGAACGTCGACGCTCAGGCAAGCAGCCGCTCGAGCAGCGCCTTCTGCACGTGCAGGCGGTTCTCGGCTTGGTCCCAGACCGCCGAGCGGTCTCCGTACAGGACCTCCGCAGTGATTTCCTCGCCAGGGTGCGCCGGCAGGCAGTGCAGCGCGACTGCGCGGTCCGACGCGGCAGCGAGCAGCTCGTCGTTCACCTGATACGCCGCTAGATCGCGACGGCGGCGATCGGCCTCCGCCTCATCGCCCATGCTCACCCAGACGTCGGTGTAGATCGCGTCGGCCTCTGAGGCCGCGTCACGCGGATCGTCGGTGAGCTCCGCCAGGTCGCCCTCGATCCCGTAGCCGTCCGGACTTGCGATCACCACCTCCATGCCGGCGGTTCGCCCCAGGATCGAGAGCGAGCGCGCCACGTTGTTCCCGTCCCCGACATAGGCGAGCCGCAGCCCCTCCAACTCGCCGAACCGCTCCCTCAGCGTGAGCAGGTCCGCCAGCGCCTGGCACGGATGGTGGCCCGGGCGTAAGCCCGTTCATCACCGGGACGCGCGCGCCCTCCACCAGCTCCCGTGACCCGCTCCTCGGACCCCGAGCGGATCACGATGCCGCGCACGTATCGGGAGAGGATCGCGCCCGGTGTCGCCGAACGACTCGCCGCGGGTCAGCTGCAGCTCGTCGCCCCGCAAGACGATCGGCGTCCCGCCGAGCTCCGCCACCCCGACCTCGAACGAGACCCGGGTCCGCGTCGACGGCTTCTCGAAGACAAGAGCCACGGAGCGGCCGGCGAGCGAATCCCCGCCCTCGCCCCGCTCGCGCCCCCGCTTGAGCTCCACGGCGCGCTCGAGCAGCGCGCTCGAGCTCCGCGCCGTCGAGCTCCTCGCCGGTGAGGAAATGGCTCGCTGGAAGGTGCGCGGTCGGTGGCGCCATGGGCCCGCCGATACTACGCACGTGCAGATCACCGCAATGACATGGAACTTGTTCCACGGCCGCGACTGGCCGCCCGAGCCGGAGCTCCAGGTGCGAGCCCACAAGGGCAACTTCCGCCGCGGCCCACGCCGCGGAAAGGAGTACGAGCAGACGAACTGGGACCTGTTCGACGCCTTCGCCTCGTTGATCCGCGGGATCGACTGGGACATCGCGCTCTTCCAGGAGTTCCCGCCGGGCTGGAAGGGCCGAATGGCAAAAGCGTGCGGCGCACAGGCCCACCGGGCGCTCAGCGGGCGCAACTGGCTGCAGCCCCTGACCTCCCTGATCGGCCGCTGGCGCCCCGATCTGCTCGGCGCCTGGGAGGGCGGCTCCAACACCACCCTGATCAGGCCGGGGGCCGGGTCGATCGCGGAGCACCGCCGTGTGGTCCTGACCCGCCGCCCCGAGACCCGCGTCATGGCCCTGACTCGCACGGACTCCCGTCTCTGCGTGGCGAACCTCCACGTCAGCACCACGCCGTCCTCGGCAGAGCGCGAGCTGCTCGACGCCGCAGAGCACGCGACCCGATTCGCCGGTTCGGACCCACTGATCTTCGGGGGCGACTTCAACGTGAGGCCGAAGGCGAGCGACGTCTTCGATCGGCTCGAGCAGAGCTACGGTCTCGCGCCGCGCACCGCCCCGGACCGCCTCAGCCACCTGCTGGTTCACGGCCTGGAAGTGATCGAGCACCCAGCGGCGCTACCTCCCGAGGCACGCGACCTGGTCGATCACGCGACCGGTCTCCGGATCCGGCTTGCCGACCACAACCCTGTGCTTGGAAAGTTCTCAACTGTGGGATAGTCCGAGCGATGGCTACGGCGTCGAGGGGGAAAGAGGAGAGCGCGCGGCCCGAGGACAGCTCACGGGCGGAGCAGAGTCTCCAGGCCTTCCGTGAGGCGCTCGAGAAGAGCGTCACGATCCCGCGGGATCGGCTCCAGGAGGTGGTTGACGACGCCGTACGGCGTGGCCGGATGACCCGAGGCGACGCGGAGGAGATGGTGAGCCGGCTGGTGATGCGGGGGCGCGACCAGGCGGACGACCTGCTGAGCCAGCTCGAGCGACTGCTGTCACAGCTCCGCGAGATGCCGGAGAGGGCCCGCCGACAGGTCGGCGACCGCGCCGAGGGGGCCCGAAAGAGGGCCGTCGGAGCGGTTGAGAAGCCGCTCGCGGGCGCCGACAGGGTCCGCCGCGCCGCGCGTGTGCCCGGCTTCCCCATCACCGCCTATGACCAGCTCTCGATCCGCCAGATCGATCGTCGGCTACAGGAGCTCAGCCGCGCGGAGCTCCGCAGGGTCCGCGACTACGAGCGCCGCAACAAGGGACGCAAGGGTGTGCTGCGCGCGGTCGACCGCAAGCTTCAGGACTGACTACTGCAACGCCTTGCGGCGCTCCTCGATCTCTACGGCGATCTCGTCGAGGGCCTCCATCGAGCCCTGCGCGCGGACCGCGAGCTTGCCGAGCTCCTTGCGCACGTCCTGCGTCGCCTCGTCCAAGGTCTCGCGGAAGCTCGAAACCTGATCCTGGGCGCGTGAGGTGGCTCCGCCGGACACATCCTTCAGCCGTGCAACGGCCGAGTCGATCCCGGAGCGCACGTCTCCGGTCGCCTTCTCGCCGGCCGCCCGCAGATCGTCGATCGCCTTCTGCACCTGATCCCTCATGCCACTGCTCTCGCTTGATTCCACCTTGGACCTCCTGCTCGGGGTTTCTTCCCGCAAAGTGCGGCGAAAGCCTATACGCCGACCAGCTCCGCGGCGAGATTGCTGAAATCGATCGCCCGGCCCGTCCTCTCGCCGAGTAGCCGGTCCGCGTCCAGCTTCTGACCGCGCGCCCACAAGCCTCGCAGCCACTCGCCCGCCTCCCGGCTCGCGAACCAATCCGCACCGAAGCGCTCCTGCAGCTCCCGGCGCCAATCGACCTCCAGCGCCCAGGCGCGTAGGTAGCAGGCGACGTAGAACCCCGAATCGACGTCGGAGAGCCAGCTCTCCCGCGGCCAGGCGACGCCGACCCGATCGGTGAGCAGGCTCGCGTAGCGCTCCGGCATCGCGGTGAGATCTGCACCGGGCCCGTGGAGCTCGACCTCGTAGGCGATCTTCGCCGAGTAGCGGCGCAGAAATACCAGCCTGGCCGCGCGGGCGTGCTCGATCGCGGCCTCGGCCCCCTCCGCCCCCAGGATCTTCTCGAGCCAGAGAGGGTTCGCCGTCAGCCCCTCGAGCAGGAAGGCAAACGACTCGGTGACGGAGTTGTCTCCCAGGTGGCGGAACTCGAAGGGAAGGCTCGCATCGGTGCAGCCGTAGTGCTCGGCGTGCCCGGCCTCGTGGAAGAGCGCCGCGTAGTCCTCCCGGCCGCCGATCGGCGGCATCACCAGATAGACCTCCGCCGGAACCCGTGGGGTCGAGCAGAACGCCCGCGGGCTCTTCGTCGGTCGCGTCTCCGTGTCCAGGCTGACGTTGGACTGCGCATCCAGGTCGATGCCGAGCCCCGCGAGCGTCTCGCGCAGCGCCGGGACCATTCGCTCGCCCGGGAAGAGCCCATCCAGGTGCGGCGCCCGAAAGAACCGCGCCAGATCCGATCGCCGGACCCCCGCCAGCGGCAGGCCGACGGTTCGCTCCAGCTCAGGGTCGATGGTCGCGGCGTAGCCGCCCTTGGTGGCCTGGGCGAATCGCTCCATCTCCCCGGCCAGCCCCCTCAGGTCGAGCGCCCGAACGTCCGAATACGCATCGAGGTAGGAGGGCCAGCCGAGCTCGGTGCAAGCCGCGTGGGTGAGCTCGAGGCCCTCGAGGTGAAGCGGATTGAGCCGCTCGGCGAGCACCTCGTTGCGCGCCGACTCGATCTCGCCGCGCCGGCCGGCATCGGGCTCGTTCGCCTGTTCGACCGGCGCCATCCGGTACGGAATCGCCTCCCCCCCGACCTCGATTTCGAGAGATGTCTCGAGCTCGGCCAACCGGGTGTCGAGCGTCCGCGTGGCCGCCCCGAGGTGGCCATCGAGCGCAAACTGATGGAGGTAGCGCAGCCGCACCTCCTCCTTGCCCCCGGCGACCCTCCTTTCCTCGCCGATCTGCTCTACCGCCGCCCGCTCGAACAGCGACTCATGACGCTCGTAGATCGGCTCGACCGCCAGGTCGGGCTTCTGCCCGGCCAGATGGAGGTAGTACTCGCGATTGATCTCCTCGGAGAAGAGCTCCGCCTCGCGCCGGTATTCGTCGAGGTCCCAGGCCAACGGCTGCAACGATAAGCCGACCATGGGTGACGGGACGGCAACCCGGGAGCGGCCAGCCCGCGGCGAGCTGCTCACCCTCGACGTCGAGTCGCTCGCCTACGGCGGCAAGGGCGTCGCTCGCCGGAACGGCTACGTCGTCTTCGTCGCGGGCGCGCTGCCGGGGGACCGCGTCCGGGCGGAGGTGACCCGTGCCAAGAAGGGGTACGCGGAGGCATCGACGAGGGAGATCGTCCGCGAGTCCCCCGATCGAGTCCCGCCGCGATGTGACCATGGCGGCGAGCCCTGCCCGGGGGCACCCTGGCAGGGCCTCGCCTACGAGGAGCAGCTCCGCCACAAGCACTCGCAGGTCGCGGACGCGCTCCTCCGGCTCGGCGGAATCGACGGATTCGAGCTCGAGCCGATCGAGCCCGCGGTCGAGCAGTGGCGCTACCGCAACAAGCTCGAGTACTCGTTTGGCCGGCGCGAGGGCGAGCTGGTGCTCGGCTTCCACGCGCGCGGGCGCTGGGACCTCGTGGTGGACGCCGCGGACTGCCAGCTCGCCTCCGAGCGCAACAACCGGGTGCGAAACGAGCTCCGCGACTGGGCGGGAGCCGAGCGCCTCCCGGCCTACGACCGCCGCTCGGGCTCCGGCGCTCTGCGCAACCTGGTGGTCCGTGAGGGCCGCCGGACCGGCCAGCTGCAAAGCCGCCTGGTCACCTCCGCCGCCGAGATCCCGCGGCCTCCTGTCGACCTGCACACGATCGTCGAGGGCGGCGGCGGCACCGACGGCCCCACCGGCGTGCTCGGCGCCGAGCACCTGGAGGAGGAGCTCTGCGGCCTCCGCTTCCGGATTTCCCACAACGCGTTCTTCCAGACCAACACGGAGATGGCGGAACGGCTCTACGGAATCGCGGCGCAGATGGCGGCCCTGAGCGGAGGCGAGCGCGTCTTCGACCTCTTCTGCGGAATCGGCACCCTCGGCCTCACCCTCGCCGGACGCGCCGGCGGGGTCTGGGGGATCGAGATCGTCACCGACGCGATCGCCGACGCCGAGGAAAACGCCCGCATCAACGGCATCGAGAACGCTCATTTCCGGGCGGGCGACGCCCGCAGGGAGATCCGTCCGCTGCTCGACGAAGCCGGCGCCCCCGACGTCGTCGTCGTCGACCCGCCCCGGGCCGGCCTCTCCAAGAAGGTCGTCCGCAGGCTGATCGAGTGCGACGCCCCGCGCATCGTCTACGTCTCCTGCAATCCGACAACGCTCGCTCCGAACGCCGCCCAGCTCTCGGAGGCCGGCTATAGGGTGCGGCGGGTGAAGCCCGTCGACATGTTTCCCCAGACGCCCCACATCGAGTGTGTGGCGCTGCTGGAGAAGCGCGCATGAGCCGTGGATTCGGGGTGACGGCCGGCCTCGACACGGAGATCGCGAGCCCCCTCGCGGCTCGCTGCCAGGAGCTCGGCTACAGCTCGATGTGGTCGAACGATCACCCGGGTGCCAAGGGGCTGGAGACCGTCGCCGAGTACGCGAAGGGAGCGGATCGGATCGACCTCGGCGTCGCCGTCATCGCCCTCGATCGCCAGTCGCCCGGGGAGATCGCCTCGGACATCGAACGGCTCGGTCTCGACCGCGACCGCCTTTGGATCGGCCTGGGGGCGGGCTTCACGAAGAAGCCGCTGACCGCGATGCGCGAGGCTCTGCCGGGGCTTCGCGAGAGCCTGCCGGCCATGCGGCTGGTCCTGGCCGCGATGGGTCCGAGAATGTCCGCGTTCGGGGGCGCGGAGTGGGACGGCGTCTTTTTCAACTGGATGACCCCGGAATTCGCGGCCCAGGCGCGGGAGTGGGTCGAACGGGGGGCGCGTGAGGCAGGTCGCGAGCCGCCGCCCGTCTTCGGATACGTCCGCACGGCAGTCGGGACCGATGCGGAGGAAAGGCTCGCCAAGGACGAGTCTTTCTACCGCGACATGCACCAGGGCTACAGCAGCCATTTCGAGCGCCAGGCAGCTCCGGAGGGGACGGTCGGGGTGGCCGCCGAGAACGCCGGCGAGGCCCAGGAGGAGCTCTCCCGCTACCGCGCCCTGGACACGGTTGTGGTCAGGGCCCTCGCCAGCGCCACGTTCGAGGACATGAGCGCGCTGGCCGAGGCCGCGGCGCCTGGCGTCTAGCCCGCGACGGCGGGCGCTGGGATCAGATGACTGCGGGGTCCGCGCCCACCACAGGCGCACGGGCATCGCAGAGCCGCCGTCGGATCAGGCCTCCAGGTCCTCCTCGTCCTCGAGCGGAACCACCTCGGAGGCGCAGGTCGTGCAGAGAACGCGCCCGCCCGGCGGGCCCTCGGTGAGCGCGCTCTGCTTCTCGGCATCGGTGAGGGGCGCGCCGCAGTTGTCGCACCGGTCGGGCAGCTGCTCGATCGTCCGTTCCTCGAGCTCCACGCGTCCAGTCTATTTGGCCGCCGCAGGCATCGCCATGGATGCGGCAGGCCGGCTGTCGGGCGCCCTAGTAAGGCGGCAGCCGGTCGTACCACTCGCCGAGCACCCTGAACGCCGACCAGAAGCGCTGCTTGGCGTCGTCGGTGTCCAGTGAGTCGTCGATGTCCGGCACGTAGAGCGCGTCCACCGTCGGCGTGAGTCGCTGCACCTCGCCCTCGATCGGCTCGATGCGCTGGGCGAGCGGCAGCTCGAGGTCGTTCAGGATCTGGAGCGCCTCATCGCCCATCACGACCACGATGCGCGGCTGAACGATCGCGATCTCCTCGGCGACCCTGGCGATGCACGTGTCCGACGCAAGGGTGGGATCGGTGAGCGGGCACTTCATGCAGAGCGTCCCGAAGACGACGATCGGATCGATCGCCAGTCGCTTGAAGCTCTTCATCAGCGCGTTGCCGGCGCGTCCGTAGAACGCGACGCCCTCCTCGATCTCGGAGGACGTCGCGGCCCGCTTCAGCATGAAGATGTCGGCCTGGGGGTGGCCCGAGCCCTGCACGGGCATCACGTTCCCCCGGGGGCAGTCCTCGCAGGCGGCCAGCTCTCGGCCGACGTCGTTCAATTCCCGGATCGCGCGCTCGAGGTACTTCTCGCGGATCTCGTCGTCGGTAATGGATGACACGGCCCTCTGCCTCTTCTTCGGCCCCGCCCCGGCACCTTGCGGGTGCATCAACTCTTGCTCACCGAGCGGCGTCGAGCCCGGGTCTTCCGCCGGCCGTCGCGTTGGGCGAGCGAGCGCCCTCCCCGCCCGCCGCTGGTCTGCAGGAACTTCAGCGCCTGGACGTAGACGAGGTTCTTGTGCTTGCGGACGATGTCCGCCTCCCGCATCGACTCGAGGAACTCACGCGGGCCGTTGAAGTCCCGCAGCCGGATCTTGACGCTGCCCAGCCCCTGCGCGACGTGGCTGTCCGACCCCGCGCCGGGGACGATCGAGTACTTGCGGGCGAAGCGCACCGCCTCTTCGTTGAAGGCTGAGAACGCGACCCGCGGGTTGAAGACCTCGAGGATGTCGATCTCGTCGACGATCTCGAGCAGATGCTCGTAGTCGGGGACCGAGTGCAGCCGGTCGAACGGGTGCGGAACGTAGACCAGGCCGCCCTGCCGGCGGATCTCGGCAATCGTCTCCGCCATCGACATGCCCCGCTCGATCCGCTCACTCAGGAACAGCCCGATCACCTCTCCTTCGTGAGCGGTCTTCACTTCCTCCGCGACGATCACCTTGATGCCGCCGATCCGGCGGGCGATTTCCTGGGCCTCCAGGGCTCCCGAGATCTCGTTGTGGTCCGTGATCGCGATGGCCCCCAGCCGCTGTGCCTTGGCCGTCTCGAGCAGCAGCTCGGCCGGAGTGGCGCAGTCCGGTGAATGGTCCGTGTGCATGTGCAGGTCGCAGTGGATGTGGGCCCGATCTTGCAGGCGCCTTCGAACCTCCGGGTCTCCGGTCGGGATCGTGCCTTCTTGCCGCGAGGCGGCGGTACACCCTCTCGACCTCGTCGGTCACCTCGGCCCAGGGCCGGGCCTCGCGGCTGGAGCGGCCGGCGGCGCGCAGCTGATCGCGGAGCGGGGCGTCGCGACAGAGGCGCTCCAGCTGGGCCGCCAGCGTCAGCACGTCGCCGAGGGGGAAGAGCAGCCCACGTTCGCCCTCGCCGACCAGTTCGCGGTAGAGCTCCAGGTCCGAGACGACGGGAACGGCGCCCGCGGCGAACGCCTTCCTCAGCAGGCCGGGTGCGGCACGGACGCCCCCGGACGCGAGACATACGATGTCCGCTCCGGCAAGGAACTCGGCGGGCTCACCGTCTCGGGGCCGCACGACTCGAAGACGCTCACGTAGCCTCCGGCTGACGCGGGCCAGCGGGTCGGTCGGGCCATCGAACCAGACCACCCCCTCCCAGTCGAGGCCGTCGGGCAGCCTGCGGAGGGCTCGCAGCAGGAGGCGCAGCGCTCCGCGTTCCTCCTCCGCGCAGTGCACGATCCGGACGCGGCCGGTCGGCGGCGGCTCCAGGGCGGGCTCGGCGACGTCCGCGCCTGGCCTGATCAGCTCGTATTGGCCCGGGAAGAAGCGCTGGAGCAGCTCTCCTGTCGCCTCGTTGCTGGCGGTGCGGGCATCGATGCGCCCGAAGAACACCTCCACGAGCATCCGGGCGACCTGGGTCGACAGAACCCTCTCGACGGGCTCGTGAAAGGTGGCGACGTTGAGCGACTGCGAGTGGCGGAGCGCCGCCGAGCCGGTGCTGGGGGCGAACGGCTCGTGGACGTGCACGACGTCGAGTGGGGCTGCACCGAGCAGCCGTTCGAGGGCCCTGCTCACGTCGACTGGGAGCGGCGCCGGCCTGCGACGAGGACCGCTCGGCAGCGGAATGCTCTGGCCGATCGCAATCACGCGCGGGTTCTCGCCCCGCCAGACAGACTCGGAATCGGCCTGAGCCTCTCTGATCGCCCGGCGACTCTCGCGAATCGCCTTTCGCGAGTCCGAGGGGGCAATGATCAGAACCCGGTGACCGCGCCCCGCGAGCTCCTCGGAGGTGCGGGCGACGAACTCGTTGATCTCGTGCCGCTTCCCCCAGGGATGCGGCGACACCTGAGCAATCGCCAGGGGTTGCGCGCTCACGATTCGAGCTTAAGGGCCGGTGGCGACTGCCGCCGAGCGAAGCTCTCTGAGTGAGCAGCAGGCGGTAGTCGTCACCGGCCCTACAGCCGAAGCTACTTCGCCTTCGCCTTGGTCTTCTTCGCCTTCTTGCCCTTGGCCTTGTCGGACGGCAGGCCGCGCTGCCGCGCATATTTGGCGATGAACTCCTCGGTCATCTCCCGCGCCACCGGATCGGGCCTTTGGTTGTGCGGCGACTTCATCAGGTAGCCGGAGGGTCCGTCGAGCTGGCCCGCGATGCCGTGGTTGAGGGCGAGCTTCACGATCCGCACTGCGTCGATGACGATGCCGGCCGAATTCGGGGAGTCCCAGACCTCGAGCTTGAGTTCGACGTTCAGGGGCACGTCGCCAAACGAGCGGCCCTCGACCCTGATGTGCGCCCACTTGCGGTCGGTGAGCCACGGCACGTAGTCCGAGGGACCGATGTAGACGTCATCCGCGGGCAGCTCGTGATCCATGATCGAGGTGACCGCGTTGGTCTTCGAGATCTTCTTGGACTCCAGCCGCTCGCGCTCGAGCATGTTGTAGAAGTCCATGTTGCCGCCGACGTTGAGCTGGCTCGTCCGCTCCATCCGCACCCCGCGCTCGGCGAACAGCCTGGCAAGCTGGCGATGGACGATGGTGGCGCCGACCTGCGACTTGATGTCGTCGCCGATGATCGGGAGGCCGGCCTCCTCGAAGCGCCTGTCCCAGTAATCCTCGCGGGCGATGAAGACCGGCAGACAGTTGACGAAGCCGACGCCGGCGGCGAGGGCCTGCTCGACATACCACTTGGTCGCCTGCTCCGATCCGACCGGCAGGTAGCAGACGAGCACGTCGGTCTGCGTGTCCTGCAGGATCCCGACGATGTCGGCGGTCTCGCCCGGCGCCTTGGTGATCTTCTCCTTCAGGTACTTGCCGAGGCCGTCATGGGTCATGCCTCGGTGGACCTTGACGCCGAGCTTCGGCACGTCCGAGAACTTGTAGGTGTTGTTCTGGCCGGAGAAGATCGCCTCGGAGAGATCCTTCCCGACCTTCTCGGAATCGATGTCGAAGGCCGCGGTGAACTCGATGTCGCGCACGTGGTACCCGCCGAGATCCACGTGCATCAGGCCCGGGACCTGCTCAGCGGGGTCGGCATCCTTGTAGTACTGGACTCCCTGCACGAAAGAGCTCGCGCAGTTGCCGACGCCGACGATCGCGACCCGGACCTTGTCACCCCGGGCGCCATTGCGGCGGGCGGCGTTCGCTCTTCCATTCACGGTGCTCATCCTGGGAAATCCTCCTCGATAAGAAGACTCGGCTCTGAAACGACACTTGCGCTGCTGCGCGGTTACACGTCCTCGGCCGACACGGCGTCCTGCCCCGGCGCGCCTTCCAGATTCGCGCCGCGAAGCCTGAGCTCGTTCCTGACGTGCCAGACGCGCTGGACCACGGTGAAAGCCGTCAGCGCCGCCATCACGTAGATCGCCGGTGCCAGAAGGTCTACGTCGATGATCCCAGCTCCCTTCGCGAAGACGAGGCCGATCGAGAGTATGACTACCCGAACCGGGCGCGTGGCCAACCCCACCTTGCACTCGACTCCGAGCGCCTCTGCGCGGGCCCTCGTATAGGAGACCATCAGCGAGCCGAGCACGACCACAACGCACATCGCCGCGGCGAACTCGTCACCGCTGAGCGCGAAGCGATAGGCGACCGCGGTGAGCACGATCCCCTCCTCCACCCTGTCGAGGGTCGAGTCGAGGAAGGCACCGAAGAGTGTTCCCTTCCCCGACACCCGCGCATAACGACCGTCGAGGGTGTCCATGACGGAGCCGACGATGAAGGCGAGACCGCCGAGGAAGTAGTAGCCCTGCCAGACCAGGACTGCAGCGGCGAGATTGCCGAGCAGGCCCATCATCGAGATCGCATTCGGCGTGAGACGCGACTCGATCAGTCGGTTGCGCACCGCCGCCGACAGCTCGGCGGCGCTGGTCGGCCCCTTCCCGGGCGACGGGAACCCAGTCCTGGGCCGGTCTCGCCGATCGATACTCATCGCGGAGTGGCGTTACGCCGGCGCGGCCTCGGCCTCTGGCTGCGGTTCGAGATCGCCGGTCGGAGCTCTGCGGGTGGCCGAACCGAAGGACCAGTCCGAGTTGAGCCGGGCGAGCAGCATAGCGACGCCGGTCGCAAGCGCCGCGGTCGCCAGTCCGAACACTGCGTCGAGCCAGAAGTGATTGCCGCTGGCGACCACCACGTACGTCATCAGCAGCGGGTACGCGAAGAGGGCGGCTCGCAGTGGGCGCGGCCGGACCAGCATGGCCAGCGACCAGGCGAGGATCACGGAAAGACCGACGTGCATCGACGGCACTGCTGCGAACGGGTTGAAGAGGGCGTCACCGGGGTTCGAGAGCAGCGGGTTGTTGCCCGTGACAGAGCTCGAGGGATCGAGGCCCAGCTCGGGCAAGAAGCGCGGCGGCGCGGTCGGGAAGAACGCGTAGCCGATGATCGAGATGGCCATCGCGGCGAGCACTGCGTTACGGACGAAGCCGTAGCTCTGCCGGTAGCCGAAGTACAGGACCGCCAGCATCAGGCAGCTGCCCTTGAAGTGAAGGTTCGCGTAGCCCCAGCGCGCCACCTCGGCGGGCCAGCCGGCGCTCACCGCCCAGTGCTGCACGCCGGGCTCGATCAGCAGTCCGAGCGAGCGCTCGGCGCTCGCCAGGTCCCGCGCATGCGAGAAGGAGAGCCCCATGCTCCCGTCCACCGCGCCCCGAGCCGCTCGCCACGCCCAGTACGCGGCTGCGAGCAGCACGAGCTGGAGCAGCAGGTCGAGCGGTCCGCGGGGAAGGAAGCGGCGCAGGCTCATCGCGAGTTGGTCGTTCGGGCGATCCGAGCCGCGCGGCTGGCGGAGGACTGCGCCGCCCCGTACTCGATGATCGGCTCCTGGTGGCAGCGAGGCCCTGAGCTGATCGCCCGCCAGGGTGCGAAGTCGATCCCGACCCGGAACCGGCCCGGCGTCTCGATGTCGAGCATCGTGTAACCGGCCGGCGCCTGCTCGACGCAGCCGGTGCCCCGCTGGATCGCCCAGTACGGAGTCCAGTGGACCCTGACGAGCACGGTCCCCGGGGCGGTGGCGTCGACCACGAAGCCCTGCGGGGTGAGCTTCACCATCTTGCCGCCGATCGCCAGGGGCGATGGGTTCCGAACCTTGTACACCGTCCAGTCGGCGCTGCGGTACACGCGCTCCAGATAGCGCGGCGGGCCGCGCTTGAGCATTCGCTTCTCGGCGAGGGCGGCGTAGTCGAGCGGCGCCTTGGGAACCGCGACGTAGCCGACGCCAAAGTCGTCGAGCCAGCTCCGATACTCGGCGCCCGTGATCGGCGCCGACTGGTAGAAGAGCGGATTGAGCTTGCGGTCGAGCTGCCGCTCCCAGCCGCGCGCGATGTAGATGCCGCGAGGCACGTAGGCGGACTCCCAGTGGTGGGCCTCGGGCAGCACCTCGACCCGGTAGGCGTCGTGGTGAGGCACACCGCGCAGGAAGTCGATCAGTGGTGCGTAATAGCTCGCCTTCACCGAGGCCTGGGCGCTCACCTCCTCGAGGTCCCTCACGACCGGCGACCACTGCCAGTAGATCAGCACCGGAATCAGCAGGACCAGCGCGAAGCGCTGCCGGCGCCAGAGGCCGAAGGCGAGCACCGGACCGAGCAGTAGCGCCCCCATCCGGGTGGCGTTCCCGCCCATCGGGCTCTGGACCAAGAAGGCGGCCGTGAGGGCGGCGGCGTAGGCGGCCACCCCGTAGCGCAGGAGCCGCTCCTGGGGCGGCAGGGCGACGAAGACCGCGATCGTCACCAGGATCGCCGGCTCATAGCTCGAGAAGTCGAATGGCTCGGTGCCGCCCTCAGGGAAGGCCGCGGACATCAGCAGGGCGATTCCCAGGGTGACCACCGCCAGCTCCAGCCCACGCCGCTTGCGCTCGGCTACCGCGTAGGCGACGACCCCGCACGCCAGGAATAGGGCTGCGACCGGGCTCGCCAGCGGCGTCATCGCGGCGAAGAAGACCGCCACGATGCGGTGCCCCCGCTGCGCCGCCAGCACCGCTCCGAGCGCCACCGCCACGCCCAGCGCGAAGGTGAGCCGGCCCGTGTACAGGCTGATCGCAGTCGCCGTCGCGAACCAGAGGACGCCGAGCCTCGCCCGATCCCCGAAGCGGTCGTAGGCGATGGCGGAGAAGAGCAGGGCGGCCGCGACGGTTGCCAATACCCCAACCAAACGGGGCCCGATCAGCGCACCGAGTGCGGGCAGAAGAACCCCGTACCCCGGCAGGTGGTGACCGCCGAACCAGAAGTTGTCCCAGGCGGAGAGACCCTGGTTGGCAAACAGCCCCGACCTGAAGACCTGGGCCGCGTGATCGGCGCTGTCCGGCTGGACGATCAGGTAGGCGACGCCGAGCGCAGCCGCCGCCAGCCCCGGCTCGCCGTAGCGGCGGAGCATGACCCGCGCGGTCAAGCCGTCGCTGGCCGCCAGGACCAAACGGCGGGCCGGACGCGGGCCAGGACCTGCCGAGCGGTGAGCGCTGAGAGCACGGCGACGAGCAAGCCGAGCGCGCCGTCAACCCAGAAGTGATTTGCCGTCACGACGACGACCCAGAACACAAGCACCGGATAGGCGCACCAGAGCGCCCGGGTGATGGTGTGTCTGGCGATCAACGCCCCGGCCACTCCGATCATGGTGGAGAAGGCCACGTGCATGCTCGGGATCGCGGCGTAGGGGTTGATGAAGAGCTTGACGAGCCCGGAGTCGTGATTGACCTGGGCGTACTGGGTGATGGTGTCGACGAATCCCTCCTGCGGGAAGAGGCGTGGCGGGGCTGTCGGGAGCAATGCATACCCGATGAGCGCCAATCCCATCGCCACCATGAGCATGTTGCGCACGAAGTAGAAATTCCGGTTTCGGAAGAGGTAGAGCCAGACGAGGAAGGCGGTGGTGACCACGAAGTGGCTGTTCATGTACATGAAGTTGGCGAAGTCGATCAGCCAGCGCGGATGCATGAAGAATGACTGCACGTCCGGCTCGAAGAACGTGTGCAGGCTCTTCTCGAGCGAGATCACGTTGGCGCCGTTGACGAATGCCTGGGCACGCTCGCCATCGGCGATCCCGCGCACGGTCTCGTAGCTCAGCTCGGCGAGCACGAAGAGGCCGAGCTGCCGGCCCGCGTCCCCATACCCTTGAGGCAGCCAACGACCGATTCTGTCAATCAGGGCACGCACAACGGCAGAATTCTAGTCACCCGGTGATAACACCTTTCTCGCACACTCCGGAGGTGACCTTCGTCACGCAGGCCGGAAGTCTTCGTCGGAGGCCATGAACCGGATCACGCGATCGACCACCTCGGGCGCGTCGACCCAGGGCCAGTGACCGGCTTTGACAAGTTCACCGAGTAGTCGAACTCGGCCGGCGATGGCCGAGCCGAGCGGCCCCAGCCGGGGAGGTCGAACGCCAGAGCCGGACCCGGGATCCGCTCCAGGAACGGCTGCCAGTCCTCGGAGTGCGTGGGGTTCCCGTGGACGAAGACGACCGGCGGTCCCTCTCCGGGGACCCTGCGGAAGAAGGTGGAGACGCCGTCGACCATCACGGTTCCGGTCTCGATCGCCGTCACGGTTGGGCGGGGACGATATCCGCGCGGTACGCCCCGAATATCCTCGCCGCATGCCATTGCCAACCAAGGTCGTGCTCGCCGACGGCAGGACCGCGGCGCTTCCCCCGCGTACGCCGCCGCGCATTCCCAAGCGTGATCCGGAGTGGCATCGCCCGCCGAGGCGGCGCGTGCTCGCGATTCGGGATCGCCTGCGAGAGCTGTACGGGCAGCCGGTCAACGAGCCGCATGGCCACCCGATCGCCGAGCTGGTCAGGGCCGTTCTCTCCCAGAACACCACCGATCACAACCGGGACGTCGCTTACGCCAGGCTGCGGGAGCGCTTCCCAGCCTGGGAGGGCGTCAGGGACGCGCCGACCGACGAGGTCGAGGCTGCGATCAGGCCCGGCGGCCTCAGTCCCACGAAGGCGCCCCGCATCCAGGAGATCCTCGGCCGGCTGGGCGATCACCCCGACCTGGACTGGCTCGCCGAAGCTCCGCGACAGTCCGCGCTCGGCTATCTGACCGACCTTCCGGGCGTCGGTCGCAAGACCGCCGCGGTGGTCCTCCTGTTTGCCTTCGGGCGACCGGAGATACCCGTCGACACCCACGTCCACCGCGTCGGGGGCCGCCTGGGACTGTTCCGGCCGGGGGCGTCGTTCGATGAGGCTCACGACGAGATGCTCGCCATCACGCCCCCCGAGGACGCCTACGAGCTGCACATCAACCTGATCCGCCACGGCCGCACGATCTGCAGGCCGCGCCCCCGCTGCCCCGAGTGTGCCCTGCGCCGGATGTGCCCGTGGTATCGCGCGGGGAATTACCAGGCAGGGCTCCTAGCTGCCGGGTCCGGCTGATCCGGCGGCACCAAGGTCGCAGCCCTTATGCTCCCCGCGCCAGTGAAGCGGAGCACGTTCGTCATTTTCGGCCTGGTCGTTCTGCTCCTCGGGGTGGGCGTGCCCGCCTGGGCGTTCACCCACCAGGGCTCGGAGAGCGCGTCCCCGGAGGAGGTTCCCTCGAGCCTCCAAGAGGGCAAGGACCTGTTCGTGACCAACTGCGGCGCCTGCCACACGTTGGCCAAGGCCGGCACCGACGGCGTGATCGGACCGAACCTCGACGAACTGCTGGCTCCGCCAAGCGCGAGCCCGCCGGATCCCTCCACCATCAAGCCGCGCGTCCTCAGCGCGATCCAGAACGGCGTCGGCGGGCGAATGCCGAAGGGCGTGCTCAGCGGCCAGCAGGCGGAGACCGTCGCCAACTTCGTCGCGCAGGTCGCCGGCCAGTAGTCCGACCCCCTTCGATTGAGACGACGGCCATCCCGGCATCCGACTCCGTTGCGAGAGACATGGAGCGCGAGCTCGACGTCGTGATCGTCTCCTACCGCTGCCGGGATTTGCTCCGGGCGTGCCTTGCTTCGCTACTGGACCATCCCCCGGCTTGTGCGCTTCAGGTCACCGTCGTCGACAACGCCTCAGAAGACGGAACCACGGAGATGGTGCGATCTGAATTTCCCACGGTCGAGCTGATCGGCAACCCCGAGAACCGCGGCTTCGCCGCCGCTGCGAACCAGGGAATCCGTACGGGCAACGCACGGTTCGTCCTCGCCCTGAACCCGGACTGCGAGCTCCGCGAGGGGACGCTCGACCGCCTGCTCGAAGTCACTGAGGCTCATCCCGAGGTCGGGATCTGCGGCCCCGCGCTGGTTCGGCCCAGCGGGGAGCCCGACCACGCGGCCAAGCGCGGCTTCCCGACTCCCCTCAGCTCGCTGGGCCACTTCGCCGGCCTCGGGCGGCGCCCCCGCGCCCCCGCCGCGCTGCGCGGCTATGCGGCGCCCGACCCATCCCGCGGCGGCCCGGTCGACGCCGTCAACGGCGCCTTCATGCTGATGCGCCGGGCGATGCTCGATGAGATCGGCGCCTTCGACGAGGGCTACTGGATGTACATGGAGGACCTCGACCTCTGCTACCGCGCCCGGCAGGCCGGCTGGCTGACCTGGTACGAGCCGGCCGCCGTCGCCACCCACCTGAAGAGCGGAAGCGCCGGGCCCCACCGCTCCCTCCGTCTCGACTACGCCTTCCACTACGGCATGTACCGCTTCTACCGCAAGCACTACGCGGCCGATCGCAATCCCCTCTCAAATGCCGCGATCTACGTGGCGATCGCGTTGAAGCTGGTGCTCTCGCTCGGAGGCGACGCGGTCCGGCGGCTCCGGTCGCTGTTACGTCCGCCCCCGCCGCCGTCGAGGGACTCAGGGCGTTCCACCAGTGAGGCCGACGAAGGCGCCCCAGGCCGGCTTCGGGGTGAGGTCCGCGGTGAACAGTCCGGTGTGAGCGAACCAGATGACGCCACCCGGGACGTCACGCCACGAGTACCAGACGACGCCGGCGATCCGCAGGCGCTTGCGGTTGGCGGCCATCAGCTGTAGGTCTTCCGCAGATAGCTCGCCTGCCGCGAGGGTGAGACGACCAGCCGGGTCGGCGTGCCGCCGGTGGGCCAGCCGAGCTCGGTGATCCAAACCTGCGAGCGGCTGTCCTTGAACTCGCTCATGATCCGCCGCACGTCTTTCACGGCGTCGAGCGCGATGCGCGGCGTCTTCGCGTATGGGTGGACCGCGACGGCATCGAACAGGCGCTTTCCCCCCTGCCGGTAGATCGCGGGCAGGAACCGGTCGAGTGGCACTCCGTTCCTCACCCTCGGTGTCCGGAACAAGCCGGCCAGCACGATCTTCGCCGCGGGGTCAGCGCTCTTGATGCTGGTCCGGAATACCCGAAGCAGCGACACGTACTGCTTCGCGCTCGGCTTCGGGTACCAGAAGCTGGGCGAGTTGGCCTCGTTCCAGAACTGCCAATAGGTGATCGGCAGCTTGGGGAACCAGGGATGAGTGTCCCAGTAGGTCCCCTTGCTGCCGTACCGCTGCGCTGCCTCCCTGACGAAGGCGGCGAACTCGCTCCTGTGCGACCCTGTCGGCGGCTGGCTCGTGTTTGCCGCGGCCCAGGTCGGCGTGCTGTACACCGTCGCCAGCACCCGGATCCCGTTCGCTGCCGCGTCGCCGATCAGCCTGTCGTAGAGAAGCCAGTCCGGCGGGCTGTTGGGAGTGGGATGCACCGCAGCCCAGACCAGATTGATGCGGAGCGTGCCGACCCTTCCGGCGCCCATGCGGGCGATCTCCGCTGAGCTCGGTCCTCTCTCCGCCGAGTCGATCACGCCGTAGAACCCGCGCGGCGCCCCGGCCTCGCGCGACTGGAGGCCATCGCCGAGGCAGAGGATGGCCCACGGCCATGGCGACCCCCCCGTACCGCTTCGCTTTCGAGATCACGCTAGGAGCGCCGTTCCCGATCGACGATCTCCCCGTCCGGCGTGGCGGGGGCTGAACCGAGGTCGCTGGCCACCCCGTCGCCATCCGGATCCGCCGAGACAGAGTGCCTCTGCCTCAAGGTCATGCTGAGCGCTGCCGCGGCCACGCCCGCGATCAGCAGCAGCACGACGGGATCGAGAAGGGTGTCGGCCGCCCCCGGGGCCGCGCCGGCGGTCCCCGTTGCCGTGTCAGCTGCCCCCGTCGTAGTGCTGTCTGCCCCTTGGGAACCTTCGTCACCTTGCGAAGCTTCATCACCGCCGGAGGCGGAGGTCTTGGCAGCCTCAGCGCCGCGCACCTCGGGGGAGAGGATGGTCCCGCCCGGCCCCTGCTTCCCCCGCAGGATCTCCTCTCCCGCGGCCTTGGGGACCTTGGGCACGTACTCACTGCCCGCGGGGGCGGCGAGCGCGGGGGCGGCGAGCGCGAGCGAAATCGCCGCCGCCAGGAACAGTCCTTTCAACCTTCTCCAGCCCCTCATCTCCATCGGTCGGGCGAAGATACTAAGCCCGCTGGCTGACCGCCGGGGATCGGCATGGACGTCACGATCAGAGAACAGGCTCACGCCGCGTTGGTTGCGGTCGCGCTCGTGGTCGCGGCCCTCGTCCAGGGGGCCTTTGCGCCGAGTGCATACGCCGCGGCGTCGATCCTGATCTGGGTCGTCGTGATCGCCGGTCTGGCCAGCCGCGTCCTCCCCGTTGCGCCCGTCGCCAGGACGGCGGCCGTGGCCGGTGCGAGCCTCGCCGGCGTGGCGGCGATCGCCCTTGCCTCGGTGGCTTGGGCGAGCGACCAGGGCCGAGCCTTCGAGGAGGCGGTTCGCGCATCCGCCTATCTCGGGCTGTTCACGCTGGCGGTGTGCACCGCCAGCGGCGGCGGCCGCAGGCAGTGGATCGCCGGGCTGACCGTGGCGCTCGGCGCCCTCTCCATCCTGGCGCTTCTCTCTTACCTGCAGCCCGGTCTTCTGGACAGCGGCGAGCTCGAGCGGCTCATCCCGAAGGATGCCGGACGGCTCTCCTATCCGATCGGTTATTGGAACGGCGCGGCCGCCCTGCTCGCGACCGCCGTGATCCTGCTCGCCTACGCGGGGGCGCGAGCCCCCCAGCGCTGGCAGAGGTCTCTGGCGACGGCCGTGATCCCGATCGCGCTGCTGGGGATCTGGTTGACGAGCTCGCGGGGCGGGGCGGCTGCGGCGGTGATCGGCGTCGTGGTGCTGGTCGCCGCCTCCCGCGATCGCTCGCGTCTTCTGCTCGGCATCTTGATCGGCGCCGCGGCCGGCGCCGTGCTGATCGTTGCCGCTGAGCAGATGAGCTCCCTGACCAGCGGGGTGGCGGACGCTGCGAGGCGTGCCGATGGCGACCGGATGTCCGTGCTCGCTGCCGTGGTGGCCCTGGTGGCCGGCGGCGCCGCCTGGCTCCTGGATGGTGCCGCCCCCCGGGTGCTGATCTCGCGGCGCGTTGCGACCGGTCTCGCCGTCCTGGCGATAGTCGCCATCGGCGCCGCCGCCGCCGTCGCCAATCCGGCGGAGCGCTTCCAGGAGTTCAAGGCCCCACCAGCGGACCTGGTGACGCCCGAGGCCGCGCAAGTCGGCGAGAGCTCGAGCGGCCGTTGGCAGTTCTGGACCGAAGCCGTCGATGCGTTCGAGAGCGCGCCCGTGGCGGGAATCGGCGCCGGGGGCTACGAGGACTGGTGGGCACGCAACGCGACTCTTCCGGTGTTCGTCCGCAACCCGCACTCGCTGCCCCTTCAGCAGGGGGCCGAGCTGGGGGCGGTGGGGGTCGCGCTGCTTCTCGCGTTCTGCGGCGCGGTCGGCCTCGCCGCCTTCAGGCGCCTCGCGGCGGGTGTCGGCGGCGACGGCGGCCTCCTGCTCGCGGTGCTGGTCGCCGCGGGGTTCTCCGCGGCGATCGACTGGACTTGGGAGATCCCGGCGGTCTTCGCCCCCGCGCTGGTCTCGGCCGGTCTGCTGACGGCGTCGGCGCCCGGGCCGAGGCTCGGCCGGCACGCTTACTTGCTGGGCCTGGGAACGCTCGCGATCGCGTGGGTAGCGACGATCGCGGCCGCCCTGGTCGTCTTGACCGAGCTGAAGCTCGACCAGAGCCGAGAGGCCGCCGCGCACGACAGGATCGATCAGGGAATCGAGCGCGCGCTAGAGGCGCGAACGGTTCAGCCCTGGTCGGCAGAGCCCTACACCCAGCTGGCACTGCTCGAGGAAGCGCGCGGCGACTTCGATGCCGCGCTCGCTCGCCTGAGGCAGGCCGAGGCCAGGGACTCCGAGGATTGGCGACTGCCGTTGATTGAGGCTAGGGTGCAGCGGGAGAGAGGGGATCGGCACGCGCGCCGCGAAGCCATCGAGAGGGCCCGCGCCCTGAACCGCCTATGGCCGACCTTGCTTGGGCAGGGCTGACCCCGAGATCGATGACCACCGACGACGAGGGCAAGATGGAGTTGGCGCCGGCCGCACCGCAGGCTCGCCGGGCCCCGGAGAAGGACCTCGACGCTGCATCGGTCGCCCGCGCGCTGGCCGAGGCCGCCCCGCGGGAGCCGAGCCGGTCCAGGTGGTGGCGGGACGCGCACCGCCGGCGACTGCTAGCTCTCGCCGACTGCGCGGCCGTCGCGGTGGCGCTGCTCAGCGGGGTTCCGCCCGAGAGGGCGATCTGGCTGCTGGCGTTTCTTCCCGTCTGGATCCTGCTGGCGAAGCTGGCCGGGCTCTACGACGCAGACCACCGCGCGATGCGCCACCTCACCGTGGACGAGGCGCCGGCGATCGTCGCCTGGGGGGTGGTGGGCACCGTCACGGCAAGCCTGCTGGGGGGGCTGACGCCGGCCGGAACGCTCGATACCGGTGAGCTCGCGATC
Source organism: uncultured Solirubrobacterales bacterium (assembly GCA_963801055.1). Classification (GTDB taxonomy): domain Bacteria; phylum Actinomycetota; class Thermoleophilia; order Solirubrobacterales; family 70-9; genus DASUPK01. The sequence goes on along the minus strand of CAWDDE010000003.1, from coordinate 233,574 downwards.
GTCGCGTCGGTGGCGGTCCTCGCCGATTTCGCGCTTCGGGTCGCCGCGCGCGCCGCCTGGCGGGCGAGCACGGAGCGCGAGCAGGTTCTGATCGTCGGGGAGGGCGGGCTCGCGCATGCGATGCGGCACAAGCTGGCGCTGTTCAGCGACCTCCACATGACGGCTGTCGAGCCAGGGGAGGGCGCAAGGCACATCGATCGGGTCGTCTTGGCACAGGAGCGGATCGACGCGGGCCAGGTGGCCGCGATCCGCGATCTCTGCCGCCGCCACGAGGCGAAGCTCAGTTTGATCTCGCCACTGCGTGGGCAGGCCACGCCGCAGCAGATCTCGCGGCTCGGCGAGCTGCCCGTATTGGAGTACGTGACGGCCGACGTGTCGCGCTCGACGATGCTCCTGAAGCGCTGCCTCGACCTGATCGTCGGCGTGCCGCTGGCGCTGCTGGCGGCCCCGCTGCTGCCGCTCATCTCCATCGCGATCTGGCTGGAGGACAGGGGGCCGGTGCTGTTCGTGCAGCAGCGCGCGGGGCGTCACGGCGTGCCCTTCCGCCTGCTCAAGTTCCGGACCATGCAGGTCGGCGCCGAGCGCTCGCTCGAAGAGCTGCTGGACGAGCTTCCCGAGCCTATGTTCAAGCTCCGCCGTGACCCGCGGGTGACGCGAGTCGGGAGGGTCCTGCGCAGGCTCAGCCTCGACGAGATACCCCAGCTCTGGAACCTGCTGCGCGGCGAGATGAGCCTGGTGGGAACACGTCCGGAGCAACTCGAGCTGGTCGAGCGCTACGGACCCGAGCACCGCTTCAGGCTCGAGGTGAAGCCGGGCCTGACCGGGCCGATGCAGGTGCTCGGACGGGGCGAGCTCACCTTCGAGGAGCGGCTCGCGGTCGAGCTCGACTACGTCGAGAACCTCTCGATCGGCAGGGACCTCCGCATCCTCGCGCTCACCCCGGTGAGCGTCATTCGCGGCACCGGGGCATTCTGAGCCCGGCGGGACGCCAGTTATGAGTCCCTCGGCGACGGTGATCGTTCCCACGGTGACCCCGCCGCTGGCCGCCCGCCTGCTCGGCTCGCTCGCGGCGGGCCGGCGGCAGCTTCGAGACGATCCTGGTGGACAACGGCACCGGCGCCGCGGAGCTGGAGCGGGCGGCCTCGCGCCTCGACGGCTGTGAATTGCTGCGGCTCGAATCGAACCTGGGCTACTCGCGCGCGGTCAACCTGGCGGCGCGGCGGGCACAGGGCGCGGCGCTGGTCCTGCTCAACGATGACAGCGTGGTCGATCCCGGCTATGTCGGGTGGATCACAGAGGCGCTCGATCCCGGTGAGGGAGTGGTGATGGCCGCCGGGGTGATGCGCGATGCCGTCCGTCCCGGCCTGATCGACACCGCCGGGATCGTGCTCGATCGCACCCTCCTCGCCTACGACTATCTCAACGGGGAGCCCGTGGACCTGCTCGATGGTCCTGTGCCCGACCCGGTCGGCCCCTCGGGAGCGGCGGCCGCGATCTGGAGAGAGGCGTTCATCGAGGCGGATGGGTTCGACGAGGGCTACTGGATGTATCTCGAGGACGTCGATCTGGTCCTGCGCCTGCGCCGGGCGGGAGGGTCCTGCCGGCTCGCGCGGTCCGCGCGCGGGACGCACCGGCACTCCGCGACCCTGGGCGCGGGCTCGGCGCACAAGGACTACCTGGCCGGCTATGGGCGCGGCTACCTGCTCCGCAAGTGGGGCGTGCTCACCCCGCGCCGGCTGCCCGGGGTGCTGGCGCGGGAGCTCGTCCTCTGCGGGGGCCAGGCGCTCGTCGATCGCAACCTCGCGCGGCGTCCGCGGCCGGCTGCGGGGCTTGCGCGAGGCCCGGAAGAGGGAGCCCTACCCGGATCCCGCCGCTTGCCCGATCCCCCCAGGTTCGCCTCGACGCCTGTGGCGGCGCTGGCGGCGCCGTGTCCGGCTGCGCCGAAGGGCGGAGTGAACGATCGCAATCGCAAACTTGACCGTGATCCCGGCGTACACCAGGGCGTTCAGCCCAGGAGCGCCGCGGCGCGTAGTGCCGCCGGTAGATCTGAGGTCCCAATCGGGTCCCAAATTTGGCCTCTAGTCATGCCCCGGTAGTGAAGTGATAGGAGTGGGGGGAGATGAGCGGAGCTCGCCGTCTACTCGTCCCGCTGATTGCTGTTGCGCTCACCCTTGGGCTTGGAGCGTGCGGCTGTGGCGGTGGCGAGCGGCGGCTGGCGGTGGCGGGAATAGTGACACGACGGCGACGGCCCCGTTCCCCGCCGCGACGTTGACCCTGCTTCGCCAACGGGGAAACGGCTTCGAGGTGCTGCTGGTGCGGCGCAACCCGAAGACCACCTTTGGCGTGGACGCCGGCTGGGGCTTCCCCGGCGGTTCAGTCAATTCCGGCGGCGGCGGCGAGGCCACCCGCCGCGCCGTCACGGCCACGCTGGCTGAGCTGACGGGGATCGGGGTGAACCCCGATGAGCTGGTCGCCTACTCGCGATGGATCACCCCGCCCGTGAGTCTGTTCCCATCCGGCGCCGACACGCGCTTCTACCTGGCGCAGGCGCCCGCCCATTCGCGGCCGCATCCGGATGGCTCCCAGATCGTGGACGCTGGCTGGTTCGAGCCGAAGCGTGCGCTCGACGGGCAGTATGCCGACTTGCCGCTGGACTACCAGACGACCAAGCACCTCAAGTCGCTGGTCGGATTCGCCACTGCAGCCGATGCCCTCGAGACCGCGCGCAGTCGCGAGGTGAAGCCAGTTGAACTTCGAGTCGTCGGCAAGGGCAACCAGCAGCGGATCGTGTTGCCGGCCCAAATCCCGTAGGGCTGCGCCACAGCACCGGCTCGAAACTAGTGTGGCCGGGCTGCAGCCCCCTGGAAAACTCTGGGCGGACTGCGGCACCGAGAGGGCTCATAGCTCCTCGGCGATCCTGGGCGACTCCCGGTTGAACACCCAGACGGCGGCCGCGCAGAGCGCCGACGAAGACGGCGAACGAGGCGACGAGCAGGTACTCGGAGCCGCTGGTCGCGCCCGAGCGCGCCGGGGGCGTCGGGGTCGATGATCCACTTCTGGGCCTGCTCGAAGACCGGTGTCAGCGGGTTGAGCTGGAGGATGTCCCTGAACCGCTGGGGGGCGACGCTGATCGGGTAGAGGATCGGCGTCGCGTAGAAGAGGACGGTCGAGAGGACCGACCAGATCAGGGCGACGTCGCGAAACCGGGGGAAGAGCGCCGAGACGATCATCGAGACGGCGATGGTGATCGCCACCAGCGCGGCCACGATCACCGGAAGCAGGAGCCAGGTCCAGGTGGGCTCGACGCCGTAGACGAGGATGAAGACAAGCACCGCCAGCAGGTTCAGTGCGAGGTTGAAGATCTCGGTCAGCACGATCGCCAGCGGGATGACCAGGCGCGGGAACTGGGTCCTGCGCACTATCCGCTCGCGCTCCACAACCGAGATCACGGCGCGCTGGGTCGCGTCCGAGAAGAGGGAGAAGAGCATCACGTTGAGCAGGAGCAGAGCGGGGTAGTCCTGGACCTGGTCGCCGAAGCGGAACACCTGGGTGAACACCGCCAGCAGCACGCCGAACACCAACAGGGGACGCACGAGCGACCAGGCGTAGCCCAGCGCCGTGCCATGGAAGGTGAGCTTGAAGTCGGTCACCGCCATCACCCAGAGCAGGTCGAAGAAGCGGCGCCCGCCCCCGGCGATTGGGGACGGCCCAGGAACCCGCCGCAGCTTGGACGGGGCGGCCTCGATCGTCTCCGCTGCGCTCATAGCTGGGTCGGCAGCACTCCCTCCTCCGGCGTGCCGGCCGTGGGGAGGATCACCTCGATGAAGCGCGCGGCGACCCGCTCCGGATCGCCGATCAGATCCACGATCCCGTCCTCGATCAGCATCGCGCGATCGCAGTGAGTCCGAAGCGCGTCCATGTCGTGCGTGACCAGGACCACGGTGATCCCACGCTGCTTCATCTCCCTGAGGGAGGCGATGCACTTCTCCTGGAAGGCGAGGTCGCCGACCGCGAGCACCTCGTCGACGAGCAGGATGTCGGCGTCAACCTGGAGCATCATCGAGAAGGCGAGTCGCACCTGCATCCCGAAGGAGTAGTTCTTCAGCTTCAGGTCCGTGTAGTCCCAGAGCTCGGCGTAGTCGATCACGCGCTCGAAGCGCGAGCGCGCCTCCGACGGCGAGAGGCCCATCATCACGCCATTGAGCAGGACGTTGTCGCGGGCGGCCAGCTCCTGATTGAAGCCGACGCCCAGCTCGATGAACGGAGCCAGCCGTCCGCGGACTTGAATGCTGCCGCCGTCGAGGCCGTAGATCGAGGAGAGCAGCTTCAGCAGGGTGCTCTTGCCGCTGCCGTTGCGCCCGATCACCCCGAAGAACTCGCCCTGCGACACCTCGAAGGAGATCCCGCGCAGCGCCTCGAGGCGCCGGACCTCCCCGCGCATCCATTTCCGCGGATTCAGGGCGCGCTCCTTGAAGCTCGTCTGGCGCTCGTGCGGGATCGAGAACGACTTCTCGAGGTCTCTCACCTCGATCGCGACCCGCCCATCGCTTCCCGGGGCGCTGCGCCTCGCCCGTCACGGAGAGTCCTCCCGGGTGGGCATTGGGGGGATGCTCGCGTCGCGGGGGAGCCAGCGGCCTGGGCGCCGCCGTCCGAGCGTGTAGAGCGAGACCGCCCTGCGCCTGAGCAGGGCGTAGGCGTAGAGCAGTTCGCGGTCGAGCGTCTCGTCGTGACCCAGCAGGCGCCGCGCGCGGCGGCCGAGCAGCCAGGCGAGGCCGGCCACGCCGTCGTCCGCGGAGAGCAGCCGCCGCAGCGTCCTGCGCTTCGCGGGCTCCATCCGCTGCCAGCAGCGCAGCCGCAGCACCTCGGCGAAGAGAAGCTGCTGGTACCAGTTGTAGTAGTAGGCGATGCGGGATCCGTCCCCGGGGTTTCGCAGCCGCTCGATCAGGTGCCTGCGGATCGGCTTCGGCCTGCGATTGGCGGTCGCGTGACCGATCACCGCGCCCGCGCGCTGGACGTAGTCGTACAGCGGCTCATCTATGTAGGCGATCTCGCCGCGAGCGAGCGCCACGACGGCCAGCCAATGGTCGTGGAAGGGCTGTGCCAGCGCCGGCGGGAAGGGGAGGACGTCGTCGAGCAGCTCACGGCGGAAGAGCGATGCCGCCCCGGTCACCGAGTTCGCGAGCAGCAGCGAGCCGAAGTTCTTGTAGTTGTTCCGGCGCTCGCTCCAGTAGGAGCCGTGGATCAGCTCGCCATCCGGGCTCACCACCCTGGCGTCGCTGTAGACGAGCTGCGCGCCGCCGGCGATTCGCTCCAGCAGCCGCTCGAGCTTCTCGGGCTGCCAGCGGTCGTCCTGGTCGCAGAGCGTCACGAAGTCGGCGGAGGGCGGCGCCATCGAGAGCGCGCGCTCGAAGTTGCCGTAGAACCCGAGGTGGCGGTCATTCGGTGCGAGCACGAAGCGAGGGTCGCCATCGATCTCCTTTGCCAGGGTCTCGAGGGCGCTCGGCTCCGAGCGGTCGTCACTGATCAGGCAGATCCAGTTGCTGTGGGTCTGCTTGCGGATCGAGTCGAGCTGTCGGCGAAGGAGGTCGGCCGGAGGGTTGTAGGTCGCCATGGAGATCGCGACCCGCGGCGCCGGACCGCCTGGGAACTCCGGAACGGTGGTCTCGGGGGGCGTGAGACTGGGCTCCAGTCGCAGGCGGCCGACCGGGACGCTCGCCTCGCGGTCCCCGGCGAGGGTCAGCACCAGCCTCACCTCTACCTCCCTCGGGGAGTCGACGGGTGCCAGCGCCGGCATCGCCACGAACCCGCTTCGGAAGGCGTTGGCGCCGGATCCGCCGTTCGCGCCGACCCGCGCGTAGACGTCCTGCCGCGGAAGCCGGAACCGCTCGACCCTCTGCCTCCTCCCGTCGACCTCGACCTCGAGCACCCGGGTCCGAGCGCCCGGGTGATAGCAATAGCCGCCGATCACGAACGCGCTTCCCCTACCGACGGCAAGCCTTGCGGGCGGGGAAATCTCGAGCTCCGCGACGACCGCCTGGGAGGATGGTCTCGACACGGCCTGAGTATGCCGCTAGCGGGTGAGGACCGTTATCGACCCCCAGGTGTACGGGATGCGCGTCTCGCGGTAGTCCGGATAGGCCGCCTTGAACATCTCGACCTCCCGGAGATCGGGGTAGACGGCGACGATCGCCTGAACCTCCGAGATGTGCTCCTCGAAGTACGCGAGGAACTCGTCCAGGCGGCTCTGGTTGATGGCCATCGTGATCGGCTCGAACAGGATCGGAGCGGGCTTCAGGTCGGCGAGGAAGTAGGCCCCGCCCGGATAGAGGTCGTCGATGAAGTTCGCGACGTAGGTCCGGCGATCCCCGACCACCTGGTGCAGCCGATTGACGATCGCGGCGAACTCCCGCACCGAGACCGGGTAGCGGAGGTAGGAGCAGCACCACTGCCCGGGCCGGTGGAGGATGCCCGAGCCGAGGCGCTCGGCCGCGACAGAGTCGGGATCGGCCCGCTGCCACTCGATCGCGGGATCCTCGTAGGAGAAGCGCTCGAGCGGCGAGCGGATCCTGTTGCCCGTCTCCGTCAGCTGGTTGAGGGGCAGCATCGCGAGCGAGGCCGCCACCAGGGCCACCGCGGCGAGGCGCCTGCGGCCGATCGACTCCACATCCAGCAGCCTGGGCAGGTACGCGATCGCGAGAACGAGCGCGACGGGCACCGCCAGCGAGGCGTTGATCAGATGGCTCGGGTCCGCCCGGGTGAGCGCGCCGAGGTAGGAGGCGCTGGTCGCGACCAGCGCCGAGACGAGCAGCACGCGCTCCGGCTCCCATCGCCGGGCCACCCGCAGCGGGTGGAGCCTGACGAGCGAGAGCAGGCAGAGGGCCCCGAGGAGGAAGGGGAGCGCGTAGTACATGCGCCCCCATCCCCCGACGTCGAACCAGGCCGTGTCGCTGTACCCGGCGGCGACCGCCGAGGGGACCAGGTAGTAGAGGTCGAGGAACCGGCCAAGGTCCCCATTGGCGGCGTAGTAGCCGAGGACGGCGGCCGCGACCGCGGCGAACCCGAGCGCGACGCCGACGAGGGCATCGCGAAGCGACCGGAGGTCGATCGTCTGGCTGAGCGCGAGCAGGGCCGCCAGAGCCCCGAGGGCGATCGCGCCGCCGGCCAGGTTCTCCTGGGCGATGAAGCAGGTCAGGCCCCAGAGAAGCCCGAGCGCCGCCCCGGAGAGCAGGATCGAGCGCCGGGTCGGGCGCCTGGCGACCGCCGGAAACACCATCGCCACCGCGAAGACCCCGACGTAGCGCATCGCGTTCGGCCACCCCCAGACCCCCTCCATCGTGTCCTTGATCTGGTTGTCGACCGAGCCGTCGGGCTGGAAGGCGATCATCTGCAGCGTCGGGAAGACGAGCACCGAGGCCAGGCAGGCGAGCAGCGCGACCTTGGTCGGCACCCTGAAGAGGATCGTCAGGAAGAAGATCGTGGCCGCCAGCCAGTAGATGCAGCACCGTGGACTGGCGGAAGGCCTCGACGTTGAAGCCGCCGATCTTGTCCAGATACAGGTAGTGGATCAGCTCGGAGCCGGGGCCGTACTGGACCGCGGAGGGGCCGATGTAGGGCACGGCGCCGTTGGCGATCGCCTGGACGCCGCCGAGCATGGGCGTCTCGTGGGCGTCGACCTGGCTCAAGGCCACGTGCCACGGCGGGGCGAAGAAGAAGGCCGCGAGCGCGACGGCGCCGGCGCTCAGCGCAAGGGTGCGGCGCCAGCTCAGGGGGGTGGCCCTCACCGTCGGGGACATCCCCGGCTGCCACCGCCGCTCTCGCCCACGCCTGCCACGAGCCCGGAGCGCTCCCGGCTGCCCGCACGACCTGGGAGACGCCCGTGACGACGAGCATCGATCCGATCGTCCCGAGCAGGAAGGTCGCGAGCAGCCACCGCTTGTCGAAGAACCCGAACGCCAGCCAGTGCTCGCTCGGCGCGTGGGTCCTGGCGGCGAGCAGCCAGACGGGTATGAGGAGGAGCACGGCAGAGGACCGCGGCGCTCAGGAGAGCGGTCGTGGCGGCGGGATCGGAGCGCCTGCGCTCCTGCCGGAGCCCCCGCCCGGTTCGAGCGGACGGCCCCGACCAGGAGGACGAGGCCGGACAGCGCGCAGAGGGCGGCCGCGCACGCCGCGGACCCAATCGTTGAGCGCGGGCTGAGTCGCCCTCCGGCCGCGAAGGTGAGGATCAGCACGGCCGCGGCGGAGGCCACCAGGACGGTGACGGCGACGGCCGGGACGACACCCGCCGGGCCCCTCTGGATCGCCGATATCGCCCGGGCGCGAAGCGGGACCCGGGCCGGCGGACCGATCCGTAGCCCTACCCGTTCCACCCTAGCCGGGCTTGATGCCCGCGCCGATCAGGAGCAGGCCGAGACCCTGCTCGATGAAGCCCCGCTCGACCCGGGCGACGCGGTCGGCGAATCGCCACCCGAAGATCGCGCTGAACGGCGCGAGGGCGAGGTAGGCGCCGACCTGCACCTCGGCCAGCCCCAGGCCCTCGAGCAGCTCGCGGAAGCGCGGTCGCGTGAACCTGTTGATGTGCTGCACGTAGTACTCGACGTCGCCGACCCGATCGACGACCCGCTCCACCAGCGGCCAGGCGCTGTGGTAGTTGGGGGTGGTGAGCACGAGCCGGCCCCCGGGACGCAGGCGGTCCATGGCGCTGCGGAGGGTGTCCTCGAGCAGGTCCGGTGGCAGATGCTCGATCAGCTCGACGGCGGTGACGGCGTCGAACGGCTCGATCTCCTCGGGCAGCTCCTGGAGCGCGCAGGCGTAGAACGAGCGGTTCGGGGCTCCATAGACCTCGCGCGCGTAGTCGATCTGCGGCTGGGTGATGTCGACGCCGACCGACTCGTGCTCGTCACCCAGCATGCCGAGAAGCGTCCCCGGGCCGCAGCCCACGTCGAGCACGCGGCGGTACCCGGCGACCAGTCGGGCGACCCGCTGGAACTTGAGGTGATGCCACTTGCTCTGGATGCCCCGGCGCCGGCGGAAGACCCGGTCGTAGTGCCCCGGCGGAATCGTCGAGTAGTCGAACGGCGCGGGGGTCGGTGGCCCCGAAGGATGGGGACGTTGAGGCCGCTCGACCTCGACGGTTGCATCCTGCTCCACAGCGAAGGATCGCTTTCTCCCCTGAACAGGCACGAGTATATGTCGAGGCGGACGCAGGACCCCATCATAGGATCAGCCCTCATGAGCACCCTCATCCTCGGCCGCAGTCCGTACCACGCGGATTCGCGCGATCACAGGCGTGCCCTGCGTTCTCAACACCTCCTTTAACGAGAGTGAGCCGATCGTCCACACTCCTGGTGAGGCGATCGACTGCTTCCTGCGTACCGATATGGACGAGCTGGTTCTCGACAGGCTGCGAATCAGGCGGCGCGCTGATTAGGCTCCGCAGTCATGCGGATTCTCGTCACAGGCGGCGCCGGCATCGTAGGTGCGAACCTCAGTGTCGGGCTTGCGGCGCGCAATCCGGAGTGGGAGCTCATCGCCTTCGAAACCTAACCCTAGGTCGGTAGGCCCAGGTGCCGGGCGAGAATCCAATACAAGCGCTGGCGGGCGGTGATAGAGGCGTGCAGACGTTGTAAGCGGGGTGATTCCCGTCGTGAGAGCCACCAGATCGCGGCAAGGGCGCGCATCCTTATGTCGACATGCCGCTGCGGCAACCCGAGGGCCTCATGAGTGAGCCTTGGGTTGTTGAAGGGGTAGCGGTGCACTCTGCCACTGTTGCAATAGTTGAGCCAGCGACGCCCGGTTTCGGGAAGCGCTGCCAAAAACTCCTCGTATGCCTCGACCGGGGTCAATGACGGTAGGGAGTCGGCCGTGTCCTCCCTCACGAAAAATGCATTGACGTAGTAGCTCACTAAGCGATAGCCGCGCTCTATGGCCGTGTCGTAAAAGAGGCCCAACGGTTGCCCGATAGTTTTCGCGGCAACCTCTCGAGGAACAGGCGTACGACTCTCCGGATCATGCTCAGGGACGACTTCGACACATATGACCCGTGGTCGGATCTGCAGACTCTCGAATATCTCGTAGTCGGGGCCGTCGATGTCGATAACGAGTAGGTCGAGCTCGGGGGCGCCGGCGTCGGCCAGGATGCTTTCGAGCCGGCTTCTCTCGCTGTCGACCATCGCCCTCACGGGTATGACACGAGGATTGGACGCATTGTTGTGGCGCAGGTGACGAACTTGTCCGGATCGCCCTCTATCAAGACCGCGTTCCACCCGCGTCGACCAACCGTCTGGTGTTTGAAGTGATGTAGCCCGTCCCAGGCTCCGAACTCGCAGCACCATCTCGTTGTCTCGCCGATTGCGCGGAAGATCGTTTCGATGATTCCCTCTCGTCCTCGCCGACCTGGCTATAAACGTTGTGACGATGCGCCAAGAGGCTCATGGCCGCGAATCCGGCAAACCTGACGGGAGCTGCAAGCCGCATAGAGGCTGGGCTCGCAACGGAGCCTGCCTGACTCCTCGCTGGACGGTACGTTCGAATCCGCGACCTTGAGTCGCATACTCACCGTCACTCCGGGACTATTGCCCGCCGCATTTGCACGGCTCATGGCAAGAGTGAAAAGGGCCATCGACCAGAAATCGGGTTTACGCTTTCGATTCCCGCGACGCAGAAATTCGGCGAGTCCCTGCTGAGCCGCTTCTACTCCGATCGCGTACCAGGGCGAGCGGAACAGCATCAGCGAGCTCCAGCGGGGCTGCCGCAGATTCACCGGCGGGCCACCGCGCCCGGGTGCCTGTAGAGAGATCCGGTGATCGATGCCAGGGCCGCGGCGAGCGCCAGAATCAGACCGAGTTGGACGCTGAGCTGCACGGGCGCGCGAGATACCGCACGCCTACCGCCATATCTTCAGGTAGGTTTCGAAGGAAGCGCTTACGGCGTTGTCTGGGGTTCGGAGCCGCTGATTCCAGCGCAACTGAGCCCGGACCTCTGTCCCAAGTGACTATATTCCGCCTTCGTGGGCTCGTTCAAGGAAGGCGGCCAGTCGGTTACCGCCGTGGCCCGGAACAGAAAGTTCTTTGCGGGGGAGCAATGGTCCCGGCAAATTGCCGAGATCGACAGCTACGAGCTGATTCGCAGGGTGATCGACGGGGAGGTCGCCGGTACGCGGCAACTGCTGGATGTCGGAAACGGCGGAGTCTTCGAGTACGGGATGAGCTGGTCGACTCGATCTCGCCGTTGACCTGTTTCTATGTGAGATTCCCGCCGACCGCTTTCCAGACAACGTCGTGGCTCGCGATGGCGACGCGCTCTCGCTGGACGAACCGGCTGACACCTACGACACGGTCCTCCACTCCTACCTGTACCACCACCTCGTTGGCGACTCCGCGTCCGCGCTCGTGGGCAACGTTCGACAGGCGATCGCCGAGGCCGAGCGGGTGCTGAAGCCAGGGGGCAAGCTGATCGTGGCGGAGGGTGCGTTCCGCGCTGGTTCTATGGCTTCGAGAGGGCCGCATTCCCGTCGTTGTCGGTGGTGGCAACGAGAACCCGGCTACTGGGTGGTCACCCGGCCACCATTCTGTTGCCATTCGAAGATCTTGTCGCCCTGGTCGGCGAGAAGCTGAACGTGGACCGAGCGGAGCGGCTTCCCACAGGTCGATGGATAAGCCACTTCGGTCGCCGTTGGCCGAATGCGCTGACGCCAGTTCGGCAGTACATAGTCGTCGCCAGGAAGCCCCGTTCGCCCCTGCTCGTGCCCGCTTGAGTTTTCGTGCTCAGCTCGGGGCCTTGCCGATTGCTGCCCTTCACCCGGGTTTCCGATGAGCACGCTCATCCTTGGTCTTAATTCGTACTGGTCGGATGCCTCCGCCTGCCTGTTGGTCGATGGCAAGTGGTCGCTGCCGCCGAGGAGGAACGTTTTCGCCGGGTGAAGCATTGGATCGGGTTTCCCACCGAGGCGATCCGCTACTGCCTTGCGGAGGCGGGCGCGACGATCGAGGACGTTGACCACCTGGCTGTCAACCGCAAGCTGACGGCGAACCTGGGCCGGAGGCTGCTGTTCACCCTGAGGAGCCGGCCCCAACCCTCCTACTTGATGGACCGTCTGTCGGGCGCGCGGGCATGGCATCGATCGAGCGGGAGCTCGAGGCCGCGTTTCCGGGTGAGCGATTGAGGGCGCGTCCATCAACGTCGAGCACCATCTCGCCCACCTCGCCTCAGCTTTCTGGTGCTCACCGTTCGAGAGCGCGGTGGCCCTTCAGTCGATGGCCTAGGCGACTTCGCGAGCGCGGCGTGGGGGCTGGGTGATGACGATGGACTCTCCATCGACGGGAGGGTCTATCAACCCCACTCGCTCGGAATCTTCTACAAGGCGCTGACCCAGTTCCTTGGCTTCACGGGCTGGGGCGACGAGTACAAGGTCATGGGCTTGGCGCCCTACGGGGCGCCCAGGTACGTGGACCGGCTGAGCGAGGTGCTTCTGCTCCAGGGGACGGGACCTACCGGCTCAACCTCGATTACTTCCGTCACCACCGTGAGGATCTCGGCTTTCGCTGGCGCAACTGCGCGCCCGAGGTCGGCCCCGTGTATTCGGTGCGGCTTTCGGATTTGCTCGGTGAGCCGCGGCTCCCGGGCACAGATCAGCGACCGGGATCGCGACATCGCCCGCTCGACTCAGGAGCTCTTCGAAGCAGGATTGTTCAATCTCCTTGCGGCTCTGCATGACCGCTATGGGCAGGATTCGCTTGCCTGGCCGGAGGATGCGCGATGAATTCGGTCGGCAACGGGAAGATCTATGAGCAGTCGCCATTCACGGAGGTCTACGTCCCGCCAGCCGCTGGCGACGCGGGGGGTGCTATAGGAGCCGCCGCCACGGTCTGGTCCCGAGCTCGGCGACGGTCGCCGTGCGGCCACATGGATCACGCCGCCTGGGGGCCATCATTTGTTCTCCCTGAACTGGAGAAGGCGGTCGATGCAAGGTCGGCCGACCTGAAGGAGAAGGGATGCGTGGTAGAGCACGTCGAAGACGACGATGTCTTGCTGACCGATACTGCACACGCGATCGCGGACGGGCAGGTCGTCGGCTGGTTCCAGGGCCGCATGGAGTGGGGACCCAGGGCGCTCGGCAACCGTTCGATCCTCTGCGACCCTCGCCGCACCGACATGAAGGAGCTTCTCAACCGGAAGATCAAGCGCCGGGAGTCGTTCAGGCCATTCGCCCCTCCAGTCCTGCGCGAGCACGAGCATGAATGGTTCGAGACGGATGACGATGTGCCCTTCATGGAGAAGGTGTTCAGGGTCCGGGAGGATTGTCGCGAGCGGATTCCCGCCGTCACCCACGTCGACGGGACCGGTCGCCTGCAGACGGTCGGGCGCTCGACCGCCCCCCGCTACCACGACTTGATCTCGCGCTTTTACGAGATCACGGGCGTGCCTTGCGTTCTCAACACATCCTTCAATGAGAGTGAGCCGATCGTCCACACGCCGGACGAGGCGATCGACTGTTTCCTCCGCACGGAGATGGACCTGCTGGTCCTCGATCGGCTGCTCATCACGCGGCGGCACTCCGGCCCGATCCGGCTCATGGACGCTTCTGAGAGGACGGATTCGGCCCGGGCCCGACCGGGCGCTCACTCGGGCACCCGGGGTGTGTAAGACGAGGGTGCTGGGGATTGAAGTTCTCCGAGCGGCCGCATGTTCGACCTTGATGCCAGATGACATGAACGGGGCGGGAACGGCGTCGGGTCCGCTTGTGGCGCTTGTGGTGCCGACGCGTAACGAGGCCGCGCATGTCGAACCGTTTCGTTGAACGGGTCGAGGCGGCGCTTGCCCCGTTCCCGATCGACTGGCACGCCGAGGTGATCGACGATTCCGAAGACGACACCGCCGCCCTTTTGCATGCGCTCGCCAGCCGGGGCGCGCCGCTAGAGGTCACCCAGCGAGACTGACGTCAGCCGGAGCGGCGGACCCGGCGATGCGGTTCGCTACGGCCTGTCTCGCGCGGATGGGGAGATCCTCTGCGTGATCGACGCCGACCTCCAGCATCCGCCAGAGATCCTGCCCGAGCTGCTGGCGCCGATCCTCTCGGGCCGGGCCGACATCTGTGTCGGCAGCCGCTACCGCCGCGGCGGATCGGCCGCGGGCCTGGAGAGCCGCTGGCGCCGCCTGGCGGCGCGCGTCTCGGGAGCCTTTGTGCGCTGGTTGTTTCCGGCCACCCGGCTGACGACCGATCCCGGCAGCGGCCTTTTTGCGGTGCGACGCGAGGTGCTCGATTCGGTGGCACTTCGACCGCGCGGCTCGCGGGTTCTGGCGGAGATTCTGGTACGGGCAAGGTGGCGTACGGTCTGCGACATTCCCTACCGATTCGCGGCCACCGACGACGGGGACTCCCACCTCGGTGCCACCGCCGCATTCGCGCTTGCGCCGAGAACTTATCTCGCTGTTGCGGCTGGACCGTCGGCTGGCAGCTCGAGCGGCGGCGGGCACGTCCCGCGGGTCAGTGGGCTCCGGGATCGCCGGCGGGTTGCGCCGGTGCATGTGGAGCTTCTTCGGGAGTGGCAGCCGGGCGGATGTCCCGACGACTTCACTCGATCCGGCGAGGACCTGAGCCGCGTGATGCGCATCCTGATCATCGCCTCCGAGCGCCCGCCGGTCGCCTCCGGCGTCGCGCACTCCATCGATCGCCTCGCCCGCGGGTTGCGCCAGCAGGGACATGAGGTCGACACGCTCTCGAGCGCCGACGCCCCCTATTTCGCCTCCGGGAACGTGCGCCTGTCCGCCCTTGGCGGCAGGCTGCTGCGCCGCGCGCGCAAGATCGCCACGGCGTTACGACGTCGTCAACATTCACGGGCCGACCCCGACGATCTCGGATGTCTCGCTGATGCTCCTGCGGGCCATCCGCCGTCATGGCGGACCGCGCATCCTCTACACGCACCACTGGACGCTCGAGTTCGACGAAGGCCTGCTCGCCGGGCTCGACGGCCCGTACATGGCGGCGCATCAGCTCCTGGCCCGCCTCGCGGATCACGTCGTCGTCACCAGCGAGGCATATGCGGACCTGTTCAACGGCAACGGCCGATCCTCCGGTTTCGGTGGTGCCGTGGGGCGTCGATCCGGTCGCTTCCAGCCGGCCGCTCCGAGCGGCTATGACGGCTCCGAGGCGCTGCGGGTGCTGTTCGTGGGCCAGCTCCGCCCGTACAAGGGCGCCGCTGTCGCGATCGAAGCCGTCGCCGACCAGCCGGATCTTGCCCTCACCATCGTCGGGCGCGGTCCCGAGGAGGCGTCGCTCCGCCGCCGGCTGCTCGAGAGCGGCGCGGACAACGTCCGGATGACCGGCTATCTCGACGAGGAGGCGCTGGTCGACGCCTATCGAGCACACGACGTCTGCGTGCTGCCCTCCACGAACCGCGGTGAGGCCTTCGGGCTCGTGCTGCTCGAGGGCATGGCCGCCGGCTGCGTGCCGGTCGCGTCCGATCTCCCCGGCGTGCGCGATCTCGCGCGTTCGAACGGGCTCCTGGTCGCACCGGGCGACGCGCAGGACCTGCGCTGGGCGCTTCAACGCGCTCGCCGCGCGCCCGGACGCGGTCCGGCGCCTGCAGACCGGCGCAATCGAGGCGGCCGCCCGGCACTCGTGGGACTCCGCCTGCGCCGCGTACCACGACCTCGCCGAGCGACTGGCGCGTTCGTGACGGAGCCGCCCTCCGCTCCGCGGCAGTGGCCGAGCCCCGCCCGCCCCGTGAGACGACGCGAGCTCGGCGACGACCGGGGCGCAGCTCGCGCGAGCCGCGAGGGTCGGCTTCGAGGTCGGGACGCCCGCGCCTCGTGGCACTGGCGAGCGTGTTCGTCGCGCTCTCGCTCTACACGACGCTGAGCAGCCAGCCGGGCCGCTACGTCCCCGATGCGCGGCTCGAGCAATTCGTGGCGCCCGAGCAGAACCTGGCGCGACAGGCCTATCTCTGGGACGACGCGCGGAGCCTTGGCAAGCCGACGGACGGACTTCTCTCCCGGTGACCACCGCGTTTCGAGGCGGCGGTTGGCACTCTCGGGGCTGCGGGCCTGGTTGGTCGAGCGGCTCACCCACGCCCTCTACCTCTCGCTCGCCGCTCTCGGCGTGATCCTGCTGATGCGTGCGTTTCGTCCCCGCGTCGGCCTCGAGCACGCGGTCGCGGCATTCGTCTACACGTTCTCGCCCTTCACCACCCAGTTCCTGCTTCCCTCGCCCTACTTCCTCTCCTACGCGCTGGCCCCGTGGTTCGCGTGGATCGCGCTCCGCGGCGTGCGCGACGGAGACCCATGGCGCTGGGCGGCCGCTTCGCGCTCGCGATTGCCGCCGTCTGTGCACCTCAACGCAGCGACATTTGGGCGTTCGCGCTTGATTCCCGCGGCGCTGACCGCCCTCTACGTCTGCGCTGTACGAGCGCCGCGGCCTCGCCCGGCTCTGGGGCTGGGCGTGGCGCGCCGGGCTGCTGAGCGCTGCTCACCTGCTCCGCCGGCGATCCTCGTGCTGTGGTTCTCGGGGCCGGACGTGAGCGCCAACCTGCGGACAACGGAGCTCCCGGAGGCCGTGGCCCGGACATCCTCCTGGTCCGAGAGCTGGCGCGGCCTCGGGTTCTGGCTCACCTACTCGCCGAACCTCTCGGTGGCCTCGCTTCGGCCGCATGCGACCGCCCTACTTCACCGCAGCCCGGGGTGATCGCGGCCTCCTTTGTCGCCCCGCTCGGCGCCGCTGATCGCGCTTGCGCTCGGCGCGCTGGCGCCACCGGCTGCTGTTCGGGGCGATGCTGCTGGTCTCCCTGGTGCTGATGGTCGGGATCCACGAGGTCGACGGCCCGTCGCCATTCGGCCGGCTGCTCTCCTTCGCCTTCGACCATTCGGAGTTCGCCCTTGGCTTCCGGAACACCTACAAGGCGGGCGCGGGCCTGATGCTCGCGATCGCCGTGCTCCTTGGCGTGGGCGTCGCCGTCCGCGGTGAGCGCAGCGGCGCAGCGTCAGCCCGGACGGGGTCGGCACCCGCGCACGTCCGCGGACCCGCCTCCGGCGGCTCGCGCTCGGCGTCGTCGTGCCGCGTGCTCGTCGCCGTGGGGTGGTGGTCGCGTCCTTCCCGTTCTGGACTGGTCGCCTCTATCCCGACGACGACGGCTTCCGGAGCATTCCGCAGTACTGGGATCGGACCTTCGACTACCTCGAGCACAGGAGCAGCCGGGCCGCGTGCTGGTGCTTCCAGGCGACGAACGTGGCCCGCTACCGGTGGGGCAACGTCCATGACAGTCTCTTCGACGGGCTTCTCCCCTCTGTCGCCGCTGATCAATCGTCTCGCTGCCCCAGGGGACTGCCGAAAGCGCTGACCTGGTCGCCGCCATCGACGAATACGTCAGCTCGCCCGGCTACGTCAAGGGCACGCTCGGGCCGATGCTCGCGCGGCTTGGCGTGCGGTGGGTGCTGCTGCAAAACGACCTCGACTGGCAGCGGATGCACGTCCCCCGCCCATCCACCTACGACGCGCTGCGCGCCGACCCGGACCTGCGCCTCGCCGCCACCTTCGGCCACCCGGGCGAGAACACCGCCGCCAGCGCGACCTCGACGCCCAGTCTACTCGGAGAGCGCGTCGCTGCCGCCCGTCGAGCTCTACAAGGTGGCCGGGGCGCCCTCGCCGCGGCCCAGGCTGGTCGCCGGCCCGCCCCTTCTGGTCGCGGGCGGCGGCGACTCCTGGCCCTCGCTGGCGACGCGCCGGGCTGCTGGACGGGCCGCCCGTCGCCTACACCGGGAGCGGCCGCAGGACGAGGTGCTGCGAGAGATGGTCGCCTCGGGCAGCTGAGGTCGTGGTGACCGACGGCAACCGCAGACGCGCGACGCAGACGCGAGCTGAGCGGCCAATCGGTATCGCCGACGCTCGCCCTCGGCGAGCCCAGCGACCGGGTGCCCGGACGATCTGTTCGGCGGCGCCGAGACCCAAAGCGTGGCCACCTACGCCGATGCGGCCTGGATCTCCGCGAGCCGCTACGGGTTCCCACTGAGCTCCCTACGAAGCCGCCGTCGCGTCCCGCGAACGCCTTCGACCGGCGTCGAGCGAACTGCCTGGACAGTGCGGGGGCCGCTCGATCCCGACGGCGAGTCGCTGACCGTCGAGCTCCGCGAGCCAGTAGACGGTCACCGCGGTCTCGGTGCTGCCCTACGCCGACGGACCTTGGCGAGTCAAGGCGGTGGACGTGATCCTGCACTCCGAGGATGGCGGGCAGACCCGCAAGCGGCTGCGCTTCGACGGAGCGGCAGCCCGGCGCGCTCGAGCTCGGTTCGAGGCGACCGAGGTGACCGCGATCGAGCTGCGGATCGCGCAGCGTCGACGGCCCGGGGCCATTGGGCTCGCCGG
This sequence comes from uncultured Solirubrobacterales bacterium, assembly GCA_963801055.1. Taxonomy (GTDB): domain Bacteria; phylum Actinomycetota; class Thermoleophilia; order Solirubrobacterales; family 70-9; genus DASUPK01. The sequence goes on along the minus strand of CAWDDE010000003.1, from coordinate 215,222 downwards.
GGTCGGGATCGCCGAGGTCGGGGTCGGGACGCCCGGCGGACCGCTGGACCTGCGGGAGTTCGTGCGCACCCCGGACGATCTCGCGATCGCGAGCCGCCTCCGACGACCGGCTCGGCGCCGCAGCTCGCCGCCCGACCGCCGCGATACGAGCTGCGACGGCGTGACGCGGAGTCGGCGTGCGCAGGACGAGGAGACCGAGCTGCGCCGCGAGATCACGGCGTTCGGCGACCACCGCTATCGAGCTTGGCGTGACGGCCAGGATCGACAACCGGCGCCGCCGACAGCGCCATCGACGCGCTGCTCGGCGCCCCGGTCGGTGCCGTGGGCACCTCCCGCTTCGGCGGCGATTCGCGCGCCGTGGCGGCCTCGCCGTCGACGATGACCTCTCGACCGGATGGGAGCCCGAATCGCTCGCGAGGGCAGCGCGTCGACCTTCGCTTCCCAGCCACCGAGGTCCGCACGGTCGAGGTGCTCGTCGTCTCCGGCCCGCCTGGCGTCGCGCGCTCGCGGGTCACCGGCGTCGACGTCGCGGTGGGCGACGACGGCGACGACATCGGCCGACTCGACCCTACCGCGCTCGCGACGGTGCGTGCGGCCCAAGTCTCCCGGCCGGAGGCTGTCTTGAGAAGCACGTCCTGCGCGTGCCCCCGACGATGGCGGACCAGCTCTCGGTCACTCTGACCGATCGACCCGGTCGCGGACCGGACTTGGTCAGCTCCCCCCGAGAGTAGTCGAGGTGCGCATCAACGGACGCGACTGGTCGGAGCTCGGAGATCCGGGCGCCCGGGACACTTGCGCTCCCCTGTTCGCGGTCGACGGGCGTCCGGTCGGTGTCCGGCTCCCGCGCAACCCCGACGACGTGCTCGCCGGCAGGCTCCTCGAGCTCCAGGGTTGCGAGCCGATTCGGTTGGGTCCCGGCAGACATCGCATCGAGACCCTGCCCGGCCTCTCGGGCGCGGTGCTTACCGCCAGCCTGGTGCCGCTGGGCGAGAAGCCTGCGCGCTGCGCGAACGTCACCAGGCCGGAGCGGGAAGGTGGAGCTCGTCGATCGCTCCCCGACCCGCCTCGACCTGCAGGTCAATGCGCCGAAGGGCGCGCTGCTGATGGGTGGCATGCCGTGGCACGAGGGCTGGGTCGCAGATGGCGGTGAGCTGCGCCGTTCGCCGGTGCCCCTGGACACGTTCTCCGCCTGGACCGTCGAGGCTCCCACCGACGGGCCCGGTGACGCTGCGATTCCAGCCGCAGCAGATCTACGAGCTCGCGATAGCGCTGAGCATCGCCGCGGCGGCCTGGTGCCTGTGGCGGGTGACGCGGCGGGAGGACGGGAGGGTGTAGTGACGGTCGCGCCCGAGCGCCTCGCCCGTTGGAGGAGCCCCGCCGCCCTCGGCTTGCTGGTGGGGCTGGGAGGGCTGTTCATGGCCGGGGCCCGTGGGCGGTGGGGTCGGGTTTCGTCGCCGGCGTGGCGGCTGCACGCCGACCGCAGACCGTGCTCGTAGCAGCGGCCGTGGCGCTGGTCGCTCACCGCGGCTGTACACCGTCTCCGAGCAGCCGCTGACCGAGGCCGACATTCCCAGCTTTCCCGCTCGAGCCATCCCCTTGCCGAGCTCTGCCGCGAAGGTCGCCGCCGTGCTCCTGCTCGCCGGGCTCGCCGGCATCGTTGCGCGTCCGAGCCCGGCTCCCGTCAGCGCGGGTGCCCCACCCAGCGCCCGAGAGCACCATCCGCCGGTCGGCGAGATGCTCGGGCAATTCGCGCGTACCCGTCTCGACGATCGCTGCAATTGTGGCAGCCGCCCTGCTCGCCACGCTCATCCTGTGGCAGATCGGCGACCACCGGTGGCAAGCGGCAGCTCCCGCGGTGGCGATCACGGTGCTCGGCCTCGCTGGCCGTCCTCGCACTCGTCACGGCTCCGGTCGCAGGTCCCCCACCTGGGCTCGCCCCGATGCCCGGGCCGGCGGCAATCGCTCAGCGGCCTGCAGGCGCGAGCACGCTCACATGCTGGGCGGCTCCGTTTGGCTCTTGGCCGCCACGCTCGTCGTTTCGCTCGGGAGCTTCATCTTCTGGCTGCTTGTCGCCCAGCGCGCTCCCGCCGCTGGACGTCGGTCGCGCGACGGCGCTTTTCAGCGCGACCCTGTTCATCTGCTATCTGACCTCGCTTGGGCTGCCGATCGCCGTGAGCCGCTACGCGTCCGATCGCACCCAGGGCTCGGCGACGCTGTTTGCCTGGTCGCTGGTGCTATCCATCGGCGTCGTCGCTCGTGGGTGTGGCCGCGTTTGCCGCGCTCGCTCCTGACTCGATCCGGGACGGTCTCGCCACCTGGCGTCCCGGGTTCGCCTGGCTCGTGGTTTTCCTGCTGGTCGCGGGCCAGTCGATCTCGGTGCTCGTGGACGTGCGGCTGATGGCGCTGCGGCGCTGGTCCCTGGTGTTCTGGAGGTCCCTCCTGATCGCCGTCCTCCGCCTCCCCTTTCTGCTCTGGGTGCCCGACACGGGGGCTGCGCTCTACGTGTATGTGGTCGCCTGTGGGCGGCTTCGCGATCACCGGTGTCGCGTTCCTCGTGCCCCTGGCGCGCCGGGTTGGCTCCGGCTGCGTCCGCTCCCTGCGGACGCAAGGCACGCGCTCAGGTTCGCGGGGGTGAACTACCTCGGACAGCTCGCGGTGCAGGCGCCGTTTTTCGCCGTGCCCTTCGTGGTGCTGGTGCAGGTGGACGCGGTGGAGAACGCCAGCTTCTACCTCTCGTGGGGTGTGATGTCGGTCGTCTACATCAGCGTCCAGATGATCGGCCAGGCGCTCCTGGTCGAAGGCGGTCGCGGGGCGCCGACCACCGGCGCCAAGCCGCGGTGGCGCTCGGAGTGGGGCTGGCCGTCGCTGTCTCGGCCACGGTGGTGTCGCTTGGGCTCGGTCCGCTTCTCGCCGGCCTGTATGGGCCCGACTATGGCCCCATCGCCACGCTTCTCCCGCTGCTCGTCGCCGGCACGATCCCCTTCGCCGTGACGATGACGATGCTCACCACGGCGAGGATCCGCGAGCACTCCTACTCCACATCGCCGTGGCCGTGGCCTTCGCGGTCGCGGTACTCGTCCCGACGGCGCTTCTCGTCGCCCGCCACGGCGCGCTGGGCGCCGCCTGGGGCTGGACGATCGGCAACACGATCGCCGCGATCATTGCGCTGCTCGTCTCTCGCTGCCCATGGACGAGGGCCGAAGGGAGGATGCAGAGCCAGAAGTCGCCATCTCGCGCATCGGTCCCCAATTTGGAGCGCCCCGGCCCGTGCGGCTGAGTCGCGACATCTCGTGTCGGCAGCGTGGCCTCTTTCACCTGCCAACCCCTCGGCCATCCGCCGAGTTTCTTCGTTTCAGCCGCCCCCGGATGCGTCGCTGCCGGGCGCCGAGCTCTTCGCAGTTCAGTGGCTACGGGCCGTGAAGAGGAAGTCGTTGATGTATCCCGTGCTCCTCAGCTTGCGATGCTGCGGCTGGTCCTCGTGGAGATCGAAGCCTGCGAGGGGTACCCATGCTCGGCGCCGCCTGAATCGACCCTGATAACCCCGACCGAGCAGCCAGTCAAAGATCCGCTGAATCGGCCGGTCGTGAAGCGCCTGATCGATCTCGACTAGAAGAGTCGGCGCGCAACGAGCGATCGTTTCCTCCGCACCTTCGAGAACCTCGAGCTCGTGACCCTCGACGTCGATCTTCATGAACTGAACACGCTCTAGCCCGTAATCGTCCAGCGTTCGCAGCGGAACCTCGATTGATCGGGCGCCCCTCTCGCGATGTGTCGTCGGAGAGGGTCGCCAAAGCGTCGCGGCCGACGTCCTGGGGCGCGAACAGTGTGCCTACGCCGGAGCGATCGGACAGGGCGACCGGCTCCACCCGCACGTTTGGCGATACGACGCCCTCAAGAATGACGCCATCTCGGGGTTGGGCTCGAATGACCAGACTGACGCCGCGCGGCGCGACAGCCAGTAGGTCCACGGCCCCCACCAGGCCCCGACGTCGACCGCAGCTGACCCTCGGGGAACGAAGTCGTCCAGGAGGAGCAGTCGGCGTTCGGGGCGGAGGCGATAGGCGGCGGCGACACCGCGATAGAAGAGCGGGTCGAGGCAGAAGCGACCGGGCTCGGCCCGCCACCTTGCCCGCTAGCGTCGTCACCGCGATTCAGATCGACTGGACACGGCAGCTGCTCCCGTCGGTCGGAGTTGGGGGAGACTAGCGGCGATGGACTCGCTTCCTGCCGAAGCGCGCGCCCGACCCGTTCTCGCTTGCCAGCCTTGCGGAGATCCTCCTTCCCTGCCTCGATGCCGTGGCCCCGGGAGCGGTCGTCGAGATCGGCGCCGCTCGAGGGGAGTTCACCCGCGAGCTGCTCGACTGGGCCGCCGGCTCGGGCGCGAGGATCACGGCGATCGAGCCCGAGCCGCCCGCCGGAGCTGCTGGCGCTGAGCGAGGCCCATCCCGAGCTGGAGCTGGTTCGAGAGCCGAGCCTCGAGGCGTTGAGCCGGTTGCCAGTGGCCGACGCGGTGATCATCGACGGCGATCACAACTACTACACGGTCAGCGAGGAGCTGCGCCTGATCGAGGAGAGCGCGCGGGAGGCGACCCTGCCGCTGATCGCCCTCCACGACGTCTGCTGGCCGCATGCCCGCAGGGACACCTATTACGCGCCGGAGCGGATCCCGCCCGAGCAGCGCCAGCCGCTCGCGCGCGACGCGATGGTCGCTCCGGGGGAGCCGGGCGTCGCCTCGAGCGGCCTGCGCTACGCCTGGGCCGCCGAGCGGGAGGGCGGGCCCCGCAACGGGGTGCTGACCGCGATCGAGGACTTCATGGGGGAGCGGGAGGGGCTGCGGCTCGCCCTGGTGCCCGCCTACTTCGGCCTCGGCCTGCTCTGGGCCGAGGAAGCTCCCTGGGCCGGCCGCGGTGGCTGAGATCGTCGCGCCCTGGGATCGCAACCCGGTGCTCGAGCGGCTGGAGGCGGATCGCGTCCGCGGCATCGTCGATCGGGTCCGCCTCGAACGCCAGCAGGAGCTGCTGCGGGCCCTGCTGCGCTCGCGAGCGTTCGGGGTCGCCGAGCGCCTCTCGCGGCTGCGCCACCGCGGGGAGCCGGTCGTCTCGCGCGCCTGGGTGAGGCGCGTGCTCGGCGAGTAGCCTCGCTCTAGGCCCCGGAGGCGCTCTCGGCCCCAGGGCGCTCCGAGGCACCGGCTGGAAGCTCCGCGCCGGGCCTGACCACGCCCTCACCGAGCTGGCGGCCGGCCGGCTTGCGGGGGTGGCGGATCCTGCGGAAGAGCCGGCCGAGCGCACGGACGGGCGCGGTCAGGCGCCAGCTTCGGCTCTGCCGCAGGGCGTCGAAGTCCTCCGCCAGGCGGGTGATGTGGTGCTGCGCGGCTCGAAGCTGAAGACGGGTCGCGTCGGCCTCAGCCTCCGCGCGCCGGGCTCGCTGGCGCCAGTCCTGGGAGCGGCCGTCCTCGAGGAGTTCGCTCCACTTCTCGGCGACCTTCATGTGGGCGGCGATCCATCCCTCGGGGTCGCCGATCAGGCCGAGGGAGTGGTGGTGGATCGAGGCGGGTGTCGATCGTGACCACCTTCTTGCCGGCCGCGCGGGCCTGAAGGCAGATGTCGAGGTCGTAGCCGTGGAGCCGCCCGATCGACTCGTCGAAGCGAAGCTCGCGGACCGCCCAGGGGGACATCGCGATCAGCACGCCGTCGAGCGAGTCCACCTCGCCGGTGCGCGCGTACGTCGGGATGCTTCTCGTGCCAGGAGAGGCCTGGGATCTCGCCGCCCCCCATCTCCTCGAAGCGGTGGGTGTAGCTGGCCCAGGTCGTGGAGCCCTCCCACCAGGCGATGCTGCGGACGCCGACCGCGCCGCCGCAGCCCGCGAGCGCCACCTCCGGATCGCGGAAGGCCTGGCGCACCTTCTCGCAGAGGTCCGGGTCGACCAGCTCGGCGTCCTGATGGACGAGGATCAGGGCCTCGAGGCCATCGAGCCGGCTCGCCTGCTCGCGGAGGAGGTTGTAGGCGCGGAAGATCGACCCGGCATCGCGAAAGACGAGGACCTCGGAGTCATCCTCGGCGGCGAGCCGGATCCCGGGCTCCGCGCAGCGCTCGTAGGTATGCGCGTCTGTGATCGAACAGCCGAAGGCGATCATGGCTTGCGTGGGTGAGCTGGCCCAACTGTAGGCGCTCCCATGACCTCCGCGATACGCCCGCGCTCCACTCGCCGTAGGTCTTGCAGGCCTCGCCGCGGTCGTCGCCGCAGTCTCTGAGCGGGGTCGTCCAGTACTCGACGTCCTCGAACAGGTCCTCGTCGGCCGCCCGGTAGTTGTCGCAGTGGGCTCCGATCAGATTGCAGGCGCGCTCGTTGGCCGGCGCCTGCCCCGTGTGTACGGCGATGGCGGCGTTCGCCTCGGGCCCGAGAACGTGGTTCATCCACAGATACATGCAGTTCGGATGGCGGGCCTGCGAGCTCAGCATCCAGGTGTCCGAGAGTCCCGTCGCGCCCTCCTTCGGCACCGCCACGTCCGCCTTGACGCCCTCGCTGCGCAACCTGTTGGCGGTCGCCAGCGAGCCCGTGCCGGCGACGATTGCGCCGCTGGCGAAGGCCTTGGCGCTCTCGGCCGGGTCGGACCAGTAACGGCCGATGAATCGTCGCTGCTCTCGCAGCAACTCGATCGCGGCGTCGAACTGCTCCTGGTCGAGCTCGTAGACGTTGTCGATTCCGAGGTCCGGCTCGTGCTTGCGCAGATAGAGGGCGGCGTCGGCGATGTACATCGGATCGTCCGGGGCAGTGACCCCTCCCGGGTATCTGGAGGCGAGCTCCGGATCGAAGATCAGGTCCGAGGACACGGCGATGTCGGGTTCCCTCTTCACCTGCGCGGGCTTCCAGATCAGCAGGTTGGCGGTGCGGCCGATTGGGACGCCATAGGTGACGCCGTCCACCGTGTTTGCCGGCTGGTCCTGGAGGGCCGGGAAGACGTCGGCGTAGTTCGGGAGCAGGTCGGTGTTGACCGGGTCGACGAGGCCGTCGGCGATCAAGGCACCGCCGGCGTCGCCGCGGGCCGAGACGCCGTCGTATCTGCCGCTGCGCATCAGGCGGCCGACCCGGCCGGGAGAGGAGGCGACGGTAGTGGTGACGTCGCAGCCGGTCCGCCGCTCGAACGGGGCGACCAAATCGGGCTCGGCCTTCTTCGAGCCGTCCGCGGCATAGCCCGGCAGGGCGACCAGGTTCAGCCGGCCCTCGGGTGCGCCGAGCCGCTGGAGCGCTCCCGCGGGTGGTCCACTGCTCCCCCCGCATCCTTCGAGGGCGGCGAGCATGACCGCGATCGCGATCGCGGCTGTTGCTCTCACGGGTGGCGCAAGCGCGGAGATGGTCACGAAGGGTGCCACTACTTATCCCCTACCTACTACTGCGGCTTCTCCCGGTTTCTTCGCAACTTAAAGCGGGATGGCGTTATTAATTAGCTAGCAGAGAGAAACCCGAGGGCCCGGCGCCACGCGACCGCGCTCTCAAGGAAGGAGATTCTTGTGAGTAGTGCAGATCGTGCCCTTGGGATATGGGGACGCCTGCATTGGGTAGGGCTCGCGGCGCTGGTTGCCGCCCTCGGCCTCTGCCTGATGCCAGGGGTCGCCGACGCGAAGAAGAAGAAAAAGGACACCGTCAAGGTGGCGACCTACAACCTGTACTTGGGCTCTGATCTCACCCAGGCAGTTGCCGCCGCGAGTGAGGGTGCGGGCGTCGACACGGCCCGGCTGGTCAGGCCCAGCGGCTGAAGGCGTTCGATCACTTCGCAGACCAGGTCGGCGTCATTTTGAAGAACGTCGAGACGAACGACTTCAACATCCGCGCGCAGACGATCGCGCAGCAGATCAAGAAGAACAAGGCTGACCTCGTCGGTCTGCAGGAGGCCGCCCTTTTCCGGCTCGAGATCCCGACCGACGGTGGGGGGCCTGGCGGGCTGAATCCGACCGCCACGTTCGCGACCGTGCCGTTCATCGACTACATCGACGTGCTGCTCAACGCGCTTAACAAGAAGGCGCTGACCAAGAAGCAGTGCAATCAAAGAGGCCTGAAGGGCGATAAGTGCTACCGGGGCTATTACCTGGCGCCAGCCCCGGTGGAGGCAGACATCGAGTTTCCCGGCGATTTCGACAACGATCCGGGGCCCAACGGCATCGGGGGTGAGGGACCGGCGTTCAATGCAACGACCGGGTTCCCGCCCTGCGATACGCAGGTCCCCAAGGAGACCAATCCGGGCGGCGACGACACCGGAGTCGAGCTCGGCGATCCTGGGCCTCCGAATCCGTTCGGTATGTGACAAGGATCCCGTCACCGGCCAACCCACTCCGTGGGACTGGAACGGGGACAGCAGCTCGAATACCGCACACGGTGGGACTGCAGTAACTGTGGTCCGGACACGCTCTCGGGCGACTTCGACACCTCCACGCCGCCGTCCGGTGGGTTCCAGTACGCGTCCGACTGCCCGGACAACAACCCGATTGGAGGGGCGGTCGACCCCGAGCAAGGGGCGGCGGACAAGAACGACACCACCAGCAGCTGCCTTTTCCATGGAATCGATGGCGACGCGCGCTTGACCATGCGCGACGCGATCATCGCCCGGAAGGGCGCCGGTGTGAAGACGTCGAACCCGGGCCTCGCGCACTTCAGCGATGCGAGCACGCTGAAGATTCCGGTGTTCGGCGGGGCGACAGCGATCCCGTTCACGCGGGGCTGGGCTTCCGTGGATGCCAACGTGCGTGGAAAGAAGTTCCACTTCGTCGACACGCATCTGGAGTCGGAATCGGTCGGCACCTTCCGCGAGGACCAGGCCGCTGAGCTGGTTGCCGCGGGCGGTCCGGCGAGTCAGCCCAACACGGTGCTGGTCGGCGATCTGAACTCAGATCCGTCGATCCAGCCGGGCAGCGATCCGAACGCGGACAGCAGCTCGAACATCGCGTTCAACAGGATTGCGGCAGCCGGGTTTACCGGGCTCACGGGGCCGGCCAATACCTTCGGTCACGCCGAGATCCTCAACAACCCGAACGACAACACGTTCACCAAGAGGATCGACTGGATCATGACGAACAGTCCGAGCATCAGGATGAAGAGCTCGTTCGTGCTGAACAAGTTCGCGAACGGGCTCTGGGCCTCCGACCACGGTGGAGTCCTCAGCGTCCTGCGCGTCCCGGGCGGCAAGAAGAAGTAGCCCGGAGAGCATCCGAAGTTCCGAGAGGCCGGGGCCGAGCGCCCCGGCCTCTTTCGTTCTCGGCCCGTTCTCGCCGGGACGCTAGGCTGGTTTGTCGCCCGGGACTGTACAATCGCCCACAGATCTGCCACAATCTCACTTAGATTTCTTGGGCGGGCTGCTAGAAACGGCTACACTCGCACCGAAAGGCAAACGAAAGCTTTGGAGGACTAGAAAGTGGCAAAGACGATTGGAATCGACCTGGGCACGACGAACTCGGCCACGGCGGTGATGGAGGGCGAGGAGCCGACCGTGCTCGAGAATGCCGAGGGTGGCCGCACCACCCCCTCCGTCGTCGCCTTCACCGACTCGGGCGAACGCCTGGTCGGCACCGTCGCCAAGCGGCAGGCGGTGATGAATCCCGAGAAGACGATCTTCTCGATCAAGCGCTTCATGGGACGCAAGGAGTCCGAGGTCAAGGAGGAGGAGACGATCGTCCCCTACAAGGTCGTCGCCGGCCCGAATGGGGACGTGCGCGTGGACGCGGGCGGCAAGCAGTACTCCCCGCCGGAGATCTCGGCGATGATCCTGCAGAAGCTCAAGGCCGACGCCGAGGCGAAGCTCGGCGAGCCGGTCGACGCGGCGGTGATCACCGTCCCGGCCTACTTCAACGACGACCAGCGCCAGGCCACCAAGGATGCCGGCAAGATCGCCGGCCTCGACGTCAAGCGGATCATCAACGAGCCGACGGCGGCTTCCCTCGCATACGGGCTCGACAAGGAGTCCGACCAGACGATTCTCGTCTTCGACCTGGGCGGCGGCACCTTCGACGTCTCGGTGCTCGAGATCGGCGACGGCGTCTTCGAAGTCAAGGCGACCGCGGGTGACAACCACCTGGGCGGCGACAACTGGGACAAGGCGATCGTCGAGTGGCTGGTCGCGGAGTTCAAGCGCGACCAGGGCGTCGACCTCTCCCAGGACAAGAACTCCCTGCAGCGCCTCTACGAGGCGGCCGAGAAGGCGAAGATCGAGCTCTCAACCACGCAGGAGACGCAGATCAACCTGCCCTTCATCACGGCGACCGACGCCGGGCCGAAGCACCTCGATATCAAGCTGACCCGGGCGAAGCTCTCCGAGCTCACCTCCGACCTGCTCGAGCGAGTGGTCGGGCCAGTGAAGCAGGCGCTCGCGGACTCGGGAGCTGACATCGACCACATCGTCCTGGTGGGTGGCATGACCCGCATGCCGGCCGTTCAGGACAAGGTCAAGGAGCTGACCGGCAAGGACCCGCACAAGGGCGTCAACCCCGACGAGGTCGTCGCGATCGGCGCTGCCATTCAGGCGGGCGTGCTGGCGGGCGACGTCAAGGACGTGCTGCTGCTCGACGTCACCCCACTGACCTTCGGCATCGAGACCAAGGGCGGCGTGATGACCAAGCTGATCGAGCGCAACACGACGATCCCAACGAAGAAGTCGGAGATCTTCTCGACCGCCGAGGACAACCAGCCCTCGGTCGAGGTCCACGTGCTCCAAGGCGAGCGCGAGATGGCCTCCGGCAACAAGAGCCTGGGCAAGTTCCAGCTCACCGGCATCCCGCCGGCGCCGCGAGGCATGCCGCAGATCGAGGTCACGTTCGACATCGACGCGAACGGCATCCTCAACGTCTCGGCGAAGGATCTCGGCACCGGCAAGGAGCAGAAGATCGAGATCAAGGGCGGCTCCGGCCTCGACAAGGCCGAGGTCGAACAGATGATCAAGGACGCCGAGACCCACGCGGAGGAAGACCGTCGCCAGCGCGAGCTGGCGGAGGCCCGCAACGTCGCCGAGAACGCCGCCTACCAGGCGGAGAAGCAGCTCGGTGAGCTGGGCGACAAGGTCGATCAGGGCGCCAAGGAGGAGATCGAGGCGGCTATCAAGGACGTCCGTGACTCACTCGGCTCCGAGGACGCTGCTGAGATCCGCTCCAAGTCGGACGCGCTGCAGACGGCCTTCCAGAAGGTCTCTGAGCAGATCTACGCCCAGACTGCGGAGCAGCAGGCGGCGGCTTCCACGGACGGCGACTCACAGAACGGCGCCGGCGAGGAGGAGGTCGTGGACGCCGAGGTCGTCGACGACGAGAAGACCTCGTAAGGAGGCCAGATGTCCGACCAGAATCGCCCTATGGGTGACGACGAGGTCGTCGAGGCCGAGGTGGTCGATGAGCAGCATCCGTCCGCCGGCGACGAGCAGAATGGAAACGGCACCGCAGACCAGGTCGAGCAGGATCTCGACGAGCTCGGCGAGGCAAAGCGCGAGCGGGACGAGTACCTCGAGTTGGCTCAGCGAACCAAGGCCGACTTCGAGAACTACCGCAAGCGGGTCGCGCGCGAGACCGCCGAGGCTCTCGCGCGCGGCAAGGCCGACCTCGCTCGGCAGCTGCTGCCCGCGCTCGACAACCTCGAGCGAGCGCTCGAGGCGGGCGATGATGCGAGGGCGCGCGACAGCGCGCTCTCGTTAAGGGAGTCCCACGAGGGCCTCGTCAAGGGCGTCGCGATGGTCCGAGACGAGCTGCACAGCCGGCTCGAGAGCGCCGGGGTCGAGTCGTTCGATCCCGACCGGCGAGAAGTTCGACCCCCAACTGCACGAGGCGCTCTCGACGATGCCCGCTGAGGGCACGGAGTCGGGCGTAGTGCTGGAGACGGTCGAGAAGGGCTACCGGCTGAACGGGCAGGTGTTGCGCGCGGCCAAGGTGGTGGTGAGCCGGTAATGGCGCAGCCGCGCGACTTCTACGAGGTCCTGGGGGTCTCCAAGTCGGCCGACCAGGACGAGATCAAGAAGGCCTACCGCGAGCTTGCCCGCAAGTGGCATCCGGACCGCAACCCAGATGACACCGACGCGGAGGAGCGCTTCAAGGAGATCCAGCAGGCCTACGACACGCTCTCGGACGAAGAGAAGCGCAAGCAGTACGACGCCGGTGGCCGGTTCGCCGGCTTCGGCGCCGGCGGCTTCCCGGGCGGCGGTGGGGCAGGTGGCTTCCACGGCGGCGGCTTCGCCTCGGACGTCGGCGACATCTTCTCCTCGTTCTTCCGGGGACGCGGTCAGCAGGGACCGCGCGAGCAGCGCGGCCGCGACCTCGAGAGCGAGGTGCGCCTCTCTTTCGACCAGGCGATGCACGGCACCCAGATCGCGGTCTCGGTGCCGACCACCGGCGAGTGCCCGACCTGCCACGGCAGCGGCGCCAGGCCCGGCACCTCGCCGCGCACCTGCCCGCGCTGCGAGGGCACCGGCATCGACGCCCAGAGCCAGGGTCTCTTCTCGATCTCACAGCCCTGCCCCGAGTGCGGCGGCCAGGGAGAGATCATCGACGACCCCTGCCCGACCTGCCACGGCAGCGGCGTCACCGAGGAGACCAAGCGCTATCGCGTCAACATTCCGGCCGGCGTCCACGACGGCAGCCGGATCCGGCTCTCCGGAAAGGGCGAAGCCGGTTACCGAGGCGGTCCGAGTGGCGACCTCTACGTGACCACCCGGGTCGCGCCCTCCCCCGTTTTCACGCAGCGCGCCGACGGCAACCTCGAGGTGGACCTCCCGGTTTCCGTCACAGAGGCGATCCAGGGCGGCGAGATCGAGGTTCCGACGCTGAGCGGCACCAAGACAATCCGGATTCCGCCCGGTACCCAGCAGGGGTCCGTCCAGCGCCTCCGCGGCGAAGGGCCGCCGCGCACCAAGGGCGCGGGCCGCGGCGACATCCATTACCGGATTCGTGTCGACGTTCCCAAGGAGCTCACCGACGAGCAGCGCGAAGCGGTCGAGAAGCTCGCCGAGTCCCTCAACGGCCGCGATCCGCGCGCCTCGCTGCTCGGGCACACGGCTCGATCCGGCGCGCAAGGGAGAGTTGACGACTGATGGCGGAGAGAGGGACACGCAGGACCGAGCGGGTCGCGAGGGTGGAGCGGGAGCAGCGGATCGACCAGGAGCGCGGCGTCTTCATGATCTCGGTCGCGGCCGAGCTCGCCGAGATGCACCCGCAGACCCTGCGGATGTACGAGGCCCGAGGGCTGATCACACCGAAGCGCTCGGCCAAGAACACAAGGCTCTACTCGCAGGCGGACGTCGAGCTGCTGCGACGGATCCAGCGCATGACCAGCGAGGAAGGGCTGAACCTGGCGGGCGTCGAGACCGTACTGGACCTCGAGCAGCGCCTCGAGCGGCTGCGGCTGGAGATCGCGAGGATGCGCAAGCGCGCCGCGGAGATGGAGACGAAGATGACCGAGGAGCTCGATCGGCTCCGCAAGTCGATCGGCGGCGAGCTCGTCCCCTACGGCGCCTACGAGCCGGAGAAGATGCGCGGCGCTCCCGGCTCCACCAGGATCCCGATCAAGCGGGCACCAGGCCGCACCACTTGAAGCGGCGGCGGAGCCGTCGCGCCTGAGCCTGATGCGGGGCGGCCGCTCGCGGCCGCGACCTTATGGCGAAGCCGGGCCGAAGCTACGGCGCGACCCAGCCGCCCCGATAGGGCGGCGGCGAGGCGAGCAGGCGCTCGGCGACGCCCTCGATCGCCGCGAAGCCGCTCCCGTCGCCGGGTGGCTCCTCCGTGAGAACCGCGAGGGCCAGGCGCTCGCCGCGGCGGTGCTCGAGCAGCGCCGCCTGGTGGGTGACGGTCCCGGTGTTGTGCCTGTGTCCTGGCGGCCGCCAGCCGCCCTTGAACCAGATCGACCACCCGGCTCCCACCACCTGGGGAATCCCCCATCTCTCCACCGGGGTGATCCTGGAGAGGAGCCGCATCGCGTACGCGCGGTGGGGGCCGGGCAGGTTGGCCTCGAGCCGGTAGAAGAAGCTAGCCGTGTCGGCGGCGGTGATCCGATCGCCTCCCCAGAAGCCGGGCGTCGGCTCGAAGTCCCGCATGCCGGCCCGGCGGGCGACCTCCTCGAGGCCGTCATCGCCCACCTGGGCATAGATCGCATCGGCGGCCCGATTGTCGGAGTAGGTGATCATCGGCTCCAGCAGGGCTTTGGTCCCGCTGTCGAGGGGCAGGCCCTCTCGATCGAGGCGGCGAAGCGTCGCCGCTAGCAGCAGGGCCTTGCTGACGCTCGCCGAGCTGAACTGCCGCTCGTAGTCGTATCCGCGCAGCCCGAGCGACCGGTCGATGACCGCAAAGGAGACGTCTCCCCGTGCGGCCGCGAAGTGCCGCGCCCTACGGATGGCACGGGGCGGCGGATAGACGGAGCGCGGCCACACCTTGCGCGGACTCCGGTCGCCGCCCGACGCGCCTCGGTCCGCGATCGACCGGGCCCCTGGAACGATCAGCGAGAGGCCGAGAATGACTATCAGGGCACCGCGTGCGGCCTTGATCCCTCTGGGGCTTCCCACGAGCGAAGCGTAGGCCGCGCGAGCAGGGTGCTCGAAGATCTTGACGTTGGTCGGCGTCGATCATCATCCTTGACCCGCGTCGGGGGCGGATCCATCTATGTTGGTCCGCGGCTCCGCGTCCACCCCAAATTGACGGATGCTGACGCCTGGATCTAAGTCGCTATCCACATAGATTTCTTTACTTCTATGACTAAAGCAGCTACCATGGGTGCGGATGCAGCCTGACCGATTCACGATCAAGTCGCAGGAGGCGGTGGCGGCCGCGCAGCGGCTCGCTTCCGAGACGGGCAACCCGGAGGTTGCGCCTCCCCACCTGCTGCTCGCCCTGCTGGAGCAGGACGAGGGGGTCGTCGTGCCTGTGCTTCAGCGCCTCGGTGTGGACGCCCAGGATGCCCGCGGCCGGACACGAGAGGCGATCGACAAGCTCCCGAAGCTGAGCGGCAACACGGCGCCGGAGGTCCGTCCCTCGAGCGAGTTCGTCTGGGTCCTGCAGCAGGCCGAGAAGGAATCGACCGGCCTCGGCGACGAGTACATCTCCACGGAGCACATCCTGCTCGCCCTGGCCGAGCCGAAGTCCGGGGTCTCGGACCTGCTTCCCGACCGGAAGGAGCTGATGCAGGCAATCTCGGAGGTGCGCGGACCGCACCGGGTCACCTCGCCCAATCCCGAGGACAGCTTCGGCGCCCTCGAGAAGTACGGGCGCGATCTGACCGCGGAGGCCGAGAGCGGCAAGCTCGATCCGGTGATCGGGCGCGACGAGGAGATCCGCCGCGTGATCCAGGTGCTCTCCCGCCGCACCAAGAACAACCCGGTGCTGATCGGCGACCCCGGCGTCGGCAAGACCGCGATCGTCGAGGGGCTCGCCCAGCGGATCGTCTCGGGCGACATTCCGGAGTCGCTTCGCGACCGGCGCGTGATCGCCCTCGACATCGGCGCGCTGCTCGCCGGATCGAAGTACCGGGGCGAGTTCGAGGAGCGGCTCAAGGCCGTTCTCAAGGAGATCCAGGCTGCCGAGGGACAGATCGTCCTCTTCATGGACGAGCTCCACACGATCGTCGGCGCGGGCGCCGCAGAGGGCGCCGTCGACGCATCAAACCTCCTGAAGCCGATGCTCGCCCGGGGCGAGCTCCGTGCGGTCGGCGCGACGACCCTCGACGAGTACCGCAAGCACATCGAGAAGGATGCCGCCCTCGAGCGCCGCTTCCAGCCGATCTTCGTCGGCGAGCCGAGCGTTGAGGACACGATCGCGATCCTCCGTGGCCTCAAGGAGCGCTACGAGGTCCACCACGGAGTCCGGATCACCGACTCCGCGATCCTGGCCGCCGCCACCCTCTCTGCTCGCTACATCGCCGATCGCTTCCTGCCCGACAAGGCGATCGACCTGATCGACGAGGCAGCCTCGCGGCTGAAGATCGAGATCGACTCGATGCCCACCGAGATCGACGAGATCGAGCGGCGGATCCAGCAGCTCGAGATCGAGCGCGAGGCCCTGAAGAAGGAGAAGGACGAAGCGTCCAAGGACCGCCTCTCCGCGATCGAGTCCGAGCTCGCCGATCTGAGCGAGCGCTCCTCGGAGATGAAGGCGCGCTGGCAGAACGAGAAGGGCGCGATCGATCGGATCAAGGCGGCGAAGGCGGAGCTCGACGAGGTTCAGCGCGAGGCGGAGCGAGCCGAGCGCGACGCCGATCTCGAGCGCGCCGCGGAGCTGCGCTACGGCCGCATCCCGGAGCTCGAGCGGACCGTCCAGGAGCAGGAGGCAAAGCTGGCCGAGCTCCATCGCGACGGCGGCTCGATGCTGACCGAGGAGGTCACCGACGAGGACGTCGCCGAGGTGGTCTCCAAGTGGACCGGGATCCCGGTCTCCCGGCTGATGGAGGGAGAGGTGGAGAAGCTGATCCACATGGAGGAGCGCCTGCACGAGCGGGTGATCGGCCAGGACGAGGCGGTCGAGGCCGTGTCGGGAGCGTTGCGTCGCTCGCGCGCCGGTCTCTCGGACCCGGATCGGCCGATCGGCAGCTTCCTCTTCCTCGGCCCCACCGGTGTCGGCAAGACCGAGCTGGCACGAGCCCTCGCCGAATTCATGTTCGACTCCGAGCAGGCGATGGTCCGGATCGACATGTCGGAGTACATGGAGAAGCACACCGTCGCGCGGCTGATCGGGGCGCCCCCGGGATACGTCGGCTACGAGGAGGGCGGCCAGCTCACCGAGGCGGTGCGCCGCCGGCCCTACTCGGTGATCCTGCTCGACGAGATCGAGAAGGCGAATCCGGACGTCTTCAACGTCCTGCTTCAGATCATGGATGACGGTCGCCTCACCGACGGCCAGGGCCGGACCGTCGACTTCAAGAACACCGTGCTGATCATGACCTCGAACGTCGGCTCCCAGTTCATCGCCGCCGAGGCCGTGGAGGAGAAGGCACGACGAGCAGGTGGAGGAGGCGCTCACCCAGACCTTCCCGCCCGAGTTCCTCAACCGGATCGACGACGTCGTGATCTTCCACCGCCTCACCAAGGAGGACCTGGGCAAGATCGTGGACATCCAGGTCGCGCAGCTCTCCGCGCGTGTCCGCGAGCGAGGCATCGAGATCGAGCTCACGCAGGGGGCCCGCGAGCTGCTCGGCAACCTCGGCTTCGACCCGACCTACGGCGCGCGGCCGCTGAAGCGCGTGATCCAGAAGCAGCTCGTCGACAAGCTGGCGCTGAGGCTGCTGGAAGGCGACTTCACGGAGGGCGACACAGTCAAGGTCGACGCGCAAGACGGTGAGCTCGTCTTCGAGAAGGCGAAGCCGGGGAAGCGTGCCGCCGACCGCGCGACGGCCGCCGCCTAGGCACGAATCTCATGCGCTGTCCGCGGCGGGCGCGACCGAACTGACCTAACCGCGCCCGACGCCGGTCGGCCTGATCGCGGTTCCTCGGATCATCGGTCGGACGACCCGCGGAGCCTTCGGCAGGTCTCCTCTCTCGAGGCTGTCGATCCAGAAACCGGCTCCCGCGAGTAGCTGATCCGTGGCTCGATTCGGATGGCAACCACCGGAGAGGAATCCCCACGGCCGCTCCAGCAGATCCTGCCAGCGAGCCAGCCCGGGCCTCGCGCTCCGCACGTGCTCGAGGAAGAGAAGCCTGCCGCCCTCGACCAGCACGCGCCTGGCCTCGGCCACGGCGCGGGTGGGGTCCTCGATGGTGCAGAGCACGAGCGTCGCGACTACGACGTCGAAGCTGTCGTCGTCGAAGGGCAGCTCCTCCGCCCGCGCCTCGATCACGGACGGCCGTCCCGCCGCGGTCCCCTCCTTCGCGAGTCGTTCCCGCAGGCGCCGCGCCATGTGGGGATCGGGCTCGGCCATGACGAGCTCCGTGACCGCGTCCGTGTAGTGCTCGAGGTTGTGGCCGGTGCCCGCGCCCAACTCGAGGACGCGACCGGAGGCCGAGGCGAGCAGCTCGTGGCGCATCTCTCCGAGCCCCCCGCGCTCCGATCTGGCGGTCAGCCGGTCGTAGAAACGCGCGAAAACAGGGTGCTCCGGCACGCCGGGATCATCCCTGGTCACGCGGACACCCGCCCTTCGGCCACCTGCGAGATTGCACGTCGCGCCGGAACATGAAAGAAAGTGACCTACCGGGGCAAGCCACCAGAAGAGGAGACGAGATGCCGACATTCGTGATGCTCACGAACCTGACTTCAGAGGGGATTCAGACCCTGAAGAACAACCCGAGCCGGGTCCAGGAGGTCAACAAGGAGGTGGAGCAGCTCGGGGTCCAGGTCAAGGAGCAGTGGGCCACCCTTGGCCAGTACGACTTCATCACCATCGTCGAGGCTCCCGACGAGAAGACGATGGCGAAGGTCTCGGTCGAGCTCGGCTCGCGCGGGACGATGAGCAGCCAGACGCTGGCCGCGATTCCCGCCGAGGAGTTCGCGAGCTCGCTTTGAGCGCCGGGGAGCTCTCGGCATGAGGGTGCTCGTCGTCGGCGGCGGGGGGCGCGAACACGCGATCATCCGCGCACTCGCCCGCTCTCCCAGCCAGCCCGAGCTGTTCTGCGCTCCCGGCAACGCGGGGATCGCCGAGGAGGCTCGGATTGTCGGCGTCGGCGCGGAGGACGTCGATGGGCTGGTGGCCGCGGCCAGCGACGACCGGATCGATCTCGTGGTCGTCGGCCCGGAGGCGCCGCTGGTCGCCGGGCTGGTGGACGCGCTCGAGGATGCCGGCATCGCCGCCTTCGGCCCGCGCGGCGCGGCCGCGCAGATCGAGGGATCGAAGCTCTACGCCAAGCAGCTGATGGCCGAGGTGGGCGTGCCGACCGCGGCGCACACCGTCCTTCGCTCCAGGGAGGAGGCCCTCGAGCACCTCTCCTGCGCCTCCTACCCCGCGGTGCTCAAGGCAGACGGGTTGGCAGCCGGCAAGGGGGTGATCATCTCGGCATCCGAGGCCGAGGCGCGCGAGGCAGTCGAGGTCTTCTTCACCGAGCGACGCTTCGGCGACACCCAGGTGGTGATCGAGGAGTTCCTGGAGGGCGAGGAGCTCTCGGTGCTCG
Source organism: uncultured Solirubrobacterales bacterium (assembly GCA_963801055.1). Lineage (GTDB taxonomy): Bacteria > Actinomycetota > Thermoleophilia > Solirubrobacterales > 70-9 > DASUPK01. The sequence goes on along the minus strand of CAWDDE010000003.1, from coordinate 196,182 downwards.
CGCTCTGCGACGGCGAGACCGTGCTCCCGCTTGCCCCCGCCCAGGACTACAAGCGGATCTACGACGGCGACAAGGGGCCCAACACGGGAGGCATGGGGAGCTATTCGCCTGTTCCGGGGTTCGATCCGGCCGAAATCGATCGCATCGCCGACCAGGTCCATCGTCCGATCGTGGAGACGATGCGGCGGCGCGGGATCCCGTACCACGGGGTGCTCTACGCCGGCCTGATGCTCACCGACTCCGGGCCCAAGGTGCTCGAGTTCAACTGCCGCTTCGGCGACCCGGAGACGCAGGCCGTGCTGCCGCGGCTGCGCTCGGATCTTCTCGGGCTCTGCCTGGCCTCCCGGACGGCGGGAGGGCTCGCCGGCCTGGAGGCCAACTTCGGGGATGACTGGGCGGTGACGGTGGTGCTCGCATCCGCGGGCTATCCCGCCTCCTCGTCCAAGGGCGACGTGATCACCGGGCTCGATGAAGCCGCCGCCCTCGAGCGAGTCGAGGTGACCCACGCCGGGACCGCACGTCGAGATGGCGAGGTCGTGACGGCCGGAGGGCGCGTCCTCAACGTGACCGGGCTCGGCGCGACGCCTGCAGACGCCCGACGGCGTGCCTACGATGCGGCTGAGCTGATCAGCTTCGAGGGAAAGCAGCTGCGGACGGACATCGCCGCTCGCGCAGTGGACGGTGAAGCGGCGGCGGCGTAGGGAGCAACCGACAGTCGGACACGAGCGAATGGAGGAGCCGATGCCCCAGGGCGATGTTGCCGAGCCGATGCCCGAGGTCGAGGAGGCATTCGAGGAGATCGAGGTCGACGCCCCCCTCGTCGGGATCATCATGGGCTCAAAGAACGACAAGCCCAAGCTGCAGCCCGCCGGGGAGGCCCTTCAGGACCATGGCATCGCCTACGAGGTCCGCGTGCTGAGCGCCCATCGCGACCCGGTTGCGACCAGCGAGTACTGCACCAACGCCCGGATGCGGGGCCTCAAGGTGATCATCGCGGCGGCCGGTATGTCGGCCGCGCTCCCCGGGTTTGCGGCGGCCCACACCGATCTTCCGGTTGTCGGCGTGCCGATCTCCGGCAAGAACCTCGGCGGACTGGACGCGCTGCTCTCCGCCGTGCAGATGCCACCTGGCGTCCCGGTCGGCTGCGTGGCGATCGATGGCGCGAAAAACGCGGGCCTGCTGGCGGTCAGGATCATCAACGCCTAGGGCTGTCGTCAGAATCAGTACGTGATACCCCGCTACACACGCGAGGAGATCGGCGCCGTCTGGACCCAGCAGCGCCGCATGGAGACCTGGCTGGCGGTCGAGCTGGCGGCCACCGACGCCTGGGCGGCGGAGGGCGTCGTCCCCGAGGAGGCCGCCAAAGCCTGCCGGGAGCGGGCGACCTTCACCGTGGAGGCCGTCGAGGAGCGCGAGCGCATCACGGGCCACGACGTGGCCGCCTTCGTCGACGTCGTCTCCGATTCGATCGGCGAGGAGGGGCGATGGCTGCACTACGGCCTCACCTCGTCGGACGTCCTCGACACCGCCCTCGCGCTCCAGCTCAGGGAGGCGGGGGAGATCATCCTGCGGGGAGCCAGGGCGTATCGCGACGTACTGGTGGCGAGGGCCCGAGAGTTCGCCGAGACGCTCTGCGTCGGCCGGACTCACGGTGTCCATGCCGAGCCGACCACCTTCGGGCTGAGGCTCGCGAGCTTCGCCTTCGAGGCCGACCGCAATCTCCAGCGCCTCGCCGGCGCCTTCGAGCAGGTGGCCGTCGGCAAGCTCTCGGGGGCCGTCGGTACGTACGCATCCGTCCCGCCTGCTGTCGAGGCGAGGGTGATGGACGCGCTCGGCCTGGCGCGTGAGGACGTCTCCACGCAGGTCGTCCCGCGCGACCGGCACGCGGTGGTCCTGGCACGGATCGCGATCGCCGGAGGGGGCCTCGAGCGCTTCGCCACCGAGATCCGCAACCTGCAGAGGACCGAGGTGCGCGAGGTGGAGGAGCCGTTCGGAACGGGCCAGAAGGGATCCTCGGCGATGCCCCACAAGCGCAACCCGATCCTCGCCGAGCGGCTCTGCGGGCTGGCGCGGGTGCTGCGCGGGTACTCCCAGGTTGGGCTGGAGAACATCGCCCTCTGGCACGAGAGGGACATCTCCCACTCCGGGGCGGAGCGCGTGGTCCTGCCGGACGCGACGATCGCCCTCGACTACATGCATCACGTCGCCACCCGGATCGTCGAGGGGATGACGGTGCACACCGACCGAATGCGCCACAACATCGAGCTCACCCATGGCGCCCTGTTCAGCCAGCGTGCCCTGACCGCGCTGGTCGAATCCGGGATGACCCGCGACGACGCCTACCGGCTGGTCCAGGAGGCGGCGCAACGGGCCTGGGACGAGGGAACGAGCTTCCGCGAGCTGATCGGGGCGGCCGCGCCGCAGCTCGATCTCGACGCGGTGTTCGATTACGACGCCTATCTCGAGCACGTGCCCGAGGTGATCGCCCGCCTGGATAGGCTTGCGACGTGATCCTCTACACCTGCGCCCAGAAGAAGGCGCTTAGCTCCCTGGGGCACCCATGCGGCCGCGCCGCCAAGGCGCTCGACCAGGCCGGCTATGAGTACGAGATCCGCGACCTCCCCGGCTATCGACTCGCGCCCTGGACCTGGGGTCAGAGGCAGAAGGGCCGCGAGGAGGTCCGGCGGCTGACCGGGCAGATCAACCTGCCGGTCCTGGCGCTGGATGAGGGGAAGACGGTCGTCGGCTCGGGCAGGATCGTCGACTGGGCGAAGGCCCATCCCGCATCTCAGCCGGAGGTGGGCGGAGGTTGACGACCTCCCTGGCCGACCTGAAGCTGCACGGCTCGGGCAAGGTCCGCGAGATCTACGAGGACGGCGACGAGCTGATCATGGTCGCCTCGGACCGGATCTCGGTCTACGACGTGATCCTGCCGACAGAGATCCCCGACAAGGGCAAGGTGCTCACCCAGATGTCGCTCTTCTGGTTCGAGCTCACCGGCGACATCGTGCCCAACCACTTCATCTCGGAGCAGGTGCCGGCGGAGGCCGCCGGGCGTGGCATGCGCGTCCGCAAGCTCGACATGTACCCGATCGAGTGCGTCGTCCGGGGCTATCTGTCGGGCTCCGGCTGGCGCGAGTACCGGGACACGGGAGCGATCTGCGGAATCCAGCTGCCGGGCGGCTTGAGCGAGTCCGAGAAGCTGCCCGAGCCGATCTTCACCCCTGCCACCAAGGCCGAGCTGGGCGAGCACGACGAGAACATCGACTTCGATCGCGCCGCCGAGATCATCGGCGACCGGCCACTGATGGAGGAGCTGCGCCGGGTCTCGGTCGAGATCTACCGGAGAGCGGCCGAGCACGCGGCCGAGCGCGGGATCATCGTCGCGGACACCAAGTTCGAGTTCGGCAGGACGCCCGGCGCCGAGGTCGTCCTGGGCGACGAGATCCTGACGCCCGACTCGTCGCGGTTCTGGCCCTCGGACGACTACGAGCCCGGCCGTCCGCAGGCCTCGTTCGACAAGCAGTACGTCCGCGACTATGCGGACTCGATCGGCTGGGACCACACCCCGCCTGGGCCCGAGCTGCCGGACGAGGTGGTCGAGAACACCCGGGCCAAGTACGTCGAAGCCTACGAGAGGTTGACGGGAGGGCGCGCCTAAGCGCGACCCGTTTTATGGCGAAGCCGTCTGGCGCGCCGTTACGCTGAGTGAGTGAAGGCCAAGGTCCTGATCAGGCCGAAGGAAGGCATCCTCGATCCCCAGGGGAAGGCCGTGGAACGGGCACTGCCCGCGCTCGGTTTCGAGGGCGTGCACGAGGTGAGGGTCGGCCGTCTCGTCGAGCTCGAGACGGACGATCCGGAGAAGCTCGATGCGCTCTGCGAGAAGCTGCTGGCAAACCCTCTCATCGAGGACTACGAGGTGGAGATCGATCGATGATCGGCGTGATCCAGTTCCCGGGCTCGTGCGACGAGCGCGACGCGCTGGGCGCCGTCCAGCGGGTCGGTGAGGGCAGGCTGGTCTGGCACGAGGAGACCGACCTGACCGGACTCGAGGGAGTGATCGTGCCGGGCGGCTTCTCCTACGGCGATTACCTGCGCGCCGGGGCGATCGCGCGCTTCTCCCCGGCGATGGAGGCGGTGGCGCGCTTCGCGGGCGAGGGCGGCCCCGTGCTCGGGATCTGCAACGGCTTCCAGGTGCTCTGCGAGGCGGGTCTGCTCCCCGGCGCGCTGCTGCCGAACGAGGGGCTGCGCTTCATCTGCCGCCAGGTCGGGCTGAGCGCCGAGGATTTCAGGGGCCCGTTCGGTGCGGAGCTCAGTTCGGGCGACCCGCTCTCGATCCCGATCAAACACATGAGCGGCCGCTACTTCGCGCCGGATGAGCAGCTCGATCGAATGGAGAGCAACGGACAGATCGCCTTCCGCTACGCGCCGGGCGAGAATCCGAACGGCAGCGCTCGTGACATCGCGGGTGTCGTCAACGAGGCCGGCAACGTTCTGGGCCTGATGCCTCACCCGGAGCACGCGGTCGATCGCCTCACCGGCTCCGACGATGGCCTCGCGCTGTTCCGCGCTCTCGTTGCGGCCCCGCAGGCCGCCGCGGCGTGAGCGCCGAAGTCTCCGAGAGCCGACACCGCGAGCTCGGGCTCACCGACTTCGAGTACGAGCGGATCACGGAGCTGCTCGGCCGGGATCCGAACGACGTCGAGCTGGCGATGTTCTCGCTGCTCTGGTCGGAGCACTGCGCCTACAAGCACTCGCGCAAGCTGCTCCGTCGGCTGCCCACCGAGGGCGAGCGGGTGGTGATGGGACCGGGCGAGAACGCGGGGGCGGTGGACGTCGGCGGCGGACACGCCGTTGCCTTCAAGGTCGAGTCCCATAACCACCCGAGCGCGGTCGAACCGTTCCAGGGGGCGGCCACCGGCGTCGGCGGCATCCTCCGGGACGTGTTCGCGATCGGCGCGCGGCCGATCGCCGTGCTCGACTCGCTGCGCTTCGGCGAGCTCTCCTCCGAGCGCTCCCGCTACCTGTTCGAAGGCGCGGTCGCGGGCATCGGCCACTACGGCAACTCGATCGGCGTACCCACGGTCGGCGGCGAGGTCTACTTCGAGCCGCCCTACGAACACAACTGCCTCGTCAACGCGATGTGCGTCGGCCTTGCGCGGACCGACGAGATGATCCGCTCGGCCGCCGCCGGCCCCGGCAACCTGGTCGTGATCATGGGCGCCTCCACGGGGCGCGACGGAATCGGCGGCGCCTCCGTCCTGGCCTCCGCGGAGCTCGAGGCGGGCGATGACAGCAAGCGACCCAGCGTCCAGATCGGCGACCCGTTCGAGGAATCGAAGCTGCTCGAGTGCTGCCTCGAGCTGCTCGGGCGGGGCCTGCTCCTCTCCCTCCAGGACCTCGGCGCCGCCGGCCTGACCTCCTCGGCGGGCGAGATGGCGTCGAAAGGCGGGGTCGGCATCGACATCGACGTGGCGCGGGTGCCGCTGCGCGAGCCGGATCTGGAGCCCTTCGAGGTGATGATCTCGGAGTCGCAGGAGCGGATGCTGGCCGTGGTGCAGCCCAGGCGGCTGGAAGAGGTGGTCGCGACCTGCGAGCGCTGGCAGACGGGAGTCGCGGCCATCGGCGAGATCACCGACACCGGGCACCTGCGCGTCCTCGACGACGGGATCGAGGTCGGCGACGTCCCGGTCGCCGCGCTGGTCGACGAGTGCCCGCTCTATGACCTCGAGCCGGAGGAGCCCGGGGGCTGGATGTATGGCAACGCGGCGACGCTCGGGGAGCGCGTGGCCCTGAGCGCCGGGCGCTCGGCTGATCCCAGCGACCCCTCGGCGGTCCTCTGCGCCCTGCTCTCCTCCCCGAACGTCGCCTCGAAGCGCTGGGCGTTCGAGCAGTACGACTCCGTCGTCGGCTCGCGGACGGTGCGGCGGCCCGAGGCGGCCGACGCCGCGGTCTTGGCGCTGCCCGAGTCCGGCCGGGCGATCGCCGTGGCGATCGACGGCAACGGACGACGGGTCGCCTGCGACCCCTACGCCGGGACGGTCGAGGCGGTGCTCGAGTGCGCGCAGAACCTCGCCTGTGTCGGGGCCGAGCCGCTCGGGCTGACCAATTGCCTCAACTTCGGCAACCCGGAGAAGCCGGCCGTCGCATGGCAGCTCGACCGGGCGGTGCTCGGCCTGGCGGATGCCTGCCTGCGCCTGCGGGTGCCGGTCGTCGGCGGAAACGTCTCGCTCTACAACGAGACCGAGCACGGTCCGATCTATCCAACCCCGGTGGTCGGCATGGTCGGCGAGCTGCCCGATCCGGCGCGCGCGCCCGGAATCGCACCGCTGGAGGGGGACCGGCTGATCCTGGTCGGGCCCTTCGCCCCCTCGCTGGCGGGCTCGGAGCTGGCCAAGCAGCGCGGCGAGCTCGACGCGGGGCTGCCGCAGCCGGAGGTCGGGGCGGTAGCCGAGGCGCTGTCCTTCGTGCGGCAGCTCGTCCGCGGCGGCATGGCGTCTGCCGCACACGACGTCAGCGACGGCGGGCTCGCCTGCGCGCTTGCCGAGATGGCGATCGCCGGCGGAGTCGGCGTCGATGCCGACCTCGATCCGCTCGTCGAGCTGCGTGGGGGGTCCGGGGAGACGTGCCTGTTCGGCGAGGGCCCGGGCGGCGTGGTCCTCGCGGTTGCGGAAGCGCCAGCCGCCGAGGTGCTCCGGGCCGCCGAGCGCGCCGGCGTCGACGCGATCGACCTCGGCTCCGCCGCTGGGGATCGCCTCTCGATCTCCGCCGCGGAGCAGGACCTCTCCGTTGCGCTTGCCGACGCCAAGCGGGCCTGGGACTCGCTCCCGGAGACGCTCTGAGACAGGGCAGCCAGGCGTTGGTCGGCTGCTCGAGGGGTAGGATCGAGGCGTGTTCGGGCGCCGTCTGTCTCACGCCGGTCACTCAGATCACACGGGCATCCGCATCCACTCCGCAGACGCATCGTGCTCACTATCGTCGCCGCCGCCCTGCTCGCGGCGGTCGCCCTGCTGATCGCCCCGCCGCATGCTCACGGCGACTTCATCTACTGGTGAAGGTGATGGTCTTCGTCGACTTCGTCGGCCGAGGCTTCCGGGGCGCGCCGTGCTCGCTGCTACCCTCCCAGTGCGGGGCTGAAGTCCTGCCCCGGCTATTCGATCTCCAAGAGGTTGAGATACCTCCCACAGACTTGACCGACGCGCGTTTCGACGTTCCCGATCGCGATGGCCCGCGCGATGAGTGCGGGGTGTTCGGCGTATACGCGCCCGGCCGCGACGTCGCACGCCTCGCCTACTTCGGTCTCTACGCGCTCCAGCACCGCGGACAGGAGTCGGCCGGCATCGCCACCTGTGAGGGGGGCCACATCACCACGCTGCGCGAGCTCGGGCTCGTCTCCCAGGTCTTCGACGAGGAGAAGCTGCGGGCGCTGTCCGGGGACATGGCGATCGGACATGTTCGCTACTCGACCACCGGCGGCGGTGCGTGGGAGAACGCGCAGCCGGTCTGGCGAGACGACGGCCGCGAGCTGGCCCTGGCGCACAACGGCAACCTGACCAATGCGGTCGAGCTCTACAACGAGCTGACCGAGGCCGGTCTGCATTTGCGCGGCACCTCGGACTCGGAGATCATGGCCGCGCTGCTCTCCCGCACGGCCGGGGAGGGGGACGAATGGATCGAAGACGCGGTCGCCGAGGTGATGCCGCGGCTCGAGGGGGCTTACTCGACGGTGGTGATGACGAAGCACGCCGTGGTCGCCTTCCGCGACCCGCATGGGGTGCGGCCCCTCGCCCTGGGGAAGATCAAGGCCGGCGACGGCTTCCCCGAGTGCTTCGTGGTCGCCTCCGAGAGCTGCGCCTTCGACATCATCGGCGCGCAGATGATCCGCGAGGTGCAGCCGGGCGAGATGGTCTCGCTGACCGCGGACGGCCTCGAGATGAAGCCGGTGATCCAGGGGGAGCGTCCGGCGCACTGCGTCTTCGAGCACATCTACTTCTCACGGCCAGACTCCCGGCTCGAGAACCGCGTCCTGCAGGAGGTCCGCGGCAGGATGGGCGAGCTGCTCGCCGAGGAGGCGCCGGTGGACGCCGACCTGGTGATCTCGGTTCCGGACTCGGGTAATCCGATGGCGAATGGGTTCGCGCGCGCCGCCGGGCTGTCCAAGGATGACGGGCTGATCAAGAACCGCTATGTGGCCCGGACCTTCATCCAGCCGGGGCAGGAGCTGCGCAAGCACGGCCTGCGGATGAAGTTCAACCCGCTGCCCGAGATCGTGGCGGGCAAGCGGGTGGTCGTCGTCGACGACTCGATCGTGCGCGGCAACACCACCCGGCAGATCGTCGCGATGCTCAAGGACGCCGGGGCCGAGGAGGTGCACCTGCGGATCTCCGCACCACCGATCCGCCATCCCTGCCACTACGGGATCGACATGTCGACCCGCGAGGAGATGATCGCTCACGATCGAACGGTCGAGGAGGTCGCCGCGGAGCTCGGCGCGGACTCGCTCGCGTATCTCTCAATGGACGCCGTTTATGAGGCCATCGGCACGCCCCGGGAGAAGCACTGCGATGCATGCTTCACGGGCGAGTATCCGCTCGGCGATCCCGAAACGGCCAACGGCAAGTTCGCCCTCGAGGACATCGCCGCCGTCCCCGCCAGCCGCTGACCTCGCCGGTCCGGGGATGCGGCAGGATGCGCGCGTGAGCGCCTTCCGCATCGTGGTTCTCGCCTCCGGTAGCGGCACGAATCTCCAGGCGATCCTCGATCGGCTGCACCGCGGGGACGAGGGGATCGAGGTGGTCGGGGTTGCCTCCGACAAGCCGGACGCGATGGCGCTCGAGCGAGCCCGGAAGGCGGGGGTGGAGACCGCGGTCTTCCCGTCGGCCGAGTATGAGGATCGTGGCGCGCGGGATGCCGCGTTGGGTGACTGGGTCGAGGAGCGGGCAGCCGACCTCGTCGTGCTCGCCGGCTATATGCAGCTGCTCTCGCCCGAGTTCGTCGGCCGTTTCCGAAACCGGATGATCAACGTCCATCCCGCTCTGCTCCCCGCCTTCCCCGGCATCGACGCGGTGCAGCAGGCGATCGACCATGGCTCCAAGATCACCGGCGTGACGGTCCACTTCGTCGACGAGGGGGTGGATTCGGGGCCGATCATCCTGCAGCGGCCCGTGCCGATCGCGCCCAGTCGCGATTGGGACGAGACCGAGAAAGTGATCCACGCGACCGAGCACGCGCTGCTGCCCGAGACGATCCGGCTGATCGCGGCGGGCCGCGTCAGGATCGACGAGGAGAATCCGCGGCTCGTCCACATCGATCCGGCGGAACACGGCTGACGACCGCGGCGGACCGCCACCGACCCCCCTTAGACTCGCCCTCCGTGTCGACTCCATCTCCCGAGACCACCCCGGAGCCGGTCGGCGAGTCGCTGCCCGTTCGCAGGGCGCTGATCTCGGTAGCCGACAAGACCGGTGTGGCGGAGTTCGCTGCTGGGCTGGCGAAGCTTGGGGTCGAGGTGATCTCGACCGGGGGGACTCTGTCGGTGCTCCGGGAGGCGGGGGTCGACGCGCGCCCCGTGGAGGACCTGACGGGGTTCCCGGAGATCCTGGACGGGCGGGTGAAGACGCTCCATCCGCATCTGCACGCGGCGCTGCTCGCGGTGCGCGACAACGCGGAGCACTCCGAGACGTTGCGGGAACACGAGATCGAGCCGATCGATCTGGTCTGCGTCAACCTCTATCCGTTCGAGCGGACCGTCGCCCGACGCGACGTGCCGGAGCAGGAGGCGATCGAGAACATCGACGTCGGGGGGCCGACCATGATCAGGGCCGCGGCAAAGAATCACCGCTTCGTGGCCGTGGTCGTTCGCCCGGAGAGCTACGACGCGGTACTCGACGAGCTGGAGGAGACCGGTGAGCTGTCCGCGGCGACCAGGCACTGGCTCGCCAATGAGGCGTTCGCGTACACGGCACGCTACGACGCTGCGATCAGCCGCTGGTTTGCCCGGCGCTACGAGCAGCTGCCGACCTACTGGGTGACCGCCTGGGAGAAGGAGCTCGATCTCTCGTATGGCGAGAACCCGCACCAGCGCGCGGCGCTCTACGTCGAGCCGGGGGTGCGATCGCACGTGCTCTCGCGGGTCGCCAAGTTGCATGGCAAGCCGCTCTCGTTCAACAACGTGCTCGACCTCAATTCGGCGCGAGCGCTGCTCGCCGACCTGGAGGGGCCGGGCTGCGTGATCGTCAAGCACAACAACCCGTGTGGGGTGGGCGAGGCGGAGGAGATCGGCCCGGCGTATGAGTCGGCCTTTGCGTGCGATCCGATATCCGCGTTCGGGGGGGTGATCGCGCTCAACCGGTCGGTCGAGAAAGCGCTCGCCGAGCGGCTGCACGAGCAGTTCATCGAGGTGCTGATCGCTCCGGGGTACGCGGATGACGCGCTCGAGGTGCTGCAGCAGAAGGAGGGAATCCGGATCTTCGAGGACAGCGAGCGGCGCGCCCACCAGATCGAGCCGGATATCAAGCGGGTGCGCGGGGGGATCCTGGCGCAGGACCCGGATGGGTCGCCGGAGCCGCGCGAACTGATGGAGGTGGTGACGAAGGCCGAGCCGACCGAGGAGCAGTGGGAGGACCTGCTCTTCGCCTGGAGGGTGGTGCGGCACGTGCGCTCGAACGCGATTGTGCTGGCTCGTGACCGGGCGACGCTGGGGATAGGTGCCGGGCAGATGAGCCGGGTCGACTCGGTGCGGCTGGCGATCGAGAAGGCGAGGGAGGCGCGCGGTCCGGACGCCGAGCCACTGCTGGCCGGCTCGGTGATCGCTTCGGATGCCTTCTTCCCGTTCGCCGATGGTCCGCAGGCGGCGATCGACATCGGTGCGACCGCGGTGATCCAGCCGGGTGGCTCGAAGCGCGACGCCGAGGTGATCGAGGCGTGCGACGCGGCGGGCGTCGCCATGGTGTTCACCAAGCGGCGCCACTTCCGGCACTAGCTGCATCCATCCGGCGCCTGAGGAAGGCCTTCTTTGTGACACCGCTCACCCAGGTGATGGGTGGCACACAACTTTGCCCTGCCGGGTGATCTGATCGGCCCATGAAGGCAAGGCACCATCAGAACGGGGAGCCGGGCCCGAACGGGGAGATAGGGAGGACACCGGGGAGATAGGGAGGAGCGCCGGAAGACGCGCGCCGTTAGGGGACGGCGCCTAGGGTGGGTCTTCCGGCGGCAGGGGCCTTGGGCTGATGCGCGTCAGGCGGCGCCCGCCGCCTTGCGGGCTTGCTCGGGGTCGCGGTGTGCCTCGACCCGCGCCGCCAGGCCGTCGCGGACGGTCCAGATGTGACCGAACTCGCCGTACAGGGGCATTCCGGTAGCCCGCGCCTTGGCGAAGATCCGGCCCAGGACCAGAACGCCGTCATCGCCGACCTCGAGGAAATCGTCGGCGTCGTAGTGGAACTCCGAGAAGTCCTGCTGGAGGGCCTCGACAAACATCTCGAGGCCCTCCACTCCCGAGAGAACCCGATCGCCGAGCTCGTGGGAGAGGCGTGACTCGAAGTCCGGGGCGACCACCTCCCTGAGCTCCGTGAAGCCCTTTCGGCGGCTGCCGACCGTCGCCCAGTCGAAGCCGTAGATGCTGCGGATCAGATCGCTGCGGGAGTCCACCCCGGCAGTATCTCGCCTGGCGCGGCCCGAGGCCGTCTGTGAGTGGATTGACCGGCTATAGCCGGCCAAACCCCTCACACGTGACGGCAGCCAGCGACCAGGAAAAGGTGCCCCCGGCGAGAATCGAACTCGCGTCGCCCGGGTTAAAAGCCCGGCGCTCTGGCCACTGAGCTACGGGGGCGATCTGATCGTAGCCTCGGTGGAGAGGGCACTAGAGTGCCGTCAGCGATACCCCTCGAGCAGGAGCTTCCCGTTGGCAGCCGGCAAACGAAATGACAGCCTGGGCTCGCCCGTGGACGAGAATGACTTCGCATGAGGATCTCGGCGAAGGTCGATTACGCGGTGCGGGCCGCGTTGGAGCTGGCGGCGACAGGGGGCGAGCCGATCAAGGGCGAGGCGATCGCCGAGGCCCAGGACATCCCCCTCAAGTTTTTGGAGAACATCCTGGGCGAGCTCAAGCACACCGGCATCGTCGCCAGCCGACGCGGCGCGCAGGGCGGCTACTGGCTCGCCAAGCCGGCAGAGGACGTCAGCCTCGCCGACATCGTCCGCGCGGTCGAAGGCCCGCTCGCGAGCGTCCGCGGCCAGGGCCCAGAGACACTCGAGTACAAGGGCGAGGCGGTCCCTCTGCAGAAGGTCTGGATCGCCCTGCGCGCCAACATCCGGGCGGTCATGGAGGAAACGAGCCTCGCGGACGTCGTGGGCGGAGAGCTACCCGCCGAGCTCCGTGAGCTGAGCGAGCCGGCTGAAGCCTGGAGTACGCGTTAGCCGTCGTCCTCGGCGACGCGACCCGGTGGCGGCTCGCCGACTCGCTCAGCCCATCGGAATCGCCTACCTAGGCCACCCCCGGGTCGCCTGGTGACCCGAGATCCGCCTCCGTCGGGTCCGAAGACGCGCGTCGAGCGCGGCCGCACGAAGACGATCTGCCCCTCGGCCAGCTCGAGCTGGTCGACCTCGTCGCGGGTCAGCTGCACCGAGAAGTGCTCGCCCTCGGGCAGGGTCAGCTCCACCCTGACCTCGAAGCCGAGGTGGACGATCCGATCGACCATCGCCTCGATCGTCTGCCCGTTCGGCTCGTGGCGCACCTCGACGTCGTGCGGCCGGACCCACGCCTCGCCGAGCCGGTGCGCCGGCCCGACGAAGCTCATCACGAACTCCGAGGCCGGGTCCTCGTAGAGGTCCCGCGGTCCGCCCGACTGCTCGACCTTGCCGTCGTTCATGACGATGATCTGCTCCGCCACGTCCATCGCCTCCTCCTGGTCGTGGGTGACGAAGATCGTCGTCACGTGGACGTCGTCGTGGAGGCGGCGCAGCCAGGTACGCAGCTCCTGGCGCACCTTGGCATCAAGCGCGCCGAACGGCTCGTCCAGCAGCAGCACGCGAGGCTCCACCGCCAGAGCCCGAGCCAGCGCCATCCGCTGCCGCTGCCCGCCCGAGAGCTGGTTGGGGAAGCGCTTCTCGAACCCCTGCAGGTGAACGAGCTCAATCAGCTTCCGGACCCGTTCGCGGATCGTCCCGTTGCCCTCGCCCCGGATTCGCAGGCCGAAGGCGATGTTGTCGAACACGGTCATGTGCTTGAAGGCGGCGTAGTGCTGGAAGACGAAGCCGACGTTTCGGTCCTGTACTCGGGTCTGGGTGTTGTCCTCGCCCGAGATCAGCACCTGTCCGGAGTCGGGCTGCTCCAGCCCCGCGATCACCCGCAGCAGCGTCGACTTGCCGCTGCCGCTCGGGCCGAGGAGTGCCGTCAGGCCTCCGTCGGGAACATCGATGGAGACGTCGTCGAGTGCGACGAAGTCGCCGAACCGCTTGGTCACGTGATTGACGGAGATGGCCATCTCAGGCCTCCTTTTCGATGGGCTGCGGGACGAACACGGCTGGCGCGGCGGGGGTCCCCTGGTCGTCGTCGTCGACGTCGACCGCCCGCGCGGACCGTCGCTGCAGGAAGTTCATGCTGAAGAGGACGAGCAGCGCGAGGATCGCAAGCACGAGACCCGCCGCGTAGGCGCCGGCGACATCGAAGTTGTCGAACTGGCGCTGCACGAAAATCGGAAGCGTCTCCGTTTCGCCATTGCGGTGGCCCGAGACGACGCTGACAGCGCCAAACTCGCCGAGCGCCCGTGCCGTGGCCAGCACGACTCCGTAGGCCAGCCCCCACCGAATGGCGGGCAAGGTCACCTTCCGGAAGGTCTGCCAAGGCGAGGCCCCCAGCGTGGTCGCCGCCTCCTCCTGGTCGGTGCCGATCTCCTGCAGGACCGGCATCACCTCTCGCACGACAAATGGCAGCGAGACGAAGATCGTCGCCAGGACCATGCCGGGCACCGAGAAGATCACCTGAAGCCCGTTCTGCGCGAGGGTTTCGCCGAACCAGCTGTCCCGCGGCGCATAGACCAGGAAGAGCGCCAACCCGATCACGACCGGCGAGATCGCGAACGGCAGGTCGATCGCAGCGTTCAGCGCCGCCTTGCCCCGGAAGTTCTGCCGCACGAGCACGAGCGCGGTGATCACGCCGAACGCGGTGTTGAGTGGCACGGCGATCCCGACACAGAGGATCGTGAGCCAGAAGGCATGGAGTCCGTCCGGACTGGTGACGGCATTGAGTGGCTCGCTGATCCCGTGCTCGAAGGTTCGCCAGAACACGGCGAGGAGCGGGATGAGAAGGAGCAGGGAGAGATAGACGAGGGCCGCAGAGCGCAGCCCCCATCGGGCGCCTCGGCTAGGCGCGCTCATGCCTTGACCTCCAGTTGGCGAACACGTTCAGAGCGAAGAGGAGGCCGACCGATATCGCTAGGAGCAGCACGGAGACCGCGGCTGCCCCCGAAAGGTCGTTCGTCTCGACCCGCCCGAAGATGTAGACGGATGCGACCTGGGTGTCGAAGGGGATGTTGCCGGTCAGCAGGACCAAAGAGCCAAACTCGCCGATCGCGCGGGCGAAGGCGAGACCGCAGCCGGCGACGATCGCCGGGGTCAGGTTGGGCAGGATGATGCTGCGGAAGATCCGGCGATTGGAGGCGCCGAGTGAGGCCGCGGCCTCCTCCATCTCCTTGTCGATCTCGAGCAGCACCGGCTGGACCGCCCGCACCACGAACGGCAACGTCACGAACAGCAGCGCGCAGACCACCGCGGCCTTCGTATAAGCGAGGTGGATCCCGACGGGAGAGTTCTGACCGTAGAGCGCCAGAAGCGTCAGGCCGGCCACGATCGTCGGCAGGGCGAACGGAAGGTCGATCACCGAGTTCAGGATCCGCTTGCCCGGGAACTCGTCGCGGACGAGCACCCAGGCGATCAGCGTTCCCATCACGACGTTGATCGCCACCACGATCAGTGACGAGATCAGGGTCAGCTTGATCGCCGACTGCGCCTCGGGCGCGGTGATCGCGTCCCAGAAGTGACCGAGTCCGTCCTCGAAGCCGCGGCTCACGACCGCGGCGAGCGGGAGCAGGACGATGAGGCTGATCCACAGCGTCGCTGTCCCGCGTGCGAGCGCCGCGCCGCCGAGGGGGACCCGAAGGCCCGCCCTCGGCGGCCTGGCTACAGCTGTGTCGGCCGATGCCATCGCGGCGTCGTCAGACGCTAGTCGGTCGGGTTCCCGAGGTCCGCCTCGGTCTGGGTCACCCAGCCCTCGTCGCCGAAGAACGGATCGGCGACCTTCGACCAGCCGCCGAAGTCGGCGATGGTGAAGAGGCCGGACGGGACCGGGAACTTGCTCAGCGTTCGTGTCGAACACTGACTTCACGACCGGTCGATAGCCCGCGTCCGCGAACTCCTGCTGCGCCGGCTCGGTGTAGAGGAAATCGACGAACTTCTGGGCACTGTCGCTCGCGTCCGCCGTGACCGCGATCGGGTTCTCGATCAGGATCGTGCTGTCGGGGGTGACGTAGTCGACATCGATGCCCTCCTGCTGTGCCTGGATGGCCTCGTTCTCGTAGCCGACGAGCACGTCGCCCTTGCCGCTCCCAGAACGTGTTGCAGCGAGTCACGGGCGCTGTCGTCCTGGACCGAGGTGTTCGCAATAACCTGCTTGACGAAGTCCTGGGCCTCGGCCTCGGACTTGCCCGCCTCGATCTGCGACCCGTAGATGGCCATGATGTTCCACCGGGCGCCGCCGGAGGTGGCCGGGTTCGGGTTGATCACCTCGACGTCGTCGCGGACCAGATCGTCGAAGGACTGGATGTTCTTCGGGTTGCCCGGCCGGACCATCAGGGTCACGACCGAGTCGGTGACGATGCCGTTGTACTGGTTCTTGTTCCAGTCCGGCGAGACGATGCCTGCGTCGACCAGTCTGGTCATGTCCGGCTCGAGCGAGAACTCGACCACGTCGGCGGGCTGTCCCGCCTCGACCGCGCGGCTCTGGTCACCCGAGGAACCGAAGGAGTTCGAGAAGTCGACGCCGTCGCCATCTGACGTGTCGTTGAACGCGGGCTCGAGCTTCTCCTCGTACACCTGCTGCGGAGTCGAATAGGCGATCAGGTTGATGCTCCCGGAGCCGCTCGCCGAGTCGCCGCACGCGGCGACCCCAACCATCGCTCCAAGCGCGACTATCGCTACGCCCAATCGAGCGAGCAGTCGCCGCGCATGGCGGTTCTGCGTTCCCTGGCTCATAGAGGCTTCCTTGTGACCTTTCTTCATTGGTTTCCTTGACAAGCGGCGCCACCGTAGCAGGTTCTCGACTTTTTGGATCAAAAACCTCCTAATTCCCTACCTGATTGGGGAAAATGCCAGGAAAGGCAGCCTTGAGCGGTTACGGGCGCTGCGAGCGGGAAGGACATCCCCGCATGCGTGTGATGTTCTTCACCTGGCTCACGCTGATCGCGGCCGGCCTCGTCTTCTACACATTCATCGGGCTGAGCCACCACTGAAGGTCCCGATGCGCCGCTTCATTCGCGACCACTCGCTCTCGCTCTTCTTCCTCGTCATCTTCCTGGCCGCCCTCGTCGGCCAGGCGATCGCCGGGCACATCCTCCACAACGAGGAGGCCATGGCCCACAACGAGCGAGACGATCTCGCTCTGGCGCTACATCCGCTCCTCGGACTTCGGCAACGCCGTGATGGAGAACTGGCAGTCCGAGTACCTCCAGTTCATGCTCTTCATGCTGGCGACCGTCTGGTTGATTCACCGCGGGTCGCCCGAGTCGAAGGAGCCTGAGGAGGCCGGCCGCGAGTCAGACCAGAAGCAGAAGGTCGGCGCTCACGCGCAGTCGGATTCGCCCGAGTGGGCCAAGGCGGGCGGATTCAAGACCGCCATCTACTCGAACTCCCTGCTGATCGTGATGGCGATCATCTTCTTCGGATCGTGGTTCGCACAGTCGGTGACCGGGTGGACCGAATTCAACGCGCAGCAGGTCGACCACCATGAGGCAACGCTTTCCTGGTTGAGCTACATCGGCTCCGCCGACTTCTGGGAGGCGACCCTCGAGAACTGGCAATCGGAGTTCCTGGCGGTGGGCTCGTTCGCAGCGATCACCGTCTACCTGCGGCAGCGCGGCTCGCCGGAGTCGAAGCCGGTGGGGGCGCCCCACCACGCCACCGGCTCCGAGTGATAGGCCCTTAGTCGGCCCTGCCGCCGCGCCGACGAATCGCCCGGCGGAGCTGATCCTTGCCCATCTTCGAGCGCCCGCGGATGTCGAGACGGGCCGCCTCGCGATTGAGCTGGTCGCGGGTCTTCGCCTGACCCTTGCGGACCTTGCTCGCCTCCTTGCCGAGCGCCGTCTTCGTTCGGCTAGGCAGGTTCTTCAACGTCTGCTTCTTGCGCGCGCCGACCTGCGCCTTCCTCACGTTGCGCTTGGCGGCGCTCCGCTGCTTCTGGGTTGCCATCAGCGCCTCCTCTTCTTGCCTTCGACAGCGCCGATCAGCTGGCGCTTGCTCATCTTCGAGCGGCCCTCGATACCGAGATCCTTGGCCTCCTCGTAGAGCTGTTCGTAAGTCCGGCCGCCTGGCCCCTTGCCTGAGCGGAGGCCGCCGCGGCGATGTGAGGAGATGTCCCTGCGCGAGGTCCTCGAGGCCTCACGCGTCTGACCCGCTCGGGCGCGTTCCTTGTTGACCGTTCGGGCTGCGATCTCCTCCGCGCGCTCCTCCGAGCGTCCCTGCTGGCGCTCGCTCCCCTTCACGTGCTCGTACATCCGCTCCCATTTGCTGCCCTTCGGTACGCCTCTCGGTGGCATGGCCGCCTCCTTTCCAACTCTCTCGAGGGTCCGTTACCCGGCGATCACCGAGCGAACCATCCGCCTTCGCCCCCGACAGGGTCTAAAAGAGAGTGGTCTGGGCCTGGTCGGGCTGCTCTGCCTCGCGGGCCCGCTTGGCGCGGCGCTCGGCGAGCTCGTCGCGCCGGCGGTAGCGCGGGTCACGAGATCGGTTGGGCGCCCGAACCAGGGCGCCGATGCGCTTGCGCTCCGCCGGCGGGGCGTAGGCCCGGCCGTCGTAGAGGCTTCTCGTAGCGAGGCACCAGATCGGGCGGGCCGCGGAGAGCCAGGACATGAAGACCTCCTTCACGCCTGGCCGCAGATGCAGCGCGATGCCGTTGACGAAGGTCGCGCCCGCCTCCTGGGCCAGCGCGACGACCTCGTCCACCAGCTCCGGCGAGTCGTTGATTCCGGGCATCAACGGGGCGACCAGCACTCCCGACGGGATTCCGGCCTCGTTGAACTTCGCCACCGCCTCGAGCCGCTTGCGGGGATGTGGCGTATGCGGCTCGGTATCACGCCAGATCTTCTCGTCGAGGGTCGGAACGGAGAAGTTGACGCTCGCGTCGGCGACTTCCGCCAGTTCGAGATAGAGATCAAGATCGCGCTCGGCGAGCGACGATTTCGTCAGCACCGAGGTCGGTGTCTGGGCCTCCCTCAGGGCCTCGAGCATCGGCGGCATCAGCTTGTACTTCCCCTCTGCCCACTGGTACGGATCCGTGTTGGTCCCGAAAGCGACCAGCTCCCGCTTCCAGCTCGGCCGGCTCAACTCCGCCCGCAGCAGCTCGGGCACGTTCACCTTGACCACGATCTCGCGCTCGAAGTCGCGACCTGCGTTCAGGTCCAGGTAGGTGTGCGTATTGCGCGCGAAGCAGTAAACGCACGCATGCGCGCAACCTCTGAATGCATTGACCGTGTAGTTGAACGGCAGGAAGTCTCCCGGCACCTTGTTGAGCGCCGATTTGGCCCGAACCTCGTGGAAGTTGATGCCGAGGGCCTCCGGAGCGTCGAATGTCCTGACCCGCTCGACGTCCAGGCCGGGCAGGCTCCGCCCCTTCTCCCGATCGACCCTCTGTGAATCCCAGCGCATCCTCTCTCCAGTCTTGCAACCCTCGATCAGCTCAAGCGAACGTATGTTCGCATACCCGGCGGTCCGACTGCCCGGATTGAACGCCGGGTAGGACCGTCTTGTGAGCCAGCTGCCCCTGACCGGCGAGGAGACCAGCGGCGCGGCGGCGCTGATCCCCGACCACGCGACGCTGAAGTCGCTGCGGGAGGCGGCCGCGCGCTGCAAAGCCTGCCCCCTTCATCGAGACCGGCACCCAGACGGTCTTCGGCGAGGGACTGAAGCGAGCGCGCCTGATGCTGATCGGCGAGCAGCCGGGGGACCGCGAGGACATCGAGGGCCACCCCTTCGTGGGCCCCGCGGGCCGGGTCCTGGACCAGGCGCTGGAGCAGGCGAAGATCGAGCGAGGCGACGCCTACGTCACCAACGTCGTCAAGCACTTCAAGTGGAAGCCGCAGGGCAAGCGGCGGATCCATCAGACGCCGAAGGCGGAGGAGATCAAGGCTTGCGCGCCCTGGCTCGAGGCCGAGCTCGAGGTCGTCGACCCGGAGGTCCTGGTCTGCCTGGGCGCGACGGCGGTGAAGGCCGTGATCGGCTCCAAGGCGCGGGTGATGAAGGACCACGGCGAGTTCCTCGAGTCGAGGCTCGGGCGGACCGCGGTGCCCACGCTCCATCCATCCGCCATCCTGAGGGCCGATCCGGAGGACCGGGATGATGCGATGGCGCTGCTGGTCGGCGACCTGAGCCGGGTACGCGAGCGCCTCGACTCCTGAACCCGCCGCAGTCGGGAGAATCCGACACGCGTGGCGACCGAGAGGCCGAAACTCCACCCCGCTGAGCACCGCGCCTACAGGGAGCTCTACGCGGCCTGCCGGCAGCTGATCGGAAGGTGGCAAAGGCTGGCGCCAGCGCTTGAGAGGACAGCTGTCGGTGCCGGTCTCGAAAAGGGCGCGGACGAGACTGAGCGCCTGCTCGAAGAGCTCGCACCCCGAACGGCGGCCCATGGGCTCTATGGAGGGCCGATGGCGCAGGGACTGGGGGCTTGGGCCGCCGACCTGCGGACGGCGACCATCGATCGCGGCGCTGATACGGGGTTCGTCGTGCGTTCCGCCGTCCTGGACCTCGAACACGTGACGACGCTCCTGCGGCAACTCGCAGAGCTGGCGCGCGCCCGAGGCGACCAGGACATGGCGGGCTTCTGTGAGGAATGGGCCGAGCGGCTCGAGTGGGAGCTGGACGCCGTGCGTGAGGCGGCGGTGGAGCTGGGAGCGAACCCCGACCGGACCTCGGCGCCCCTCGACGACTCGGTGGTGAACCGCGCTGCGCACGGCGTCGGTTGGGTCTTCGGATGGGTCGGAGAGGCGGTCGACCGCGTGATCGGCAGGCGCCGCGGCTAGCGCAACGCCGGGCGGCGCCTAGGAGAGCTCCGGGCGGCCCTCGAGGGGGGTCGAGGCCTCGGCGTGCAGCCGCCGCGGGATGCGCCCTGCCTGACGGGCGGCCAAGCCGGCCTCGACGGCGGCGCGCATCGCCGTCGCCATCCCCGCGGGATCCTCCGCTCGCGAGACGGAGCTAGCCAGCAGGACGGCGTCGCAGCCGAGCTCCATCGCCAGGGCTGCATCCGAGGCGGTGCCGATCCCGGCATCGAGGACGACCGGAACCCCGGAGCGCTCGGCGATGATCTGGATGTTGTACGGGTTGCGGATCCCCATTCCCGACCCGATCGGCGAGCCGAGCGGCATAACCGCAGCGCAGCCGGCCTCCTCCAGCCGGCGGGCGAGGATCGGATCGTCGTTGGTGTAGGGGAGCACCGTGAAGCCGTCGTCGACGAGGGTCTCGGCCGCCTCGACCAGCTGCACGGCATCGGGGAAAAGGGTGCGGTCGTCGCCGATCACCTCGAGCTTCACCCAGTCGGTCTCGAATGCCTCCCTGGCGAGCTTCGCGGTGCGAACCGCGTCCCGTGCCGTGTAGCAGCCGGCGGTGTTCGGGAGGGCGAACAGACGGAGTCGCCGGATCACGTCCAGCACCGATCCCTCCGCCTCCGGGTCCACCCGCCTGAGCGCGACCGTGACGATCTCGGTGCCGGAGGCGATCAGGGCCTGCTCCATCTGATCGAGCGAGCGAAACCCGCCGGTCCCGACGATCAGCCGCGAGCCCCAGCTGCGGCCCCCGAGCTCAAAGCCGTCCTCGGCGCCGCCCTGGATGGCGGCGAGGACCTCCACCTTCTGCCCCTCGCGCAGCCCGGTTCGGTCCCACTCGCTGCGCGGCACGACCTCGCCGTCCACCGCCACCGCAACGCCGCGCTGCTCCGCTGCGGCTCCGGAAGCCTCGATCGCCTCGCCAACCGAGGCGCCGTCGGGCAGCGTGACCGGGTCGCCGTTCAGCTCGACGTTCATGCGACCTCCACCGTCGAGCGTGGTGCTTCTACCAGCGAATCGTTGCGGGGAGAACCTCTGCAGGTCGATCGGAGGCGCCTCACCAGCGAGCAGTGCCGCAACGCAGTCCGCGGTCGCCGGCGCCTGCAGCACGCCGTTGCGGAAATGACCCGTGGCGATCAGCAGCCCCTCCTCTGCGCCGGGACCGATCAGCGGCGCGTTGTCCGGGGTGCCCGGACGCAGCCCGGCAGTGGCCTCCACCAGCTCGAGCTCGGCGATTTCCGGGATCAGCCGGTAGGCCTCGCGAAGGAGCTCGTGGACCCCGCCGGCGGTGACGGCAGTGTCGAAGCCGCGCTCCTCGACCGTCGCGCCGACGATCAGCCGCCCCTCAGCCCTCGGCAACATGTAGACGCGCTCGCCGGAGACGATTCGCTCGCAGACCGGCTCTGCAGCGGAGCCGCGCAGGGTCAGAATCTCCCCCTTCACCGGGCGCACCGGAGGGCGTCCCAGCTGGCATCCACTGTGCCTGCCCAGACCAGCAGCCGGCCGCCACCACCACCGATTCACCACCGAAGCTCCTGCGATCAGCCGTGTCCAGGCGCCAGCGGCCTGACGCGCGCTCGGCCCCCACGACATCGGCTCCGGAGTGAACGTCGACGCCGCGCGCCTCCAGTGCCGCGAGGAGTGCCGCCACCACTCTCCTCGGATCCACGCTGGCCTCGCTGGGCACGTGCGCGCCGGCGCGCACCGCCGTGGCGAGTCCCGGCTCCAGGTCGCGACACTCGCGTCCGCGCAGCCACTCGGACTCGAGTCCGAGATCCCGGTGGAGCTCGTGTCTGCGGCGCAGCTCCTCCGCCTCGTCGCGATCCAGCGTGACGTGCAGTGCGCCGCGCGGCGCAAAGCCGATCTCGAGCTCCGCTTCCGCTTCGAGCTCTCGCGCAAAGGTGGGCCAGCGCCGCAGCGAGTCGAGGTTGAAGGCGAGGAGCTCCTCCTCGCCCCACAACGCCTCCCCGACCGGGGCGAGCATGCCGGCGGCGACACCGGTCGCGCCGGCTCCGGGCCGGTCGCGTTCGAGCACGCAGACCCGCGCGCCGCGCCCAGCCGCGCGCCAGGCCGAGGCGAGGCCGATCACGCCGCCGCCGACGAAGATTGCGTCGTATCCGGTGTTCTGGTCGCTCATCGCTTCCCGGCGACGGATGCGCTCCAACCTCCCTGCGCCGGCATTACCCGGATCAGGTTCAGACGGTCGGCGGCGCTTCAGCCGCCCTCTCAGCCCGTGGTGGGCTCCCGTTGCATTTCCATCGTAGTGCGAGGGGGCTCCGAGGCAAAGCCGAGGAGCCACCCGTTTGATTCTGGTCGTGATTTACGCTGCCTGTGGAGTGACCGACGCCGCACGGCACGTCTCATCTAGCGCCGCCCGAGTCGATCGGCGAGCTGCGGCGCCAGAGGCTGCGGTGGGCGCGGCTCTACTTCGTCTGTGAGGCGCGCCCGCACGGCAACGACCCCGAGGCCCTGCTCAACGCCGCGATGGCGGCGGGCGCGTGGATCGTCGAGCTTCGCGACCGCGAGCAGCCGAAGAGCGTGATCGAGCGCTCCGGGCGGACCTTTCGGCGGCTGGCGAACACCTACGTCGCTCTCTTCATCGTCAACGACGATCCGTATCTCGCCCTGGAGCTGAGCGCCGATGGGGTCCACCTGGGCCAGGACGACATGGACCCCGCGCGAGGCCCGCCGGATCATGGGCCCCGACGCGATCATCGGTCTCTCGACCCACTCTCGCGAGCAGATCGCGGCCGCCGCCGAGCGCGCCCGTCGACTACATCAGCGTCGGCCCGATCTGGGAAACGCCCACCAAGGAGGGCCGGCCCGGGACTGGGCTCGGGCTGGTCCGGACGGCTGCCGAGATCGCGCCGAAGCCCTGGTTCGCCATCGGCGGCATCGACCCTGACAACGTCGGGCAGGTGGTCGAGGCGGGCGCGGAGCGCATCTGCGTGGTGCGCGCGATCCGCGACGCAAGCGACCCCCGCGCTGCGGCGACTGCCCTCTTCGACGCGGTCGATCCCGCGGCGCGGCAGGAGTCGGCAGAGTGACGGGCGCGCGCGAGCGCAAGCGGGCCGAGCGGCAGAAGCGCAAGCGTCGCTCCGCGGAGAGGGTGGGCGCGCCGGTCGAGGCGCAGCCGGCGCCCGCCACCGAGCCGAGGGGAACGGCGACCCCGGCCACTCCGAGAGCTTCGAGGAGAGGATGGCACGCCGCTACGAGCAGCGGAACGCCGCGGCGCGGGCCAGGCTCGAACCGCTGGAGGAGGGAGAGCGACCCGGGGCGGTCACCGTCGCCGCCGTCGTCTCGACGCTGCTGGCCGTCGCGATCACCGTCCAGGGCGTACTCTCGATCGCCGGCGTGGAGGCGGGCGACTCCACGACACGACCGGCGCCCCTCCTGCTGTTCGCGGTCGTCCTCTGGGCGATGGCGGTAGGCCTGTGGCGAGCGCGGTACTGGGCGGTGCTCGGGTTTCAGACCGTGCTCGTGCTGATGATGCTCGCCAGCGCCTTCGGCCTGGTCCTGGTCTCCTCGGTGCTCGAGGCGGTTGGGACGACCCTGCTCCTACTCGGATCCGCGGCGCTCTTCTACTTCATGATCCGCGCGATGGCGCGGATCCAGATGCCCTCCCGTCCCGGCGCCGACTAGACGGCTCGGGGGAAGCCGACGAATCCCCTCCGATAGAGTCGTTTCCCGATGGCCGAGTACGACGTGATCGTGATCGGAGGGGGTCCCGGGGGCTACGTGGCCGCGATTCGCGCCGGACAGCTCGGGCAGAAGACCGCCGTGGTGGAGCGGGACAAGGCCGGCGGGCGCTGTCTCAACTACGCCTGCATCCCGGCGAAGACCGTGCTGCACACCGCCGAGATCTTCTCCACCGTCACCGAGGAGGGTGCCGATCTGGGCATCAAGTCGAACGGTGCCTCGATCGACTGGCCGGCGCTTCAGGCTCGTCGCGCCAGGGTGTCTGCGACCCTCGAGGACGGCGTCGAGTTCCTCTGGAACAAGAACAAGGTCGAGTTCCTCCACGGCGAGGCATCCCTCGCCGGCGGAGGCAAGGTGAAGGTCGGCGACGACGAGCATCAGGCGAAGGCGATCATCCTCGCCACCGGCTCGGTCGCCTTGCCGATTCCGGGAATCGACTTCTCGGACCGCGTGATCGACACCTGGGGCGCCTATTCACTCGAGTCGATGCCGAAGGCGCTCGTGGTCGCCGGCGCCGGCGCGTCCGGCTCGGAGATCGCCTCGGCGTACGCGCGCATGGGGGTCGAGGTGACCTTGATCGAGATGCTCGACCAGCTGCTGCCGCTCGAGGACAAGGACATGGCGCGGGTGGTCGAGCGCCAGTTCAAGAAGGACGGCATGGAGGTGATGCTCGGCACCAAAGTCGAGGCGGTGGAGGAGCAGAAGACGGGCGTCAAGGTCAAGGCGGGTGAGGAGGAGGTGAAGGCCGACTACCTCGTGATCGCGGGCGGGCGCCGGCCCGACACGGACCCGCTCAACCTCGATGCGGCCGGCGTCAAGACCAACGACCGCGGTCAGATCGAGATCGACGAGTACCAGCGCACGTCGGCCGACGGGGTCTTCGCGATCGGCGATCTCGTCCGGGGCCCCGCCCTCGCCCACAAGGCCGAGGAGGAGGGCGTCGTCGCCGTCGAGGTCGCCGCCGGCGCGCCGACCGAGCCGGTCAACGTCGACCTGGTCCCCGGCGCGACCTTCTGCCACCCGCAGGTGGCGAGCGTCGGGATGACCGAGGAGCAGGCGAAGGAGACCGGGCGCCAGATCAAGGTCGGCAAGTTCAAGCTGGGCGGCGCCGGGGCCTCGGTGGTCTACGACGACCGGGCGGGCCTGGTCAAGATCGTCGGCGACCCGGAGTACGGCGAGATCCTGGGGGCCCACATCGTCGGCAACATCGCCTGCGACATGATCAGCGAGATCGTCAACGTGATGGCGCTCGAGGGCGGCTATCCGGAGCTCCAGCGGATCATCCACCCGCATCCGACGATGTCGGAGGCGGTGCTGGACGGCGCCCGCGCCGTCGACGGCTGGGCCATCCACGCTTGAGCAAGAGCCGTCTAGAGGCGTTCAGCGACGGGGTCTTCGCGGTCGCGATCACGTTGCTCGTGCTGGAGATCCACGTCCCGACCGGCGAGAACCTCTGGCAGGACCTTGGAGACGAATGGCCTTCGTTTGCCGCGTTCTTCGTCAGTTTCTGGGTGATCGGGATCATCTGGGTGAATCACCACGGCGTCCTCGATCACCTGCAGCGCGCCGACCGCGGCGTTCTCTACCTCAATCTGCTGGTGCTGATGACGGTGGTCTTCATCCCCTTCTCCACCGCCCTCCTCTCTGAGCACCTCAAGTCGGGCGCCGACGAGGAAGTCGCAGCGTTCGTCTACAGCGCCGCGTTCTTCGCGATGGGCGTCGCGTTCGGCTCACTCTGGACCTACATCACCAGGCACCGCGACCGGCTTGGGGTCAAGCTGACCGACGAGGAGATCCGGCGCACGTCCCTCACCTTCCTGATCGGCAATCCGTTCTACGCCGTCGCGCTCGCGGTCGCGTTCATCAGCCCGGCGCTGGTGCTGATCATCAATGGGGGGCTCGCGCTGTACTACATGGTCGTCGGCATGAGGAGTCCGGAGTTGTAGATGACGGACATGCGCGCCACCTTCTACTTCGACTTCAACTCGCCCTACTCGTATCTGGCGGCCGAGCGCATCAGCGGCGTCTTCGCGGAGGCGGGCATCGAGCAGCCCGAGTGGCAGCCGATCTCGTTCGGGCACATCCTGAAGGCGACGGGGCGGCGACCCTGGTCCTTCGAGGAGGACCGCAGAGCGGACTTCACCGAGATCCAGCGCCGCGCCGACGAGCGCGGGCTGCCAAAGGTCGTCTATCCGGAAGGTTGGCCGATCGACAACTACAGCCTCAACCCCGTCCGCGCGGCCGTCTACGCGAAGGAGACCGGACGGGTCGTGTCCTTCTCGCTCGCCTGCTTCCGCCAGGTCTTCGCGGCCGGCAGGGACATGAGCGACGTGGAGAACGTGCTGATCGCCGCAGCGGCCTGCGAGCTCCACCCCAACGCCGTGCTCAAGGGCATCGAGACTCAGTCGGTCAAGGACCGCCTACGGGCGGCCACAGATGAGGCACTCGCGCTGGGCGTCGAGGGCATCCCGACCGTCGCCTTGGGCGACCGGCTCTTCTGGGGCGATGACCGCCTCGAGGAGGCCGTAGGAGCAGCCGCCGAAGCCTGATGGAGCTGGTACGGGCCGCTCCAGCCTGGTTCTTCGACCACTCTCGGCGGCCGGAGTAGGCTGAGCCCGTGGCCCAGAGCAAGACCAGACGCGACGCGGAAGCCGCCAGCTCGGCCGACGGCCGGGCACCCGAGCCGAGCACGAAGCTCCCGGACGAGGACACCTGCCGCGAGCTGCTCAGGACTGATGGTCCTGATCCGCCGCTTCGAGGAGGAGGCGGGGCGTCAGTACCAGCGCGCGAAGGCCGGGGGCTTCCTGCACCTGGGATCGGCGAGGAGGCGACGATCGTCGGCACCACCTCGGTGATGCGCGAGGACGACTACCTGATCGGCACCTACCGCACTCACGGCCACGCGATCGCGCGCGGCACCGATCCCAAGAGGGTCATGGCCGAGCTCTTCGGCCGGGTCGATGGCACCTCGGGAGGGCGCGGCGGCTCGATGCACATCTTCGATCTCGAGCACCGCTTCATGGGCGGCTACGGGATCGTCGGCGGGAACCTGCCGCTGGCCGCCGGACTCGCCCTCTGCCTCCGACTACAAGGGCACCGACGAGGTGACCGTCTGCATGTTCGGCGACGGCGCCTCCAACACCGGCAACTTCGGCGAGACGATGAACCTGGCGGCCCTCTGGAGCCTGCCGGTCGTCTTCCTGGTCGAGAACAACCTCTACGGGATGGGGACCGCGCTCGAGCGCCACTCGGCCGTCACCGACCTCGCCCACAAGGCCGAGGGAATGGGCGTGCCGGGGGTGCGGGTCGACGGCATGGACGTGCTCGCCGTCCGCGAGATCGGTCGCCGAGCACATCCGCATCGGCCCGGGAGGACCGCAAGCCCACCCTGATCGAGGCCTTCACCTACCGCTATCGCGGCCACTCCGCGGCGGACCCCGAGGTCTACCGGGAGAAGGAGGAGGTCGAGGAGTGGCAGCGCAAGGACCCGATCGAGAGCTTCGCCCGCCGGCTGATCGAGGAGAAGGTGCTCTCCGAGGACGAGATCCAGGAGATCCGCGACGAGGCCGAGCAGGACCGTCGTGGAGGCGGTCGAGTTCGCCGACAACTCTCCCGAGCCGCCACTCGACTCGCTCTACGACGACCTCTACGTGCTCGGCGACCAGGTGCCCGGCTGGTACGGCGTCGACGAGCGCTCGCCTGACTCCCACGCCGCTGAGGAGGAGCGAGCCGCGCCAGAGCGTGCCCGGCAGCTCGCCGAGCGCGGCGCGGAGTACGCGGAGGACGAGGAGCTGCGGGAGGCCGAGGGCGACCAACCGGACACGCCGCCGGAGGACGTGCACTGATGGCCGTCGATGCGGATGCGCGAGGCGCTCCGGGACGCGATGGCGGAGGAGATGCGCCGCGACGAGAACGTGCTTCGTGCATGGGAGAGGACGTCGCTGTGTTCCAGGGATCCTTCAAGGTCACCGAGGGGCTCCTCGACGAGTTCGGCGAGAAGCGGGTCCGTGACACGCCGATCTCCGAGAACTCGATCGTCGGGATGGGGGTCGGCGCGGCGATGGGAGGCCTGCGGCCGATCGTCGAGATCATGACCGTCAACTTCGCGCTGCTGGCGATGGACCAGATCGTCAACCACGCCGCGGCGATCCCGTACATGTTCGGCGGCCAGGTCCGCGTGCCCCTGGTGATCCGGATGCCAGGCGGCGGCGGCCACCAGCTCGGCCCGACCCACTCGCACAGCTTCGAGGCGCTGTTCCTGCAGATCCCGGGACTGCTCGTCGCCTGTCCCTCCACGCCGGCGGACGCGAAGGGCCTGCTGAAGGCGGCGATCCGCGACGACAACCCCGTGATCTTCATCGAGCACGAGACGCTCTACGGGGTCCGGGGCGAGGTCCCGGAGAACGGCGACGGCGTCGTCAACTTCGGCGAGGCTGCAATCCGCCGCGAGGGCTCCGACGTGACCATCGTCGGCATCCTGCGGATGGCCGAGGTCGCTCTGCAGGCCGCGCGCACCCTCTCGGAGGAGCACGGCGTGGAGGCCGAGGTGATCGACCCGCGCACCCTGCGCCCGCTCGACCTCGACACGATCCTCGAAGTCCGTGCAGAAGACGAACCGGGCCGTGATCGTCGAGGAGGGCTGGCCGCACGGCGGCGTCGGCGCCAACCTCGCCGCCCTGATCCAGGGCCAGGCGTTCGACTACCTGGACGCGCCGGTCGAGCGTGTCACGGGCGCGGACGTCCACATGCCCTACTCGAAGCGGATGGAGCAGGCGGCGATCCCGCACGCCGAGAACGTGGTCAGCGCCGCGCTCCAGACGCTGGAGGGGAGCCGCTGATGGCGGAGATCGTCATGCCGCGGCTCTCGGACTCGATGGAGGAGGGCACGGTGCTGCGCTGGCTGAAGTCCGTCGGGGACGAGGTCGCCGTTGGCGACGAGCTGGTCGAGATCGAGACCGACAAGGCGAACATGGTCTACGAGTCGGATCTCGCCGGGACCGATCGTCGAGATCCTGGCGCAGGAGGGCGACACGCTGCCGGTCGGGGACCCGATCGCGCGGGTCGGGGATGCTTCGCGAGGTCGTCGGGCGGCAATGGCGGCGCGCCCGGGGCGCCGCGTCAGCGGGCAGGGCCGGCGACGAATCCACCGCTCAAGCTCCAAGCGCAGATCAGCCGGCCATCGAACAGCGGGAGCCCGCTGGCGCCGTCAGCCCCGGCCACGCCGCCGGCACCTGCGACGCCGGCGGCTACACCTTCCCCAGCCGGTGTTGGCGGCGACGGGCGCGTGAAGGCCTCCCCGATCGCCAGGCGGATCGCCCGCGATCGCGGGCTCGACCTCCAAGCGCTGTGCGGGTCCGGGCCGGGCGGGCGGATCGTCAAGGCCGACGTCGAGCGGGCTCTGGCCTCGGGCGTCGCGGCCCCAGCCGCTCCCGCGCCGCGCCCCCGCGGCACCGGCGGCTCCGCCGACCGCGGCTCCCGCCGGCCCGACCCCGGGCGTCGCCGAGAAGCCCGAGACCGCCAAGGGCCAGGTCGAGGTGGTGGAGCTCACCAAGCTCCAGCAGACCGTCGCCCGCCGCATGGCCGAGTCGAAGGCGACGGCGCCGCACTTCTACCTGCAGGCCGAGATTCGACATGACCGCCGCGGTCGAGGGCCGCGCCAAGCTCAAGGCGATGGCGAAGGAGGGCGAAGCCGTCCCGACCTTCAACGACATGGTGGTCAAGGCCTGCGCCCTCGCCCTGCGCGAGCACCCGCGCGCCAACGGCGCCTACCGCGACGGGCGGATCGAGCTCTACTCGCGCATCAACGTCGGCGTCGCGGTCGCCGCCCAGGACGCCCTCGTCGTCCCGACGGTCTTCGACGCCGACCAGAAGGGGCTGCGGCGGATCGCCCAGGAGACCAGGGCTCTCGCGGCGCGGGTGAGCGACGGCTCGATCACGCCACCCGAGCTCTCGGGCGGCACCTTCACGGTCTCCAACCTCGGCATGTACGGGATCTCGAACTTCAGCGCCGTGATCAACACCCCGCAGGCGGGGATCCTGGCCGTCGGGGAGGTCAAAGCCAAACCGGTCGTCACCGACTCGGGCGAGATCGAGGCCCGCCAGCTGATGGGCGTCACCCTGGCCTGCGACCACCGCATCCTCTACGGCGCCGACGGCGCGATCTTCCTGGCGCGCGTCAGGGAGCTGCTCGAGGAGCCTCTGGGCCTCGCCCTCTAGAACCAGAGTGGCGCGGCAAGGTGTAGTCGCCGAGCTGCCAGTTCGCCGGATCCACTCCTCTAGCAGCGGGCGTCGATCTCCTCGTCCGTCCATGCCCATCGCGAACATCCCCCCGATGTAGTCGCCCACGCTGACGCCGGCGACTCGATCGATCTCCAGGCCGGCCCCCTCCAGCTCCTCGAGCACGCCGATGTGCGAGAAGGCTCGCTCGCCGCCCCCGGACAGCACTATTCCCGACGCGAGTGGCCGGCAAGGCGTCGCGCCGCCCGCGCGACATCCGCGTTCTATCGTCTCCTCACAGATCGTCGTGCGTCTCGATCGGGTCAAGAGACTCGGCCCACGCCGCCAGAGCAGCCGGATCCTTCCAGCGACGTCCAAGCGCAACGAGGTCGCAGCCCCGCAGGACGGCCCGCGGGCCTCTTCCGCCTACCTTGCGCCTCCGCTGCTCGACGGCGAGTATGCGTTCTGTCGCGCTGCAGGCAGAAGTTAGTCCACTTCGTCCTCCTCCCCGAGGGGGTCCGCTACGCATCACTACCTGGTCGTTAGCGCTACTCCGCTTCAGTCGAGCAGCGGTCCCTAACACCGCGACACCGGTTCGTCGTCCTCGCGCTTCCTCTCCACGATCGATTCCGTCGATCACGTCGATCTCTCCCTCATGTCTTCCTAGCGCCGTCGCTGATACTCTCTGCCAGTTCTCGCGCCTCTGTTACTCTTTCATCCAGTGGAACGACCGCGACAGTCACTTTGCATCTCTCTCACTCTTTTCGCGTCACCGACCTGATTCGCAGCTGCATCCTCGAGCGTTTGGGTGAGCGCGAGCGAGACTCCGGGCGACTCTCTTGAGGAGCGTCTGGAACTCAGCGTCGGTCGATGTCTATCAGTCTCGTGTCTCGTGCCGCGCGCGCCGAGGCCGAGCGCGTCGACCAGGTGATCAGAGCCAGCTCACCAAGTGCCTCTCCGCAGCCGAGTACTCGCATTACGTTGCCCTCTCTTTGAGACTATCTCGAGCCGTCCCGCTTGTATCACTAAGATCGCATCGCCCTTCTTCTCCCTCCCGTTATAGCCACTCTCCCGCTTTCAGATTCTTGCTCGCGAGTGTTCCTCCGCGATCTGCTTCGCACCTCGGCGGAACAGCCTCGTCTAAGATCGGCGCTCGCTTTCTCTAGGAAGTCTCGCCGCCGATTCTGTCTCTCGCGCTTTTTTGTCTTGCGTCTGCCGCCGTCGGTCGGGTTGCGCTCGGCGGTCGGGGACGGGTCTTCGGCTCGGCCTCGGGTGATATACCAGCCGTGCGGCGCGAGCCTCAATCGATGGCGATCTCTTACTCTATACGTCGTCTCTCTGTCCCGCACGCCGGCTCACTCCGACGCAGCCTACTCCCGCTGTCTAGCAGGCAGACCGCGGAGAAGCTCCAAGCGTTGTCGAAGGCGCTCTTCGACCGACGTGTATCGAGCGGGTTTGGCGATTCCCTAGGATCGTCGACAACTGCCGCCACGCCTAGTTCTTCGCCGATCTGTCTTGCCACCGAGTTTAGCCCTGTAGCCGTCTCTAACGCCTCCCCTTTCTCTGAGTCTACCGCGGCGCCGCTCAGTTTTGCTAAGAGCGATTCCCTGCACCGGTGCCCAGTATGATCATTCCCGGCAGCCACTCGCCCGTGAAATCGGGCTTGCAGCCCGACTCGCTCGATGAACCAGACGAGCCCTTCGCTCCCCAGATCAGGCCCCCGTCGACGAGTACCTCAGCGTTTTCCCTATTCGTTCCGCCACGCGGCTGCTCTGCCCCGTCAATCTACCGTGTCGACCACCTGCCCCTTTGTGATCGCAAGGCCTGCCTCCAGCACTTTAGTACTGCCAGACTCTGTGTGAGTTAGAGCACGTTTCTCAGTGTGTAGCCGTAGAAGCCCGCGGCGTCGATGATGGTCATCGAGTTTGCCACGGAGAAGGTGCGGTATCCGAAGCAGTCCATAGGTCGATGATTGGTGAGCGGTGTCTGCTGCAGCGTCGGATGAAGACCGCTCCTAGCACGAGCGCTACGTCCGAAGGACGCCGAGTATCCTGGTGCTCCCCCAATCCCACTCCTCCCCCTTCACTACCCCAAGCACTAGAGCGGCGACCGCCACTCGCGAACAGCATCGCTCCGCTAGGTCCGGCAGCCTGCGGCGGCCTCGCTTCACAGCTCTCCACCAGTAAGCGACTCTAAAGTTTATAGCCGCGATCCCGACCGGAACTTTCACCAGGAAGACGAGCCTCCAGTCGCTGGCGCTGACTCTAGCAGACCGCCCAGCGACTTTCCGATGCCTTCGGCCTATGCCCCTACCGCGGAGTAGCAGCGCCACGGCGTGCGCGCGCCTATCCGCGTTGAAGGCCTGGAGCACCAGGCCAAGCGAGTCGTTGACGAGTAACGCTGCGCCTAGCGCCTGAATCAGTCTAAAGCCGATCAGTGCCCCCGCCGAGTGAGCCGTCGTCGCAGATACCCTATGCTAGCGTGAAGACTACGAGGCCGAAGAGAAATCATTCTTGCGCCGGCCAAGCAGGTCCGCGATCCGCCCCGCCGCCACCAGGAACGCCGCGAAGACGATGTTGTAGGCGTTGAGTAAAAGTCTCAGGAGCAGATTCGGGCCGCGCTCAAGCGCCTGCAGATCTAGGGCGGCGCGTCGATCGAGCCCTTGAGGGCCGACATCGCAAGTAGCCCCCTGGCCTCCTGTGTAGCCCCCTCGCCCCCTGGAGTGGGTCCCCACCCCTCTCCTAGCGTGAGGCATATCTGGAATCAGGCCACCGCGAGGAGCGCAGTCGCCCACAGGCAGATCAGATGCAGGCTCTGGTCGACGATCGCCGTCAGTCCCACCGGCGGCGGATCCGGGCACCGCTTCACGTGGAGCATGTAGGCCCTGACGGCCCGGCCGTCGTCGATGACGAGATGCGGCACGAAGATCACCGCCGCCAAGCCGAGCGCGGCGAGGAGCCCGATCTCGTCGCCGACCCAGATCAGCGCGGGTACGAAGCAGAGCGTGTAGATCGTGACGTGCGAGACGAGAGCTGCCCGGGCTCGCGGGTCGCGACCGAGCCCGCCGTACTTGTTCGCCGCCTGCCAGTCGGTCTGCAGCATGAAATCGCCGACCAGGTGCGAGATAAAGAAGACAATGGTGATCTCCGCCCAGCTGGGGTCGCCCCCCACAACTCCCCTCCTCAATCGCCCCCTCGGATCCGGTGATAGTAGCGGCGCGGCGTTAGGCTCGGGCGGTGACCCGCGAGCAGCTGATCGCATGGCTCCGGCGCTACGAGAGCGCCTGGCGCATGCCGGGCACCGAGGTGCTGGCCGAGCTGTTCACCAAGGACGCGACCTATTCGATGGCTCCGTACGAGAAACCGCATCCTGGCCTCGAGGCGATCGGGGAGATGTGGGAGGCGGAGCGCCTCGGCCCCGACGAGGAGTTCGAGATGAGCAGCGAGGTGGTTGCGGTGGAGGGGGACACCGGCGTCGCCAGGGTCGAGGTCCAATATCGGGCGCCGAAGAGCAAGGAGTACCGCGACCTGTGGATCGTCCGCCTGAACGACGCGGGGCTTTGCTTCCACTTCGAGGAGTGGCCCTTCTGGCCCCCGGGCCAGAAGGGCGCCGCCGCCGTGATCGGGGCCGTGTGACACTGTGCCCATGGACGAGGTCCTGGTCAAGCGTTGCGGGCTGGTCCCCTACGAAGAGGCCAGGCGGGCGCAGAAGCGGATCGAATCGGCGCGGCTGGCGGGCGAGATTCCCGATGTGCTGCTCCTTCTCGAGCACCCGCCCGTCTACACGAAGGGTCGGCGCGCGGAGCCGGGAGAGCTCGGGATGGGCGAGGACTGGTACCGGATGCAGGGGATCGAGGTGTGCGAGACGGATCGAGGGGGTCGGGTCACCTACCACGGGCCCGGCCAGCTCGTCGGCTACCCGATCGTCTCCCTGAAGCCCTATGGCGACAATGTCCACGAGTACGTGCGGGGACTCGAGCGGCTGATGATCGAATCCCTCGCCGCGTCGGGCGTCAAGGCCGGCGTGATCCAGGGACTGACCGGGGTCTGGGCGGGCGAGCCCGCCCCGCCGGTGGGGGCGACCACTGCCGACGTCGCGGAGGAGGTCACCGAGGGCAGGCTGCGGAAGATCGGCTCGATCGGCGTCCACGTCAATCGCGGCGTCACCACGCACGGCTTCGCGATCAACGTCAACAACGACCTGCAGCCCTTCGAGTGGATCGTTCCCTGCGGGATCGACGGAGTCCGGATGACCTCGCTCAGCCGGGAGCTCGGGGGCGAGCAGGACATGGATGCGTACATGGACCTGCTTGCCGAACTCTTCGGCCGCATCTTCGAGCGCGAGCCGGTCGAGACGGACCGCACCCTGACCGAGCTGGCCGGCCGGGCAACCCCGGTACGGTAGGGGCGATGGAAAGCGAGCAGACGCTCACGCCCCGGCTGCATGTCACCCGCTCTCGCGCCAACCCAGGCGGGCGGCGGCCGGATGAGGAGGGCAAGGTTGCGTTCCGCTCGCGCAAGCCGCCCTGGCTCAAGGTGCCGGCCCCTGGAGGCCCGACCTACCGGCGCCTGAAGAAGGCGATCGAGCAGGACAACCTGCACACCGTCTGCCAGGAGGCGAACTGCCCGAACGTCGGCGAGTGCTGGGAGCGCGGCACGGCGACCTTCATGATCCTCGGTGACGTATGCACCAGGCGGTGCGGCTTCTGCAACGTGCAGACGGGCAAGCCGACCTGGCACGACCCGCTCGAGCCGCTCCGGGTCGCGAATCAGGTCAAGCGGATGGGCCTGCGCCACGCCGTGATCACCTCGGTCGACCGCGACGACCTGCCCGATTACGGCGCGGGCGCCTTCGTCGGCGTGATCCGCTCGATTCGCCGGATGGCGCCGGGGTGCAAAGTGGAGGTGCTGACCCCGGACTTCCGCGGCCAGGAGATGCCGCTCGCCAAGGTGATCGCCGAGCGTCCCGACGTCTTCAACCACAACGTCGAGACGGTTCCGCGGCTCTATCCGATCGCCAGGCGCGGCTCGGACTTCATGCGCTCGGCGCGAGTCCTGCGAATGGCGAGGGAGATGGCCGGCGACGAGGTCGTCACCAAGTCCGGGTTGATGGTCGGCCTTGGCGAGGAGTTCGACGAGATGGTGGAGGCCTTCGGGATCCTGCTGGACCACGGCGTCCAGGTGCTCACCGTCGGCCAGTACCTGCGCCCGACCGAGAAGCACCTGCCGGTCGACCGCTACTGGCATCCGGACGAGTTCGCGGCGCTCGAGAGGGCAGCCTACGAGCTCGGCTTCGAGTCGGTCGCCTCGGGCCCGTTGGTGCGGAGCTCGTATCACGCCGACGAGCAGCTCCCGGCCGCGTCCACGGCGTAACGCGACGCACCTTTGCTTGCGGAGGTGTGTTCATGCCTTCGTAGCCTCGATCAATGCGTTCCCGCCGACGCAGAAACCTGATTGTGCTGCTTTCGTCCGCGTTCGCGCTGGCCCTAGCCGCCGGACCGCTAACCGGAGGAGCAAGCTCCCAGACGAGCGACACCTCGGACCCGAAGAATCCGCTGGCCGGCGACGGCATGTGGATCTGGTACCTGAGCCGCTCCTCGCACGGCAACCTGAACGCGATCGCCGCCAAGGCGCACGCACGCGGGATCGAGACGGTGCTGATCAAGTCAGGCGACGGCACGCGGTACTGGGGCCAGTTCTCCTCGTCGGTCGTCAGCGGCCTCCGGTCGCGCGGCCTCAACGTCTGTGCCTGGCAGTTCATCTACGGGCGAAAGCCGGGCAAGGAGGCGCGCATCGGCGCGGCGGCGGTCGCCCGAGGCGCTGACTGCCTCGTGCTCGATGTCGAGGGGCAGTACGAGGGGCGCTATCCGCAGGCCTCGACCTACATGAGCAAGCTCAGGTCGATGGTCGGCCCGCACTACCCGATCGGACTCGCCAGCTTCCCCTACGTCGACTACCACCCCGCCCTTCCCTACTCGGTGTTCCTCGGTCCGGGTGGCGCCCAATACAACGTTCCGCAGCTCTACTGGAAGGAAATCGGCACCACCGTCGACACCGGGTACACCCACACCTGGGTCTGGAACCGCATCTACAAGCGCCAGATCGACCCGCTCGGTCAGGTCTACAACAACCCGAAGCCGGGGCAGATCCGCCGCTTCAGGGCCCTGGCGATGTCGCATGGATTCGACGGGGTCAGCTGGTGGTCGTGGCAGTCGGCCCGCAAGCGCCAGTGGAGGGCCTTGAGCGCCCCGGTCTCCCCGGCCGCGGTGGCCCCGTATCCGAGCTATCCGTTTCTGCGCTTCGGCTCCAAGGGCGACTTCGTGGCCTGGGCGCAGCAGCTGCTCGCCGGCGGGGGCTACACGGTGCCGATCAACGGCTACTACCAGGCGCCGACGCAGGCCGCGGTCTTCTCCTTCCAGGCCAACCACGGCCTCTCGCAGACCGGCAACCTCGACGTGCCGACCTGGGACCTGCTCCTCCAGAATGATCCGCTCCCGGTCCGCTGGACCAAGGGTGGCGCTGTGGCAGCGGGTTCATCTGGCCGGCTGGCGCTGCCGCCGCCGAAGTCCGCGAAGCTGCCCTCCGTGCGCGACGAGATCCCGCCGCCGGGGGAGCGGCTGCCGCGTTAAGCGGCTTCGCCACGCCCTGGTGACCGCTACGGCGCCAGCCGCGCGAGGACTGAGCCGTCCGCGGCGACCCTGAGCACGGTTGGCACGATCGCAACGCCGTACTTGCGGGCCAGGTCGGGGCGATCGCTGACGTCGAGCTTCAGCAGCGGCTCGGGCTCGGAGCCGAGGCGGCGTTCCCACTCGTGGCATTCGGAGCAGAGCGGGTGCGTGAACTCGACGTAGGCGGGTATGCCGCCCACGCCATCAAGGTCGGCGGCGTCAATCTGCCCGTGATGGCGAGGCGAGATGCCGCGCAGCCGGGCCGTGAGCCGGTAGATCTCGCAGCCCAGGCAGAACCCGGTGCTGGCGGCGAGCCAGGCGAGCGCCGCGACCAGAAGGCCGAGGGCGGTACCAACCGCGGGCGCGCCAAGCCACCAAGCGAGGGCGGCGGAGCCGAGGAAGAAGCTACCCATCACGTTCGCCAGGCGGGGCGGGCGGGAGTCCTCGAGGCGGCCCTCGCCGAAGCGGGGCTGCACGATCAGGAAGTACGCCGCGCAGGGAAGGCAGAAGCGCCGCCCGAGCGTGAGCCCGATCAGGAGCTGTGCCGCCATCAGTGCCCAGGCGAGGGGCCAGCCGAACAGCGCACCCAGCAGGGCGACGAGGCCGGTCACCGCCTGGTTGAAGCGCGGTGCGCGCTCGTCGATCACGTCCGTGTCCCGCCACGGGTCGGCCGTTCGCCTCGTCCTCGTGCGTCTGAGCCGCCATGTCGGTCATCTACCCCATGATCGCAACCGTCGCCGTTGCTGGCGGGGCACCGCGGCGCACGCGGCTAGTGTTCGGCGCGGCCGGTGATCCCGCTGAAGGACAACAACCCGACCTCGCGGTTTCCGGTCGTCACGGTCGCGATCATCGTCATCAACGTCGCGGTCTTCATCTGGCAGCTCACTTTCCCTACCGACAAGCGCCTCGACCAGGCGGGGTTTGGCTCGATCGACCAGAGCTCTCTCGAATACGGAGCCATCCCGTACCGGATCACGCACCCCGACACCGGGGATTGTGCGGTCGGGGCGGTCGAAGAGGCCCAGACCGGCGCGTTCGCGGCCGGCGTCGTCTGCCCTGGGACGGGGAAGTACGACCGGGCCGTCGTGATAGGTAGGCAAGATCCGAGCGCTCAGCCAATCCCAATCAACGAAGCGCCCTGGTGGGAGACCCTGTTCACCTCGATGTTCATGCACGGAGGGTTCCTCCACATCGCCGGCAACATGCTGTTCCTCTGGGTCTTCGGCAACAACATCGAGGACTCCCTGGGCCGGCCCCTGTTCGTCCTCTTCTACGTGCTGGCCGGGCTGATCGCCGTCTACACCCAGGCCTTGATCGATCCCAGCTCGACCGCCCCCACGATCGGCGCGAGCGGCGCAATCGCCGGGGTCCTCGGCGCATACGCCCTCCTCTTCCCGCAGGCGAGGGTGCTGACCCTGATCTTCATCATCTTCTTCGTCACGCTGGTGGAGATACCGGCGTTGATCCTGCTCGCGATCTGGTTCATCCTTCAGTTCCTCCCAGCCCTGGGGCAGGTCGCAGTCGAGACCGGGGGTGGCGAGGGGGTTGCCTACTTCGCGCACGTCGGCGGGTTTCTCTTCGGTCTGGCCGTGGCCGGAGCCATGCTCCTCGCGAGGGGACGCAGCGAGCCACCGCCGCGATTACCTGTCTATTGAGTTGAGTCGAATTGGATCCGGATCTCAGGAACGCCCTGCTGATCGTCGGCCTGATCTTCTGCGGGTTCTTCGCCGCCGTGACGCTCTATGTGATCGTCGACAGCGGGCTGCGACTGCGGACCTACGGCGACATCGGGGCGATCGCCCTTTATGGCGTCTCGCTGCTGATCGTCGTCATGATCGCGGCGGGGTTGATCGGCGCACTCCGCAACCCGCCCGATGATTAAGCGTGTCGCCGCCATCGTCGGGCTGCTGCTCGCGTTAGGCGCCGCGGCGGCGGTCGCGATCGCCGTTTGGCCGGAGCACACCGGCGAGTCGCGGACGACGTCGACGAGCGAGAACCAAGATGCCTCGAACGCCGGAAGGGATGCCCGTCCGAGCGAACTGAGGAGGAAGGGGAGCGGTCCGACGGACATCGGGACGGCGCCGGTTTCGCCCTACGCCCGCTTCGCGCTGCAGCGGGTGACCGGGCCGCTCCCGGTGCGGTATCGGTTCAAGCATCCGCCTCTCGCCGGGATCCTCTTCGACGTGAGGACCGGTCAGGTCCTCTGGCAGCGAAATCCGGGCCTCGAGCATCAGATCGCGAGCCTGACGAAGATGATGACCGCGCTGATGGTCGCTCGGAACGATCCGCCAGATCGGCGCGTGTGAGGATCAGTCGCAACGCGGCGAATACGCAGGGTTCGGCCACCGGGCTGCTGCCGCGCGGCCGCAAGGTCCCGCTCGAGGCGCTGCTCCAGGCGCTGATCATGATCTCGGCCAACGACGCGGCCGTCGCGCTGGCCGAGCACGACGGCGGGACGGTCCCCCACTTCGTCAAGCAGATGAACCGGCAGGCCCGCGCGATGGGGCTCTCCTGCACCCACTTCTCCACGCCCAACGGGCTGCGGGACCGCGGCAACTACTCGTGCCCGCGCGATCTGGCGACGCTCGCCCGGGCCGATCTGGCGAGTCCGCGGATCGCCCGGATCGCCCGGACGCGCTACGCGAAGCCGCGCTTTCCGATCAGGGGCAAGCACCTCTACCTGACCAACAACCACTACTTCCTGCAACACGGCCTGGCCGGGCTTCCCGGAGCGCAGGTGACGGGACTGAAGACTGGATTCACCGACGCCGCGGGGAGCTGCTACGTGACCACTGCGCGGATCGGCAGGCACCACCTCGGGGTGGTCCTGATGCATTCGCCGAACCCGATGACGCAGGTCCCGGCGCTGTTCAGAGCCGGGTTCGAGGAGGTGGGGGCCGTCCAGCCGGCGCCCTCTGCCCCCGCGCCGAGTCGGCCGCCGACCGGTTGAGTCGAGGTGCTGCGGGCGAGGATGATGATGGAGCCAGCGGGATTCGAACCCGCGACCTCCTGCTTGCAGGGCAGGCGCTCTCCCAACTGAGCTATGGCCCCTGGGGAGCGCCGATTGTAGGCCGGGGAGGCGCATACTCGCGAATGCCCGTGTGAGAGACTGGCTCCGCTGGCCTGAACACAAACGGGTCGCGCCTGACGGCGCGCCCTCGCATTACAGGAGGGGTAATGGCCACCAGGGCCAAGCAACGCGAATCGGCGGGGAACGGGGAGGCGACCGACAAGTCCCCAACGGCCGTCGACGAGGCCAAGGAGCGCGCCGCTGCGCAGGGAGAGCCCAAGCCCGGCCAGCGGGCGGAGATCTCCAACCTCGACATCGTCCGCTTCTACTTCGACCGGGCCGTCGAGCGCCTCGAGCTCCCCGAC
Organism: uncultured Solirubrobacterales bacterium; assembly: GCA_963801055.1. GTDB lineage: Bacteria > Actinomycetota > Thermoleophilia > Solirubrobacterales > 70-9 > DASUPK01. Next base: position 155,919 of record CAWDDE010000003.1, on the reverse strand, counting down.
GATATCCGGACCGTCTTCTGGACCCCGTACCGCGAAGTCACCGTCCAGATTCCCGTCAAGCTCTCCGACGGGCGGATTCACACCTTCTCCGGCTACCGGATCCAGCACAACGGCGCCCGCGGCCCCTACAAGGGCGGGATCCGGTTTCACCCCGAAGTGGACATCGACGAGGTCCGCGCCCTCGCCTCCCTGATGACCTGGAAGACGGCCGTCGCGAACCTGCCGTTCGGCGGCGCCAAGGGCGGCGTCAACTGCCCCGCCGACCAGCTCGAACGCTCCGAGGTGGAGAAGATAACCCGTTCCTTCATGGACAAGATCGAGAAGGTCCTCGGTCCGACACGCGACATCCCGGCCCCGGACGTCAACACCAACGCCCAGGTGATGGCCTGGCTGATGGATGAGTACGGCAAGTTCCACGGCCACACCCCGGCGATCTGCACGGGCAAGCCGATCGCCCTCGAGGGCTCATACGGGCGCGAGCAGGCGACCGGACGCGGCTGCGTCTACATGTTCCGCGAGGCCGCGCCTGAGATCGGGCTGACGCCGGCCGAGAGCACCTTCGTAGTTCAGGGATACGGCAACGTCGGCTCCTGGGCGGCGCGAATCCTCCAGCAGCTCGGCGCCAAGATGGTCGGAGCCTCCGACGCCACCGGCGCGATCCGCGGCGACGCCGGTATCGACGCCGACGAACTTGCAGCGCACCTGCGCGAAGGAGGCAGGCTCACCGACTTCCCCGGTACCGAGGTGATCACCCCGGACGACCTGCTCGCGATCGAGTCCGACGTCCTGATCCCGGCGGCGCTCGGCGGCATGATCCACGAGAGCAACGCCGACCGGATCAACACGAAGATGATCATCGAGGGGGCCAACAGCCCCACCACCCCGGCGGCGGACGAGATCCTCGAGTCGAATGGAGTCCACGTGATCCCCGACGTGATGGCGAACGCCGGCGGAGTCGTGTGCTCCTACTTCGAGTGGGTCCAGAACCTCCAGCACTTCCGCTGGTCGGAGCGCGAAGTGAACGACAAGCTCGGCGGGATCATGCGGCGCGCCTATCGTGACGTCTCGGCGCGCGCCAAGGAGGAGCGGACCTCACTCCGCCAGGCGGCCTACCTGGTCGGGGTCGAGCGGGTGGTCGAGGCGAGCCGGACCCGCGGCTACGTCTAATCGTCGAAGTCGAAGTCCTTCGGAGGGCCCTTCTCGAACCAGAGGCCTTCCTCCCCTTCCTCTTCCTCGTAGCGCTCCTCGGGATCGGAGGACGCCCCCTCGTAGGCCTCTTCGTCCTCGACCGCGGGGCGCACTGCCGTTCCGGGCTCCTCATCCGGCGGCTCGGCCCCCGACTCGGTGCCCGAGGCGGGCTCCTCCGCGTATGGCTCTTCCTCGTCGAGGTAAGGGGCCTCCTCCTCGACCGGCCCGAGCGCCTCGAAATCGTCGTCCGCGGCGTCGCGGTCTTCCGGCCGCGATAGTGAGTCCTCGTCGGTCTCGAAGTCGTAGAGCTCCGGGCCGCCGGGGTCGGAGGGCGGCTCCTCGTCCGGGAGCGGCTCGTCTGTCGAGGGCGGCTCCTCCATCGGCGGCGGCTCGTAGGAAGTGTCCGGTCGCCCCAGCTCGGGCTCGGAGCCCGGCAGCGGGGGAAGGTCCCCGGTATCGCCGGGAGCCGGATGCTCCTCGGTGGGGACGTCCACCCGGCCGCGCGCCCTGCCGGGGGGCTCGGAACCAGACTCGGGCGGGGGCGGAGGTGGCTCTGGGACCGCGCTCTCCGACACCGGAGCGGCGTCCTCGACCGGCTCGGAGGGCTCAGCAGACTCAGGCTCGGCGAGGGGCTCCTCGGCGGGCGGCTCCGGCTCTCGGGGGCTCGGCGGAGGCTGCGGGGCGGCCGTGTCCTCGGGGAACGGCTCCTCCTCCTCGATCAAATCCTCGACGGACTCCGAGCTCGCCGCGGCCGTGTCCTCCGGGAACGGCTCCTCCTCCGCGATCAAATCCTCGAGCGACTCCGAGCTCGCCGGGGGCTCGGGATCCGGCTCGGTGGGCTGGTAGCTCTCCTCGGTCGACGGCCGGTAGCTCTCCTCGGTCGGCGGCCGGTAGCTCTCGGGCTCCTCGCCAAGGCGCTCCTGACCGGGAATCTCGTCCTGCCCCGGCAGCTCGGCCTGGCCGGGGAGCTGCGGGAGACCCTCGGGCGGGCTGATCGGCTCATCAAGGATCTCCGGCTCCGGTGGCGAGGGCGGCTCTTGCGGACGAAGGGCCTCGGGCGCAACCACCCTGGTCGGCTCTTCGCCGCCGTTCTCCGCCGTCCCGCCGGCTACCTCGCCGTAGAGCTCGCCGGCTGCGAACGGATCCGGTCGATCGGTCGATCCGAACGCCTCGTCCTCGATCTCCCGCAACTCGGCGTCGCGGGCGCCGTGCTTGCGCTTCAGGTCGAGGTGTTCGCGAATCGCGTCGTCGAGTATGCCCATGATGCGCGGGTCTGCCCCCTCTCGAACGGTCAAAGCTTATGCCCTGCGGCGCACATGTGATAGCTGGATCGCCGCCTGGACCCTGCACCCGACCGACCAATTTCCGGCGCTTCGGCCAAGCGGTCGGCGGGCAGTGAGCGGGTGGGCACGACCGCAGATCAGCACGAAAAGAGCGCGAGGCGCCGTCCGAGGCTCAACCTCGGGACAGCGTATCCTTGCCCCTCGATCACTCGGGGCTATAGCTCAGTTGGGAGAGCGCCTGGATCGCACCCAGGAGGTCGCCGGTTCGAGTCCGGCTAGCTCCATTGTCACGCGCGCAAATCGATACGCCGTCGGGGCCCGCCCGAGTGCATCTGCACAGGGTCGATCGGCCCAGCGGTGCACTTGTCCTCGGGCATGGGGCGGCCGGAGGGGTCGAGGCGCCTGATCTCCTCGCCGCGACCGATGCTGCGGTCTCAGCAGGCTTCACCGTCGCGCTCGTCGAGCAGCCCTACCGCGTCGCGGGCCGGCGCTCCCCGGCTTCCGCGAAACAGCTGGACGCTGCCTGGATCGCTGTCCTCGAGCAGCTGCGGGACGGCGCCTTGCAGGACCTGCCGCTCGTGGTCGGTGGCCGCTCACTCGGCGCGCGCGTCGCCTGCCGCACCGTCGAGGCGACCGGAGCCGGGGCCGTCCTCTGCCTCGCTTTTCCGCTCGAGCCGCCGCGCCGGGCGGGCAAGCCGCCCCAGAGCCGCCTGCCGGAGCTCGACGCGCTCGAGGTTCCCGTTCTCGTCGTCCAGGGCGAGAGCGACCGGTTCGGTATGCCACCCCCGGGGCCCGCCCGGGAGGTCGTCGCCGTCCGTGGAGACCACGGGCTGAAGGCGGATCCCGAGGCCGTGTCAGCGGCAGTGCGAGCCTGGTTGCACGGCGTCCTCAGCGGTGAAGCTCGGCGAGTCGGTCGGCCTCGTCCCGCAGCTCGCGCCGGGCGGCGGAGTCGAGCCGCCCGAACGGCTGCATCCTGACCTTCCCCGTCTCGTAGCGCCAGGTCCCGGCCACCCGGCCGTCCACGAGGAAGGTGGAAACCGATTGTGGCGTTCGCGCGTTGAACACCTTCGGCCTGTGCTCCTCCGGCAGGATCGCGGTGCGACGCGCGTGCGCCAGCAGGGTCGCATCCCACGTCGGCAGGAATCGCGGCGGCGCCGGCGTCTCCGGGTCGGGAAGCCGCGCCCGGGGCAGGTCCAGCAGCTCGGTGCCGTCCTCGGCGGCGAACCTGCGCAACTTGAGCCGCTCCAGCGCCGAAGCCAGCCGCTTTGGATGGAGGCCCCCCCAGTTTGCGATCTCGGCGACAGCGCCCGGGCCGAACGCTCCGAGATAGCGCCGCACCAGCAACTCGACTCCGTCGACCTCGTCGATCTCCGGGGGAGGCCCGAGCCACTGATCCGAGGCGGCGTAGAGGTCGGCCCGGCGGCGCTCCCACGTGCCCGAAGGCGGCACCCGGACGAGGTCCAGCCACTGGTTGACCCCGTTGGTGACAACGCTGTCCGAGCCGAGCAGCTCGTGGATCTCCTTGCGGCTCATCGTGCCGTCCCCCAGACGCGCCCGGAGTCGACGCGCGTGAGCCGCCATCTGCGAGGCGCTGTAGCCACGACGTGGGCCGGCCTTGAGCCAAGCCTCGCGGCGGTCCCGGCGGATGCCGATCGCGGCAGGCCAGTAATCGCGGTTCGAGACGAGGTGGATGGTGGCCCGCATCAAGGTCCCCTGGGCGACCGATCGGCGCTCGAGCGCATCGTCCAGCTGGCCCCGCTCAAAGCCCTCCATCCGGGCCCAGATGCCGATGTACATGGATGGCGCATACTGCGCCTGCAGCATGCCCATGCGCTCGATCACCCTCGGAAGCGGACTCTTCACGCGCTCGAGGAGAAGCTGGCGGGCGAGCAGGGCCCGATTCAGCTCGGCGGCGGAGAGGATACGCTCGGCCGATCTCACGCCCGGAAGCTAGCGGGCGCGCATTCTCGTGACGATCAGCACGAGCCGGTACTCGACCGCGGGGTGATTTGCCCTGGGCCGATTTCCGACAGCAGTCCAAAGAATCGGCTCGAGGAGCCTCATACCGTGCTACGCGACGAAAACCGCAACCGCCGCGGCTGGCCTCGGCGGGCATGGAAAGGAACGGAAATGAGTCGAAAGTTGCTTTGGGCCCTCGCTCTCGCAGGGGTGGTGGTGCTCGCTCTGCCCACAGCGGCGTTCGCCCAGGATCCGACGCTCGACGACACGATCTCGTCGCTCAACACCATGTGGGTCGTGGTCGCCGGCGTCCTGGTGATGTTCATGCAGGCCGGATTCGCCCTGCTTGAAATCGGGTTCTCGCGGATGAAGAACGCGGGTGCCGGAATCGCCAAGATCCTGGTCAACTACTCGATCGCCTCCATCGCCTACTGGGCTGTGGGGTTCGCGCTCGCCTTCGGCGGAGCGGGTGCGATCGCCGGCACCCACGGCTTCTTCCTCAACGTGAGCGGAGATCCGGCGGAGGCCGCGTCGCAGATTCCGCTGTTGGACATCGCGAACATCAGCCCGGCGGCGCTCCTGTTCTTCCAGTTCGTCTTCTGCGCCGTGTCGCTGGCAATCATCTGGGGAACCACGCTGGAGCGGATCAAGTTCGCCGCCTACGTGATCTATGCGGTGATCTTCAGCGCGCTGATCTATCCGATCATCAGCCACTGGATCTTCGGCGGCGGCTGGCTGCAGGCCAACCTCGGTATGCAGGACTTCGCCGGATCGACGGTCGTCCATCTGATCGGCGCTACCGGTGCACTTGCGGCCCTGCTGCTGCTTGGCGCGCGTCGTGGGAAGTTCGGACGCGACGGCAAGCCGCGGGCCATCCCGGGGCACTCGATGCCCCTGGTCGGGCTCGGGGTCCTGATCCTCTGGCTGGGCTGGTTCGGATTCAATCCGGGCTCAACCCTCGGTGCGCTCGGCAACAGGTTCGCCGAGGTCGCTCTGGTCACCAACCTGGCTGCCGCCGCCGGTGTGATCACCGCGGTGAGCACGATGTACCTGATGCGGCGGACCATCGACATCGGGATGGCTGGTAACGGCGCGATTGCCGGGCTGGTTGCGATCACCGCCCCCTCCGGATACGTCGAGTTCTGGGCCGCCCCGATCATCGGTGCGATCGCGGGCTTCGTCGTCGTGGTCGGCGTTCTCACGATCGACAAGTACCTCGATGACCCGGTCGGCGCGCTCTCCGCGCACGGCCTGGCCGGGGTCGTGGGCACGCTCTGCTGCGGGATCTTCACGTCCCCGCGTCTCGCGGAGCTCAACGGCGTCGGCGACCCGGGCCTCTGGTACAGCGGCAGCTTCCACCAGCTGGGAATCCAGGCTCTCGGGATCGCGGTGGCGTTTGCCACGGTGTTCGCGGTCTCGTACGCCGTGTTCGGCGCGATGAAGTACACGATCGGTTTGCGCGTGACGCCGGAGGAAGAGGACGCCGGGCTCGACATCTCCGAGCACGGTATGTACGGCTACCCCGAGCAGTTCATCCCGCAGCCCGAGTACCCGGGAGCGGCGAGTGGGCCTCTGCCCGTCGGGCAGCCCGCGCTCGGCACTGCCACGATGACTGCGGACGCTAAGTGAGGAGGTGAACATGAAGAAGATCGAGGCATTCATCCGCCACGAGGCGTTCGAGCCAATTCGCACCGAGCTGCTCGAGAGGGGGTTTCCGTCCCTCTCGATCGGCGAGGTGAAGGGATCCGGTCGGCAGAAGGGTGTCGTCGAGAGCTATCGCGGCTCGACCCTGACCGTCAACGTCCGGCCGAAGCTGAAGGTGGAGGTCGTGGTCGAGGACAAGGACAAGGGCCTCGTTGTAGAGACGATCCTGAAGCACGCCCGGACGGGCGACGTCGGAGACGGGAAGATCTTCGTCCTGCCGGTGGAGGAAGCGATCCGCATCCGCACCGGGGAGGAGGGAGAGATGGTGCTGCAGGCGCACCAGGAGGAAGAGATTCCCGCCTGACGCGCAGGCTGTTTGGACCACCGGGGCCGGACCGGATGTCCGGTCCCGGTGCGTTCTCTGGAGCGATCAGCTGAACGGCTGCCGCTGGCTCCCTGGTATGCGGCGCCGAATACCCTTGCTGAGATGAGAATCGACGAAATGCTCGCATCGACGCGGCCCTGCTTCTCGGTCGAGTTCTTCCCTCCCAAGACCGAGGAGGGTCGCGAGACCCTGTTCGAGACGGTGGAGTTCCTGAGCCGGCTCGGGCCGAGCTTCTTCTCGGTCACCTACGGAGCGGGCGGGGCGACACGCGAGGGGACAGTGGAGATCACCCGCGCCATCCGGGACGAATACGGAGTCGAGGCGATGGCCCACCTGAGCTGCGTGGGCGAGACGACGGACACCCTGCGAGAGATGGTCGATCGGATCGCGGACGCTGGAATCGAGAACATCCTGGCCCTGAGGGGCGATCCGCCACGCGGGCAGACCGACTTCGTTCAGCCGGAGGGCGGCCTCGGGAGCGCGGCCGAGCTCGCCGGGCTGATCAGCGAAGCGCATCCGGAACTCGCGATCGGCGGTGCCTGCTTCCCCGAGGTCCATCCGGAGGCGCCCAGCCTGGAGGCCGATATCGCCTACCTGAAGACCAAGGTCGAGAACGGCGCGAGCTTCCTGATCACCCAGCTCTTCTACGACAATCGCTCCTACTTCGACTTCCTTCCGGCGGCGCGGGCCGCCGGGATCGACGTGCCGATCATCCCGGGCGTGATGCCGATGACCGGCTACAAGCAGATCGCGCGGATCGCCGAGCTCTGCGAAGCGAAGATCCCGGAGCGCCTCTCCGACGCCATGGAGGCGGCCGATGGCAACGAGCGGGCAGAGTTCGGCCTTGGGGTGGCCTACGCGGCGCAGCAGTGTGCGGAGCTGCTCCGCGAGGGCGCGCCGGGGATCCACCTCTACGCCCTCAACCGGTGGCCCGCCGCACGCGCGATCCTGGGCGCCCTGCAGGTCTCCAGGCCCTGGGAGGCCCGGGGCGCGACCGAGCCCGCGACGGCCCGGGCCAGCTGAGGCCTAGACTCGTCCGCTCGATGCCCGAGTTCGACTACAACGGTTTCCGGATCTCCTACGACGAGTACGGCGCGGGAGAGCGGCCACTCGTGCTGATCCACGGCCTGCTGATGAACCGGCGCATGTTCGACCGGCTCGCCCCCGAGATGGCCTCCCGCGGCAACCGCGTGATCACCATCGACCTGCTTGGACACGGGCGATCGGATCGGCCGGCGGACATGTCGCAGTACTCGATGACCTTCTTCGCCCGCCAGGTCGAGGCCCTGCTCGATCACCTCGACCTCGACAGCGCGGTGATCGGCGGCACCTCGCTGGGGGCCAACGTGACGCTCGAGCTGGCCTATCTCTCCCCGAAGCGGGCCCGCGGGATGATGGTCGAGATGCCGGTCCTCGACAACGCCCTGCTCGCGGCGGCGGTGCTCTTCACGCCGATCATGGTCGGCCTGCGCTTCGGCGAGCCGATCCTTCAGGTCGTCGCCTCGCTGGCAAGGCGAATCCCGCGGTCGAATCAGCTGTTGGACATCGGACTCGACTGGATCCGACAGGACCCGGCCCCCTCGGAGGCCATCCTCGAGGGACTCTTCCTGGGCTCGTCGGCGCCGCATCACCAGTTCCGGGTGCAGATGACCCAGCCCGCGCTCGTAATCGGGCACCACGCCGATCCGCTCCACCCATTCTCGGATTCGGGCATGCTGGCCGAGGAGCTGCCCAACGCCCGCCTGATCGAGGCGAGCTCGATCCTCGAGTGGCGGGTCACCCCGGATCGCCTCGACGACGAGCTCGCCCGCTTCCTCGATCAGGTCTGGGAGGGCAAGCCGGTGGCCGAGGTTGCGCTAAGCGAGGCTTGAACCCCCTTCGCTAGCCTCTCCGCCCTCCCATGGCCAGTCGCAAAGAGGAAAAGGAGCGCCTGCGCGCGCAGCGGCTCGCCGCTGAGCGTGCGGCGGCATCCTCCGGACAGCGCCGGCTGATTGCCGGATACGTCGTCGCCGGCCTCCTGGCCCTGGCCGTGGTCGCGGGGCTGGTGGTCGTGATCGCGGGCGCCGGCGGGGGCGGCGGGGTGAACGCCTGCGAGAACGCGCACATCAAGAACTCCTTTGGGACCTTTCGGGGCCTCGAGCCGGACTGCCGTCAGGGAACGGCTCCGCCGCCGATTCAGTTCGCTGACCTCGCGATCTCCGCGCAGAGGGCCGGCTGTGAGCTCCGGCTCAGGCTTCCCGACGAGGGCAACACCCACGTGCCCAACTCGACTCCGGTCCACTACAAGACGGTGCCGCCCACCTCCGGCAACCACAACCCCGTCCCGATCGATGATGGCGCATACAAAACGCCGATCACCAGCGATACCGGCCAGCCGACCAACATCCGCAACGAGGTGCACGCGATGGAGCACGGGCGTGTCGAGATCCACTACAGGCCGACCCTGCCCGAGAACCAGCAGCTGGCGCTGAAGGGCGTCTTCGACGCGGATCCCGACGGCATGATCCTCTACCCCGACCCCGACATGCCCTACGACGTCGCGATCACCGCGTGGACCAACATGGCCGTCTGCCCGCATTACAACGAGACGGTCCTCGACGTGATCCGCAACTTCCGCGACACGTACCGGGGCAACGGTCCCGAGCAGCAGATCCCCGTCCATCTGGGCTAAGCGGGCGGCGACCCACCATATTTTGGAGCGAAGGGGCGAAGCCCGGAGCGGCGTGATGGGTGGCCGCTTGCAGCCGCGGACTGATGGCGAAGCGGTCGACCGTCAGAGAATCAAACGGGGTGACCATGTGTTCCCGAAGCACCATGCGCAAGCGGGTTGTCATGGGGGCGTGCCTGGCGCTGTTGCGCGGCGTTCGCCTGGGTCGCGGCGCCCGCGCTGTCTGTGCATCCGTACATGCCGGGAGGAGTCGACTTCGAGAGGGGGATTCCGAGCCCCGAAGCGGATCTCCGCGGCCGCGGTGGCCTCAGCCCGCTCCGCTCATCCGCGGGAGGAGCCGCCGCGCTGGATCTCGGCGCCAATAGACGCCCCGCACCGCTTCGACCTGGTCGGGGTCGCGCATGAGATGCAGGACGGTGCAGATCCGGGTGCGCGACGAGGGTGGGCGCTGGAGCAACTGGGTCGAGCAGAACGACGGCACGCCGATCTACGTCGCCGGTGCGGATCAGGCCCAGGTGCGCGCCCCGTTCAGGCCGCGCGGGCAGCTTCACTTCGTCAACGTCTCGGGGACCGCAGGCGGTTTCGCGGAACGGCTGCTCAACTCCGCACGGCGAGCAATCAACACGGCCTTCATCTCGGTCGCCACGACCCCGCGTCGCGCAGGCGATCGCGCCGAAGCCGACGATCGTCGGTCGGGCCGGGTGGGGTGCCGACCTTCCGAGTGGAGGCTGCCCGCCCCGGGATGCGCCCCAGTACGGGACGGTCCAGGCGGCGGTCATCCACCACACCGTGAACGCCAACGACTACACGCCCGAGGAGGCCCCCTCGATCGTCCTCGGTATCTGCCGCTTCCACGTTTACGCGAACGGCTGGAACGACATCGGCTACAACGCGCTCGTCGACCGCTACGGAACTCTCTATAAGGGTCGGGCCGGCGGCCTGAAGAGAGCCGTGGTCGGCGCCCAGGCGCAGGGCTTCAACTCGCAGACCACCTCGATCGCCTCGATCGGCGACCACACGAGCGAGGCTCCCACGCCTGAGGCGCAGCGCTCGATCATCCAATTCCTGGCCTGGAAGATGGCCGTGAACCGCGCCTACCCGGTCACCGCGAGCGTCCAGCTGACCTCCGCGGGCGGGCCGCAGAACCGCTACCCGGCGGGCACCGTGGTCACGGTGCCGCGCATCGTCGGCCACACGACCCTCGGTCTGACGGCGTGCCCGGGCGGCGCGATGATCCCCCTGATCGCGCAGATCCAGGCGGCGGTGCAGAAGCGCATCAAGCACTTCGCTAAGAAGCGGCGCAATAAGCATCACTCGGGCGGCGTCCGCGGCTGAGCGAGGAGGCCAGGTGAGGCGTCCTGCCTGCCAAGGTGGAGCCATGCGCCCCGACCTCGATAGATGGCTGCCTGACCCTCAGGTGCGCACCCTTCATCGCCGCTCCAGCGGGAGGGACGCCGATCGGCTGTGGGATGCGGCAGGGAGCGTCCAGCTCCGGGACGCACCCGTTCTCGGGCGGGCGGTTCGCTGGCGAATCCCCGGGACCTCGTCAGACCTCGCCTTCCGGGATCTGCTCCGGCAATACCCGTTCTCGGTGATCGCCGAGGGAGCGCGCTGGACGGTCTCCGGCCTCTGCGGGCGGATCTGGACGCTTCGTCGCGACTACCCCCGGATCGACGGAGCGAAGGACTTCCTGTCCTGGGAGGAGCCGGGCACGGCCCGGGTGCTGCTCGCCCATTGGATCGAGCTGGTTGGCCACGGGCAGAGCGCACTGGTGAGCGAGACACGAATCAAGCCGGTCGACGGGCGGGCCCGCCTTCGCATCCGGGCGCTCTGGGCGCTGGTCGGGCACTTCGAGCCGCTGATCGAGCGTGAGGCACTGCGGAATGCCATCCAACGCGCCGAGCAGGATCAGGCGCGGTAGGCCGGAAAGAAGCCCTCCGGCGCCGACGCCGGCGCAGCGACGAGCTGCTCGTAGGCGGCCCGGTCGCAGATCACCTCGTGTGTTCTGAACGGAGCATCGCCGTTGGCAAAGCCCCGCTTGAACTCGTCGAGCGAGTCCCCTGGCGTGATCCCGCCGCCGAGGTTGACCGGATTGCCGAGCTCGCCCCCGAGCGAGATCATCGCTGCGAACAGGTTCTTCATCGGCGAGTCGGCAAGCGCCTCGTCGGCGGTGCCGCCGAGGTAGTAGTGCAGGTAGCCGTCGCTCGCCACAGCGATAGCGCCCGCGAGCGGCGTTCCCTCGCGGGCCGCGACCAACAGCCAGCTTCTCTCGCTCCGCAGCAGGGTCTTGAAATATGCGCTCGGGTAGAGGTAGCGGCGAGCCGCCTGTGCGCGCGCCATCGTCTGCGCGTAGGCCCGCTCGAAGGCGGTGCGTGCCGGCTCAGATGCCCGCCCCGGCGGAGAGAGCTCAACGCTCCAGCCATTGCGCTCGTTGCGCCGGATCTGCTCGCGCAGGCGCTTGCGGATCCCTCCCTCGCCGTCTGCGACGTGGACGTGGCTGCGGATGGTCCCGCCGGCAAAGCAGGCGTCGTCGCCGATCCGATCCCGCACGAAGACGCTGACCAGTCCGGTCTCCGACCAGTCGATCTCGGTCGGATCCGGTGGCTCCGTGGACGCGTCCGTGGCGCCCGGATAGCCGTAGGGGGAGATTGCGTCCCGTCGCTCGCTTGACTCGATCGGGCGAACGATCACGGCCAGGCGGAACTCGCGATCCCGCTCGACCGCAATCGTGTGCGTAACCCCCTCCGCCGCGAGGAATGGCGGTGAGCGGAAGAAGTGCTCTGGGTCCGAGGCGGCTGCGCCGCCGTCGTCGATCAGCCGAGCCTTCACCCGATCACTCGTCGGGCGGCTCGGGCAGGTCCTCCCGAAAGCCGCCCCAGAGCTCGACGTCGATCAGCTCATCGCCATGGCGCACGTGCCTCCGCAGCACCCCCTCCTGCTTCCAGCCGTTGTAGATGACGGCCTTCCTCGCCGCCTCGTTGGTCGACGGAATTCGGCCGTAGACCTTGTGGGCGCCGAACTCCTCGAAGGCCTTCAGGTTGGTGAGCCGCTCGGCCTCGCGGCCCACGCCCCTGCCCCGGGCGCGCTCGTCCCCGATGATCGCGCCGAGCTCAGGTGCCGTCTGGCGATGGAGGCCGTAGAGGGCCGTGTAGCCGACGGCCTCGTCGATGCCCTCGACCTCCACCGCCCACTTGCGGTCCTCGGAGTTCGGTTCGTGCGACTGCTCGATCGCCCGCTCAACCCAGCGGCGCGCGTCCTCCTCGGTGAACTCGTCGCGGTGCTCGAGCAGATTGGCGGTCGCAGCCGGGCGCGTTGAACCAGCGATGGACCGCGGATGCGTCCTCCGGGCGGAAGTCCCTGAGGGAGATGCCGCGAGCCACTAGCGGTCGCCCGCCTGCTCGCGCTCCGCCGCCTGCCTCAGGGGCGAGTGGGGCGACGATCCGGCGTAGGGGTCCGTGGCCACGCTGCCGGCCCCCCCGAGTAGCGCTCGCGGGGTGCGGACGAGGATCTCGAGGTCTAGCCGCAGCGAGCGATGCTCGACGTACCAGACGTCGAGTTCGATCCGCTCCTCCCACGGGATCCCCGCGCGCCCATGGATCTGGGCCCAGCCGGTGACCCCCGGCCGCAGATCCAGTCGCCGGAGCTGACGAGGCGTGTAGAGCTCGACCTGGGCTGGGAGCGTCGCGCGCGGACCGACGATCCGCATCTCGCCGCGCAGCACGTTGATCAGGTTCGGCAGCTCGTCGAGCGAATAGCGGCGCAGGAACCTGCCGACCCGCGTCACCCGCGGGTCCTCCGCCGTGACGGCGGTGCCGACGCCGACCGGGTCGACCCCCTGGCGCATGGTGCGGAGCTTGAACAGGTCGAAGATGACGCCGTCCTTGCCGACGCGCCGCTGCCGGTAGAGGACCGGTCCCGGAGATTCGAGCCGGATCGCGATCGCCGCGATCAGCAGCAGGGGCGAGACCGCCACGAGGCCCACGGCGGCGATCACCAGGTCGGCCGCCCGGGGCAGCCCCTTCCGCGGTCGCACCGGCGGCTCCGGGACGTCCAGTCGCTGCTGGGCGGTATCCGGACGACTCCCGTCGGCCTCGCTCACCGGGTTCCCTCCACCTTCTCCCAGCCGATCGGCACGGCTCCGGCGCGGAGCCGGTCCCAGAGCCCAACTGCGATCGAGGCGGTCATGGTGACGTAGTAGTAGGCGATCCGGAAGGGCAGGGCAGGGACGAATCGCCCGATCAACGCCCCCGCCAGCAGGGCGAGCTGGAGCGCCATCGTGACGACGTAGACCCAACCGTGCGAAAGGAGCGGGATGTTGACCGCGAGCGCGATCAAGTGCAGCCAGGGAGTCAGGTAGCGGAGCAGCCGATGCGAGTAGATCTCCAGGGCGTAGGCGGCGCCGTAGCCCCGCGGGTCGAGCATCCCCCAGCGGAGCATCACGTCCCAGAGGCCCCACATCATCCGGCGCTTGCGCCGGAACTCGCCCTCGACCGTGGGGGCCATCTTCTCCTCGGCGATCGCGGCCGGCTCGTAGACGGCGCGCCACCCCCGTTTGGTGAGCTCGAACGGGAAGCCGATGTCCTGTCCTCGGCTCGGGTCGAGCTCGATGTAGGCCTCCCGGCGAACGGCGTAGATCCCGCCGTTTCCGGCGGTGATCCCGGCGAGCCGCGTCTCCATCGAGCGAACCGCCATCTCGTAGCGCCAGTAGAGGCCTTCCTGGTTGCCCCCCTCGCCCTCCTCGAAGCGAACCTGGCCGCAGGCGTATCCCGCTCGCTGGTCCGCGAAGCGGCCGACCAGCCGCCGGAGGGCGTCCGGGCGCCAGTAGCTGTTCGCGTCGGAGAAGGCCAATATGTCTCCCGTCGCCTGGCCCACCGCGGCATTGAGTGCGGCGACCTTGCCGCCGCGCGGCAGCTCGAGCACGCGATCGGCCCCAGCGGCGCGGGCCAGCTCCGCCGTGCGGTCCTCCGAGCCGTCTGAGGCGACCACGATCTCGAGGTGTGCGGCCGGATAGTCGAGCGCGCGGGCGTTCGCGACCTTCTTCTCGATCACGAGCTCCTCGTCGTGGGCCGGGACGATCAGGCTGACAGTGGGGAAATCGCCAGCCGGCTCGCGGGTTACGTCTCGCTCGCCGAAGATCGCGACCAGGGCCCAGAGCAGGAGCGGATAGCCCAGGTGGGCGTAGACGATCAGGCCGACGGCCACCCAGAAGATGATTTCGAGCGCCATTAGCGGGGAATTATCGGCGGAGGACGGTCATCGGCGCTGGCCGAGCAGATCCCGGTAGAGCGCCATCGTCGCATCGCCGATTCGCTCCCACGAGTAGGTGGTCGCGGCCGCCTCGGTCGCGGCGTCGGCAAGCGCGTCCCGGGCCGAGCGGTCGGCGAGCAGCTCGCGCAGCGCCTCGGCGAGGGCGTGCGGGTCCGCCGGCGGGACGAGCCGCGCGGCCCCCTGTTCGGCGATCTCCGGGAAGCCGCCGACCGAGCTCAGCACCAGGGGGCGGCCGAATGCCAGCGCTGTGTAGAGGACTCCGGACTGCTCGATGTTCCGGTACGGCAGGACGACGAGGTCCGCTCGCCGCATGAACGCTGGGATCTCCGGGTCGGTCACGAACCGGTCCACGAAGCGAACGGTGCCGGGCGCTCGCCCGGCTTGGGCGCGGAGCTCGTCCATCGGCATTCGCGGCATCCCGACGATCCAGAGCTCCGCGCCGTCCAGCTCCAGGAAGGCGTCGAGCAGCACGTCTGTGCCCTTGTAGGGGCGGAGGAGGCCGAACTGGAGGATCACCGGCCCCTTGACCTCCCGGAGCTCGGTGGGCAGCGGCACCTCGTTCTCCTGGCGGGTGAGATAGTCGAACGCGCCGTGCGGGATCACCCGCAGCTTCTCGCG
The DNA here is from genome assembly GCA_963801055.1 of uncultured Solirubrobacterales bacterium. Taxonomy (GTDB): domain Bacteria; phylum Actinomycetota; class Thermoleophilia; order Solirubrobacterales; family 70-9; genus DASUPK01. The sequence goes on along the minus strand of CAWDDE010000003.1, from coordinate 140,906 downwards.
AGGAACGCGGAAGTCGGCTTCGAGGCGAGCCGCGCCGTGCTCACTATGAACGACCACCGCGTCCATCTCGGCCAGCAGCCGGGCCAGGGTGCTTGCGATCCGCGTTCCTGTCTCGGGCAGGCGCCAGTGCATGGTGTAGACGCGCGGGCGCCGGGGAGCCAGAAGTCGGCGATCCAGGGCGGGAATCGGCAGCCACTGGTAATGGACCAGGTCCGCCGCCTGGGCGGCGCGCCGGTAGCGGAGCATGTCCGGCACGTGCTCGGCGGCACGCAGGAGGCGGCGGCGCTGGGGGCCGATTCCCGCACGGGAGGCGCGGCGGTAGAAGAGCTCGCGCACCTCATAGCCCTGCTCCCGGCGGCACCGGGCCATACGGAAATCGGCAGGTGATCAGCTCGACCTCCGCTCCCGCACGGCTGAGCGCCCCGGCTAGGGCGTGGTCATACGGTGGCGTGTAGGCCGCCGGATCGACGAGCTGGACGCGCATGGGCGAGCATTCTCGCCGTGCTGCTCTCCTACTGCGTGGTCAACACCGACGGCCGGGAGTTTCTGCTCGCCTGCCTCGAGGCGATCGAGCGAACCGCGCCGCCGGATCTCGACCGCGAGGTGTTGGTGCTCGACAACGCCTCGGACGACGGTTCCGCCGAGGCGGTGAAGGCGCTGAATCGCGAGATCAAGCTGATCGCACTCGATCGACGCGCCGGCAAGGCGGCGAATGACAGCCGCCTGCTCGAGGAGGCGCGCGGCGAGTACTGCCTGCTGCTCAACGAGGACTCTGAGCTGCAGCCCGGGGCGGTGCCGGCGCTGCTCGGGGCACTCCAGTCGGATCAGAGAGCTGCAGTGGCCGGCGCGCAGCTCCTGGCGCCCGACGGTCGCGAGGTCCCGTGCGCCTGGCGGCTGCCCAGCGTCGAGACTGCGCTGGCAGGCGCCCTCTTCCTCCATCGGCGCCTCACGGTGGAGAGCGGCGGCGACTGGGACCCGGCCCGTGGGCTGGGTGCAGTCGAGCGCCATGCTTGTCCGCCGAGAGGCCGCGCTCGCCGTCGGCGGGTTCGACCCCGACTTCTACGTCTACTCCGACGAGACCGACTTCTGCAAGCGGCTCGGGAACGTGGGGTGGCGGATCCTGTTCGTCCCGTCGGCGAGGGCGATCCACCACGACCAGATGGCGCAGGACGCCGCCGGCGCGGAGCGGCGAATCGTCGAGTACCACCGTGGCCGCGATCGCTATCTCCGAAAGCACCTCGGCGACGTCGAAGCGGTCTTGCTGCGGCCACTCCTCGCCTGGCCATACCTGCTGCGGGCGGCCGCCGCCGTCGTCCTCCCCGGTCACTCGGCCCGGCGCTACTGGATGCACGCCCGCCAGGCGCTGCTGCCGGGTCGTGGCGAGGGGATCCGTGAGGCCGCGGAGACCTACAACCGGCAGTTAGGGTCGCGCGAGTGAGCGAGGGGAGCGCGTGCGGATCCTCCTGGTGACCCAGATGTGGCCCAGTCCGGAGAACCCGGACCTGGGCAGCTTCCTGGTCCCGCTGACGCGGGAGATCGAGGCGCTTGGCCACGATGTGGAGGTCGCGTCCATCAGCCGGCGCGGGGGGCCCCAGACGGAGTACGCGACCCTGGTCCGCAAGGCCCGAGCGGCGGCCCGCCGCTTCGAGCCCGACGTCGTCTTCGCCCACTTCCTCTTCCCGGCCGGGGCCGCCGGCGCCCTCGCCGCCCGCTCCGCCGCAGCCCCACTCGTCGTCATGGCACACGGGCAGGACGTCGCCAACCTCAACCGGATCCCCGGAGTCACCGCGGCCAGCCGCTGGGTGATCCGCCGCTCCTCGGGAGTGATCGCCAACTCACGCTGGCTCGCTGGCCGCCTGACCGACCGGATCCCGGCCGCCGCGTCCAAGATCGAGGTCGCCGACTGCGGGGTCGACCTCGAGGCGTTCTCGCCGCGCCCGGCGGCAGAGGCCCGCCGCGAGCTGGAATGGGACGGCGAGGGCCCGGCCTTCCTCTGCGTCGGCTCGCTGATCGAGCGCAAGAACGTCGTGCGGCTGGCGGACGCCTTCGAGTCGCTTGGCCGTGGCCGCCTCGCTTTCGTAGGTGACGGACCCCTGCGCGGCGCGCTCGAGGGCCGTCGAGGCGTCCGTCTCGTCGGCCGGATCCCGCAGTCGGAAGTCCCGCGGTGGGTCGCCGCCTGCGACGTCCTCTGCCAGCCCTCGCTGATCGAACCCTTCGGCCAGGCGACGCTCGAGGCGATGGCGATGGAGCGCAGCGTGCTCGCCACGAGCGCGGGCGGACCGCCCGAATTCGTCACTCCCGAGTCAGGCGTCCTGGTGGACCCACAGGATCCCGGCGCCCTCCGCGCCGCCATGGAGCTGGCGCTGACGATGCCCACACCCAACCCGGCCGCCCGCGAGGCCGCCGCGCAGCACGACGTCAAGCGCCAGGCGGCGAGCATGGCCGCCATCCTGGAGCAGGCTGTGGCTTCGCCATGAGGTCGCGGCCACAAGCCGCGCCGCTTAGCGGATCGCGTCCTCGTCGCGCTGCTCCGCCTCGAGCGCCTCGCGCGTCAGGCGAGGACCCGGAAGGGTGCGGAGCTGCGCCGGCTCCGGTTCGGGCCCGACGGCGCGGGCGGTCCGCAGACCGGCGAGCGCGGTCCTGACGGTCGAGGGGCTGAGCAGCCGGCCCGCCGCCTCTCGCTCCTCCGGCGTTGAGGAACCCGGTCATGTAGAGCAGGAGGGGATATGCGAGCCATAACGCGGTCCTCCCCGCCAGCCCGCCGATCCCGGACGTCGGCAGGAAGACCTCGCCGGCGGTCACCAGGAGCGCCGCGAGGCCGACCGCCTGCGCAAGCCGAACCCACTCGTAGGGGACCGGGAACAGCCGCTGGGTGAAGAGATACATCAGGACCAACACGACGGCGTAAGCAGCGACCAGTGAGACGCCGGCGCCGACGATCCCCATCGAGGGCAGCAGCGCGAGGTTCAGACCGATATTGACCAGCATCCCGGCCCCGGTCGCGGGAAAGTTGAACTCGGTACGCCCGGTCCGGCCGAGCACGATCACCAGCACGAGATAAAGGGCGTAGAGCATCACCCCGGTCGAGACGAGCCCGATCGTCTTGTAGGAGTCGAAGAACTCGGGTGCCGCCAAAGCGCGCACTATCCAGCGAGACAGCAGCCACATGCCCGCGACAACGAAGGTGGTCAGCGAGACGAACCAGGTGACGATCACCGCGTAGGCGCGGCGGGCCTCGTCGTCGTCCTGGATCGAGTAGGCGAGCGGTGGCCAGGCGAGCTGAAAGCCCTTGACCAGAACGTTGACGGCCTGGGCGAACTTGACCGAGAGGCTGTAGAGGCCCGCGTCTCCGAGCCCGACGAGCCGCACGATCAGGACGCGGTCGATGAAGTTGAGCGAGTAGAGGGAGAGCTCGGCGGGCATCGTCGGCAGACCCCAGCGCAGCATCCGGCGCAAGAGCGCGAAGTCCGGGATCACGGCCAGCCGGCCTCTCTGGGCGATCACCAGACCGGCGAGGAAGACGGCGCCCGTGCCGTACTGGCCCCAGAGCAGGCCGCTGGCGCCCTTGTCCTCCCCGACCACCAGCCAAACCGTTACCGGGATCGTCACCAGGACGTTCGAGACCGTGAAGGCGAAGTACGCCTTCGCGCGCTCGTCGATCCGGAAGAGCGCGGTCAGGAACTCGAACATCGTGAAGACCCAGAGCCCGAAGATCGCGATTCGCATCAGACCGGCGTCCGAGTGCCCGAGCAAGAGTCTCGAGAGAGGCTCGGCGAGAGGAAGGGCGAGCGCCGAGGCCGATCGTCGTCGTCCAGAGAAGCGAAGCGAACGCGGTCTTCACCACCTGGCCGGGCTCCTCCCCGGCCTGGTAGTAGAAGCGCAGCAGCGCCTCGATGATGCCCAGCCGAATCACGATGCTGGCCGCGATCACGCCGGTGATCAGAACCTCGGCCGCGCCGTAGTCGGCGGGCGTGAGGTAGCGCGTGTAGAGCGGGAGCAGCGCGACCGCGATCAGCTTCGAGATCACGCTCGAAGCCGTGTACGCGGCGCCGGTCGTCGCCAGGCGGCGGAGATATCCGGTCATCGGACTAGGACGCGACTGTAGGAGCAGCGGCGGATTCAGCCTGCGCGGTGGCCCTCCGCGGCCACTCTCCCGCCCCTACCTCGGCCGCGAGCACGCCCCCGACCGCGAGCAGCGCCCAGGTGAGCGGGTCCGTCAGGTAGGCGGCGTAGCCGATCGTGTGGACCAGAAGCGCGATGAAGGCTGCGGCGATCCCGATCCGGGCCGGCGAGAGCTCCACCCGGTCCCCCTCCGCCAGGGAATGGAAGGGAGCCCCCATGCCGGGGGCGATCGAACGCATGCCGGAGAACACCGTCCAAAGCGCGGCCGCGAGCAGGGCCAGGTAGGCGGCGATTCCGATCACCCCCTGCTCGGCCGCCACGGTGACCGGCTCGGTGTGGGAGATCGTCGTGTCGCCCGGGGCCTGACGTCCTCCGCGCGCGCGAACTCCTTCGAGAACGAGGCCGAGCCGTAGCCGTAGACCGGCCGGTGCCAGGCCAGCTTGGCACCTCCGCTGATCAGGCTGCTGTGGCCCTCGCTGATGTCGCGCGCGTTCTCGTTCGAGCCCCCCGCGACGAAGAGAACGCCGATCGCGATCGCGCCGACCGCAACCGGAGTCGCGATTGCGGCCCAGCGTACGCTCCAGCGCAGCGCGGCGAGCACGGCCAGCCCCACGAATAGGGCGATGAAGGTGGTCTGGGAGAAGGCGAAGACGAGACCAGCGAAGGTGATGGCCAGCGCACCGATCAGGGCGAAGGCGAAGCGCCTGTCGGCCGTCCAGAGGAGAGCCGCAGCGCCGAGCAGGATGCCCACCATCAGGTAGCGCCCGTAGATGTTCGGGATCCCAGAAGAGCGAGTTGACGCGGAAGTAGAAGTGGAAGTCGTTGGACGCCTCGAGCTTGCCGTTCCAGAAGATGTGCTCGGTGGCGAACTGGCCGATCCCGATCCCCGCCAGGATCACTCCCTCGACGAGCAGGACGCCGAACGCGAGCCGCAGGAGGCGGCGGTCCCAGGGCGCCATTGCGAGCAGGCAGAAGAGCACCGCGAATGGGACGCAGGAAGAAGCCGACGTTCCGCGCCGCGAAGGCGACATCGGCCGAGTAGATCGACTGGATGGCGTACAGGCAGATCACCAGCACGAGGGCAAGGACGAGCGGCCTCGGCAGCGGGCGAAGCCGGTCTCTGCCTCGCACGGAGTCCACGACGGCCGCAATGACGCCCGCTCCGATCGTCGCGTAGAGCGGGACGAGCAGGTTTACCGCCTGCCCGCCCGAGACGTGCAGCCGGATCCGGAACGGCAGGGTTGCGACCACAAGCAGCGGCAGCAGGATCGGCCAGCGCACCATCGCCGCGCCGCCCACGGCGAGGACCACTGCGGCAGCGACGATCGTTCCCGCGAACTCCAGCGGATGGTCGCGCAGACCCTGGATCTCGTCCCAGCCCTGACCCGCGACCAGCGCCGTCGCGATCGCCATCGCGACCAGCAGCCCGGCCGCTCGGATCCGAGCTTCCGAAACCAGCAGGGCCGTGGAGACCGCGCCGGCCGCCGCCAAACAGCCGGCGACCTCGAGGGCCTCGCTCACGAGGGCGCCCCTGCCGGGTGGACGGTCAATCGCTCGCCAGAGACGGCGACCCGATCGGCGTCTCGAAGGTCGAGCCGCAGGCGATACGGGCCGGGCGGCAAGGGCTGACCCGCAGAGTCCAGGCCGTCCCAGTCGAAGCAGTGCGGGGTGTCTCCGCCCTTCAGCGACCTCGCGCTGGCGAGCACGCGAACCACGTGGTCCGACGGATCCACCACCGAGACCTGCACCGTGTCGTCCCGAGTGAGCCGGAAGCAGGCCCTGTAGCGGGGGCCGGGACGGGTCTTCCAGTGAATCGAGCTCGCCACCGGCCCGTCGTCGCGCAGGTGCTGGGTCAGGACCATCGCTCCTGCCGTGCCCGCGAGCAGGAGGGCCACCGTCAGAGCGGAGATCAGGGCGGCCGGTCGACTTCGCTTGCTCAGATTCCCGAGCCGGTCGTGTCGCTGGCCCCACTGGCGCTGGATCCCCCGGCCTTGTCGTCTCCCAGGACCACGGCGACCGGGATCCCCCTCCGAGGCGATGCGCACCTCGTTGTCCATCGGCTGCTGCTTCGGATGTCGACGATCTCCGAGATCACCCCGGCGCACTCCCGCCCAGTGCTGCGGGTCGAACATGACCACGCTGGTCGCTGAACGGCGAGTCGGTGTTGCCGACCGGCGTCGTCTTGTAGCCCTTCTGCTTCAGCGGGAGCGGCGAAGGTGGCCGCCAGCCCCGGCGTCGGGGTGCCGTTCAGCACCGCAACCCTGGTCTGCCCCGGCGGGCACGGGCCCTTGTTCTTCTCGGCCGTGGGTGTGGCCGACTCCGAACCGCCGCCGACGATACGGGTCACACCGAAGGCGGCGGCAGCGAGCAGCACGATCGTGCCGACGATGATGCCCGTGAGATACCTCCAATCGGAGAGCCAGGCGGGGCGCTCCCGGCCGCCATTCTCTGGACGGCGCCGGCGCCGATGCTCGAAGCGCCGCCGCCGCTCGGCGGCCTGCCGGGCGAGCTCGGCCCGCCGAAATGCCTCCGCCTCGTTGGGGCTGTTGCCGCGGCGGCCGCAGCGGCCTTCTCGGGCTCCGTGGCGGCCACCGCCGTGGCGGTTCGCTCGGCGGGCGTGACCGACTCACCGTCCTCATTACCGCCCTCGACGAGGAAGCTCGCGCTCTCGCGCAGGCGGCGGATGTCGCGCGCCTGGGCGAAATAGAGCAGCGCGAGCAGGGCCAGCCCCAGGAACGAGGCGAGGCCCGCGACGGCGCCGACGTCCTTGAGAAGACTGCTCATGGCCGGGGCGCGGGATGTTACGGGCCAAGCGGCCACCAGGCCGCCACTTCGCTAACGGGTTGCTCCTCGGCTTCGCCTGCGAGCACCCTCGCATCAGGGGCGAAGCCCCGAGCGGTTATGTGGGGCGGCCGCTTGTGGCCGCGACCTGATGGCGAAGCCGGGCGCTCGCTAGGCGGTCATGTCGTCGACCGGCAGCGCAGCGGCCCGCCGCTGCGTGACCAGCTCGACCGTCTGCTCGGCGAGGTCCGCCTCGTCGCCGGAACTGACCAGCGACTCGAGGCGGCACGAGCGTCGCCGTTGACCCACTCGGGGTCGCGCGGCGCGTCCGCTGACCGCGCGCACGATCCGATCCGAGGCAGTGGGCTGCGGGCGCTCGTCGGAGTTGAAGAGCTCCTCGTGGAGCTTCTCACCCGGCCGCGGGCCGACGTACTCGATCGCGATGTCGACCTCGGGCTCGTAGCCCGCGAGCCGGATCATGTTGTGGGCAAGATCGACGATCTTCACCGGCTCACCCATCTCGAGCACGAAGACCTCGCCGCTGGCCCCGCCCAGGTCGCCGGAGCGGATCACCAGCTGGACCGCCTCCGGGATCGTCATGAAGTAGCGCGTCATCTCTGGATCGGTGACGGTGACGGGGCCGCCGCGCTCGATCTGGCTGCGGAAGATCGGCACCACGCTGCCCGACGAGGCGAGGACGTTGCCGAAGCGAACGGTGACGAAGCGAGTCTGCGGATGCTTGCGCCCGGCTGCCTCGACGATCCACTCCGCCATCGCCTTCGAGGCGCCCATCACGGTGCGCGGATTGACGGCCTTGTCGGTCGAGACGAGCACGAAGCGCTCGCATCCCGACGCCACGGCCGTCTCGGCGGTGACCCGGGTGGCGATCGCGTTGTTGCGGATCGCCTCGAGCGGGTTCGCCTCCATCAGCGGCACGTGCTTGTAGGCCGCGGCGTGGAAGACGACATCGGGCTTGAAGCGCTGCATCACCTCGAGCATCCGCTCGGCCTCCTTGCAGTCGGCGAGCACGGACTCGATCCGGGCGAAGTGGCGCTCCTCGATCATCTCCCGGTCGATGCGGAAGAGGTTGTCCTCGGCGTGGTCGAGGATCGACGAGCAATTTGGGCCGGACCCTCGCGATCTGGCGGACGAGCTCCGAGCCGATCGAGCCGCCGGCGCCGGTCACCAGCACGACCTTGTCCTGCATGTAGGCGCCGACGCGGTCGAGCTCCATGCTTCACGGGATCGCGACCGAGGACGTCCTCGACCTGGACCTCGCGCAGCTGCCTGGTGAGCTGCACGCCGCCGCGGAGCAGCTCGAAGACGGTAGGCAGCGTCCGCACGGGAACGTCGCGCTCCCGGCAGGCGGTGACCACTCGGCCGCGGAGCACGCCAGGCGCCGACGGGATCGCGATGATCACCTCGTCGGGATGAAGCTCGTCGAGGATCGTCGCCGACCTCGTCAGTCGTGCCCAGAACGTTGATGCCGTGCAGGCGCATGCCGCGCTTGCGCGGGTCGTCGTCCAGGAAGCCGATCGCCCGAGCGCCGAGGTTTGGGTTGAGCTGCAGCTCGCGCGCAACCATCTGACCGCCCGACCCGGCGCCGACGACCAGCACCCGCCGAGCGCCTCGTACGTCCCGGCGGGCGAGCCGCTCCACCAGGACCATGCGGACGAGGAGCCGGGCGCCGCCGATCAGGAAGACGGTGAGCAGGAAGTTGCTGACGACGACCGAGCGCGGGATCTGGTCGTTGAACGGCTTCAGCAGCAGGAAGGTGATCGCCAGGATCGCCGTCGAGACCGCGCAGGCGCGAAGCACCGCGATCATGTCCGGCAGGCGGAAGTAGCGCCACCACTTCTCGTATAGGCCGAAGACGTAGAAGACGATCAGCTGCCCGACGACCACGAAGCCGATCGAGTTCGCCAGCATGTGGTCGTAGCGCTCCGGGATGCCGCCCGGGGCATCGAGGAACCGCAACCTGAAGGCCAGGTAGTAGGCCGCGGCGACGAGGACTGCGTCGGCGGCGATCTGGATCAGGCGATGCCGGTAGACGGGGTGCTTGAGCCGCTCCACGCGGCAGCCGAGTCTAGTGGCCCGTTCGGGGGACTTTTGGGTGCCGAGTCCCGTGAGCAGGCACCAGCCCCTACCATGCCGCCCCTGTGACCGGCCTCGTTCTCGCTGACCGGCGCGGTGACCGACAAGCTGGTCGACTTCGCCACCAATCTGATCGGCGATGCCGGCTACGCCGGCGTCTTCGTGCTGATGACGCTTGGAGAGCGCCCTGATCCCGATCCCGAGCGAGGCGACGATGCTGTTCGCCGGCTTCAAGGTCGACGACGGCACGTTGACCCTGTTCGGGATCGTCGCCGCCGGCGTTCTTGGCAACCTGGTGGGCTCGTGGATCGCCTACGCGATCGGCTACTACGGCCGCCTGGAGCTGGTCGAGCGTCATCGGATCTTCCACACGAACCGGCGCTACCTGGACTGGGCCGACCGCTGGTTCAACCGGCATGGGGATGCAACCGTCTTCTTCTCGCGGATGCTGCCGGTCATCCGGACCTTCATCTCCCTCCCGGCCGGAGTCGCGAGGATGCCGTTCTGGCGGTTCACCGTGCTGACGCTGGCTCGGCTGCATCCCCTGGGTCTTCGCCCTGGGTTTCCTCGGCAAGGAGGTTGGGAGCAAGTGGGATGACTGGAAGGACCGCCTGCACTACCTCGACTATGTGGTGCTCGCGGCGATCCTGGTGCTGATCGGTACGCGCTCTGGCAGCGCCGGCGCGGCCGGGTTGAGCCCGCGATCGATGTGCGAGGGGGCTCCGATGACGCGAGGGCGCGGGAGAGCGCGACCCGTGAGGCGTCAGGGGAGCAACCAGTTTCATGATTAGGCCGTCGAGGGCGATCGTCCTCGGCGCGGTCCAGGGACCGACCGAGCTGCTACCGATCTCGAGCTCGGCACACCTCACGCTCATCCCCTGGCTGCTGGGCTGGGACGCGGAAGATGGGGACCCCGAGCTGCAGAACAGCTTCGGTGTCGCGCTGCACGCCGGCGCGGCAGCGGCGCTCCTGTCGGCCAGCGACGGGTGATCGGCGAGGAGCTCCGCACGTTCGACGCGCCGCAAGGCTGCAGTACTCGCCCTCTCCTTCCTACCCGCGGCCCTCTGCGGCCTCGCCTTCGAGCGCCGCATCGAGCGTGACCTCGGCGGCCCGCTGCCGACCGCCGCCGGGCTGCTGGCCGGGGCGGCGGCGATGGTCGCCGCGGATCGCCGCCCGCAGCGCCGCGACCGCGGCCAGGCCACCGTGCTCGACGGGCTCGCCCTGGGTTGCGCGCAGGCGGCGGCACTCGCCCCAGGCGTCTCGCGGAACGGCGCCACCCTGACGGTCGCCCGCTGGCGCGGGTTCACCCGCCAGCACGCCAACATGCTCTCGCGCACGGTCGCCCTGCCGGTGATCGTGGGCGCCGCGGCGCTGAAGGGAGCGCGGCTGCGGCGCCGGCGGCTTCCTCCTGGCCAGGGGGCTGCGTTCGGGGCGGGCACCGCGACCTCGTTCGCCTCTACGCTCGCCTCGCAGGCCCTGATCAAGCTGGTCGAGCGAGACCGCGCGCTCTGGCCCTATGCCGCGTACCGAGCAGGCCTGGCTGCGGTGGTGCTGGCCGGCTCTGGCGCCGCTCGCGCGGGCGCAGGGCGACCTCGAGCGGGTACCCGGAGCCGGCGAGCATTCGCCGGGCGACGGCAGCCCCCGATGGCGGGGGACGGCATGCCGACCTGGGCCCCCGCAACTGGCCGACTGACGCGGGAGTCCCGGCCCCCCGGAGGAGGACGCTTGAGCGAGGACGCATACGCGAAGGCGGGCGTGAGCCAGGGGGACGCCGACGCCGCGGTCGCGTCCCTGGTCTCCGCCCTGGCCGCCTCGACCCCCGGCGAGCCAGCCGCCAGGTGCTCGCCGAGCGGCCACTACGCCAACGTCGTGCGCCTCGACGACCGGACCGGGCATCGCTCTGAGCACGGACGGCGTCGGGACCAAGCTGGTGGTGGCCGAGCGGCTCGGCCGCTGGGACACCGTCGGCATCGACTGCGTGGCGATGAACGTCAACGACGTGATCTGCGTCGGGCGCCCTGCCGCTCGCGATGGTGGACTACCTCGCGGTCGATCGGGCCGACCCGGAGGTCGCAGGAGCGATCGGAGCGGGCCTCGCGCGTGGCGCCGAGCTGGCGGGCATCGAGATCGTTGGGCGGCGAGCTGGCCCAGCTCGGAGAGATCGTCAACGGTCTTGACCTGGCCGGCGCCTGCTTCGGCGTGGTCACGCTGGACTCGCTGGTCACTGGGGCCGCGATCGAGCCCGGCGACGCCGGTGATCGGCTTACCCTCATCGGGGCTGCACTCCAACGGCTACACGCTCGCGCGCTCGTGCGCTCGCCGACATTGCCCTCGACGACGATCGGCTCGGTCGGCCGCTCGGCGAGATCCTGCTCGAGCCGACCGAGATCTACGTCAAGCCGATCGTCGAGCTGCTGCGGTCCGACGTGGATGTCCGTGGCCTCGCCCACATCACCTCGGGCGGGCTCGGCAACCTGCTGCCGCCTCGAAGCCGACGTCGGCTACGAGATCGACGACCCGCTTCCCGTCCCGGCGATCTTCACTCTGATCCAGGAGCTCGGGGACGTCCGCGACGAGGAGATGCACGAGGTCTTCAACATGGGCTGCGGGTTCTGCGTGGTCGTCGCGGCCGCGTGACGAGGACGCGGCCCTGGCGACTGCGCTCCTACCCGGAGGCAAACGCATCGGACGCGCCACCGAAGACGCCGGGAAGGTCGTCAGTGCGGTAGGCGCGACTCGGGCGGGTGGCGCGCCCGCGCACCGGTCGTCGGGCCTAGGCGAGCTCCCAGATCGTCCCGGTGAGCGCCGAGACTCGGCTTCAGCTTCCAGTCCCGGGCCAGCGCCCAGAGCTCCGCCTGGACGACCGGGCCCGGCCGATCGGCGAGCACCTCCAGCTCCCGAGTCGCGCAGCGGCCGAACTGGCGGATCGCGTCTATCGGCTCGAGCGGGCCCTCGTTCACCTGCTTCGCTCCGGCGGCGAGGGCCGCCTCGCGGAGGGCCGGATCAGCGCCGCCGCATTCCCCAGACGCCATGGCGCTCGCCATTCTCGGCGATGAAGAGAGCGGAGGGGAAGCTGATGCGCTCACGGCCCTCGGTGCGGTGGACGGCGCGGGCCTCGCGCGCCTCCTCGGGAGGGTTTCGGACCTCGTCCAGGTCGGCGCCGAACGCCTCGGTGATCGCGTGCGAGCGGAGATCGACCTCGAAGCGAGCGCGGTCGAGGCGCGCCCGGCCCGCTGCCGCGATCAGCGCATCCGCGTGATCGAGCTTGCGGCGCTCGAACATGATTCCCTCGCGCAGGCGGCGCAGGTAGCGATAGCCGGCCTCCCAGCCCTGCTCAGAGGCCGCCTTGACGGCCTGGCAGGCCGGATAGGACGATGCCAGCGGACTCTCGGTCCAGATGCGCGGGTCGGTCGGCATCAGCCCCTCGGCCGCCACGTCCAGCCAGTGGGAGATCAGATCGGCGAAGCAGTCCGGACCGCTGCCGACCCCAGACTGCCCGTCGCGGTAGCCGCTGCCGTAACGGCGGGCAAGACCACCCATCACCCAGACGAACTCGAGCCCCCCCTCGAACTCCCACATCAGCCGCCTCAGCGCGGGCTCGGCCGTCCATGACCAGGAACAGGCCGGATCGGTGTAGAAGCGGACCTGGACAGTCATCATTCTTGGCTGGGCGCTGGCAGCGGCCGCGGCGACCCGCGGGCGAAAATACAGCCTGATGGACGGACGAAGCCTTTGGAACGCTTGAGCTCGACAGTGCTCTCGGGCCGCTACCGGCTCGAGGCGAAACTGGGCTCAGGCGGGATGTCCACCGTCTATCTGGCCCTCGACGAAGTCCTCGACCGCCCGGTCGCGATCAAGCTGCTCCATCGCGAGATCTCCGAGGAGGCGGACCAGCTCGAGCGCTTTCGGCGCGAGGCTCGGGCTGCGGCGCGCCTCTCGCATCCCAACCTGGTCGGAGTGATCGACGCCGGCGAGGATGACGGCCGTCCCTACATCGTCTTCGAGTACATCGAGGGCCGCACGCTGAAGCGCCGCCTCCAGGAAGAGGGCCGGCTGCCCATCGACGAGGCCGTGGCCTACGCGATCGAGATCGGCCGCGGCCTGACCGCCGCACACGCCCGCAAGCTAGTCCACCGCGACGTCAAGCCCCAGAACGTGCTGATCGACCCGGATGGTCGCGCCAAGGTGACCGACTTCGGGATCGCACGCTCCCTCGAGTCGAAGGGCCTGACCGCGACCGGCCGGGTGCTCGGCACCACCGACTACGTCTCCCCGGAGCAGGCCATGGGCGAGGACGTCGACGAGCGCTCCGACGTCTACTCGCTCGGGGTAGTCCTCTACGAGATGCTCACCGGGGACGTGCCCTTCCGCGCCGAGACGCAGGTCGGCGTGGCGATGAAGCACGTCAACGAGCCGATGCCCGACGTGCAGACGAAGCGGCCGGAGGTCTCCGCCGCGGTCGCCTCGGTCGTGGATCGGGCGACGACCAAGGACCCGCGCGACCGCTACGGGACGCGTCGCGGAGATGGTGCGCGACCTCGAGCAGACGCTCGAGGTCGAGGTCGCCCGCCGCGGGGGGACGAGCGGCGAGGCCACCAGCGTCCTCGACTCCGTCCCATCCTCGCGGCGCCGTCTAGGCCGGCGCCGCCGGATGTCAGGGCTCGGGATCGCGATGGCGATCCTCGGGATCGCCCTGATCGCGGCCGCGCTGATCTTCGGGGACAGGATCGACCTCGGGGGCAACGGGGGGTCGAAGGCGAGCACCACCACCGAGGTCCGGCTTCCGAGCGACGCCGCGAGTGAGTTCGACCCGCCGCCCGGCGATCAGCGCGAGACCGGCGACGGAGCAGCTCGCAATCGACTCCAACCCGACCGGCACCGCGTGGTCGACCGAGCACTACGACTCGCCGGACTTCGGGGGCCTCAAGGACGGAGTCGGCCTCGCGATCGACGCCGGCGACGCCGTCGCGGCGAAGTCGATGGTGATCAGGGCTCTGACCTCCGGATACGACGCGCAGATCTACGAGACGGCCGGCGCACCGCCGAGCTCGCTCTCCGACTGGGGACAGCCCGTCGCGACGATCAGCGACGGCGGCGGCAGCGAGACCGTGACGCTGCCCGGGAAGCCGGCCCAGTCGTTCCTGATCTGGATCACGAAGGCGCCGTCGGCCAACGATGATCCCGGCCGCTACCAGATGGAGATCTCGGACGTTCGGATCCTGAAGTAGACGAGACCGAGACGTCCCCGCTAGAACTCGTAGGAGCGGGCCCTCTCGTAGCGCTCGATGGCGAGCCGGATCAGCCGGTCGCAGAGCTCCGGGTAGGAGATGCCGTCCGCCTCGAAGAGCCTGCCGTAGACGCTGGTCTCGGTGAAGCCGGGGATCGTGTTGAGCTCGTTGACGAGGACCTGCTCGCCGTCGACGAAGAAGTCGCAGCGGGCGAGCCCGCTGCAGCCGCAGAGCGTGAACACCCGGCGCGCCAGCTCGCGTACGCGTTCCGTCGCGGCCTCGGAGATCTCCGCGGGGACGACCAGCTCCATGCCGCCCTCCGCGTACTTGGCCTCGTAGTCGTACCAATCGGAGCTCTTCGTGACGATCTCGCCGGGCGGCGAGGCCGACCGGATCCTCGTTGCCGAGCAGCGAGCATTCGACCTCTTTGCCCGGCGCCGGCGCCTCCACGATCACGCGTGGGTCGTGCCGGCGCGCTTCCTCGACCGCCCGGTCGAGCTCCTGCTCGCCGGAGGCGGGCGCGATCCCAACGCTCGATCCGAGCCGCGCGGGCTTCACCCAGACCGGCTGGCCGAAGCCGGCGGCGATCTCCCGCCAGCCCTCCTCGCCGGCCCGGCAGAAGTCGACCTGCGGCACGCCATGACGCGCGAGCAGATTCTTGAAGACGAGCTTGTCCATGCAGATCGCGGAGGACTCGACGTCAGAGCCCGCGTAGGGGACGTCGAGCACCTCGAGAAGCCCCTGGACGCTGCCGTCCTCACCGCCGGGGCCGTGCAGGACCGGGAATGACTGCCTCGCAGCCGAGCAAGCCCTCGCCGGGAGTGAAGCTGACGGCCTCTCCCGCCGCCGACCAGCGCCCGTCGCGGCCGATCGTCACCTCGACCGTCTCGTGTCCCGCCTCGCGGAGCCCGGCCGCCACCGACGCCGCCGAGCGCAGCGACACATCGTGTTCGCTCGAGATCCCGCCCCCGATCACCGCGACCCTCATGGCGTCGGCGTGTCTGGTCGAGGGCGACGCCCACCGAGATCGTCACCGTGTCACCGCGACGGCCGCGGGAGCCGCCGGGCGGGAACTGGGAGATCACCCGCCCGACCTGGGCGGGATCGACGGTGCTCTGCTCCACGACGGCAACGGTGAAGCCGGCCTTCTTCATCGCCGTCACCGCCGGCCTGCCGGTCCTGACCGACGACGTCAGGCACCGTGATCGCGCCGGTGGAGGCGAAGATCGTCACCTGCGAGCCCGGCGGGACGAGCCTGCCCGCGCCCGGGCTCTGCCCCAGGACCTTGCCCTCCGGCTCGGTCGAGTCGCGCTGCACCAGGACGCCGGAGAGCCCGGCGTTCTGGAGGGCCGCGAGCGCGGCCTGCTCGTCGAGCCCAACGACGTTGGGGACGGCGACCGGTGTTGGCGCCCCGCGAGACCAGGATCGTCACCCCCTGACCGGTCGAGAGCTGCGTCCCCGCCGCCGGCTCAGTGCCGATCACCAACCCCCGCTTCACCGTGTTTGAGAACTGCTGCTTGCTGGTCACGCTGAAACCGGCCTTTTCCAGGCGTTTCGTCGCATCGGCCTCGCTCAGCCCAGACACCTCGGGGACGGCGACGATCGGCGGGCCCGAGCTCACGCTGAGGGTCACGGTCGAGCCCTCCTCCGCCTTGCCGCCCCCGCGGTCGGTCGGGATCGGGTCCTGCTCGACCACCTGGTTCGTCGGGGCTGCGCTGGGAACGGCCTTGATCGCCACGTCGAACCCCTTGCCGTCGAGAAGCTGGGTTGCCGCCGTCGACGTCCTGTCCGATCACGTCCGGGATCGCCACGTGCGAGGGACGGGTGAGCGCGAAGGCCACCAGGGCCGCCACCCCGGCGGCGAGCAGTGCGACGACGAACCAGCGCCACCTCCGGCGCCGCTCCGGCTCCCACTCCTCGTAGGGCGGCTCCT
This sequence comes from uncultured Solirubrobacterales bacterium, assembly GCA_963801055.1. Taxonomy (GTDB): domain Bacteria; phylum Actinomycetota; class Thermoleophilia; order Solirubrobacterales; family 70-9; genus DASUPK01. Next base: position 124,748 of record CAWDDE010000003.1, on the reverse strand, counting down.
CCTCGGCGAGGTCCGTCTCGCCCTCCGGAGACACGGCGGCAAAGGCGGCCGTGTCCTCGGGGCGCGGCTTATCCGGCGCACGCTCCGCCGCATCGAGGGCGCGCAGGAACGCGTCGGCATCCTTGAAGCGGGCGTCGGGCTCCTTGGCGAGCGCCCTCATCACCACCGCGTCGAGGGCGGGCGGGATGTTCGGGTTGATCGCGCTGGGCCGCCGTGGAGCCTCGGAGACCTGCTTGAGCGCGACAGCGACGGCGCTATCCCCCTCGAATGGCACGCGGCCGGTGAGCGCCTCGTAGAGGATCACGCCGATCGAGTAGATGTCCGAACGCGGGGTAGTTGGCTTGCCCTGGGCCTGCTCCGGCGAGATGTACTGCGCCGTGCCCATCACCGAGCCCGTCGCAGTGATGTCCGAGTTCTCGCCGGCGCGGGCGATCCCGAAATCCGCAACCCGCACGCGCCCCTCGGCGTCGATCAAGACGTTCTGGGGCTTCAGGTCGCGATGGACGATTCCCTTCCGATGGGCGAAGCGGGCGGCGGCCAGGATCTGACGCGTGAAGTCGATTGCGTCCTTGACATCCATGCCCCCCTTGACCAGGTCCTTGAGAGACGGACCGTCCACGTACTCCATAGCGATGAAGTAGGTGTCGCCAAAGATGCCGCGGTCGAAGATCCCGACCACGTTCGGATGCTGGAGGCCGGCGGCCGACTGGGCCTCGCGCTGGAAGCGCTGCACGAACTCCTTGTCCTGGGCGAAGCGGTCATGCAGGATCTTGATCGCGACGCTGCGGTCGAGCTCGGTGTCCTCGGCGAGCCAGACGTCGGCCATTCCGCCGGAGCCGATCTTGTGGTCGAGCCGGTAGCGCTCGTCGACAACCGTGCCCATGAGCGGATTAGCCACCGCTCGCAGCCCCTCGGAGGATCGTCTCGGCGACGCTCTTGAAGATCGGCCCCGCGGTCGGTCCGCCGAAGCCGGTGGTGCGCTCGACGGTGACAGCGATCGCGATCTTGGGGTCGTTAGCCGGCGCGAAGCCGATGAACCACGCCTGATTCGCGCCGCCCGTGACCTCCGCCGTACCGGTCTTTCCCGCGACGTCGATGCCCGACACAGCCGCCGCGGTCCCGGTTCCCTCCTGGACCACGCTCTGCATCATGTCGTTGAGGTCCGACGCGGTCTCCTCGCTCATCACGCGGCTCTGGCGGGCGGGGTCGAGCTTCGTCTCCCGCCCGTCGGGATCGATCACCTTCGACCACAGCCGGGGCTCCATCAGCTCGCCCTGGTTGGCGACGGTGGCTGCGACCTCGGCCATCTGCAGGGGCGTCACGCGTAGCCGCTCCTGGCCGATCGCCACCCGCCCGATGTCGATCGGGTCGCCGGCGTCGAGCAGGTTGTTCCCGTCGAAGACGCCGCTGGTGGCGAGCTGGAAGCCGGGGTAGTCGAGACGAGGTTTGGCGTCGAACCCGTAACGATCCATGTACTTGAACATCGTGTCCTTGCCGAGCTTTTCGCCGACCTGGGCCCACCACGTGTTGACCGAGTTGGTGAGGGCGGTCGTCATCTCGATGTCGCCGAACTGCTCCCCTCCGGAGTTCGAGAGGGACACCCCGCCGATCACCTTCGGGGAGCCGCCGTTGAGGACCGAATTGGGGGTGAACTCGCCGCTGTCGAGCGCGGCGGTCGCGGTAACCACCTTCATCGTCGATCCCGGCGGATAGCCCGCCTGGGTCGCACGATTGAACAGCGGGGCGCTGGAATCACGGTTGAGCTGCGCCAAGTGCTTCGGGACCTGATTCGGGTCGTACTCCGGGATGCTCACCATCGCCTTGATCTCGCCCGTCGCCGGAACGATCGCGACGACCGCTCCGCGGCGACCGGCGAGCCCGTCCACCGCCGCCCGCTGCGCGGCCGGGTCGAGCGAGGACTGCACGTTGTCCCCCTCCTGGGAATGCCCCTGAAGCTGGTCGAGCAGGGAGAGGAACTCCGTCTTGTTGCCGACCAGTTCGTCGTTGTGGGACAGCTCGAAGCCCACCCGTCCCTGTGTCACGAAGCTGTAGCCGATCGGGTTGCCGAAGAGCGCTCCCAGCGGGTAATGCCGCACGAAGATCTTGTTGTTGCCCCTCCCGACGCCGCGTGAGCGAGCGATCACAGTGCCGTCGTCGGCCAGGATGCTCCCGCGGCGGATCGTCTGCTCCTCGAGCAGGGGCCTGCGGTTCGCCTGATTTGCCTTCAGCGAGTTCGCGTCGAAGATCGACCAGTACGACGTGAACCCGAAGAGCAGGGCGTAGAGGACGAGGACGAAGCCGAACAGCTTGACGATCTGGTGGTTCACTGCTCGATCGCCGCCTCGTTCTGGACCCGCACGCGCCGACGCGCCTTGTCAGAGATCATCAGAAGGAGGGCGAGCAGAATGAAGTTCGCGACGATCGAGCTCCCGCCGTAGCTGATGAAGGGCAGCGTGACCCCCGTCAGCGGAATCACCCTGGTGACGCCGCCGATGATCACGAAGGCCTGCAGGGCGAAGATCGCCGTGAGGCCGGTCGCGAGCAGCTTCGAGAACCCGTCCTCGGCGAGGACCGCGGTCTTGAAGCCGCGCTCGGCGATCAGCGCGTAGATCAGGACCACCGCCGCGCCGCCAAACAGGCCGAGCTCGTCGACAATCACCGCGTAGATGAAGTCGGTGTGGGGCGCGGGCAGGATCGCTCCGCAGGACGGGAAGTCGTGGCAGTTGGTCGCCCCCGGCAGCTGCACCAGCGACTCCCCCAGCCCCCTGCCGAACAAGCCGCCATCGGCCTGGGCGAAGAGGGACTGCGAGAGCTGGTAGCCGCTGCCACCGGCGTCGTGGAAGGGATCGAGCCAGATGTCGAAGCGCTCCTGGATATGCGCCGCCGTGTGTGCGAAGAACCAGGCGCCGACCACGAACATGGCGAGGCCGATCACGACGAACGAGAGCCGGCCGGTGGCGACGTAGATCAGGGCCAGGAAGGCGCCGAAGAACATCACCGAGCTGCCCAGGTCGCGGATGAAGACCAACAGCACCATCGCGGCTCCCCAGACGACGAGCAGCGGGCCGAGATGCTTGATCGGCGGCAGCACCACCCCGAGCGACGTTGCGAGCGCCTACGACGAGCACCTCCCGGTGCTCGTTCAGGTAGCTCGCCAGGAAGACGACGATGCAGATCTTGGCGAGCTCGGTCGGCTGGAAGGTGATCGGACCGAGATCGACGGCCAGGAACGCGTCGTTCGTGGCGTGTCCGGCGAAGCGGGGCAGGATCAGCAGCACGATGCCGACGAGCGCAATCAGGTAGCGGTAGCGCTCGAGCGCCTCGTAGTCGCTGAGGAAGATGATCGTCGCGGAGAAGAGGACGAGCCCGAGGACGAACCAGTTGGCCTGGTCCCGGGCGAGCCCCTCATCCAGACGGAAGAGCATCACCATCCCGAACGCCGCGAGCAGGGCGACGAGCGGGAAGAGGAAGGGATCGGCGTCTGGCAGCCTGATCCGGATGACCACGTGGGTGGCGAGGCAGAGGGCCAGGAAATAGCCGCCGTAGAGGACGCTCAGGTTGCCGAACTGGTCGGAGTTGGTGATCAGGACGGCGGTGAACCCGGCCGTGACCAGGAGGGCGACCGGGATCAGGGCGAACAGCTCGCGGGTGCGCGCGCTCAACGCTTCTGCGCCTGCTTGCCCTTCGAGGCGGCCCCAGACTTCTTCTTGGGCTGCGTGGGCGGTGGCGGGGCGGCGGCAGCCCCTCGGTCGGCTGCTGCTGGATGTCATTGACCAGGCTGGTGGCGTCGTCCTTGCCGCGCAGGGTGTGTCCGGTCACCGCCCGCTGGCGATCCTCCGAGAGCGTTCCCTCCTGCACCGGGATCGAGTACTGCTTCGAGTAGAGGCTGATCCCGAAGGGCAGTTGGTACGGCGGTCCTCTGTAGAGCGCGACGTTGCCCCCGTCGTCGGTGCCCAGGAAGTAGATCGAGCGGGCGAAGAGGACGGCACCGACCCACCACGCAGGACGATTACCCCGAGGAGAGCCGTCCACCTGAGCGCACGGCGGCGGCCGGATGGAGCGGGCATCGGCCCCCGGCCCCGCAGCCGGTCGGTTGCCGCACGGACCCGCTCGCCGGTCAGCCCGGCCTGCTCGCCGGTGCGGGCGATCAGCGTCGCTCCCTCCTCCCCTTCCTTCGCGTCGGCATCGGCGACGCGGAAGGCGACGGCCGTGATGTTGTCGCGCCCGCCGCCGCGGTTGGCGGCGTCGACCAGCCGGTTGACGGCGCTCCTCAGGGTCTTCGAACGCACCAGGATCTCCCGGATCTCCTCGTCGGAGACCATCGTCGTGAGGCCGTCGCTGCAGAGTAGGAAGACGTCCCCGTCGCGGGCCGGGAAAGTCATCGTGTCCACGTTCACGCTCGGCTCCGGGCCCAGGGCCCGCGTGATGATCGACCGCTGGGGGTGCTCCTCCGCCTGCTCCTCGGTGAGCCGACCCTGGCGGCGCAGCTCCTCGACCAGCGAATGGTCCTTGGTCAGGCGCTTCAGCTTGCCGTCACGAAGCACGTACGCGCGGCTGTCGCCGACGTGGCCGAAGGCAACCTCGTCGTCGCGCAACATCGCCGCCGTCAGGGTGGTGCCCATGCCGGCCCGGGAGGAGTCCTCTCGGGCGAGCTTGTGGATCTCGCGGTTCGCCTCCTGGGCGATCTCCTCCAGCTGCCCCTCCGCCGAGGCGTCGCCTGAGACCCGGCCGTGCTCGAAGGCGCCGGCCGCGATCCGCGATGCCACCTCTCCCGCCTGCGCGCCGCCCATCCCGTCGGCGACGGCGAACATCGGCGCCTTTGCGTAGTAGGAGTCCTCGTTGGCGTGCCGCTGGCGCCCCGTGTCGGTCTTGTGAGCCTCTTCGGCGATCTTCAGCATCAGGAGACCTCGAAGCGGAACTCAGTGTCCCCGATTCGGATCAAGTCGCCGGGGGTCAGCTCGGCCTCGCCGTGCAGCTGGCGGGAGTTGAGCAGCGTGCCGTTGGTCGAGTTCATGTCCTCGACGAAATAGGCCCCCGACCGGTTGAAGACCCGCGCGTGGATCCCGGACGCATAGCGGTCGTCGAGCCGGATGTCGGCGTCGGCCGAGCGGCCGAGTGAGACCCCGCCGAAGAGGTCGAAGTGCTCGCCGCGCGGCAGGCCTCCGCCCTCCTGGACCACGAGGAACGCGTCGGTCGACCCCTGGTCGCCGCCATCAACCTCGTGGTAGCCGGTCTCGTAAGCCGGGGGTGGCGGTCCCCCTCAGGTCGCGGAGTGCCATGCGGGTCACCCAGAGCAGAAAGAGGTAGAGCACGGCGAGAAAGCCGAACTTGAGCGCGACCGCTAGCGGCTCGAGGTCATTCACTGCTCGATGTCGAAGGCGAAGACCTTGGTTCCGAGGGTGATCTCATCCCCCGGTGAGAGGCGGGCGTTGGCTACGCGGCGACCGTTGACCTTCACTCCGTTGGTCGAGTTCAGGTCGACGATCTGCCAGTCCCCCACGTTCGAGCGGCGCAGCTCAGCATGCCGCCGCGAGATGTTGGGGTCGTCGATGACGCAGTCATTGTCCTTGGAGCGCCCGAGCGTCGCCGTTGGCCCGTCGAGGACGTAGCGGCGGTCGTCGACAGAGACGATCGCCCTGGTCTCCGAGAACGCAGCGTCGGGGCGACGCTTGGAGCGCGCCTTCTCGGCCTGCGTTGCGGAGTAGACCATCGTGTGGCCGTGCTCTCCCTGCTCCGGCTCGGCGCCCTGCCGCTGCGGGGGTCTCACCAGACGGGTCTGGATGCCGAACTCGCCCAGCCGCAGGCGCTCGTCCTGGTCCAGGTGAACCATCGGACGCGTCAGCAGGTCGTAGTCATGGTGTCGGGCATGCTCGAGCAGATGCCCACTGAGCTCCTGTGCGAGAGACGACTCGTAGTCCTTGAAGCGCTCGTAGTCGTCGGGGCAGAGCCAGACGGTGTACTCGTTGGGAACGTAAACCCGCTGGACGGACGCCGTCTTGTGGGCGTCCATCTCCTTGGCGAGCTTCCGTGCGATCTCCACGGGCTGCACGCCGGAGCTGAAGGCGCGGCTGAAGACACCTTCGACGAGACCCTCAATGCGGGCTTCGAGGTTGCGCAGAACGCTGATCGGAGACTCCTAAACGATGGGGTGGGCGGCGGCTCGGGCAGAGCCGCTGCGAAATGCTAGTGGGCGCTTCTGGTTATCGTCTGACCCCTTGGGCATCAGGCGCGGACCGCGGCGGCCGCCCACCTGAGTCGCGCCGGGCGGCGCCCGTCGCTCCCATTACTGAACCGGTCGCGCCTCGGCGAGCCCTCGCATTACGGCCTGGCGGTCGCTGGGCGCGCCCAGCCTGCGCGTCAGCAGAGCGGCGAGCACGGCTGCCAGCAGCGCCCCGAAGAGCAGCCCCGGTGGACTGGAGCCGCCCGCGACCAGGCGGAGCGCGGAGATCAGGCCCGCGGCCCAGATCAGCGCACCGAGAGCGTCGAGGACCGGCGTGCGGCCGCGGACCAGGAGGGGGAGCACCCAGGCCGCGAGGGCGAAGATGGCGGCACCTGCCAGCACCGAGCCGTCGAGAAGGGGAGCTACCACGTCACCGAGCGCGGCGCTCGTCGACCCGGTCCAATGGGCCGGCGGATCGGCGACGGGGCCGAGCAGCAGGTCGCGGTGGGCGAGCTCCTCCCACGCCGCGAGCCAGACGTACCCGATCCCGCCGAGCAGCGCGCGCCCCGCCGCGCCGCGGGTGAGGCCCGCCAGCGCCGGATACACCGGGCCGAGGCCAATCAGGCCGAGGATCGGAGCGAGGCCGGGTAGGGCGATCGCCTCCGGTTCGATGGCCGGCGCCAGAAGCGGAAGTCCGAGCGCCGCGACCAGCGCGGCAGCGCCCGGCTCGCCGGCGCCGATCAGGAGCCAGAGCACGACCAGGGCCAGCTCGAGCGCGAAGGCCGGGCGGGGACGGCCGAGGGCGAGTGCGCCGGGGAGGAGCGCGGCGAGCACAACGGGCGCGGGCGCCCCGGTCGCTATCAGCGTCGCGACTCCGAGCGCGGCGACGCCGAGCGCGGGCGCGAAGCGGGCCAGGTTGGGTCGCCGACGCGGCTGGAGCGCCGGCTCGCCATCCAGGCCCTCGATCGCGCGGCAGCGGCTCGCCGTCGAGCTCGCCGACGTGGGCAGCCAGCGCTGCCTCGAGCTCGGATGCAAGCGGGCCGAAGCTCTGGGTCTGGGTCGAGCGAGGCGTCGATCGCCTCGGTCATCGGCGATGGCAGCTCGGGTCGCACTGTCGGAGAGCGGGGCGATGGGCTCTCCGATGGCCCGGGCGGTCGCGGCGGGCCCATCGCGGAGGAGGGGGTGCTCGCCGCAGAGGCACTCGTAGAGGGTGAGGGACAGCGAGTAGACGTCGGCTCCGGGCCCGGGCGCAGGCCGTCGGCCTGCTCCGGCGCCATGTAGGCGAGCGTTCCGACCACGGCTCCTGTGGCGGTCAGGGACCGCTCGCCGGCGATCCGCGCGATCCCGAAGTCGACGAGCTTCGCCGGCCCACCCGGCGCGACCATGATGTTCTCGGGCTTCACGTCTCGGTGGACGACGCCTGCGCGGTGGGCGTGCGTCAGCGCGGCAGCCGCGTTCGCCCCGACCCGCGCCACCAGCCGATCGGTGAGCTCGCCGCGGCGGCCCAGCGAGCGCAGGGTGTCGCCCTCGACCAGCTCAGAGACCAGGAAGGCGCGCTCGCCGTCGGTGGCGAGCTCGTAGAGCGTGGCGATGTTGCGGTGCGCGAGCCGCGCGACCGCCTGCGCCTCGCGGGTGACCCGGGGAGCGCCGTGATCGCGATCGATCACCTTGACCGCGACCGGCCGCTGCAGGCGCTCGTCCCAGGCGCGATAGACCGTGCCGAAGCCGCCGCTTCCGATCCGGGCCTCGATCCGGAACCTGCCCAGGACTCGCTCACCGACCATCGCCACTTCAAGTTCGCCCCCGGACGACTTTTTCCTGTGGGACGGCTTCGCCATTAGATCGCCGCCACAAGGCGGGCGGCCTGGTGGCGGCTACATGCGTCGCCCCCCGTGTTCATACTCTGGCCCGGTTTGGCATTCCTCGATTCCGAACAAGACGATCTGGTCGTCGCGGATGAGCCGGAACGCCCAAGGCGCAGGGTCGGGGGCCCACAGCGCAGACGACAGCAGTTCCTGGCCCGGCGCCTGATCGGCGTCGGAGTCGGCCTCGCCTTCCTGATCCTGATCGTGATCGGGATCAGGGGCTGCCTCGAGGCGCGCTCCGACCGGGCCCTGCGGAACTACACGTCGGACGTCGCGACGATCATGCAGCAGTCCGAACAGAGCGGGAAGGACTTCTTCGACCTGCTGGACAGCTCCGGTGGCTCGAGCTCGCTCGACGCCAAGAACCAGGTCCTGGCCCAGCGCGACAACTCCGAGACGCTGCTCGATCGGGCGCACGAGATCGGCGTCCCGGGTCAGATGGACGATGCCCAGAACGCCGTCATCCTCACCCTGACGCTGCGTCGGGATGCCCTCAGCACGATCGCGGAGAACGTCCAGCAGGCGACGGCGCGCGCCCAGACCAGCAATGCGATCTCGGCGATCAGCGACGCGATGGGCTCCCTCTATGCGAGCGACGTGATCTGGACCCAGATCGGCTCGCCCGAGATCAAGAATGTGCTGCAGGACGAGAACGTCGACGCCACGCCGCTTCCGTCTGGCACGGTCATGCCTGCGAACGCCACGGACTACCTGAACCAGACGACGCTGGTCACCAAGCTCAACGCACTCACCGGTCAAACGGCGACGACCGGGGGTATTCATGGCCTGCAGCTGGACTCGACGACGATCGGAGCCACCCAGCTGAGTCCCGACTCGACCAACGACGGTGCCCAGCGACTCCCAGGAGATCGACATCGGGGTGACCAATTCCGGCGACAGCGATGAGACCGGGATCAGCGTGAACGTCACGATCGGCGGCAGCCCCCTCACCGGCCAGCTCCAGTCGCTCAGTGCGGGCCAGGCCGGCACGGTGAAGATTCCGCTGACGAGCACGCCGACTCCCGGTACGGACACCACCGTGCAGGTCGTCGTCAACCCCGTCCCGGGCGAGCAGCTAACGGACAACAACCAGTCCACGTACACCGTCATCTTCGGCTCCTGATGGGCGAAACATCAAACGGGTCGCGCCTGTCGGCGCGCCCTCTCACAACGAAGTAGCGGTGCGGGTCGTCTACCTGGGCCCAAGGGGGACCTTCAGCGAGGACGCCCTGCGGGCCGCAGTCGGGGATCAGGAGGTGGAGGCGATCCCGGCCGCCACTGTCTACGACGCGATCGTCGCGGTGAGGGAGGGGGCGGCGGACCGGGCCTTCGTCCCCTTCGAGAACTCAATCGAGGGCGCGGTCACCGCCACCCTCGACACGCTCGCGTTCGACTCCGACGCCCTCACGCTGATCGGGGAGTACGACCTCCCGATCCGGCACTGCCTGATCGCCCGTGAGGAGATCCCCCTCGAGCGCATCGAGGTGGTGCTCTCACACCCGCAGGCCAACGCCCAGTGCGCGCGCTTCATTCGCGAGAACCTGCCGCAGGCGGAGGTGCGTGGCGCAGCGAGCACCGCCGAGGCGGTGCGAACCGTGGTCGAGGAGGACCGGCCCTGGGCCGCGCTCGGTGCCGAGTCGGCCGCTCGCCTCTATGGCGCCGCCGTGCTGCGCCATGGGGTCGAGGACGAGGCCGAAAACATCACCCGCTTCGTCTGGGTGGCCCGGCAGGGGACCAACGCGTCCGGATCCGGGCCGTGGCGCACCTCCCTCGTCTTCTCGGAGCTCGGCGAGGACCATCCCGGCGCCCTCGTCGAGGCGCTCCAGGTGTTCTCCGACCGCGACGTCAACCTGACTCGCATCGAGTCACGGCCGCTGCGGCGCGGCCTTGGGCGCTACCAGTTCTTCCTCGACATCGAGGGCGCATCCGCCGACGAGCCGCTCCTCTCGGCGGTCGAGGCCTTGCGTTCGAAGGCCGAGACCGTGCGGGTGCTGGGCAGTTGGCCCATCGCCGCCCCGCCTGGAGTGCCGGGAACCGAGTAATTGCTCCTCTACAATCGCCCGGGACATGGGCAACGGGGCCACCGTGCACGACGCATCTGTGCCGGCGACCGGCCGGGCATCGAAGAACGGCCACGTGCCGGCCGCAACCAACGGCCATGATCCTGCCCATTTCAACGGCAACGGGGCCGCACCCGATGGGGAGGCCGACGGCGAGGTAGCGGTAGCCGCCATCCGCCGCCTGACCAGGGGGCGGGTGCTGGTGCTCAACGCAAGCTACGAGCCTCTCAACGTCTGCACCGTCCGCCGGGCGCTGGTCCTGATCCTGAAGGAGAAGGCCGAGGTCCTCGAGCGCGGCGACGACGTGCTCCGCTCCGAGACCATGAGGATCGACCGGCCCGAGGTGATCCGGCTGATCAGCTTCGTCCGCGTCCCGCGCGACATCCACCGGCGCCGCATCACACGGAAGGCAGTGCTGGCACGCGACGGCTGGACCTGCCAGTACTGCGGCTCGAGCAGGCACAGCCTCACCGTCGACCACGTCGTCCCGCGCAGCCGCGGCGGAGAGTCGGTCTGGGAGAACATCGTCGCCTCCTGCGCTCCCTGCAACCGCAGGAAGGGCAACCGGCTCCCGCAGGAGATCCGAATGCACCCGCGCCGCCGGCCCCGCCCGCCGGGACCAACCGTCTTCATCCGAATCGCCTCGCCGCGCACCCCGGCGGCCTGGGAGCCGTACCTCCTAGCGGCCTAGAGGCGACCCTTCTTCGAGAGCGGAGGGCGAAGCCGTTTAGCGGTTACGCCGCTTCCGCTCCGACTCGGCGCGCTGCTTCGCCGTCGCCGTGGGCCTCGGCTTCACCTTCGGCTTGGCTGCGCTCGCACCCCCCTGCTTCCGAGCCGGCTTGGCCTTCGGCTTCGCCGCCGGCTTGCTCTTCGGCTTAGCGCCGGCGTTGGGCGCCGAGGACCTCGACATCCCCTTCGCGGGCGCCTTCGAGCCCGAGGAGCGGCGCGTGGCGCTTTGGTGACCCTCGGCCTCGCCGTTGCCGGCCGCCTCGGCGGCGGCTGCCTCCTCGGCGACGCTGGTGGCCATCGGGGCCTCGTCCTCGATGGAGCCGGCGGGCGCGGAGGAGCCGTTCCCGTTTCCGTTCTCGGACTCGACCACCAGCGCCACGGCGCTGACGCGGTCGCCCTTCTTCAGGTTCATCACCCGGACGCCCTGGGTCGCTCGGCCCATCCGCGAGATGCCGTCGACGGCGTTCCGCTGCACCATCCCGTTCTGGGAAATGAAGAGCAGCTCCTGGCCCTCGCGAACCACGCGGGCGCCGGCAAGGCCGCCCTTCTTCGCGGTCAGCTTCGCGGTCAGCATGCCCTTGGCACCGCGTCCCTTCACCGGGTACTCGACGAGCGCGGTCCGCTTGCCGTAGCCGTTCTCGGTGACGACGAGGAGATCGCCCTTCGTGTCCGTATGGTCGACGACGTCGAGGGAGAGGACGCGGTTGCCCTTGTCGGAGACGTTCATCCCCTTGACGCCCGCGGTCGCCCTGCCCATCGACCGCGCCTGCTTCTCGCTGAAGCGGGCGGCGTGCCCCGACTTGGAGACCATGATGATGTCGTCCTTGCCTGAGGTCATCCGGACCCGGACGAGCTCGTCGCCCTTGCGGATCTTGATCGCGATGATGCCGTCGGCTCGGATCGGGGTGTCGTAGTCCTTGAACGGCGTCTTCTTGACCATCCCCTGTGCGGTGCCGAAGACGAGGAACTTGCCCTCCGAGAAGTCGCGGGTCGGGATCACCGCCATCACCTTCTCCTTGTCCTTGAGCGGCAGGACGTTGACCAGCGCCCGGCCCCGGGAGGCTCGGCTCCCCTCGGGAAGCTCGTAGACCTTCAGCCGATAGACCTTCCCCTGGTTGGTGAAGAAGAGCAGGTAGTCGTGCGTCGAGCAGACGTGCAGGTGCTCGATGTAGTCGCCCTCCTTCATGTTCATGCCCTGCACGCCGCGACCGCCGCGGCGCTGCTGCCGATAGGTGGCGAGCGGCGTGCGCTTCGCGTAGCCGGAGGCCGTGATCGAGACCACCATCTGCTCGTCGGCGATCACGTCCTCGATGTCGAGGTCGCCCTCCGCCGCGGTGATCTCGGTCCGCCGCTCGTCGCCGTACTTCTGGGCGACCTCCTTGAGCTCGGACTTGACCAGCCCGAGGACCTTCTTCTCGTCGGCCAGGATCGCCCGGAGCTCCTTGATCAGCTTGGTGAGCCCCTTGTGCTCCTCCTTGATCTTGTTGGCCTCGAGAGCGGTGAGGCGCTGCAGTCGCATGTCGAGGATCGCCTGCGCCTGGGCACGGCTGAGCTTGAACTTGTCGATCAGGCCGTCCCGCGCGGTGTCGGGGTCCTTGGAGCGGCGGATCAGCCTGATTACGGCGTCGAGGTTGTCGAGCGCGATCAGCAGCCCCTCGAGGATGTGGGCGCGGGCCTCGGCGCGGGCGAGCTGGTGCTGCGTCCGCCGGGTGATGACCTCCTTCTGGTGGCCGACGTACTGCTCGACGAGCTCGCGGAGGCTGAGGGTCTTCGGCACGCCGTCGACGAGCGCGACCATGTTGATGCCGAACGCCTGCTGCATCGCGGTGCGCTTGTAGAGCTGGTTGAGCACCACCTGGGCGGGATCGCCGCCGCGCTTCAGCTCGATCACCAGGCGCATCCCGCTGCGGTCCGACTCGTCGCGCAGGTCCGAGATGCCGGTGATCTTCTTTTCCCGGACCAGATCGGCGATCTTGGCGATCAGGCCGCCCTCGCCGCCCTTCTTGACCATGAAGGGGAGCTCGGTGACGATGATCGCGTCCCTGCCGCCCTTGAGCGGCTCGACGTGCGCCTTGGCGCGGACCCGAATGGAGCCTCGGCCGGACCGGTAGGCGTCGCGGATGCCCTGTGTCCCCATGATCGTGCCGCCGCCCGGGAAGTCGGGACCCTTGACGTGCTTCATCAGGCCCTTCATGTCGATCTCGGGGTCGTCGATGTAGGCGTTGACCGCCCCGATCACCTCGCGGAGGTTGTGCGGCGGGATGTTGGTCGCCATCCCGACCGCGATGCCGGTGGCACCGTTGACCAGCAGGTTCGGGAAGCGGGCCGGCAGCAGGACCGGCTCGCGGGTCGACTCGTCGTAGTTGGGCCCGAAGTCGACGGTGTCGGCGTCGATGTCGCGGAGCATCTCCGTGGCCAGCGGCCCGAGGCGCGCCTCCGTGTACCGCATCGCGGCCGGCGGATCGTCATCGATCGAGCCGAAGTTGCCCTGCCCGTCCACGAGCGGGTAGCGCAGGGCGAACTCCTGCGCCATCCGCACCAGCGTCTCGTAGATCGCCGAGTCGCCGTGCGGGTGGTACTTGCCCATCACCTCGCCGACGATGAAGGCGCACTTACGGTAGGCGCGGTTCGGCTGCAGGCCGAGGTCGTGCATCGCGTAGAGCACGCGCCGGTGGACCGGCTTGAGCCCGTCACGGACGTCGGGCAGCGCGCGCCCGACGATCACGCTCATCGCGTAGTCGAGGTACGAGGAGCGCATCTCCTTCTCGAGCTCGCGCTCCTCGATGTTCCCGTGCAGGACCTGGTCCAGGGTCTGTCCGTCAGCCATCGGTCACCTCCCCCTACACATCCAGGAACCGGACATCGCGTGCGTGGCGCTCGATGAACTCCTTGCGGGGCTCGACCTTGTCGCCCATCAGATCGGAGAACGTCTGCTCCAAGCCGCTCGCTGCCGCCTCGTCGATGGACACCTGCTGCAGCGTCCTCGTCTCGGGGTCCATCGTCGTCTCGCGGAGCTGCTCGGCGTTCATCTCGCCGAGGCCCTTGAATCGGGACAGCGTGACGCCATGGCGCGCCAGGTCGAGGATCTCCCGGCGCAGCTCCGAGAAGCTCTCGGCCTCGGCCTCCCTCTCGCCGAGTGAGACGACGAAGGGCGGCTTGCCCATCACCGAAACCACCTTGGCGTAGGCGTCGACGAGCTCCTTGTAGGCCTGGGACTCGAACAGCGCCTTGGGCAGCTTGTGCTCCCGGGCGAGGCCGCTGCGGCGGTGGGTCCCCTTGACCATCAGCCCGGTCGTCTTCTGCTCGAGCAGCTTGGTCTCGTAGGGCGCGTCCTTCGGGTCCCTGGCCTTGAACAGCTTGGCCGCCGCGGCCATCGTCTTCGCCCCGGATCCGACCAGCTGGGCGTCCGAGATGAAGTCGATCGTCTCGTGGCCGAACTCGGCCCGCAGCGTCGAGGACCAGCCCTCGACCGCCTTGAAGTGGCGGTTGAAGTCCTGCCAGCGCCGCTGGGTGAGCTTCCTGGCCTTGCCGGCGCCGGAGTCATCGACCTCGAACTCCTCGAGCTTGTCGGCGAGCAGCAGCTCCTCGAGCTCGGACTCCCGCTCGACGTAGATCTCGCTGCTGCCGTTCTTCACCTTGTAGAGCGGCGGCTTGGCGATGTAGACGAAGCCCTGGTCGATCAGCTCCTTCATCTGCCGGTAGAGGAAGGTGAGCACCAGGGTCCGGATGTGGGCGCCGTCGACGTCGGCGTCGGTCATCAGGACGACCTTGTGGTAGCGGAGGTCCTCGACCTTGAACTCGTCGTGGACGCCGGTGCCGATCGCCGTGATCAGCGCCTGGATCTCGTTGTTCGAGAGGACCTTGTCGATGCGGCTCTTCTCGACGTTGATGATCTTGCCGCGCAGCGGCAGCACCGCCTGCGTGTTGCGGTCGCGGCCCTGCTTCGCCGAGCCGCCCGCCGAGTCGCCCTCGACGATGAAGAGCTCGGCGAGCGCCGGGTCCTTGACCGAGCAGTCGGCGAGCTTGCCGGGGAGCATCGAGTTCTCCAGGGCCGACTTGCGCCGGGTCAGGTCGCGCGCCTTGCGGGCCGCGTCGCGGGCCCGGGCGGCGTCGACCGCCTTGGTCAGGATCCGGCGGGCATCGGCCGGATGCTCCTCGAGGAACTCGCCGAGCCGGCGGTTGACGACCTCCTTGACCAGGCCCTCGATCGGCGGGTTGCCGAGCTTGCCCTTGGTCTGACCCTCGAACTGGGGGTCGGCGAGCTTCACCGAGACGACCGCGGTCAGCCCCTCGCGGACGTCCTCGCCGGAGAGGTTCTCGTCCTTCTCCTTGAGCAGGCTGCGGTTGCGCGGCGATCGCGTTCAGGGTCCGGGTCAGCGCCGAGCGGAAGCCGGAGAGGTGGGTGCCGCCCTCGTGGGTGTTGATGTTGTTGGCGAAGCTGAAGGTGGACTCCTGGTAGGAGGAGTTCCACTGCAGCGCGACCTCGACCTGGCCGTCCTTGGTCTCGCCCTCGAAGTAGATGATCTTGCGGTGGAGCGGGTCCTTGGACTCGTTCAGGTGCTTGACGAAGTCCGCGATGCCGCCCTTGTAGAGGAACTCGACCTTGCGGCCCTCGCCGCGCTCGTCGATCAGCTCGACCTTCAGGCCGCGGGTGAGGAAGGCGGTCTCGCGCAGGCGCTCGGAGAGGATCTCGAAGTCGAACTCGATCTCCTCGAAGATCTCGGGGTCGGGCCAGAAGGTGATCGTCGTCCCGGTGCTCTTCACGGCCCGGCCCTTCCTGAACTTGGTGGTCGGCTTGCCGCGCTCGTAGCTCTGCGTCCAGACGGCGCCGTCGCGCCAGATCTCGAGGTCGAGCTTCTCCGAGAGCGCGTTGACCACGGAGATGCCGACGCCGTGCAGGCCGCCCGAGACCTTGTAGCCACCACCGTCGCCGAACTTGCCGCCGGCGTGCAGGGTGGTCAGCACCACCTCGGCGGCGGGCTTGTTCTTGGCCTTCTTCATCTTCTCGACCGGGATGCCGCGCCCGTCGTCGACCACCGTGCAGCTGTTGTCGGGATGCAGCGTCACGGTGACCTTCTTGGCGTGACCCGCGATCGCCTCGTCGACCGAGTTGTCCACAACCTCGTAGACGAGGTGGTGCAGCCCGCGGGGGCCGGTCGAGCCGATGTACATGCCGGGTCGCTTGCGAACGGCCTCGAGGCCCTCGAGGACGGTGATGTCCTTGGCGCCGTACGAGGAGCCCCTGCTCCTGCTGCTCTTCGTCTTCGTCGCGCTGCGCTTGGCAGCACCATTCGTGCGGGAGGAGCTTTTCTTGCTGGCTCCTCCGCGCTGGGAGGTCTTCGCCACTCAGCTTCCTTTCGGTCCAATCAGGGGATGCCTACGACCTTCGTGACCCGGCTCGGAAAGTCCTTGCGGACAAGAGGGTCGAGGCCTCACTCAAGTACACATAAGTCTACCAGTCGAGAGCCCCGGAAATTGCGCCAAAGGAGCATAAAGTCCCTGCAAACGACGAATTAAATGAAAAATCAGCCGGGATCCGCCCGAGGCGGTGAACCTGAGGCCCTCGAGAGGGCTCCCGCGAGGGCAGATTCGGCCTGATTTTCTCCAGGATCTGGCCCCCCGAGAAGGTCCAGTTCCTGGGCCCAGGTCGGACGAGCTGCAGGCCACCGTGACCACCCCGGAGCGCTCGGAGACGGGGGTCGCCTCGCGCGCGATCGCCTCCCCCACCGCCGCCGGGCCAGGCGCTCTGCACCGCCGCGAGCAGCGTCGCCGGCTCGGCCCGCTCGAGCGCCTCGCTCGATGCCGTGCGCCGAGCGGCCGGGGTGCGCGCCGGCGCCTCACGCCGCCCTCAGCGCGGCGGGCCGCCGCGACCGCTCCGTCGGTGACCTCGATCCGCAGCGCGCCGGCTGAGGGCACGTGGGCGGCCTCGGTGGCGGTGATCACGGCCTGTCCGCCCCGTCTCGAGCAGCGAGACGAGCAGCTGCCGGTGCCCCGGATCGAGCTCGCTCATCACGTCATCGAGCAGCATCAGAGGCGGCCGGCGCGCCCCGCCTCGAGCAGGGCGGCGCGCTCGGCGAACAGGAGCGCGAGCAGGGCGAGGCGCTGCTGGCCCTGAGAGCCGAACCGGCGTAGCGGCCTCGCCGGCGATCCGGAGCTCCACCTCATCGAGCTGGGGGCCGTACGAGGTGTAGGCTCGGCCCAGGTCCTCCGCGCGCCGGCGGGCGAGCTCCGGCGGCCAGCTGCTCGCGACCCCCGGCTGCGCGCGGCCGATAGGAGATCTCGGCCTCCGGAAGTCCGAGGCCCTCCCCGAGTTCCGTGAAGGTCCCGGCGAGCGCATCGACGGCCTCCGCGCGGGCCGCGATCAGTGGCTCCGCCTCGGCCGCCAAGCGCTCGTCCCAGGACGGCAGGGACTCCGGACCTCCCGAGTCCCGCCCGGATTCGCGCAACCAGGGCGTTGCGCTGGGCGAGGGTTCGGCCGAATCGGCGGCGGAGGTCGGCCCGGGCGGGCCAGATGGCGCCGCAGAACCGGTCCAGGTGGGCTCGGCGGTGGGCAGGGGAGCCCTTGACGAGCTGCAGCCGATCGGGGTGGAAGACGCTCACCAGGGGGCGCTCGTCCGGGGTCGCCAGCGAGCGGCCTGCCCGCCAGCAGGTGCCGTCGCTCCCCGGAGCGATCGAGCGCCGCAAGCAAGCGCGCCGCCGCTCGCCACCAGGTCGAGCTCGACGCGCGCGCCCTGCTCTCCGAAGCGAATCATGTCCCGGTCATTGCCGGCCCTGAAGGACCGACCGGTGAGGCCGAAGTAGATCGCCTCGAGCAGGTTCGTCTTGCCGGCGCCGTTCGCGCCGTGAACGACCACGATCGCCGGCGGCGAGCGCGGTACGCGCGTCGGCGAGGTTGCGAAACCCGCGGCACTCGACTGCGCCGACGACCGACATTAATCGGGTGGCTCCTCCGCTTCGCGTCCGGCGCCCCCTCTCATGACCTACACGTTGAGACGAATCGGCATCACCAGGTAGCTGAAGTCGTCGGCGTCGACGGGCTCCAGCAGGCCCGGGCGGAGCGGGGAGATCAGCTTGAGGACGACGTCATCGGAGTCGATGCTCTCCAGTCCGTCCCTGACGAACTCGGGGTTGAAGCCGATCTCGAGCAGCTCACCCGAGTAGGGGGCCGGAAGGGCCTCGCGCGCGTCGCCGAGGTCCGGGGTCTCGGCCGAGACCACCAGCTCGCCCTCCGAGAACGAGAGCCGCAGCGCCGCGTTTCGCTGTGCGAGCTGCGACACCCGTCTGGTCACCTCGAGCAGTTCCGCCCGGGGCAGCTTCACCTCGTGCTCGTAGGACTCCGGCAGAAGCTGTGCATGGTTCGGGAACTGACCATCGATCAGCCGCGAGCTGAGCGAGGTCGGCCCCACCCGGAAGATCGCCTGGTTGCGGGTCAGCCAGACGCTCAGCGAATCCTCACCACCGGCCTCGATCAGGCGCGCCAGCTCGCGCAGCGCCCGGGCCGGGACGTTGGCCTCGAGCCGCTCCGCGACCGGGTCTCGAGCTTCGTCATCTTCACCGCGAGGCGGTAGGAGTCGGTGGCGACCATCGTCATCTCGTTCGCCCTCGACCGTGACCAGGACCCCGGTCAGAACCGGCCGCGCCTCGTCACGCGAGGCGGCGCGGGCCACCCGGTTGATCGTGTCGCGCAGCGGCGCCGCCGGGCAGCTCGACCGGCTCACCCTCGGTCTCGGGGAAGCGCGGGAAGTCGTCCGCCGGAAGGGTGCGCAGGTGGAAGCGAGAGGAGCCGGCGCTGAGCTCGATGTCGCGCTCGGCCTCGCGGAAAGCCATGCTGACCGGCCCGTCCGGTAAAGAACGCGCGACCTCGACCAGCAGGCGCCCGGGCAGCACGACCGAGCCTCCGCCCTCCATCTTGCCGTCAAGGCCGACCTCGAGGCCGAGCTCCATGTCCGTTGCGCGCAGGCGTGCCTCACCGTTCGCGGTGATCAGGATCCCTGAGAGCACCTGCAGCGCGGCGCGGGCGGACACTGCTCGCGAGACGACGAGCGAGCGCATCGAGAAGCGCTTGGCGTGTGGTGTTGATCTTCATTGCCGGTTGTTGATCGTTCCTAGGAGTAGTAAGGGTTGTGGATGGCGTGGATATGTGGACAGCCTCCGATTCGATTCTTTCAATCGGTTCGGTCACGATTCGTCCGGGTTCGTACTGGTCGATCTCGAACGGAGCTCTGAGGTGAGCTCCTCGATCGTGCGCGCGAGACGCTGGCGTCCTCGAGGGCACCCCGCTCGACCCTGCGGATGGCGTGCAGGACCGTGGTGTGATCGCGGCGGTTGAAGGCCTGCGCGATTGCCGGAAGGGAGAGGTCGGTGAGCTCGCGGGTCAGGTACATGGCGAGCTGACGCGCCCGGGCGACGGGAGCGGTGCGGCTGGGGGAGAGGATGTCGTCGACGGCTCAGCCCGAGCTTGGTGGCCACGGCTTCCTGGATTTGACGAGCATTCGGGCGTGCGGGCGGATGTGGAGCGATTGTGTCGGCGGGGAGGGCACTGTCAACGAACGCCGGGGTGACGGCGGAGGCGGTCAGCGAGGAGCGGGCGACGACGCGGGTCAGCGCCCCTTTGAGCACGCGGAGGTTGGATGAGGTCTTGGAGGCGAGCGCCCGCAGCGCGTCGGCCGGCATGGACTCGCTCTGCTCGCGGGCGAGGTTGCCGAGGAAGACCAGGCGGGTGGCGAGGTCGGGTGGCTCGAGCGGGACGGTGAGCCCCCACTCGAAGCGATCCCGCAGGCGCTCGGCGAGCGCGGAGAGCTCGGCCGGCACGCGATCGGCGGTCAGGACGAGTTGGGCACCACCCTCGTAGAAGGCGTTGAAGGTGTGGAAGAACTCGTCGGCGGTGCGGGCCTTGCCTTGGAGGAACTGGACGTCGTCGATCAACAGCACGTCAGCGCGCCGGTAGCGCTCCTTGAAGCCATCGATGGCGGCGCTGTGCAGAGAGGAGACGAACTCGTTGGTGAAGGACTCTGCCGTGGTGTAGTGAACGGCCAGCTGCGGGCTGTGGCGATGAAGGTAGTTGGCGATCGAGCCGAGGAGGTGGGTCTTGCCGAGCCCGGGGGGCCCGTGGAGGAAGAGTGGGTTGTAGGCCTCGCCGGGGGCCTCGGCGACCGCCAGGGCTGCGGCGTGGGCGAGCTGGTTGCCGGGACCGATGACGAAGCGCTCGAAGGTGTAGTCGGGGTTGAGCGTGACGCGGCACGCCGCCTCGTCGTGAGCCGCGCTGCCCGGCGGAGCGATGTCCGGGACGACCAGCTCGACCTCGCGGATGCCGTCGACCGCCCTGGCGGTGGCGGCACGGAGTAAATCCATGTAGCGGCGGCCGACCCAGCGTAAGACACGCTGCGGGCCGGTCAGATACAGGGTGGCTCCACGCCGGGAGACGGGGGAGAGTGGAGAGAACCAGAGGCGGTAGGTGTCCTCGGGGACGGAGGCGGCCAGTTCTCGCTGGATCTCGCGCCAGGGACCGCTCAGGTCCCGGCCGGCGTCACGAACCTGCCCCTGAACCTGGTCCTCCTCCGTCGCCGTTCGCTCATCGAGCCGAGCGGCCGATCATAGGCTCGGCTCCAGCGGCTCGAAAGGGGAGCTCGGCGCTCTCCGTGCAAAACGCGGTGAAAACCGGGATGGCCCCTGCCGGGCTGTGCGGATGCGGGAAGGTATGGGGGCCACGCCGTATACTGCCCTGCCCTTCGCCCTCTCCATTTGGGCCCTCCTGATGAAGCGGACCTATCAGCCGAAGAAGCGCAAGCGAGCGCGGACCCACGGATTTCGAGCCCGGAGCCGGACCCGTTCCGGCCGCGCGATCCTGAGGCGCCGGCGTCAAAAGGGCCGCAAGCGCCTCACCCCGTAGCGTTGTCTTCCGAGGGCCGCTCGGATGCCCGTCGGCGTCGTCTCTCCCGGAGCGGCGATTTCGATCGCGTCTACCGCGAGGGCAAATCGCGCGCGAACCGCTTCCTGGTGCTGCATTCCTTCGCCCGGCGCGACGACGAGCCGTCAGATGGTGCTCGTCTCGGCCTCTCGGTGGGCCGCAAGATCGGCAAGGCGGTCACGCGGAACAAGGTGAAGCGGGCCGTCCGGGAGGCCTTCTGGCAGCTCTCCGCTCGGATCGAGCCGGGGATGGACTATGTAATCGTCGCTCGGCCCGGGTCTGAGGGTCTACTCGAGCGTGAGGGTCAGGAAGGGATTCAGGGCTCGCTCGCCGAGCTTTTGAGTGACGCCGGGGATTCCGGCGAGGAGCGTTTGTCGTGAAACGGATCCTGATCGCGATCCTGCTCGCTCCGATCCGCCTCTATCAGCGCTGGATCTCGCCCGCGATCGCGCCGCGTTGCCGCTACTACCCGACCTGTTCCGCCTACGCGGTGGAGGCGATCCGCGAGCTCGGTCCGATCCGCGGGACGGTCCTTGCCGGCTGGCGCCTGCTGCGCTGCAACCCGTTCAGTCACGGGGGCGTCGACGAGCTCTCCGACCGGCGGCTCTTCCGGAACACCCCGACACGGTCGGAGCGGGCCCAGGGCCGCGCGCACCCCCCCGCCGGATCCAACCGCCTCGACCCGACGTAGGAGTCGTACGTGTTCCTCTACGCCGCTATCCCGGTCATCTCCCAACTCGAGGATCTCTTCAACGAGGTCATCACCTGGCTGTACGACGACGTCGGGATCGCCTGGGGACTCGGGATCGTGTTGATCACCTGGCTCTCGCGTCTGGTCGTGTTGCCGTTCACCCTCCGGTCGATGCACGGCATGCGGGAGATGCAGGCGCTCCAGCCGTACCTGAAGGAGATCCAGGAGAAGTACAAGGACGACCGCCAGCGCATGCAGCGCGAGCAGATGGCCCTCTTCCAGGAGCACGGCGTCAACCCGCTCTCCGCTTGCCTTCCGCTGGTCTTCCAGTTTCCGGTCTTCATCGCGCTCTACAACCTCCTGCGCAGCACCACCTTCAAGGACGAGCTGATCGCCTCGGGGGACCCGGGCTGGCTCTTCATCAACCACCTCGGCGAGCACCCAACCGGCGCGGAGACCGTCGTTCTCGTCTTGCTCGCTGTCGCTGGGACCTTCGCACTGATCATCTTCACCCCCTCGCCGCAGACCACCGGGGGCAACACCCAGCGCTACCTGTTCGCGGGGGTCTTCTCCCTCGTCACCGTCTTCCTGATTCCCAATGCTCCGGCCGGGATCGCCGTCTACTTCATCGCCAGCGGCCTCTGGCAGATCGGGCAGCAGACGGTGATCCACTTCGTCTGGCCGTTACCGTCGGTGCCGACGCCGCAGGAGGTCAAGGCGGCAAAGCCCCCTCCGCCCCCTCCGCGGAAGCGGAAGCGACGTCGCTAGGTACGCCGACGGCCGTGCGCACCTAGACTCCGCGCGTGGCTGAAGGAGGAGTGGAATCTGAGCCCACGGTCCTGCCCGAGGAACCAGCCGAGCGGGTTCGGGTGCTGCTCGAGCGCATCGTCGAGGAGCTCGGACTGGACGCGTCCGTTGCTGTTGAGGAGGGCGAGGACGAGATCCACGCCGACATCGAGGGCGAGGACGTCGGCCTCCTGATTGGCCGCCACGGCCAGACGATCGATGCGGTCCAGTTGCTCTGCTATCAGGCCGCCTTCCGCGGCCGCCAGGACCGCAAGCGGGTCACGGTCGACGCAGCCGGCTACCGCCGCCGCCAGGGTGAGTCGCTCCGCCGCCGAGCCGACATGGCCGCCGAGGACGCGGTCCGCCACGGCCAGGCCGTGGAGATGGATCCGATGGGCTCGAACGAGCGCCGCGTCGTGCACGAGTACCTGCGCGACCGCCCCGAGATCGAGACCTACAGCGAGGGCGACGAGCCCAACCGCTACGTGGTGGTCGCACCCCTCCTGGAGGGCTGATCTGGTTATCCGCACGCGCAGATGACGCAGCGCGCCCGCCTAACTCCCATCGACCCGCTCCCGGATTGAGCGCCATCTCGCCCGAGGCGGAGCCAGCCATCGAGACGCTGCTCGAGATGCTGGCGGAGGCGCGCGCCCCCATCTCGGCCTCGACCGTCCCGCGCGCCCGGGACGTCCACATCGCCGACTCGCTCACCGGCCTCGTGCTGGAGCCCCTGCGCTCGGCGCGGCGGATTGCCGACCTGGGCAGCGGGGCGGGACTGCCGGGATTGGTGCTCGCCGCCGAACTCGCGCACGCACGCGTCGACCTGATCGAGTCCGTCGTCCGCAAGTGCGAGTTCATGGGCGCTGCGATCGAGCGCATGGGGCTGCGCAATGCCGCGGTGGTCTGCGAGCGCTCCGAGGAGTGGGCCTCTGCGGAAGGGCGCGAGGCCTACGACGCAGTCACCGCCCGGGCAGTGGGGAGGCTCGCCACGCTGGCCGAGCTCGCCTCGCCGTTGCTCCGCGACGGTGGCGTCCTCGTTGCCTGGAAGGGGGCTCGTTCCGAGAACGAGGAGGCAGAGCTCGCCCGCGCGGTGGAGCGGCTCGCCCTGGAGCCCATCGAGATCCGCTCGGTGCAGCCTTATCCCGGCAGCCGCGACAGACACATCCACCTGCTTCGCAAGAATGGACCAACTCCGTAAGGAGCTGCCGCGGCGCCCCGGCATGGCGGCGAAGCGGCCGTTCGGATCCGAACCAAACTGAGACCGAACCAAGTCGATGGGAACCGTCTACGCGATTGCGAACCAGAAGGGGGGCGTCGGCAAGACGACCACCGCGGTCAACATGGGCGCCTGCGTCGCCGCCGATGGGCAGCAGACGCTGATCGTCGACCTCGACGCGCAATGCAACGCCACGGTTGCGCTTGGCCTGCCGAAGGACTCCAACCCTTCGTCGTATGACTGCCTCACGGGCGAGGTATCCGTCGCCGAGGCCGCGCGCCCGGCGGGCCCGGACAACCTGTGGATAGTTCCGGCGCATGTGGATCTGGTCGGGGCCGCAGTCGAGCTGCCGCGCACAGGTGGTTACGAGACCAGGCTGCGTGATGGTCTCGGCCCGGTGAGGGAGCGATTCGCCTCAACGTTGCTCGACTGCCCACCGTCGCTCGGACCGGTGGCGGTCAACGCACTCGTCGCCGCCGACGAGGTGATCGTTCCGGTTCAGGCCGAGTACCTTGCGCTGGAGGGGCTGGTGCAGTTCCTGGACACGCTGAAGCTGGTCCGTCAGGAGCTCAACCCATCGCTCGAGATGGCGGGCGTGCTGATCACGATGCACGACGACCGGACCCGGCTGGCCCGCGACGTCGAGCGTGAGCTCCGCGAGCACCTGCCGGCGCGGGTGTTCAAGACCGTCGTCCCGCGCAGCGTCCGGATCGCGGAGGCCCCGAGTTATGGGGTCCCGGTCTCCGAGCACGACCCCAAGTCCAGCGGCTCGCGGGCATATCGCGCCCTCGCCGACGAGGTGCTCGCCCTCGGAGTGGCGAATGGCTGAGCGTCGACGCGGGATGGGGCGCGGTCTGGCGGCGATTCTGCCGGAGAGCTCCGCGGGCGGGCCCGAGCTTCGCGAGCTCGACGTCACCCAGATCGAGCCGAACCCAGAGCAGCCGCGCGCCAAGTTCGACGCCGCCGCATTGGACGCCCTGGCCGGCTCGATCGGGTCGGTCGGGCTGCTCCAGCCGCTGATCGTTCGCCCCCTCGACGACGGGCGCTACGAGCTGGTCGCGGGCGAGCGCCGCTGGCGTGCGGCCCAGAAGGCCGGCATCGGCCGGGTTCCGGCCGTGGTACGGAGCTCGCCGGAGGACGAGCGCCTGCAGGCTGCGTTGATCGAGAACATGGTGCGGGAGGACCTCAATCCGGTGGAGGAGGCCCGAGCCTGCGCGTCGCTGGTCGATGATCTCGGCATCTCCAAAGAGGAGCTCGCCCGCAGGGTGGGCCGAAGCCGCGCCGCGATCTCCAACCTGATCCGCCTCCTCGATCTGCCCGACTCGGCGCTCACCTTGCTCGAGCGAGGCGACCTCACCGAGGGCCACGGGCGGGCCATTCTCCAGGTCCCCGATCAGGGTCGCCGCAGCCTGCTCGCCAAGCAGGCTGCGGCCCAGGGCTGGTCGGTGCGGGACACCGAGCGGCGCGCCGAGGAGGGCCCCCGGCGGAGAAAGGCGGCGAGCGGCGGCCGGGTCTCCGCCGAGGAGCGCGCGGCGATGGCGGACGCGGAGGACCTGCTGGGCTCGGCCATCGGCCGGGACGTCCGGGTGCGGCGCGACGGCAATGGCGTCAAGGCGGAGTTCCACTTCGACGACCTCGCCGAGCTGGAGTCGCTCGCCCGCCGGCTTCGGAAGCGGTCCTGATCCGCGAGCTAGAATCGCCAACCCGCGGGCGATTAGCTCAGTCGGTTAGAGCGCTTCTCTGATAAGGAAGAGGTCCCTGGTTCGAGTCCAGGATCGCCCACTCCAGCCCCCAGTTACTCGAGGGTCGTGTCCCAGGCCATCTAGCGCGCTTTGGGCCGCTCCTATAATCCGTGCGGCCCTGACGAGGAGACCTTCGTGCAGCGAATGACCATCTACGGCGTCAGCTTCGACATGGTCGGCAAGCAGCCGATCGTCTTGCTGAAGACAGTGGACGGCAACAAGTTCCTGCCGATCTGGATCGGCCACCCGGAGGCCGCGGCCATCCTGATGAAGCTCCAGGGGGCATCGACTCCACGGCCGATGACCCACGACCTGCTCTCCGACGTGCTCGATCAGATGGAGGCCAAGTGCGAGAAGGTCTCGGTCACCGAGCTGCGGGACAACACTTTCTTCGCCTCGATCACGATCTCGATGAACGGCTCCGAGGTCGAGATCGACTCCCGGCCCTCCGACGCTCTGGCCTTGGCGGTGCGGACCTCGGCGCCGATCTTCGCCGCCGACGAGGTGATCGAGGAGTCGGCCATCGAGTTCGAGGGCGAGGAGGTCGAGGACACCGAGCAGGTCGTCGACAAGTTCAAGGAGTTCCTCGACAACGTCACCCCCGAGGACTTCGCCCAGGGCGAGGGCGAGGACCCCCGGACCTCGGCTCAAGCCGGTAGCGTCGCCTCGCTCGCCGGCCGCTCGCGGGCGCTTGCCAGGATGCGCTCCACCAGGCTCGTGAAGTCGATTCCGGCCGCCTCGGCGGCCATCGGGAAGAGGCTCGTGTCAGTGAGGCCGGGGATCGCGTTCACCTCGAGCACCTGTGGCCCCTCCGTGTCGAGCATCAGATCGACACGGGCAAAGCCGCTGCAGCCGAGCGTCTCGTAGGTCCGGGCAGCGAGCTCCTGCACCCTGCGGGTCTCCTCCTCGGTTAGCTCGGCGGGGGAGACGTAGTCGGTCCGGCCGATCTCGTAGCGCGCCTCGAAGTTGAAGAAATCCTCCTCCCGGGGAATGGCCTCGACGACGGGGAGGGGCTCGATCCCGAGAACGCTCACCGCCAGCTCACGCCCCTTCACGTAGCGCTCGAGCAGCACCCGGTCGTCGTAGCTGAAGGCCGCGACCAGCGCCTGCGGCACCTCGTCGCGGGCCGCGGCGAACTCGACACCGAGCGAGGAGCCCTGGCTCGCCGGCTTCACGACGAGCGGAAAGCCGAGCCGAGCTTCGATGTCCTCGAGCGTGTCAGCGGCGCCCAGCTCGCGAAAGGCGGTCGCGTTGAAGGCCGCCCAGTCCGGAGTCGGGATGCCGGCCGCGCGCACCTCGTGCTTGGCGGCGACCTTGTCCATGCAGAGCGCGCACGCCGCCACCCCCGGGCCGGTGTAGGGCAGGTCGAGGATCTCGAGCAACTCCTGCACAGTGCCGTCCTCGCCTCCCGGCCCGTGCAGGGCGATGAAGACGACGTCGGGGCGCTGATCGCGGAGCCGGTCGACGAGGTCCTGCCCGACGTCGATGCCGATCGCCTCGTGGCCGAGCTCGCCGACCGCATCCTCGACACGCGCCGCGGAGCGCAGGGAGACCTCGCGCTCCAGCGAGCTCCCTCCCTTGAGCACGACGACCTTCATCGCCTCGGCATCGGGACGACCTCGCCCCCCGGATCCTCTCCCTCGCCCGGGGGAGGCGCCACCCGGTGTTCGCCGGTGATCGTCTCGTAGAGCGCGATCTGCTCGGAGATGACGCCCCCGATGCGCCGGATTCCCTCTCGCAGCTCATCCTCGCCCGAGGCGGAGAAGTTGAGCCGCATCGACGAGGCTCCGCGGACACCATCCGCGTAGGCGGCGCGCCCCGGGACGAAGGCGACGTTCTCGCGCAAGGCTTTCGCAAGCAGATCGGTGGTGTCGATGTAGTCGGGGAGGGTCGCCCACAGGAAGAGGCCCCCCTCGGGCCGCGTCCACTCCGCCTGCGGGGGGAAGTGGCGCTCGAGGGCTTCGAGCATCGCGTCACGACGGTCGCGGTAGATCTCGATCAGGTCTGAGATGTAGGAGAGCCAACGGCCCTCCGCGAAATACTCTCGGACGAAGTACTGGCTGAGGGTCGAGGTGCAGAGGTCGGCCGCCTGCTTGCCGAGTCCGATCTTCTCGAGCACCGGGGGCGGTGCCGCCACCCAGCCGATCCGGATGCCCGGCGAGAGGATCTTCGAAAGCGTGCCTAGGTAGAGGACGTAGTCACCGCCATCGAGGCTGTAGAGCGTTGGTTGGGGATCCCCGTCGTAGCGCAGCAGCCCGTAGGGGTTGTCCTCGACGATCAGCACCTCGTGCTGCCGCGCCAGCTCGACCAGGCGCCGCCGCCGCTCCTCCGAGAGCGTCACGCCCGCCGGGTTCTGGAAGCTCGGCACGGAATAGATGAACTTGGGGCGGCGGCCGTCGCGGGCGAGCGCGGAGAGCAGGCCTCCGAGCTCGTCGATCCGCATCCCGTCATCGTCGGTCCGCACCTGGTGGACGTCCGCCTCGTAGCTGCAGAAGGTCGGCACCGCCCCCGGGTAGGTAGGTGCCTCGCAGACCACAGGGTCGCCCGGATCGACGAGCGTCTTCGTGATCAGGTCGATGGCCTGCTGGCCTCCGGTCGTCACGATCAGATCGTCGGGATCGGGCGCCATTCCCTCGGCGGCCATGACCTCGGCGATGCAGGCCTTGGTCTCCTCGAAGCCCTCCGTCGGCCCGTACTGGAGGGCCTCGGCCGAGGACTCGTGTGCGATGCGGGTCATCTGGGCCGCGAAGCTCTCGGCCGGGAAGGTCGAGGTGTCCGGCAGGCCGCCGGCGAGCGAGATGACCTCGGGCCGCGCCGTGATCGCCATCAGGTCGCGCATCGCCGAGGACCGCATCACCTGGGTGCGCCTCGCGAACAGTCCCGCGTAGCGCTCGAGGTCTCGCGAGGTCGTGTGCGCCCGACGGCGGCGCGGGCTCTCGGCTGAGCGCGGAGCCGGCTTGTCCCTTTCTTGTGGATCGGTCACGCCGGACATCTTGGCGGACCGAGAGCGACCTGGCCGCAAGGCCGCGGGGCGCTCTGGCCAGTAGCGCGATGGCGGTAGCCTCCCGCCCGGATGTTCCTCGCGATCTGCCAGGGACTGGGTCTGGCCATCGCGGCCGGGCTCATCCTCGGAGTTGTCTTTCCCCCGATCATGCCCACCTGGGGCGCAGTCGTCGGCGCCGCGCCAATCGGGGTGCTGGCCGCCGGGGCGGCTCTCAACGGAGCGGACGAGTCGGTCTGGCCCGCGCTTCCGATCGGGGTGATCGGTGCCGGCCTCGCCGCGGTGGTCAGCCGTGACATCGCATCGGGGGCGATTCGCAGGCAGCGGGATCGCGTAACCGGCGCGGATGTGCAGTCACCGGTAGGGGTGACGTTGATCGTGGTGGTGACCGCGGTGGTCGTCGCCGGCATCAGTCTCGTGTTCGAGCCGTTCTCGCTCGTCGCCCTGGTGGCCCTGAGCTGGGTCTGGGTCTCGCGCCGACGTCGAGCCGAGCGCAAGCATGAGGGCCTGCGGGTCCTCCGATAAGCCGTGCGGCGGAAGCTGATCCTCGTCGTAGTCGACGCCATGCATCCCGAGATGCTGATGCGAGCGATCGACGAGGATCTCGCGCCGACTTTCGCGGGGCTGCTCGAGCGCGGCCAGATGATCCCCGACTGCGTCTCGAGTTTCCCCTCGGTGACGCCGGTGGCCAGCTCGGAGATGATGACCGGCACCGGTCCGGCGGGCCACTGGGTGATGGGCATGAACTGGTACCACCGGGTCGAGCGCCGCTACATCGAGTACGGATCCTCGTTCGAGGCGACACGCACGTTCGGGCTCTTCCGGGCGATGTACGACCTCGTCTACAACATGAATCTCGACCACCTGAGCTGGCAGGCCGAGACGGTGTTCGAGCGCCTAGGCGATGCCGGGATACGCACCGCGGCAACCCCCTTCCTGATCTTCCGGGGGCGCCAGCGCCACGAGCTCGGTCTCGAGGGACTGGCCCGCCGGGCGGCGGCCGTCGCCAACTTCCGCCACGCGGTCTGGGGGCCCGACGAGTTCTTCTACGGCGACCTCTACGCCAGCCGTCCCACCGGGTGTGGACCGACGTTCACCCGGCCAGGGACCCGCGACGAGTACTCGGCCTGCGTGGCCGAGGAGTTGGTCGGGGAGGGGGCGTACGAGTTCCTCCTCTTCAGCCTGCCCGACAACGACTTCCACTCCCACCGGCACGGCCCCGAGGCCACCCTCGAATCGATCGGCAAGGCGGATTCGATGTTCGCCCGCATCATCGAGGCCGGCGGAGGCCTGGACGCCTTTCTCTCCGATCACGCCGTGCTGCTGACGGCCGATCATGCCCAGACCGACGTCGAGCATGCGCTGCCGCTCGCGGACGAGCTGGCCGAGGACTGGGCGGTGCTCCAGCCCAACACGGACCGGCCCGAAGAGGCGGAGATCGCGGTCAGCCCGACCTCGCGCGCCGGCGCCGTTTACATCCTGGACAGCGGCCGCCGGCATCCCGTAACCCACGAGCGCGCCCGCCTCCGTCTCCGAGAGCTCGCCGGAGTCGACCTGGTCACCTGGCTGGCGGCGGACGACGGCGCCCCGATCGTGCGCACGGGGGTCGGTCTGCCCGACGCCGGCGCCGTCGAGGCGGTGGTGGAGCGCAATGGTTACGAGTTCCGCTTCCGCCCCGGCGGGCAGCTCCGCGACCGGCGCGGCAACAGGTGGGCAGTGAGCGGCGAGCCCGAGGCGCTGGCGGGCGACGTCACCCGGGGCCGCTTCGAGTCACACGAGTACCCCGACGGCCTGGCTCGGCTCTGGTCGGCGCTCACCTCCCCGCATGCGGGCGACATCCTGATCTCCGCGGAGGAGGGCTACGAGTGCGTCGACTGGGGCGGGATCAGCCACGTCGGCGGGGGCAGCCACGGATCGCTCGGCCGCGGAGACTCGCTCGCCCCGGTGATGTTCGTGGGTTGTGGTCCCGAGGGTCCGGGTGAGCGGCCGCAATGGGCGTTGCGGGACCTCGCCCCGGTGATCCTGGAGTCACTTCGGCGTCGCTACCGAGAGGCCTCAGGGGTGACCCCGGTTCAGACCGCCAAACGGATCGGCCGAGGCACCCTGAAGCCGCAGAACTGGGTGCAGCTCTTCCAGTTCGGGCTGGTCGGCGGCTCCGGCTACATCGTCAACCTCGCGGTGTTCGCGGTCATGGTCGGGCCGCTGAACATCCACCACATCCCAGCCGCGATCATCGCCTTCTGCGTTGCGGTATCGAACAACTTCTGGTGGAACCGCCACTGGACCTTCGACGCGAAGCACGGACACGCCGGGTTCCAGGCCGCGCGATTCTTCACGGTGAGCGTGCTCGCGCTGATCGTCAACCTGATCGCCCTCGAGTTGCTGGTGCGCAGCGGGATGGGCGATCTCCCCGCCCAGGCGGTGGCCGTGGCGATCGCCATGCCCTTCAACTTCATCGGCAACAAGCTGTGGACGTTCGTCTAGTCCGAGCGCTCTCCCTCGCTGCCTCCCTAGCGCTCGTCTTGATCATGCTGCTGCCGGGCTCCGCCGGCGCCCAGCAGCCGAGGATCTGCTAGAGACGAAGGCGATCGAAATCGCCAAGCTCGACCCCAAGGCTGTGGCGGCGTCCGAGCAGCACCCCGACCTGAGTCCGTCCGCCAGCCGCAACCCGGGGACGGGTCTCTGGGAGGTCGGCTTCTTCACCGGTGGCAAGCGAGGTCGTCCAGGTCGTCGTCGACCCGAACAACGGCAAGGTCGTCGAGTCCTGGACCGGCTACCAGGTCGCCTGGCGAATGGCCCGCGGCTATCCGGGCGCCTTCGGCCAGATGATCAACGCGCCCTACATCTGGCTCCCCCTCTGCGCGATCTTCGTTCTCGGGCTGCTCGACTGGCGCCGGCCCTTCCGGCTCGCCCACCTCGATCTGCTGGTGATCGTCGCCGGGTTCGGCCTCTCGCACTACTTCTTCA
The DNA here is from genome assembly GCA_963801055.1 of uncultured Solirubrobacterales bacterium. Lineage (GTDB taxonomy): Bacteria > Actinomycetota > Thermoleophilia > Solirubrobacterales > 70-9 > DASUPK01. The sequence continues at coordinate 93,624 of CAWDDE010000003.1, read as the reverse complement.
ACAAGGGCAACATCGGGGTTTCGGTCCCGCTCGCCTACCCGCCGCTTCTCTATCTGCTCGCGTCGAGCGCTCTGGCTCGGCTTCCGGCGCGCGCAGCGGCTCGGGGCTGCGACCGTCGGCCCCGATCGCCGTCCTGGCGGTCGCCACCCTCGCCCTGATCGGTGGCCGCGTCGCCCTCAACGTCTTCGATTCGAACGTGATCGACGTGGGCTACTCGGGGGTGATCGGCGCCGACCGGATCGCCGACCGCGAGCCGATCTACGACAACTTCCCGTCGGACGACCAATCGGGCGACACCTACGGGCCGGTCGCCTACTACGCCTACGTCCCGTTCGAGCAGGCATTCCCCTGGAGCGGCACCTGGGACGAACTGCCCGCCGCCCACGCTGGGCGCGATCTTCTTCGACCTGGCGACGATGGCGGTGCTCTTCCTGCTTGGCCGCCGGATCCGGCGCGGCCGCCGGGGGACGGAGCTCGGGGTGCTCCTCTGCTTCGGCTGGGCCGCCTGCCCCTACACCGCGTATGCGCTGGAGTCGAACACGAACGACGCGCTGGTTCGCTCACCCTGGCGGCGGCTCTCCTCTGTCTGACCTCGCCGATGCGCGCGCGGAATCACGCTGGCGCTCTCGGCGATGACGAAGTTCGCCCCACTCGCCCTCGGGCCGCTCTTCGCCACCTATGGCGCGACCGATGGCGGGCGCGAGGGATCCGTGCGCAGCTACGCGCAAAGTCGTCATCCCGTTCACGATCGCCTTCGGGCTCACCATCCTGGTGGTCTCGTTCCAGGCGCTGCAGGATCCGGGTCTATCGACCTTCTGGCACCGCACGATCGGCCGAGCAGGGCGGGCGGGATTCGCCGTTCAGCATCTGGGGCCAGGCCCATTCGCTGGGTTGGCTTCAGGCGGTGGTCAAGGCGGCGGTGGTTGGCCTGGCCGTGCTGGTCGCGTTCCGGCCGCGGCGCCGGGACCATGTCACGGTCGCCGCCCTGGGTGCGGCGGTGCTGCTCGGCATGGAGCTCACCGTCGACCACTGGTTCTACCTCTACATCCCCTGGTTCCTGCCCTTCCTGCTGATCGCCCTGCTGGCGGCGGGGATCGTCGCCGCTAGGAGGAGATCGGGATGAGGATCTGGTCGATTCGGCGCGCGAGCCCGTCGTCTCCGATCTCGACCGCGACGCCCATCAGCCAGACGTCCTCGTCCGCGGTGTCGAAGCGCACCGGCATCTGGGTCCTGAACGCCTGTAGCGCCTGCTCCCGCTTGACGCCGATCACTCCGGCGCGAGAGCCGGTCATGCCGACGTCCGCGATGTGAGCGGTGCCGCCCGGCAGGACCCGGGGGTCGGCAGTGGGGACATGGGTATGCGTCCCGAGCACCGCCGCCACACGGCCGTCGAGGTGCCAGCCCATCGCCACCTTCTCGCTGGTGAGCTCGGCGTGGAAGTCGACGACGATAGGCGTCCGCCGCGCCGGCGAGCGATTCGAGCAGGTCGTCGATCGCGGTGAAGGGATTGCGCTCGACCTGGAGGTGCATCTGCCCGCTCAGGTTGATCACCGCAACCCGCATCCCGGCGGCCTCCGTGATCGTGTGGCCACGCCCGGGGTTGGACGCTGGGAAATTGGAGGGGCGGACGATTCGCGGCTCGGCGTCCAGGTAGGGGTAGACGTCGCGGTGGCGGTAGGTGTGGTTGCCGAGCGTGATCACGTCGGCGCCAGCGTCGAAGATCTGCTCGGCTGTCTCCTTGGTGACCCCGACGCCGCCGGCCGCGTTCTCCCCGTTGACCACGACGAGATCGGGCATCCGCTCGGCGCGGAGCTCGGGCATCGCCGTCACCAGAGCCTGCCGGCCGGGCCCGCCGACGACGTCCCCTATGAACAGGAGCCGCATCAGCACGCCACCGTAGACGACCGCCGTCGCGGCCGAGTTCACTTGTCACTAGCTTTCGCCCGATGAGTGAGGAGCCTCCGCGGGCGCGAGCGCCACGCGCCGCCCCCGTTCTCGAGGTGGATGGCCTCTCCAAGTCGTTCGGTGCGCGTGTCGCCCTGCGGGACGTGAGCCTCGATGTTCGCCGTGGAGAGCTGCTGGCCGTGCTCGGGCCGAACGGCGCCGGGAAGACGACGCTGCTCTCGATCCTTGCCGGGATCACCAGGCCGGACTCCGGCCGGATCACCAGCTCGAACGGGGAGGTCGGCTGGGTGCCGCAGCAGGCCGGGCTCTACCGCCGCCTCACGGTCGAGGAGAACCTGCGGCTCTTCGCCCACATGGAGGGAGTGACCGACGTCGAGGGGACGCTCGAGCGGATGCTCGAGCAGACGGGCCTCGAAGAGAGGCGAGGGGACCCGGTGTCGTCCCTGTCCGGCGGAAACCAGCAGCGGATCAACATCGCGATCGGGCTGCTCGGCGATCCAGCGGTGCTTCTGCTCGACGAGCCGAGCGCAGGACTCGACCCGAGCCAGCGCGTCCGGCTCTGGGAGTTCGTGGCCCGCCTGGCCGAGGGCGGCACGACCGTCATCTACTCGACACACCAGATCGAGGAGGTCGGCCACCACGGCGACCGTCTGGTTGTTCTGGCGGACGGCGAGACGATCTTCGACGGCAGCTTCGCGCAGCTCCGCCGCGCCGCCGAGCCCCGCCCGAGGGAACGGACCCCGATCCCGAGAACGACTTCGTCCGCTTTCTGCGCCAGCGGGGCCACTGATGCGCTGGCTGCTCGTCAAGGATCTGCAGATCCTGCGCCGCTCGCCGCTGGTCACCGGGCTACTGATCGTCTACCCGATCGTGCTCGCCATCCTGATTGGGCTCGCGATCTCTCGGAGCCCCGAGAAGCCGCGGGTCGCCTTCCTCAACCAGATCCCGCCGAGCGCCGGCCTCAACTTGGGCAGCACGGTTGGGTTCAGCCAGGAAGAGGCCCACCGCCAGCTCTGCGCCAAGATCGAGTGCGTGCCGGCGTCCAGCCGGGCGGAGGTCGAGCAGAAGGTGAAGGACGGTGAGGTGCTGGGCGGCCTCATCCTGCCCCCGGACTTCCTCAGCAAGCTGCAGGCGGAGCTGACCACCGCCGGCTCGGAGCCCGCGACGGTCGAGGTGCTCGTCAACCAGGACGACCCCCTCAAGGCCCAGATCGTCGACGATCGGATCAGCTCGCTGCTCACCCAGGCGAACCTGCTGCTCTCGGGGAAGATCAGTGACGTAGCCGCCAACTACGAGAAGATCCTCGCGAACGGCGGCGAGTTCCAGATCCCGTTCCTGGGACAGACCGTTCGGGTCCTTGGCCTGCAGAAGGCAGCCAAGATCCTCGACTCGATCCAGGCCGACCTGCCGCCGGATCAGCGCGGCAAGGTCGCCCAGATCAGCGCCTTTGCCCGGCTCGCCCGCCAGAACCTGGCGCTTGCGGACAGCCTGCTCTCCTCGGTCCGTCAGCCGATCTCCGTCGACAAGCGGGTGGTCGCGGGGAGCATCCCACCGCTCGACACCTTCGCCGTTGCCGTCGCCGCGGCCGTCACCCTGCTGTTCGTCACCGTGCTGCTCGTCTCGGGATCGCTGGCGCTCGAGCGCGAAGAGAACACCTTCACCCGGCTCACGCGCGGACTGGTCAGCCGCGAGGGCCTGCTCATGGAGAAGGCCGCGCTCGGGACCGGAGCCGCGCTCGTGGTCACCCTGCTGCTGCTCGCCGCGATCACGCCCTTCGAGTCGATCGGGTGGAGCCGGATCTACCTGATCGTCCCGGCGATCCTGCTCGCGGGCGCCGCCTCCTCGGCGCTGGGGCTTGCGATCGGCGCCGCGGCCCGCGAGGTGCGGGCCAGCGCCCTGCTTGCCTTCGCCCTTGCCCTTCCGGTCGCCTTCATCTCCCTGGTCCCGTCCGGCACGGTGAGCAAGGGCCTGCTCGATGTGATCCACGTGATCGCCGGCGCCTTCCCGTTCCGGCCGGCCCTGGACGCGCTTTCCGGGGCGCTGTCCGCCTCGGGCCCGGACCTGGGCCTCCCCTTCCTTCACCTGGCGCTGTTGGCAGTCGCGTACCTGGCAATTGCGCGGGTCGCGCTACGCCGGTTTGCGTGAGCACCCGAGCATCGGCCTGGACCGGCCTAGAATCAGGCGCATGAGCTTTCCTGCCATCCGACTGCGGCGCCTGCGCCGGACCGAGCCGCTCCGCGACCTGGTCCGCGAAACCGATTTGACCGCGGAGCACCTCGTGCAGCCGCTGTTCATCACGGCGGGCGAGGGCGTGCGGGAGCCGATCTCCTCGATGCCCGGCCTGGAGCGTCTCTCGATCTCGGAGGCCGTTGCCGAGGTGACGGAGATCGGCGCGGCCGGCGTCCGCGCCGTGCTCCTCTTCGGGATCCCCGCGAGCAAGGACGAGGTAGCCAGCGAGGCCTACGACGACGAGGGCGTCGTCCAGATGGCCGTCCGTGCGCTCAAGGAGGCGCATCCCGAGATCGTCGTGATCACCGACGTCTGCCTCTGCGAGTACACCTCCCACGGGCACTGCGGGATCGTTCGTGAGGGCGAGGTCGACAACGACCTGACGCTCGAGCTGCTCGCCAAGACCGCGATCTCCCACGCGGCAGCGGGCGCGGACGCCGTGGCGCCGAGCGACATGATGGACGGCCGGGTGGGTGCTATCCGGAGCCAGCTGGACGAGGAGGGGCACTCCTCAGTGCCGATCGTCGCCTACAGCGCCAAGTACGCGTCCGCCTTCTACGGCCCCTTCCGCGAGGCCGCCGGCTCCGCCCCCGAGTTCGGCGATCGGCGCGGCTACCAGATGGATCCGGCCAATGCCGACGAGGCCATTCGCGAGGCCAAGCTCGATCTCGAGGAAGGCGCCGACGTCGTGATGGTGAAGCCGGCGCTTCCCTACCTCGACGTCATCCGCCGCGTCAAGGATGCGACCGGGGCGCCCCTCGCCGCGTACCACGTCGGCGGGGAGTATTCGATGCTGAAGGCCGCGGCGGCGAATGGCTGGATCGACGAGCGGGCCGCGGCGATGGAGTCGCTGACCGCGATCCGCCGGGCCGGCGCCGACATGATCATCACCTACTTCGCGAAGGACGCCGCCGCCTGGCTCGCCGCGGAGGCCGCCCGCCGGTGAACAAACCCAGCGACGGGATCACCACGGCGACGGTAAAGCCGAAGCTCCGCTCGCGGGCGGGTGGCGCTGCGGTTCCCCTGGACGAGGCCGACAAGCGGCTGATGAACCTGCTTCAGTCGAGCTTTCCGCTCCAGCCCGAGCCATTCGAGCTGATCGCCGCGGAGGCCGAGCTTGCGCCCGGTGAGGTCAAGGCCCGCACCCAGCGCCTCTTGGACGAGCGGATCATCCGCGAGATCACGCCGATATTCGACACGCGCGCGCTCGGATACAGCTCGATGCTGGTTGCGGCAAAGGTCGACTCGGGGAGCCCCCACCGGGCCGCGCGGATCATCAACTCCCACCCGGGCGTCTCCCATAACTACCTGCGAACGCACGAGTTCAACCTCTGGTTCACGATCGCGACGCCTCCGGACTCCGAGCTCGGGCTCGATGGGACGCTCGAGGTGCTGCAGCGCCTCACCGCTGCGGAGTCGATCCGCCAGCTGCCCACCCTGACGCTCTTCAAGATCAACATGAACCTCGAGATGGAGGGCGGCACCGAGGACCTCGCCGCCGCCGTCGAGGCCGCGCCGCCCCGCGAGCTCGAGCGCCAGCCCTACGACGACCGCGACGTGGCCGTGATCCGCGCCCTCCAGGGCCCGATGGAGGTCACGGACCGGCCCTACGATGCGGCCGCCGGCGAGGTCGGGATGAGCACCGATGCCTTTCTCACCCACCTCGCCGGGATGGTCGACCGCAAGCTGCTCAGGCGAGTCGCGGCGATCCTCTACCACCGGCGTGCCGGCTTCTCGGCCAACGGGATGGGCGTCTGGCGCGTCCCCGAGGATCAGATCCTCGACGTGGGGGCCCGGATGGCGGCGGTGCGAGGCATCTCCCACTGCTACCAGCGACCGACCTACGCAGACTGGCCCTACAGCGTCTTCACCATGGCTCACGGTCGCTCGAAGGAGGAGTGCGACGCGATCCTCGACGGGATCGCCGATCAGCACGATCTCCATGGCGACGATCGCGCGGTGCTCTACTCCTCGACCGAGTTCAAGAAGATCCGCCTCCACTACTTCACCGAGGACTACGCCCGCTGGGAGGCTGAGAACTCATAAGCCGGTCAGAGGAGCTGTACCGGCGAGCACAGGAGGTCCTGCCCGGAGGGGTCAACTCGCCGGTGCGGGCGATGAAGCAGATCGGGCGCAGCCCGATCTTCATCGAGCGCGGAGAGGGCCCCTACATCTGGGACGTCGACGGTAACCGCTACGTCGACTGGGTCTCGTCATGGGGGCCGCTGATCCTGGGCCACGCCGACCCGCTGGTGGTCGAGGCCATTGCCGCGGCCGCGAGCCGCGGCACGAGCTACGGGGCGCCGACCGCGGACGAGGTGGAGCTCGCCGAGGAGGTCGCAAATCGCTTCGCGAGCGTCGAGATGGTGCGAATGACGAGCTCGGGCACCGAGGCGACCATGTCGGCTCTCCGTCTCGCCCGGGCGGTCACCGGCCGCAGCAAGATCGTCAAGTTCGCGGGCGCCTATCACGGCCACGTCGACGGTCTGCTGGCGGAGGCCGGCTCCGGTCTCGCCACGGCCGGGGTCCCGGCGAGCCCCGGCGTCACCGAGGCGCAGGCCTCGGACACGTTGATCGTTCCGTGGAACGACGAGGAGGCCGTGGCAGATGCGATCGCGACGACCCAGCCGGCGGCGGTGATCGCGGAGCCTGTGCCCGCCAACATGGGAGTGGTCCCACCGGATCCGGGATTCCTCGAGCATCTCCGCGACGCGACCGCCGAGGCAGGCGCTCTGCTCATCCTCGACGAGGTGATCAGCGGCTTCCGGGTGGCACGCGGCGGGGCGCAGGAGCTGCTCGGCATCGACGCCGACCTGACCGTGATGGGCAAGGTGCTCGGCGGCGGGCTGCCGGCCGCGGCCTATGGCGGTAGCCGCGAGCTGATGGAGCGGGTCGCCCCGGCCGGCGACGTCTACCAGGCCGGGACCCTCTCGGGCAATCCGCTCGCGGTCGCCGCTGGGCTGGCCACCCTGCGCAAGCTCGACCGAGCCGCATACATCGGTCTCGCCTCGATCACGGAGCGGCTGGCGGCCGGGCTACGTGAGGCGGCCGGGGATCGCCCCGTCCAGGTAAGCAGCGTGCCGGGGCTCCTCACCGTCTTCTTCAGCACGGAGCCTGTCCGCGACTTCGCTGGGGCGAGCGCCTGCAACACCGCTGCCTACGGTCGCTTCTGCCGGGCGCTGCTCGAACGCGGGCTCTATCCACCCGCCTCGCAGTTCGAAGCCTGGTTCCCCTCGCTCGTCCACGACGACGAGACGATCGATAGGACGATCGAGGCCGCAGCCGAGGCGTTCCCGCAGGCCGTCTGAGCGCGACCGCGTCTAACCTCGTTGTCCCGCATGCCCGCGAATGGCACCTCCCTCGCCGCCCTGGCGGCGCTCCTCCGAGATGGGCAGAACGTGATCTCGCCGTACGTCCGGGACTCCGACGAGGAGCCCGTGCTGGGGTCGCTGGCGGCGGCCGGTCCCCGGGCGGCCGGGGCCACGGACGAGTACCTGCTGCTGGTCGAGGCAATCAGGGAGGGCTACCTGCTGCACTACGAGACGCCCCGGCTGATCGAGGGAGCGGATTCCGATCTACGTCTGCTCGCCGGCGACTATCTCTACGCGCTCGGCCTCGAGCGCCTGGCGGCGCGGGGCGACATGGAGGCGGTCGTCGAGCTCGCCGACCTGATCAGCCTGGCCGCTCAGATACACGCCGAGGACGGCCCTGGATCGGGCGCGGACAGGGTCCACGCACTCTGGCTCGCGGCGAGCGTCGCGGTGGCCGCCGGGGCGACGCCGGAGCACGCCAAGGCCAAGGAGGCGCTGCGCCGGGGCGACCCCGAGGCGACCGAAATGCTGTTCCGAAACGCTCGCGAAACCGCCCGCCGGGCCGGCCTCGGCGACGCTCTGGCGCTCGCATCCGAGTCGATAGGCTTCGCCGGCGAGGACCTCCCGGAACGTGGCTGACGAGGGAAACGACAAGCAGGGGGCACCGCAGAGGCTGCCGACCCCGGAGCCTGCCGGCTACTTCCAAGGCGAGTCGATGACGCGCCGGACCGCCCTCACGATCGGCGTCCAGGCGGTCGGTGGGGTGGCTGTCGCCGCCGTCGCGCTGCCGGCGGTCGGCTTTGCCGTCGCCCCTCTGTTCGAGGAGGAGGCGGAGCCCTGGCAGGCGGTCGGTCCGACCTCCGACTTCAGCCCTGACACCTACCGGTCGGTCGTGATCACAGCCGTCGAGGGAATCGGCGAGACCGGCAAGACGACGGCATACATCCGGCAGGGCAACCCGGAGATCACGAACTCACCCGAGGCGAAGGAGAAGGGCTACCCGCCGGAGAGCCCGAACGAGTACATCGCGATCTCGACCCGCTGCGCACACCTCGGCTGCCCCGTTGTCTTCGTGCAGGCTGCGGGCAACTTCATCTGCCCCTGCCACGGTGGCGTCTACGGCTTCGTCGGCGAGCGGATCGGCGGGCCGCCCGTGCGCCCGCTGGATCGTTTCCAGACCCGCGTCACCAACGGGCAGGTCGAGGTCGGCCCTCGCTACAGCGTCACCAACAGCCTCGATCCGGTTCGCGCCCGCGACCCGGGTGAGTTCACCGGCGGAGTCTGGGAGTACCTCTACCCCCCGCGGCCCTCGGTGCCGCCACCGCCTTAGGAGCCCGCCTTGCCGAAGCTTCCGAGACCAGGACCGCTCAGCCGCCCGGCCAAGCCGGGAGAACGGACCAACGGCGCGAAGGGCGGCAATGGCGCCGGGCCGGCCGAAGTCGCCAAGGAGGCGGGGACCGACGTCGTTGGCTGGCTGGACGAGCGGACCGGCAGCACGAGCTTCCTCACTGCGCTCCTTTACCGAAAGGTCCCCAAGGGCACGAACTGGTTCTACACCCTCGGGTCGGCCACCCTCTTCGCGTTCACCTTCCAGGCGCTGACTGGGGTCTTCCTGGCGATGTACTACACGCCCTCGCCGACGGAGGCCTACGGCTCGATCACCCACCTCACCAACGACGTCTGGATGGGGGAGTTCGTCCGCGGGATGCACAAGTGGGGCGCCACGGTGATGATCATCGTGATCTTCCTGCACATGGGCCGGGTCTTCTTCTTCGGCGCCTACAAGTACCCGCGCGAGCTCAACTGGGTGATCGGGGTGACTCTCCTCATCCTCACTCTGATCATGGGTCTGACCGGCTACCTGCTCCCGTTTGACCAGCGCTCCTACTGGGCGACGATCGTCGCCAACAACATCACCGGCACCGGGCCCATTGTCGGGCCGTACCTCGCGGACTTCCTGCGCGCCGGCCCCGAGATCGGGGCGACCACCCTGGCGCGGTTCTACGCCATCCACATGCTGCTTGTGCCGGGGTTGATCATCGCCCTGATCGGGGCGCACCTCTATCTGGTGGTCAAGCTCGGCACGACCGCCCCACCCTGGCTGCGGGGTGAGCGGCCGAAATCGCTGCGCCAGGAGGAAGTGGGTTGAACAGGGGGGAGAAGGAGGCCTACCTCCGCGACTACGAGGCCCTGAAGAAGAAGGGCAAGCCGTTCTTCCCGTACGCCGTGCTCAAGGACTCGACGATGGCGCTGGTCGTCGCGCTGGTAATCGTGGCGATGTCGATCGTGCTCGGCGCGGAGCAGGGCCCAAAGGTCGACCCGACCACCACGACCTATACGCCGCGCCCCGAGTGGTACTTCTTCTTCCTCTTCGAGCTGCTGCGGGTGATCAAGCCGGTCTGGGCCGTTCCGATCGCGACGATCGGCATTCCGACCGTCGCAATGGTCCTGCTCCTGCTGCTCCCCTTCTACGATCGCAACCCGGAGCGGCGGCCCGAGCGCAGGCCGATCGCGACCACGGCGGGGATCCTGACGATCATCGCGATGGCGTACCTGACCTACCTCGGCGCCACCGCCGGCCCGCCGAGCGAGATCGATTTGAAGACCTCGGCGGCGCTCGAACCCGGAAAGGAGGTCGTCGCGCAGTCCGGCTGCCTGGCCTGCCACAAGCTCGGCGACAACGGCAATGACGGTCCCGGGCCAGACCTGACGCACATCGGCGCCAGGGTCCCGCGCAACGCGATCGCGCGCTCGCTCGTGGTCGGGCCGGGCATCATGCCCTCCTACTCGGGTCTCCCGCCTCAGAAGCAGGCGGCGCTCACCGCCTACCTCGCCTCGCTGAACTAGCACGGCCCTCTGGCCGGGTCCGGCGAAGTAACCTCGAACCGATGAGTGTCTCGTCCGACACCGAGCCCCAGAGCAGCATTCCGGACCGGGACTCCGAGGAGTTCGCGAGCGAGGTCCGGGGCATGTTCGACCGGATCGCGGGCGTCTACGACCTGATGAACTCGGCGATGACCGCCGGGCTTCATCATCAGTGGCGCGAGCGGGCCGTCGACCGAGCGGAGGTCGGTCCGGGCTCAGACGCCCTCGACGTCTGCTGCGGCACGGGGGATCTGGCGCTCGAGCTGCGCCGCCGGATCGGCCCGGACGGGCGGGTGGTCGGCTGTGACTTCTCCGAGCGGATGCTCGAGCTCGCCCGCCGGAAGAGCGGGGAGGAGGGCCTGCCGGTGGAGTTCGGCTGGGCCGATGCCCTCGAACTCCCCTACGGAGACCTGAGCTTCGACGCCGTCTCGATCGGCTTCGGCGCGCGCAATCTCGCCGACCTCGAGCGGGGGATCTCCGAGATGGCGCGGGTGCTTCGTCCGGGCGGCCACCTGGTGATCCTGGAGATCACCCGTCCGCACCGCGAGCCGCTGGCGACCTTCTACTCGCTGTGGTTCGACCGGCTGGTCCCGGTGATCGGCACGCTCGCGGGCGATCCGGACGCCTACAGCTACCTGCCCACCTCCGTCCGCACCTTTCCCGAGCCCGAGCAACTCGCCGGGATGATCGACGCCGCGGGTTTCGAGGGGATCCGTTGGCTCCTGCTCGCCGGCGGCATTGTCGCCATCCACAGCGCCACGAGAGCCGCGTGACCCGCTCCTCGGTGCCACCTCCGGTGACGGCGGTGATGGACGCTGCCAGCGCCTGGCTCCCCGCGAAGATTGCGCAGGTCGAGGACAGGCTCGCCGAGCTCTCCGGTCGCCACGGCCCGGCCCTGGGGAAGGAGGCCGAGGCGACGCTCACCGCTGGAGGCAAGAGGTTGCGCCCCATCCTGGTCCTGATGGCGGCCGGCGATGGCGCGGGCGAGCGCGCGATCCGCGCGGCCACCGCCGTCGAGCTCGTCCACATGGCGACGCTCGTCCACGACGACGTCCTCGACGGCGCACCGGTCCGACGCGGGCGCCCCACCGTCGTCGCCCGCTCCGGCCGGGACCGCGCCGTCGGGGTGGGGGACCTGCTCTTCTCGCGCGCCTTCGCGGAGATCGCTGTCGACGGCGGCGAGCCCGAGGTCATCGAGCTGAGCTCGGCATCCGTCGCGCTCGCGCTCGGGGAGCTCGCGCAGCGCCGCGATGCCTACGACACCTCGATCACCGAGGAGCGCTATCTGGAGCGCTGCTCGCTGAAGACCGCCCGGCTGTTCGAGTCGGCCTGCCGGCTCGGGCGCCTCGCCTCTGGAGCCCGTGGGACGGAGGAGCTCGCCTCTTTCGGTCGCGAGATCGGGCTCGCCTTCCAGCTCCTCGACGACGTGCTCGACGTCACCGGGCCGCCCGAGAGGACCGGGAAGGCCCGTGGCACGGATCTACTCGACGGCACCGTGACGCTGCCGCTGATCCTGGCTCGCCGGCGCGACCCCGTGCTCGAGGCCGCCGAGCTGCGAGGACTCGACCAGTCCGCCGCGGAGGAGCTCTGCGACCGGATCGCCGACACCGGCGCCCTCGATCAGGTGCGTGGCCGGGCCGAGCAGGGGATCAAGCGCGCCAAGGGGCTCCTCGGGTCGACCGGCTTCTCCAACGAGGAGCGGCAGCTGCTCGAGATGATCGCGGACGGGGTCATCGAGCGGTATTCATGATCTGAGGGAAAGGGGCTGTTTGCGGACGGCGGGAATCCGCATGGGGAAGCCGAGACTGCTGGGAATAGACTGGCTTGATGGTTCTCAGCGACCGCACGATCAAGGAGGAGATCGCCGCCGGCAGGTTGGTCTTCGACCCCTACGACGAGGCGCTCGTGCAGCCCTCGAGCGTCGACATGCGGGTCGATCGGGCGTTCCGGGTCTTCAACAACTCGCGCTACCCATACATCGACGTGCGCGAGCCGATGGAGAACCTGACCGAGCTGGTCACCGTCGAGGGCGAGGAGCCCTTCGTCCTGCACCCGGGCGAGTTCGTGCTCGGCCAGACGCTCGAGCGAGTCCGGCTGCCCGACGACCTTGTCGCCCGGCTGGAGGGCAAGTCCTCGCTCGGCAGGCTCGGCCTGGTGATCCACAGCACCGCCGGCTTCGTCGATCCGGGATTCGAGGGGAATCTGACCCTGGAGCTCTCGAACCTCGCGACCCTGCCGATCACGATCTACCACGGCATGCCGATTGGCCAGATCTCATTCATGCGGATGGATGGCCCGGTCGAGCACGCCTACGGCGCGCGAGAGGCGGGCAGCAAGTACCAGGGTCAGGCGGAGCCCACCGCCAGCCGCTTCTATCTCAATTTCCCGCGGCGCGACCCCAACGGTGGTCGCGCACGCAGCAGGCGATAGTACGCAGCGTTCCGTCGGCTGCCGCTAACATCCGCGCATGCCCAACATAGGACCGCTGGAGATAGCCGTCGTTCTCATCATCGTCCTGATCATCTTCGGGCCGAAGCGCCTGCCGGAGCTCGGCCAGTCGATGGGGCGTGGTATCCGCGAGTTCAAGGCCTCGATCTCCGGGGACAAGGATGAGGATTCCCCGGAGGAGAAGCGTCCCGAGCTGCAGGCGAGCGAGGCGCAGCCAGCTCAGCCCGCGGCCGGTGCCGCGACCGACAAGCCCGCGGAGCCTGTCGAGGGCGAGATCGTCACCGAGCACAAGGCGTAGCCAATGGCCCGGCTACGGCCGGTCGACTTCGAGGACCGGCTCACGCTCGTCGAGCACCTCGACGAGCTCCGGTCTCGGATCATCATCTCGATCGTCGCCTTCGCCGTGGCGTTCGGCATCTGCTTCTGGCAGAACGACAGGCTGCTCGACATCGCGAACGCGCCTTTGCCCGGCGACCGCAACCCCATCACCTTCGGCGTCGCCGAGCCCTTCACCACCACGGTGACGATCACCGCCTACGCCGCCCTGATCATCTCCATGCCGGTGATCCTCTACCAGGCGTATGCCTACCTGCTCCCGGCGCTGACCACCCGCGAGCGGCGGTACGTGGTGCCGTTCCTGATCCTGGCGCCCGGACTGTTCATCGCCGGGGTCGTCTTCGGGTATTTCGTGGTCCTGCCGGCCGCGACCAAGTTCCTCCTGAACTTCAACGACACCCAGTTCAACATCGAGGTTCGGGCCCGGGACTACTACAGCTTCTTCACGCTGACCCTCGCCGTCATGGGCCTGATCTTCGAGCTCCCGATTGCGATCCTGGCGGTCACCAGGCTCGGGATCATCACCCCCGAGCAGCTCTCGAAGAATCGCCGCTATGCGTACGTAATCCTCGCCGTCGTCGCGATGCTCCTTCCCGGGACGGATCCCATCAGCATGCTGCTCGAGCTGGTCCCGCTGATTCTTCTGTACGAGGGGAGCGTCCTCTTGGCGAGGGCCTTCGGCAGGCCGCCCGATGAGGCGGCCGATCGGGAGATCGCCGTTTCCGAGCCGCCGCCCAGCGGCGCCGCCTAGGCGCCGATTCCGTTCATCTACGCTTCCGCCGTGCTCTTCGACCTGCAGAGTCCTCGTCGCCGCCGCGTGGTCCGGGTCACCTTCGGTGCTCTGGCGGCCATCTTCGCGATCAGCTTCGTCTTCCTCGGCGTCGGGACCGGCGGTGGCGGCTTCAGCTTCAGTGATCTCTTCGGGGGTGGTAGTGGCGGCAGCAGCGCGAGCGCCTTCGATGATCAGATCAAGGCGGCAGAGCAGCGGACTGCAGGCGAACCCGAACGACACGGCCGCCCTCGCCCAGCTCGTGCAGCTCCACTACTCGGCCGGGAGCCAGGACGTGGACAGCAACGGCCAGCTGACGAGCGACGGCGAGCAGCAACTCCGCGAGAGCGCGGACGCCTGGAGCAAGTACGTCAAGCTGAGCAAGGGAAACGTCGAGCAGACCCCGGCGCTGTTCGCCCTGAACACCTTCGACCAGCTCGGCAGCATCGACTTTCAGAAGGCGCGAACCGACACGAGCACGAGCGAGGCGGTGACGGACGTGAGCGCCGCGGTCAGTGACTGGAAGGCCGCCGCACAGGCGCAGCAGGTCCTGATCGCGAAGCAGCCGAACAAGAACGCCGCCAACTCATATGCGCGGCTGGCGTCCTACCTCTATCTGGCGGGAGATACCCAGGGCGGCGATCAGGCCCTCGCAAAGGCGAAGGAGAACTCGAAGGGAAGCGACGCCTCAACCATCGAAACTCAGCTGAAGCCGATCCAGCAGCTCGGTCAGCAGTTGCAGACGGCGATCACGCAGCTCACCAAGCAGCAGCAGCAGACGCAGGGCGGCGGCGCCGCGGCCGGCGGGGCCACGGGCGGTGGCGGCAATCCGCTCGGGGGTCTCGGCAGCGGCCTTGGCGGGGCCGGCACCGGTGGGCCCTAGACGGCCCTTCCTATAATTTCGCCCTCCCGGGCCGTTAGCTCAGCTGGTAGAGCAGGAGACTCTTAATCTCAAGGTCACAGGTTCGATCCCTGTACGGCCCATCCAAGGAAAGCCCCGCCCGCTGCTTTGCATGGAAAGCAGCAGTGGAGCGCGAGATCACCGGCATCATCAAGCTCGTAGATTTGGTAACCGAGTAACGAGTGCATCCCGTGCGGGTGCATTGACAGGAGGAGGTGAGAAGTGGTCGGAGCACTACTCCTCGGATTGGTTGCCGGGTTCATTGGCCGGGCGCTCGTCCCGAACGACGTATTCGCGGGCATGGAAGGGCCGAAGTCCTGGCTTGTGTCGATAGTGCTGGGCCTGGTCGGCGCTGCGCTCGGTTGGCTGATCTTCACGGCTGGACTTGGGATCGGCGACGAAGACGTGTTCGACTGGGGCGGCATCCTGAGCGCGGTGATCGGCGTTGTCATCGTTCTCCTCGTTGCGGGCTGGGTGATGCGGCGCCGCGTCTCCAGCAGCGAGCGTCGTCGGGTGCCCGACACTCCTGGCGGGCCACCCTCCAACTGAGGGACGTAGCTGCAGGAGCCGTCATCGCCACCGCGGGGATACTGCGTGGGCGATGTCGGAGGAGAACGTCGAGGCCGTCAAGGCACTGTTCGCGGCTTTTGCCGATAGAAACTTCGAAGCCGCAGCGAAGGTGCTCGATCCGAGCGTGGAGATACACCCTGGGATCGTGGGGGGACCAGAGGGCGTCATCTATCACGGCTCGGCGGGGATGAGGCAGTTCTGGTCTGACATTGACGCCGCTTGGGCAGAGTTTCGGATAACGACGGAGCAGTTTCGAGAACTCGATGGACGAATCCTCGTACTGGGGCGGGCTGCGGGTAGTCCTAGTTCGACCTACGCGGCCCTCAGCTGATCGCAGCGATCAACGTGGTGATCACCACCGCAGCGCGGGCAGCGAAAGCTGATGTTGACGGGCGATCCGATACCTGCTCCCGCCGTTCACCCGTGGTAGCAATCAGCCCACTGATGCACTGGTGGAACAACATCCGGATCGACTTCGGTTGGCTTGCGGGACGCGTGGTGATGTTCCTGTACGGACTCTTCCTTCTAACGTGCGGCGGCGCGATTGTGGTGGTGTCGGTGCTCGGCCTCGACGACAGCGTGGTGCTTGGTCTGTTTGGCGTCGTCTTCGGCACCTTCAGCGGATTCATCGGGGTATTGGGCTTGCACCAAGCCCTCACAAGGGACAGGTAGGAACCGTGCAGCTGACCTAGGACCGTCGCAGGGCTGCGGCAGAAGGGACGGCCTAGGGCTAACTCACCCAAGACTGCGGCTCTGTGCGGCGGATCGGGCGGGGTGTCCAGAGGGGAGGCTGGCCGGGGTTGGCCCCCACCCCCCGCGGCGAGATACTGCGTGGGCGATGTCGGAGGAGAACGTGGAAGTCGTGCGTGCGCAGATCGACGCTTACAACCGTGGTGACTACGACGCCGCACTCGCCCTCTTGGACGAGGAGGTGGAATGGCACGTTCCTGAGGTGGCGGCTCTCGATGCCCCGGCGTCCGGAATCGTTCAAGGACGAGCCCGGGTAGCCGAGCAATTCGCCCGATGGTTGGAGGCATGGGAGACCCATGCCTTTCAGGTGACGGACGCTCTCAGCCAGGGAGATGACGTGTTCATCGCCGGCCTCCAGGTTGGGCGTGGCCGACACAGCGGCCTCGATATCCGGGTTCCGACTTTCCACGTGTTCACCGTCCGCGACCAGAAGATCGTCGCCATGCGCACATTCCCCGAGCGAGCCGACGCCCTCGAAGCCGCCGGGCTGCGGGAGTAGGCGATGTCGAAGGAGAACGTGGCGCTGGCACGGAAGGCCATCGACGCTCACAACCGCGGCGACTTCGACGCCTGGCTGGCCTTCCTCAGCCCTGATGTCGTATGGGAGGCCCTGGAAGGTGTCCCCGGGATTGGTGAGCTGTACCGCGGGCGGGCAGGGGTGCGAGAGTGGACCGAGCTGATGTGGGAAAACGCGGAGGAGGGCGTCCACATCGAGATCGAGCAGATGGCGGACTTGGGCGATGACCGCGTCTTCATCGCCGTGGTTCTCACAGCACGCCGTAGGGGCAGCGGCGTGCCGTTTGAATACCGCACCTGGCAGATCGTCTGGTTCGCGGACGGCCTGATTACGAGACGTCAAGTCTTCTGGACCCGTGCCGAAGCCCTCAAAACCGCCGGGCTACGGGAGTAGGCGTTGTCGGAGGCTCAGATGCCGGGGAACGTCGCCAATAGGTGGCAATCGCGGCAGAGCGGGATCAGGCGTCTGATCGTCGGATAACCCCGAGTCGCCCCAGAGCATCAGCTGTGTCGACGCAATGGAGCCCGTACGTCGCGACGCCAGACCGTACCGAGACCGGGCCGGGGCCAGTGCGGGGCAGACGGCTCGAGGCGCTGCCCTCGCGTTGCCCTCGCCCCGCAATCCCACTAACCAAGCCGAATCCCGCCCGACTACAGACTGGCAATCTCAAGGTCGCAGGTTCGATCCCTGCACGGCCCACTGCAAGCGACTCTGGCCCGCGTTCCGATCAGCGTGCGATCGCCCGGATGATCAGCAGCAGCAGGACGGAGCCGCCGATTGCGATCAGCCAGGTGCCGAGGTCGAAGAAGTCATCGATTTCGCCGATGTCGAGCGCGCTCGCCAGGAAGCCGCCGAGCAGCGAGCCCAGGATGCCGACCGCCGTAGTGCCGATGCAGCCGCCAGGCTCGGTGCGCCCCGGGATCAGGGCGCGGGCGATGGCGCCGGCGAAGAGTCCCAGGAGGATCCAGGCGATTACTCCCATCGACCCGGGACGCTATCGACCCGGCCGCTCCGCTTGCGACGACCGATCGCTAGCGCTGACGGCGCGCCGCGTGATAGCTCAGATACCAGAGCACGTGACGGGCGGCGCTGACGCCTGCATTGACCGGTGAGAGCAACCTGCGCATCTGGCGAAACCCTATTTAGCGGCGCGGACCGTAGCTTCGGTAGTAGTCACTGTTTTGGCTGCAGAACGCCAAATTCCTGCCCAGTTTGCGGGGTCAATAAACCCGCCCCGGATAGCATCCCCAGCCCATGAGGTTGCTCCGCAGGCGGCGCAGGAAGCGTGGACTAGTGGCCCTGGCCAGCGGGGCCAGCGCCGAGCGGGCCACCGTCGGCCTGGCGGTGCTCGCGCTCGGGGCATCCGGGACGCTGTTCACCGGAGAGCTCCTGCGTCTGGCCCGGCGGCGGCGGGAGAGTGAGGAGACCGGTACCCCCGCGAACCTGGTCGACGCCGCGGGCCATGCGACTCGGGACACGATCGCTGTTGCCCGCCGGGGCATCCGCGCCACGCCCCACCACGAGGCGGTGCTCTTCAACATCCTGCAGGGTTTCCTGGGGGGCTTCGCGATCGCCAGACTCTCGACCTGGGGGATCCGGCACGGCTGGTGGCCGGCCGGGAACGTCCAGGTCAGCGGTCGCCACATCCACCACTTCATTCCCGGCATCGTGCTCGCCTTCGCCTCGGGGATCGCCGCCATCACGACCCGGAATGACCGGGCGGAGTCCACGCTCGCCATCCCGTTCGGCGTCGGGATGGGCCTGACGATGGACGAGGCGGCGCTGCTGCTCGATCTGCGCGACGTCTACTGGACTCGGCAGGGTCTGCTCAGCGTTCAGGTCAGCCTCGGGGTGACCGCGACCCTGGCGGCGACGATTCTCGGGCTTCGCGTGCTCCGCCGCGGTGAGGAGAAGGGGATCGAGGAGGGGTGGATCCCGGCGGTCGCAGAGCACGGGCTCCGGGCAACCGGCGCGCTCGCCTAGGCCGCTGCGCGCAGCCGCGGCTCGGCCTCGCGGCCCATCCAGATCACCTGGTCGCGGCCGGGGCCGACACCCACAAGCCGCACCGGGATTCGGAGGTGGTCGCTGATCGCCGCCAGGTAGCTCCGCGCCTCCGCGGGTAGGTCCTGCTCGCGGCGGCAGTCGCCGATCTCGCCCTCGAAGCCGGGCAGCTCCTCGTACTCCGGCTCGGCGGTGTGGATGATCGACTGGTGGTAGGGGAACTCGTCGAAGACCGCGCCCTCCGGGTGGCGGTAGCGGACGCAGACGCGCAGGGGGTCGATCCCCGCCAGGACGTCGAGCTTGGTGACGGCGAGGGCGGTCATGCTGTTGAGCCGAACCGCGTAGCGCAGCGCGACCAGGTCGAGCCAGCCGGTGCGGCGCGGGCGCCCGGTGGTGGTCCCCAGCTCGCCGCCGCGCTCGCGCAGCCGCTCGCCGAGGTCGTCGCCGAGCTCGGTGGGGAAGGGCCCCGCGCCGACGCGCGTGGCGTAGGCCTTGGCGATTCCCCAGACCTCGTCGATGTCGCCGGGGCCGACGCCGGCGCCGATGCAGGCCGCCCCGGCCACGGGATTAGATGAGGTGACGAAGGGATAGGTGCCGTGGTCGAGATCGAGCATCGTTCCCTGGGCGCCCTCGAAGACCACGGTCCGGTCGGCGTCTAGCGCGTCCCAGCAGAGTCGTGCTGTGTCGGCGATGTGCGGCTCGAGTCGGTGGCCGTAGGTGAGGTAGGTCTCGACCATCGTGTGCAGGTCGAGCTCTGGGTCCTTGGCGTAGGGCCGGAGCATCTGCTGCTTCGGCTCCATCGCGGCCATGATCTTCTTGCGAAGGATCTTGGGGTCGAGCAGGTCCTGGACCCGGATCCCGAGGCGCGAGGCCTTGTCCGAATAGCAGGGGCCGATCCCGCGCCGAGTAGTCCCGATCTCGAGCTTGCCGAGCTTGAGCTCGCCCGCCGTGTCGAGCTTCACGTGATAGGGCATGACCAGGTGCGCGTTGGCCGAGACGCGCAGGCCGCTCACGTCGATGCCGCGGTGGCGCAGCTCCTCGATCTCGCCGGTGAGCACGGCCGGGTCGATGACGACGCCGTTGCCGACCGCGCAGATCTTGCCGGGATACAGAATCCCCGATGGGATCAGGTGGAACTTGAAGGTCTCGCCGTCGCGGATGATCGTGTGACCTGCGTTGTTGCCGCCCTGAAACCGGATCACGACATCGGCCTGCTCAGCGAGCAGGTCCGTGACCTTGCCCTTTCCTTCGTCGCCCCACTGGGCGCCGACTATGACTATTCCCGGCATGACCAGGGGATTATGAGGCGTCGCCGGACACGGCTGAGCCGCCGAACCGAAGACGGCCATCCGCGTCGACCATCCGGAGGGCGTCGGGGGAGATCTGGGCGGTTGGCGCGGATCCGTAGTACTTCTCGTAGCTCGGTCGCCGACCGAGCAGGCGTCCGACCGGCGCGAGCGCCCCGAGCATCACGCGCTGGACCAGGGGTGGCGGCGAGGCGATCACCATCACGTCCCGATAGGCCCGCGCTGTGACAGCGAGCTGGAGCAAGTGCGGGATGCCGCGCTCGTTCACCTTGCCGTCGCGCGCCAGCCCGAACATCGTTCCGACCATCTCGACGAAGCGGTCACCAGGATTGACCTCGACCATCACGCGCGCGTCCTCGTCGCCCACCTGCCACCAGTCGTGCAGGGTGTGCGGCGGGACCTCGGCTTCCGCGCTGGGGTCGAGCAGGTGCTCTTCTTTCCCGATCAGGAAACCCACCCGTCCGGAAAGGACGTGGAAACGCTCGGTCAGGGTCGGGTGGAGGTGGGGGGCTGCCACCCGTCCCCCAGGCCGAACGTGGAGCTCGACGAGGAGTACCCGCTCCGGATGCTCAGCGGGGTCCGTGACGACCACGGCCCGCTCTCCGGTCACGGGATTCTCGAAGGCCTGACCGCGCCGACTCATCCAGTCGCGAGCATAGCCCGCTCCCGTGAGCCCTCGACTAGTGGTCGAGCGGACCGAGAGCGGCGCCGCCCTCGCCGAGCGAGGTGGCGGGGTCGGCTGAGACACGCATGCGGCGGTCCTCGTCGAAGAGCAGGACCGGATCGCCGCAGATCTCGACCAGGCGGGAAACGACTCGGGTGCCGAGCTGCCTCTCGAGCTCGTCGTCCTCGAGGTTGCTGGTCACGATCAGAGAGCGCTGACGCTCGTAGCGCTCGTTGATCAGGGCGTAGAGCTGCTCGAGCACCCACTCCGTCTGCTTCTCCACGCCGAGGTCGTCGAGATGGAGGAGGTCGACACTGGCGAGGCGCTCGAAGAATTGCGAGTAGGACTGCTCGCCGACCTCGGCGTCATAGGTCTGGCGGATTCGGCTGAGCAGCTTCGGAAGGGAGTAGATCGCCACCGAGCGCCCGGACTCCAGTGCCGTCCGCGAGATCAGCATGGCCAGGGTCGTCTTGCCGGTTCCCGAGCCGCCGAAGAACCACATGCCGCGGCCGCTTTCGAGGTTGTCCTCGAGGCGTTCGCAGAAGTCGCGAACCCGTTTGACGACGAAGGCGTCGATCTGGGTCACGGGGGGCCGGTCGAAGGAGACGCCGCGGTACTTCGCCGGAATCACCGAATCGATCCCGCGCAGCCGCGCCTGCGCGACCATGCGCGAGCGGCAGTCGCACGGCCGGGCGACGTTCTCCGGGCCGAGGATCCAGCCGGAGCCGTCGCAGATGCCGAGCCTGCACGACTGGCGCTCGACAGATCGCGGGGAGCCGGCCAACTCAGAGCTCCTCGGCGTCCGCCAGGTCCTCGATCGGGGGGCCCTCGCCCGCCGGCTGCTCGACCGGCTTCTCCTCGCGCGCTCGGTCGGCGAACTTGGGGTAGTGCTCGAGGAAGACGAGGCGGACCGTGCCTACCGGGCCGTTCCGGTGCTTGGCGAGGATCAGCTCGGCGCCGCCGGGATCCTCGGACTCGGCGTTGTAGTAGTCGTCGCGATAGAGGAAGCCGACGACGTCGGCGTCCTGCTCGATCGCCCCGGATTCGCGTAGGTCGGAGAGGATCGGCCGCTTGTCGGGACGCTGCTCGGGGGCGCGGGAGAGCTGTGAGATGCCGATCACCGGGACATCCAGTTCGCGGGCGAGGATCTTCAGCCCTCGGCTGAACTGAGCGACCTGCTCGACGCGGTTGGCGCGAGCGTCGTCGCTCCGCATCAGCTGCAGGTAGTCGACGATCACCATCCCGAGTCCCTCGTGGCCCCGGCTTCTCTCCTGCGCGTGCAACCTCCGAGCCTTGGCTCGCAGCTCGAGCAGGCCGAGGTCGGAGGAGTCGTCGATCCAGAGCGGCGCCGACTCGAGCTGGTTGCAGGCCTTGACGACCTTGGGCCAGTCCTTGGTGGAGACCTTGCCCTTGCGGAGCCGGTCGCTGGAGATCCGCGACTGCGAGCCGATGAAGCGATGGGCGAGCTCCATCTCCGACATCTCCAAGGAGAAGAGGGCGACCGGCTTCTGGTGCTTGAGCGTGACGTTCTGGGCGAAGTCGCAGACGAGAGTGCTGTTGTGGACGATGACGTCATCGGCGACGAAGTTGTGGTGATCCGGCACGGTCAGGTCGTACGTCTCCTCCTCGCCGATGCCGTCGATGGACGCCACCTCGTCCCACCAGATGTCGGAATCGGCGAGTTCCTCGAGCTCAGGTGCCCCAAGGGTGTCTGCGAGCTGCAGCAGCCGCGGCCTGGAGATCCCACGCGTGCCGACGTGCCAGTTATGGCTGAGCTTGTAGCCAGCTGATTTGCTGACATCACGCCAGCTCCGCTCCCCCTTGGCGCTTAGCACTCGATCCCAAGCCTCCACCGGGACCGTGTCGACATTTGTCATCGAAGTTGAGGTGATGAGTCGATCGACGACCGCACCCAGCGCCTCCTCCTTGCCGACGATTCGAATGGTCATCGCGAATCGAGCGAGCGATCGCTGATCGGTTATCCGGACCTCTCGGGCGACCTTTGCTGTGCCCTCGTAGACGTTGCGCTTCAGCGTCCTGATGGACGAGCTGATGCCAAAGCGGAGCAGGAGATGCTGGACGTCACGAGCAAGCCGCGCGCTGATCGTGCTGTAGCCAATGTGGGCGAGGCGTTGCGTGCAATGCACGTATCCGTCGCATCCGAAGAGCACCGCCAGGAAGCGCGCGATCTGGCGGTCGGTGAGCTCAAAGATGGCCTCCGGGACGAACTTGTCCTCGGAGCCCCTGCCCCAGATTCTGTGCCTGCGACAGAGTTCGGTGACCGGGTTGTCCTCCGCAGCGTGCGTGCTGAGGCACGCATAGTTTCCGCGGCGGCCAACGTTGAATGCGGCCCCGAGTCCCTCGGTTGCCTTTCTGACCTCCTGGACGAGCGGCGCGTGCTGGTCCCCAAAGGTGAACTTCGGAGTGTGCTCGCCGATTGAGCCGTCGCCGATCAATGCTGCAAGTAAGACGATCTCGCGATCAGCCATGTCGGTCGCTGATGCGCGTCGCGGCAGCCACCTCGGCACTCCGATCCTGGAGCCGACGGACAACTCGTCGAGCCGCCGCCAGCCATCCAGGGTTAGAAAGGGATGTTTCGCTGTGACTTCGATCTGGCGACCGAGCCGGGTCGTCAGCCGATACAGCGTCTGCTTCCCGCTGCGGATCGCGTGCGAGATTCGAGCATGACGCAGCTTGAGATCCGGCCCGACAGCGGCGACCCACACCTCTTGACCGGCCTCGTGCCTCGCGACCAGCTCATCGATACGGTGCCGTGCGCCCGTGCTGGCGTCGTAGACCAGCGTCCGCGCCCCACAGCATTTTCCCATGGCTGGCCTTGCCGCGATCACGATGAGATTGCCGGGCTGGAAGCCGCCGGTCCGCTCGTCGAGGTCGCGGAAGCCGGACGGGGTGCCGGTGACCTCGGAGGTGCCGCTGGCGAGCGCCTCGAGCTTGTCGATTTCATCGTGGAGGATCTCGCCGATCTCGCGGAAGTCGACGGCGCGCTCCTCGTGGGCGACCTGGAAGAGGAGGCGCTCGGCGTGCTCGACGAGCTCGGATGGCTCGCCGTCGCGCTCCGCGACCGACTGCTGGATCCGCTTGGCGGCCGCGTCGAGGCGGCGCATCAGCGAGTTCTGCTTGACGATCTGCGCGTAGTGCCTTGCGCTTCCCGGTGCGGGGACCTTCGCGGCCAGGCTTGCGACAACGTCCCGGCCGCCCACCTCGTCCAGCTGGCCGCGCTGGGCGAGGGCCTCCGAGACGGTCAAGACGTCGACCGGATCGGCGTTCTCGTTGAGGCGGATGATCGCCTCGTAGATCGTGCGGTGGCGGTCCCGGTAGAAGTCCTCGGCATGGAGGCGGACGTCGAGCAGCACGGGCTCGATCGTCGACTCCGAGACCATCATCGCCCCGAGAACCGACTCCTCCGCTTCCAGATTCTGGGGCGGGACGATCGTTGTCTTTCCGTTGGTGGCCAACTGCTCCTCTCACGCGCAGGGGCTTGCCCGACCTAGCGGCCGAGTCTCCACTCAAGTCTGGATACGGGCCCGGCGGATTCCCATTGGCCCCGATGTGGAACTAAACCCACGCGAGCCTGGCTAGAAAATCACAGGCCGCGAGTCCCCGCAGCCGAGTTCAGGCTATTTGCGGCAGGCATGTTCAGGCACGCCCTCCCCGAGCGCTGGGGAAGCGCGCTGTTTGCGCCCGCCGCGATTAAGCGAGTGACCCCTCGGGCTCAGCCCTTGGGGCCCTCTCGCAACTCGGCGACGATCGTCTTGACCGAGGCGGTGACGCCACCGCCGACCTCGACGTCGACCATGAAGGTTCCGGTCTCCCGGATCGGATCCTCGAGACGGATCTTCTTCCGGTCGACCCTGATGCCGCGGGCAGCCTGGATCGCGTCTGCGATCTCCGCCGACGTGACCGAGCCGAAGAGCTTTCCGTCCTCGCCGGCCCTGTGATTGATCGTCAGCACCGTCTTGGAGAGCAGCGCCGAGGTCTCTCCGGCCCGCTCCGCGGCCCGTCGCTCGGCCTCCGCCTCCCGCTCCCGCCTGCGCTGGGCCTCCTCGAGGGAGCCCTTGGTGGCCGGCTGCGCCAGCTTGCGCGGCGCGAGGTAGTTGCGCAGGTAGCCGGGCGAGACGTCGACCGCGGTGCCGGCCTCGCCGAGCCCTTCCACGTCCTTGAGCAGAACCGCCTGGGCCATCGGCCTACCGTTCGCCGACGTAGGGCAGCAGGGCGAGCTCGCGAGCCCGCTTCACCGCCAGCGCGAGCTGCTGCTGATGCTTCCTGGAGAGGCCAGTGACCCGACGGGACCGGGTCTTGCCCCGATCGGAGATGAAGCGCCGCAGCAGGTTCAGGTCCTTGTAGTCGATCGCCTCGGCGTTGATCCGCGTGTACTTGCGCGGCCGTCCGCGATCGGAGAGCCCGCGGCGCCTGCGGCCGCCACCGGTCTGGGTCTGTCGCTGCTGTCGAGCCATCTCATGCCACCGGCACGGCGGGAGCCGTGTAGGTGCGAGGGGGCGCGTAAGCGCCACCCGTTTTAGGTCGGGGAACGATAGCGGTAGCGCCCAGGCTGGGCGCGCGGGTTAGAACGGGATGTCGTCGTCCGAGCCGCTGCCCGACTTGACCCCGGCGCCCTCGAAGTCCGAGGTATCGGCGGGCACGTCCGAGGTCGTCTGGAAGCCGTTGCCCCCGCCGCCACCACCGCCGCTCGGGTTGTCCGAGCGCGAGCCGAGGAACTGGACGCTGTCGGCGATTATTTCAACGGCTTGGCGCTTTGATCCGTCTTGCGCCTCCCATTCGCGCCAGTCGAGACGTCCCTGCACCGCCACCGGCCGTCCCTTAGAGAGGTAGTTGGCGCAGTTCTCGCCCTGCGCGCCCCAGACGGTGACGTCGAAGTAGTTGGGCTTGTCGACCCACTCGCCGCTCTGACCGTCCTTGCGACGGCTGTTGACGGCCACTCGAAGCTTGCAGACGGAGGTCCCGCCGGGAGTCGAGCGTAGCTCGGGGTCCTTCGTCAGATTTCCGGTGATGCAGACGACGTTCAGATTCGTTCCGGCCATTCGTCAATCGCTCCTCTAGTTGCTGTTTTCAGATGTTCTCATTCGGGGCGGCGTTGCCGAGCCGTCGACCACCGCGGTCGCGACAATCGCCTCCAAACTGCGACGTTTCCGTTGAAGAGAGATCGGCGTCGATGCCAGGAGGATCTTTGCCGCATGGACCGCGTTCGCGCCGTATAAGCGCACAGACCCGAGGCCGCCTCGATGCTTGTAGACGGTCGGAGATGCGGCTCGCTGAAAGTCAAGTCGCTTACCCCAAAACTCCAAGCACTGATGCATAACCGAAGGTGTGCCGAAGAACGCGATCACGCGACGGCCGTGTTGTCCTACCCGGCTCACCCATCCGTCGCCGTCCAGCAAGCCCAGCCACACGGCGGGTTGCTCTGCCGCATCCGGGCTGAATTTCAGAGATTTGGTCTTGGTCGCCGTCACGCCGTGGGAGGCAAGTACCACTTTCATGTGCCGCGACCAGATGCGTGCCTCCCATGCAGGTGAGCGTGGCCAGGATCTGCATGCCGCACCAGGTGAGAGCTTGAGCTCCGTTAATGGCCGATCAGGACAGCCCACATACGCCACGAATGCCCGAAGAACGTCCGTATCGCATTCGCGCTGAGCAAGGCTGATCAGATTGCCCGTGCGGACACATCCGTCGGCTGCAAGTAGGCCGATCAACCACCATCCGACGACCGTTGGTTCGTCGAACGCCGCCTCATTGATCGGATATTTCCGCGCCCAATCCTCACGTGGCGGTAGGCCAGCGCGGGAGGCGACATTTCGCACAAAGGTTCGGTGCACCCCTTCTGCTTTGGCGATCTCGCCAACCGCTGCCCCGGACTCGTAGGCCGTGATGATTCGCTCGGAGCGTGCCGGATCAAAGATGTGGCGATTCGGCAGTCCTGCTCGGCGGGCGACGTTGTAGACCGTTTTGCGATCGATCGCGAGGTCCTCGGCGATCGCCTTCATCTCGTCGCCGGCTTCGTAGCGGCGGAGGATCTCCGGCCACAGCGACCTGTGGAATGCGGAAGCGCCCACACCACAACGATGAGTGTGGGGGAGGCAGAACTATGCGCTGCTGTGGCTACTCGTCGCGGTCGTCGCGGCGCGGGCGCCGCTCGCGGTCGCCCCGATCGCCGCGGCCATCGCCGACCGACGCGGGGCGATCGGAGGTCGGCGGCGGATTGGTCGGCGCGTCGGGATCGACCTTGAAGATCCGGAAGCGCAGCACGCCGTCGGTGATCTTCAGGCTGTGGTCGAGCCGCTCGAGCAGGCCCGGCTCACCCTGAAAGCGGTAGTAGCGGTAATCCGCCTCGTTCCGCTGGCGGATCTCGTAGGCGAGCTTGCGCATCCCCCATACGTCTGCTCGGTCGAGCGTGCCAGCGCCCTCGATCTGCTGGCGCACGTCGCCCGCGACCTTCTCGCGGGCCTCGTCCGCGGATTCGGGGTCGAGCATCAGTACGAGTTCGTAATGCCGGTTCACAGCGACGCGCGACTATAGCGGCCGGCTGCGGCCGCGGCCGGCCGCGGGGGAGAGGAGGAGACAGCCGTCGCTCACCCCTGAGTGGCGGGAAGGCAGATCAGATGGGCAAGCGTCGGGCGCGCCGCTGCGATCGCCGCCGCCTTGGTCGCCGGAATCGCGTCCCTTCCCGCTCTGCTGGGTAGCGACCGGCCACCGCCCGTGCCGGCCGACGTCGGCCTGCTGCCCGCGCCGGCGCCCGCCGGGCCTCCCCCCGCGGAGCCCCCACCGAACCTGCCGACCATGGGGCAACCACCGGGGAAAGAACCACCCCCGAAGACGGACCGCGGCGAACATCGTCGTGCACACCACCGATCGCCGAGGATCAAACACCATCATCCTCACCACCACCACCCTCACCACCACGAGCCACAGCCGCACCCGGACCCAGCGAGCACCCCACAGCCGCCCCCACGGATCTATGTCCCCGCGCCGATCCAGACGCCCCCGCCGTCGACGGGCGAGTTCCGTATCGAGCGCTAGCGAACCTGGGCCGGCGAGCGCTTGGCGCGGATGTCGGCGAGCTGCTCGTCGACCCAATCGCCGGGGTCGCGCTCCATGATGATCTCCTTGAGGCGCTTCGCCCGCAGCGCCCGCTCCTCCGGCTCCATGGTCAGGGCGCGGTGGATCCCGTCCGCCTGCTCCTGGATGTCGAACGGGTTCACTGAGAGCGTGCAGTCGCCGAGCTCCTCGTGGGCGCCGGTGTTCTCCGAGAGCATCACCACCCCGTCACGGGTGTTGACGGCCGGCGCCTCCTTCGCGACCAGGTTCATCCCGTCGAACAGCGAGTTGACCATCAGCAGGTCGAACTGCTTGTAGCGCGCGACCGCCTCGTGGAAGTTCTCATAGATGCGCAGATCGATCGGCATCCAGTCGGTCGTCCCGTGCCGGTGGTTGACGACCGCGACCAGGGCCTCGATCCGCTCCAGGTACTCGGCGTACTCCGGCACGTCCTGCCGGGAGGGCTGCAGGTGCGCGATGAACGTGACCTTCTCCCGGAACTCCGGATGCTGCTCCAGGAAGACGTCGAAGGCGGTGAACCCGCGCAGCACGTTCTTCGAGAGGTCAGCGCGGTCGACCCGGATGATCAGGTTGTCGCGTCGGCGGCGCAGCAGCTCCTTCTCGTAGAAGGTGACGTCCGGTGACTCCGCGACCCGGTAGAGCCGCTGGGTATCGATCGAGAGGGGATAGGCCCGAACCCAGACCTCGCGGCCCTCGTGGATCACCGCCATCCGCTCGTAGTCGACCTCGAGCTCCATCAGATCTCGGCAGCACTGCAGGAAATTCCGGCAGTAGGCGGTCGTGTGGAAGCCGATGATGTCGTTGGAGAGCATGCTCAGGTAGATCTCCTCGCGCCAGCGGTTGGGGAGGATCCGCCATGAGTCCGGCTGGGACCAGGGGATGTGCACGAAGTAGTGGAGGAAGGCGTCCGGCCGCGCCCGCCGGATCAGCCCGGGGCAGGTGTAGAGGTGGTAGTCGTGGAGCATCACGACCGGGTCCTCCTGTCCCTCGATCGCTCGGACCACGCAGTCGGCGATGTCGTCGTTGACGACCTTGTAGCCCTCCTCCCAGGCATCGACCTCCGCCTGACGGATGTCCGGAGCATTCGAGAGGTCCCAGAGGTAGTGCTGGATGAACCACAGGATCGGGTTGGCGATCACGTTGTAGAAGCGGTCGTACGCGGCGGGGTCGGAGGCGACCATCTGGATGTCGTAGGAGATCCCGTCGACCTCGATCGCCACCGGCCCATCGTTCTCGTTGGCAACCAGCACGTCCTCCTCCGTCATCGCCGAGGCGATCCAGAGCGCCCTGCGGTGGGAGACCAACCCTGAGAGCGCGGTGACCAGCCCGCCGCCTCCTCGATGCACGGTGCGCTGATCCAACTCGTCGCGGCCGAACTCGGCGGGACCGCGGTTGGAGACGATCGTCAGAGGGTAATCGCCCACTCCCCGTTTGTATCAGGCAGACCTCAAAGGCCGATGGCCCCTGCCGCGCTCACTTATCGAGCGAGGTGAAGATCCTCATCCAGTCGAGCAGCAGGCGCGGCGAGAGAAAGCGCTCGCGCGTCCGCTCCTTGCCGGCGCGCCCCAGGCGGCGGCCGAGCTCCGGGTCGCGCAGGATCGCGGCGCACCGCTCGGCGGCCTCCTCCGGCGACGAGACCAGGTAACCGTCCTCGCCGTCCACGATCTGCAGCGGGATGCCGCCCACGTTCCCGCCGATGGTCGGCCGTCCCTTCCAGAGTGACTCGGCGACCGTGAGCCCGAAGCCTTCGCGGATCGACTTCTGCAGCACTACGTCGGACTGCGACTGGAAGGCGTTCACCTCGATCGCGCCGACGTTGTTCAGGTTGTTGAGGATCTTGATGTCGGGATCCGAGCCCGCGTACTCGAAGGTGCGGTGGAAGAACTCCCAGCCCTCGGGATCATCCGTCGCCATCGACCCGACGAGCGCGAGCTGGACCTCCGGGATCTCCTTGGTCACCTGGCGGTAGGCGTCGATCACCCCGATCGGGTCCTTCCAGCGATCGAACCGGGAAACCTGGCAGATCATCGGCCGGTCGACGTCGATGCCGAACTGGTTGCAGACGAAGGCCGCGTCGTCGGGAGAGAGGGCCATGTTCTTCGGCGAGAGCGGGTCGATGGCCGGCGGCACGATGCGAACCCCACCGTGTCCGTCGAGGGCCTGTGGCACGTACTGCTCCAAGTGCCAGACCGTGATGTCGTACTCCGCGATCAGCGGCAGGAGGCGCGTCGATCGGCTCCGGGTTCGGCTCGGAGAGGTCGATGTGGCAGCGCCAGATCCAGTTCTTGGCGTGGTCGGTCGCGTTGCGGCGCATCGCGAGCGGCTGCGGGTCATGGACGACGATCACGTCCCATTCGCCGTCCAGGCTCTCGGCGTTCATCTTGTTGTAATGGTCGAACAGCTCCCACTGGTTCGGTGTGAGCGTGTTCGGGTCCCCCTGCAGAGAGTTGTGGAGGAGCTTGGTGGCGTTGAAGAACTCCTCCCGGCCCATGATCACCTGCCAGGTTGCGTCGAGCCCCACGTCGCGCATCAGCGGTACCAGCGTGTAGAGGATCTCGGAGACCCCGCCGCCGAAGGCGGTTGCGCTTACGTGGAGGACACGCTTCCCCTGCAGGTTCTCGGCCAGCTCACGGACCTCGTCGACCAGCCCGCGTCCCGCCAGGTGCGTGTAATCGGCCAGCGACTTGCTGCCGAGCGCTACCTCCTGGAGCACGGGGTCCCCATCACCACTTTGTCGTGCACAGGCAAGTTCGGAAACGTACTCGTTTGATGCGAGGGTGCGCCGCTGGCGCAACCTGTTAGACGATGGCGCGCAGCCGCTCGATCCCCGCGTCGATCTCGGCGCAGATCGCGGCATGGAGCTCGGGGTTGGCCGCCGCCACGCAGGACATCTGGAACTCGTGGTCGGAGCCGAGCAGCGGGCGACGGGCCAGAGGCTGGCCATACGCGTCGGT
Source organism: uncultured Solirubrobacterales bacterium (assembly GCA_963801055.1). Lineage (GTDB taxonomy): Bacteria > Actinomycetota > Thermoleophilia > Solirubrobacterales > 70-9 > DASUPK01. Next base: position 63,005 of record CAWDDE010000003.1, on the reverse strand, counting down.
GACAACCGCGCCGCACTCCTCCAGGCAAATGGCCGCTGCGGCCAGGTCATAAGGGGAGTTGTTGAGCACCGCACCGCCCCCGACGCGCTCGAATTCCGCCCGCATCGCCGGGATGTCGTCGATGATCCGCGGCCCGGGCTCGACGTACGCGTCGAGCTGCCCGGTTGCGATCCGGGTCATGTCGAACGTGGCCGAGCCGAGGTCGAAGGTGCCGCCGCTGACCGAGGACCTGTCGATCAGCTCCGCGAGCACCTCGACCAGCGCGCGCGCCGGGCGACCCCGGAAGCCGTATGACCAGAACATCCGCTCGACCGCGCGGTTGGCTGACAGGTTTCCCGCCGGCTCCAGCCCAGCTCCCCGCTCGGCGACGAAACCCTGGCCGCTCTTCAGCTCCATCACGCAGCCGACCTGCACGTCGCCCATCGTCGGCTCCCCCTCGAGGCGCGCCGCGGCGACCGAAATGCAGCACGACTCGAGACCGGCCAGCGCCGGCCGGGTGCCGTCGATCGGGTCGACCACCAGCACCCACTCGGCGCGATCGCCCTCGGGCGAAACGAGGCCCCGGTCCTCCGAGTAGAACGAGACCTGGGGCGCTCGCTCGGCGAGGTAGCCCTCCATGCGCATCTCGGCGTGCTCGTCGATCTGGAAGGTGACGTCGCCGCTCTCCGCCTCGCCGGAGTGAGCGCGACCGGCGTGCGCGCCCAGATGCGGCAGCACCTCCTCGCGCAGAGTCGCGGCGAGATCGGTTACGAGGTTTCGGATTGACGGCTTCGCCATTAGATCGGCGCTCTACCTGCAGGGTCCAGCACGATATGGCGCTGCCGACGCCGAGCGCCTATTGACCTACGTCAGCCGGTCGCGAGCCGAGCGTGACGTCGACCGTCGTGTGCTGCCCATCCCGGAGGATGTCGAGTGGGACCGTGTCGCCGGGCTTGTGCTGCGCGATCAGCTCGGAGAGGTCGTTGTTCTGCAGGACCGGCTTGCTGTCCACCGCGGTCACCACGTCGCCCCCCGTTTTCACCCGCTGCAGCTGGAAGGTCGTCTCGCCGGTGGATCCATTCAGCCCGGCGTCGTCGGCCGGGCTGCTGTTGACGACGTCCGTGATCAGCGCCCCGCTCTTGGTATCCAACCCGAGATGGTCGGCGAGCTGCGGGTAGAGGGACTCGCTGGTCACGCCCAGGAACGCGTAGTCCACCTTGCCGTCGGCTCGAAGCTGATCCAGCGAGTAGCGGACCGAGGTCACCGGGATGGCGAACCCGACGCCGGAGTTGCTGCCCGAGCTCGATGCGATCTGCTCGTTGATGCCGATCACCTGGCCCTTGGAGTCGAGCAGGGGGCCGCCGGAGTTTCCGGGGTTGATCGAGGCGTCGGTCTGAATCGCGTTGTCGATCCCGAAGTTGGTGAGCCCCTCGACGGTTCGGTCGGTGGCGGAGATCACACCGATCGAGAGGGACTGCTCCTCGCCGAAGGGGCTGCCGATCGCGGCTACCGGCTCACCGACGACGAAGCTCGAGCGATCGGCGAGCGCCAGCGGATCGAGGTTGAGGCCGTCTGGATCGACCTTGATCAGGGCCACGTCGGCGTCGGCGTCGAAGCCGACGATGTCGGCCGAGACGCGGTTGAGGTCGCCGAATTGGACGAACACCTGCTTGGCCTCCCGCGGAGTGCCGCCGCCGTTGAGGTGACCGCCGCTGGTGACGACGTGAGCGTTGGTGACGATGTCGCCCTCCTTGTCGACCACGAAGCCGGATCCTTGCCCAGCGGATGAGCCGCCCCCGAGCAGCGAGTTGCCGCCCCCCTCGAAGACCGAGGTGATCGTCACCACTCCCGGGGAGACGTCCCTGAAGATCTCGGCTGGGTTGAAGTCACCGGACCCGCTCTGGATCACGACCTGCTGTGTGGTCGTGGGCTGATCGGACGACGCGACGCTGCTCGAGTTGTCGTCACCTCCTCCGCCGCAGCCGGCGATCAGCGCCGCCGTCAGCGCCGTAGCGAGGATCAATCGCAGCTTCACGCCGCTGCCCCAGCGGGCTGCCGCTGGCGCGGGCGAGCGCGGGCGAGCGGGAGGCTGAGCGTGAATGCGGTGTGTCCCCGGCGGGAGACGACCTCGATCCGCCCGGACATGCGCAGGGCGAGCTCCTCGGCGATCGCGAGCCCAAGCCCGGAGCCGGTCGCCGTGTCTCCGGTGTAGAAGCGATCGAAGACCTTGTCGATCGCGCGGGGGTCGATGCCCTTCTTGGCGTCGTCGCCGACGATCAGCTCCGCGGCGTGCGTCCCACGCACGGCCGTGACCGTCACGTTCGTCCCGTGAGGGGTGTGGGTGAGGGCATTGTCGATCAGAATACGGATGATTTGTGAGACCCGGTTAAGGTCGGCGAGGGCGACTACCTGTCCCCGCCCCCGGACCTGCAGGGAGGACTCATGGAGCTTGGCGGCGGGCCCGAACTCGTCGGCCACCTGCCTGGCGACCTCCTTCAGGTCGACCTGCTCCCGCTTGATCTCCATTACGTCGGCGTCCAGCCGCGAGAGGTCGAGCAGATCGATGGTCAGCTTCTGCAGCCGCTCGACCTGGGCCCGCATCTCGGCGACGAAGGTCCGGCGCTCAGCCGCGCTCAGCCGCTCGGTCTCGAGCAGCTCTACGAAGCCTCCGAGGGAGAAGATCGGCGTGCGAAGCTCGTGCGAGGCGTTGGCGATGAACTCTTTCCGTGAGCTGTCCAGCCGGGCGAGGCGCCGCTGCATGTCGTTGAAGCTGCGCGCGAGCTGCCCGAGCTCGTCTGAGGAGTCGATCGGGATCGGCTGGTCGAAGCGGCCCTCGGCCACCGCCTCGGCGGCGCGCCGCAGCCCCCGCAGCCGGCGCGAGACCGCGCCCGAGGCCCAGAAGCCGATCAGCGAGGCGGCGAACAGGGCGATCAGCCCGGCGATCAGGATCTGGCGCCGTACGAGCGCGACGTCGTCGTTCACCTCGGCGAGCTGCGCCGAGAGCACCTCCACCCAGCGCGTCTGCCCAGCGAAGTCGATCGGGACAGCGGACGTGCCGACGCGGGTCCCCGCGACGTGCTCAACGCCGGAGGCAACGTGGTCGTCGGCGATCGCGGCGTCGGCGGTCAGGTAACGGCCCTGGATCGCCGTCGCCTCCGCCTGCGAGTCGGCGACCACGAAGGCCGGCACCGGGCCTCCCGACTCGTCCCTGACCGCGAGCAGCGTCACCCGGCTCTCGGTGGACTGCGCGGTGCTGCGGACGATCTCTTCGATCTCCGCTTGGGAGGCACCGGACTTGAGTGCCCGGGCGATGCGCGGTGCCTGCTCAGTCCCGAGCCTCTCGAGCCGGCGGAGCTTCTCCGCCGTCAGGCTCGACTCGAGCTGCGGTACGACGTAGAGGTAGACGAACGCGATCGCCGCCGCCGTGATCAGCGTGATCAGGGCTACCAGCCGGTTGCGGAGGGTGTTGAGCCTCAGGGCTCTCAATCGCGGTCTGCGTCACGGAAGCGGTAGCCGACGCCTCGAACCGTGAACAGGTATTCGGGCTGCTTCGCGTCGGCCTCCAGCTTCTCGCGGAGGTGCCTGATGTGCACGTCGACGGTGCGGGGATCGCGGTACGTCGAGTCGCCCCAGATGTGCTCGAGGAGCGTCTCGCGGGTAAAGACCTTGCCCGGGGCCGCCGCCAGTGCGGCCAGGATCTCGAACTCGACGTAGGTGAGCTGCACCTGCTTGGAGTCGAGCTGCACCGAGCGGCGCTCGAAGTCGATCTCCAGGTCGCCTGCCCGGATCGGCTCGCTCGCCGCCAGCGCCTGACCGGCCAGATTGCCGCGCCGGAGCGCGGCCTTGACGCGGCTGCGGAACTCGCGGACTGAGAAGGGCTTGGTGATGTAGTCGTCGGCGCCCATCTCGAGCCCCGCGACCTTGTCGATCTCGTCCCCCTTTGCCGTCAGCATGATGATCGGCACCTGACTTCGGGTGCGAAGCCGCCTGCACACCTCAATCCCATCGAGCTTCGGGAGCATGATGTCGAGGACGACGAGATCGAATCGCTCCCCTGTGAACCGATCCAGGGCTTCCTGCCCATCCATGGCCCCCACCACCTCATAACCTTCCTTGCGGAGCGGGTAGGTGAGAAGCGTCTGCACGGCCTGTTCATCGTCGACGAGCAGGATCCGCGCCTGTCCTCGCGCCATGCCTGAAGGTTAGGGAGCATGACAGCCTGCCAGTGATCGATTTCCGTCTCTACAGATTCGGCCTGCTCGCGGTTCCGGTCGCCGCCGTGGTGGCGATGTTCTCACTGAAGGACGTCCCCTCGACTCTCCCGTCGGGAATCCCGCCGGACGCCTTCGACCCGACCAGCGCCACGCCGCTGGCTCGCGAGCTCGCCTCCGCCGCGCCGTATCCGACGCCCGGATCGCCGTCCGACAATCGCCTGGCCGATCAGGTTGAGAGGCGCTTCGCGGAGATCGAGGGAGCGACCGTGTCGGAGCAGCGCTTCGACGGCTCCTTCAAGGGGCACCACGTCGACATGCGCAACCTGATTGCCACGTTGCCGGGAGAGTCCAGCCGCGAGATCGCGCTGATCGCGCCGCGGGATGTAGCACGGGGCAGCGGGGCGACGACCGGCGCAGCAGCGACCGCCGCGCTGCTCGAGATCGCGGACAGCTTCTCGGGCTCCTCCCACCAGAAGACCCTCGTCTTCGTCTCCACCGACGGCGCGAGCATCGGCGCGCTCGGAGTGAAGCGCTTCATCGGTGACTACAGCGACGCGGACCTCCTCGATGCGGCGATCGTCCTCAGCCAACCGGCCCTGGCGCCTCCGACTCCGCCGCTCGTCATCCCGTGGTCCACCGGACCGCAGAGCACGGCCAGCCAACTCGCCGAGACCGCGAACTCGACGGTGTCGAACGAGCTGGCGACGCCCGCCGGCGACGAGGGACCCCTGGATGATCTCTTCCGGCTCGCCATTCCCGCCGGCCTCGGGGAGCAGGGCCCTCTGATCGAGGCCGGCCTGCCCGCGGTCCGGCTCTCCGCTGACGGCGAGCTCCCGGTGGATCCCTCTCGGGACACCCCCGAGTCGTTTGACCCGGACACCTTCGACCGCTTCGGCCGCGCCGCCCTTGCGCTGATCCTCGCGCTCGATGGGTCCCCCGAGCGCGGTCCAGCACGGGCCCGGCACCTACATCGGGGTGGCCGGGAATCTGCTGCCCGGCTGGACGATCGCCATGCTCGCGCTGGCGCTGCTGCTCCCGGTCGGCCTGGCCGCCGGCTCGGGACTCACGTCGGCGGCGCGCAGCCCGATCGAGGCGGTTCGCGGCTTCGTCTGGTCCCTGCTGCGGGCGCTGCCGTTCATCGGCGCCATGATCGTCATCCTGATCTCGTCGCTGGCGGGGCTGATGCCAAGCCCGGACTTCCCGTTCGACCCGCAGATCGAGGCCCTTGGTGCCGACGGCACGATCACCGTGATCCTCGCGGTCCTCTTCTACTGCGTGATCGCGTTCTTCCTGCGCCCGCTGCGCCCGCCACCGGCGCGGGCGGTGGCCACCGCCGCACCTGCGGCCCTGCTGGTTGCCTGCGTCGCGGCCCTCGGCATTTGGCTGGTCAACCCGTATCTGGGACTGCTGGTGTCGCTGGGGCTCCAGGTGTGGCTGCTGGCGGCTGCCCGGGTCGCCGGCGGCCGGCTCGCCGCTGCGGGACTAGTCCTGGTCGGGCTGCTGCCGCTGGTAGTGCTGGTCGGCGATCTCGCCGGGCGCTTCGACGCCGGCTTCGGGGTCTGGCACGACCTCGTCCTGATGCTCGCCGACGGGCAGATTGGCTGGGGCCTGGCGCTGCTCGGCTGTCTGCTGGCCGGGTCGGGCGTGGCTATCGTCGCGGTCTCGGGCCACGCGCCTGTGCCGCCGGCTCCCAGGATGAAGCTCGAGCAGGCGGGAGTGATCTCGGTGCGCCGCCGGGCACCCGGGCCTCGACCGGAGCGGGAGCCGGAGCCGAACGGAGAGGAGCCCGAGCCGGAGCCCGATCTGGCTCCCGACCCCGGTCAGCCGGAGCCGGAGAGGGACCCGCGCCTCTGGTCGAAGCCGCGGGGCGCGATCTCGCCGCCGCCGGGCAGCTTCAGGGAAAGACCACTCCCCTCGGTGACGTAGCCGATCTCGGTCAGCTTCGAGCCGGCGTCGGCGACGGCCTGAGCGGCGGCGTCGAAGTGCTCGCGCGGCAGGGTGACGAGCAGCTCGAAGTCCTCGCCGCCCGAGGCAGCCAGCTCGAGCGCAGCGCCGTCGTTCCCGGCAACCTCCGCGACCCCGTCGGCCACAGGCACCCGATCGAGGTCGATCTCGAGCCGGCAATCGCTGGCCCTGGCGAGGTGTCCCGCATCGGCGCCGAGGCCATCGCTGATGTCGATCATCGCGCTCGCCCCGGCGGCCGCGAGGGCCCTCCCCTCGCGCAGCCGTGGAACCGGATTGAGCTGTCGCTCGAGCAGCCCCGCTCCACGATCCGGCGCTTCGCCACGCCTCTCACCGGCGTCGATCAGCTCCACGGCGGCGGCGGCGCCACCGAGCTCCCCCGTGACCGCGACCAGGTCACGGGGCCTGGCGCCCGCCCTGGTGACGAAGCGGCTGCTGCCGGGCTCGTAGCCGACCGCGGTCACCGAGACCACCAGTACCGGACAGCCGACCAGGTCGCCGCCGACGATCGACACCCCCTCCCGTGTGGCCATCTCAACCAGTCCGTCGGCGATTCCGAGCAGGTCCTCATCGGACAGCTCATCCGGCGCCGCGACGACGACGCACGCCTCGCCCTGAGACGCACCCATAGCGGCCAGATCGGAGAGCGCGGCGGCCATCGCCTTCCGCCCAACGGCGAGGGGGCCGAAGCCGTCCAGCTGGAAATGCACGCCGTCGACGATTGCGTCGACGGTGATCGCGCTCGCTGCCCGGGGCTCGACCACGGCGGCGTCGTCGCCGCTCGGCACTCGCACCCTGGGACCGGGTGCAGGCAGACGTTCATTGATGGCGGCGATCAGGTCGAACTCGCTCGCGGGCATGGACCTTAGGCTAGGGCGCGCGCGTCAGCGCCACTCGGTCAGTTCCCAGGGTTGAGCCCGCCGCTCGAGGGAGGCGCCGCGGGCGGTGTGGCCGGCGCGGGCGTCGGTTCAGGCTTTGGCGATGGAGCGGGTTCCTGTCCCACCCCGGGCGCGTAGGCCCCCTGGTTCTGGTCGCTGTCACCTCCGCCGTAGGAGCCGCCGTAGGAGCCGCCGTAGCCGTAGCTCGGGGAGTACGAAGACGAGGAGCCGCAGGAATAGGAGCCGCTACAGGAACTCGAGCTGGAGGCCGTGTACTCCCCGTGGAACGACGACAGGCTCGGCAGGCTCGTCGGGACCTCGAAGTCCGGGCATTCGCCGCCCTGCGCCGCCTCCATGTAGGAGCGCCAGATCGGGCCGGAGGTGGGCCCGCCGAAGCCGGTGGAGTCTCGTGAGAGCGGGTGACCGGTCCAGACGGCGGTCGAATACATCGGCGTGTAGCCGACGAACCAGGCGTCGGCGAGGTCCTCGCTGGTGCCGGTCTTGCCGGCCTCCGACTGGCAACCGATACTCGTGTAGCCGGCGCCGGTGCCGCTGGTGATCACGCCCTCGAGCACCTTCGTGACCTCGTAGGCCTCGCCGGGGGTGAGAACGCGCTTGCCTTCGTCTGCGCTCGGCTCGTCCACCTTTCCACTGGGGAAGACGACCCTGTCGATCGCGGTGGCGTCGTGGTGGACGCCGCCGTTGGCCAGCGTGGCGAAGGCGTTGGCCTGCTCGAGCGGGGTGACGCCGACGCTGAGGCCGCCGATCGCGTCGGCCGGGGGGATGAAGCAGTGCCGGCCGAGCTTGCAGGGGGTGTCGTTCGGACCCTTGATTCCGAGCGGCGAGGTGATCCCCATCTGATAGGCGGTCCTGGCGATGTTCTCGGGACCGACGTCGAGGCCGAGCTGAGCGAAGACCACGTTGACCGACTCCCAGGTCGCCTCGGTCAGAGGCAACACCCCGCCGCCCTCCTCGGCGTTGTTGACCGTCCAGCTCGAGCCGCCCGGGGTCTCCAGCGTCTTCGGCGACGTGCCGTCGTAGTAGGTCGTGTCGGGGTCGATGCCCTGCTTGATCGCCGCGGTCAGGTCGTAGACCTTGAATGAGGATCCCGGCTGGCGCTGGGCATGGGCGGCGAAGTTGAACTGGCTGCTCAGTGAGTAGGGCTGGGTCGAGGCCAGCGCGACGATTTCGCCGTTCGATGGGTCGACCGAGGCCAGCGCCGACGCCGGTCCGCCGCCCGAGTAGCAGACCGAGCAGGAGTCCACGGCGTTCTGCGCCGCCTTCTGGAGCCGTGGCTGGATCGTCGTATAGACCTTGAGACCGCCGTTCTGGACGGTGTTCACCCCGTAGCGGTCCTGGAGCTCCTGCTTGACGAGGTCGAAGATGTAGGGCTTGCGGATCCGGCTGTACTTGCTTCCCGGGTCGAGGCCGAGGCCCTGGCCGATCGCGTCCTGGTACTCGCTCTCACTGATCTCGCCCTGCTGCTCCATCGCGTGCAGCACCTCGTTGCGCCGGGCCAGCGCCGCCCGCGGATTGAGCAGCGGGTTGTACTGGGACGGCGCCTGCGGTAGCCCTGCGATGGTCGCCGCCTCTGGGAGGGTCAGATCCTCAGCGTGTTTGGAGTAGTAGGTCTCCGCCGCCGCCTCGACGCCGATTGCGGTCGCGCCTTCGTTGGTCCCGTAGGAGGCGGTGTTCAGATACTCGGTCAGGATCCAGTCCTTCGAGTGCTGGTCCTCCTCGTCATTGGCCAGGCGCGCCTCGATGATCTTGCGCTTCAGCGTGTCCTCCGGGTCTTGGATGTAGAGGTTGCGGACGAGCTGCTGGGTGATCGTCGAGCCGCCCTCCACCGGCTTGCCCCCGGCGGTCAGGTCCTCCCAGCCGGCGCGGATGATCGCCGAGGGGTCGATGCCGCCGTGGCTGTAGAAGCGCCTGTCCTCGATCGCCACCGTCGCCTCCTTGAGGTCCTGCGGGATCCTCGTGCTGGCGATCGGCTGTCGGATCTTGTCGGAGTGGATCACCCCGAGCAGTGAGCCGTCGGCGGCGTAGACCTTCGAGACTGTGCCCTCCTTGATCGGCGTCAGGCTCGCGAGCGAGGGGGCAGAGTTGTAGACGCTCAGCAGCCAGAGACCGGATCCGAGCACGCCGACGGCGAGCATCGACCCGAGGACCGTCAGGACCACTAGGAAGGGGTTTCTCTTGCGGCTCGTGCGCCGATGCCGCTGGCGGGACCGGGCGCTCATGACTCGAAAAGGGTACTTGGGGCCGGTTCAGGCAGATCTAAGTAGCCCGGCCTCGCGCAACGCGGCCTGCGCGCGCTCACGCAGGTCCCCCTCGTGCGCCTCGCGGTCGGCGCCGGAGTCGATAGCGGCCTTCACCTGGACCCTGGTCCCCTCGGGCGTGATCTCGACCGCCCTGGCGGAGGTCACCTCGCCTCGCTCGAGCGTCTCGCGGGCCGCCGCCACGTCGGCGTCCGGGGGTAACCAGACATCGACCGTCACGGGAGCGCTGCTGTTCCCGGCCGAGTGGTTGACGACGACGTCGGTCGCCACCTTCTCGTTCGGCACCACGATCAGGCTGCCGTCACCGGCGTCGACCCGCGTGTAGGTGAGCGCGACGTCGGTGACCCGCCCGTGCACCTCGTCCCCGATCGAGACGAGGTCGCCGATCCGGATCGGTTGCGTGAACGCCAGCAGGACCCCCGAGACCAGGTTGGCGATCACCTGGCGGCCGGCGAAGCCGATGATGATCCCCAGTACCGCAGTCGAGGCGAGGACGCCGGTCGCGAAGCGCTTGATCGAGGTGAACTGGCTGAGCGCCAGCGCGACCCCGATCAGGATGATCACAAGGAAGAGGAGGCGGCGAATCAGCCGCAGTCGCGTGCGGGTCTCGCGGGAGAGCTCCGCGGTGTCGAGCCGGGTGGTCGCCTTGACCGCGCGCCCGATCAGCACGCGGTCGACGATGATCGCAACCAGGATCGCGACCGCCAGCGTGATCGCCGCCGAGATCTCGTCGCCGTGCTCTTGCCAGAAGCTCTGCTCCACAGCCAGGTTCATGCCGTCGGGCAGTATTAACGCGATGACCCGTGCCGTCTTTCTGGACGCGCTCGGCACCCTCGTCGAGCTCAAACCTCCCTGGATGTCCCTGCGTGAGCGGGTCCCCGCAGAGGTCGGCGACGAGCAACTCAAAGACGCCTTGCGCGCCGAGATGGCCTACTACCGCGAGCACGCCGACGAGGGGCGGGACGAGGCCTCGCTGGGGGACCTGCGCGAGCGCTGCGCAGCGCTCGTCTCTGATCAGCCTCGGCACCGAGATCACAGTCGACGAGCTGGTCGAGGCGATCCGGTTCGAAGCCTATCCGGACGCCATTCCGGCCCTGAGCAGTCTCCGGAATCGAGGTCAGCGGCTGGTTGCGGTCTCCAACTGGGACTACTCGCTTCCCAGTGTCCTCGAGCGTTGCGGGCTCGGCGAGCTACTCGACGGAGCGGTGAGCTCGGCCGTGGCGGGCGCTCGCAAGCCCGATCCCGCGATCTTCGCGCCTGCTCTCGAGTTGGCCCGATGCGGCCCAGAGGAGGCGCTGCATGTCGGTGACACGCCGGAGGAGGACGTCGCCGGCGCCAGCGCGGCCGGGATCCGCTCCCTGCTGATCGATCGCACGGGAACTGGAGGCGACATCTCCTCCCTGGCTGAGATCGATCAGCATCTCTGAGATGCAGGACTACGACTCACACCAACCAGCGCCGATCCGGGGCGGCGCTGAGCCGACCGCTCCGCCGGCGCAGTCTCCACCCGAGGCCAAGGAGGAGGAACGGCCGCGCCTGCCCAAGATCTCCTGGGGCGTCGGCGACTCGGTCTGGGGCCTGATCGGCGGCCTGCTGCTGGTGGTGATCGTCCCGCCGCTCCTGGTCCTTCCCTTCGATCCGAACATCGGCGACCCTGACAAGGCGAGCGACGCCGCGATCCTGGCGACGCAGGCGCTCTTCGACGGCTTCCTGATCGTGATCGCGATCGGCATGGCCTCCAAGTGGCGGTTCAACGTCCGGGATTCGCTGCGCCTGCTCGGACTGCGGAGATTCCAGCCCTCCGCGATCGGCTGGATGTTCGCGGTCCTGGGCGCCTACTACGCGGGAGCGATCCTCTTCTCGGCGATCGTCCTGCAGCCCAAGCAGGAGGACATCGGCAAGGAGCTGGGGATCTGCAATCCGGGCATTGGTATCGCGGTCGCGGCGGTGCTGGCGATAGTCGTGTTCGCCCCCCTCGCGGAGGAGCTCTTCTTCCGTGGGTTCTTCTTCGCCGGGCTGCGAAGCCGCTGGTCGCTGTGGCCCTCCGCGCTCCTCTCGGGAGCGATCTTCGGCCTGGTGCATGCTCCCACCGGACCCACCGCGGCCATTCCGCTGGCCGGCCTGGGCGTCGGGCTCGCCTGGCTATACAACAGAACCGGGTCCCTCTGGCCCTGCGTGCTCGCCCACCTTTTCAACAATGGGCTGGCGATCAGCGTGGTGATCACGCAGTGTTGAGCGATCAGCCACCGGCGGCCGTTCACGCGCGTGACCTCACCAAGCGCTACGGCGATCGAATCGCGGTAGCCGGCATCGACTTCGAGGTCGAGCCCGGGATCTGCTTCGGCTTCCTCGGGCCCAACGGGGCGGGCAAGACGACGACGATGAAGATGATCTACGGGCTGGCGACCGTAGACGGCGGCGAGCTCAAGGTCCTGGGGATGGACGCCAATCACGAGCGCCGCGAGATCAAGAGCCGGATCGGCGTCGTTCCCCAGGAGACCAACCTCGACGGAGACCTGACGGTGAAGGAGAACCTGCTGCAGCAGGCGCGCTACTTCGGGATCGATGAGCAGAAGGCGGCCGGGCGGGCGACCGAGCTGCTCGAGTTCTCCCTCCTCCCAGACCGCGCGGACGACCGCATTCATGCGCTCTCGGGCGGGATGAAGCGGCGGCTCTTGATCTCCCGCGCGCTGATGGGAGACCCCGAGCTCGTCGTCCTCGACGAGCCGACAACGGGACTCGACCCGCAGGCCCGGCTCGCGGTCTGGGGAGCGCTCGATCGGCTGAGGCGCCGCGGCGTCACCCTGCTCCTCACCACCCACTACATGGAGGAGGCGGAGCGGCTCTGCGACCGGCTGGTGATCATGGACGAGGGCAGGATCGTCACGGATGGCAAGCCCTCGGACCTGGTCAGGGATCACGTCGGGCGCGAGGTCCTCGAGCTGCGGCTCGACGAGGGCTGCGACGCGGACAGGCTGATCGGATCGCTCGACGGGCGGATCCAGGGCCACGACCTCTCCGAGCGCACGCTGATGCTGTACGCCGAAAACGCCGAGGCGGTGCTCGAGCAGCTCGACCACGACGCGTATCCGACCGAGTCGGCGCTGGTTCGCCGAGCCACCCTCGAGGACGTCTTCCTCCGACTCACCGGAAGGAGCCTGCGGGAGTAATGGCGATGCTCGAGGAACCCGGCTACGCGGGCCTCGGCCCCCGCCTGCCCCTGCGCGACCTGGTTCCCGTTCCCCGGCTCGCCGGAGCGGTCTGGCTGCGCAACGCCCGCGTCTTCTCGAAGCTCTGGCGCGGCGCGCTGCTGCCCACCTTCCTGGACCCATTCCTCTACCTCCTCGCCCTCGGCTTCGGGCTTGGCACCTACGTCGCCCACATCAACGGCATTCCCTACAAGGACTTCATTGCGCCGGGCCTGATCGCCTCGGCCGCGATGTGGTCCTCCGCCTTCGAGACGACCTACAACGTCTACTTCCGGATGAACGAGCTGAAGCTCTACGACAACGTGCTCTCGACGCCGGTCGAGGTGCAGGACCTGGTGGCCGGGGACCTGGCCTGGAGCGCGAGCCGAGCGACCGTGTACGGGATCGTCGTCCTCGCGGTGGTCGCCATCTTCGGCCTGATCTCCTCGTGGTGGGCGCTGCTGATCCCGCCCTTCGTGGTCCTTGGCGCGCTCTGCTTCTCGGTGATCGGTTACACGTTCACGGCGCTGATCCCGAAGATCGATTTCTACTCGTACTTCTTCACCCTCGGGATCACCCCGATGTTCCTGTTCTCGGGGATCTTCTTCCCCTTCAACCAGCTGCCCGACTGGGTCGGCGTGGTCGCCTGGTTCCTGCCGCTCTACCACCTGGTCGAGATCACCAGAGGGCTTGCGACTGGCCCCGAGTTCTGGTCGATCGTCGGCAACGCCGCCTGGCTTGCCGTGGTGAGCGCGGCGCTGTTCACGATTCCGGTGCGTGCGCTGCGGAAGAAGCTCGTCGCCTAGGCGGCTCGACGTCCGTGGACCGTGCGGTACTGCCCGGCAGGTAGAGCCGCCGCCTGAGGACGCCGTGACGCCGACGGATCGGGCACAATGCCGCGACGTGAATCGGCGGGGAGGACTTTTCATCGCGCTCATTGGCGTCGCCGCCGCGCTGGCCATTCCTGTCGCCTCGGCGAGCGCGGCCACGGGCGCCCCCACCCTCAACCTGAACGGGCCCAAGAGCCCGGGGCTGCTCGACAGGGTGACTGCGGTCGGCCAGCTGCCCGGGGCGGTGCCGAGCGACCAGGTGACGGTCACCGTCCAGGCCAGCGGCCGTACGGTGGAGAAGAAGCAGATCGGGGTCGGTGCCGACGGGAAGTTCTCCCTCCCGTTCGTGATCGACTCGTGCTGCAACTACGAGGTGTCTGCCACCAGCGGCGGGAAGAACTCATCGGCAGAGCGCTTCTCCGTGAGCGTGCCGAAGCACCTCGGCAAGGGGCCGGTGACGCGCCTTTACAACCAGTCCCTGGTCGACGCGGGCTACTACCTCGGCGCACATGTAAGCGGCCACCTCACTCTCGGATCGCGGCTTGCCACCCTCGCCTTCCGCAAGGTCAACAAGATGGCGAGGAACTACAGCTACAAGCCGGTGATCTTCCGCAAGCTGCTGATGGGCCGCGGCGACTTCCGGCCGCGGTACCACGCGGGCCATCACGTCGAAGTCGACATCTCGCGGCAGGTGATGGCGCTCGTCGACGGCGACAACGTCGTCGCGACGTTCCACGTCTCGACCGGGAAGTCGTCGACCCCGACCGTTCGCGGGACCTATCACTTCTACTCGAAGACCCCCGGGTACAACTCCCACGGGATGTACTACTCCGCCTACTTCATCCGGGGATACGCCACTCACGGCTACAACCCGGTGCCCACGCACGAGGCCGCCAGCCACGGCTGCGTCAGGAACCCGATCCCGTTCTCGGTCTACATCTACAGCTGGATCCATCTCGGCGATGCGATCCACGTCTACAACTAGCGCCGGGCCCAGCGCGTAATCTCGCCGCGATGAGGGTGTTCGTCGCCGGAGCGACCGGCGTCATCGGCCGCCTAGGATGCCCCGATGCCGGCTGACGCCGAAGGCGCCCGCGACACGCTGCTCGCCGAGTTGCGGGAGCACGCCCTGGTGATCGGCGAGGTGACGCTGGCGAGCGGTCGGACGGCGCAGTACTACGTCGACGCCAAACGGGCGCTTCTGCGCCCGCCCGCGTTCCGGGCGGCGGGCGAGCTGATCGCCGCCGAGGCCGGCGAGCGCGGCGCTACCGCCGTCGGGGGCATGACGATGGGGGCCGACCCGCTCGCCTGCGCCGCGATCGGCTCGGATGGCGGCGACGGGCTGCTGGCCTTCTTCGTTCGCAAGGAGCGAAAGCCGCACGGCCTGCAGCGCTGGATCGAGGGACCGGAGCTCTCCGCCGGCACCCGTTGCCTGGTGGTCGAAGACGTCGTCACCACCGGGGGATCAACCGTGGGCGCGATCGAGCGGATCAAGGAGGAGGGACTCGAGGTCGCGGGGGTGACCGCGGTGGTGGACCGGCTCGCGGGCGGAGCGGAGGCGATCGAGAAGGCGGCCGGCGCACCCTACCGCCCGCTGCTCACGATCGACGACATCTACCCGGACAGGCCGGACAGATGAGGGTGCGCGATCGCGCAATCCGGTTAGTCGTTATTTACCGATCAGGATCTGCGGCTCGACCCCGCCCTCGATCGCCGGCCCGGCGGTGATCGTGTAGGTGCCGGGCTCGGTGATCTGCACCGTGCCGACCAAGGCGCGGCTCCAGCCACTGCCTGTATCGACCGAGGAGCCCATTCCCCCGAATCCGGGGCCCTTGATCTCGAGCGGCTCGCCCGCCGCCCCCTTGACCTCGACCTGGAGGGCGGCCGGGACGTAGAAGTCGATGGGGCCATCGCCGCCGCCTGCGGCCTTGTAGGCCTCCTGGTAGGAGATCTTCACCCTGCCGGCGGGCACGGTGATCTCGGTCTCGCCGGGGATCGGGAAGGAGCCGTAGTCGTCTGCCGCGGCGCGTCCCTTGAAGACCCGGTAGATGACGTAGGCGTCGAACGCCAGGAAGGCGATCACGCCGATCACGATCAGGGCAGCGACCACTCGCATGAGCATATGCCCGGCCGCGCCGCGAGACGACACGAATTGCGAGGATGCCCCGCTCATGCTCGATGTCAGGGCGCGTGACAGCGCCGATCAAAGAGCGCACGCAAGCGCGACCCCCGTGAGACCCGTCGGGGTCGATCGCCGGGAGGTCGGGCTCGCGGCGCTGGGTTCCTGCCTGCTCGCGGTCGTGATGACCTGGCCGCTGCTGATCCACCTCGGAAGCGTGGTGCCGCGCGACATCGGTGATCCGCTCGCCGAGGCCTGGCAGCCGGCGTGGGGCGGGCACGCCCTGCTCCACCAGCCGCTTCACTTCTTCGACGCCAACCGCTTCTGGCCGCTCAAGGACTCCCTCGCCTTCGGCGACGCCCTGATCGGCTACGCGCCGACGGGCATCATCGGCAGCGGGCCGCACGCTGCGATGGTCCGCTACGACCTGCTCTTCATCTTCGCCTACGCGCTCGCGTTCTTCGGGGCCTATCTGCTGGCGCGCGAGGTCGGCTTCAGCCCTGCCGGAGCGGCGATCGCGGGTGCGGCGTTCGCCTTCGCACCCTACAGGCTCGAACAGGACGGCCATCTGCAGGTGATCTCGAGCGGCGGGATCCCGCTGGCGATCGCGTTCGCGGTGCGCGGGATCCGGCTGAAGCGGCCGTGGTGGCTGTTCTGGGCCTGGGTGGTGGCGGCCTGGCAGGTCTCGATCGGCTGGGTGCTCGGCCTGCCGTTCGCCTACGGGCTCGCCGGTGCTGTTGCGATTGGGGTGGTGGCCTGGCTGGTCCAGGGCAGGCCGCCACTCCAGCGGCGGATGATCGTCGCCGGGGCGGCGGGGGCCGTTGTCTTCATCGCGATCTCCTACTGGATTGCGCACCCATATCTCTACATCGCGGACAACTTCCCGGCCGCGAAGCGGAGCCCCCACGAGGTCGCCGCCTTCTCCGGGCCGCTCAAGGTCCTTCTCACAGCACCAGAGGAGAACTTCGTCTGGGGCGCGGCTACGGCCGGCATTCGCGACGACCTCACCACCTGGCAGGAGAAGACGCTCTTCCCGGGCGCGGTGATTCTGGTCCTGGCGCTCATCGGTCTCTGGTCGAGCAGCCTCGGCAAGCGATGGCGCATCGGGCTGGGGATCGCGGCTGTGGCGACTCATCGTGCTCGAGCTCGGCTTCCGCGAGGAGGGCGGGCTGCTCTGGCCTTACCGCGTCCTCTACGACGCGCTGCCTGGCTGGGACGCGATCCGCACGCCCGGTCGCCTGGTGACCTTCTCGTCGCTGCCGCTCGCCCTCCTGGCCGCCGCAGGCGGTGAGGCCTTGCTGCGGTGGGCCCGCCGCAGCCGGCTTCCCGCCTGGTCTCCCGCAGCCGTGGCGGGCCTGCTGGTCTTGGCGATCGTCACCGAGGGCCGCAGCCTGCCGTTCGATCCATTCGACAATCAGGCGATGCCAGAGGCCCCGCCAGCGCAGGCCTCCACAACGACGATTCCGACACCCCAGCTGCACCTGCCGGCGCTCACGGCGAAGCAGAACCGCGCCTACCAGCTGGCGTCCTCCGACGGTTTCCCCGACATCGTCAACGGCCGCGCCAGCACCAATCCCGCCGTGGTGCTGAATCTGGTCCGCGACATGGCGAACTTCCCCGACGCTGCGACCGTCCGCGAGTTGCAGGAGTACGGCGTGCGGACGGTGGTCCTCCACCTCGGGCTCACCGAGGGCACGCCGCAGGCGGGCGCAGCCCGCAAGTCGATCAAGGGGCTGCCGCTGACCGCCTGCCGGCTGCCCGACCTGGTGATCTACGAGGTCGGCTCGTCGAACGCGAGCCCGGGGGCGAGCGCCGGCTCGCGCGCTGGCGCCTGCGACTTCGGCTGAGTGCGGGCCTCGCGCACCCGGAGGGCGGTCAGAGTCAGCAGCGAGAGCAGGACGCCCGCCGCGATCAGCCAAAGGGCGGACGAGTTGCCGCGGTTGAGGAAGCTGATCTCGTACTTGGCCAGCGAGGGGGCGATCGCCGCGACGCATGCCCAGCCGATCACTGCGGGCACGGCCAGGCGGTAGTCGGCGAAGAGCGTGGCCGGTGTCGCCCGGACGGCGAGGACGATGGCGATCGCCACGGCGGCGAGGAAGGGGGCGAGCGCGAGCCAGGCGTTGGTGACGCCGAGGGCGGTCAGGACGGTGTGCTCGAGCCTGCCCTGGACGAGCCAGTCGGCCCAGAGGCCGACCCCCTGCTTGCCGAGCAGCGGATACGTGAGGGCGGCGGCCAGCATGAAGACCGCCGAGGGGATGGCGAGGCCCAGGGTGAGAGCGGGCAGGCGCCGGTAGGCGAAGGCCAGCCCGATCGCCAGGAAGGGCAGGGCCGGGATCAGGAAGCGCGGCCCGGGCGTGCCGCCGCCGAAGGGCAGCCAGTAGCCGGAGTTGTAGATGAAGTAGACGGCGACGATCGCGAGGATGGTGTTGGCCTCGGCGCGGTGGCGGCGACGCATCAGGAACACCCCGACCACCGCCATGACCATGATCGGGGTGAGCACCAGCAGCCCGCGGCCCGCGAAGAGCAGGTCGGTCGCGCTGTCGAAGCGGGGGGCGGTGATGCCGAAGAAGCCGTGGCTGTTGAGGCCGAGCGTGTCGTGCCCGCTGGCCCCGGGGAAGGCGACGGCGTCGCCATAGGCCAGCTTGAGCGGGTTGCCGAAGGCCCACAGATTGAAGGCGAGCATCGGGGCGGCGCCGAGGACCGCGCCGCCCGCGTAGGCGGCGGCGCGCCGCACCATGATGCGAGGGCGCGCGCCAGCGCGACCCGTTTTATGCGGGCGGGCGAGGGCGTAGGCGATCAGGACGACGCCGACCAGCCCGGTCTGGAACTCGAAGGTGACGGCGAGGCCGGCCAGCAGCCCGGCGCCGAACACCATCCACCGGCGCGCGGGGCCATCCCTTTCCTTCATCAGGACGCAGAACGCGGCGAAGGCGAGGGCGGCCGAGATCACGTGGGAAAAGAACTCAGCCGCGAAGATCATCACGATCGTCGCCAGGCCGAGGGTGATTGCGGCCGCGGTCCCGTAGCCGGGGACGAATCTGTCTGCGGCCCAGCGCACGCCCAGCAGGAGCAGCACTCCCGGTATCACCGCGGCGATCAGCGTGAGTGCCCAGACGATCGGCGTTTCGCCCTCCACCCTGGCCTGGACGCGCATGCCGCGCTCGACGTCGTAGCCGTAGTTCTCGAGCGGCACGACGCTGTCGGGACGCCATTTCGGATGTGCGGTTTGCCGCTCGTTCTCGGCGGCGGCGCGGGCGAGCTTCTGCCCGCCGACGGCGTCGATCGCCAGGTAGAAGGGGGTCGTGAGCGCGGCCACACCCGGGCTCTTCACCGAGTAGAAGTGCCCATCCACCCAGGCCTTGTCGTTGGTCTCCCAGTGCCACGGGTCGATCTGCGCCTGGCCGTCGGCGAAGGCGCGAACCTGGCCGAAGTGGGCGAGCTGCGCCCAGCCGATCTGGTGCATGACCATTCCCCAGGCGAAGCCGAGCGTGACCACGGCGGCGACGCCGGGGCGCGAGCGGATTGATGCGAGGGTGCTCCGCAAGGAGCAACCCGTTTTGTGAAGCGTCTGTCGCAGGCGCCTCATGAGGGCGGCGATTGTACGCGGCAGAGCGCCATCGTCCACGGGATCGGGCTGCGCACCTCGACTACCTCGAAACGACTCTCGAGAAACCGCAAGAAGCCTCGCTTCGACCAGTGATTGAGGTGCCCGGGAGTGTTGCCGAGCGCGCCGACGTACGTGAGCCGGGCCAGGTTGAGCGCGCGCCAGAGCGGCTCACGAGGGACGCTCGCGATCAGCCACGGCCGGGCGAGCCGAGCGAGCACTTCGAGGGCGCGGTCCGGGTCCGAGAGATGCTCGAGGACCTCGCAGCAGACCACGAGCTCGGCGGCATGGCGGGCGGGATCGAGCTCCTCGACCGGGGTCACCTCGAAGTCGATCTCGACGCCGGCGGCCCGGGCCCGCTGCCGTGCCTCCTCGAGCACCGCGGGGGAGGCGTCGCTGCCGCGTACGCGGAGCCCGTTGCGGGCCAGCCTGATCGCGAGCTCGCCCTCGCCGCAACCCACCTCATGAGCCTCGTTGGCGCCGGAGCGCTCGACCAGCTCGTCGAGGTCCGACATGAACCCGGCGACCAGGCGACGGGCGACCGGGTTGGACGTCCCGTACTTGTCGTAGACGTTCCCGCCCGCCTCGGCGGATGCGAGGGTGCTCACCGGGCGATCGACGTCTCGATCGTCTCGACGGTGATCTCGCGAGCGGGGCCGAGCCGCTCGTAGTTGGAGGGCTCGACCCCGGCCTCGAGCTCCAGCCGCCTGACCCGCTCGTAGACGCGCTGGGCGATCGCCCGCTGGCCGGCGAGGGCGTCGCCGATGATGCCGAGGGCGAACATCTGGACCGCCGCCAGCATCAGGACCGCGCCGAGGATCAGGGACTGGATGTGGCCGCTGCGATCGCCGTTCAGGATCCAGTCGAGCAGGAAGGGCGACCACGCCGCCAGCGCGAGGGCGCCGAACAGCAGGGCGAGGATCATGAACACGCGCAGCGGCTCATACAGCGTGTAGGCGCGGAAGACCGCGAAGGCGTTGCGCCGGACATATGACGAGGTCGAGCCCACCAGGCGCGACTCGCGGTCGGTCGGGTTGGTGGAGATGGCGACGTCCTCGAGGGCGACGGACATCTTGCCCGCCTGGATCAGGCTCTCGAGCGTGTACGTGTAGCGGGAGACCACGATCAGCTGGAGGGCGGCCTCGCGGTTGTAGGCGCGGAACCCGGATGTCGTGTCCAGCACGTCGGTGTTGGACGCCCGCCGGACGACCCAGCTGCCGAGACGCTGGAGGAGCTTCTTGGTCGGCGAGAAGTGCTCGACGGTCTGCACCTGCCGGTCCCCGACCACCATGTCCGCGCGGCCGGCCAGGATCGGCTCGACCAGCCGGGGGATGTCGTCGGAGCGGTACTGGTTGTCGGCGTCGGTGTTGACGATCACGTCGGCGCCGAGCTTGAGCGCCGCGTCGAGCCCGGCCTGGAACGCGGTCGCGAGCCCCTTGTTGGTGGTCAGGCCGACCAGGTGGTCGACGCCGTGCCGACGGGCCACCTCGACCGTGGCGTCGGTCGAGCCGTCGTCGACCACCAGCCACTCCACCTCGTCGAATCCGGCGACCTCGCGCGGCAGCTCGGAGAGCAGACGCGGCAGCGACTCCTCCTCGTTCAGGCAGGGGACCTGGATGATCAGCTTCATCCACGTGATCGTAAGGTTTTGCGCCGGATCGGAGGCAACCCCGCTCATAGACTCGCCATCATGGAGCGGCGAATGCGCGCGACGACCATGCGGGGCGCAGACCTCGACGTCGAGAGGATCGGCGAGGGGCCGCCGATCCTCTTCGTCCACGGCGACGTCGTCGGGGCCGCCGTCACCTGGCGAAAACAGCGCCCGCTCGCCGAGCGCTGGCGCCTGATCCTCCCGAACCGCCCGGGTTCGGAGATAGCCCACCCCTGGAGCGAAACGACTTCGAGGTCGAGGCGCCCATCTTCGCCGAGCTGCTCGGCGATGGTGCCCACCTGGTCGGCCACTCCTATGGCGCGGTGATCGCCCTGCTCGCCGCGGCGGCCCGGCCCGAGGCCGTCCGCTCGCTGACCGTCTCGGAGCCCGGGGCGCTCCGCCTCGCCGAAGGTACGCCGGTCGTCGACACCATGATCGCCAACGGGAAACGCCTCTACGCCGACCCGGGCGCGATTCCGACCGAGACCTTCCTGCGCCTCTTCCGCTTCGGCGCCGGCTCCGCGCACGCCACTCCCAGCCAGCTCCCGGAGGAGCTGGTGCGCGGCGTCGAGCTGCTGAAGAGAGAGCGACCGTCCTGGGAGGCGGAGATCCCGCTCGACCGGCTGGCGTCCGCGGGCTTCCCGGTGCTAGTCGTCTCCGGAGGCCACTCGGCCGCCTTCGACGCGGTGTGCGACGCGCTCGCCGCCGCCCTCTCCGCCGAGCGGGCCGTGATCTCCGGGCGGGGGCACACGGTCCCCTCAACTGGCGCGCCCTACAACAAGCGGCTCGAGGCCTTCCTGCGCGCAGCGGAAGCGCGCTGAGCCCGGCCAGCGCCGAGGGGAGTCGCTCGGGGCTCCGCTTACTTGTGCTTCTTGCGGGTCTTATCCGCCGCGTCGACGACGTCGCCGACCTGCTCTCCGATCGACTGCACCTGGCGCGCCACCGAGGTGAGCGAGTCCAGGTCGACCTTGCCGAGGTCGACGTTCTTGACGGACTTCGGCAGCGAGACGCTGCTCAGTCGCTTTAGCGGCCTCCGGTTCTGATTGCGGCTCTTCAGCGCGACCCCACCGGCGACGCCGGCGAGAGCGGCTCCGCCTGCGAGCAGCGGTGCCTTCGCCTTCGACGCCAGCTCGACGACCTTCCCGCCGGTCTTGGCGATCGGGCCGTTCGGCGATTTCTGCCGGGCACCGGCGGCCGACGACGTTCGCCGAGAGGCCGACGTGGTGCTGCGCCGGGACCGGGAGGATGCCGAGCTGCCACTGTTCGAGCGCGTCCGCCCGGAACTCGACCGGGCGCTCCTGGATGAGCCAGAAGAGCCGTTTTTGCTCGTAGATCTCTTCGTCCTCGAGCTGCCGCTCGACGAGCTTCTGCTGGAGGACCGCGTTGTCTGCGCCATTCTTTATCGCCTCTCTTGGCTTCCGTGCCAGCTGCGCCTTTCGCGCCGGCGGTCCAGTGGGACTACCCGCTGAAGCGAAATTTGAACTGTCGTGCCAAGAGGTGAAATTTGAATTGCGGCCCCAAGTCGAGTGTTTGAACGGTTGGGATCGGGTAAGCGCCCAACACGGACTGACGAACGATTCAGGAGGAACAGAGGGCAGGATGCCCCAGCGCAAATCTTCATCCAGCAGCAGCAAGAGCCGCTCCGGTGGCTCGAAGGGGTCTTCCTCGAAGTCGCGAGGCCGCTCCTCCTCGTCGAAGAGTCGCTCTAGTGCGGGTTCCCGAAGCCGAGGATCCGGATCGAGCAGCTCCGGATCGAGTCGTTCTAGGGACACCCACAACAGGTCCGGGGCGCGAACGGAGTCGAGGCGCGTCGAGAGCGACTCCTCCACCCAGGCGCCCAGGGACAAGAGCAAGGGCAGCTCCAATGGCCGCAGCGCCTCGGGCAGCCGAAAGCGCAAGCGGGAGGAGTTCCCCGACTACTCGGTGGTCAACCCGAAGGACTTGGACATGCAGGAGGGCCCGGACGTCCTGGCCGACATCCCGGTCGTCAAGGTGGACAAGATCGACATCGAGGTCGATGACCTCGATGCCCGGGTAGCCGTGCTCGCCAAGGTCCGGAAGCTGCTCAACGTCAGCGTCGGCGTGCAGGCTCACCTGGGCCAGGTGGAGCTGAAGATCGAGGGCGTCGAGGCGCAGGCGCTGCTCAAGGCGCGGCTCGACAACGTCAGCCAGATCCTCGAGCGCGTGCTGCTGTCGCTGGATCGCAACCCGGAGCTGCTCGAGGGCGTCGGGAAGGCCGTCGAGGAGGTCGGTGGCGGCACGGGCCACCTGCTCGACGAGTCGGGCGATGCGGTCGAGGACGTCGGTGAGGGCGCCGGGAAGGCGCTACCGGAAGTCGGCAAGGGCGCAAGCTCGGCAGTCGGCAACGTCGGCGAGGGCGCCAACCAGGCGCTCGGCGAAGTCGGCGAGGGCGCCAAGCAGGCGCTACCCGAGGTGGGCAAGGGCGCCAGTCAGGCGCTCGGCGAGGTCGGCCAGGGTGCGAACCAGGGCCTCCAGGGCCTTGGGCAGGGGGCGGCTCAGGGAGTCGAAGGGGTAGGCCAGGGTGCTGGGCAGGCTGCGCAGGGCCTAGGGCAGGGCGCGGCCCAGGGGGTCCAGGGCGTGGGCCAGGGCGTCCAGCAAGGGGTCGGCCAGTTGGCCGGTCAGCAGGGCCAGCAACAGCAGCCCCAGCAACAGCAACCTCAGCAACAGCAGCCTCAGCAACAGCAACCTCAGCAACAGCAACCTCAGCAACAGCAACAGCAGCCCCAGCAACAGCAACAGCAGCCCCAGCAGCAGCAACAGCAGCCTCAGCAGCAGCAGGGAGGAGGCGGATAGTGGCGACGAACTCCAAGAAGTCGCGCTCCTCCAACCGCGGCGGCTCGACCCGCTCGAGCTCCGGTCGCAGTACCTCCCGCGGTAACCGCTCGCGCTCGAACGGAAAGTCGATGTCCCCGCGCGCCGATGCGCGCTCCGCCTCGCAGAAGACCGAGAAGTATCGCTTCGCCCAGAACGTGGAAGGCAAGGCCACCGTCGCCGAGCGCGAATACCGCGATTACGCGACTTCCCCGCTGGCCGAGACGGGCCAGGACCCGGACGTGCTGCTCGACGTCCCGGTGCTCAAGGTCGACAAGATCTACCTCAAGCTTGCGGACCTCGAGGCGCACGTCGCGCTCAAGGCGCAGGTGCTCGACCTCGTCACCCTCGATGTCGGAGTCGACGTTCGCCTCGGCAAGCTCGAGATCGACATCGAAGGCGTCGAGGCGCAGGCGCTGCTCAAGGTCCGCCTCGACCACGTGGCCGCGATCGTCGATCGAGTGATGACCACGATCGACCGCAATCCGGAGCTGGTCCACAGCCTCAGTGAGGCGGTCCAGGATGTCGGCGCCGGCGCCGGTGACATGGTCGGCGAAGCCGGCGAAGCGGTCGAGGACGTCGGCGAGGGTGCCGGCGAGGCCCTTCCCGAGATCGGCAAGGGCGTGGGCGATGCCGTCGACCAGGTCGGCCAGGGCGCGGGCAAGGCCGTCGGCGACGTCGGCGAGGGCGCCGGCGAGGCGGTCGGCGAGGTCGGCGAGGGCGCGGGGCAGGCTGTCGGCGAGGTCGGCGAGGGTGCAGGTCAGGCCGTCGGAGATGTCGGAGAAGGCGCAGGGCAAGCCGTAGGCGACGTCGGCCAGGGAGCCGGGCAGGCGGTCGGAGACGTCGGTCAGGGCGCCGGACAGGCCGTAGGCGACGTCGGTCAGGGCGCCGGACAGGCAGCCGGGAACCTGGATCAGCTCGCGGGCGGTCTCGGCCAGACCGTGGGCCAGCTCGGCGAGGGCGCCGGGCAGGCGGTCGGCGGCGTCGGCCAAGGAGTGGGTCAGGCCGCGGGCGGCGTCGGTGAGGCCGCGGGCCAGCTCGGCGAAGGAGTCGGTCAGGCGGCCGGAGGAGTCGGCGAAGCTGCTGGAGGAGCAGGGGAAGCGGTCGGAGAGCTCGGCCAGCAGGCCGGAGGACTGGGCGGCGCGCTCGGCGGACTGGGCGGAGCGGAGGATCAGGGAGGAGGCGCTCAGGGCCAGGAAGCCGGCGCTCAGGGACAGAATGGCGCCCAGGGCCAAGGCGGTCAGGACGGTGCGCCGGGGATCACCGCTCCTAAGCTCGCGAAGGAAGCGGCCAAGATGGCGGCCAAGGAGATCGGGTCCGCCGCGACGGAGGAGGCCAAGGACCTCGGGATGGCCGCGACGCGCAAGGCGACCGAGAAGGTGATGGAGCTGGGCGAGCGCCGTCGCCGCAAGCGGGCCGAGAAGCACAACGCCAACGAGGAGCACAATGCCACCGAGGCCGCAATCAGCCAGGCCTCGGAGCTCGGCCTCGACCTTGGGGAGCTCGAGGGCAGCGGCGCGGACGGCCGGATCACCGTGAAGGACGTCAAGCAGGCCGCCGAGGAGCAATGAGCCGCGACCGGCCGCCCAGCGGTGAGCCGGACATCGAGATCGGCGCAGCCGTACGTGCTCGCAAGCTCCGTTTCAGGAGCAAGCCGAAGACCAAGGTGGAGTTCGAGGGCCACACGCACGTCCGATCGGACGATCGGATCGAGGACGTCGAGCTCGAGACCGAGTCGGGCAGCGAGCGCCGGAACCTCCCCGACGAGGTCGAGCCCGGGGTCACCTACCGCAATGTCGAGGTGGGCTGGGCGGCGAGAGCGCGGGCCAGGCTGCCCGAGGACGTCGAGGACGAGGAAGAGCCATGAACGACTTCATCAAGCGCGTCACCGCGGATCGCCTCAGCGGCGATCGGCCGGCCCCACCCCGCGCAATCGGTGCGGCGGCCGTCGTCGGCACCGTGAGCGCGGTGATCACCTACAAGCTGCTGCGGAAATAGCGCCTCTCCGAGGCACACGAAGGGAGTGGAACGATGCGAAGCAGGCGACGGGACAAGGCCGGCGGGACCCTGGACAAGCTGCGCGGCCGGATCAGGGAAGCCGGCGGAGCGCTTACTGGCAGCGACCGCAGCCGAACCAAGGGCAGCGCCCGCCAGGGTAAGGGTGAGGCGCGCAAGAAGCGCGGGCAGCTCCGGGATCTGCTCCGCAAGTAGGGCTGCAACGCGCAGTTTGCTGATCTTCTCGCCGGGTAACCACCTCTGTACCTCCAGGAAGGAGACGCAATGTCTGATCTCACACAAATGACCCAAACCGCATTGAAGAGCGCGTCGAAGGGCGCATCGAAGGCGACGTCGAAGGACGGCGCGCTGTCAGACCCGAAGACGCTGGCTGTTGCGGGCGTGGGTCTCGCCGCATTGCCCTTGGCCGTAGAGCAGATCGCCAAGCGGGTGGCGCCGAAGGTCTCGGACCTCGGTGAGCAGGCGAAGGACAAGGTCTCCGATGTGGCCTCCGGGGCTGCGTCGAACCTTGGAGATCAGGCGAAGCAGGCGGCGAAGGGCGCCGCGCTCTCGAAGCTCACTCCGGGCTCCGGGGACGGCGAGGGTGAAGGACTGCTCTCGAAGCTCACGCCAGGCTCCGGGGGCGAGGGTGAAGGACTGCTCTCTAAGCTGAAGCCGGGCTCATCCGAAGAGGGCGACGACGACGAGAAGGGCAGGGCCGCACCCGGCTACGGCGGCAGCGGTCGGAGAATGCCGATCCAGCAGTCGGTTGACGTGGCGGTGCCGATCAAGATCGCCTACAACCGCTGGACCATGTTCGAGGACTGGCCCGACTTCATGCACCGGTTCGAGAGCGTCGAGCAGGCCGACGACACGACCCTCTCCTTCTCGATCAAGGTCTGGGGAATCCACAGGCGCTTCGAGGCCGAGATCGTCGAGCAGCGCCCGGACGAGCGGATCGAGTGGAACGTCACGGAGGGCGTCTCCCACACGGGCGTGGTCACCTTCCACAAGCTCGCCGACCGGCTGACCAGGATCGAGGTCAGCCTCGATATCGAGCCCCAGGGCATGATGGAGAAGATGGCCCGCGGCATGCGCTTCACGAAGCGCGCGGTTCGCGCCGATCTGCATCGCTTCAAGGCGCTGATCGAGCTCGACGAAGAAGCCGAGGGCGGCTTCCGCGGCACGATCGAGGACGGCAAGGTCAAGACCCGCACGGAGCGGCGCTCGAGCGGTTCGCGCAGCCGGCAGCCGAACCCAGAGCGGAAACGGCTCGCGCAGCCGGGGTCGAGCGCAGAGCAAGAACGGGTCGCGAGCCTCATCGTCGACCCGGAAGACCCCGAAAAGCCGGAGCCGTTCCAGCTCCAAGTCCTGAGCTCGGCTACTAGGTCGTCTTCACGACGAAGACCGAGCAGCCCGCGTTGTGGGCGACTGACTTCGGCACGCTGCCGAGCACCCTCCGGTGCATCCCTTTGTTCCCGATCACCAGGACGTCGGCACCGCAGTCGTCTGCAAGGCGCACGAGCACGTCGGCGGGGTCGCCCTCGTCGACCAGCGTCGTGCACTGGATCCCCTTGTCGTTCATCTCGGTCTCGGTCCGGGAGAGGATCTCTCTGAGTTGCGCGGCCGGGCTGTAGGCCCACTGCGCCTCTTCCCCGCCACTCGGCGGCGGCGCGTCCTTGAACGCGCTGAGCAGCACGAGCTTCGCGTCGAAGCGGCGTGCGAACTCCGCAGCCTGATTCGACCGCCTCACTGGCGGTTTCGGACCCGTCGGTCCCCACTGCGACGGTGGAAATCATGGGGTAGTCCTATCACTCCCCGCGTTTAGGCGTCCAGGCCTCCCGTGCCGGCGACGAAGGCGGCGCCGACCAGCGGCACCCCCGGGCGGTAGACGAGGTCGATGTAGGACGCTGCGTCGAGCACGATCGCGTCGGCGCGCGCGCCGGGAGCCAGGCGGCCGAGGTCGTCGCGGTGCAGCGCCTTGGCGCCCCCCAGGGTCGCCGCCAGCAGCGCCTCCTCGACGGTCATCCCCATCTCGCGGACCGCGAGCGCGATGCAGAAGCTCATCGAGGTGGTGTTGCTCGAGCCCGGGTTCGTGTTGGTCGCGATCGCGAATCTGACGCCCGCGTCGATCATCCGGCGCGCGTCGGGATAGGGCTGACGGGTCGAGAAGTCCGTGGCGGGGAGGAAGGTCGCCACCGTGTCGCTGGCAGCGAGCGCCTCGATGTCGCCGTCGTCGAAGTAGGTGCAGTGGTCGACCGAGGCGGCGCCCATCTCGACCGCCAGCCGAATGCCGGGCCCGGGCCCGAGCTGGTTGCCGTGCACCCGCAGGCCGAGCCCGGCGGACCGGCCGGCCTCGAGCACCGCGCGCGACTGCTCGGCGTCGAAGGCGCCCTGCTCGCAGAAGACGTCGATCCAGCGCGACAGTGGCGCGCAGGCCGCCAGCATCTCCCCGCAGACGAGCTCGACGTAGTCGTCGCGCGCGGCCCTCGTATTCCGGCGGGACCGCGTGGGCGCCGAGGAAGGTGACGTCGTCGGTCAGCTCGCCGGCGATCTCGCAGAGCCTCCGCTCGCTGGCGACGTCGAGCCCGTACCCGGACTTGATCTCCACGTGAGTGGTCCCTCCCGTAGCCCCTCCGCCCGCCGCCGCGCGGCCAGCGCGCGCAGCTGCTCATCGCCGGCGGCCCGCGTCGCCTCGGTGGTGACCCTGATGCCGCTCGCCTCGTACGGCTTCCCCGCCATCCGCGCGGCGAACTCCTCGGCCCGGTCGCCCGCGAAGACGAGGTGCGTATGGCTGTCGACGAACCCGGGGATCACGCAGCGGCCGGCGGCGTCGAAGCTGCGGTCCGCGGCAGCACCCGCCCGCTGCACGGCGGCCACCCGGTCTCCCTCGAAGACGAGCGCCGCATCGCGGAAGACGCCCAGCGAACCCTCGCCCAGGGCAGGATCGTTGGTGACCAGCAGGCCGATGTTGTCGATCGCCAGCGAGCTCATGCCGGCAGCCTGGCGATCGCCTCGTCGAGCTCGGCGGCCACGTCGAGGTCTGAGATGGACCCCGTCGCGGACCACGAACTCGCCTCCGACGATCACGTGGCGCACGTCGGCGGCGGCTCCGGCGAAGACCAGGGACTCGAGGGCGTGGTCCGGCGAGCTCCCCGCGAGGCGCACCCCGTCGAGGCCGACGGTCACGAGGTCGGCGAGGCAGTCGGGCGCGATCCTGCCGGCCTCCGGCCATCCGATGCTGTCGCAGCCGGCCGCGGTCGCGGCGCGCAGCAGCTCGGCGGCCGAGTGGCCTCCGCGCACCCCGGTCTCGAGCCGCTCGTCGAGCTCCACCGCCCGCGCTTCCTCGAGCATGTCGATCGACGCGTGGGAGTCGGTGCCGAGCAGAGCGCCACGTTGGACTTCGCCGAGACGGCGCGCCGGCGCCGACGCCGTCGGCGAGGTCGCGCTCGGTCGTCGGGCAGAGGCACGCGCCGCATTCCTCGCCGCCAAGCAGCGTGAAGTCGCCATCCGACAGATGAGTGGCGTGGACCGCGGTGAAGCGCTCGGACAGGGCCCCGGCGTTCGCGAGGAGCTCGGTCGGGGTCGCGCCGTAGGCGGACGCGCAGTCCTCGTTCTCGGCCGGCTGCTCGGAGACGTGGGCGTGGAGCGGCCAGCGAGCGCTCGGCGGCGAACGCCGCGACCGCCGTGCCGCAGCCTCGGGGTCGACCGCGCGGACGCTGTGGATCGCCGCGCCGATCCGGGCGCCCCGCGTCCTCCTCGAGTCCCTCGACCCGCTCCGCCCAGGCCTCGGCGCTGCCGTCGGAGAAGCGCAGCTGGACGCCCTCGGGCTCCCTGCCGATCCCGCCGTTCAGGTAGCAGGTGTCGAGCAGGGTGATCCGGATCCCGGCCTCGCGGGCGGCCTCGATCACGGCCCTCCCCATCTCGTTCGGGTCCTCGTAGCGGACGCCGTCCGGGCCGTGGTGGAGGTAGTGGAACTCACCGACCGCCGTGATCCCGGCCAGCGCCATCTCCCCGAAGGTGGCGCGGGCGAGGGCGAGATAGAGTCGGGCTCGATCGCCTCGGCGAGCTCGTACATCCGCCGCCGCCAGCGTCCAGAAGTCCCCCGGTCCCGCCTGGGTTCGTCCGCGCAGCGCCCGCTGGAAGGCGTGCGAGTGTGCGTTCGCCAGTCCCGGGATCGTCAATCCGGGCAGCGCGCTCGCCTCCGGCGGCGGGTCGCCCACCCCCGTTGCGACCGAGCCGATGCGCTCGCCGTCGAGCTCGATCAGGACCCCCGCCTCGGCCTGCTCGCCGCCGAGCCAGGCGAGCTCGCACCAGAGGGTGCTCGGGCGTTCCGCGCTCACGATCCGAGCTCCTCGCTCGAGCCGGCTGACCCGCCGCACGAACTCGTCGCGCTGATGGCGGTCGAACTGCTCCCAGGTCGCGAACGTCCGCGGATCGGCGCGGTCGACGAAGAGGATGCCGTCGAGGTGATCGACCTCATGCTGGAAGGTGCCGGCGGTCAGCCCGCGCTTGACCTCCTCCTGCTCGCTGCCCGAGTCGATCGAGATAACGGACCCGGATGGCGAGATGGCGCTCGAGGCTGCCGCGCAGGTCGGGCACCGAGAGGCAGCCCTCGTTGATCTCGACCATCTCGCCGCCGAGCGGCTCGATCACCGGGTTGACCATCACCGTGAGCGGAACCGGCGGCTTGTAGGGGTAGCGGGGATTTCCCTCCTCCACCTCGACGACCGCCACCCGCACCGCCTCGCCGACCTGGTTCGCCGCAATTCCGGCGCCGTGCGCGGCGCGCTTCGTCTCGATCAGGTCGTCGATCAGCCCCTGAATCTCGGGCGAGGAGATCTCCTCGGGACTCAGCTCCCTGGCACGCTCGCGCAGCACCGGATCGCCGATCGCGACGATCTCGCGAACGCTCACTCGGAGTCCTGCATCGGAATGCGCACGCCGCGCTCCGCGGCGACGGCGATCGCCCGCTCGTATCCCGCATCGGCGTGTCTCATCACTCCGGTCCCGGGGTCGCTGGTCAGGACCCGCTCCAGCTTCTGCGCCGCGAGGTCGGTGCCGTCCGCGACGCAGACCATCCCCGCGTGGAGCGAGCGCCCGATGCCGACCCCGCCGCCGTCGTGGATGCTCACCCAGGAGGCGCCGGCGGCGGTGTTGACGAGCGCGTTGAGAAGCGGCCAGTCGGCGATCGGGATCCGAGCCGTCGGCCATCGACTCGGTCTCGCGGTAGGGGGAGGCGACCGAGCCGGAGTCGAGATGATCGCGCCCGATCACGATCGGCGCCGATACCTCGCCGGACCGCACCAGCTCGTTGAAGCGCAGACCGAGCCGCGCCCTCTCGCCGTACCCGGCCCAGCAGATCCGCGCCGGCAGGCCCTGGTAGGTGATCTTCTCCTCGGCCAGGCTCGATCCAGCGCCGCAGGGGCTCGTCGTCGGGGATCTCCTCGAGCACCGCCCGGTCGGTCGCCGCGATGTCCGCCGGATCGCCGGAGAGGGCGACCCAGCGGAACGGGCCCTTCCCGTCGCAGAACAGCGGACGGATGTAGGCGGGGACGAAGCCGGGGTAGGCGAAGGCCCGCTCGAACCCGCCGAGCTCCGCCTCGGCGCGGAGGCTGTTGCCGTAGTCGAAGACCTCGGCGCCGGCGTCGAGGAAGCCGACCATCGCGGCGCAGTGGGCCGCGATCGCGGCGCGGGAGCGGCGCACGTACTCCTCGGGGTCCTCCTCCCGGAGCCGCAACGCCTCCTCCAGCGAGATCAGGTTGGGGACGTAGCCGTTCAGCGGATCGTGGGCGCTGGTCTGGTCGGTGACGATGTCGGCCTCGAAGCCCGTCCGCTGAAGCGCCGGAAGTGCGTCGGCCGCGTTGGCGACGAGCCCAACGCTGAGCGGGCGCCGCTCCCGCTTTGCCGCCCGGCAGCGGGCGACGGCGTCCTCGAGATCGTTCGCCTCCTCGTCCAGGTAGCCGGTCTCGATTCGCCGCCGCAGGTGACTCGCGTCGACCTCGATGCAGAGCGCGACGCCGCCGTTCATCGTGATCGCCAGCGGCTGCGCGCCGCCCATGCCGCCGAGGCCGGCGGTCAGCGAGATCGTGCCCGCCAGCGACCCGTCGAAGCGGCGCCGGGCGATCTCCGCGAAGCACTCGTAGGTGCCCTGGACGATCCCCTGGCTCCCGATGTAGATCCAGGACCCGGCGGTCATCTGGCCGTACATCGTCAGTCCCTCCGCCTCGAGGCGGCGAAACTCGTCCCAGTTGTCCCAGTCGCCGACCAGGTTCGAGTTGGCGATCAGGACGCGCGGCGACCACTCGTGGGTGCGGAACACCCCGACCGGCTTGCCGGACTGAACCAGCAGGGTCTCATCGTCGCCCAGCTCGCGCAGCGATCGCACGATCGCGTCGAAG
Organism: uncultured Solirubrobacterales bacterium; assembly: GCA_963801055.1. Classification (GTDB taxonomy): domain Bacteria; phylum Actinomycetota; class Thermoleophilia; order Solirubrobacterales; family 70-9; genus DASUPK01. The sequence continues at coordinate 31,073 of CAWDDE010000003.1, read as the reverse complement.
GCATCCCAGGAGCGCGCGGCGCGCCCGGTGCCCCCATAGACGACCAGCTCGTCGGGGTTCTCGGCGACCTCCGGGTCGAGGTTGTTCATCAGCATTCGCAGGGCTGCCTCCTGCTGCCAGCCCCTGCAGGAGATCTCGGCGCCGCGTGGCGCACGGACCTCACGCGGGCCGCTCACCGCAGCTCCCCGATCGCGCCCTCGGTCGCCCGCAGGAGCTCGCCGCTGGCGATCAACCGCTCCGCCGCATCGAGCTCCGGGGCGAGCTGGCGGTCCGGTCCCGGCCCGGCGATGCCCGCCGCCCTGATTGCCGCGATCGCGGCGTTCGTGCCCGTCGCCGGCGCCAGCGGGGCGCGCAACTCGAGCCCGCGGGCGGCGCAGACGGCCTCGACCGCGAGAATGCGCCGCAGGTTCTCGATCGCCCTTCGCAGCTTGCGGGCGGCCCCCCAGCCCATCGAGACGTGGTCCTCCTGCATCGCGCTGGTCGGCAGCGAGTCCACGCCCGCCGGGACGGCAAGCAGGCGATTCTCGGCGACCATCGCCGCCTGCGTGTACTGGGCGATCATCAGCCCCGAATCGACGCCCGGGTCCTCGGCGAGGAAGGGCGGCAGACCCTCCGACCGGCTTGCGTCGAGCAGCCGGTCCGTCCGCCGCTCGGCGATCGCGCCGGTGTCGGCGACCGCCATCGCGAGCAGGTCGCAGGCCAGCGCCAGGGGTGCCCCGTGGAAGTTGCCGCATGACTCGACCCGTCCGTCGGGCAGGACCATCGGGTTGTCGATCGCCGAGCGCAGCTCCTGCGCTGCGACGCGGTCGGCGTGAGCGAGCGCGTCGCGGGCGGCGCCGTTGACCTGCGGAGCGCAGCGGAGCGAGTAGGCGTCCTGCACGCGTGGGTCGTCCTCGCGATGGCTGGCGACGATCGGCGACCCGTCGAGCAGGCGGCGCAGGTTGGCCGCGCTGTCGGCCTGCCCGGGCTGCGGGCGCAACGCGATCAGGTCCTCGGCGAAGGCTCGATCCGTGCCGAGCAGGGCCTCCACCGACATCGCCGCCGTCAGATCGGCGACCCGCAGGAGCGAGCGCAGGTCCTCGATGGCGAGCACCAGCATGCCGAGGATGCCGTCGGTGCCGTTGATCAGCGCCAGTCCCTCCTTCGCGCCGCAGCGTGAGCGGCTCGACCCCGGCCTCCGCGAGCGTCTCGGGCGCCGGGCGCCGGCGCCCGTTGGCGTCCATGACCTCCCCCTCGCCGATCAGCGCCAGGCCGCAGTGCGCCAGCGGCGCGAGGTCGCCGCTCGCTCCCAGGGAGCCGTGCTCCGGGACGATCGGCGTGATCCCGGCATTGAGGAGCTCCAGGATCGTCTCGGCGACCTCCGGCCTCGCCCCGGAGTACCCCATGGCCAGCGACCGTGCGCGCAGCAGCATCATCGCCCGGACCACCTCGCGCTCGATCGGCTCGCCCATGCCCGCGGCGTGCGAGCGGATCAGGGCCCGCTGCAGCTCCTCGCGGCGCTCCGCGGGGATCGGGGTGGTCGCGAGCGAGCCGAACCCGGTCGAGACGCCATAGACGGGCTCCGGCGAGGCCGCGAGCCGCTCCACGATCGCGGCGCTCTCGGCCATCGCCTCGCGAGCTTCGGCCGCCAGCTCCACCTCCTCGTCGCCTCGAGCGACGGCGACGACCTCCTCGGGCGTGAGCCGCTTGCCGGTCAGCCCGATCACTCGGCGCCGCCCCCGCGCGGCTCGATCATCAGCGCGCGCGCCGCTGCCAGCACCTCGCCGTCGGCGGAGAGGACCGCCGCCCCGGCCTGGTGCTTGCGGCCGTCTGCCGAGATCGGCCAGGCGATCACTACGTGCTCCGCCCCGACGGCGACGGGGGCATCGATCCGCGCGATCATCCGGCCGAGGAAGCTCAGTGGACGCGTCTCTCGGTAGATGGCGAAGTAGGTGGGGCAATCCATGACCGCCCAGATGAACTCGGGAAGCACCTGACCCGAACCGCCGGCCGTCCAGGGCGGCGGCGTCCACGGCGAGGCGACGAGCTGGCGCCCGTCGACGGCTCCCGCGAACACGCCAAGAGCGTCCTCGCGACCTCGCCCGCAGACGAAGCAGCGGCCGAAGAGGCCGTCGGGCCTGCCTCTGTAGCGCGTCGACGCCTGGCGCGCCGCCTCGACGCCGACCGGAGAGGGCACCTCGAGCTCGAGTTCGGGCGCCGAGTGCGCCTCGGCGACGAGCGTCTCGCCGTCGAGTACTCGGATGGACCCGTCGTCCTGGCGGGCGACGTCGAGGCGAGTGTCGAGCGGGACAGGACTCCTCAGCGTGACCTCTGCCGGCCCCTCGACGAAGCCCGCGATGACTCCGGAGCAGTACCCGCCGTGCCCGCTGGTCAGGGGCCCGTTGAAGCGGCCGGGGACGGAAAGGGTCTGGGACACGCGCTGACTATTCCACGCGAGGGCGCTCCGTTGCCTGAGCCCTGGTGTTAGAGCCATGCACGCGGAAGACGATCCTGATGAGACGCGCACTGATCACGAGCCTTGCCTCAATGGTGGCCGTGGTGGTGATTGCGCCGGCCGCTCATGCGGCAACCCAGATCCGCCACTTCCAGGGCAACCTCTCGCAGGTCGGGGCTCCACCGAGGAGTGGTGGACAGATCGGCCTCGACGTCGTCTTCAAGAACAAGCGGGACAGTCCGAGGAAGTTCACGCCCCGGCAGCTGATCGCGATCGAGTTCATGCAGCTGCCTCTCACCTGCACCAATGCTCCGGGCCAATACGCGACCGCAGAGTTCCTCACCTCGACCGTCCAGACGCAAGCCAAGTTCAAGACGTCGCCGCCGGCATCGGGCAGGCCGAAGCCCAGCCGCTACAGCTTCCACTTCGCGACCGTGTTCACGGGGTTCAGCGGGACGATCGCCGGCAAGCTCTTCAAGAGAAACGGCGTCGGCGAGGTGCTCGCCAACGGCGTGCTGACCATCGAGCAGATCGACTTCCCGGACTCCGGCCCCACCAACTGCTCGACCACGGGGCAGCGGGGTTGGTCGGCCTTTCCAGAGACTCGGCCGCCGGCAATTCCCTAACTCGCCGGTGGACGATCTCAAGACACCCGAAAATCGGGGTCATGCGGGACGCCCACATCTGCTTCAATCACAAGACGAAAGGGGGGAATCGAAGCACGCCCGTGGCGCTCGTAGAGGCTCCGAAGCTTATCTAGGGTTATCTAGGGAGAAGGCAGATGTTTCCGAAGCGCAGTGGCAAGGCCCTGGCCGTCGCGGCCGGCTTGCCGATGTTCATCGCGCTGACGGCATTGTGTTTGCTGGCCATCGTTAGCCACTCCTCTGCGCAGCAAACGGACGGGGCAGGCGGTTTTTCGCTGGGCGGGGACGCGACGCTAGTTCATCCGGGCAACGCCTCGCCGACGGGAGCTGAGGCGACGACGACTGGTCCAGACTGAGCTTCGGCAGCGTTAACTTCGCCATCCCGGCGGGATTGAAGGTTAGCCAGCTGACCAACCTGTCTACCGATTACAAGTTCGTCGTCGGAAGCTGCGGGTCTGGCTCTCCCCGGTTTACGGCCAACGTTACGAACGGGACGAGCAGTGGCAGCATCTTCTTCTACCTCGGTCCCCCTCCCAGCTACCCGGATGCGCCTCGGGTGCCTACACGAACTCGGGCAACTTGGCTACTCCGACCAGCCCCGTCGATGCTCCTCCCTCCTCGGTGGATCGCTCAACGAACCCTTCTCGAATGTCCAAGCTCAACTTCGGCGACTACACCGTTACGGGCGTGCACCTCGACGTGGACGGCGCCGAGCGCGCGGGAACCAGACTGTCGATTTCGATAACACACAGGTCAACGAGAAGCTTCGTGACCTACGAGCCGCCGCCGCCCCACTGCACCTGAGGGGCTCGTCCCGCTGCACGGAGCCACAGCTGCTGGCCGAACCGGTTGGAGGCACCACCCCCAAGGTGAAGGAGCCCGGTCAGACGGCCTTCAACGTGCTCACCGAGCTGAGCCTGATTCCCGTCGGGTCGACGATCGATACGCGAGGCAGCCGGGTGCAGCTGACTGCCGCCACAGGCGGCTTCGTGAAGCGACGACCCCGGACCACCCCGTTGACTTCTATGAGGGACTGTTCAAGATCACCCAGAAGCCCGGCATCAACGCCCGGGCCACGGCGAAGCTGACTCGGGAAGCTTGCCTGCGGAAAGAAGAAGAAGGGCGGCAAGAAAGCGGAGGCGAGCGCCGGCGGCCCGCAGGCCGTCGTCTCCAGAAAGCGCCGGCGCCGCCGCCTGTGGGGAAGCGGCAGCGGCAACTACTCGACCTCTGGCGGCGGCGGCACCGGCAGCGTCCGCGGCACCACCTGGCTGACGAAGGACACCTGCAAGGGGACCAAGTTCAAGGTCACCGAGGGGCTCGGCATCACGGTCTTCGACTTCAAGAAGAAGAAGAACATCAAGCTCGGTCCCGGCGACAAGTACTTCGCCGCGAACTGAGCCAGCGAGGGGCGGAGTCGTTCCGTCCCTCCAGCGCGGCGAGATCAGCCCTGTTTCCAGACCAGGCTTTGGTTGCCGGCGACCCTCGCACGCAGCCGTTGCTTCCCGCGCAGCGGGAGCTTTGCGACGAAGACCGCTCCCTGGCTCGACCTTGATCTTCTTGACGGCCACCCAGCGCTTCCCCGGCGCTCTCGCTGAATCACCAGCTTGCCGCCGTCCGGGGCCTTGCCCCAGGCGCGCAGCCTCCGCTTGTCGATCCGCTCGGTGACGAAGGGGAAGCGGAAGGCCGTGTATGCGGGCTTGGGCTGACCGTTCGCGAAGAAGATGCCCGAGTCGAGCGCGTCCGTGGGATCGTGGGGCCCAGTGCCAAGGTCGCGAATCAACAGGTTGATGAAGACGCTGGCGCCGTCCTGCCACGCCAGGTACATCGCCTGCTCGGTCCAGCGCGCCTGGAGCCCCAGCGGGGCGCCCGCGGAGTTCGGCGGGTTGCTGTCCCAGAAGCTCTCCGTCGCCCAGAGCGGATGCCGACCCGGCAGACACCGTCCCGGCGGCTCTCGGCGCCGCGCAGCACGCGCATGATCCGATCCAGGTCTGGGCTGGAGGCGTCGTCGGGATTGATGGCCGAGCGCGCCGCCCCCCCGCTGGTGTTGATCGGGTTGTGGGCGAGAACGTCGAACCTCACCGGGGCGGGGCAATTTTGCGCTCTCACGAATACCCGCTTCGAGGCGCCCTTCTTCTTCTTCTTCTTCTTCGCCTGCTGCACGCAGAGCAGCTCTCGGTAGAACTGGACGGGCCGGACGCGATCGCCGCCGGGGGGATCACCATACGGCGAGGGTCCGCCGGTGACCACGAGCATCTCCGGGTCAACCGCCTTCACCGCCGAGTAGGCGGCGTTGAGCATCTCGCGGTAGTGGGTGGGGCTGACGGCTGTCTGCCCCTCGTATTGCGGCGTGAGGTGGTTAGAGGTTGGGCTCAGCCCAGATCGCAGCGCCTGCACGGCAGGGAGCCGCGGTGCCGGGCCGGCGCCATCCGGGTCGAATCCACCCGAGTAGCGTGAGGCGACCGCCCGCATGAAGTCGGCGAGGTCGGAGAGGCTCGGCTTCCAAGTTCCGAGGGGGGACCAGTCCGGTGGGTTCGGGCCCCTCAGCCCAGGCGGGGGCACTGTTGACGAGGAGGAGCACGATGAGACCACGGGCTTCGGCATCGCGCACGGCCGCGTCGATCCTCGAGAAGTCGTAGGAGGCGCTGCCGGGGTTGGTGGGATCGGTGGGCCGCTGAGATGCCGCGACGCCCCGCCAAGAGAGATCGAGGCGCACGATCCCGGCCCTCGCCTCGACGGTCCGGTCCAGCCAGGTGGCACGTTCGGTCGGGTTCCCGGACTCGTACCTAGCACCATCCGCGAAGCCGGTCACCAGGCCGCGCTTCGCGGGGGCCACCGCCGGGTGCGCGAGCGCGGCGAGCAGGGCGCAGGCCATGAGCGCGACGAGCCGCCCAACCCTGCCGCCTGCCATTAACCGAAGGGGCAGCGCTACGCCGCGCATCTCGTGATCTCTATGGCTCGTCGGGAATTGGTCTCACGGGGTGAGAACACCGGAGCGCGGGTTGAGTTGCCGTGCCATGCGGTAGGCAGCGAGAGAGGCCTTCGCCCGGCCCCGCTCCGCCTCGATCCGCGAGAGGATCAGCCAGGTGCGCCAGTTGGTGCTCTCCTTCAGCGGTCGCCTGCCGCGCCGCGGCGGCGGCCTGGTTGAGCTTCCCTTGGCGCTCGAGGACGAGGGCCTCCTGGAGGCGCGGGGTGGCGGCGTAGGGCTGCGCGTCGGCTGCCGAGCGAGCCTCCGAGAGGGCAGCGTCGAGCCGGCCCTGGTTCACATCGCGCTCGCTGGCGCGAACGTCCGAGGCGCCCCTGTAAGGCAGCCAGATCACAATCAGGGCGGCGACCGAAGCCACGACGGTGCCCGCCCACCAGCCGATCTCGCGGCGCCTCTGCTCGCGCCTGCGTCCTCGGCTCCGGAACCGGGCCCCGCGCCCCGTCCACCGCCACGGCGGCGAGCAGGAAGAAGGCTGATCGGCATCACGCCGATCTCCCAGATGTAGTCGAGCGCCGGCCGCCACCGCGAAGGCGGCGCAGCCGGCGGTCGCCGCCGCCAAGCCAAGCCGCAGATCGGGAGGAGCCCGCACGGCCCGGACCGTCCCGATCCCGAGGATCGCCAGCACCAGACCCGTGACCAGGACGAAGCCGACGATCCCCAGCTCGGCGAGGGTCTCCAGATATAGGGAGTGCGCGTCGCGGACGAAGGCGGCGTAGCGGCCGTGCTGCGCCCACCAGAACTCCCAGGTGCCCGGGCCGATGCCGTGGAACGGACTCGGTCTTATAGGCGTCGACGGCGGACTGCCAGAACTGGTAGCGCCCGCTCCCGCTCGTGTTGAGGACCTGGCTCGTCCGGCTGGCGGTCGCCGCTGCACCCCTCGCGGCTCTTGAAGTCGTCCCAGCGCTCCTTGGCCTCTCCCGGAGCGCCGGCGGCGACGGCGATCGGCAGGGCGATCACGATCGCCACCGCAGTCGCCACTGCGGCGGTGCGCGGCGAGAGCAGCAGCCAGCGAGGACGGCGGCCGTGGCGCACCGCGAGCGAGACGCCGTACTGGCAGAGCGCCACCGCCACGCAGACGACGATCAGGATGAGCAGCACCTCGCTCGCCCTGCGACTTCGCCTCAGGCGTCGGCAGCCCACGGTCGAGAGCAGCTCGCTGGTTCACCGCGTAGCCGAGGATCGCCGTGCCGGCCGCTCCGATCGCGAGCGTCACCAGCTTCGGCAGCCGGTCGGGCGCGAGCAGGAAGAAGACGACCAGCCCGGCGACCACCACCAGGGTCGCGGTACCGGAAGAGGAGAGGTAGAAGGCGAGCCCGGCGACGGGGAAGGCAGCAGCGGCCAGCAGCCTGACCGGCAAGCGTCCGCGCCGAGGAGCTCGCCGCGAGCAGCAGCGGCAGCGCCATGGCGGCGAAGGAGCCGAGGGCGCTGGAGTAGTTGAGCGGATAGGCGAGCCGGCGCTCGATCTCGATGCCGACGATGACCCTGCCGACCTCATTGGGCGGAAACCACTGCGGATGGAGTCGCGAGAGCACCGCGAGCCCGGCGACAACCGCGATCCCCGTGGTGACCCCATAGAGAAGCGCGCGCCAGCGCCGCCCCCGCTGCGACGGCGAGCGCCAGAGCGAAGACACCAAGGTAGGTCACCGCGCGGGCCAGCTCCGTGGCGGTGCGCTCGGCGCTTTGCGTCCAGCCGAGCGCCAGCGCGGTCCATGCGACCAGCCCGATGAAGATCGCGAGGACCACCCGCGTCTGGATCCCGATCTGTTCGATCGAGAGCGCCGTGACGGCAACCGCGACCAGCAGCCCCCACCAGACGAGAATGCCGACCTCGTCGCGGGGAATCGGGTCGTATCCGCCCGCCCTGAGCGACAGGTAGACGATCAGGACAGCCGATACCGAGCCAGATCCCCAGGTCGGCCGGGTTTTCCCTCAGCGCGGCGAGCCCCGCCTCGATCCTGTTCCTCAATGAAGCCCCGATTCCGCGGTAAGCTAACGATGTGCAGGTGGGGAGTTCCTTGCAGAGGCTGAAGGGAGTCGCGATCTTGGGCGTGGTGGCGGCGTTGGTCTTGCCGGCGTCGGCTGCGAGCGCAGCGCGTCACCGTTCCCCCCGGTTCGACGGAGGGGGACCAGTACACCGAGGTGGTGCCGAACGGCGGCGGCAGCAGCTCCCTGGACACGGGCAGTGGCGGGACTGGCGGGAGCCAAGGAGTTACTGGCGGAAGCCAAGGAGTCGCGCCCGCCACGCAGGCCCTGAACGCGCTCGGGCCGGAGGGCCAGACGGCGGCCGAGCTCGCCAACTCCAACCGGCCCCCGCAGGAGATCAAGCAGGGAAGCAGGGGCAGCAGCCGAAGCCCGCAGCCCTCGTCTTCCACCGAGGGTGAGGGTGGGAATGGGGCTCCTCTTCCCGTACTGCTTCTCGTCGTCACCGCGCTCGCCGCCGATCGCCTATGGGGTGCGGCGCCGTCTGAACCCCGGCGTAGGGGATGTCCCCGGCGGGTCAGGCAGGGGGGCTCTCCGACGAGCTCGAGCCCTACGTAGACCGCGCCGAGGTCGAGCGCTTCGACCGCATGGGCGAGCTGCTGCGGGCGCAGCATCCCGTCCCCGGCGCCCGTCTGCTCCGAACGTCTCGCGCGCGGGACCCGAGGCCGACGTGCCCCCGATGCTCCGCCTGCAGGTCGTGCTCGCCGTGCTCGTCGGCCTACTTCTGCTCGGTCTTGCCGCGCTTGGAGCCTCCGGCTCCGGGCCGCTTGGCGGTTGAGTTACGCGAGCCAGCGGTCTGGGTCGCCTTGCGGCTGGCTTCGACGCTCGGCTCTGATTCGGCAGCACCCCGAGCTCGATCAGGCCGCGCACCCCTCGCGCCAGCCGCTGCTTGACCTCGGCCGGCGTCTGATCGAGCAGCTCGGCGATCTCGCCGATCGACAGCTCGCCGCCGAAGCGAAGCGCGAGCGCGTCACGCTCGCGGCCGTGAAGCCGGCCGATCGCCATCGCTAGCTCGTTGCTCAAGCCGGTGGGATCGCCCTCCGCGCCCTCATCGGCAGGTCTAGACCGCGCCGACCTTCGACGCTCCGCGGCCGAGGGGGTTGTCGGCGATCACAGCGCGGGCCGCGGCGAACAGTCGGCAGGTCGGGCTCCTGCTCGACCTCGCGACTCAGCCTGGCCTCCTCCCAGACGCGCTCGAAGCTGAGTCGCGTCAGCCGCTCCGCCTCACTCCGGCTGGCGCAGGCGGAAGATGAAGTAGGCGTAGACGCGCCTCGCCAGGTCCTCGTCTTGCGCGGTCAAGTCAGCGAGACAGTACATCGCGCCCTCGCTTTGTCCTAAGGTCGAAGCGTGTGTGGCATCGCCGGAAAGGTGTCGCTGCGGGGCGATGTCCCGGCGGGGCTGGTCGAGGCGATGTGCGAGCGGCAGGCGCACCGCGGGCCCGATTCGCGGGGGATCCACCGATCCGACGGGGTCGCCCTCGGCATCCAGCGGCTGCGGATCATCGACCTCGAGACGGGCGACCAGCCGATCTACAACGAGGACCGCTCGGTCGCGGTCGTCCTCAACGGCGAGATCTACAACTTCCGCGAGCTGCGGGCGCGAGCTCGAGCGGCGCGGCCACTCCTTCTACACGCGCACGCGACACCGAGGTGATCGCCCACCTCTACGAGGAGCGCGGGCCCGAGCTGGTCGAGGAGCTGAACGGGATGTTCGCGTTCGCGGTCTGGGACGAGCGCCGGCGGCGCCTGCTGCTCGCCCGCGACCGGGTCGGAAAGAAGCCGCTCTTCTACGCGCGAGGGCGACGGCTGGCTCAGCTTCGCCTCGGAGCTGCCGCGCGCTGATGGCGGACCCCGAGATCCGGCGCGAGATCGACCCCTCCTCGATCGACTGCTACCTCGCCTACGGCTACATCCCGGCGCCCTGGTCGATCTGGCGCGACGTCCGCAAGCTGCGGCCCGCCCACACGCTGGTCTGGGAGGACGGCCAGACGACGACCGAGCGCTACTGGCGCCTCGACTACTCGCGGAAGCGCACCGAGGATCGCCGCGAGCTGGAGGAGGAGCTGCGCGAGCGCCTCGGCGCCGCCGTGCGGCGCCGGATGATCTCCGACGTCCCGCTCGGGGCCTTCCTCTCCGGCGGCGTCGACTCCTCGATCGTCGTCAGCGAGATGGCCGCGGCCTCGCCGCAGCCGGTGAAGACCTACTCGATCGGCTTCGAGGAGGAGGAGTACAACGAGCTGCCGCGCGCCCGGGTGATCGCCGAGCGCTTCGCGACCGACCACCACGAGTTCGTCGTCAAGCCCGACGCGATCGAGCTGGTCCCGAAGCTGGTCCGCCACTACGGCGAGCCCTACGCCGACTCCTCGGCGATCCCGACCTTCTACCTCGCCGAGCTGACCCGCCGGCACGTGACCGTCGCCCTCAACGGCGACGGCGGGGACGAGAGCTTCGCCGGCTACCTGCGCCACGTCGCCAACAGCCTCACCGGCCACCTCGACGGCGTGCCGCGCCCGCTGCGCCGAGGGGTCGCCGCGCTCGGCCGCGCGCTTCCCAGGCGGCCCGGGTCGAAGAGCCTCCTCAGCCGCGCCCAGCGGCTGCTGGTCTCGGTGGACGCCGACTCGATCGAGCGCTACCGGCGCCACGTCTCGGTCTTCAACGACGCCGAGCGCGCCGAGCTGCTCGACCCCGACTTCCGCGCCTCGCTCGACCAATCGCGCGCCCCGGGCGTGATCAGCCGCGCCCTGGCGGGCGGCATCGGGGTCGAGCATGCTCGACCGGCTGCTCGAGGTCGACGTCAACACCTACCTGCCCGAGGACCTGCTGGTGAAGGTGGACATCGCCACGATGGCCCACTCGCTCGAGGCGCGCTCGCCCTTCCTCGACCCCGAGGTGATGGAGTTCGCCGCCTCGCTTCCGCCGCGGGAGAAGGCGAGCCTCGGCCGCAAGAAGCTGCTCCTGCGCCGCGCCTACCGCGGACGGGTCCCCGACTCGATCCTCGACGGCGCCAAGCGGGGCTTCGGGGTCCCGCTCGGCGCCTGGTTCCGCGGCGACCTGCAGGGCTACGCGCGCGAGCTGCTGCTCGACCGCACCACCCTCGACCGCGGCTACCTGAACGAGTCGGCCGTGCGCTCGATCCTCGACGCTCACGCGGCCGGCCAGGGCGACCGCTCGCTTCAGCTCTGGGCGCTGGTGATGCTCGAGTCCTGGCATCGCGAGCTCGGGGACCCGCGCTGAGCGGGGAGCATCGGGCGGCCTCGCAGGGGACCGCGCTCGGCATATGAGCGAGGGCACGCCGGTGTTCGCCGATCAGGCGGCGCGTCTTGCCGGCCTGCTTCGCTGCGTCGAGTGCGGCGCCGAGCTGCGCCCGGAGGATGGCGATCGACTCCGTTGCGCGAGCTGCGGGGCGGCGTACGGGATCGAAGGGGGAACCGCCCGGATGCTGCCGAGGGAGCTGAGCGAGGCGGCCGATCGGACCTCGGCCGAGGCCTCGGTCAAGTCCAGAACCGCGGAGAGCTTTGCCTACGAGTGGGAGGCGTTCGGCGAGGTCCGGCCCGAGTGGTGGAAGAACTTCCTCGACTACATGCAGCCGCACCCGCCCGAGTTCTTCGACGGGATCTCCGTGCTCGACGTGGGTACCGGCTCCGGCCGGCACGCGAGGATCGCGGCCGAGCTCGGTGCCCGAGTCGTCGCGGTCGACCTGGGCGACTCGATCGACGTGGCTCGGCGGAACCTGCCGCCCGAGGTGATCACCGTGCAGGCGGACGCGGAGGCGCTCCCGCTCGCCGCGGACAGCTTCGACCTCGTGATGTCGATCGGCGTCCTCCACCACCTTCCGGACACCGAGCGAGCCCTGCGGGGGCTCGTTCGCTATGCCCGGCCCGGCGGGCACGTCCACGTCTACCTCTACTGGCAGCCGCCGCGGCGCGGCCACCGGATCATCCTCCGCGGGGTTACGCTCGCACGGCGGCTCACCACCCGGCTGCCGCATCGCCTCCTTCATCTGGCCTGCTATCCGCTTGCCGCCGCCCTCTTCGCGACGATCGTTCTGCCCTACCGGCTGATGAGGCGAGTTCCACGGCTGGCCCGCGTCGCCGACGCGCTTCCCCTCAAGGCCTACGCCGACTACCCCTTCGGCGTGCTCGTCAACGACCAGTTCGATCGCTTCTCGGCGCCGATCGAACGGCGGTTCACCCGGGCGGAGGCCGAGCGAATGATGCGCGACGCCGGCCTCGTGGACGTCGTCGTCATTCCCAACAACGGATGGGTCTGCGATGGCCGACGTCCGTGACGGCGCCCGCCTCCGGTCCCTCTACGTCTGCTACCTCTCGCTCGAGGATCCGCTCGTCCACACCCAGGTCGTCGCCTATCTGGCGGGGCTCGCCGCCGCGGGCCACACCGTCCACCTGCTGACCTTCGACCCCGAGCTGACGGAGGAGAGGCGGGATGCGTTCGCCGAGCAGCTCGGCGCTCAGGGGATCGCGTGGCACTCGCTCCGCTATCACAAGCGTCCGTCGCTGCCGGCCACGGTCTACGACGCTTTCGCCGGCGCGGCCGCGGCCGCGCGAATCGTCCGCCGTCACCGCCTGGAGGCGATCCACGCCAGAAATCACGTCCCGCTGGCGACCGCTCTGATCGTGCGCCGGCTGACTGGCTGCAGATTGATCTTCGACATTCGCGGCCTGATGGCCGACGAGTACGCCGACGCCGGACGCTGGAAGAAGGGCGGCGTCGCCTACCGGCTCACTCGAGCGGGCGCAGCGCGCGGGGCTGCGGAGCGCCGACGGCATCGTCACCCTCACCCGGGCCGTTCGGCCCTACATCTTCGACGGCGACGCGCCCCCCCGGAGCCACGTGATCCCGTGCTGCGCGGACCTCGAAGCGATCGAGGCGGGGGTCGCCCAGCGTGAAGCCGTCCGCGGCGAGCTGGCGATCGAGCGTCGGACGGTGATGATCTACGTCGGCAAGTTCACCGGCTGGTACATGGAGCGCGAGATGGCCGACTTCTTCGCAGCGGCCCGCGCCCTCGAGCCGGCCCTCTTCTTCCTGGTGCTCACCCAAGCCGATCGCGATCCGATCGAGCGCGAGCTCGCCCGTGCGGGGGCATCTGACGCCGCGACTTCCTGATCACCCGGTCGAGCCCCGAGGAGGTCGGCCGCTACCTGGGTGCCGCCGACTTCGGCATCTCGTTCATTCGCCGCTGCTTCTCGAAGATCTCCTCGTCGCCCACCAAGATCGGCGAGTACCTCGGCGCCGGCATTCCGGTCCTCTCGAGCGCCGGAATCGGCGACCTCGACCAGCTCCTGGGCGGCGAGCGAGTGGGAGTGCTGGTCGACGACTTCAGCCCGGCCGGCTATGAGAGAGCGGCGCGCGAGATCCTCGCGATGACCCGGGACGCCGACACCCGAGGGCGGTGCCGCTCGGTGGCGCACCGCGAGCTCAGCCTCCGTGAGGTCGGCATCCCGCGCTACGAGCGGCTCTACAGTGAGGTCGCCGCGCTCAACTGAGGGCGGAGCGGAACGCGGCAACGATCTTCTCCGCGTTCGCCTGAAGCGTGTACCGGTTGTGGGCGACCTCGGCCGCCCGCTCGCCCATCTCGATCCGCAGCTCGGGCTCGCCGACGAGCCGCTCCAGGCAGCCTGTCCACTCCTCCGGTGTGTCGGCCAGGAACCCGGTCCGGCCGTGCTCGACCACCTCCGGATTCGACCCCACCGGGCTGCAGACCCCCGGGATGCCGAGCGCCATGTACTGGACGAGCTTCATGAAGAACTTGCGCTTGTTCCACTCCGTGACGGGCACCGGCAGCAGCCCGACGTCGAGCCCGCGCAGGTCTTCGACCTCCGTCTTCGCGCGCCATGGGAGGGCGGTGACCTCGAGGTCGGGGAACGGCGTCTCCTGCACCCCCACGAGCTGGATCCGCACGTCCGGGCGCTTGGCCAGTTGCCGCAGGGGATCAGCGATCAGCTGCAGATTGCCGACGGTGGTGGCGCTGCCGGTCCAGCCGACGCAGACCGTGCCGTTCCCGCCTGTATGCGCCGAAGGCTGGTAGAGGTCCGCGTCCACCACGCTTGGGATCTGCCAGACGTTCGAGTTGAAGCGGGTCAGGTAGTCGCGGTGGTGGCTCGAGTTGACGATCACGACCTTGCTCAACGCGGCGATTCGTTTCACCTTTCCGAAGAACTTGAGGTAGGCGAGCCAACCGCTCCACGGGCTCCGGTACGGCACATACAGCGGATCGTCGAGCTGGTAGATGATCGGCTTGCGGCGCGCGACCAGCCGCTCGACCAGCTCCGGCCCCACAAGCGCCGCCTCGCGGTATACGAGCACGGCGTCGTAGTCGTCGACCCGATCCAGCGAGCGCAGCCGGCGGACGTACGCTCGCGCGAGCTCCGCCACCTTCCTGCCGTATCGCCCTGGCTGGTAGATCACGCTTTGCAGCCGCTCGGTCTCGAAGGCCGAGTGGTCCATCCTGATCCCGGCAGGCTCGAGCACCTTCTGCCAGAGCTCGATACTCGACCGCTGCCCGGGGGTGACGCCGTAGCGGTTGGGTGTCAGAGCGAGAACCCGCACGACGACCCCAGACTAAGGCCGGGTCAGGGGATAGCGTGAGCGGCGTGAGGGCACGCCTTCGACAACGGCGAGGCGCCTTACCAGCAGCGTGCCGCGCCGGATGTCGTGCGCGGCGCTCACGGCCGGCGGGCGGCGCTGGTAGCGGAGCGGATGCCAGCCGACTTCGCTCTCCGCGAGCCGGCCACCGAGCACCCCCCGGTCATCGCCCGGCTTCTCGACCATATGAGACATAGATGACCTGGCGCCGCAAACCGATTCCTCTGGCTCAGCGAACTGTCTCGCGTGTCAGGCCCCTGCGGTAACCCCTCGCGATGTGGACCCCGATCACGGCCGTGTAGGCGCGACGTAAAACGGAATCCGATGCACCAGCCCACTCGAGCGCGCGCACCCCAGTGTGAAGGGTCCGTAACGCCCGCCTGCGTCCCAGGATGCGCTTCGCACGCTTTCCCGCCCTGGCACGCACCCCCTCCCCAGGAAAGCTCGTAGGGTCGTTTGCTCGCGCCATTTCGGAGCGCCCGGCTGTGTCTGGCAGCTTGCGGGCGAAAACCGCGTACGACTGTGCGCCTCGTTCCTCGCGTTCGCAGAAATGCGGGAAGTCGAGCCTCGTGTCGAGATGTCGAACACGGTTGCGATGGTCGATGAGCCTGGGGAAACCCAGCCCCGCGGCGCGAATGGAGAGATCCTGATCCTCTGCGGCAAAGGGAAGATCGCCGTCAAACCCCCCGAGCTCTTCGAAGAGCGAGCGAGGCAACGAAAGGTTGCACGCGGAGATCATTTCAACCTCGCTAAGCCCGTCTGGGCCGGGCTCGGTCCCGTCCGCCCATGCCGCCTGGAGGGCGAGCCGGTATCTGCCGAATGCGCTCTGCTCGTAAAGCCGGATCACCTTCTCGTCGAGCGTGACCAACCCGGCGCACAAACTCGGCCCGCGCTGCCCTCGGACCTCGAGATGGCGCTGAAAGTGATCCGGCGCGACGATCACGTCGTCATCGCAGAAGAGCATGAACTCGTTCCGCGCCACCTCCGCGCCTCGATACGTGAGAGAACACGGACCACGGCCTTCCCCGCGCAGCAGGCGAACGGAGGTTTCCGAATAAAAAAGTTCGACTACGTCAGCCGTGGCTCGAGTCATCGCCGTCGTCCACGACGATGATCTCGTACGACTCACGGGAGGTCGAGTCGACGGCCGCCAGAGCGGCCAGCGTCTGCCGCAGTGCGTCCGGCCGGTGGTACGTGGGGACGATCACGCTGATCGTGGGCGAGGATGAACCACGCTGCGGCATGGGCGGCGGCGATGATAAGCCCGAACCCGATGCCGGTCGGGGTTATCGACTGCTGAACGAGCGGACTTTTCGACGAAGCCAGAGGGCTGGCACGCTCACCGCGAACGGAGGCCCCGGGGCGAGCAGGAGCACTGGCTCGACGAGACGACCGAGGCGTTCGACACCGCCGTCAACCTCATGCCCGGACGCCCAGCGCCGACGCAAGTACTGCTTACTCAGCGCCGGGCCCAGCTTGCCCGCCTTCAGCACGTGCGGTGCATGCACGATCCCGAAGTACGGGTTCCGTCTTGGTGCCTGTTCACCTTCCTTTCTGGGCCCGCCCAAACCGAGCCCTCACCTGCGGCTGCCGGAATATGCGCCCGCCCGCATCACGGACACTCTCCAATGATGGACACGGCCCCGCTTTCCGGCGCAACCCTCAGAGCTTGGGCCGCTGCGGTAGCACCGGTGGAAGTTTCCCGCCCCCTCGTGGAAGCTTTCCCGCTCTATTCGTCCGCCGTCAGGGCGGACCTCCAGCAGCCGGTATCCGAGCGGCAGCACTACGGCATCCATCGCCTCGCCGTCGGTCTGCTCGAGGACCTCCAGAAAGACATCCGGTTTGTCACGCTCCAGCGTATTCGCCATCCCCGCGAGCACGTCTGGTTCCGTCGTCTCAGTATCGATCTTGACGAGGTCCACGTTCAGTCCGTGATCCGCGACGAACTGATCGAGCCGAATTACCTCGACCTCTATCGGAATCGCATGTGGATGGTTGCTCATGAATTCGCGGGAGAGGCTCGAACTTGAGGGAATGCCGGTCGGCACGGCATAGAAGTTCGCTCGACCGGGCTCCTTGCCGACTGCCTTGGGTACAACCTCGACGTTCCTGAGCTGATTCGCGGCTAGGTTCCGGCGCAGGCGGTTGACGGGTCCCTCGAGGGGCTCGAAGGCAAAGACGGCGCCATCCGGATTGGCATGCCCGGCGACTCAGGCATAGAAGCCGATGTGGGCGCCGACGTCCAATGTTGCGCGTGAGTGCCGCGCGAGTTCAAAGAACAGCCCGCTCATCTCCGGTTCGAACGCCCGCCATCCCCGCCAGAAGACCTGGTTGGATACCCAATCATCGCCTCGTGAAACAAACTTCAGCGTCCGCCCGTTCGGCAGCAGCTCCTTGATGGTGCCCGATCTCGGCAGGTGCCGGATGACGGACTCCGAACTTCGACCAGCGGCCCGCATCAAGGCTCGCAAGGGGACCGCCATCATCGCATTGAGCGCGGGAACTGCACGCAGTCGCTTCCCGATCCGTCTCATCGGTTCCGGCTCATCACCCTTCTCGCAGTACCGAGCGGATCGCGCGCCACGGCCTGCAGCAATAGGAGCGTCCCTCGCAATCGCTGACCCGCCTGCAGGTATGACCCTGCGAGCATCCAGTTGAGGGAACCGTGGATGGCCCTTCGGGTCGCGCGATCACGCGCCTCGGGGACCTGTTTCTCAGCGCGCTCGATCACGCGACGCATGTCCGACTCCATCAGTCGCACGTTCTTGCTCATGTTGGCGCCGTGCATTCGGCAGAGGACGAGCGGCTCGGGGACGATCGAGAGACGATGCCGAAGAGCTGCACGAACCATCAGATCTAGATCTGCCGAGGTACTGAGATCCCTCGCGTAGCCACCCAGTGCCTTGAACGCCTCACGTTTGCACAGAAGTGTTGATGAACTGGCGGCCCCCGACGTGCGACCGTCGAAGAGGAGCAACCCCAAAGCGAGCGGGTGCTCACTGTGAAGTCTTCGTGGTGGCCCCTGAACAGATAGTTGCTGGTCGACGGTCCGAAAGCCGCAGACAACAAACTCGGCGGAGTCATCCTTCGCACTTTGGACCTGAGCAGCGAGCTTCTCCGCCAGCCAGACGTCGTCCGCATCGAGGAATGCGAGGTACTCTCCGCTCGCTGCCGCGCCACCCCGGTTGCGCGCTGCCGAGACGCCGCGTCGTGGCTGTGTGATCAAGCGAACGTCGGGCTCAGACCGAAGCAGCTTCGCGCTCCCGTCCGTCGAGCCGTCATCCACAACGATGCATTCGACTTCCGAGTAAGTCTGCTCGAGGACGCTCTCCACTGCATCCAGCAGAAAGCGCCGCCCGTTGTACACGGGGATGATCGCGCTGACAAGGGGACCGGTCGTTCCCTTCTTCATTCCGGCACCGTGGCCCAAGTCGAGATCCCGCCCAGGCACACCGCCCGGCTCGGCGTTCTCATGGATACCACCAGTGCGCGAGAATAGTGGCCAGGTGGGGTGGCTTCGCCCTGGACTTCCGCCCAGCCCCCCGGAAGCGGCGATGTACTGCTTCCTGTCAATGCGGAGCTTCTCAAGCCCACTGTGGACGTTCTCATTACCTTAGGCCAACCCGACCGTGCCAGACATGCCGACCCTGCACGCGGAAGTCCCTTGTCATCAACAGCCAGGGATCGAATTCGCCCTCGTCTTCGCCGCCGATGAAGGATTCGCCCGAGCCACGGCCGTCGCGATGCACACGGCCCTTGAGCGCCTGTCTCCAGGCATCGAACCGGAGGTCTTCATCCTGGATAACGGCGTAGCCGAAGCATCCCGAGACCGGCTGAATAAGGTCGCCCTCAGCGTGGCTAGCCGCGAGATTCGCTGGATGGAAGTTCCGTCGGAACGTCTGCTCGATCATCCGCTCGCGCATATCACTCCGACTTCCTATGCGCGCCTCTTGATACCGGAGCTGTTGCCACCGAACATCCGAAGAGCCGTGTACCTGGATGGGGATATCGTCGTCAAACAGGACTTATCACCCCTCTTCCAGATGGATCTCGGCGGCGCGCCTTTGGCCGCTGTGAAGGATTTTGCTATCCCCCGCACCGACAGCGAGTTGTCAAACCTGCGTGGGCTCGTTGAGCCGAAACCGTATTTCAACAACGGCGTCCTCGTGATAGATGTGAGGCATTGGCGAACAGAAGGGTTTGCCAACCGGGCCCTCGGATTCGCCCGTGAGTTCGGAGAGGTACTGGGCTTCGGAGACCAGGACGCCATGAACGCCGCATTGGCCAATTGGCATGAGCTTGACTTCCGATGGAACGTACAAGTCCTGATGATGCATAGGCCTGACCTACCTCGCACTGAACTTACGGATTTGCTTCGTCATAACCGCGCCAACCTCTACCGCGATGCAGCAGTGCTTCACTTCGCCGGCGTGCCAAAGCCATGGCAGCCATATAACCGCACGGCGCTGCCACTGCCGCCTGGGTCAAGTTCATGCAGATGGACACCTCACGCGCGATGGCCGGCCCGCAGACCTGGATCGGCACCAGCCGCAGCGGCGTCAGCGAACGCACCATCACCGCGATTGACGGCAACAAGATCACGATCGATGTCCCGCTGGCCGATTCGTACGATGCGAAGTTTCTGAATCCGCCGGGCACGAGGTCTCAAAGCTGCGGCCGGCGCAGCGCGTCACGCATGTCGGCGTCGAGCGGCTGCACATCCAATGCCGCCGCCATGGAGATCAGCCGTACGGCCAGCGCCCTATTCGGCGATCCGCGTCGGCGGCGAAGACTGCTGGGTGCGCGACGTGTATTGCGATGAAACGATGAACGCACGGTGCTCGCGGGCAAGCGCATCACGATGCAGCAGGTCGTGGTGAAGCACACCTATCCGAACCTCGGCGCATCCAAGCCCACCGACTTCAGCATCGAAGGCAGCCAGATCCTCATCGATCGCTGCGCGTCACCGGCGACAACATGTACTTCGTCTGGACCGGCAGCCGCATCGCCGGGCCGAACGTGCTGCTCAACTGCACGTTCGACGGCCACGGCAGCCGTCCAGCCGCACCAGCGATGGGCCACGGGCCTGCTCGTCGACAACTGCCGGTGCCCGAAGGCGGCATCGATTTCATGAACCGCGGCGTCGATGGGCTCCGGCCATGGCTGGACGATGGGCTGGGCCGTCGCGTGGAACTGCGTCGCCAAGACGTTACGTCATCCAGAACCCGCCGGGCGCGATGAACTGGGCGATCGGCTGCATCGGCCGAGCGCGATCAGACCGCGCGGCCGTTCGACCCGGAGCCGATCCTGCCGCGAAGGCGTTCGATTCGCACGGCGCGCGGTCACGCCGCAGAGTCTGTACCTGGCACAACTCGAGGAGCGGCTCGGGCCGCAGGCGCTGAAGAACATCGGCTACGCCTCCAACACGCCGCGAGGCTTGCCGACCGACCGTCAGCGCCTGCCGGATCTGAAGACGGAGTCGACCCGGAGCTCGGCCCGGACCTCGCCCTGCACCGCCCGATCGAACGCCGGCAACGTCCGCGGAACGGCTCGCGCGAATTCGGCGGCGAAAAAGCGTCGACGGCGACGAGAAGACCTACTGGGCCACGGACGACGACGCCGGCGAGCATCACGCTCGAAGTCGACACCGAGGGCCCGCTGGACATCAACGCGATCGCCATCGAGAAGCCGCCGGCCTGACGGGCCGCGTGCAAGCAATACAGGGTCGAAGGCCAGGTCGACAGCGACTGGAAGCTGCTGTCGCAAGGCACGACGATCGGCGAGCGGAAGGTCGATCGTTTCGACAAGGTCACGGTTGGAAAGTCCGGCTGACGATTCTGAAGTCGGACCCCTTTCCGGCGATACGGGAGTTCGGGATGTACCTGGCCAAGGCGTCGCTAATAGCTATTGAGACGAAGGGAAAGCAGTGCTGACGGCACGCACGCTCCAAAAGTTATCCGACCGAAGCCGGGCGATCATCGTGGCTGCTCAAGTTGCCTGGCCAGTATGCTCTCGCCCGGCACTGGGGGCGGGCGAAGGTCGGATCGATCGCCAACGCCCAGTCGTACCACCGGATCGCCTGGGCGAAGTTTCCCGTTTCGGCATAGACCGATGCGAGGTTGCTCGACGCGACAACATCGCGCGGGGCGATTTGCAGCGCCTTGAGGTATTGGTCGATCGCCCGCTGATGCTCGCCCGAATCGGCCAGGGCATCGGCGAGACCGACATGTGCCGAAACATCCGTCGGTGCCAATCGCAGCGCGGCCTCATATGCTGCGATTGCCGCGGGGTATTGCTTCAGGGCCGCATGCGCCTGCCCCAGCAGCACCTGATCTTTGGACGCTTGCGGCATGAACTGCGCCGCCAGTCGGGCGCGCATCATACGCATCATCCAGCCGATGCTCGCTCAAGGCGATCTGCCCCAGATTCAGGTGAGTGCCACGAGTCGGGGTTGGCGGCGAGCGTCTGTTGGGAAATGCTCCGCGTACGCGCCACATCCAGACCTGGCGAAGCTGAGCACGGCGAGGATGAGGCAGACGACGCCGCAGACCCATGCGTCGCCGGTCTGTTCCAATGTGCGACCAGCCACGCGACCGCCATGCCCGGCACCGAACAGCGCCAAATACGCATAGTGGTCTGCGACTGTCGAGTACGCCTGAAAGTCGAATGGCAGCAGGCCGAGCATTGGCACCAGGGCGACAACGAACAGCGCCGAAGCCACGAGCGGCTTGACGGATCTTCGAAACAGCACCGCAGCGGCCGCGATCAAGACGATCGGAACAATCCAGGTCAGCGAATTCCAGCCGCGAGCGACGACCAGTTCCGGCGTGCGTCCATAGTCGGAAGCGAGACGCATCGGCCAGAGCAGTTTGCATAAGTAGAAACCCAGTGCGTCGAGGGCAACCAGCGACTTGTCAGGCAGGGAGAGCGGTGTGATCTGTAGGGCCAGTTGGTGCGCTGTGCGATAACCATGAAGGGAATCGACAACACGAACCATGGGATCGATCTCACGATCGCGGACTTGAGCCGGCGCGGTGCGGTGGCTGCGTCCAGCAACAGGGCGATCGCGGGTACGACGACCGCGGATGGCTTGGCGAGCATTGACAGCACCAACAGTGCGAAAGAGAGAACGTATCTCGTGGTCGATGGTCGTGAATCGACGTACAGCAGAATGGCCGCCAGTCCAAGCATCCCCGCGAGCACGTCTTTGAGTCCCGATGCCCACGCCACCGGTTCCACCGCCAGCGGATGCAGCGCGAAAACCAGCGCCGCGAACGTCGCCGCCAGGACCGAGCCGCTCAGCCCGTGTCAGTAGCTCCAGCACGATCAAGGCGGCCAACAGGTGAGCCACAACGTTGGCCGCGTGGAAAGGCCAGGCGATGAGCTGATGCTCGCGTGGCGCGTTGGGGGTGTGAGAAACGGCTGCAGCGTGATGCCCCAGACGGTGAACGCGAGCGGTGCGTAGATATCGAACGCCGGCGCCTTCCAGTAACGCAGAACACTGCGAAGCGTGGGCGGATTCGAAGTCCGCGTTGCCTCGCAGGTTCATCGCGTCTGGCTCGATGCCTTCCAGCTTGTGTCGCCAGGGCCGGCCAGTCGGTCAGAAGCACCGCGACCGCCACTACGCCATGCGCGCCAGGAACCCGTGCGAAATGGCTGCCGGTCGATCCATCGCGACCGGCAGCCTAACGATCGTCCTTACCTCCAGGCAAGCACGCGGAAGACTCCTTCGCGGCGCTTGATCCGCGCCGGCAACGCCAGGAGCTGTTCGCGATACAGCGCCAGCCCGAGCCCGATCAGGAAGATCGCGCCTCCGCCCATCGTCAGGTACGCACCGACGGCGAGCTGTGCTCTCCACCCGGCGAATGCCAGCAGCATCGCCACATGCAGCGTCAGCAGCGATCCGCCGGTGATCGTCGTTGAGCGAAGCTGGAGCATCAGCCCGGTCACCAGCATCAGGGCGCCGAGCGTCACCAGACCGATTTCATCCGGCATGGAAATCGTCACCCGAACCGGTTGATCGCCGACGCGATCATCAACGGCACACCGGCCAGCAGTGCGCCGAACATGAGGTTGAAGCTGACGGCGTTATTCGGCTCGCCTTGCTCACGGAACCACCCGATGTGACCTGCGACCAGCAGCGCCAGCCCGGCCAGGACACAGAAGATCTCCACCTTCTGCCATCCGCTGAGCTGAATCAGCGCTCCCAAAAACGATGCACGCCAAGCCAGCGTGGCGACCGCCATCACTGTGAACGCTCGACGCCACGGTGACCGACCGATCACGATGGCGGCGGCGAGTGTGAGCAACGTCATCACACCAAGGAGGGAAGCATTGCCCCAGATCCGCCGCATTGCCGACCAATCGCCCGAGTACCATCAGGTTGGAGCTGAGCATCGACAGGGTCAACAATGCTGCGCCGCTGCGTGAGGCGGCGGGTTGGACATGCAGTCCGCCAGGTCGAGAGCGAAGCGACGGTGAGCATGGCCAAGCCCAGCCCGCCAAATGTGAGCATATACGATTCTGTCTGAGCATGAGACAAGCCGAGCACCTGCCATAGCGGCGCCGGCCATCGCGGTGGCCAAGTAAATGTGACGTGCCTGTTTGCGGATCGCGGCGATGGCCGCATAGAAGACGGCGCCTTCCGCAAAGAAGATCGCCAGTGGCAAGTTGGCAGTCTGGCCGTGGACAGGTTCGAACACGGGCGCGGGCGAGGTGCGTGGCACTGACCAGCACCGAAAACAGCATCGCACCGGTCATGACACGAGCGACCGCCAGCAGCGAATTGCGCCGATTGATCCGTCGCGCCAGATTCGGGATGCGACCAGGTATGCGATGGGAATGAGCATCAGAATCGGCGCCTGGGTCGACCAGGTGACGCGCCCAGCACCGAGAGCAGCCCAGCCGCCCCAACGAACGTCGCGGCGCGCGGTCAGGAAGAGATATGTCCTGGCCAAAGGCGATTCGGACTGGCGATGGATGAACGCGCCGACCTGCACGCCGCCGGCGAGCACCATCGCACAGACGAAGCCTCCCGTGACTTCGTACGGCCAAATCCCGTAGCTCATCGCATGCGTGGTGCAGGTGCAGAAGCAGCCCGTACGCGACCGGCACCACGCTGAGAAGGATCGCCAGCAGCGCCAGCGCACGACTGAACCGCGGCTGCGACTTGAGCACGCGAGGCCGACGTTCAACGCCAGCGCGGTGAGGCTGACGACCGCGAGAATCATCTCGGGCCGTAGCGGAGATTGAGCACTTGCAGGCCAAGCAACTCGGCCCACAGCAGCGTGAAAGCGGCGGCATAGACGTATGACCCGACGCGACGGACCAGCAGCTCCGAGTAGACATAGGCAGTACGCGGCTGCGAGCACCAGCGCGATCGCCACCAGCTTGAGCGTTGGACGGTGGTGATTTCAGGGGCGATGATCTGAAATGCCGGAAGAATCGGCTTGATTATCCACGTGGTAGCCTGCGCCAGCAGCAGCAGAGCCAGCCGGCGAGCAGAGCTGTCCGGAGAAAAAAAACGCCAGCCCGAAGCGTTTGCGGCTGAAGCGGCCCGTCGTTGTCGGCGAACGCGCGCTCGACGTGGATGCCGATCAGGCCCATGACCACGAGCATCATCGACGGCAGCCGCGATCTCCGCGAACTTGTGCAGGTCCGCAAGGATCAGCAGGCCCGTGCCCGCGACGCCGGCCGTCAGCACGTAGACGAACAGCGGATCGCGCAGCACCAGCGCCGATGCGGCATACAGCACGCAGCACACGACGGCCGCGACCCAGAGCTTGCCGTCGAGCGTCACCAGATTGTGCGAATGGTAGAACCACAGGTTCAGCGGCATGACCAGGCACGCGAGCAGCGTGACACGCTTGCCCGGCCAGCTTCAGATCGGTCTTGCGGATGACCCACCACCCGGCGCCGAGCAGGGCGACGGTTCCCGTGCCCAGCGTCGCGGCCACGACCATCGGGTTCTCAAAGACGCCCAGGCTCGCCAGCCAGATTACCATGCCGCCGTCAGCAGCACGCCACCCGAGCCCAGCAGCCACTGGATGCTGCGCGGGTCGAGCAGGATCTGCATGATGCGATCGCCGCTGACGTGTCGTCGGGGGCAGTCACGATTCGTCGCGCAGAGCGGTGCGCGATGGACGGAGGCACGAGCGGCGGCGGCGGGCATCGCCACGTGCACCGCGCGGGAGATGCTCCCGCGGTCTCGCCGTGCGAGCAAGTCGCCGGCTGACCGGTCGGCCACAAACCGGGCAGATACCTCGTCTTGCCGCTGTTCCATCGTCCTGCGTCTCCTTCTGACCCCCATCATGCCCGACATTAACTATAGTATACACTAACTAACTTGTCAAGCCGGGGGTTTTTTCCAATCAACTCTGTTGAAAGTCTGCCGTGCCGCGTTTTGTGGCGCGAACACGCCCAAGCTGCCTACACTGCTGAACTTGGACCCCAAGGCAGGAGACCGCACGTGCCGCCGATCAATCGCAAACCAGCCGCAAACCCGACGTCGATTCCGACGTGATCCTTAACCACCTGACCTCGCAGCAGCATCTGTCACCCGCACCGCGCGGTCAAGGAGGTCCTGGACGAAACGACCGAGCGCTTTGGCTGCTGCCCGCGCGATCGACCGCGGCATCGAGTGGCTCGGCGATCGAGCCGGCCCGTTCGATCGGCCGCCTGCCGCACCGAACTCGTTCAGCTCGCCCGCGCGGTGCATCGGTTCTGGAGTTCCCAGAACGTCGCCGCGGCCGCCGCGCGTGCACCTGGCGTCGTGACAAGGTGAAGAGATTGCGGATTACGAAATGCGATTGAACAGAAGCAAGTCCACAGTCCGCAGTCGCAGTCCGCAGTCAATCCGCGTCCGGACTCTGCGACTACGCAATTCCCCTTCGCCTTGTCACCGTGGCATCTTGGCCACCAGCTTTCCGTCGCCGCCGCCCGTTATGGGACGAAAATCCCAAATAATCTTGCCCAGGAAGGGGGTTTTATCCGATACTTGTTGTCGAATCGGATAAACAGTCCCATGGCGACGACACCAAGCCGATTAATCCCTCGCTGCCGCTCTGCTGCACGCCTGCCGCGTTCGAGCTGCTGCGACGGCAGGTCGCGACGATCGACTCGCCGCGATGCGCTGCTTCATGGCGCGATGCCATCTCGATGCACCAGGTGCCCGTCGGCCAACCCGGCCTACATCGATTCGACGATCCAGACCTACGCCGAAACGATCCGCAAGCGCGTGCGCGGCCCGCAGCCGCAGGCGCTGCTGGCGCACCTGCACGAGCACCTGTTCGACGAGATCGGCTTCCGCGGCAACAGCGAGAACTACTACGTCGCTTCCAACAGCTATCTGCCCGGCGGTCCTGAACACCAAGCGCGGGCTGCCGATCACGCTCAGCCTGATCTACAAGCTGGTCGCCCAGCGGCTCGGCATGCGCGTTCACGGCATCGGCCTGCCCGGGCACTTCATGTGCGCCGTCGAAGTCGACGACAGGATGATGCTGGTCGACCCCTTCAGCGGCGGGCGCATGCTGACGCCCGACGAGGCCCAGGAAATGGTCCGCGAGCGCTTCGGGCCGGAGGTCGAGTGGTCCGACGATTACCTCGAGCCGGTCTCGAACCTGCACTGGCTCACGCGGATGCTCCAGAACCTCCTGCACGTCTTCGGCGGCGCGGGGCACTACTCCGATGTGGCCGCGATGCTCGAGCTGGAAATGCTCCTCTGGCCGAGGCAGCCGCACTTGCAGCGCGATCTGGCCCTGGTGCTTGCGAGGATCGGCCTGTCGCAGCCCGGCGTCGGTGTGGCTGGACCATACCTGAAAGACAATCCCGACGACCCGCAGAAGTCGGACTTGAAGCAGCTGCTGGAAGTGCTGACCACGTAAGCGGCACTTCACTGCAAGACCAAGGCTCTGCCTGCGGAAGGTCTTGCATCTTCTTACAGGTTTCTGAAGCGCTTTGCGTGGTCGGCCTTCGACGTTGCTCTCCTTCCCGGATATCGTGAAGTACCACAGCGAACTCATCAGTCGTCTCAAGCGGTAGTCGGCGCATCCACCGCCCAACAGCGCGTTCGATGCGCAGCAGACAGATCGAGGAGGAATTCCGAGGTCGTGTGTCTTCTGGATCTGGCAGGCCCGCTTCGTGGAGTCGGCGCCTTCAGGTATTTCTCGACGCATCTGCTGGCACAGGTAGGCAGATCAGGTCATTATCGCCTGCGCTGCCGCGATGCGCGCTGAGTTAAGACGCCGTTGAAGTCGCCTTCGGCCTTCTCGACCCACGTCTCGTCTGTCGGCGTCATAGAGCGCGATTCCCTGTTCTAGGGATTCTCGCACGAACCAGATCGCTCGTTGCGACGCCGCGGCCAGCTTCCGCTCGGTGAGCGACACCAGCAGATCCATCGGAAATGACCGGTCGATCGCCAGTCGAATCCTCAACGTCCGCCGCCCGAAGCTGCTGCCGCGATATGGCTTACGACCACCAGGTCCACGTCGAATCGCCTTCCGTCGGCTCGCCGCATGCGTACGAACCGAAACAGGATGATCTTGCGCGGCTTGAACCGCCGTGACATTCATCGGCGAACCTGATGATGTCACGCGCCTCAACCATGCGATATGAACATGATATCACACAGCGACCCAGCCAGGAATTCAGTGGTATTCCTGCAACGGCCTCACGTCCCATCCCCTTCTGCATCGCCGCGATCGCCCGCGCCGCGGCGCTGCGCCGGTGATCGTCGTCGACGATCGGCACCTTGTGCAGCACCGCCATCGCGGATCTTCCCTTCGTCCGTCTGCGGGCCCTTCTTCGTCGGCGTGTTGATGATGAGCTGGACCTTGCCGTTCTTGATGTAGTCCTTGATGTTCGGCCGGCCCTCGGCCAGCTTGCTGATGCGCGTGGCCGGGATGTCGTGCTTCGCCAGCACGTCGTACGTGCCGCCGGTCGCGATGAGCTCGAAGCCGCGCGTCGGCGAGCATCTTCGCGACCGGGACGATCGCCTCCTTGTCGGCGTCGCGGACGCGAGATGAAGACCGTGCCCTTCGTCGGCAGCACCGTGCCGGCCGCGATCTGGCTCTTGGCGAACGCCAGTCGGGAAGTTCGTGTCGATGCCCATCACTTCGCCGGTGCTGCGCATCTCCGGGCCGAGGATCACGTCGACGCCGGGGAACTTGCTGAACGGGAAGACGACTTCCTTCACGCGACATGTGCTTCGGGTCGGGCTGCTCGGTGACGCCGAGCTCCGCCAGCGACTTCCCGGCCATCACCTTCGCCGCGATCTTCGCCCAGGGGACGCCGGTGGCCTTGCCGACGAACGGCACGGTGCGCGAGGCGCGCGGGTTGACCTCGATGACGTAGATCTCGTCGTCCTTGATCGCGTACTGCACGTTCATCAGCCCGCGGACGCGCAGGGCCTTGGCGAGCGCCCGCGTCTGCTCCTTCAGCCGCGCGACGATCTCCTTCGACAGCGAGTACGGCGGCAGCGCGCACGCGCGAGTCGCCGGAGTGAATGCCGGCTTCCTCGATGTGCTCCATCACGCCGATGATGATCGCCTCGCCGCGCGTCGATGCCCGTCGGCGTCGAAGTCGGCGATGCAGTCGACGTCGCACCTCGGTCGCGGCGTCGAGGAACTTGTCGATCGAGGATCGGCGCGTCGGCGATCGTCGACGCCTCGACGGCGTTGGTCATGTAGTAGTTGAGCTGGTCCTCGTCGGAGACGATCTCCATCGCCCGCCCGCCGAGCACGAAGCTGGGGCGGACGAGGACGGGGTAGCCGATCTCGCTTGGCGATCGTCGCGCGCCTCGGCGACGTTGCGGGCGATGCCGTTGTCGGGCTGCTTCAGGCTCGAGCTTCTGGAGCAGCTCGCGGAACTGCTCGCGGTCGCCGGCGGCGTCGATGCGAATCGACGGTCGTGCCGAGGATCGGGACGCCGGCTTCCTGCAAGCCCGCGCGCGAGGTTCAGCGGGGTCTGCCCGCCGAACTGCACGATCACGCCCTTGACGAGCCCGCGGTGCTGCGCATCCGCGCGTAAACGGTTCGCCGTTCAGCCGCTCGCAGATGTTGAGGATGTCCTCGTGCGTGAGCGGCTCGAAGAAGAGCAGGTCGCTGGTGTCGTAGTCGGTGCTGACCGTCTCGGGGTTCGAGTTGATCATCACCGACTCGATGCCCAGCTCCTTCATCGCGAACGCGGCCTGCACGCAGCAGTAGTCGAACTCGATCCCCTGCCCGATCCGGTTCGGGCCCGCCGCCGATGATGATGACCTTGGGCTTGTCGGTCAGGCGGATCTCGTCTTCGGTGACGGGCTTGCCGTTCGACGGTGTAGGGCGTCTCGTACGTCGAGTAGTAGTACGGCGTCGCCGCCTCGAACTCGGCGGCGCAGGTGTCGACGAGCTTGTAGACGGGCTTGACGCCGACGTCGCTCGCGGATGCTCGCGGATCGTTCGCGGCGTCATGCCCGCAGACCGTGCGCAAGCTGCACGTCGCTGTAGCCCAACTGCTTCGCCTGCGCGACAGATGCAGCGAGCTCGTCGCGCGATCATCGGCTTGCGTCTGCGATCGTCCAGCAGTCGTTGCAGCCGCGATCGAGCTCGTCCTCGAACTCCACCAACTCCTTCATCTGCGCCAGAAACCACGGGTCGATCTTCGTCAGCTCGTGGATCTGCTCGATCGTCCAGCCCATCTTCAGCGCGTAGCGGATGTAATACAGCCGCCCCTGGCTCGGCACGGCGAGCTTGCGGCGGAGCTTGTCCTCGGGGATCGGCCACTCGTGGTCGAGGGTCTCGCCCTGCGTGGTCTTGTCGGCGTCGTCCGTGGCACGGGCGTCTCGCCCGTGCTTCGTCGCTCGGCACGGGCTGCGACGCCCGTGCCACGTGGTGCGGCGTTCAGCCACTTGTCGTACTTGTCGAGGCCGAAGCCGAAGCGCTTCACCTCCATGCTGCGGATGCCCTTCTGCAGGGCTTCCTTGAACGTCCGCCCGATCGCCATCGCTTCGCCGACGGTCTTCATCTGCGTCGTCAGCGTCTCGTCCGCGTCGGGGAATTTCTCGAACGTCCAGCGCGGGATCTTGATCACGCAGTAGTCGATCGTCGGCTCGAAGCACGCGCGACGTGTACAGCTCGCCGTCCCGTCCTTGCTCGCGTCGTGATGTAGTTCGGCAGCTCGTCCAGCGTGTAGCCCACCGCCAGCTTCGCGGCGATCTTCGCGATCGGATAGCCCGTCGCCTTCGACGCCAGCGCCGACGACCGCGACACGCGCGGGTTCATCTCGATGACGACCATGTCGCCGTTGTCGGGGTTGATGCCGAACTGGATGTTCGACCCGCCGGTCTCGACGCCGACCGCGCGGATGACCGCGATGCTGGCATCGCGCATCCGCTGGTATTCCTTGTCGGTCAGCGTCTGGATCGGCGCGACGGTGATCGAGTCGCCGGTGTGCACGCCCATCGGCGTCGATGTTTTCGATCGAGCAGATGATGACGACGTTGTCGTTCTTGTCGCGCATCACCTCCATCTCGTATTCCTTCCAGCCGATGACCGACTGCTCGATGAGCACCTCGGTGACGGGCGAGGCGTCGAGGCCGCGCTGGACGATCGTCTTCGAACTCCTCGACGTTGTAGGCGATGCCGCCGCCCGTGCCGCCGAGCGTGAACGCGGGGCGGATGATCAGCGGCAGGCCGATGTCGTCGAGCACCTTGCGGGCGTCGTCCATCGTTGTGCACGACGCCGCTGCGCGGGACCTTCAGGCCGATCTTGATCATCAGGTCCTTGAAGACCTGCCGGTCCTCGCCGCGGTGAAGATGGCCTCGCGGTTGGCGCCGATCATCTTGCACGCCGTACTTCGTGAGGATGCCCTTGTCGAAGCAGGCCATGCCGGTGTTCAGGCCGGTCTGCCCGCCGAGCGTCGGGAGCAGCGCGTCGATCGGCGTGCCCTTGCGCCTTCTCGCGCTCGAGGATCTTCTCGACCGCCTCGGGCGTGATCGGCTCGATGTAGGTGGCGTCGGCGAACTCCGGGTCGGTCATGATCGTGGCGGGGTTGCTGTTGATCAGGACGATGCGGTAGCCCTCCTCCCGCAGCGCCCGGCAGGCCTGCACGCCGGAGTAGTCGAACTCGCACCCCTGCCCGATGACGATGGGGCCGGAGCCGATGATGAGGATGGTGTGGATGTCGGTGCGTTTCGGCAAAGTCGGATGAATGTATCGAAGCGGAGGTTCGATGTCCACTTCCGCGAGAAGTTTCCTGTATTCCCTAAGAATTAACCACAAGACACGGAGAACACAGAGATCACAGAGGAAGGGAAATCCATTCATTGTCTTTCTCTGTGACCTCTGTGTTCTCCGTGCTCTCTGTGCTTGTATTTTTCTTCGATGGGACATGCGGCGGCTTGCTGCCGATGTGCAGGACAAGATCGACTGGCCGCGTTCATGGGCCCGGTGTC
>CAWDDE010000002.1:0-79264 GCA_963801055.1 uncultured Solirubrobacterales bacterium | reverse complement strand
GTCGGGGCGACTGGATTTGAACCAGCGACCTTTCGGCCCCCAGCCGAATGCGCTACCAGACTGCGCCACGCCCCGGTGACGGGTCAATCCTAGACCCAAGCGGGCGACCGGGATCGAACCGGCGACGGGAGCTTGGAAGGCTCCAGTGTTACCAACTACACCACGCCCGCGCGGCAGCCGATTATAGGTTCGGCCTTGCCCGGTTCTGAGCGGCAGGTGCCGCCTCGTCTGCGAAACTCACCGCTCACGGGATGGTTCTAGGGGCAGGGTCGCCCGCAGCATCTCGACTGCACCGGCATGCAGCTGATCTCACGGCAAAGACTGACGCACGCCCGCGCCATGCTTGCTGCGATGGTGGCGCTGGTCGTGGTGGCCGGCGCGGCACTGGCGGCACGTGAGGCGGAGGGTGCGCCCGGCAACCCGAATGTCGTCTTCATCCTCACCGACGACATGACGACCAGCGAGCTGGCCGGCATGCCGAACGTTCAGTCGCTGATCGCCGCGCAGGGGACGACCTTCAACGAGGCGTACGTCTCGTTCCCCCTCTGCTGTCCTTCCCGGGCGACCATGTTGAGCGGGCTGTACATGCACAACCACGGTGTGCGCGGCAACCTTCCACCGCTGGGGGGGTGGCCCAGGTTCAGACCCCGAGAGTCGAACGACCTGCCGGTCCGGCTGCGAGGCGACGGCTACTACAACGTCCACATCGGCAAGTACATGAACGGCTACGCACTGCAGGACAGCCAGCTGACCGACCCCCTGCCGGTCCCTGAGGGATGGAACGAGTGGTACGGAAAGGTCTCGGAGGATGCCCTCTACTTCGACTATCAGCTGATCGAGAAGACCGGACCCAGCGCCACCCCCCACATCACCTTCTACGGCGCCCAGCCCAGCGACTACCAGACCGACATCTTCTCCGACCGCGCGGTCAACTTCATCAACGACCTGAATACCTCGACACAGGAGCCGTTCTGGCTGAATCTCTGGTTCAACTCCCCCCACGGCCCCTTCGACCCGGCGCCGAGGGACCTCTTCCGGCTCGCCGGAACTCCCCTGCCGAAGCTTCCCGGCGTCAACGAGAAGGACATCAGCGACAAGCCGAAGTGGCTGCGCAATCAGATCAGGAAGCGGCTCAGCAAGAAGCAGCTCAAGCTGATCGACAACGAGCGGCGTCGCCAGCAGGAGCAGCTGCTATCCGTCGATCAGGCGGTCGGCGAGCTGTTCGAGGCCCTGCAGAGCCGTGGCATCCTCAGCAACACCTACGTCATCTTCGCCTCGGACAACGGTTTCTTCAGGGGCGAGCATCGCATCGCGAGCGGCAAGTACCTGCCCTACGACCCCTCGTCCCGGGTGCCGTTGCTGATTCGCGGCCCCGGCATCCCGCCCGGTGGCGTCAGCAACGAGCTGGTGTGGAACGGCGACATCCCGCAGACGATCGATCAGATCGCCTCCGGTTCCGAGAATCCGGCCGCCGACGGCCGCTCGCTCCTGGCCTACGCGGAGAACCCGGCCCGCCGCTCGACCCGCCCGATCCTGCTCGAGGGCGAAACGGGGCCAGGCGGGACCGGAGCGGAGTCCGCCCAGGCGAGTGCCGCTCATGCTCGCGCGGCGCGGGTAGGAGTCGTCGGCAAGCGCGGCGTCCGCAACCTCGAGCAGGAACCCGACGCGATCAAGTCTGCGAACAACACGAACGCCGCTCCGGCCTACCGATCCGTTCGCACCGATCGCTACGAGTACACCATCTACGCGAACGGCCAGACCGAGCTCTACGACATGAAGCGCGACCCGGCCCAGCTCAACTCACTCGCCTTGGACCCGCGCTACCGCTACGTCCGGAAGTGGCTGTTCGATCAGCTCGCGGTGCTGTCCGCCTGCGTGGGGGCGTCCTGCCGGGTGGAGATCGGTCCGGACCCGTCCCCGCTGCCGAAGAGCGCGGTGCGGCCGAAGCGCAAGAAGAAACCTCGGCCAGGGACGAATCAGCCGGCCGCCAAGCCCTAGCGGCTCAGGCCCCGCGGGCTACGATTCTCCGGCTGGGGCACTGGCCAAATGGCTAAGGCACCGGTCTCCAAAACCGGCGATTCCAGGTTCGAGTCCTGGGTGCCCCGCTCTGAGCCCCGCGGCCGGATTTCTAGTCCTCCCGTCTCGCCGCGACCGCGATTCGGATCGCCTCGCGCAGCTCCTGCATCGGGGTCCCCTTCTCGACGTAGCCGTCCGCCCCGCGGTCGATCGCGGGAGCGCTCATTCGGTCGGCTGAGAACCCGGAGAGCACGACGATCGCCACGTCGGGATCGCCCTCGCGAATCTCCAGAATCGCCTCGAGGCCATTCATGTCGGGCATGGAGAGGTCGAGCAGCACCGCCGCGGGCTGGGTCTCGGCGATGCCCTCCAGCGCGCTCCGGCCATCGCCGGCCTCCCCCACCACCTCGAACCCGGGGTCGTCCTCCATGCCGAACTTGATCAGCTCGCGCAGCTCTGGGACGTCGTCGACCAGGAAGACCGAGATCGGCGCCTGCTCGGTCAGGCTCCCGCCGTTGCGCTGGAGCTCAGGCGTGCGCATCGAAAGCGACGCCGGTCACGGCGTTCGCGGCGACTGAGATTTGCCTGGTCATCCCGACCACCCTCCTAAGCGCGTACGGCCGAGGGCTCTGCCCCCGGGCGGGCGACATTCTTCCAGGCACCCGGTCGCGCCGCATCGGTAGTTACCCGAGCACGAAATTAGAATCGGGGGGCCACGCGGGCGTGGTGGAATCTGGAAGACACGCCGGCTTTAGGTGCCGGTGCTCGAAAGAGCGTGGGGGTTCGAGTCCCTCCGCCCGCACTACCGGCCGAGGGCACGTGTAGCGCGTATCCAGGCGAGTCCATAGACTTGCTCGACATGGAAGCGGGAGCGATCCGTCCCGGATACGAGCTCTGGCGACCGAACAGGGAGAAGCCCGAAGCGAAGAGCGCTCGGGCTCTCGTCGTTTTCCTCCTGCTCGTCTCTGCCGCCCTGGCGCTTGTGATCACGCTCGGCGGCTGGACCCGCCTGGAGGGCGGCAAGGTCTTCGCGCTGCTCTTCGTCGCGATCTACGTGCTGTTCGCCTTCCTGGTCGCGCGCTGGAACCGCGGCGTCCTTCCCGTGGCATCGGCCCTGGCGATCATCCTGGCGATCTTCGCCGGGATCGCCGCCCCGGCCTGGTTCGACCGGGCGAAGGAGGGTCTGAGCGACCCCGCCCTGCCCCCGGACCTGCTCGGCCTCCTCACCCTCCTGATGGTCCCGCTCCAGGTGGTACTGATCGCCGTGGCGATGGTCGCGTTCAACCAGGACTGGCACGTGGAGGAGGAGAGGCCGATCGGCGACGAGATTCCACCGGCGGAGCCCCCCGAGGACGAGGGACCGACGGAATCGCGCAGCACGGGCCGGCGCAGTGGAAGCGGTCGCAGCAGCCGCTCCACGCACAGCACGCGCGGCGCCGCGACTCGCCGGCCTAGAAAAGCCTGAGCGGCGGCTCGATCAGCGCGGGCCCGTCCTGGCGGACGTCGTTGACCGCGTCCGAGACCTCGATCACCTCGAGCTCGTCCGTCGGCACCAACAGTTGCTGTAGATCCCCGAGGCCCGCCTCGGAGTCGAGCCAACCCGGCTCGGCCTCTCGGTCGAGGATCACCGGCATGCGGCCGTGGATCGGCGCCACCACTGTCCCGGGGTCGCAGGTGACGATCGCGCACGAGTGAATGGATGAGCCGTCGGAGCGCCGGGCGGCCGCCCACAGGCCCGCAAACGCGAACAGCTCACGCTCCGG
This sequence comes from uncultured Solirubrobacterales bacterium, assembly GCA_963801055.1. Lineage (GTDB taxonomy): Bacteria > Actinomycetota > Thermoleophilia > Solirubrobacterales > 70-9 > DASUPK01. The sequence goes on along the minus strand of CAWDDE010000002.1, from coordinate 75,485 downwards.
CCGGGTGATCCAGACTGGCCTCTTGCCGGTCTCCTCCTCACGCCACTCATAGAAACCGTCGGCGACGACCAGGCAGCGATGCGTCAGAAAGGCGTCCCTGAAGGCCGGCGCCTCCGCCAGCGTCTCCGCCCTCGCATTGATCAGCAGCCGGTCGAACGACTCGGGATCGGCGTAGTGCGGGACGAGTCCCCAGCGCAGGATCCCCGGCTCCCGCGCTCCCTCCGCATTAAGCCGAATCGCCAGAACGGGATCGGTCGGTGCCACGTTGTAGCGCGGCACCTGATCGATCTCCGCCGACTCGCGCAGCCCAAACCGAAACCGCAGCAGCCGCGGGTCGGGATCCGTGAGTGTGTACCGCCCGCACATGAGCTCCAGACTAGGGCGCGTCGCGGCCAGGCTTCCGCGCCAAACGGGCGATGACGCGAAGCAACGTCTGGCGAACGTAGCCCGGCTCGAATCGGACTTGCGCGTGAGTGAAGCGAAGCGTGGTCAGCCCCGCGGCGGCATGGATCTGATCGCGGCGATGATCCCTGGCCTGCTGTGACGGCGTGCGGTGATAACGCAGGCCGTCCGTCTCGACCACGAGCCCCAACTCGCGCCAGAAGAAGTCCACGCGGAAGCCGTTGATCTCGCGACCCGTTTCCGGCATCTGGAGGGCCGCCGAACTGACGAGCCGAAGAAATCGCCGCTCGAGTTCGGAATCCGTGAGCCGAAATATCCGGCGATCAAGGAGGCGGCGCAATGCGGGGACACCGCGCTGACGCGTCATCCACTCCAGCGTGCCGCGCAGCCGCTCTGGATCCACCAGGCCAAGCTTGTCAGCCTCATTGACCGCCGCCTCCAATTGCGGCTCGGTAAGCCGGGTGGCGAGGTCGACGAGAGTTCGAATCGGGCTGGTGACCGGAATGCCGTGATGCACCGCCCGATCCTGGTCTCCCAGCGAACGGCGGCGATGAAGGCGGATGCCTTGGACCGCGCGAGTTGCCCCGGCCGGAACGGAGATGTCGATGGGCCGGCCGCCATGCGCTCGGATCCCCCAGAGTTCACCTGCTGTTTGATGACTGATTAGGGCGGTCGGCCCGCAGGCAAGCACTGCTGCCATGCAGCGGCCGGGCACGCCCAGCTCAGGTCGACCGACGACGAACACCCCGCGATGAATGGCGTGCAGCCGACCGGTCGCGAGCCGGTGTTGGATGGCGTGCCGGGTGTAACCCAGCTGGAGAAGTTGGGCGCGAGTGATCACCCCGTGCTGGCGACGCGCGAGGCGCCAGACTGACTTGTGCGGGGTTTCGCCGCCCACAGCCGGTACGAGACCGCACAAGTGGCGACTCACCCCCTCCCCACCTGGTTTGCCGCTCAGCCATGCCGGAGGTGGGACTCGAACCCACACGCCCCGTTAGGGGCAATGGATTTTGAATCCATCGCGTCTACCCAAGATTCCGCCACTCCGGCGTAGGCCGAACGATAGAGCGCGTACCCGGCGATAATCGCCGCCAGTGGACGAAGCGGGACGCATGGAGGTGATTCGCGAGCTCTGCTCCTTCGAGGGGCGGGGGCCCGGCACCGACGCAGAGAGGCGCGCCGCTGGCATGCTCGTGGGCCGGCTGCGTGGGATGGGCCGGAGGGCGGAGGTCGAGCCCTTCTTCGCCCACCCGCAGTACGCCGTCGTCCACCTGATCCACGCGACAATGGGCGTCGCGGGGAGCCTGATCGCCACCGTGGAGCCCGCGGTCGGCTTCGCCCTCGTCCTGCTCGCGGCCGTATCGACCTACCTCGATCTCAACACGCGGCTGTATCTCGTCCGCTCGCTGCTCTTCCGCCGCGTCTCCCAGAACGTCGTCTCCCCCGGGAACCGACCGGACGCCCCCGCCCGCCTCATCCTCACTGCGCACTACGACGCGGCCCGGACCGGCTACATCTTCTCCAAGGCCTCCAACCGAATCCGGCGGCTGCCCAGAGCGCGTCCGTCTCGGGCTCGGCCCATTCAGGCTCTTCTTCTGGGTCGGCCTAGCACCCCTCCTGCCGATCATCGGCGCCCGCATGGCCGGACTCGACGCGACCTGGCTCTCCGCGCTCCAGGCCATCCCGACGATCGTGCTCATCGTGGCGGCCTTCCTGCTGGTCGACATCGCGCTCTCGGAGATCGTCCCCGGCGCCTACGACAACGCCTCGGGCGTGGCCGCCGTCTTCTCCGCAGCCGACGAGCTGACCGCAAACCCAGCGGAGCACCTCGACGTCTGGGTGGTCCTGACCGGCTCGGAGGAATCCCTCTGCGAGGGCAGCAGAGCCTTCGTTCGCGCCCGAGGCAGGCAGCTCGACCGCGACACGACCTACTTCGTCAACGTCGACTCCGCCTCGTTCGGACAGGTCGCCTACGAGATCAGCCAGGGCGCGGTGATCAGCCTGCCCCACGACCGGCAGCTGATCGAGCTCTGCGAGGCCCTCGCTGCCGCCGGCGTCGCGGATGGCGGCGGCGCCATGCCGATCCGCCACCCCCTCCTCGACGACGCCCTTCCCCCGCGCGTCCGCCGGATGCGATCGATCACTCTGCGCACGACGGATCCGGACGGCAACCTGGCCCCCTGGTACCACACCCACGACGACGTCCCCGAGCGCGTCGACCCCGCCGCCCTGACCCGCGCCACCGACTTCGTCGTGGCGCTCGCCCGGCTGATCGACCGCGATGCTGGCCGTCGCGTCGCCCAAGGACCGGCACCCGAGACAGCACCCGTGTAAAGATCGGGACGTGGAGGAGAGCACCGTCGAGGCGGAGATTCTCTGGGCACCCTCGGCCGAGATGGTCGAGCGATCCCAGCTCGCCCGGTACACGCGCTGGCTCGCCGAGAACCGCGACCTCCACTTCGACGACTACCACGCCATGTGGCGGTGGTCGGTCAGCGAGGTCGAGGAGTTCTGGGGCACGATCTGGGAGTACTTCGGGGTGATCTCGAACCAACCCTACGAGGAGATCCTGCCCGAGCGCATCATGCCCGGCGCCCGCTGGTTCCCGGGCACCCAGCTCAACTACGCGGAGCACATCTTCCGCGGCAAGGCCGACGATGAGGTGGCACTCGTCTACGCCTCCGAGCTGCGCCCGCTCAGCGAGCTGCGTTGGGGAGCGCTGCGCGAGCAGGTCGGGGCAATGCGCGAAGGACTCCGCGCCCTCGGGGTCGGCAAGAGCGACCGCGTCGCCGCCTACCTCCCTAACGGCCCGGAAGCGCTGATCGCCTTCCTGGCCACCGCCAGCCTCGGCGCAACCTGGTCCAGCTGCTCACCGGACTTCGGCCCGGGCAGCGTCGTCGACCGCTTCGCCCAGATCGAGCCGAAAGTGCTCCTCTGCGTCGACGGCTACCGGTACGGCGCCAGGGACTTCGACCGCCTCGACACCGTCGCCGACATCGCCGGCCGGATCCCGAGCCTCGAACGGATCGTGGTCGTCCCCTACCTGAGCTCATCGCCCGAGCTCGCCCGCCTGGAGCAGGCACAGAAGACGCCGCCGATGACCTGGAGCCAGCTACTCGATCTCGGCGCGGGCGTCGAGCTCGCCTTCGAGCGCGTGCCCTTCGACCATCCCCTCTGGGTCCTCTACTCGTCGGGGACGACCGGCCTGCCGAAGCCGATCGTCCACGGGCACGGCGGGATCCTGCTCGAACAGCTCAAGAAGAGCTACCTACACCTCGATGCCAAGACCGGGGATCGCCTCTTCTGGTTCACGACGACCGGCTGGATGATGTGGAACTTCCTCGTCGGCGTCCTGCTCACCCCGGCCTCGATCGTCCTCTACGACGGCAACCCGGCGACCCCGGACATGGGCGTCCTCTGGGACCTCGCGGAGCGCACGGGCATGACCTGCTTCGGCACCAGCGCCGCCTACATCGCCGCCTGCATGAAGGACGGCGTCGAGCCGAGTACCGGCCGCGACCTGTCGCGGCTGCGTTCGGTGGGCTCGACGGGTTCCCCCCTCTCGCCCGAAGGCTTCGAGTGGGTCTACGAGCACGTCGGCTCCGACACCTGGCTGTTCTCGACCAGCGGCGGCACCGACCTCTGCACGGCCTTCGTCGGAGGCGTCCCCCTCCTCCCCGTCTACCGCGGCGAGCTCCAGGCCCGTGCCCTCGGCGCCAAGGTCGAGGCGTTCGATGAGGACGGCAATTCCGTGGTCGACGAGGTCGGTGAGCTGGTGATCACCGAGCCCATGCCCTCGATGCCGGCCTTCTTCTGGGGAGACGACGACGGCTCCCGCTACCGCGCCAGCTACTTCGAGATGTACCCGGGTGTCTGGCGCCACGGCGACTGGATCGAAATCACCTCTCGCGGCACGGCCATCATCTACGGCCGCTCCGACTCCACCATCAACCGCGGCGGAATCCGGATGGGCACGAGCGAGATCTACAGGGCGGTCTCGGCGGTCCCCGAGGTTCTCGACTCCCTGGTGGTCGATGTGCCCCGTCCCGGCACCGAGGGGTGGATGCCGCTGTTCGTGGTCCTGAAGGATGGTGCCGAGCTGGACGACGAGCTGGGCGCCGAGATCAAGCGCCGGATCCGGGAGCAGTGCTCACCGCGCCATGTCCCCGACGAGATCTTCCAGATCGCCGAGGTGCCGCGGACGCTGAGCGGCAAGGTCCTGGAGGTGCCGGTCAAGCGGATCCTGATGGGCGAAGCGCCCGAGCGCGCGGCTAGCCGGGACTCCCTCGGGAACCCCGCTGCGCTCGACTATTTCGAGGAACTTGCGCGCACGCTCTGAGCAGAGATTCCGGGACTTTGTGAACCACGCCGGCAGAATCAGCGTAGGCAGCGGTGAACACCACGGTCCGCTTACGGGGACGACACACCGTGAACACCGCAGGCATCCCATCCCGCCAGAGCTGGAAGCAAGACCTCGCCCCCTACCTTGAGGTCGACCGCCGACGCAGCCTCGGGCAGATAGCAAGCGTCGTCCTCCCGTACCTGGCCGTCTGGATGGTTGCTGCCCTGATCGAGCCAGGCGCCCCGGTCGCATTCGGGCTCGGCCTGGTCGCGACCGTCTTCCTCACCCGCATGTACTCGCTTTTCCACGATCTCACGCATAACTCGCTGTTTGCATCGCGGCCCGCGAACAGCCGCTGGGGCCACGTCCTCGGCTTCCTGCTGTTCACCCCCTACCGGTGGTGGCAGCGCCAGCACCGCGTGCACCACGCTCACACAGGCGACCTCGACCACCGCGGCATCGGCGAGATCAACACGCTGACTCTCGCCGAGTACGAGAGGGCCTCCCGCCTTCGCCGGCTGGGATACCGCCTCTACCGCAACCCTCTCTTGATGCTGCTTGTGGGCCCGAGCCTCGTGTTCCTGTTCGAGCGCCGGTTCCCGCAGCGAGGCATGACCCGGAGGATCCTGGCGAGCGTCGTGGCGACGAACCTCGCACTCGTGGCCTGGGTGCTGGGCTGGAGCGCGGTCACTGGCTGGCAGACCTTCCTGCTGATCCAGGGCACGACCCTGGTCGCCGGCGGCGCCATTGCCGCCTGGATGCTCTACGTCCAGCACCAGTACGAGGACACCTACTACCAGGCGCCTGGAACGTGGAAGTTCGAGCTCGCCGCGCTTCAGGGCAGCTCCTACCTCAAACTGCCAGGTACGCTCGCCTGGATCGTCGGCAACGCGAACTACCACCACGTCCACCATCTGAGCGCGAAGATCCCGAACTATCAGCTGCGTGCCGCGCATGAGTCCCACCCGATGTTCTGGCGAACGCCGGTGGTCACGTTCCGCAGCAGCATCCAGACCTTCCGGCTGAAGCTGTGGGACACCGAGAGCGAGTCGCTGGTCCCGTTCCCCGGTCGCCGCGAACGCTCGGGACTGAACCGCGACCGGGCGGAGGCCCGGCTTCGCCATCAGATCGCGGCAACAAGCGCCGCTAGGCGGGCGTGACCGGATTCCGCCGCTCCGGGAGGCGGCGGTCCTTGCTCGCCGCTAGCGCGAAGCGCCGGACGAGCTCCGCGCGCAGCTGATCCGGCTCGATCACCGCGTCGACGACGAGTTCCGAGGCGAGGTGGAGGATGTCGATGTCTGCGGCGTACTCCTCGCGCTTCTCGTTGACGAAGCGCTCGCGCTCGGCGGGATCTTCGATCTGCTGGATCTGGTTGAAGAAGACCGCGTTGATCGCCGCCTCCGGCCCCATCACCGCGATCTGCGCCTGGGGGAACGCCAGGCAGGCGTCCGGCTCGAACGCGGGACCGGCCATCGCGTAGAGGCCCGCGCCGTAGGCCTTGCGAACGATCACCGAGAGCTTCGGGACCGTGGCCTCGGAGACGGCGCTGATCATCTTCGCGCCGTGGCGGATGATCCCCTGGCGCTCGACTTCCTTGCCGATCATGAAGCCCGGCACGTCCGCGAGGAAGAGCAGTGGAACGTTGAAGGCGTTGCAGGTCATGATGAAGCGGGCCGCCTTGTCGGCGGAGTCGACGAAGAGGACGCCGCCCTTCACCTTCGGCTGGTTGGCCACGATCCCGACCACCCGCCCGTCGAGGCGCGCGTAGCCGACCACGACCTCCTTCGCCCAGCGGTCGTGCACCTCGAGGAAGGAGCCTGCGTCCACAAGCGCCTCGATCAGATCCTTGACGTCGAAGGGGTCCTTCTCGTTGTCGGGCACGATCTCCGAGACCGACGGACCCTGCTGCGGCTCGGCGGGCGGCGCGGCCGGTGGATCCTCCCGCCAGTTGCTGGGCATGTAGGAGAGGTAGCGCCGGGCGAGGTCGATCGCGTCCTCGTCGCTCGGGCTCAGGAAGTGGCCGACCCCGGAAACCGAGGTGTGCATGCGGGCGCCGCCCATCTCCTCGAGGGTCACCTTCTCCCCGATCACCATCTCCGCCATCCGCGGCGAACCCAGATACATGGAGGCGTTGCCGTCGCGCATGATCACGACGTCGCAGAAGGAGGGGATGTAGGCGCCGCCGGCGGCGCTGGGGCCGAAGAGCAGGCACACCTGCGGCACCTGGCCGGAGAGGCGCACCTGGGTGTGGAAGATGCGGCCGGCGCCACGACGGCCGGGGAACATCCGTACCTGGTCGGTGATTCGGGCCCCTGCCGAGTCGACGAGGTAGACGATCGGCACCTGGTGCGCCAGAGCGCGCTCCTGAATGCGGAGGATCTTCTCGACGGTCTTCGGTCCCCAGGAACCCGCCTTGACGGCCGGGTCGTTCGCCATCAACGCCACCGGGCGTCCCGCGACCGTCCCCATCCCGGTGACAACCCCATCGGCCCCGAGGCCCTCCTGCTCCCAGTTGGCGAGCAGCCCCTCCTCGGCGAGCGAGTCGGGGTCGAGCAGCCGAGAGACCCGCTCCCGGACCGGCAGCTTCTGCTGCTCCGCGACCTTCTTGCGATGTCGCTCCGGGCCGCCCTCCAGCGCGGCGTCGAGGGCCGCCCTGACGTCGCTCACAACTTCCTCAACTAGGTCCTCAGGTCCGCTTCGTGCCCGGGCGGGGGCTCCGCGGCGGTCTCGCGCTCGGTTGTGACGGTGTACTCCTCGGTGTCCTGGGGAGCCGCCTGAGCCTCGGTCTCGGCCGCAACCTCGGTGTCGCTCGCAACCTCGGTCTCGGCCTGCCCGCCCTCTGTGCCCTCGTCCCGCGCCAGACGATCGACTTGCTCCGGCCGCTCGAAGGCGCCCGCGCGATGCTGAGAGACGGCCGCCGTCAGCTTGGCCGAGAGCTCCTCTGTATCGCCGATCACGTCGTCGCGGCGGCGAATCAGGTCCGCTATCACGGCCTCGGTGTCCTCGCGGCGCTTGAGGCCCTCCTCGACGATTCGCCGCGCCTGTGCCTCCGCCGCCTCGATTGCCTCGCGGGCCTGTGCCTCCGCCTGAGCCTTGGCGGACGACAGCACCTCCTCCGCTGCTTGGCGGGTCTGCTGGGCGTATGAGTCGGCGGACGTCCGGGTCTCCGCCGCGTAGTTGTCCACCTCCGTGCGGGTCTCTTCCGCCTCCATGTTCGCGGTGTTGATCGTCCCGCGAGCCTCATCCTGGGCCTCGGCGCGGATCTGCTGGGCGCTCTCCTCGGCCTGGGAGAGGATCGCGCCGGTTCGCTGGCCGACGCGCTCGAGCTCGCGCTTCACGATGTCCGACCGCGACTCGTCCCCGGCACCGGTCTCGAGCCAATCCGCAAGCCTGCGCAGAAACTTCTCGACCTCATGCTTGTCGTAGCCCCGCCGGGCGGTAGGGAAGGTGGCGTTTCTGATCCGGTCGACGCTGGTCTGGTCGGCTCCCATGCTCCTGATCCTCCTTGCGCTCGCCTAGCCCGCCTAGCCCCGGGCATCCACGGGAACGGGCCGATCTCCCGAGTAATCGTAAAACCCCCTGCCGGACTTCCGCCCGAAGTCCCCGACGGAGACCATCTCCTTGAGCGTCTCGGGGGCTGCGAAGCGCTCCTCGCCGTAAGCGTCCACCATCACGTCGGCGATCGCCGCCAGCGTGTCGAGCCCGACGAAGTCGGCGAGGGTCAGCGGGCCCATCGGGTGGCTCGCCCCGGCCATCATGCCCGTGTCGATGTCCTCGATCGATCCGACGCCCTGCTCGTGCGCGCGGATCGCGTCGAGCATGTAGGGGACGAGCAACCTGTTGACGATGAAGCCGCGGTTGTCCTTCGCCGCGACCGTCGTCTTGCCGAGCTTCTTGCCGACCTCGAAGCCCAGGGCGACGGCATCGTCACTTGACCTCTCCGCGCGCACGACCTCGAGCAGCGGCATCACCTGCGGTGGATTGAAGAAGTGGAGGCCGATCATGCGCTCCGGGCGCTTGGTGGCGTCCGCCTGCGCGGCAACAGGGAGCGAGGACGTGTTGGTGGCGAGGTAAGCATCATCCTTGACGATCTCGTCGATCTCCCGCCACATCTCTAGCTTCTGGTCGAGGTCCTCGATGATCGCCTCGATCACCAGATCGCAGTCGGCGAGGTCGGCGTAGTCGAGGGTCGGTGCGATCCGGTCCCGGACCGCTTTCGCATCGGCTTGCTCCAGCTTGCCCTTCTCGACAGCGCGGCCGAGCTGCTTCTCGATCTTGCCGATTCCCGTGTCGAGGGCTGCCTGGTCGACCTCCCTGACCACGACGTCCCATCCCTCCTGGGCGCAGATCTGAGAGATCCCGTGGCCCATGAGCCCGCAGCCCAGGACGCCGACCTTGCTGATCGCCATATCCGTTTGCTCTCCCTTTCTGCGGGGGCGCGCAGACAGCGCGACCCGTCTGTTGAAGTTGGCGGCGGGGAGCATACGCGGGACGGCCCAAGCGCAACCACCTAAGGTGTTGCGGGTTCTTGTTCGGAATGCGCGCCGGGAGAGCACATCAGGCAGGGCTGTCGCTCGCTGTGCTATGCACGGCGGTCGCCGCCTGGGCGGCGCCGCCAGCGAACGCGGCAAGCGGTTGCGACAAGGCCTGCCAGGCGCACAGGGAGAAGGTCGCCCAGCAGCGTCGTCAGAACGCGAAGCAGAAGCGACCCAACGTGATCGTGATCGACGCGGACGACATGAACCTCACCGACCTGTTCGTGATGCGCAACACACTGAGCCTGCTGGGCGCCCGGGGCACGACGTTCCGCAACAGCTACGTCTCCTTGCCGCTCTGCTGCCCCTCCCGGGCGACTTTCCTGACCGGGCAATACGCCCACAACCACGGGGTGGTGACAGATGACCAGTACGGCGTGCTGGACAACAGCAACACCCTCGCGGTTTGGCTGAACAACGCCAAGTACCGGACGGCGATGGTCGGCAAGTACCTGAACGGATATGGCGTCGTGAACCGGCGTGAGATCCCCCCGGGCTGGAGACAGTGGTTCGCCCTCACCGGGGGAACGGAGCAGAAGCGTTACGCGTTCAACCTCAACGAGAACGGCAAGCTCCGCTACTACCCGCGTAAGCGGCGGAACTACATCGATTACATCCTCGACGCCAAGGTCAATGAGCTGCTCAAGGCGTGGACTCCCAGCCCGAAGCCGTTCTTCCTCTACTACAACCCGAACAACCCGCATGGCGAGCGAGCGCTGCCCACGTGGTCGACCCGCGATCCCGAGCCCGCCCCGCAGTACCTCGGGCAGCTTCGGCGACATCGCCGTCGCCCCGGTCCCCGAACTTCGACGAGGCGGACGTCTCCGACAAGCCAAAGCAGATCCGAGACATTCCGCGGCTGAGCGATGAGCAGCTCGCCGACGTCGACCGCCGCTATCGCGGCCGACTCGAGAGCCTGCTCTCCGTTGACGACGAGGTGAAGCGGATCGTTGGGCTCGTAAGGAAGTTCGGCGACAAGCGGAAGACCTTCTTCATCTTCACCTCGGACAACGGCCTCGAGATGGGTGCCCACCGCATCCCGTTCAAGAACTTCCTCTATGAGGAGGGTGAGCGGGTGCCGCTGATCATCCGCGGGCCCAACGTGCCGGAGAACGCCACGCGCGATCAGTTCGTCTCGAACATCGACCTCGCGCCCACCATCGTCGGCATTACCAGGGCCCAGCCTCTGCGCGTGATGGACGGGATCTCGCTGCTGCCGCTGATTCGCGATCCGACGAGCTCACCGAACCGCGATCTCCTCTTTGAAAGCGACATCGGCGCTTTATGGGATGCGCCGCGGCCCGTGGAAGTACACCGCGTGGGACAACGGCGACGAGGAGCTCTACAACCTGGACGACGACCCATACGAGCTCGAGAACCTGCTCTACGACCGGCCCGGACCGGCGGAGCCCTCACCGGACAACATCGCGCTCGCCGATCAGCTCCGCGCCCGCCTTGACCAGCTCAAGGTCTGCGCGGGCGTCACCTGTCGCTAAGCGGCCCCGACCTCCTCGAGCTTCCGCTTCATCGCCTCGGCGAGTGCGGTGACCCCGCTCATCGGGCGGACGTAGACCGCCATCTCGTTGACGCGGCCGTCGGAGTCGAAATGGAGGAAGTCGATCCCGTCGAGCTCGCGGTCGCCGACCCTGGCGCTGAACGCCAGGGCGGCCGCATCGCCCGTCTCCACCTGATCCGTGTACCGGAAGTCCTCGAAGACCTGGACGACGGCCCCGAGCAGCATCGCCACGGCATCGCGCCCTTCATAGGGCTTGAAGACGACCGGGCTGCGAAAGGCGACGCCCTCGGCGAAGAGCTCGTCGATCGCCGAGAAGTCCTTGGATTCCGCCGCTGCGCGAAACCGATCGCTCTTCATGTCCGCAGCCTATCTGTGCCAGTCGATCGGCCCTGAGGTGAGAAGATGCGCGCCGAGTGGGCGGCCGAGCACCTTCTGGGCCTCGGACGAGGCGGCGATCAGCTTCGACAGGTCGACCCCGGTTGCAACCCCCATCTCCTCCATCATCGACACCAGATCCTCGGTGGAGATGTTCCCGGTCGACCCAGGTGGCACCGGGCAGCCCCCGAGCTCGCCGAAGGAGCTCTCGAACGAGTCGATGCCCTGCTCGAGCGCCGCCAGCACGTTCGCCAGGCCCTGCCCACGAGTGTTGTGGAAGTGCGCGGTGAGCTCGGGATCCGGGAGACGCACTCGGGCGGCCGCGAAGAACTCGCCCACCTGGCGAGGGTTGGCCATCCCGGTCGTGTCCCCAAAGGCGATCTCCTCGCAGCCAAAGCTCACGAGCCGCTCGGCGATCTCGAAGACGCGCTCGGCCGGAACCTCGCCCTCGTATGGGCAGCCGAAGCTCGTCGAGATCACGCCCTCGCAGCGCAGCCCAACATCCCGGGCGGCGGCGATCGTGCCCTCCAGGTCGGCAAGCGACTCGTCGATCGAGCGATTGACGTTCTTGCGGTTGTGGGTCTCGGAGGCCGAGAGGAAGAAGTTCGCTTCCTGGAAGCGGTCGCGGAACTCGATCGCCTTCTCGAGGCCCTTCCGGTTCGGGATCAGCACCGAATACGCGACGTCCTCCCGAGGCTCGAACCGCGTCAGCACCTCGGCGGCGTCGGCTAGCTGGGGAACGACGTCCGGGCGGACGAACGAGGTGAGCTCGATCCGGCTCAGGCCGGCGCCGGCCAGCAAGCCGATCAGGCGCAGCTTCTCCTCGGTCGGGATCACCTCGGGCTCGTTCTGGAACCCGTCGCGAGGGCCGACCTCCCGGATCCGGACGACTTTAGGCAGCTGATCGGCCATCAGCTTGAGCCTAGCCGGATGCCTGCGGGCGGCCATTGACACGCAGTGAGCCGAGCGGTATGCCAGACGGTGCGCAGGGGAGGAGGTGAAGCGATGAAGGATCTGAGCGTGGTGCTCGACGACAAGCCGGGCAGCCTGGCCGACCTCGGCGAGGCGACCGGCGGCGCGAACATCAATATCGAGGGCATGTGCGCGACCACATCCGGGGGCAAGGGCGAGATCCACATCCTGGTGGAGGAGCCGGAGGCGACGCGGGAGGCGCTCCAGGGGGCTGGGATCGAGGTGAGCGGCGACCGCGATGTGCTCGTGGTCGAAGTCGAGGACCGTCCCGGCACGATGGCGGAGGTGGCCCGCAAGCTCGGCGATGCCGACGTCAACATCGAGTTTGCCTACACCACCTTCGGTGGGGTCAGGCTCGTGTTCGGCGTCGACGATCTCGACAAGGCGCAGGCGGCCGTGTAGGCACGAGGGTGGGACATGGCGAGTTCTCGCCGCTATGCGGCAAGAGCTCGCCAACCCGCCCCTATGACCCGGTCACGGACCCGATCTCGATCACGCGGCGCTCGTGGGTACCGACGCCGACCGTTCGGTCGCCTTCCTTGACCTCGACCTCGAAGCGCAGCTTGCGTCCGTCGACGACCTCGCGCAGCTGCGCGTGCGCCGTGCAGGTCTGGCCCTCGGCCGCGGCGGCGACGTGCTTGACGCAGATCTCGAAGCCGACCGTCGCCTTGCCCTCCTCGAGGTGCTCGAGGGCGAGGATCGCGGCGTTCCGCTCGATCATCGCGATCATCCCGGGCGTCGAGAGCACGCTTGCTCCGATCGTGCCGCCGACGTCGGTGAGCAGGCGGTCCTCAACCACAAACTCGTCGGTGCGCTCTATCCCGGGCTCCAACGTCAACGCTTCGCCTCCTCAGCTTCGCTTTCGGGGGCTACGCGAATCACTAGACCATCCCCAGGCCACCCGAGACGCCGAGCGTCTCGCCGGTGACGTAGGAGGCGTCGTCCGAGGCAAGGAAGGCGACCGCGGCGGCGACTTCTTCCGGCTGGCCCAGGCGTTGTAGCTGTGTCCCCGCCTTCATCGTCTCCACGATCTTCTCGCCGATCTCGCCGAGCTCCTTCGCCCGCATCAGCAGCGGGGTCTCGATCGGGCCCGGCGCGATCGCGTTCGCGGTGATGCCGAAGCGAGCGCCCTCGCGTGCCATCACCTTGGTGAAGGCGATCACGCCCCCCTTGGCCGCCGAGTACACCGCCGAGCCCTTCGATCCCACCCGGCCCGCCTCCGAGGCGATGTTCACGATCCGCCCGTAGCCGGCCTCCTGCATACCGGGCAGCGCCGCGAAGGTGCAATTCAGCACCCCGTTCAGGTTCACCGCGATCACCTTCTGCCACTGCTCCGGTGTGGTCTGCGAGAAGAAGCCGAACTCGTCAGTGCCGGCGTTGTTGACCAGGACGTCGATCGGCACCCCGGCGCTCTCAACGGCGGCCTCGGCGGAGCCGAGATCGGTTACGTCGAGCTGGATCGGCAGCCCCGAGATCTCGCCGGCCACCTCGGTCGCGCCCTCGAGGTTGAGGTCTCCGACCGTCACCTCGGCGCCCTCGGCCGAGAGGCGCCGCGCGATCGCGGCGCCGATGCCGCCGGCGCCGCCGGTGACCAGCGCCTTTCTTCCCTCGAGCCTCACTGGGGCGGCAGCCTAGTCCGGGCGCCGTGTAGCTTGCTCGCCGGTGGCAGAGCCAATTCCGATCATCGGCGGCACCGGGTACCTGGGCCACGGCCTCGCCCTGCGCTGGGCGCGTGCAGGACAGGCGGTCGTAATCGGCTCCCGAGTGGCCGCACGAGCGGAGGAGGCGGCCGACCGCGTGCGAGGCGAGATCGACGGCGCCGAGGTCGAGGGACTCGCCAACGCCGATGCGGCGACCCGAGGGCCGGTCGTCTTCCTCACGGTGCCGTTCCGCGCGCAGTCGGAGACCTTGACGAACCTCAAGGAGGTGCTCTCCCCCGGCCAGCTCCTGGTCGACTGCACGGTGCCGACCGCCGCGGCGGTCAGCGGGCGAGCCACCAGGACCCTCGGGGTCTGGCAGGGGTCGGCGGCCCAGCAGGCGGAGGAGATGGTGCCCGATGGAGTGGCCGTGGTCTCCGCTCTGCACACCGTGAGCGCCCCGAAGCTCTCCGCGGACGATCAGCTCGACGAGGACGTCCTGATCTGCGGCGACAAGAAAGCGGACAAGGCGCGCGTAGCGAGGCTGATCGAGCAGATCGACGGCCTCCGCGCGGTCAACGCCGGAGCGCTGGAGATGGCCCGAATCATCGAGACCCTGACGCCGATGCTGATCTCGATCAACGTCCGCTACAAGGCGCACGCCGGCATCAAGATCATGGATCTCCCCGACGGAGATCACTGGGCGTGAGTGAGATCGAGCGCTGCGTCATCCTCGCCGGCGGAAGCGGCGGGGCGAAGCTGGCGGCCGGCATGCAGGACGTGTTGGGCGACCGCCTCTCCGTGATCGCCAATACCGGGGACGACATCGAGATCACCGGGGTCGACGTCTCCCCAGACCCGGATTTGATCACCTACTGGCTCAGCGGCGAGATCGACGAGGAGCGCGGCTGGGGCCTCAAGGGCGACTCGTTCACGGTCTTCGACCGCCTGGTCAGGCTCGGCGCGCCCGCTTGGTTCCGGCTCTCCGACCGGGATCTCGCCACCTGCCTGTACCGGCGGATCTTCGTCGCCGAGGGTGGGCGCCGCACCGACGCTCAGGCGCAGATCGCGCGCGCTCTCGGGGTGCGCGCGGCCGTGTTGCCGATGTGCGAGGAGCGGGTCCGCACCCGCGTCCGGACCGCCGAGGGCTGGCGCGGGCTGCAGCAGTACCTGGTTGCGGAGCACGGACAGGCCCGGGTCCAGGGGATCGAGCTCGAGGGCATCGCCGATGCGATCCCGACGCCCGAAGTGCTGGCGGCGATCGCCGACGCCGAGGCGATCGTGATCGGGCCATCCAATCCCGTGATCTCGATCGGCCCGATCGTCTCGATCGGCGCGCTGCGCGAGGCGATCTCCGCCGCAGATGCCCCTGTGGTCGCCGTGAGTCCTTACGTGGCCGGGCAGGTCGTCAAGGGGCCCACCGAGATCTTCATGCAGGCGGTTGGCCGCCCATCCACCGCCGCCGGGGTTGCGTCGCTCTACGAGGGCCTGATCGACGGCATGGTCTGTGACCCGGATGATCCCGATCAGCCCCCCGAGGCCGTCCGGATCCTGAGCTGCCCTACCTTGATGGACGGCCGGGACGGACGGCGCGAACTCGCCCAGCGAACTCTCGAGTTCGCCTTCATGCTCCGCACGACGGCCGCCTAAAAAAGCCGCATTGTGGGTAGAACCGGCGCCTCAAACCGGTAGCCTGACCATCCGTGGGAACGGATTCCAACAACTTGCATACGACCGCGATCGTTCCGGTGAAGGGACTCTCAGCCGCCAATCTGCGGCTGAACGGCACGCTGTCCGAGGGGGACCGGACCCGCCTCGCGGAGGCCCTCTTCCTCGACCTGATCGTGAAGCTGCCCCGCAGCCGCTGCATCGACGACGTCCTGGTCGTCACCACGGATCCCTCCGTCGCACGGCAGACCCGCTGGTTCGGGCACAAGGTGCTGGTGCAGGAGGGCGACGAGGGCCACGCGGAGGCCGCCGCGGCGGGAGCGCGAGCGGCGATGGCGGACGGTGCGCAGCGCGTGGCGATGCTGCCCGTGGACTGCCCCACGCTCGACACGGACGAGCTCGACGCACACCTCGGTCGCTCTCCCCGAACCGCGCTGATCGTCCCCGATCGCCACGGCACGGGCACCAACGCCCTGATGCTCAACCCGCCAGATCTCTTCCTTCCCGCCTTCGGCCCGGACAGCTGCGCCAGGCACGTGAGCAGGGCCCGAGCGACCGGCCAGAGCTTCGCGCTCGAGCAAGTCGAATCCCTGGCCATCGATCTCGACACGCCCGAGGACATGTCGCTGCTGCGCGACCGGCTGTTGCTCGATCCGCAGCCGGCACCGCGGACCGCCACGGTGCTCTGGCAGCTCGGCGACCGCGCCGAGCAGGCGGCCGCCTGACTCACGCTTGGCCGCGCGCGAGCTGCGGATCAGGCCGCTCACCGGCTTCCCGGAGCTGCGCGAGGGAGACGATCTAGGGAATCTGATCGCCTCGGCCGCTTCGCCCGCGGCGGACGAGGTCGTGGTCGTCTCCCAGAAGGCCGTCTCCAAGGTCGAGGGACGCGTGCGGAGGCTGGCGGAGGTGGAGCCGAGTGAGCGTGCCCGCACGGTGGCCGCCCAGGTGGACAAGGATCCGGCGCTGGTCGAGCTGGTCCTCTCGGAGAGCAGTCGCATCGTGCGCGCCGCTCGAGGGGTCCTGATCACCGAGACCCGCGGCGGCTGGGTATGCGCGAACGCCGGAATCGACTCCTCGAATCTCGGCGAAGGGCTCGTATCGCTGCTGCCCGAGGACGGTGATGCCTCAGCCCGGCGAATTCGCGCGGAGATCGCCAACGCCTCCGCGGCAGCCCCGGCTGTTGTGATCGCGGACAGCTTCGGCCGGGCCTGGAGGGTCGGCCAGGCAGACGTCGCAATCGGCTGCGCCGGCGTTCCGCCACTCGCCGACTGGCGTGGCAGACGGGACGAGCACGGCCGCGAGCTCTCGGCGACGCAAATCGCGCTTGCCGACGAGCTCGCTTCGGCCGCCGACCTGACGCGCGACAAGGACTCGGGCATACCGGGAGCGATCGTCTCGGGTCTCGGCGATCTGGTGACGGCCGACGACGGCCCCGGGGCGTGCGCTTTCCCGCGCCCCGCGGAGGAGGACCTCTTCCGCTAGTTACGCAGGCGTCGCGTCTTTCGACTTCAGCTTCGACATCGGGGGCGGGGTCGCCCCCTCTTCGGAGAACTCGGGCGGCTGATAGATCCGCCCGGGGGTCGCCCCCATGGCGAGGACCCGAGCGGGCTCATCGCCCGTGACCAGCTTGCGCTTCTCGGCCGCTCCCACCCGCGCGAAGACACCTGGCTCGAGCTCGTGATCAACACCCCCCACGCGCAGCGTGACCCGACCAGAGAGGAGCGTGTAGACCTCCTCTTGGTCGTCGTGGGTCTGGTCGTGCTCCGGATAGTGCGTGAAATTCGGCGGCAGATCGATCACGGAGAGGCCGAACGAGGTAACGCCCAGGCCCGCCCTCGCGCGCCGAAAGCCACCACCGAAGATCGCCTCGAAGTCCTCGACGCGCTTGATCGTCACATCCGGCATCTATCCGTTCCTCTCCCGCAGCCTCAGCTGGACGGCCGTCCACCGACTGAGAGTACGGCGGTACCGACAACCCTACCGTGACGCATGTCATCGACGGCCGAATTGGCTTTGGCGAGCGGATAGACCTGGATCTCCGTCCGCACCGGTACCTCGGGGGCGAGGCCGATGAACTCGACGCCGTCCAGGCGGGTCAGGTTGGCCACGGAGCGAACGGAGTGCTCGTGCCAGAGGATCTCGTAGGGAAAGGATGGGATGTCGCTCATGTGGATCCCGGCGCAGACGACGGTCCCGCCGGGCGCGAGCGCCGCCAGCGCCTGCGGCACCAGCTCACCGACGGGCGCGAAGATGATCGCGGCGTCCAGGTCCCGCGCCTCCGGGTCGCCGACCGCTCCGGCCCAGACGGCTCCCAACGAGCGAGCCAGATCCTGTTTCTCGGTATCGCCCTCGCGGGTGAGCGCGTACACGCTCCAGCCCTGATGCACGGCGACCTGACAGATCAGGTGCGCTGAGGAGCCGAAGCCATACATGCCAAGGCGCTCCCCCTTTCCAGCCAGGCGCAGGGACCGATAGCCGATCAGTCCCGAGCAGAGCAGCGGCGCCGCGTGCTCATCGGTGTAGGAGCCCGGGATCGGGAAGCAGAAGCGCTCGTCGGCGACCGTGCGCTCGGCGTAGCCGCCGTCGAAGTCGTAGCCCGTGAATTTGCCCTGCACACAGAGGTTCTCGCGACCCGAGCGGCAGTAGCGGCACGTGCCGTCGGTCCAGCCCAGCCAGGGGACCCCGATGCGGTCTCCATCGGCGAACCGCACGGCGCCCTCTCCCCCGCCGGCCACGCGGCCGACGATCATGTGGCCGGGAACCAGCGGCAGTTTCGGCTCGGTGAGTTCGCCGTCGAAGATGTGCAGGTCCGTCCTGCAGACGGCGCAGGCCGACACCTCGATCAGCACCTGCCCCTTGCCGGGCACCGGATCGGGCAGCTCGCGCTCTGTGAGCGGCTTGCCCGGCTCGTCCAGAACCATCGCACGCATGACTCGGCCGCTTCAGTAGGTCTCGACGATCTCGTAGAGAGTCGTCCGCTGGGCCGGGGTGCGCCCCGCCCGGCGGGCGGCCTCGATCAGCTGGTCCGGCTCCAGCCGAACCCCATGCCTCGAGCCCGCCATCCGGGAGATGTTCTCCTCCATCAGAGTCCCGCCGAGATCGTTGACGCCCCACCGCAGGCTCTCGGTGGCCGCGTCGAGGCCCATCTTCACCCAGCTCGCCTGCAGATTCGGGATCGTCCTTCCGAGCCCGAGGCGGAACGCGGCCGTGTGCTTGAGGTTGTCGGCACGAGAGATCTCCTCCACCCCGTGCGTGCGACCGAGCAGCGTGTTGTAGGGAATGAAGCTGAGCGGGACGAACTCAGTGATCCCGCCGGTGCGCTCCTGCAGCTTGCGCACGATCCGCATGTGCCGGGCCAGCTCCCGCGGCTCCTCGATGTGGCCGAACATCACGGTCGAGGTCGAGCGCAGCCCTGCCCGGTGCGACGCCTCGATGATCTCGATCCAGCGGGCCACCGGCAGCTTGTTGGGCGAGATCCGCTGGCGAACGCCGTCGTGGAGCACCTCCGCCGCGGTGCCAGGAGTCGAGCCGAGCCCGCACCCGATCAGGTACTCGAACACCGACGCCGGCGAACGCCCGGAGCGCTCGCACATGTAGTGCACCTCCATCGGGGAGTAGGCATGGAGATGGATCTCAGGTGCACACTCCTTCGCCAACCGGAGCCAGTGGCCGTAGTCCTCGAGCGTGTAGTCGGGATGGATCCCGCCCTGCATGCAGATCTCGGTGGCACCAAAGTCGATCGCCTCCTGGACCCGGGCTGCGAAGTCCTCCTCGGCGACGTGGTAGGCGTCGGGTGAGCGCTTGCCCTGCCCGAAGCCGCAGAAAGCGCAGCCGACCACGCAGACGTTGGTGAAGTTGATGTTCCGGTTGACGACAAAGGTGGCGGTGTCCCCGGCGAGCTCGGCGCGGAGCGCGTCCGCCGCCGCCCGCATGTACTCGATCACCTCCGGGCGGGTCTCGGAGAAGAGCGCGGTCAGCTCCTCCTCACTGAGCTCCTCCCCGCGTTGCCCCTTCTCGATCGCGCGCGGAGCGATCTCCTGAGCAGGTGGTTGCTCCTGCCGCCTTCCCGAGCCCCGTCTCGGAATGAAGCTCCAGTACTTCAACTTCACGACATCGAGGACACCCTGCTCCATCCATTCCGGGTCCAGATACTGGGGATACGCGCACAAACGCTCGGTAAGCGCATACCCGCGCGGCGCGAGCTCCTTGCGCACCTGGTGCGGGCTCGGGAACGGCTCCTCGGGGCTGATGTGATCGCCGTTGCTGGAGAGCCCGCCGAGGTCGGTCGCTCCCGCCTCGACCAGCTCGGGCCACCAGTCGGCGAGGTTGGGTGGCACTTGAACGCCGACATCCGGCATCAGGCGCTTCGCCTCCCGGATCAGTTGCTTCATGTCGTCGACGCTGACCGGGCTGGCCCAGGTTGGGAGGGCCGGCGCGGGCGATGCCGTCTCCGGGACACGGGCTTTGTTAGCTCTCGCCAGGCCTCCGTCGGATCTAGATTCGCCCAATGTCCCGTCGTCGGCACCACCCCCGCCGGCCCACCGTCCCTTGGATGCCCGATCAGCGATATCCGCTACTTCTGCGCCGTAGTAATGCGGATGCGGGACGAAGTTCTGCAGGATCACCTCCTGGATGTGGCCGTACTCCGCCTGAACGTCGGCAATTGCCTCGAGGGATGCAATCCGCTCATCCGGCGTCTCCCCGATCCCGACCAGGATCCCGCGTCGTGAAGGGAATCCGGAGCTCGCCCGCGAGCCGGATCGTCTCCAGTCGCATCCTCGGATGTTTCGTGGGTGACCCTTGGTGGACGACCAGATCGGGGTTGATGGATTCCAGCATCAGCCCCTGCGACGCGGTCACCTCGCGCAGCCGGTAGAGGTCCTCGCGCGAGAGCAGACCGAGGTTCGTGTGGGGAAGGAGGCCCCGGTCGATTCCCCGCTGGCAGGCCCAGACGACGTACGAGGTGAAGTCCTCGTGCCCCCAGTCGCGCAGGCGCTTCGCGACCTCCGGATTCACCTCCGGCCGCTCGCCGGTGAGAACGAGCAGCTCCTTGGAGTTCCTGCGCACCGCCTCGTCCAAGCGGCGCTCGACCTCATCCGGATCGTGGATGTGGGCGCGGTGCGTGGCGAAGGCGCAGTACTTGCAGTAGCACTGACACGTTCTCGAGAGCGAGAGCGTGTAGTTGCGCGAGAAGGTGACCCTGCGCATCGCAGGGCCAAACTAGCGAAGTGGAGCGCCCAGACCTGTCCGCGCCCGTTACGAGCCCGCGATCCCGCCCGGCGGCGATGCCGGTGGAGGACCGCCGCTGTCGCTCTGGCGCAGCGGCGGCGCCTCGCCGGCGGGCGGAGCGGGCCCGCGCGGAGCGACCCTGTCCGCCATTTCCTGCACCGGCCCGCTCGTTGGCTCGATGATGAACTTGTAGACGCCGGCGGCGAGCAGCCCGCCGACGAGCGGACCGAGGACGTACGCCCACCAGTCGGTGAAGTGGTTGCTGACCAGCGCCGGCCCGAACCAGCGGGCGGGGTTGAACGAGCCGCCCGTGAGCGGCCCGAGCACCATCACCAGGAAGCCGAGCGCGCCGCCGACCGCGAGTGCGGCCCAGCGCCGGGTCTCGGGGTTGAGGGCTACGGCAAGCACTGTCAGCACCAGCACGAACGCGCCGATCCCCTCGAGGAGGAAGCCCTGAAAGGCCCCGCCGAGCAGCGCGCTGACCTTGGGGGTCCCGTAGTCCGAGGCGCGGCCCTCGTCCAGCAGGAACGCCTTGGTCAGCAGCGCGCCGAGCACGCCACCGGAGAGCTGGGCGAGGATGTAGACGAGCCCGTCGATCGGGTCGATCCTGCGGATCGCGATGAAGGCGGCCGTCACGGCTGGGTTGAAGTGCCCGCCGCTGGCGACGCCGATGCTGATGATCAGTGCGAAGAGCACGAGGAAGTGGGTCAGGCCGACGACGGCGAAGTCGGACCCGAACTGGGCGTTCTCGCCCGTGGCGACGTAGAGCGCGACGACGCTGGTGATGAAGAAGACCAGCAGCAGCGTCCCGACCAGCTCTGCGATGTACGCGGCGAGACCTCGATCTTGCACTTGAACCGACCTCCTCGTAGACCTCAAAAAAGCCCCACTGCCGTGAGGCGGCGCGCAGTCTAACCGGAATTCCGTCACGGCCGAGAGCGCCCCCGGGAAGGTTTTATCCGCGCCTTAGGGATAGGGTCGGCGTGGATGAGAAGGGTCGCCGCGCTGCTGGCGGCCGCCTTCCTGGCAGCCCTGACGGGCTGCGGAGGGGGCGGCGCTGAACCGGGCGCGCCGAAGGGCGCGACCCTGGTCCTCGACTTCCAGCCGAATGCGGTCCATTCCGGGATCTACGCTGCCGAGGCCAGCGGCGAATTTGGGGACGAGGGTCTAGACCTCACGATCCGCGAGCCGTCCAGCACGGCCGACAGCGCGAACCTGCTCGAGTCCGGCCGCGCCGCCTTAGCGGTGATGGACATCAACGACTTCGGCATCGCACGCGAGCGGGGCCTCGACCTGGTCGCGATCGCCGCCATCGTCCAGCGTCCCCTCGCCTCGGTGATCGCCCGGGACAGAAACGAGATCCGGACCCCCGCCGACCTCGCTGGCAAGACGATCGGCGTTACAGGGGTCCCCTCCGACGACGCCGTGCTCGATACGGTGCTGAGATCCGGCGGAGTCGACCCCTCGTCGGTGCACCGCGTGACCATCGGCTTCAACGCCGTCGCCGATTTGGCCGCGGGCAAGCTCGACGCGGCCACGGCGTTCTGGAACGCCGAGGGCGTCCAGCTCGAGCGGCGCGGCATCCCGATCCGTGAGTTCCGGGTCGACCAGTTCGGGGCGCCGCGCTACCCGGAGCTGGTCGTGGTGGCAAAGGCCGGCGACGAGCAACTCGGCGCCCGCCTGACCGCGGCGCTCACGCGCGGATACGGGGTGCTCGGGCGAGACCCGCAGAAAGCACTGGATGACCTCTTCAACCGAGTGCCGGGTCTCGACCGCTCCGCGCAAAAGGCACAGCTGGAATCGCTCACCTCGGCTGGGGCGTTCGCGCTCGGACGTAGCGTGGCCACGCCGCACCTGGAGCCCGCCTCGGTCGAGCGCTGGCACGCTTGGGCCGTTCACGCCGGCCTCCTGCAGGCTGGCTAGCCGAGCGCCCGATCGACGAGCTCCGGCAGCTCCCTGACCATGCGGCTCCGCGGGACAGCAAACGCGAGGGCCGCCCGGTCGGCACGCTCTTTCATCTCCGTGTCGGTGTGCTGGTAGAAGCCGATCACGGGCATCCTCAGGTCCGCGAGGTTCTCGGGCGAGACCGCATCGAGGTCGGCGACGACGAGGTCCACCCCATCGAGCTCGTCGGGGAGGCTCGAGTTCTGCTCCACCTCGTGGCCTGCGCCCTCCAGCGAGGTGCGGACCCGGCTGGCCAGCATCAGGTCCTGCACCAAGACGGCGACTCGCGCCATCAGCGGGGGCTGTCGCGATGAACCCGGATCATCCGTCCACCTAGAGGCTGCGGCGGCGGCGGAAGTCGCGGCGCACGCTCTCAGGCCGTCCCCACATCTGCACGACCTCCGCGCGACCCTCCTGCGCGTCGCGGACGCGCAGCTCGCCAAAGATTTCCTCGCGGTCGAGCTTGGCGAGAATGCCTCTGACCGTCTCGGCCGCGGCGGCGTGGCCGAAGCGATGGGCCACGTTGATCCGCCAGTGCCAGTCGGCGTGCGAATACGGCTTTGCGTTCACCTGGGAGAGCATCACTGCGGCATCGACGTATCGGGACTCATCCGCGATCCGCAGGTCGAGCGCGAGGTCCGTCCAGTCGTCCGGCAGTGAGTCGACGACCGCCTGGAAGTCCTGGGCCAGGGCCATGCTCAGAATCTAGGCGAAGAAGAGCTGTTGGAGGAGGAAGACGTTCAGCGCGATGATCAGTCCGGCGAGCGTCCCGGCGATCGCGGTCAGCCAACGGGGACTGACAAGCGAGCCCATGAACTCCGGCTTCGCGCAGATCATCAGCAAAGGCACCAGCGCGAAGGGGATGCCGAAGGAGAGGACGACCTGGCTGATCACCAGAGCGTCGGTAGGGGGCAGCCCCACGCCGAGAACGATGAGGGCCGGGATAAGTGTGATCGCCCGTCGCAGGAAGATCGGGATTCGCCGCTGGATGAATCCCTGCATCACCACCTGGCCCGACATAGTCCCCACCGAGGACGAGGCGAGCCCCGAGGCGAGCAGGGCGATGCCAAAGACGACCGCCGCGTTCGAGGAGACGAGGTTGCGGAGCCCGTCGTAGGCGCCCTCGATGCTGTCGATCTCGACCAGGCCGGAGGTGTGGAAGAGGCCGGCCGCCATCGCCATCATCGACATGTTCACGAGCCCGGCGAGCGCCATCGCGATGACGACGTCGATGCGCTCGAAGCGGAGGATCTGGCGCTTCTCCCGTTCGTTGCGGCCGACCACCCGCCGCTGGGTGAGCGCCGAGTGCAGGTAGATCACGTGAGGCATCACCGTCGCGCCGATGATCCCGGTGGCGAGCAGGACGCTCTCGGTGCCCGCGAAGCCGGGCACCACAAGATGCTTCAAAGCCTCGCCCCCGTCGGGCTTCGCATTGACGATCTCGAAGGCGAAGCCGATGACGACCACCCCCACCATTCCCGAGATCACCGCCTCGAGACGGCGGAAGCCGCGCTGCTGGAGCGCCAGGATTGCGAAGGCAACCGCGCCAGCGACCAGGCCGGCCGCGAACAGCGGCATCCCGAAGAGGAGGTTGAGGGCCAGGGCCGCACCGACCACCTCGGCGATGTCAGTCGACATCGCCACGATCTCGGCCTGGATCCAGAGGCCGATCGAGGTACGGCGAGTGAAAAGGGCGCGGCACGCTTCGGGGAGGTTCTTGCCGGTGGCGATTCCGAGCTTCGCGGATTGGGTCTGGACGACCATCGCGATCAGGTTCGCCGCGAGCACCACCCAGAGCAGCAGGTAGCCGAACTTTGCGCCGCCGGCGATGTTGGTCGCGAAGTTGCCCGGGTCGATGTAGGCGACGGCGGCGATGAAGGCCGGGCCGAGGAAGGGCCAGATCCGCGGCAGGCCGCGCGAGCGGCCCTCCAGCGAGCGGCGCGCAGCACGCGCGACGGCGGCCTCGCCTGGAAGGACGTCCTCGATCGTTCCCTGCCCGTTGGCGGGCTGTGTCGCCGCGGCGGAGCCGCCCGGGACGGGCTCGACGAGGGCGGCTTCCTCCTCGCCAACCCTCAGATCGGGCTTACTCACGGATCGCCTCCCTACGAACCCTCATGCTGCCCGCGAGTTGACGCCCGAGGGGATGCGTGCTGCCGGCGATCTCGACGATCAAGGGCCCCCCGAAGGGCTCGTGGCTCCTCACCAGCAGGCGAACACCCGGCTGGATCTCGCGCTCGGTGAGGTAGCGCAGCATCGACGCGTCGCTGTCCGAAACGCGGGCGAAGGTCCCCCGCTCGCCCGGCTCGAGCTCGGTGAGCGGCACCGAATCGTCGTTGCTGATCGCAAGGTCGCTGTCGGGGATCGGGTCTCCGTGCGGGTCCAGGACGGGCTGGCCCAGCTTCGCCGCGATCAGCTCCTCGAGCTCCTCGGAGATGTGATGCTCCAGGACCTCGGCCTCCTCGTGGACGCGGTCCCATGGCATCCCCAGGACATCGGCAAGGAAGAGTTCGATCAGCCGGTGATGGCGGATCGTCTCCAGCGCCACCAGCTCGCCCTTGGCGGTGAGCCGGGCCCCGTGGTAGGGCTCGTAATCGAGCAGGCCCTCGTCGGAGAGCCGCTTGAGCATCGCCGAGGCTGAGGCCGACGTCACCCCGAGCCGCTCTGCGACAGCGTTGGTGTGCACGTGGTCGTTGCTGCGGCCCTGGAGGTGGTAGATGGCCTTTGCGTAGTTCTCCGCGCCCTCGTTGATCTGGCGCCCGCGGTGAGCGTGGTGGCCACGTGGAGCGGTTGGCGTCCGCCCGCTTCGCTCTGCCGCCGCCGCCATCAGACGCTCACCATCAGGCTGGTCAGGTAGAGGATCCCCGCGCCGACCAGGAGCCCGGCGATGCTGAGCGGGTGCAGAGCCTGTCCCTGGCGGTCCCGGATCGAGGGCAGCAGCTGGCCGATCACCTGGACGATTGCACCGACTCCCACACCGATCAGGAAGGTGGCCAGCTCCTGGTTGTATGCAGCGCCGCCGACCACCGCGCCGAGGATTGCCGGCCCTCCGGCGATCAATCCGAGCGCCGACAGTCGCGCCAGTCCCGGTGGCTCTGCCCGCGCCAGCGGCGCGACGATTGCCAGGCCCTCCGTCGTGTTATGGATGGCGAAGCCGATGACGAGGAACGCGCCCAGCGCCAGCGAGCCGACCGCGTAAGCGGAGCCGATCGCCAGGCCCTCGCCCAGGTTGTGGAGCCCGATCCCAATGGCGACCATCAGAGAGAGCCGGAAGGCTCCCGCACCCGCGGCTCGCTTACGCTCGATCCCGGCCTTCAGGCGGCGGTCGATCGCGGTCAGCGCGAGGTACGCGAGCGCCGCTCCGAAGAAGATCAGCTCGACCCCGCCGAAGGCTCCGCTCGACTCCTGCCCGATCTCGATGCCCTCGAGCCCGCCGTCGATCACCAGAAAGCCGAGCAGGCCGATCGTGACCGCCATGAACATGCGCACCCAATCCTCTGAGACGCGACGCAGAGCAGGCATGAACAACATCCCGAGAGCAACCGGGATGATGCCGACGTAGATGCCCAGAAGGCTCATCAGCGCGTAGAACCCGCCCCCGGCATCCGGCGTCTCCACCGCGGCGTCGATGGTGTGCTCAATCGTCGCCCCGGTGGAGGTCAGCATCGAGATCGTGTAGGCGCCGCCCTCCTGCCATGGGTAGTCGAGGGTGAGCTTCTGCTCCCCGAGATGACCGACCTCTCCATCCGGCTGGGAGTTGAACGCGACGTAGGAGTCGTTGACCGCCACCTGGGCGACCTGCACGTCATCCGGGCCGGTATTGCGAACCGTGAGCTGGATCTCGCCCGCGTGCAGCACGGTGCGTTCCACGGCCAGCTCCTCAACAGGCGGTCCGCGACGCTCGTCGAGCCCGGGGCCTCCGAGGGCGGCGAACAGGGCGATCGCGGCCGCGATAAGCGCGAGCGGTGCGCCGATCAGGCTCCAGGTGGGCAGGCGGCTCAGCGCAGGAGCTGTCTCGGTCCGGGCTTCCATCAGGACCTCGAGTCCTCCATCTCGCCGGCGTCGTGGAAGGCCGCCGGCTGGCGTTTGCGGTCCCGCTCGCCCCCGACCCGGAAGAAACCCATCCAGCCGAGCTCGGCGAACTCGGTCTTGTGGGCGTGAAACATGTAATCCCCGACATAGGGGAACTCGAGCTCGAGGACGCCTCGCTGACCCTGGCCCTGCATGACGGTGTCCGTGTAGTCCGTGCGCTCCAGCGACGTGCCGGTAGGGAAGTAGTTGAAGAAGTTGGCGTGGATATGGAATGAATTGATCGGGTCGAACTCGAGGGCGTTAACGAGATAGATCCGCACCGGCGCGCCGCGCCGCACCTCGACCGGCTCGTTGACGTAGTGGAAGGCGACGGTGTTGACCCCATAGACCTGGTTGCCCTCCGCGTCGAAGTTCGTGTTGAAACCGTTCATCACCATCACGAGCTCATCCGCGTCGGAGCGGCCCTGCCTCGGATCAACGATGAAGGCGCCGTAGAGCCCGCGGGCGATGTGCTCGGCGAGCGGCCCCGCATGGCAGTGATAGAGGTGAAGCCCGAAGGGCTCGGCGCTGAACTCGTAGGTGGTCTCCCCGCCGGTCTGGATCAGCCCGGCGCCGACGCCGGGGACGCCATCCATCTCGGAGGGATGGAGCCCGTGGAAGTGGATCGTGTGGGGATGCTCCGAGCCATTGACGAAGCGGACGCGGAGCAACTCCCCCTCGCGGCAGCGAAGCGTTGGACCCGGCACGCGTCCGTTGTACGTCCAAGCCGGATAGTGCACGCCCGGCGCGACCTCGATCTCCTTGTCCCCGGCGACCAGGGTCCACTCCCGCAGCACCCGTCCACTGGCAAGACGCTGGGTCTTGCCCCAGTCGAAACCACGAAGCATCTCGGTCGGGTTGAAGCCATTCGCGGCGTGATCGACCAGAACCCCGGGCGCGAAGGTCGGCCCGGCTGCGCCACCTCCGTGTAATGCCGCGGCGCCACCATGTGCGGCGCCGTCCTCTGCCGCCTGAGCGCCGTCGATGGCGGCATGCAGTCCCTGATGGGGGACGAGCTGGTGCAGGAGCGGCATGCTCGCGCCGGCCGTAGCGCCGCCGATCAGCAGGTTTCGCCTGCTCAGCTTCCCCATATGTGGAATTGAAGCACAACCATAAGCTGAATTTAGGTGTGTCTAACTTCCGCCCGTCGAGAAAGCCGAAACCCGGTGAGAACCGCTGCCTACAATCGTCCCGTGGCCGAGATCGCGACTCCGGTGGAGCTCGACGGGCAGTACAGGGCCCTGCGGGAGGAAGCCGGATTCCTGCCGCGTACGCGCGCGGCGCTGATCGTCAGGGGATCGGATGCCGCCGAGTACCTTCAGGGCCAGCTCACGAACGACATCGAGGCGCTCGCGCCCGAACGGGGCTGTTATGCGGCGCTCCTCGACCGCAAGGGTCATCTCCAGGCGGACATGCGCGTCCTGCGGCTCGAGACGGGCGAGCTCTGGCTCGACCTCGAGCCCGCCCCGGCCGAGAGCGTTCTGAAGCATCTGCGCACCTACAGCCTCGGCCGGGACGTCGAGGTGGAGGAGGCGACCGATCGGTGGGGGATCGTCTCCCTGATCGGTCCCCGCTCGGGCGAGCTCAGCGGGTTCGACGGCCTCGGGCCCGAGTTTGCGCAGCGTTACCGGGACTGGGACGGAACCGAGGTGCTCGCCGTCGCCACCGACGTCGGTCTCGACCTGATCACGCAAGCCGAGCGGGAGGCGAGACTCATCGAGCTGCTCAAGGCGGCGGGCGCCGCCGAGGTGAGCGACGCGGCGGCCGAGATCGTCAGGGTCGAGTCGGGCCGTCCCCGCTTCGGCATCGACATGGGCCCGGAGTCGATGCCGGCCGAGGCCGGGATCACCGAGCGCGCCGTGGACTTCGAGAAGGGCTGCTACATCGGCCAGGAGCCGGTGGCGCGCCTGCACTACCGCGGCAAGCCCAACCGGACCCTGCGCGGCCTCCGCCTGAGCGCTCCGGCCGCGCACGGCGACTCACTGCTACTCGGCGAGCGGGAGGTGGGCACGATCGGAACGGTCTGCCTCTCCCCGTCCCTCGGCCCGATCGCGCTGGCGATCGTGAGGCGCGAGGCGGAGGAGGGCGATCGTCTCACCGTCGGCGACGGCGGTGTCACCGCCGAGGTCGTAGCGCTGCCGTTCCCCGCCTGAAGACTGGCGCGGGAAATCCTTCGGTTCGGCTAGATTCCCCGCGCATGCTGCGGAGGAGGCGCAGAGCGCAGTTCGTAGCCGCCGCCCTTGTGGTCGTGGCGCTTGTGGTGGCTGGCTGCGGTCGAGACGACTTCGAGAACAACCCGCGGCCCCCGATCCCGGCGGAGGTCTCGGTGAAGATCGCGAAGGACGGGGTCGCCGTCTCGCCAAAGGAGTTCGGGGCCGGCCTCGCCAACTTCACAATCGCGAATCTCACAACCAGGCCGGGGACGCTGGCCATCCACGGCCCGGTCGAAGCCGACAGCGACGAGATTCCCGCCGCCGGCACGGGGACGATCAAGGTCGAGATGAAGACCGGTAGCTACGAGGCGAGCGTCAGCGGAATCGCGGTGCGGCCGTTCAGCTTCACGGTCGGGCCCGAGCGGCCGTCGGGACAGAACGACCTGCTGCTGCCGTAGTTCCGCTCGTCGGCCGCCGCCGGCCGGCCGAAGATCGGACGGAATAGTCGCGTCCGTCGATCCATCACTACCCCTCGCCGTCGGCGACCTCGATCAGAGCCTCCACTCGCTCGAGCCTTGCGCGGACGGCCTCGACCATCTCATCCAAGGTTGCGCGAGCCTTGTCGGAGCTCGTCTTGATTCCGGTCAGGGTGGCCCGAATCGCCTGGGCCTGCTTCAGGCAGGTGACGGCTTCCTCGGCCGCATCGCGCACGGCCGGGGCGTCAACGGTCAAGTCGCGCTCCCTCTCCATCGCGACTCGGGCGGCGGCCAGCCGGTAGGCAACCTCAAGGGCGATCCCATCCGGCTGGTCGCGGTCGACCGCCACGATCAGCTTGTTGCCCTCGTACTCGGCAAGCGTCTCCCTCCCAGCGGGTACGCGATCCTCGCCGGCCACCACCAGAACGGCGAAGGAGGCGGCGCGCGCGTCCATCGCCTCATTCAGCTCGTGCCAGGCGTCGTTCTTGGAAAGCCGCTTGTCCTTGGCCTCGAAGACGATTCGACCTGAGGCGGGACCGTTCGCCGCCCCCAGCTCGATCAGGGTGTCGCCCTTCTTGCCGCCGCCTTCGGCGCCCTCGCCGCCCGTGTGCGATGAGGCGTCGCCCCGGGTGGCGGCGATCCGCTCGAGCGCGCGATCGACGCGGTCCTCGAAGCTCCTCCCCTTGCGCGTGCCCGCCTCCTCGGCCTCGTCGAGGGCCTCTCGGCCACGCTCCAGGCCGGCCAGCTCCGACGCCCGGTTGAGGAGCTCGTCGAGCTTCTCCTCGAGCTTGCGATCGCGGCTGTCCTGGTCCTCCCTGCGCTCCTTGGCCCAGTTGCGGAGGCCGGCCAGGATCGGTGCGAGCGGGTTCTGCGCGTCCTCGGCGGAGAGCCGGCTGAGGAACTCCTCGTCGCGCTGCTCGAGCATCCGCTTGATCTGGGCCTGGACGGCACCCTCGCGGTCCTCCCCGAAGGTGGTGGCGATCCGCTCCGAGAGCTCCTCGCTGTGCGACTCCAGCGCGCGGCCGAGGGCGCCCGGACCTTCCTCCCCGCCCAGGGCGCGTCGCAGGCCATCCTCGATCCGCTCGACCGCCTCGCGGTTCCGCTCCTCGATGGTCTCGTTCTGGACACGGGTGAGGCGCTCGAACTCCCGGCGGACGTAGTCCACCTCGATCGCAGTCTCCTCTCGGTCGAGCACCCTGGTGCCGATCTCGATCGCCCGGCGGACCGAGCGCGCCGGCTCCTCGCCGGACTCCGCTCGCTCGCGGACCACGCGGGCGGTCTCCTGGTCAGTGATGGTGAGGCCCTCGATCACGATCCGGTCCTCGACGACGCGGACGGACCCAGGTCCCCCCGGATCGATCGGAAGTTGTCTCTCTGAAGCTTCCATGGACTCTTGAACGTAGTCGCGATCCCGGACGGGAACCTGACAGGGGTGGGTTGAATACGATCCAGGCGTCCACGACCAACGAACCGGGAGTCACATTGGCCGTAGAGATCGCCGACGTTTCAAAGCTCGATGTCCAGCCGGGCGAGCTGCCCGAGAAGATGGCGGCCTGGGTGATCCGCCCGGAGCGGGAGGGCGAGCCAAGGGACGCCTTCCAGGTCGAGGAGATCGATGTGCCGGAGCCCGGCGCCTTCGAGGTGATCGTCCGCGTGATGGCCGCCGGCGTGAACTTCAACAACGTCTGGGCGGCGCTCGGCAAGCCGGTCTCGGTGTTCGGCTACGGCGACCACGAGGAATACGGCCACCACATCGGGGGCTCGGACGCCTCCGGGATCGTCTGGAAGGTCGGCGAGGGCGTCACCAAGTGGGAGCCCGGCGACGAGGTCGTGATCCACTGCAACCAGGCCTCCTACGAGGACGTCGAGGTGCACGGCCTCGACCCCTTGGCTGCGCCCAGCCAGAAGATCTGGGGATACGAGACGACCTGGGGATCGTTTGCCCAGTTCACCAAGGTCCAGGCCCAGCAGCTACTCCCCCGACCGCAGAACCTCTCTTGGGCGGAGTCGTCGGCCTACGGGCTCACCTATTTCACCGCCTACCGGATGCTGATCGACCAGTGCAAGCTGCAGGCCGGGCACAACGTGCTGATCTGGGGCGCCGCGGGCGGGCTCGGCGTCTTCGCCACCCAGCTCTGCGCCGCGTCGGGCGCCAACGCCGTGGGCGTCGTCTCATCGGATGAGAAGGGCGAGCTGGTCAAGCGCCTCGGCGCGGTCGACAACATCAACCGCAACGACTTCTCCGGGATGATGCGGAAGGGCGGTGAGACACCTGAGGAGGAGAAGGGGCGCTTCAAGGTCTCACGCGAGTTCGCCAAGCGCGTCAAGGAGATCCTCGGCGACTCCCCCGACATCGTCTTCGAGCATGTCGGACAGGCCACCTTCCCGACCTCCGTCTTCGTCGTGAAGCCGTTCGGCAAGGTGGTGATCTGCGGCGCGACCTCGGGCTACACGCTCGACTTCGACGTCCGCTACCTCTGGATGCGCCAGAAGCAGATCATCGGTTCCCACTTCGCCAACGCCTACGAGTGCTGGCGAGCCAACGAGTTGATGGCCGAGGGCAAGATCCGGCCCGTCCTCTGGCGGGTGATGGGCTTCGAAGGAGTCGCGGAGGCGCACCAGCTCCTGCACGAGAACAAGCACCTCGGCAAGATCTCGATCCTCGTCGGCGCGACCAGCGAGGAGGAGGGCAAGAGCGAGGAGGGCCCGGGAGCCATCCGGGCCGAGGTCGGCGCGTGACGCCGACCGTAGCCCTAAAGGTCGGCGCGTGACGCCGACCGTAGCCCTGGAGGTGGGCGCGTGAGCACCCCGGAGTCCGCGCAGGGCACCTGGGAGCAGGAGAGCCCACGCGGCCGTGAACTCGATGTCGTCTACATCGACTGGCACGTCCACCCCTTCCGGGCGGAGCGCTGGTACGAGATCTGGGAGCCGGGCGCCGCCCGCGTGATGGCGTTCGGTGCGAAGGGATGGTCGCTGACCCGCAACGTCGAAGATCCGCTCCACTTCCGGCAGGCATCGCTCTGGGACTCCCGCGACGACTTCGAGCGGTACTGGTACTCCGACGAGATCTCCGCCCTCCGGGAGGAAGCAGTCAACTACTTCAACAAGCCGGTCCTGCCTGTCTGGCATGTCCTGATCGCGGGGGAGTAGCCCAGATCTGGAGAGTTTTCTGGCGTATGGCCAGAAGATCGTCCAGAACTATGCGGGGGCGGGGGTGTTCCTTCATTGCCCGTGCTGACGCCCACCAATCAGGGTCTTATGCGCCTCGCGCTGCTCGGCGCGCTTGCCGGAGTGGTGCTCGCCGCGCCGGGCGCGGCCCACGCCAAGGTCCGCTCCTCCGTCAGCGGGGAGCTCCTCAAGGTCGCCGGCGACAGCGGCTCGGATCGGATCACGGTGAGTTGCAGCGCGACCCTCGTCAAGGTGAACGGGAAGAACCCGCGCACTGGCCCGGTCGCCTGCTCGCATGTCTCCGAGGTCGACGTGTCCAGCGCCGCCGGAAATGACAGGGTCGATCTGTCGGGGGTGGGAAGCACTACCGGATTTGGGCAGCGCGACCTTCCCGGCGGATTCGGGCACGGGACCGGCTGCGGCGCGCTGCTCGGCTCGGGCAACGACCGGTACGTGGGCGGGGGCTCCTGCTTCAACCTCGTCCTGGCGGGGCGCGGCGACGACCAGGTCGCGGGAGGGCAGCTGCGCGACAGCATCAACGGCGGCAGCGGAAACGACGGGATGACCGGCCTCGGCGGCAGGGACGTGCTGATCGCCAACTCCGGAGGCGACAAGCTCAACGGCGGCGCCGACGACGACCTGCTCGGTGGCAACTCGGGCGATGACCTGCTGCGGGGCGGCCCGGGAGCCGACCTGCTCGGCGGCGGGATGGGAATGGATCGCCTCTTCGGCGGGCCGGGCCGGGATCAGCTGATCGGGGGGCCGGGCAAGGACCGCCTGAACGGCGGCCCCGGCAACAACAACCTGGCCCAGGACTCGCCTACCAAGAAGTAGATTCGCCGCCTCACGGGAGTAGTGTCCGGGGAGCGCCAGATCCTGAAGGCGGTCGGCGCTGCGGTTCCGGGATGACGCCCCCAACGAGCCGACCTGAGTGAGAGAGAATGCAGAGGGAAACAGCGATGGAATTGTCAGTCGAAGGGGAGCTGCCCGAGCTCGACGGCGCCACCGGTTGGCTCAACTCGGAGCCGCTGACGCCGGAGGGCCTGCGAGGAAAGGTCGTCGCGGTCCAGTTCTGCACGTTCTCGTGCGTCAACTGGCTGCGCACCCTTCCCTACGTCCGCGCCTGGGCCAAGAAGTACGAGGACAACGGACTGGTGATGATCGGCGCGCACTCACCGGAGTTCCCATTCGAGCACGACGTCGACAAGATCCGCCCGGCCCTCCAAGCGATGGGTGTCGACTATCCGATCGCGGTCGACAACGACTTCGCGGTCTGGCGCGCCTTCGACAACAACTACTGGCCCGCGCTCTACTTCATCGACGCTGAGGGGCGAATCCGCCATCACCACTTCGGCGAGGAGGACTACGAGCGCTCTGAGACTGTGATCCAGCAGTTGCTGGCAGAGGCGGGGTCCGACGGCGTCGACCGAGAGCTGGTTTCGCCTGATGTCACCGGCGTCGAGGTCGCGGCGGATTGGGAGAGCCTCGGGTCCCCCGAGACCTACGTCGGCTACGCCAGGGGGCAGAACCTCGCCTCTCCCGGCGGTGTGGCGCTCGACGAGCCGCGCGTCTACGACGAGCCGCCGCGGCTCGAGCTCAACCAGTGGTCTCTATCGGGCGACTGGACGGTGGGGAGACAGGCCACGGTGCTGAACAGGGCCAATGGGCGCATCGCGTACCGCTTTCAGGCCCGGGATGTGAATCTCGTCATGGGCACGAGCACAGAGGGATCCTCGGACCAGTTCCAGGTCCTGATCGACGGGAACCCGGCCGGCCCGGCGCACGGGCTCGACGTGGACGAAGAGGGCAACGGCGCGGTCACGGACGCACGCCTGTATCAGCTCATCCGCCAGCCAGGCAGTGTCGAGGAGCACCTCTTCGAGATCAGCTTCCAGGACCCGGGCCTCCAGGCCTACGTCTTCACCTTCGGCTAGTCACGAGATGGGCCATAATGCCTCAGGAGGCTCCAGAGGCCTTCGCCAAAGCCATGATCGACGTGGACTCGCTCGGCTAGGCCAGGCTAATGCTGCTCGAGCGGGGCCATCGTCAGCCCTGCGTCCTGCAGCTGCTCCCAGTAGAGCTCGGCCGGCTCGCGGGGTCCGGTCCAGACCGCGGCCTTGCCGCTGTTGTGGATCTTGTCCGCGAAGCGGTAGCCGCTGTCGAGGGTAAGGCCGGGGATCACGCTCGACAGCGTGTGGGCGACGTGATCGAAGGTGTTGTGATCGTCGTTGAGGACGATCACCAGCCAATTTCCCCCCAGGCCCTCCTCCGGACCAGCAGGCCTGGGGCGCTCAACGGTGGTCGTGGCCACCCGGCCGAAGATAGTGGATTCAGCCGGAAGTGGCGGGGATTTTGCTCCCGCCTAGCCGAACGGGTTCGGGACTTGAACGGTGACGTTGTCGAACCGGCCGCTGATGCCCGTCCCAGCGCCCGAGCCCTTGGCGCCGGTCGTGACCACGGTCTGCCGCCCGTCGGGCTGGTCCGCACCCGAATCGGTCGTCGTCAGCACGCCGTGGCCGTTGACCGAGCCGGTAATGCTCGTGGTGGCGCCGCCGTGGGAGAAGGCTCGGATCGCGATCACGTTGGCCTTCGAGCCGAGCTTGATGAACTTGCCGGCCCCTGACGCCACGAGCGTCGCGCCCGCCGCCCCCTTCGGGTCGCGGAAGTACTGCCACTTGTGCGCATTCGGCAGGATCCGCAGGACGTAGCTCGTGGAGTCGCTGCGGCGCACCCCCACCCCGACGAAGGACTTCTTCTGCAGCTTCGGCGTGCCGCCGCCGACGCTGGTCGTGGCGACCATCCCCTGATCCGCGTGTTGGTCGCTCGAGTCGGCCACGACCGAGGAGCGGTACGCGCACGAGCTCGTTTTGTCGCCGACCCGGATCGACAACGCCTGGTTGCCGGCCCACTTGCGCTTACAGCTCGTTCCCGCCACCTTCCGGAAGGCAGAGACGTCGCCCTGCGTCTGGAACGTGTACATCGCCACCGGGACCGGAGCCGCATGCGCGGCCACGCCCGCTCCGAGGGCAGCGCAGGCGACGATCAGGGCTGTCAGCTTGGTTCGCATGCGGGCGGGAGCGTAGCCGTGAGGCGCCCGGGAATCTGCAAGAACACCCCTCAGTGCCGGTCGGAGCGGTCCGGTCGAAGGCCGCCACTTACCATTAGGCCATGAGCGAGCACCGCTTGCCGGAGCGGGACCGCCCGTGGGTCATGCGCACCTATGCAGGGCATTCCGACGCCCGCCGGTCGAACGAGCTCTACCGCAAGAACCTCGCCAAGGGTCAGACCGGGCTCTCCGTCGCATTCGACCTGCCCACCCAGACCGGCTACGACCCAGACGCCGAGCTCGCCCGCGGCGAGGTCGGCAAGGTCGGGGTATCGATCGCCCACAAGGGCGACATGCACACCCTCCTCGACGGCATCCCCCTCGGCGAGATGAACACGTCCATGACGATCAACGCGACGGCCGCCTGGCTGCTCGCTCTCTACGCGACGGTCGCCGAGGAGAACGGGATCGAGCGCGCCGCCCTCGCCGGGACGACGCAGAACGACATCATCAAGGAGTACCTCTCTCGCGGCACCTACGCCTTCCCGCCCGGGCCCTCGATGCGGCTGATCGCCGACACGGTCGCGTTCACCGTCAACGAGATTCCAAGGTGGAACCCGATCAACGTCTGCTCCTACCACCTGCAGGAGGCGGGCGCGACCCCGGTCCAGGAGGCCGCCTACGCCCTCTCAACCGCGATCGCAGTCCTCGACGAGGTCAAGGCACGCGGCCAGGTAGCGGATGAGGACTTCGCCAAGGTCTTTGGCCGGATCTCGTTCTTCGTCAACGCCGGCGTCCGCTTCATCGAGGAGCACGCGAAGCTGCGGGCCATGGGCCGCCTCTGGGAGGAGATCGGCCGCAACCGCTACGGGGTGACCGAGCCGAAGTTCCTCCGTCTCCGTTACGGCGTCCAGGTCAACTCCCTCGGCCTGACGGAGTCCCAGCCCGAGAACAACGTGCCCCGAATCGTCCTCGAGGCGCTGGCCGTGACGCTCGGCCGTGACGCTCGCGCCCGGGCGATCCAGCTCCCGGCGTGGAACGAGGCGCTCGGGCTGCCGCGGCCCTGGGACCAGCAGTGGAGCCTGCGCATCCAGCAGATCCTCGCCAACGAGACCGACCTGCTCGAGTACCCCGACATCTTCGAGGGCTCGGAGGTGATGGACGGCCTGGTCGAGCAGCTCGCCGAGGGCGCCGACGCCGAGATGAGGGCCGTCGCCGAGCACGGCGGCGCCGTCGAGGCCGTGCCCTACATGAAGGCCCGGCTGGTCGAGTCGAACCGCGAGCGGATCGCGAAGATCGAGCGCGGTGAGATCGTCGTCGTGGGGCAGAACAAGTTCACCGAGACCGAGGACTCACCGCTCACGACGGGCGAGGACGGGGGCATCCTCACGCCCGACCCGGAGGTCGAGCGCGAACGGATCGCGGCCCTCGAGGAGTGGCGCACCCAACGCGACCAGGGCGCCGTCGACTCCGCCCTCGAGAACCTCGCCGAGGCCGCGCGCGACGAGAACGCGAACGTCATGCCGGCCACCCTCGAAGCCGCCAAGGCCGGCGCCACGACCGGCGAGTGGGCCGGCGTCCTGCGCGACGTCTTCGGCGACTACCGGGCGCCGACAGGTGTCTCGGAGGCAGCGGCCGGAGGGTCGGTGAACGCCGATCTTCTCGGCGAGGTGAGGAACCGCGTCAGGGGTGCCTCGGAGAAGATCGGTCACCCGATCCGGATTCTGGTCGGCAAGCCAGGTCTCGACGGCCACTCCAACGGCGCCGAGCAGATCGCGGTCCGGGCGCGAGACGTCGGCATGGAGGTGATCTATCAGGGGATCCGGCTGACACCGGAGCAGATCGCCAAGTCCGCTGTCGAGGAGGACGTCGACGTGGTCGGCCTCTCGATCCTCTCCGGCTCTCACCGCGAGCTCGTGCCGCGCGTGGTCGAACTCCTGCGCACCGAAGGAGCGGACATTCCCGTCGTCGTGGGCGGCATCATCCCCGCGGCCGATGCGGCCGCCATGCGCGAGGCCGGCGTCGACGGCGTCTACACGCCGAAGGACTTCGAGATCAACCGGATCATGGGCGAGATCGCGGATCTGGTGGCCGAGCGCCACCGCGCCGCGCAGCCCGCGTAGAGCGGACTGCAGGAGCTGGAGGGGGCTGACCGGCTGATTCAGTTCACACAACTGGCGCCCAGTGCGCCGGGGCGCTTCAATAGGGAGAGATGAGCGAGGTCAACGGAGACCGCTCGGCGTGGTTGCGCTGCTATCGCTGCTGGGCCCAGGATCTCGAGGTGCAGATGCACTACGACGCGATCCTGCGCATCGACCCAGAGAGCGGCGAGCCGTCGGAGCGGCTTGACGAGGTCCAGGAGGCCGTCGTGCAGTGCCTGCGCTGCCTGCACGACCAGCCGCACCTGACGATCCAGGACGACAAGGTTGTGCCAGTCGAGGACCGCTGGGAGCGGATGGTGGCGGGGACCCCCTGGGTCGCATCGTGCACGGTCACGGTCGACCAGGACCAGGTCGAGAGCTGCTCGGGCCCGGAGGCGGCGGAGTCGCTCACCTACGGCTCCTTCGGCGAGGCCGGCACCCGCGAGTTCTTCACCCACGTGCGCTTCCACAAGCACGACGAGGAGCGGATCATCGTCCATTTGCTGGTCGAGCTCTACGCGCGCTCGGCGGAGGAGGCGACCGAGGTGCTCGAGGAGGCCTCCCGCGGGGTGCTCGAGATCACATCGCTGGCGGAGGAGTCACGCCCGCCGGCACACGCTCCCGACGAAGCGCACTAGCCGCGGGGGTGGAAATCTCCCGGCTCGGCGGTTACGTTGGGCGTGCAACGGTCTCATAGGGAGAGGAGTGCCAATGGATGCTGCCTTGGCGAAGAAGCTTGCGATCGCGGCTGTCGTTGGGTTGCTGATCGTCCTCGGCGTCGTCGTCACCGGCGCCGACGCGAAAAAGCGGCTCAGGCTGACCTGCGATCAGACCACCGATGCGATCTTCAAGACCGCGCAGGGATTTAGAGCGAAGTACAACTCGATGGGATTCACGATCGAGGATGCGCCCTACGGCATCCTCGTCGGCTCCGGCTGCAAGAACATCGGAAAGCTGACGCGCCAAGGAAGCGCATACATGGCGGACGTGCACCACACCGATGACGGCAGCCCTCCGTTCCCCGGCGAGACGAACCCGGACGTCTACGCGTATCGATGGCAGTGGAACGAGATCGTCACCCGGACGAAGAAGGGCCGGATTCGGACCACGGTCACCGATTTCCGATGCACAAAGGAGGCTTTCGGGCCGCCGCCCACTTACGACGTCCAGGAACTCCCCTGCTGAGCCGAGCTACTCGGCGGGCTTCTTCTCCTCCCCGCCCGGCTTCCCCGGCTCCTTGACCGCATCGGCGGCGGCCTTCGCCTTGTCTTTGAGGCTCCCCTCGCCCTTGGCGACGTCGGCGAGCTCCCCGGCGTCCTCCTTGAGCGCGCCGGTTCCGCCGCGCTTGTCGACGATCTTCTTGGCCTGATCCGTGAGGCGTCTCAGGTTGACCATGTCCGTCTCCTATCCCTGTTCCTTGCGCGGTACCAGGACGGCCCGCGTGAACTCGGCCACCAGTGTCCCATCCTGGTTGTAGGCGCGGGTGTGGACGCGAACTACGCCCCGGTCCGGCTTCGACTCCGAGGGGCGAACCTCCAGCACCTCCGACTCGACGAACAGCGTGTCGCCGTGGAAGACGGGGTTCGGATGGCTGAGCTCGTCCGTGGCCAGGTTCGCGATGGCCTTGCCGGAGATGTCGTTCACCGTCATCCCGAAGATCAGCGCGTAGACGTAGGGGCCTGCGACCACGTTCCGTCCCTGCTGCGACTCGGCCGCGTACACGTCATTGATGTGCAGCGGGTGGTGGTTCATGGTGAGCAGGCAGAAGAGGTGATCCTCGGACTCGGTGATCGTCTTGGCGGGCCAGTGCTTGTAGATGGCGCCGACCTCGAATTCCTCCAGGTAGCGGCCGTACTCGTGCGCGCCCGACGCCTCTCGCTCGGCCTGGTCCGTCGTCAGCTGATGGTTCTCGTCGCTCATCGAATCAGTCGGTCTCCTAGGGTCGTTTGTAACTCCTCCCCGGGATCGGCGCGGGATGGTACCCGGGTCAGGAGATGGTGGCCTCCATGCCCTCGAAGCGGGCGATGTCCGCGACCTCGGCCTCGATCGCCGCGCCAAGCCGTTGGCGCTCCACCTTCGGAAGATTGAGAGAGATCTCGATCCGCCCTCCTCTGCGAGGCGAGCGCCAGCCGCCGACGACGACGCCGTCCTCGACAATCACTGGTCGGATCCAGCCCCCGCCGCCGTCCTTCACGTGGGCGGCGTGCTCGCCCGTGACCGAGAACTCCCGGTCCTTCCAGCCGAGCAGATAGGTGTCGAAGTTGCCGAGCATTCGCACCTGGCCGGTCCGCGGAAGCCGAGGACGGGCGCCTCGGAGGACGAGCATCGGCTCGTTTCCGACGCACACCTCCTCGATCTCGCCGGAGATCGACCGCAGTCCGGAGCGGATATCGCGCAGGGCCAGCCCCGACCAGTAGGCGAAGTCTCGGTCGGTCGCGGGACCGAAGGCACCGAGATATCGCCGGGCGAGCTCGGCCAGGGCCCTCACTCGGTCGAATGGCGCCGGCTTGCCCAACCAGTCCTCGCGGCGAACCAAGCAGGTTGTCTTGCCCCGATCCGGCCCGAGGCAGGCGATGCCGGAGACGACGGCCAGGCGCATGACGTGTAGCCGCGTCAGCGTGTTGAGCTCGATGCCCGCTGTCTCGAGACGCTCCGCGATCTGACTGCGGGTGAGTGGCCCCTCGTCGGCCAGCCTCCCGGCAACCAGCTTCAGCGCGCGGTCGTGCTGGCCACTCGGCATCCCGAGCTGGGAGAGCCGCCGGCGTGTGTCTCTCTCAATCCGCGGCTCGAATAGGGACAGCCACCAGCCCGCATCGTCGGTCGGGATCAGGTGGATGGTCGTCCGCATCACCCAGGTCCGAAGCAGGGAGCGCTCCTCGGTCCGCGCGCGCTTGATGTCCGCCGCCGTGAGGCTGCGGCTGCGCGAGCGGAAGGTCAGCGGACCGGCATAGGTGTCCTGTGCCTGCGCGCCGGCGATCGACCGAGCGATCTCGGCGGGATCGTGGGCGGAGACCGGCCGGTGGATGAGCTGGGTGGCGGCGCGCAGCCTCGCCAGCCGTGCGGGATCGATCCCGGCTTCGCCATCTAACGGGTTGCGCCTCGCTTCGCTGCGGCGCACCCTCGCATCTAGTGGACCTTCTTGGTGCGGCCGCGCTCCTCGTGACGCTCGATCACCTGCGCGATCAGCTTTTGGATGTTGGCGTCGCCGCTGACCTTGATGTGGCCGCCCTCATAGGCGTCCCGGTATCCCCGGACGGTTCCCTGCTCGGCCAGGTGGTTGAAGTCCGAGCGCGGGATCTCGATCGTGATGCGGGCGTCCTCCGCCGAGGCCGCTTTGGAGATCTTTGGGCCGGGGAGCTCCACGCGGAACGTCTGCACGTCCCCCCTGCCACGCAGCGCGAGCTCGAAGACGAGCTTGAGCGGAGCGAGCGCCGGGACCTCGGCCTGGAAGCGCTCGATCGCGGTCGTGATCAGGTCCTGGGTGGAAGGCACGTCACCAAGGTATTGGCTTGCGGTCGCGGTAGAACCCTCCGCTCGGGCCGTCGTCGGGAAGAGTCGCGAGCCAGACGGCCGTGTCCGCGCCCTCCTCGACCGACCTCGGCGCGCCGGGCCCTCCCATGTCGGTGCGGACCCAGCCGGGGCACATCGTGTTGACTTTGACCCAGCGCTCATCCGAGGCGAGCGTCCGGGTCAACGCATTGAGCCCTGCCTTCGAGACGCGGTACGCGGCGCGCCCTCCGTTCATGTCGGAAAGCTGTCCGGCCCCGCTCGAGAGGTTGACGATCCGCGGTTGCGAGCTCCCTCGCAGCAGCGGCAGGAAGGCCTGGGCAAGGCGCCAGGGACCGAAGGTGTTGACCTCGAGCACCTCGTGCGCCCGGCCGAGGTCGTAGTCGGCGGCGCCGATCGGATCGCCGTAGACACCCGCGTTGTTTACAAGGGTGTCGAGGCGCCCTGGATCCGACTCGATCCGATCGCAGGCCGCTTCGACGCTCGCCTGGTCGGTGACGTCGAGCTGGATCGGCTCAATGCCCTCCGCCGGCTCCACGTCGTCCGGGTTGCGGGCTCCGGCGAAGACCAGGAAGTCATGGCTGCCGGCGAGCTGACGGGCGACCTCGGCGCCGATTCCCCGGCTTGCCCCGCTGACCAGGGCGACGCGCCTCAAATCTTGTTGCGCTCCAGCAGCTTCTTGCCGATCACCATGCGTTGAATCTCGGAGGTCCCCTCGCCGATCAACAGCAACGGGGCATCGCGGTAGAGCCGCTCGATCTCGTACTCCTTGGAGTAGCCGTAGCCGCCGTGGATCCGGAACGACTGCTCGACCACCTCCTTGCCGGTCTCCGAGGCGAGCAGCTTCGCCATCCCGGCCTCCAGGTCCGAGCGCTCGCCGGCGTCCTTCATACGGGCCGCCTTGCGGGTGACCAGCCGAGCCGCCTCGACCTTGGTCGCCATGTCGGCGAGCTTGAACTGGATCGCCTGGTGCTGGGCGATCGGCTTGCCGAAGGTCTTTCGCTCCTGGCTGTAGCGCAGGGCCAGCTCGAGCGCCCGCTGCGCGATGCCCACGCCGCGGGCGGCGACGTTCACTCGGCCGACCTCGAGCGCGTCCATCATCTGGACGAAGCCCTTGCCCAGGCCGGCCTCCTCGCCGCCGAGGATCCGCTCGGGCGCGCACTTGTACCCGGAGTAGACGAGCTCGGTGGACTCGACGCCCTTGTAGCCCATCTTCTTGATCTTCGGGGGGATCTCAA
This sequence comes from uncultured Solirubrobacterales bacterium, assembly GCA_963801055.1. Taxonomy (GTDB): domain Bacteria; phylum Actinomycetota; class Thermoleophilia; order Solirubrobacterales; family 70-9; genus DASUPK01. The sequence goes on along the minus strand of CAWDDE010000002.1, from coordinate 33,068 downwards.
GCCCCGCGAACTCGCCCTCGTTCTTCTCCTTCCACGGCTCCTTCTCGGTGATGAAGCAGGTCATTCCCTTGTACGGCGGGTCCGCCTTGGTGTCGTTCTTCATCAGCACAAAGACGACGCTCGAGCCGAGCCCGTTGGTGACCCACATCTTCTGGCCGTTCAGCTCCCAGTTGCCGTCATCGCCCTTGGTGGCGATTGCCTTGATGCCCTGCACGTCGGAGCCGACCTCGGGCTCAGACAGCGAGAACGCGGCGCGGACCTCGCCCGTCGCCATCTTCGGCAGGAAGTGCTGCTTCTGCTCGTCGCTGCCGAACTTGATCAGCAGGTAGGAGCCGATGAAGTGAGTGTTGACGACGCCCGAGATCGAGATCCAGCCGCGCGAGAGCTCCTCAACGATCATCGCGTAGGTGGTGAGGTCGAGGCCCATCCCGCCGTACTCCTCCGGGATCGTCACCCCGAACAGGCCGAGCTCCTTCATCTGCTCGACGATCGGCTCGGGGAACTTGTCCTCGTGGTCGTACTCCGCGGCGCTGGGGATGATCTCGTTGTCGACGAAGTTGCGGACCATCTCGACGATGGCCTGCTGCTCGTCGGTCATCTCCTGGTGGGGCGTCTTCTGCTGCTCGGTCGCTACGGCCATGGCTCCTCTGAAGTCGTTGGTTGAAGCCCCTCCCGAGCGAAGGATAGTGGCGGCACGACCGTCCTTGATGGGCCCGCGGGCATCGATCAGATGGCGGAGCTCCTGCAACAGAACGTCCAGCCCGACTTCGTCACGGTGATGGTCAGCGAATCGGCCGGCTCGCAGGAGTTCCGCGGGATCGAGGGCTTCAAGGAGGCACTCCACGACTGGATCAGCCCGTATGAGTCGTTCCGGCTCGAGATCGAGGAAGCGATCGTGTCCGCGGACAAGCTCGTCTTCCTGGCCCGACAGGTGGCCACCACCAGGCACGACGGGGTCGAGGTCGAAACGGAGAGCGCGTCAGTCTGGTGGGCCCAGGACGGCCAGATCCGCCAGGTGGCGTTCTACCTCGACCGGCGGGCGGGGCTAGAGGCGGCCGGGATCGACCCCGACCACCGATTCAGCGAGTGACTACTCCTCGGCGAGCAGGCCGTAGAGCTTGCGGCGGGTCTCTTTGAGGATCTCGGCCGCCTTGGTCAGCTGCTCGTCGTTGTCGGCGCGGGCAAGTTGCTTTGCCGCGCCCATCAGACGAAACAGCTCCTTACGGGCCTCGAAACGAGGTGAGTCTTCGTCTCCGCGCTCCCACGGACGGCCCTCGGTCCGCTCCGGGACGGCCTCCTGGCCCGACTCGGTGAGCGAGTAGACCTTGCGGCCATCGACTTCTTCGGCCGTGACCAGCCCCTCATCCTCGAGCAGCTGAAGCGTCGGGTAGATCGAGCCGGCGCTTGGGGTCCAGCGCCCGCCGGTGCGCTCCTCGAGCTCCTGAATCATCTCGTAGCCGTGCATGGGCCGGTCGTCGAGGAGGGCGAGGATGGCGCTGCGGACGTCGCCGCGCCGAACGCGGTGACGGCCGCGACCGCCTCCGCCGCTCATCTCGTGCCGCCAGTCACGGTGGCGGCGTCTCTGTCGTGCGTGCATCTTTGTTCCTTTCGATCAATCACGATCTGACGCGATATATCGTAACAGATCGATTCACTCCGCCTGCCGGGCGGCCTCGAGGGCCTCGTGCTCGTCGTAGAACTCACGACGTCGCACGATCATCCCGGTGCGGATGGTGAGCAGCTCATGGCTCTTCGATCGGACCTCGACGCCGCTCCGCGCTCCGGTGCCAACGCCGGTTCCGACGACCAGGACCTGATCGCCACCGCAGTCGGCGATCCGCTGGATCTCGAAGCGGTAGTCCTCGAAGCTCTCGAGCCATCGTTGGAACGCCTCCCTTACCCCCTCGCGCCCGCGGTAGGTCAGGCCGTCCTCGCCGGTGGTCCACTCGACCTCCGGATGACAGAGCTCCAGCGTCCCGGGAAGGGCGTCCAGCATGCTCGCCTTGCTCGTCGCCGGCTCGTACAGGCGAGCCGCCAGCTCGACGTTCTCCCGGGACACCCGCGCTAGAGCTCCCAAGCGAAGCAGACCGAGCGCCAGCTCGGATCCTCGCGCTCGTAGAAGCGCTGAGCGTTCGTCCGGGTGTCCGCGCTGTCGAGCTCCAGGTGGCTGGCGCCTCTTTCGCGCGCCCACTCCTTCGCCGCATCGAGCAGTGCCTTCCCCACTCCCTGCGATCGATGCTCGGGGCTGACGGCGAGGTCCTCGACCCAGCAGCGGGAACCGAAGCGCACCGAGTTCAGGTCGAGATACGCGGTGCAGAGGCCGAGCAGATCGCCGCGGTGCTCAGCGACGAGGACGGTGGCCGACTGGTCGGCGATCGCATCTGCGATGGCGGCCCGGGCAAGGTCCGGGTCCCAGCGCGGTGGGACCGATCCGGGTGGCGCGAACAGCCACTCGTACATCCCGAGGACTCGCTCCACCTCCTCCGGCAGCGCCTCTCGGATCTTGGCCATGTCACGGAGGCTATCCGCGGAAGCGAGTGATCGCGCGGCCTCGCCCATTTGCGTTCCCTATAGCGTTTGAGCCATGAGAAACCCCAGGGATTTCTTCGAGCCGCTTGCAATCGACGCGCCCGAGCCACCCCGCGAGATCCCATTCAAGCCGTCGCGGATGATCCACTTCTTCGACGCATCCAACGAGAAGATGCGCGCCAAGCTCCCCGACATGGCGAAGCAGGCGGACATCCTGCTCGGGAACCTCGAGGACGCGGTCCCGGTCGACAAGAAGATCCCGGCCCGCGAGGGCCTGATCGAGGTCGGCAAGGAGGTCGACTTCGGCGATACGCAGCTCTGGAGCCGCGTCAACGCACTGGAGAGCCCCTGGGTGCTCGATGACCTCACCCAGCTCGTCACCGAGATCGGCGAGGTGCTCGAGGTGATCATGGTCCCCAAGGTCGAGGGACCCTGGGATATCCACTACGTCGACCGCCTCCTCGCGCAGCTCGAGGCCAAGGCGAAGCTCGAGCGGCCGCTGCTGATCCACGCGATCCTCGAGACCTCGCTCGGCGTGGTCAACCTGGAGGAGATCGCCACCGCCAGCCCCCGGATGCAGGGAATGAGCTTCGGCCCGGCCGACCTGGCTGCGTTCCGGCGGATGAAGACGACCCGCGTCGGCGGCGGCCACCCCGCCTACCGGGTGATCGAGGATCCCGATCCCGACAACCCGGACGCCCCTCGGGCGACCGCTCAGCAGGACCCCTGGCACTACTCCATCGCGCGCATGGTCGACGCCTGCACCTCCGCGGGGATCCTCCCCTTCTACGGGCCCTACGGCGACATCAGGGACACCCTCGGCTGCGAGACCCAGTTCCGCGCCGCCTTCTTGCTCGGCTGCGTCGGCGCGTGGTCGCTTCACCCGGTGCAGATCGACATCGCAAAGAAGGTCTTCAGTCCGCCCCCCGAGGAGGTCAAGTTCGCCAAGAAGGTTCTCGAGGCGATACCGGACGGCGCGGGCGTGCACATGATCGACGGCAAGATGCAGGACGACGCCACCTGGAAGCAGTGCAAGGTGATGGTGAGCCTGGCCGAGATGCTGGCCAAGAAGGACCCCGAGCTCGCCGAGGCCTATGAGATGAAGGTTTGAACCGCCTGCGGGCCCGGGCGCCGATCCGCGCGGCCCTCGCCCGGTACGCCGCAGCCTGACCCGATCAAGCGAGCGCTGGCGCCTCGGGGAGGCGCTCCAGCGCCGAGGCGAGCTCTTCCTCAGGCATCTCCAGGTCCTCGAGCTCGCCGGCGAAGTAGGCGGCGTAGGCGGACATGTCGAAGTGCCCGTGGCCCGAGAGGTTGAAGAGCACCACCCGCTCCTCGCCGGCATGCTTGGCTGCCTCCGCCTCGTCGAAGACGGCACGGATCGCGTGGGCAGGCTCGGGCCCGGGGATGATCCCCTCGCAGCGGGCGAAGCGCACGGCGGCCTCGAACGCCGCCGTCTGTGCGATCGCCTTGGCCTCGACCAGCTCCCCCTTGACCAGCGCAGAGAGGCTCGGCGCGTCGCCGTGGTAGCGCAGTCCGCCGGCGTGAACGGGCGGTGGGACGAAGTCGTGGCCGAGGGTGTACATCGGCATCAGCGGGGTCATCCCGACGGTGTCGCCGAAGTCGTAGGCGTAGCGGCCGCGGGTCAGTGTCGGGCACGCCGCGGGCTCGGCCGCGACGAACCGAGTCTCAATGCCCTCGCGAATCCGCCGCCGAAGGAACGGATAGGCGATGCCGGCGAAGTTCGAGCCGCCTCCGACGCAGCCGATCACCACGTCCGGGGCCTCCCCCACAAGCTCCATCTGCTTGATGCACTCCTGGCCGATCACGGTCTGGTGCAGGCAGACGTGGTTGAGCACAGAGCCGAGGGAGTAATTCACCTCCTCGGATCCGGCGGCGACCTCGACGGCCTCGGAGATCGCGATCCCCAGGCTGCCGGACTGATGTTCGGCCTGTGAGCGGCCAGCCTCGGTCAGGTCGGAGGGACTGCGGTGCACCGTCCCGCCCCAGGTCTCGATCATCGCCTTCCGATAGGGCTTCTGGTCGTAGGAGATCCCGACCATGAACACCTCGCACTCGAGCCCGAAGAGCTGGCAGGCGAGGGCAAGCGCCGATCCCCACTGCCCTGCCCCGGTCTCGGTCGCGAGCTTCCGGATCCCCGCCTCGCTGTTGTAGAAGGCCTGTGCGACCGCCGTGTTCGGCTTATGGGACCCCGCGGGCGAGACGCCCTCATACTTGTAATAGATGTGCGCGGGCGTATCGAGCTCGCGCTCGAGTCGCCTCGCTCGCAGCAGCGGCGTCGGCCGCCAGAGGCGGTAGACGTCGCGGACCTCCTCCGGGATCGCGATGTCGGGATCGGTCGAGACCTCCTGCGCGATTATGGCCATCGGGAAGATCGCCGAGAGGTCTTCCGGCCCGACCGGCTCGCCGGTCGCCGGGCTGAGCGGCGGGGGCGGCGGGTCCCCTGGCAGGTCGGCCAGTAGGTTCACCCAGCTGGTCGGGATCTCCTCCTCCGAAAGTGGGAACTTGACCGGCTCTTCCATAGCAGCTCGATTCTATGTCGCGCTGCAGCACGGGCTCGCACGGGCCATGCAGCCAAGGGCAAAGGGCTGCTACTTACCCAAGCGCTCCTTGAGGGCCTCCAGCTGCGCCTGCAGGGCATCCGGCAACCGATCGCCGAAGCGCGCCAGGTGCTCCTCGACCTGGGGAAGCTGCGCCCTGACGGCCTCGGGGTCCACCTCGAGCAGGAGCCGCATGTCCTCTTCACTGACGGTTGTGCCCTCGATGTCGATCTCGCCCTCGGCCGGGACGCGGCCGATCGCAGTGTCGACGGCATCCCCCTCGCCGTCCGTGCGACGGAAGACCCACTCCAGCACGCGCATGTTGTCGCCGAAGCCGGGCCAGACGAAGTTGCCCTGGTCGTCCTTGCGGAACCAGTTGACCAGGAACACCTTCGGCAGCTTCGCGCCCTCGCGCTGAGCCACCTCGAGCCAGTGCCCGAAGTAGTCGGCCATGTTGTAGCCGCAGAAGGGCAGCATCGCCATCGGGTCGAAGCGCAACTCCCCCACCGTGCCGCCGGCCGCCGCCGTCTTCTCGACCGACATCGTCGCGCCGAGGAAGACCCCGTGCTCCCAGTCGAACGCCTCGGTGACGAGCGGCACGACCGTCGCCCGCCGACCGCCGAACAGGAAGGCGTCTATCGGAACCCCGGCGGGGTCCTCCCACTCCTCGGCGATGCATGGGCACTGCGCAGCCGGCGTCGTAAATCGCGCGTTCGGGTGCGCAGCCGGCTCGTCCGACTCGGGCGTCCAGTCGTTGCCCTTCCAGTCGATCGCATGCTCCGGCGGCTCACCGGTCATGCCCTCCCACCAGACGTCGCCGTCGTCGGTCAGGGCGCAGTTGGTGAAGATCGTGTTCTTCTCGACCGTCTCCATGGCGTTCGGGTTGGTCTTGTGACCGGTGCCGGGTGCGACTCCGAAGAAGCCTGCCTCGGGGTTGACGGCGTAAAGCCGCCCGTCGGAGCCGAACTTCATCCAGGCGATGTCGTCGCCCACAGTCTCGACGGTCCAGCCCTCGAGCTTCGGGATCAGCATCGCCAGATTCGTCTTGCCCGAGGCCGACGGGAAGGCCCCGCTGACGTACTTGACCTTGCCCTCTGGCGAGGTCAGCTTGATGATCAACATGTGCTCCGCCAGCCAGCCCTCGTCGCGGGCCATCACCGAGGCAATCCGGAGCGCGAAGCACTTCTTACCGAGCAGCGCGTTCCCGCCATAACCCGACCCGAAGGACCAGATCTCGCGGGTCTCCGGGTAGTGGACGATGTACTTCGTCTCGTTGCAGGGCCAGGAGACGTCCTCGCGGCCCTCTACGAGCGGCATGCCGACCGAGTGGACGCAGGGGACGAACTCGCCGTCCTCCCCGAGGACCTCGAGGGCCGCCGCGCCCATGCGGGTCATGATCCGCATCGAGACCGCAACGTAGGCCGAATCGGTCAGCTGGACCCCGATGTGCGAGATCGGCGACCCGAGCGGGCCCATCGAGAAGGGCACCACGTACATGGTCCGCCCCTTCATGCAACCCGCAAACAGCTCATTCAGGACTTCCCGCATCTCGCCCGGCTCGCGCCAGTTGTTGGTCGGCCCTGCGTCCTCCTCCCTCTGTGAGCAGATGAACGTCCGGTCTTCGACGCGCGCCACGTCCGAGGGGTTGGACCGGGCCAGATAGGAGTTGGGCCGCTTGGCGTCGGAGAGCTTCTCGAACGTGCCGGCATCGACCAGCTGCTGAGCGAGGGAGTCGTACTCCTCCGCGGAGCCGTCACACCAGTGAATCGCGTCGGGCTGGGTGAGCTCGGCGATCTCCCCCACCCAAGAAACGAGCTTGGCGTGCTTGGTCGGTGCCTCTTTCGTGGCGCTTGTCTCACTCACTGATGCGTTCAACTCCTCGATGGTTGAATTGATGACCTCCCTGCCCTGCCAGGCGCGAGATGCTCTCACATCATCCGGCCGCGAGGCCGCTCTGGCTGCGGGAGTCTGTGACGGATCGTAGGGGCTCCGTGTCCCGCGTGTGCGCGTTCGAAATGACCTTGCAGGCGGCTGGGCTAGGCGGGACGGGGCACGACCAGGACCGGGCATGGGGCCTCGCGTATGACACGCGAGGAGACGCTGCCGATCAGAAGCCGCATCACAGGCCCGAAGCCCCGAGAGCCTAGGACGAGCAGGTCGACGCCGATCTCGGCGTCCTCGAGCAGCTTCTGAACCGGGTCGCCGCGCTCGAACACCGGCAGCGCGCGGAGCTCCGGCGCCAGCGCTGCGACCGCGTGGTTGAGCTGCGTCTGGAAATCCGGCCCCGCCTCGGCGCCCACTTGGGCTGCAGCCCCCGCTCCCATCGGGGGCATCGGCGTCGCCACCCCGATCACGCGGATCGAGGCACCGAACTTGGCCGCCAGCTTGGCCCCCTCGTCGAGGGCGGCGTAGGACTCCGCCGTCCCGTCGAAGCCAACCGCTGCCACCCGGAGCTGGTCGCCGGAGTGATCCGCCTCGGCGTAGCCCTTCGGCGCGATGATCAGCCGGCACTTGGCCCCGTGGAGCAGGTGCTCGGCCACGCTGCCCGGCGCAACCGAGCCGACGTGGGCCCGGTGCGTCGAGCCAAGGACGATCAGATCCGCCTCACCCTTCTCGGCCAGGGCCTGGAGGGCGTCCGCGGGGGATCCCTTCTCGACGTGCACCACCTTGAGGTCGCCGCCATCGTGCTCGACGACTCGCTCCGCCAGCACGCGCGCGTCCTCGCCACGCTCGTTCTCCAAATATCCGACGACGACCTGGGGATAGATGGGGGACGCCTCTGCCATCGGGTCCGTGAGCCTAGGCAGAACGTCGCCCAGGCGCGACTGATTCTCAGGCGGGAACGGGCTTCGAGCTCAGTACCGCGTCCAGCAGGCCCGGGAAGCGAGCATCGAGATCTTCCCGGCGGAGCGTGGTGAGCTTCGTCGTGCCCTGGCGCTCCTGCCGGATCACTCCCGCTTCCCGAAGCGTCCGGAAGTGATGCGTCATCGTCGACTTGGTGACGCCGAAGTCCAGGCTCCCGCAGGGGCGCGGCGCGGAGTCCTGAGCGAGTCGGCGGACGATCTCCAGCCGGTGCGGGTCGCTGAGCGCGTGCAGCACGTCCGGCAGCTCGATCTCGCTCCTCTCTGGGTGATGTAGCTCCACGCCGATCAGCTTAGCTTGTTCGATAGTCACCGAACTTATGGTACGATGCTCATCGTACTATCGAAACGGCAGGAAGGCAAGGCATGCCCAACAACGAGAACATCGAAACCGCCCCCGCTGCCCCCGAGAACGACGAGAGCAGGGACCAGCGCGGCCCCAGCCCCTCTCGGTTCGCCGCCGTGGTCGAGGCCGCGTACATTCTGGAGGCCGTTCGCAAGTGAACCCGGTCACCGCGGCACGTGGGGTCGTAAGGCGAAACTCCAACGCGTTGCTGCTGGTCGTCTGTCTCGGCCAGTTCATGACCATCCTCGACGTCTCGATCGTCAACGTCGCATTGCCGGCGATCCGCGACGACCTCGGCTTCTCCGCCACCGGCCTGCAGTGGGTCCTGAATTCCTACACCCTGACCTTCGCCGGCTTTCTGCTGCTGGGCGGGCGCGCCTCGGATCTGTTCGGCCGCCGACGCATGTTCTTCGCCGGGACTCTTCTCTTCTCGGGAGCGTCTCTGCTCTGCGCACTGTCCCCCTCCCCCGCCCTCCTGGTCGCCGCGCGCTCGATTCAGGGCATCGGGGCTGCGATCCTCTCCCCCGCGACGCTCGCGATCATCACCACCTCTTTCGACGAGGGAGCACCCCGCAACCGGGCACTCGGGATCTGGGGTGCGATCGGCGCCGTCGGCGCCACGGCCGGCGTGCTGCTGGGAGGCGTCCTCACCGAGGCATTCAGCTGGCCGGCGATCTTCCTGATCAACGTGCCGATCGGGCTGGCGATCGTGCTGTTCAGCGGCAGGCTGGTCCCCGAGGGCCGCGGCGAGGCGGAGAACCGGCACTTCGACCTGCCGGGCGCCGTGCTCGTCACCCTCGGCATGACGGCCCTCACCTACGGGATCGTCACCACCGACCGGCTCGGCTGGGGCTCGCTTGGGGTGCTCGGCCCCCTGGCGGCGGGAGTCGTCCTGCTCGCCGCATTCACGCTCTATCAGGGATCGCTGACCAGGGATCCCACGCGCGTGCCGCTCATGCCGCTCAGCGTCTTTCGCATGCGCAGCCTCCGGGCGGCGAACGTGGTGATCTTCATGCTCTACGCCGCCATCTTCGGCTTCTGGTTCTTCCTCTCGCTCTACATGCAGGGCACGCTTCACTACAGCGCGCTGCACACCGGGGTCGCGTTCGTTCCGCTGACGGCCGCCGTTGCCGCGGGTGCCACGCTGGCGCCTCGGCTGGCGCGGCGCATCGGCGCCCGGCTCACACTCACCGCCGGGATGCTCTCGGTCGCTGCCGGTGAGCTGCTCCTGACCGGCGTCACGCCAGGAGGGAGCTACGCGGGCCATGTCCTTCCCGGCGGACTGTTCGGCGCCTTCGGGCTCGGCCTCTCCTTGGTGCCGGCCACGATCGTCGCCGTCCAAGGGGTACCCCGCGCCCTGAGCGGACTCGCTTCGGGTGTCCTCAACACCTCGCGCTTCATCGGCGCAGCGCTGGGGCTCGCGGTGCTGACGACTATCGCGGTCTCCCATACCCACTCCGAGGTCAGCTCCGGGACAGCCGCGGCCGTAGCGACCACCGACGGCTTCCAGCTGCAGTTCATCGTCGGCGCGATCTTCTGCCTGGTCGGCGCGATCGCCGCACTGGTGCTGCTGCGACCGCAGCGCGCCGGAGCGGCCGGCGCGGTCACCGAGCCCGAGCGGGCTTAGCGCCTCGGCGGCGGCCGGGGACCGGGACGTCGCCCGGTCCCCGGCGCGCCCGCCTCTACGGAAGCGTCGAGCTGTTGATTGCCCCGACGGGTGTTGCGGTGATCACCTTGTTCGTGACGAAGAGCGGCGCGGTATCCGGGTTGTCACACCCAAGAGTCACCGTGCCGCTGCTCGTGAACGTGTGCACCAGCAGGTTCACGATCGTGGTGTTGTTCGTCGCGTTGACGGCCTCGAGTGACCTGTCCTGGTCGCCTCCGGCGACCAGGAAGCACTGGACCTGCGATTGGTTTCCGCCCTTGGCGAGCACCGCCTTCGAGTTGAGCACGTAGCTGCCGGCGGGCACCGACAGCGTCAAGACCGTGGTCGTCCCGGACGTCGCAGGCACCGGGGTCACCGTGTCTTGTCTGATTGCCTGGGCGGTCCCGGCGCCGCTCAGGCTCGCCTCATTGATCTGGTCGCCGGTCAGCGTGTTCGGGGCGACCCTGTTGGCCTTGATCGTCTGCTTCTTGATCTTCTTGTTCGTCACAGCCTGTTTCTTGAGATCCCCGGTGCCGATGAACCCGGCTCCGATCGCGTAGCCGCCGCCCAGAGCGACGAAGAGCGCGATCACCGCGATCACCGTGGCCGGAATCCCTCCCAGCTTCTTGCGCATAACTCCTCCTTGGCTAGCCGAGACAATTGCGCCGGGCCACTGGCCCGGCACATCGACCCTATAACGGACCGGCGCCTCAGGCCAGTCTCCGGAGCGCATCGCCGCTGGCGGCGGCTTTGTACTGTTCCCGCCCGCCCCTGGGGCGAGCACCCATGCGCTTCTACGAGTTCGAAAGCCGGCGGATAGTCGAGCGGGCCGGGATCCCGGTCACCGAGTACGGCTTCTGCAAGACCGCCGCCGAGGCCCGCGAGGCCGCCGAGCGGATCGGCGGCCCGACGGTGATCAAGTCCCAGGTGCTGACCGGCGGCCGGATGAAGGCCGGCGGCGTCAAGTTCGCGGACACGCCCGAGGAGGCAGAGGCCCACGCGGAGGAAATCCTGAAGCTCGAGATCAACGGCCACATGCCGGTCGGCGTCCTCGTCGACCCGAAGGCCGAGGTCGAGCAGGAGTACTACGCCGCGGTGCTCTGGGATGGCCGCGCCAAGCGGCCGATGATGCTCTTCTCGGACATGGGCGGGATCGACATCGAGGAGGTCGCCCAGAGGCATCCCGACCACGTCGGGCGCGGCCATCTCTCGAATCTCCTCCCGATCCCCGACTTCCGCGCCAAGCAGGTGGTCGCCTCCGTCGGGATGACGGGCCGCGAGCTCACCCGCGCCACCCCGGTGCTCGCGCGCCTCGCCCAGCTGCAGCGCGACTACGACATGACCCTGGCCGAGATCAACCCGCTGGCGCGCCTCACCGACGGCTCCTTTGTCGCCCTCGACGCCCACACGGAGATGGAGGACGAGGCCGTCGGACGCCAGCAGATGACGCTCAGGGAGATCGGCGTCGATCTCGAGGAGCCCCGCGAGCTCTACGAGCCGTCCTTGTTCGAGCGCAACGTCAAAGCCATCGACGAGGCAGACCACCGCGGCGTCATCCAGGGCAAGGACCACGGCTTCACCGGCAACCTCGGGCTCGTAATTGGCGCCGGCGGGGGCTCCCTCACCCTCACCGACGCGGTCCGCAGCCAGGGCGGCAAGCCGGCCAACTACGCCGAGATCGGCGGCAACCCCTCGGTCGCCAAGTCCTGCGGACTCGCCAAGGAGGTCTTGAACAAGGACGGCGTCGAGAAGATCGCGGTGATGATGTCGATCGTCTCCAACACGCGAGTCGACATCGTCGCCCGTGGCGTGATCAAGGCCTGTCTCGAGCTCGGCAAGGACCCGGCCGAGACGATCACCGTCTTCCGGATCCCGGGTGCCTGGGAGGAGGAGGGAGCGAAGATTCTCAACAAGTACGGCGTCGAGTTCAAGGACCGCTCCACCTCGATGTGGGAGGCGGCCGGCGAGGCGGTCGACAAGGTCCAGGGAGCGCCAGCATGAGCATCCTCTTGAGCGAGGACTTCACCTTCATCGTCCAGGGGATCACTGGGCGCGAGGCGGTCAACCTGACCAAGGAGTGCCTGGACTATGGCGCAAAGGTGGTGGGCGGCGTCACTCCCGGCCGCAAGGGCCGCGACGTCCACGGCGTCCCCGTCTTCGACACCGTCCAACAGACGGTCGAGAACCACGGCGGGCCGATCGACGGCTCCGTCGTCACCGTCCCCCCCGCCTTCACCAAGGACGCAGTCTTCGAGGCGATCGAGAACGGAATCAAGCTGATCGTCGTCGTCACCGAGCGCATCCCGCGCCGCGACGTCGCCCAGATGGTCGAGCTGGCCAGCTTCCGTCGCGCGCGGATCATCGGCCCGAACTGCCTCGGGGTGATCGCCCCAGGTGTCTGCAAGATGGGCGGAATCGGCGGCCCGGCCAAGGACGCCGCCAAGGCGTACGAACCGGGCTCGATCGGGGTGATGTCGCGCTCCGGCGGGATGACCACCGAGATCTCCTCGACCCTGACCGCCGCGGGCTTCGGGGTCTCCACCGCGGTCTCGATCGGGGGCGACGCGATCATCGGCTCGACCTACGCCGAGCTCATGCCCCTCTTCGAAGAGGACGATCAGACCGAGGCGATCGTGATCTACACCGAGCCCGGCGGTCGCATGGAGGCCGAGCTCGTCGACTGGCGCGAGCAGGCAGGCTCGCGCCTGCCGATCGTCGCCTTCATGGCCGGCAAGTTCATGGACGACGAGGAGATGAAGGGGATGAGCTTCGGCCACGCCGGCACGATCGTCGAGGGTGCCGAGGACTCGGCCACCCAGAAGATCGCCCGGCTCCAGGGAGCAGGCATCCCGGTGGTCGAGCGCATCGACGAGATTCCCGCGGCCGTCAAGGACAAGCTGGGGGCTGAGCGCGAGCCTGCGAGCGCCAGTGACAGGGGTGGAGTCTGATGGCAGAAACCCATGAGTTGCAGGGGATCTTCATCGATGTAGAGGTCTCCGACGAGGTCCAGAACGACGCCGAGATCGCCGCCAAGCTCGAGGAAGTCTGCCCGGTGGACATCTTCGACGTCCATGAAGACGACGACACGGTCGCAATCGTCCGCGAGCACCTTGACGAATGCGTCCTCTGCAACCTCTGCGTCGAGGCCGCCCCACCCGGCGGGGTCGTCGTCAAGAAGCTCTACGACGGCACCGAGCTGCGGCGGTAAGCAGCCCCAGGCCCAGGCCGCGTTGATCCGGGCCGCGACTCCGCCAGCGCTAGGGAATGCTATGGGGTGCACGGCGGGCCAAGGTCGCCGGTCGCCCGGCAGACTAGGCGTGTGAACTTCATCGAGGAGGTGATGGAGCGCGCTCCCGCCTCGCGGCTCGGGATCGTCGCGATCGACGAAGCGGGGAACCGCCGGGAGTGGCACTTCGGGGAGCTGATAGCCCGTAGCGCCGGGCTCTCGGGCGGGATGGCGGCGCGCGGCGTCGAGCGCGGCGACGCGGTGATGACGCTGATCGGCAGCCGGATCGAATGGGTGCTGGCGATGCTTGCCTGCTTCCGGATGGGTGCAGTGGCGATGCCTTGCCACCCGCAGCTCCGCCGCAAGGACCTTGCGCTGAGGATTGCGGCGGCGAATCCCAAGCTCTGCATCGGCCAGGAGGAGCTTTTCGGCGAGCTGCCCGCGGGCGTGCAGGCAATGACGCTGACGGACGTCGCCGCGGCACTCGATGAGGACCTGCCCCAGGAGACGCCCGCCGACGTGGCGGACCTGGGCGACGAGGACCCCGCGGTCATCATCTTCACCTCGGGCACAACCGGCGATCCCCGCGGTGTGGTCTATCCGCAGCGCTACCTCCTCGGTCAGCGCCTGCAAGCCGAGTATTGGTTCGGAGCCACCGATCGCGAGCTCGCCTGGTGCACGGCCGCGCCAGGCTGGTCGAAGTCGACCCGCAACGTCTTCATCGCCCCCTGGCTGGCGGGCGCGGCGGCCCTGCTCCACGATGCGCGCTTCGACCCCATCCAGCGCCTGGAGACCATCGAGCGGGAGGGAGTCAACGTCCTCTGCCAGGCACCGACCGAGTACCGAATGCTCGCCAAGCGGGCCGAGCTGAGCCCGATTCGGTCGCTGCGACGAATGGTCGCGGCCGGAGAGCCGCTCAACCCGGAGGTGATCAGGGTCTTCCGTGAGCGGGTCGGGATCGGCATCGGCGACGGCTACGGCCAGACCGAGACCGGCGCGATCAGCGGGATGCGGCCCGGCGAGGACGACCCGAGCCGCGACGGCTCGATGGGTCGGCCGTTACCCGGGGTGGAGACGCGGGTGGTCGACGGCGAGCTCCAGGTGCGGCCGGAGACCGTGCCCAGCTTCTTCAGCCACTACCTGGGTGAGGACCCCTTCGACGGCGAGTGGTGGCCGACCGGTGATCACGTCCGCCAGGACGAGGACGGCTACCTCTGGTTCGAAGGCCGAGACGACGACATCATCATCACGGCCGGCTACCGAGTCGGCCCCTTCGAGGTCGAGTCCGTCCTCGTCTCCCATCCCGCGGTCGCCGAGGCGGCCGCGGTTTCGGCTCCGGACGAGGAGAGGGGCTCCGTGGTTCGGGCGATCGTGGTGCTAGCCGATGGCGATCCCTCCGACGAGCTCGCCGTCGAGCTACAGGAGCACGTCAGGCGGGTGACCGCCCCCTACAAGTACCCGCGCATCGTCGAGTTCGCCGACGAGCTCCCCAAGACCCCGAGCGGGAAGATCAGGCGCGCCGAGCTGCGGAGCGGGAGGTGAGCGCCGGGCGGACCTGGCGTGAGGATTGGGCCGGCTTCGCCGGCATCTTCATCGTCACCAACCTGGGCCTGCTGGCGGTGGGCGCGACCCTCGCCGTCCTCCCCCACTACGTCAAGGACAACCTGAATGGCTCCGACCTCGAGGTCGGGATCGTGACCGGTGCCTTCGCCTTCACCGGGATCGTCTGTCGCCCGATCGCCGGCAACCTCGCCGACCGGCGCGGCCGCAAGCCAACGGTGATCGGAGGCGCACTCCTGGCGGCGATCGCCGGGGGCCTTTACTTCGTGCCGGCCGGAATCCCGGGTCTGATCGTCGCGCGATTCTTCCTCGGCGCCGGCGAGGGGACCGTTTTCACGGCCGGATCGGCCTGGAACGTCGACATGGCCCCACCCGAGCGCCGCGGGCGGATGATCGGCCTCTATGGCCTCGCCATCTGGACCGGACTCACCCTGGGCCCTCCGATCGGCGTCCTCATGCAGCACGCCGGAGGCTTCAGCCTCGTCTGGGCGTTCGCCGCCGGGGCTCCTCTGCTCGGCGCGCTGATCGCCACCCGGATGGACGAGGGCCCGATCAAGGGTGGCGCCGCCTCCCGTGGCCCGTTCATCTCACGCGAGGCACTCGGCCCGGGGGGAACCTTTGCTCTCAGTGTCTTCGGCTTCGCCGCGGTCGCCTCGTTCATCG
Organism: uncultured Solirubrobacterales bacterium; assembly: GCA_963801055.1. Taxonomy (GTDB): domain Bacteria; phylum Actinomycetota; class Thermoleophilia; order Solirubrobacterales; family 70-9; genus DASUPK01. The sequence continues at coordinate 17,680 of CAWDDE010000002.1, read as the reverse complement.
TCCTCAGCCTGGATGAGCGTGGAATCGGCCACGGCCCAGAGGTGTTCAGCGTCTTCGCTGGAACGGTCGTCGCGACTCGCCTGGTCGCGGGCGGACTGCCCGACCGAATCGGCTCCGCGCGCTGCGCCATCGTCGCCGCGCTGGTGGAGGCGACCGGGCTGGTGCTGATCGGCGCGGCGAACAGCCTGGCGGTTGTGATTGCGGGCGCGATCGGAATGGGCGCCGCGTTCTCGCTCCTCTTCCCCTCCCTCTCCCTGCTCGCGGTGGAGCGGGTCGTGCCGGAGCGCCGCGGTGCGGCGATGGGAACGTTCACCGCCAGCTTCGACCTCGGCATGCTGGTCGGATCACCTCTCGTCGGCGCCGCTGCGGCAGTTGGCGGCTACAGCGCGGCCTTCTACGTGGCGGCCGCTGCGGCGCTCGCCTGCGCCAGCCTCTCGGCCACTTTCGTCGATTCGGCAGAGCAGCTCATTCCCGATGCTGCGAACCGGAGCCGATCCGAGCGCTCGACCATCTAGAGAGACGCCCCTCGCTAGGCTCCCGCTAGCGTGGCCCAGAAGGCGACACAGACGTCGGCGGGCGAGTCGGTCATCGATCGCAAGCTGATCAACAGGCTCACGGAGGAGCAGATGGCGCGCTTCCGGGAGCACACGCCCACCTCGGCGGAGTATTTCGACCGGGCGCGCAGGGTGATGCCGGGCGGCGTCCCCTCCTCCTTCCAGCTCAACGACCCCTGGCCCGTCTACATCGACCGGGGCAAGGGGGCCCTCGTCTGGGACGTCGACGGCTCCGAGTACGTCGACTTCCACAACGGCTTCGGCGTGATGTGCGCCGGGCACGCCAACCCGATCATCGGCGAGGCGGTGAAGGAGCGCATCGACCTGGGAACCCATTTCGCCGCGCCGACCAACGGCTCGATCGTCACCGCCCAGAACCTGGTCGAGCGCTTCGGCCTGGCGCAGTGGCGCTTCACGAACTCGGGCACCGAGTCGACGATGTCCGCGATCCACCTCGCCCGCGGCGCGACCGACCGCGACCTGATCATCAAGATCGAGGGCTCGTACGACGGCCACCACGACGCGGTGATGGTCTCCTGCTATCCGGAGCTCGACGAGCTCGGGCCTCGTGAGAGCCCCAACCCCATCCCCTTCGGCAAGGGCTACCCGCAGGCCGTGGTCGAGCTCACCGTCCCCGTCCCCTTCAACGACGCCGAGATCCTCGAGGCGACGCTGCAGAGGCACGAGGGGCGGATCGCCGGGCTGATCATCGAGCCGGCGATGATGAACATCAACGTCATCCCGCCGAAGGAGGGCTACCTCGAGCGAGTGCGCGAGCTCTGCACCGAGCACGGCGTGGTGCTGATCTTCGACGAGGTGAAGACCGGCGCCACCATCTCCTACGGCGGGGCAACGCAGCGCTTTGGTGTGCGGCCGGACATGATCTGTCTCGCCAAGGCGATCTGCGGCGGCTACCCCGGCGGGGCGATCGGAATGACGGCTGAGCTGGGAGAGGTCATCGCCTCAGACAAGGTGCACCAGATCGGCACTTTCAACGGCAATCCGCTCGTGATGGCGGCGGCGGAGGCGACCCTCACCAACGTCCTCACCCCGGATGCCTACGAGAAGCTCGAGGCGACCAACGAAGCGCTCACCGCTCGCTGCCAGGAGACCATCGAGAAGCATGGCCTGCCGGCCTACGCGCAGGGCATCGGGGCGAAGGGCTGCGTGATCTTCGCCCCCGAGCCGATCTACGAGTACCGCGACTACCTCACGAAGGTCGACGCCGAGCTTTCCACCCTCGCCTGGCTCTACCACATGAACCACGGCATCTTCATGACCCCCGGGGTCGAGGAGGAGTGGACCCTCTCGATCGCCCACGAGCAGGAGCACATCGACCGGTATGTGGCGGCCTTCGAGGCGTTCGCGGCGTGCGGCTGAGCGATCAGCTCGGCTACGCCTGGGCGTAACCCAGCGGTTTCGATTAGCGCTCTTTGGGAAGGGTAGGAACTCAGCCAAGGAGGGAAGACATGCGCATCGATCACGCGAACTCGCGTTGGCGAGCGCCTCGGCTCCTCGGAATCGCGGCGCTGCTGCTGGCGATTCTGGTTGTGATGCTGGTCAGCTATTCGGGCGGCGCCTCGGCGGCACCACCTGCTGACCTCTCGATCACGAAGACGGACAGCCCCGACCCGGTCGTCCAGGGCGACAACTTGACCTACACGATCAGGGTCACGAACGGCGGGCCAAATGCCGCCACGGATGTGCTTGTCACAGACAACCTCCCCGCCGGCTCGGATGTCGACTTCGTCTCCGCGACGAGCACGGCAGGAAGCTGTCAGAGGGCCGGAAACACCGTGACATGCGATCTCGGCACGGTTGCGAACGGCGCTAACCAGACCGTGACGATCGTCGTCCAGGCGAAGAAGAGCGGCACGATTTCGAACACGGCGATCGTCGCCTCGCCCGACGACCTGAACTCGATGAACAACACCGCCCCCGCCACGACGACGACGGTGACGAAGGGGGCAAGGGCCGGGCAAGAAGCCGAAGGGCAAGGCGAGCTGTGCGACGCCCACGATGGTCGGCACCGCCGGTAACGACGTGATCACGGGCACCTCCGCCGGCGACGTGATCGTCACCCACGGGCGGCAACGACCAGGTCTTCGCCGGAGGCGGCGGCGATCTGATCTGCTCCGGTGCCGGAGCCGACGAGGTCTTCGGCCAGGACGGCGGCGACACCGTTATCGCCGGCGGCGGGCCCGATCTGGCGAACGGGGGTAAGTCCGGCGACGTCCTCAAGGGCAAGGCGGGCCGCGATCGCCTGAAGGGCAAGAGCGGCAACGACCTCCTGAATGGCGGCAAGAATCGCGACAGCTGCAAGGGTGGATCGGGCCGCGACACGTTGAAGCGCTGCCCGTAGCCGCAGCAACACCGCGCTGCCAGACATCCGCGAACGGCCCCTTCGGGGGCCGTTTGCGTTCTACCTAGCCCGAGGCGCCGTTCAGGTCGAGCGCCTGGCGCGCGGCCTCGACGTCCTCGGTGAGGATCACCAAACGAACGCCGGTGAAGATCGTGTAGGCGACGTCGATGTTGACGCCGGCCTCTGCCAGGTCGCGTGCGATCTCGCCCATCGCGCCGGGTTTGTCGTGCAGGTCGACCACGATGGCCTCCCGCTCGTCGGCGACGCCAATCCCCGCCGCGTCGAGCGCGCCGCGCGCCGTGCCGGCGTCCTCAACGAGGAGATGGATGAAGCCCTTGCCGTCTCCCACCATCGCGCAGAGGCCCTCGATGTTCACCCCTGCTCGACCGGTCGCCTCGCCCAGATCCGCCAGCTTCCCGGGCTGGTCGTCCATGATCACCGTCAGGTCCTTCATCGCGCCTCTTCGTTGATCGGGTGGCCGCATCATTTCATCGAGCCCGGGGATGTCAAACCGCGCCGCCGGGGTAGCCTCAAGTAGATGGCGAACCGCCTCGCCGAGGAAACCAGCCCCTACCTGATCCAGCACAAGGACAATCCTGTGGACTGGCTGCCGTGGGGGCCGGAGGCGCTTGGCCGGGCGGCGCAGGAGGACAAGCCGATCCTGCTTTCGATCGGCTATTCGGCCTGTCACTGGTGCCACGTCATGGAGCACGAGTCTTTCGAGGACGAGGAGACGGCCGCTCTGATCAACGAGTCCTTTGTGCCGATCAAGGTCGACCGCGAGGAGCGCCCCGACGTCGACGACATCTACATGGAGGCCGTCCAGGGGATGACTGGGCAGGGCGGCTGGCCGCTGACCGTCTTCCTCGACCCGGAGGGCGTCCCGTTCTACGGCGGCACCTACTTCCCACCTGAGCCCCGCCAGGGAATGCCGAGCTTCAGGCAGGTGCTCGAGGCGACGGCCGGCGCCTACCGGACCCAGCGGGAGGAGCTGCGGGAGGCATCGGCACGGATCCGCGAGTCGCTCGGGGCCGTCGGCCAGGTGGAGCAGTCGCAGGAGCCGCTCGATCAGTCGCTCCTCTCTCAGGCGACCTCCGGCCTGCAGGCCGCCTTCGATCGGAGCCACGGCGGCTTCGGGGGCGCGCCGAAGTTCCCGCCGGCCAGCGCCCTCGAGTTCCTGCTCGACCGCGGCCAGAACGACCCCGTCCGCCTGACGCTCGACAAGATGATGCACGGCGGCATCTACGACCAGCTCGGAGGTGGCTTCCACCGCTACTCGGTCGATGCTGCCTGGCTCGTCCCCCACTTCGAGAAGATGCTGTACGACAACGCGCTCCTGGCGCGGGTCTATCTGCACGGCTGGCAGGTGATGGAAGAGGAGCGCTGGCGGCGGGTCTGCGAGGAGACGCTCGAATGGGTCCTGCGCGAGATGCGCGGTCCAGAGGGCGGCTTCTACTCTGCTCTCGACGCCGACTCCGAGGGCGAGGAGGGCCGCTTCTACGTCTGGGATGAGGCGGAGATGCGCGAAGCGCTCACCGAGGCCGGGCTGGCTGCCGACGCGATCGAGAGGGCGCTCGGCTACTGGGGGGTGAGCCCGGCTGGGAACTTCGAGGGCAAGAACATCCTGCACGTCCCGCTGGGGGCCAGCGCCCAGCAGCCGGCCGAGCTTGCCGACGCCCGCACAGCCCTGTACGCCTGGCGCGACCGGCGAGTCCGCCCCGGCCTCGACGACAAGCGGATCTGCTCGTGGAACGCGCTGATGATCGCCGCCCTGGCGGACGCCGGAGCCGCGATGGGGCGTCAGGACTACCTCGATGCCGCCTCGGCATGCGCCCGCTTCGTCTGGGAGTCGATGCGCGATTCCGAGGGACGCTTGCGGCGGACCTGGAAGGAGGGCGAGGCTCGCCTCAATGCCTACCTGGAGGACCACGCCTTCCTGGTCGAGGCCCTGCTCCGCCTGTATGAGGCGACCCTCGAGGTGCGCTGGTTCGATGCCGCGCGAGAGACGGCTGATTCGATGATCGAGCGGTTTGCCGACGACGAGCGGGGCGGCTTCTTTACGACCTCAAACGACCACGAGGAGCTGATTGCCCGCCGCAAGGACGTCGGCGACCATCCGATCCCCTCGGGCAACTCATCCGCGGCCTACGGTCTGCTTCGTCTCTCCGCCCTGACCGGCGAGCGCGCCTATGAGGAGAGGGCGGTGGGCACGATGCGCCTCTTCGCGCCTGCCGCGGCCCGCCACCCAGACGCCTTCGGCCACCTGCTCCAGGCGATCGATTTCCACCTCTCCCCTGTGCGCGAGATCGCGCTCGTTGCCCCGGCGAACGGCGCCGCCGGCTCCGCGCGCCTCGCCGAGCTCGCCGGGGTCGTTCGCTCCGCCCACCGGCCGCACGTGGTACTCGCCGGTGGCCCGGAGGGCTCAGATCGCCCCGAGCTCCTCCGCGAGCGGCCCGCAGTCGAGGGCAAGCCCGCAGCCTACGTCTGCGAGCAGTTCGCCTGCAAGGCACCCGTGACCGATCCGCAGGATCTCGCCGCGGCACTCGGCTGACGCCGTCTAGAGAATCGGCAGGAAGTGCTCGATCTCGTATGGGGTGACCCGCACCCGGTAGTCCTCCCACTCCGAGCGCTTGATCTCGATGAACCGGTTGAACGCGTGCTCGCCGAGGATCCGCAGGACCAGCTCCGACTCCGCCGCGATCTCGATCGCCTCACCGAGCGTCTCAGGGAGCTGCTCGATCCCCCGCCGCTGGCGCTCCTCCGGGGTGAGGTGGTAGAGGTTCTGCTCCATCGGCTCGGGCAGCTCGTAGCCATGCTCGATCCCCTCGAGCCCGGCGTGCAGCATCCCCGCGAAGCAGAGGTAGGGGTTGCAGGCGGGATCCGGGCAGCGCAACTCCGCGCGGGTGGCCTGCTCCTTGCCGGGGTGGTAGAGCGGGACCCGGATCAGCGCCGAGCGATTCCGGCGTGACCAGGACAAGTAGACGGGCGCCTCAAAGCCGGGTACCAGCCGCTTGTAGGAGTTGACCCACTGAGCGAACAGAGGCGAGATCTCCCTGGCGTGCCTGAGCTGCCCCGCGATGAACGCCTTGGCGGTCTCGGAGAGGAAGTACTGGTCGTCGGCGTCGAAGAAGGCATTCTTGCCGTCCTTCGAAAGTGACTGGTGGACGTGCATACCCGAGCCGTTCTCGCCCTGCAGCGGCTTCGGCATGAAGGTGGCGTGCCAGCCGTACTTCATCGCGTACTCCTTGACCGTGATCCGGTAGGTCATGCAGTCGTCGGACATGGAAAGCGCGCCCTTGTAGCGCATGTCGACCTCGTGCTGTGAGGGCCCGACCTCGTGGTGGGTGTACTCGACGTGGATCCCGAGTTGCTCAAGGGCGAGGACCGTCTCTCGGCGCACGTTCGTGCCCGCGTCGAGGGTGGTGAGGTCGAAGTAGCCGCCCTCGTCGAGGACCTCCGGAGTCCCGGACTCCGGTTTGGCGGAGCGGAAGTAGAAGTACTCGAGTTCCGGGCCGATGTTGTAGTCGTCGAACCCCATCGCGCTGGCTCGCTCGAGCGCGCGGCGCATGATCCATCTCGGATCGCCCTCGTAGGGCTCGCCGCCGGGAACCCGGATGTCGGCGAACATCCGCGCGGTCCGGTTGCTGTCCTCCGGTCGCCAGGGGATGAGGCGGATGGTCGAGGGATCCGGCATGGCGATCATGTCGGACTCCTCGATCGGGTTGAAACCGCTGATCGAGGAGCCGTCGAAGCCCATGCCGCCCTCAAAGGCGTCCTCCAGATCGGCAACGTTGATCGAGAAGCTCTTCAGCTGGCCCAGGAGGTCCGTGAACCAGAGGCGGACGAAGCGGACGTCGTTCTCCTCGCAGAACGCGATCGCCTCCTTGGCGTTGGTCGCGAGTACGTCCTTCACGCTTGTCGTACCGGCCATCGGGGCGGAAACTTATCGCCCGCGGCCCTGGTTGGGCGCGTTGCGACCGCTTCCAGCCGTGGCCTGTCGGGTCAGAGGGACATCCGAGCCGGGCTGCCATCCGTACCAACGTGCAGAAACCCCGAGATGCTTGTAAACTTACGAGGCGTAAGTAACCGGCTAAAAGTAAAGTAAGACCTTTGTAAACGGCGGTAACGAGACGAAATGACCATCAAGACAGACGCCAGTCGATTCCACATCCACGACGAGCTCACCGCACCGGACGCAAGCGCTCCCCTGATCAAGAGCATTCAGACCGCCGGTGGTGCCGTCTCCAAGTTCCTCGGCGTGCTCGCCGAGTCCCCCTCTGCGTTGCGCGGCTATACCCGACTGCGCACCGAGCTCCGCTCGAGCAAGCTGCCGCGGGCGACCCGTGAGCGCATCGGCCTCGCCGTCGCCGAGTGGCGCCACGACCCCTACACCCTGACCCAGTACGCCCGGACCGCACGCGTCGCAGGCCTCGGCCTGGATGAGGTCGCCCGAGCCCGCAACTTCACCTCCTCGGATGAGAAGGAGGCGGCGCTGCTGGCCCTCCTTCGCGAGACGATCAACCCCTCCGAGCGGCCGCCCCACCACCTGGTCGAGGAGGCGCGTGAGGCGGGCTGGAGCGACGAGGAGATCCTCGACGCGGTCGCGGAGCTGGCCCTGGCGGAGTTCGAGAGCCTGTTTGCCTCAGTTGCGGCGCTGCCCCAGGAGGGCGACCCCGCGGTCCTGCGCGAAGCTGCCGCCTAGCGGCTAGCTCGCCGGCGGCGTCACGGTCGCCTGGATCGGACCGGACCCGACGGCAAGGAAGCCGACTCGCTTGGCGGTCTTCTTGGTCAGGTCCCAGGCGTAGCCCTTCCGGAACGGCCCGCGGTCGATAACGGTCGCGGCCACGCTCAGGCCGCCGTAGCTGAAGGTGACCTGCGTCCCGCAGGGAAGCTTCCGGTGGGCGACGCCCAGCGTGGTCGGCTGTCAGCACGTGTCCCGCAGGCTGTGGGCTTGCCCCAGAAGCCGGGGCCGTACCAGGTGGCCGCCTTGTAGACCGTCCAGCTGGGTGAGGAGCTCGGTCAGCCGTCGGGTCCGTGGTCGTGCCCCCCGGGACGCCGCCGGTCTGCGCGCCGGCACCTGGCGCGCCAATCAAAAGGGCAGCGACGGATGCGAGTCCCGCAATCGCACCAATTGTTCGCTTGCTCGCCAAAACCTTCCTCTTTCGTTGCCTACGGGGTTAGCTGACGGGCTCGCGCTGAAAGATCGCGCTACGCGGCGGACTGGCCGCGATTCGCCCCAACATGTGGGTCCCCCGATCTCCGGCCTTTTCCGTCGGACGGAGATTCAGCGGAAGTGCGCGCGGCAGCTTAGCAAAGGACCGGAGAACCATTCGCCACTTCGATTCGGTCGCCCAGCGACCGAATCGTCGCCGCGAATGAAATCGCCCACTTCATATGCTCCGCCGATGCCGGCAGCGCTGGTCACCGGGGCGGGAAGAGGCCTGGGTCTCGAGATCGCGCGGCGCCTGGTGGGGCGGGGCTACGACGTCGCGATCGCCGACGTCGATGAGGCGGCGGCCAACTCGGCGGCGCGGCAGCTCGGCGATCGGGCCTGGGCTCTTCCGCTCGACGTGACCGACTCCGAGGCCGTCCGCGCGGCGGCGGACCAGCTGGTCGAGCGATGCGGCTCCGTGGACGCCTGGGTCAACAACGCGGGCATCCTGATCACTGGCCTTGCGCATGAGCAGCCCGCCGATGCCTACCGCAGGCAGCTCGATGTGAACTACCTCGGCACGGTGAACGGCACACTGGCCGCGATCGACCGGATGCGGCCCGCCGGACGCGGCCACATCATCAACGTGATCTCGCTCGCCGGCCTCGCCGCCGCGACAGGACTCGTCGGGTACTCGGCGAGCAAGCACGCAGCCATCGCGTTCAGCCTCGGGACGGCGGCCGACCTAAGGCTCACTGGGCTAGGCGGCATCCGGATCTCCTGCGTCTGCCCCGACGGCGTCTGGACGCCGATGATCGCCGAGAGGCTCGACGACCCGAACGACGCCCTCTCCTTCTCCGGCGTGATGCTGATGCCTGAACAGGTGGCGGAACACGTCGATCGCCTGCTCGACAAGCCGAAGGCCGTGCTGACCATACCCCGCTGGCGGGGGCGCTTCGCTCGCTTCTTCGATCGCCATCCCGACCTTTCCCTCCGGGCCACCCCGCTCCTGATGCGCTATGCGCTCCGGCGTCAGCGGGCTTTCAAGAAGAAGGTCGAGTCGGGCAAGTGGCCTCCGAGCTCCCGCTGAGGGGACCGCACGACCCGGGGACCCGCGCCGGGCGCTTCCACACCGCGCGGGAGGCGATGCCACTGTCGGGCTGGGTGCGCTACCCGGCCGCCTGGCTGCGTGCACGGACGGGCCGGATTCCCGAGCGTCCTTGGCTCGTCCCCGCCTCGATCGGCTGGCTTCGCCGGCGAGTCCGGTCCGAGTGGTCGATCCTCGAGCTCGGGGCCGGAAGGTCGACCGCCTGGTTCGCGCGCCGGGCGGCGCGGGTGATCAGCCTGGAGGACGACGAGTTCTGGCACTCATCGACCCGCCTGCGGCTGGACCAGGCCGGTCTGTCGAATGCGGACCTCAGGTTGAGCCCGGTCGAGGATTTTCCGAGGGAGATCGCCTCCCTGCCTGACGATGCGTTCGACCTCGTGGTCGTCGACTTCCTGGAGGCGCCGTCGGTAACGCGCATCGACTGCCTGGACCCGGCTATGCACAAGGTCCGCCCGGGCGGCTACCTGCTGCTCGATGATTCCGACCGCCCGGGTTACGCCAAGGCCTTCGAGCTGCTCGCCGGCTGGCCTTTCCGCAGGTTCGTCGGCGTCAAGGACGGCTGGCCGGAGGCCTGCGAGACCGGCGTCTTCCGCCGGCAACCAAATGGAAGGGCCCCGTTGCCGGGGCCCTTCCGTAGCGAGCTATAAGCCGGATTCTGTCGGGGGCAGCCATCCATCTCTGCGGCCCACCTGGACCTCGCCGGGCCGGGTCAGAGGTCCTGCTTGGCCTTGCACCGGGCGGGGTTTGCCTTGCGCGCCAGCGTCACCGCGGCGCCGGTGCGCTCTTACCGCACCGTTTCACCCTTGCCTGTGCGCGGCTCACGTGCGGCCGCGCCATCGGCGGTCTTTTCTCTGTGGCACTTTCCCGCGGGTTTCCCCGGGTGGGCGTTACCCACCGCCCTTGCCCTGTGGTGTCCGGACTTTCCTCGAAGGCATGCACCTCCGCGACTGCCTAGCTCGCACAACAAGGTTAGCCTTCACGGGCGGCTGTGCCGAGCCGTTTCGCCCGGTTTCGGACCGGTCGATGGGGGTCGCGTCAGGAGAGCGAGGAGCCGCAGGAGGCGCAGCCGCCTGGCTCCAGCTCTCCGTGACACACCGGGCATTCGGCCCGGCCCTGAGCCGTCAGGGCCTCCCAGGCGCCGAGGATCGTGTCTTCCAGCGTCACCCCGGACGGCTCCAACAGGCGGGTCTCCGCTTCGACGGCCAGTGCGGTCATGAGACCCTCCTGAAAACCCCCACGACACGACCAAGCAGGCGCAAGTCGCGGGTGCGAATCGGCTTCATGCTCTTGTTCTCCGGCTGGAGCCGGATCTGATCCTTCTCGCGGAAGAAGCGCTTGACGGTCGCCTCGTCGCCGACCAAGGCCACCACGATCTCGCCGTCCCGAGCGCGCTCCGTTGGACGCACCACGACGAAGTCCCCCTCCAGGATGCCGGCGTCCTTCATGCTGTCGCCGCGCACCCGAAGGATGTAGTCCCCGTCCTCACCGCCTACGACGTCGGGAACGTCGAGATAGTCCTCGATGTTCTCCTCCGCCAGGATCGGCTCACCGGCCGCGACCTGTCCTACCAGCGGCAGCCCCGACGGGCGAACGGCCTTCTTGGCCCGCTCGACCATCACTTCGAGGGCGCGCGGCTTGGATGGATCCCGCTTCAGCACCCCGAGGCTTTCGAGCTTCGAGAGGTGCGCATGCACGGTCGAGGAGGAATGCAGGCCGACGGCCTTGCCGATCTCCCTGACGGTCGGCGGGTAGCCATGCCGGCCGAGATAACGGCTGATGTAGTCGAAGATCTCCCGCTGGCGCTTCGTCAGGTCCTTGACGAGGTCCATCTCTCCTCCTCAGTCAACCGCTCCGTCGGCGGCGCTGCTTTCGATGGGCGAACACATGTTCGGGAGACTAGCGCCACCTGCGGACGCTTTCAAGCAGCGTTCTGACCCGAACCATCTCGCCCTTTCGATGCCGGCGAGCGTTTCGGGCACTCGGCCACTATCATCGACTGCCCTCGCGCCTGTGGCGGAACTGGTAGACGCGCAAGGTTGAGGGCCTTGTGACCCGTCAGGGTCGTGGAGGTTCGACTCCTCTCAGGCGCACTGCGAAGCCCCTGCTAACGCGAGGGTTTCGTGCTTTCAGGGCCGAGGACCGGACCCGTCCGGATCATCTGGCGGGCACCAAACGGGCACCGATTCCGTCGCCCACCGCACCTAAGTCTCTTCGAGAACGTGGCCGACCCGCACGGCGCGCGGACGACACGTGTTACGCGCCTGAAACAGCTCTGTAACGCCGGTTCCTTACAAGGACCCCCGACTCGTCTTATCGTTCTGCAGGTCCCGAAAGCGAGGATGCGCACGTGCAAGTGAGCGATGACCCGCGGGTCGGCACCGAGCTCGCCGGCTACCGGATCGAGTCGCTGCTCGGCTCGGGTGGCATGAGCGTCGTCTACCTGGCCGAGGATCTGCGGCTCAAGCGGAGGGTGGCGCTGAAGCTGCTGGCTGCGGAGCCTCGCCGAGGACGAATCGTTCCGTGACCGCTTTCTGCGTGAGTCGGAGCTGGCCGCGTCGATCGACCACCCGAACATCGTCCCGATCTACGAGGCCGGGACGACCGAGGACATCCTCTTCATCGCCATGCGCTACGTCCAGGGGAGTGACCTGAAAGAGCGCCTCCAACGCGGCCGTCTGGACCCGGCGGACTCGGCAGGCATCCTCGCGCAGGTCGCGAGCGCCCTCGATGCGGCCCACGCTCGCGGCCTCGTGCATCGCGACGTGAAGCCCTCCAACGTGCTTCTCGACACGGGCGCCCGCCCCGACGGCTCCGACCACGTCTACCTGGCGGACTTCGGCCTCACGAAGCGGATCTCCGAGGAGACCGAAATCGCCGACGACGGCCACCTGATGGGCACCATCGACTACGTCGCGCCCGAGCAGATCGCCGGTGAGGAGATCGACGGGCGAGCGGACGTCTACTCGCTCGGCTGCGTGCTCTACGAGTGCCTCGTCGGGCAGCCGCCGTTTCGGCGCGACTCGGACATCGCGGTCGTGTTCGCCCACCTCGAAGCGGAGCCGCCGCCGCCGAGCGCACAACGGCCGGAGTTGCCGGCCGCGCTCGACGCGGTGATCGCGAGGGCGCTGGCGAAGGATCCAGAGCAGCGCTACCCGAGCTGCCGAGAGCTCGCCCGGGCGGCGCTCGCGGTCGCGGTCGACGAGGAGAGCCGGCTGCTCGTCGATGTCGCCTCCCGCGCCGCCGCCGGCAGGAGCGACCTGAGCGAGGTCGAGGCCGAGTTGGCCGGCAAGGTGACCGACCTCCAGCTCGTGCGCGAGCAGGCCCGGGCCCTCGCGGGCCCGGCCACCCCGGCCCGCGTGTCCGCTGAGGGGATCTGCCCGTTCAAGGGTCTCGCGAGCTTCGAGCCGGTGGATGCCGAGTATTTCTTCGGCCGCGAGCGGCTCGTCGCCGAGCTCGTCGCCCGCCTCGTCGGCGTCCGCTTCCTCGGCATCGTCGGCCCGTCGGGCAGCGGCAAGTCCTCGGTCCTCCGCGCCGGTCTTCTCCCGGCCCTCGCCGAAGGAGTCCTGCCGGGCAGCGAGCGGTGGCGGCGTCTGCTGCTGCGCCCCGGCGAGCGGCCGCTGGACGAGCTTCGCCGCGCGCTCGTCTCGGGAGCGAGGGATCCTCTCGTCGAGGCCCTCGACGCGCTGCCCGCCAACGAGCGCCTCCTCCTCGCTCGTCGACCAGCTCGAGGAGCTGTTCACCGCCTGCCGCTCCGAAGCCGAGCGCGCCGCATTCGCCGACACCCTTGCTCGCGCAGCCGCTGATCCGGAGGGTCGTGCAGTCGTCGTGGTCGCGCTGCGCGCCGACTTCTACGGGCGGTTCGCCGCCTACCCGGGACTCGCCGAGCTGCTGGGTGCGAACCACGTGCTGGTCGGGCCGATGCAGGCCTCGGAGCTGCGGCGTGTCGTCGAGCTGCCCGCCGGCCGGGTGGGGCTGCGGGTGGAGCCGGAGCTGGCCGACGCGCTGGTCGACGACGTGGAGGGCGAGCCGGGCGCGCTGCCGTTGCTGTCCACCGCCCTGCTCGAGCTCTGGCAGAAGCGGCAAGACAACGCGCTCGCCCTCGCTGCCTACCGCGAGTCCGGCGGCGTTCACGGCGCCGTCGCGCGGCTGGCTGAGGGCACCTACGCTCGCATCCCCGACGCGCGCAAGCCGCTCGTGCGCGCCATCATGCTGCGCCTGGTCGGCGAGGGCGAGGGCGACGCGCCGGTGCGCCGCCGCGCTCCGCTCGCCGAGCTCGACCTGGAGCGCAACGGGGATGTGGCCGACGTGCTCGCGACGCTGGCCGACAGCCGCCTCGTCACCGTCGGCGAGGGCTCCGTCGAGGTCGCCCACGAGGCGCTGCTGCGCGAATGGCCGCGCCTGCGCGAGTGGATCGAGGAGGATGCCGAAGGGCGCCGGCTTCGCCGTCACATCACCCAGGCGGCGACCGAATGGGACGCGGCAGGGCGCGATCAGGGCGAGCTCTACCGCGGCGCCCGCCTCGCCGCGGCCCTCGAATGGACCGCCGATCACGCGCTCGACCTCAACGAGCTCGAGCGTGACTTCGTCACCGAGAGCCGCGAGGTCTCCGAACAGGAGACGAAACGGGCCCGCCGCACGAACCGGCGCCTTCGCGCGCTGCTCGCCGGGGTCGCGGTCCTGCTGGCCGCGGCCCTCGCGGGAGGCATCTTCGCCGTCATCCAGCGCGGCGAGGCGCGCGACGCGGAGACGGCCCAGCTCGCCCAGCGCCTCGGCGCCCAGGCGCTCGTCGAGGAGGACCTCGACCGTTCGCTCCTGCTCGCGCGCCAGGCGGTCGCGATCGACGACTCGCCGCAGACCCGCGGCTACCTGCTCGCCGCCCTCCTAGCGCGCCCCGCTGCGATCGGGATCATGCACGGTCGAGGCCGACGTGCTCACGGGGATCGCGATCAGCCCCGACGGGAAGACGCTGGCGGTCGGCGGTTCGACGGCGGGGTTCTCTTCTTCGACGCCCGGACCTACGAGCAGATCGGGGAGCCGCTGCGGGTGAGGACGGGCCTGCGAGAGCCTTGCGTACAGCCCTGACGGGCGAACCGCTCGCGGTCGGCGGCGACCACTATCGTTCGCCTCATCGACGCGCGAACGCGTGAGCAGCTGGCCGAGACGGCCGTCGGCGGAGTCCGCCACGCGCATGGCTTTCACGAAAGACGGGTCGCAGCTCGTCGTCCTCTTCGCGCCCGGCGAGACACTCGGCGGAGCCGACGCGCAGATCACGATCCGAGACGCCGCCACGCTGGAGCCGATCGGTCGCTCCGATCGAGCCGGAAGCCTTCGTCGGCGCGTACGTCGGTTTCCACTATGCGCCGACCTCAATTTCGCCCTCACGGCGGACGATCGCTCCCTCATCACCGCGTCCGAGGACGGTGAGCTGGCGTGGTGGGATCTCCGGAGCCGCAAGAAGACGCGGACGGCTGGAGATCGAGACCGGCCTGCATGCGCTCGCCCTCAGCCCGGACGGTCTCACCGCGGCGGTCGGCATCGACCGCGGCATCCAGCTCGTCGACCTACGCACCGGAACCGTGCGGACGGCGACCGGCGGTCCCGCCGGGAGCCCGAACTGGCTGCTGTTCAGCCCGGACGGCAAGACTCTCGTGTCGACGAACCTCGACGGGACCGTGACTCTCTGGGACGTCGAGTCGGCGACTCCCCGCGAGACGCTGCGCGGGCACTCGAACTCCGTCCAGCAGCCCGTCTTCAGCCCCGACGGGGAGACGCTCTACACGGTGAGTCACGACGGCACCGCGATCGCCTGGGATCTCAGCGGGCGACCGCAGGCTCGGGCGGCCGTTCACGTTCACGCACGACCGGACGTTCTCCGCACCGGCTTATGACGGCCACCCGGGGGAGTTCAGCCCCGACGGCCGGCTGATCGCGGTCGGCCTCAAGGAGCAGGGCGATCGCGCTCTGGGACGCGCGCGAACTCGACGCCGGTCGGGGCGCCCCTGCTCGAAACGGGCGGCGAGGTCAAGACGCTCGCCTTCTCACCGGATGGGCGAACGCTTGCGGCCGTGACCGCCGGCGGCTCTCTCACACTCTGGGATGTTGGTTCGCGATCGCGGCTCCATGGGCCGCTCAGCGCGGGCGGCGGCGGCTCTGGTCGGCGTCAGCTTCAGCCGCGGACGGCGCGACGCTCGCCACGGCGAGCGACCTCGGCGTGAGGCTCTGGGACGTGGCAACCGGAGCCAGTCGCTCGGCGAGATCGGACGATCGGCGGACTCGCAGGAGCCTCGCCTTCAGCGCTGACGGGGCGATCGATCGCGTTCGCCCGCCCAGACCGGGGAGGCGCGGAGGTCTGGGACGTGGCCACAGCGCACCCGGATCGCCAGCGTGCGACGGACGGCGACACGCCGAGCTACGACTATCCGTCGCGCTCAGCCCCGACGGCCGAATGCTCGCGGTCGGTGGCTTCGGCAGAGTCGTGCGCCTCTGGGACGTCCGCACCGGGAAGCTCGTCCACGAGCTCGACCAGGGCGGCAACGGAGCGTTGACGCTCGAGTTCAGCCCGGATGGCCGGACCCTCGCCGTCTCCGGCTTCGAGCCTGTCGCGTCCCTCTGGGACGTTGCCACCGGAACCCAGATCGGCCCGCAGCTCACGGCCGGGGACCGCAGGACGATGATCGATCTGTCCCCCGACGGACGCCACCTGTTGGAGACCCACGGCAACGGCCAAGGGGCCGTCTGGGACGTCGACCCCGAGTCCTGGGAGCGCCGCGCCTGCGACGCTCGCGAACCGCACGCTGACGCGCGAGGAGTGGGAGGAGTTCCTCCCAGGGCGGCCGTACGAGCCGGCCTGCGCGACCTGAGTCCGACTCAGGGGCGAATCGACCAGGTGAAGCGCGTCAGCGCGGCCGGCGGAGCGAGGCCGCCGGGGCGTAGACCCCGGCGGACGAGCAGCGTGGGCGGGGTGGCCTCTCTGGCGAGTCTGAGGCGGGCCGGGCCGAGGCCCTCGCGGTGCCACCTCGTCGACAGCCCGACGACGAGCAGACCGGCGTCGCGGCTCGCCTCCAGCATGCCCTCTTCGCCCGGCGGGGCCAACAGCGGCTCGGCCGAGATGCCCAGGACCCGCTGGACCGCGAGGGCGCCGTGCGAAAGCAGGCGGCTCGCGTCGCGCCTGCCGTGCTCCGGCACTGCGGCGGCACCTGCGAGCCGGAGCGGCGCATCGCTCGGCGCGCGCGAACCACGCGCCGAGCTCGACCGCCGCCCAGTCGTGCTCGGCCCCTCCGAACGGGACGAGGACGGGGCCCTCGAGCGTCGCGTCCCGAGGAGCGAGCAGCGCCACGTCGCAGGGCGTCTCCGCAAGTACGGCGGTGAGCCGCTCGTCGGGAGCTCCCTCGGCCAGGAGCTCGTCGGGGGCGTCGGCGAGCAGGAGATCGACGTCGAGCTCGGTGGCGAGCCGAGCCAGCTCCTCTCCCGGCGCCGTCGACGTGAACGAGGCCGCACGGGCCGCGACACCGCGCGCCTCGAGTGCAGACCGGCGCTCCTCGAGCCAGGCTGACGCCGACCGAAGCTCGGCTGCGTCCGACACGAGCCTGGCCAGGATCATGATGCGAGGCGGGTCTCGCACAAGCGGCTCGGCCACCGCGAGCAGCGCGTCGACGCGCGCCTCGTGCGTGATAGCGACGAGAATCGACCGCTCCGCCGCCTCGCCGACAGACGCGGGCACCGTCGCTGGGAGGTTCAACGCCGGCTCCTGCCGAAGGATCGCCCGCTCCAGCTCCTGGAGCGCAGTACTCGGTTCGATCCCGAGCTCGTCGACGAGGGCCCGGCGCGCATCCTTGTAGGCGTCCAGGGCCTCCGCCTGCCGACCCGACCGGTACAGCGCCGTCATCAGATAGCCCCTCAGACGTTCGCGGAGCGGGTGCTCGGCGACGAGTGCCTCGAGCTCCCCGACCAGCTCGTCGTGGCGCCCGAGTGCGAGGTCGGCGTCGATCCGGAGCTCGACCGCTGCCAGCCTGATCTCCTCGAGCCGGGCGATCGCCGTCTGGGCGAAGCTCTCGTAGGCGAAGTCCGCGAGCGCCGGGCCCCTCCACAGCGACAGCGCCTCGCGTAGCCGCTCCGACGCGTCGGCCGGCAGGCCGCGGGCGAGCAAGCTCCTCCCCTCGTCCACCAGCCGCTCGAATCGGTGGAGATCGAGCTCTTCGGGCTCGACCCGGATCGACGTAGCCGGGCGATCTGGTCGCCAGCACGTCCTGCGGAAGCGCCTTGCGAAGTCGCGAGACGTTGACCCGCAGCGCGGCGGCGGCGCGCTCGGGCGAGTCCTCGCCCCAGAGCTCGTCGATCAGCCGGTCAGCGGAAACGACCTCGTTGGGGTGGAGGAGGAGCACGGCGAGAAGCGCACGCGGCTTGCCCCCGCCCAGGGAAACCTGGCCACCTTCGTCCGACACCTCGAGCGGTCCCAGGATCCGGAACTCCATCTGTCTGGCCTCCCGGCGCGGGACGGTACCAGC
>CAWDDE010000001.1:892500-998752 GCA_963801055.1 uncultured Solirubrobacterales bacterium | reverse complement strand
AATGGTCCCTCGAGGCTGTTCAAACGCTTGTCGCTCTCGCCAAAGAAGGTGTCCCGCCGTCGATCATCAGCCTGAAGCTCAAGCGATCGGTCGCTGATGTGCGGGCGAAGCTCGTCGAGCTCGGGCTCTCGCCGCCGGCGGAGGCGTGATGGCCGTTGACCGAGGCGTTTGACGGTTTCGCACAAGCACCGACGGAAACTTGCTTTTCTCACCGACCGGAAGACCGCTTATACAACGCGGGCTGACACGGCTGCTGCCGTCGACGCGATTGTTTCAAACGTCGTAATACAAGACGAACTCATAGGGATGCGGACGCAGGCGCATTTCATCCACTTCGTGCAGGCGCTTGTAAGCCAGATAGGTCTCAATCACGTCCGTCGTGAACACCTCCCCGGTGACAAGAAACGTGTGGTCTCTCTCGAGCGCATCGAGGGCTTGCTCCAGGGAGCCTGGAGTGGACGGCACCCTAGCCCGTTCCTGCGGCGGCAGGTCATAGAGGTTCTTGTCGAGCGGATCGCCCGGATCAATTCGCTGCTGAATGCCGTCCAGACCCGCCATCAGCATCGCGGTAAATGCGAGATACGGGTTGCAGGACGGATCCGGGCATCGGAACTCGACCCGTTTAGCCTTCGGACTGGGCGAGTACATCGGGATGCGACACGCCGCTGAACGGTTGCGTGCTGAGTAGCCGAGATTCACCGGAGCCTCGAACCCCGGTACGAGCCGCCGATACGAGTTGCAGGTCGGGGCGCAGATGGCCAGAAGTGCGGGCGCGTGCTTAAGCAACCCGCCGATGTAATAGCGCATCAGATCACTCGATCCGGCATATCCGTCCCCTGCAAAGAGCGGTTTATCCCCCTTCCAGAGGCTCTGGTGCACGTGCATGCCTGAACCGTTGTCACCGAAGAGCGGCTTCGGCATGAAGGTCGCGGTCATGCCGCGCTGGCGAGCGACGTTCTTCACCACGTACTTGTAGATCATCACGTTGTCCGCCATCCGCTTGAGCGTTGCAAAGCGCATGTCGATCTCGCCCTGCCCACCCGTCGCGACCTCATGATGATGGGCTTCGATTGAGATCCCGATGTCCTCGAGCGTCAGCACCATGCTGGTACGGATGTTCTGAAGCACGTCCGCCGGCGGGACGGGGAAGTAGCCCTCCTTGGGCCGCAGCTTATGGCCAAGGCTGGGTCTGTTCGCCCGCTTCGGACTCCAGTTGGCCTCACTGGCATCGATCTCGTAATGCCCATAGTTCGTGCCCTGGTCGTAGCTGACCTCGTTGAAGACGAAGTGCTCGAGCTCAGGGCCGACATAGGCCGTATCGGCAATCCCTGTGCTCGCCAGATGGATCTCGGCCTTCTGTGCAATGTAGCGCGGATCCCGCTCATACGAGTGACCGCTGACGGGGTCCTTCACATCGCAGATCAGAACCAGGGTCGGCGCCTCGCTGAACGGGTCCAGGAATGCGGTGGTGGGGTCCGGCACGACCAGCATGTCGCTTTCCTGGATCTCTTGAAAGCCCCGGATCGAAGAGCCGTCGAAACCGACACCTTCGGTGAAGCTGTCGCTGTCAAGGGCCTTCGGTGGAACCGAGAAGTGCTGCCACTGGCCGAGCAGGTCAGTGAAGCGGAGATCGACCATGACGATCCCATTGTCCTGGATGGCTTTGAGCACTTCGTCGGGCGTCGCGCAGGTGTAAGCCATCGCCATCATCTCCGTTCGAAGCTGGCCGGGACCTGACGGATCACTTGTCACAACCCGTTCTGGACCTTCCCGGCGAAGGTCTCGATCGGGCTTGCGGGAGGTCGTCACGGCGCTCAATCCGGGGCCGTAAAGGATCCGTGCCGAGCTTGGACGTTCAGCCGAGTGAACTCAGCCTGGCACATATGGACGAGCGTCACGTGGTCACCACCTTCACAATAGAGCTCCGGTTGCTGATCGATGCTGCTGTCGACGATCGCATCCAGCCCATAGCACTCGCTGAACGGTGGAATGGCGCCACGGGCGCAGTCCGGGAAGACCTCTGCGACCTCCTCCTCGCTGGCCAGATCGACGGGGTCGCCCAGGTCCAGCTTGAGATCGGACAAGCGAACACGTCGCGAAGCGGGCACAACAGCGAGCCAGTAGCCCTGCCGATCCCTCAACAGAACGCCCTTGGCGAGACGATCCGCCGAGATATGACTTGTCGCAACCGTGTCCACCGAGGATGCGGTCCTCTCATGCTGGATTACGTCGTAAGTGATCCTCCGGTCGATCAGATATTTATGAAGAGTGGGAGCAAGTGCCATGGCCGCCTCCTGCTATAGTCAGGCTGTCGGCGAAGAGCCGGCAAGCAAGGGCTCTGGCACCGGCAGCACGGATTTTACGCCTCCGCCTGGTTTCTCACAACGGGCACGCTGAGGCTGACCCAGGTCGATGCGGCGTGTGGGTGTGGTGGAGGCAGACAGGAGCCGTTCGGAGGCGGGCCAGGGACATCAAAGCACGTGCCCTGCCCGAGGCCGACGCCGCATGGAGCACAGCTGTGGGATCTCGAGAAGGCCCCGCTGCCCATCGGGAGCTCGGCGGCACGCGCCGCAGCGATTACCCATCATTCTGGGATCTCGGAGCGGAAAGACTGGCGGCGACTCGTCACCCCGCCGTGTCCGCCTCATCCCTCGTCATGGTGTTGACCGACCGCGCAGACCGGACCGCCGCCAGGAGGGCGGAGGCTCCTCGTCCGTCCTCTACCGTCACCTCTCCGCCTCCCATCTTGCGGGCGTGGTGGTTCAGGTCGATGGCGCAGCCCGTCTCCTCCACAATGTGAGGCCATTTCTTCACGACCGCCTCGATGACGTTGTTGTCGTTCTCCGTGACCCTGTGGCTCGAAACGAAGGGGTCGATGATCAGCACGTCGATCTGGTTCTCCTTGATCGTCTTGCTCACTGCGTCGACGACCGGATCCGCGATGGTCGTCTCTCCCTTCTTCGTGGTCGCCAAGATGATCTCCATCGTCCGGCCGCTGTCGATGAACACCAAGGCGTCTGAAAGTGAAAAGTAGCTGAAAATCTGATACGATAAGAGCATGCTGAACGACGCGCGCTGCAGCGAACTCCGGGACGAGAGGAGGGCGTGATGGCCGAAGGACAACCAAAACCGCAGGGTCCGGATCTGGCGAAGGGGATCCCGCTCGCATCACTGCCCGACGGCGCTCTTCTGACCGGCCATGTCGGCGACGAACCGGTTCTCCTGGCGCGTCGCGGCGACGAGCTCTTCGCGGTCGGCGCAACATGCACCCATTACAGCGGACCTCTTGGAGAAGGTCTCGCGGTCGGCGAGACGATCCGCTGCCCGTGGCACCATGCCTGCTTCAGCCTGCGCACCGGCGAGGCGCTCGGCGCGCCGGCCTTCGATCCGATTGCCTGCTGGTCCGTGGAACTTCGCGACGCAATGGTGTTCGTCCGCGGCAAGCGGGACGGAGCAGAGGCAAAAAGAGCCTGGGACCCGTTTCCAGGCGAGGTGCCGCGGCGCATCGTGATCATTGGCGGTGGGGGCGCCGGGTTTGCGGCGGCAGAGATGCTGCGCCGCAGGGGTTTCGACGGCGAGCTGACGATGTTGAGCGAGGACGACGACCCGCCCTACGACCGCCCGAACCTCTCAAAGGATTATCTGGCCGGCTCGGCGCCCGAGGAATGGATCCCGCTCCGCCCGCCCGAGTTCTACCGAACGCATCAGATCACGCTCGAGCTTGGCGTGCGCGCCGAACGCATCGACACCGAGGCGCGCATCGTGGTGTGTACAAAGGGACGAGCGTTCCCGTTCGACCGGCTGCTCGTGGCCACCGGCGCAGAACCGAAGCGGTTGTCCATCCCCGGCGCGGAAAGGCCCCACGTCTACACGCTGCGCTCGCTCGCCGACAGCCGCGCGATCGTCGAGCGAGCACGAACGGCCCGCCATGCCGTCGTGCTCGGCGCAAGCTTCATCGGCCTCGAAGTGGCCGCCGCGCTGCGAACTACGAGGCGCAGAGGTGCACGTGGTCGCGCCGGACCGCCATCCGATGGAGAAGGTCCTCGGGCCGGAGATCGGCGACATGGTCCGCGCACTTCATGAAGAGCATGGGGTCGTCTTCCACCTCGAGGAGTCCGCAGCCGGGATTGAAGAGCGGACGGTAACCCTCGCCGGCGGCAGGTCCTTCGAGGCTGATCTTGTCGTCGCCGGCATCGGAGTGACGCCGCGGACCGGGCTTGCTGAGCAAAGCGGTCTTGCGATCGACCGGGGCGTGGTCGTGGACGGTTACCTTGAGACCAGCGTGCCCGGCATCTTCGCCGCCGGCGACGTCGCCCGTTGGCCGGACCTTCACACCGGCGACAGCATCCGAGTCGAGCACTGGGTGGTCGCCGAGCGCCTGGGCCAAACCGCAGCTCTCAACATGCTTGGTCTGCGGCAACGCCATACCGCGGTCCCGTTCTTCTGGAGCCAACACTACGAAACTTCAATCCGGTATGTTGGTCATGCCGAGCGTTGGGACGCAATTGATCTCGTCGGCAGCATCGAACAGCGGAACTGGACCGCCTACTTCCGCCGCGGTGGCCGCACTCTCGCCGCTGCCGCCGTCGGCCGCGACCTGGACGCCCTGACGGCTGAGTCCGAAATGGAGGCGCTTCAGCATCCACTCTGACACTACGAGCAGTCTCAGGAGCGGCTC
The DNA here is from genome assembly GCA_963801055.1 of uncultured Solirubrobacterales bacterium. Classification (GTDB taxonomy): domain Bacteria; phylum Actinomycetota; class Thermoleophilia; order Solirubrobacterales; family 70-9; genus DASUPK01. Next base: position 994,074 of record CAWDDE010000001.1, on the reverse strand, counting down.
CCGCAACGTGCCAGGTCTGGTCACCCAGATCGGCAGCTATGCCTACCTGCGCAGCAGCGAACGAATCCGAACACTTCAAAACATGTTGAGCCGTAACCTCAGGCGTAACCTGAGCACCAACGAGGTCACAATTGCAAAGAGCTAACCCGATGCCAGTTCCAGTGATGTTGCCGTCGGACAGCTTCGCCTCGATCTCCGGATCCTTGGGATCAACCGTGTCCCAGAACTCCTCCCGATCCGCCCGCTGCGTCCGCTCGACCTTGCCGTTCAGATGGGGGGAGCGGGGCGGGATGGCCGAAACTTGATCGCCCAGTCCATCAACCGCCGCTGAACCGCCTCGGCGAAGAACTCGCGCCCGCGATCGGTTTGGATGCGCTGGATCGGGAACGGCATCTCCTCGATGAGCCGCTCCAGAAAGTCGAGGGTGTTGGCGCCCGTGGCGCGGCGGTAGACGCCGAGCACCTTGAGCGGCTGCAATCGTCGATCGCGGTGTACTGATAGACGCCGGCCTGATCTTGCAGACATCGATCTGGACCCGGTCCCTGGGATCGGGCGGCTGTAGCGGCGTGTCGCCCTTGCGCCACCGCCGCGGTCGCTTCAGAACCTGCTCGCCATGGCGGACGAGCGTCCGATGGATGGTGTCGAGCGACAGCGTCAGATCGTGCTGACGGATCAGCTCATTGCGCAGTTGCTTGACCCCGAGGCGCCGCTCTCGGCGAAGCGACAGGATGAGCGCCTCCTGGTCGGCAAAGACCTTCTGGGCGGCCAGACGTGCGGGCGGCGGCTGTGGTCCATGAGGCCAGCCTCGCCATCCGCCTGATAGCGCCGCCACCACTTGCGCAGGTGGGCCGGGAGATGCCGCAGCGGCGGCAGACCAGTCCAGCATCGCCGGTTTTGGCATAAAGCTCGACCCACGCGAGACGCGCCTTCGTCAGATCCATGGCTTTCCCCGCCCTTCGGCTGTGGATCTGATGGACAGCGCTCTGCGCGCCCACAGGTCCACAGCAGCAACAGGATCAGCATCGCATCTCAGAGGTGGATCTGACGATCAGAAAGTTGAAACGAGGGCGGCGACTCCGTTCGCAACACCAACTTGCCCGTGGTTTCGCCCGACTCCAGCGCTCGATGAGCTTGGGCCACGTCCGCCAACCGGAAAGAGCGAACCTTTGGCGCCTGAATGGCGCCCGCCTCTACCCAGCCTATGAGGTCGTTCACGGCGGCGTGCAGAAGGTCCGTTCGGGCGAAGAGAAACGACAGATTGAACGCCACCACGCCCTTGTTCTCGGCTGGTCATGGACAGGGGGTTGAAGCGCGGCATCGTCAGCATTCCAAGCGCCGCTTTGAGGTAGTTGATGCGCCCGCCCCGTTTGGGAAGCAAGGTAGTGAAAGCCATAGACCATGAGCTTTCCTGTCGGCCTCAGATGCGCGTAGCTCTGCGCCAGCGTTTCGGGGCCGTTCGCATCGAACACCAGGTCGTAGCCACCCGGGCAAAGGCGCTTGGCCTCAGCCCAGAGTGACTGAGTGGATTTGTCGATGACAGCGTCTGCGCCGAGCTGGCGCACATACTCGACCTTGTGGCTTGCTCCCACCACACCGATCACCGTCAGATCGTGCAGCTTGCACAGCTGAACCAGGGCGGAGCCCACCCCGCCTCCTGCGGAATGCACCAGCACCGTCATGCCGGGCCGGAGGACCACGTTCTGCAGCAATCCATGGTAGGCGGTCAGGTGGACGGCCAGAAAACCTGCGGCCGCCTCGAAGTCGAGAGCGTCAGGCTTGGGCCAGACCAGATCCGCCTGAGCACAAACGTGAGTGGCATAGCCGTTGAAGAGAGTGACCCCAAACACCGGGTCGCCAGGCTTGACATGCGTCACCTCACGGCCAACCTCTTCGACCCAGCCTGAGTATTCGAAGCCTGGCGTGATCGGCCAGCCCACAAACCGGCGCGCCGACTCGTACACGCCCCAGCGGACACAGACGTCGGCATAGTTCACCCCCGCTGCCTCTGTGCGGATCAGAACCTGCCGGTCGTCGGGCTTGGGCACCGGATGAGCTTCGAGCTTGAGCCGGTCGTAACCACCGGCTTTGTGGATGACCACTTTGTGCATGGCCGATGCCATTGTCCGGTCCTCCAGAGGTGGTTCGGTGACCCAGATCGCTCTTGCGAACTAGCCTTTCACCCCCACCCGTTCTGCGTAGCATCGAGTGTCCGCGGGGGCGAACCAGGCGGTGACGCTCCGTGCCCGGTCACGTTCTATTTGAGTGTGTCGCGGAGCGTAGCTGTCATCCCTCCCGGACTGCGAACGCGCCGACATGCCATGAGGCAGGACTGGATGTATCCGCATTCTGAGGAGCCGGTCAGGGTTTGTTAACCTGAACGGGAAATCATCGGCGCCTTACAATTCCTCTGCCCTTCCCGAGACGCCCGATGAACAAGAACGACCTGATCGAGTCCATGTCCGAGGAGTTCGAGCTGACGCGGTCCTATGCCCGCGATCTCGTCGACCGCGTCTTCGAGAAGATGACGGAAGCCGCCCACGAGGGCGAGGAGGTCGCGATCCACGGCTTCGGCAAGTTCAAGGTGGTCGAGCGGGGCGCCCGCAAGGGCCGCAATCCGCAAACCGGTGAGGCCGTCAAGATCGCTGCCCGGAAGGTGCTGAAGTTTGAGGCCGCCAAGGCCATGAAGGAGGGCCTCAACACGAAGAGGCGTGCCCGCAGGAAGGCCTGACGTCACGGGCCGGTCCGGTCGAGCAGGGCCGTCCGGATGGTGCCAGACCAGCCGGGTCAGGTTCGACTGCTTGCGGCGGGCGTGAGGTCGTAGTGGACTGCCAGCCAGACGGTCGGCTGCGTGGCATCGGTCCATTCGACCCGGTGGCGTTGTCCTGCCGGGATCAGCAGGTAATCTCCGGCCTTGAGCTGCCTGAGGGTCGGCTCGTCCTCGAACAGAAGACCAGCCGCTCCCGCAAGCAGCAGCACCCACTCGGTCCAGGGCTGGTCGTACCAGAAGCCCGGCGGGCTCGCCTGCCCGGTCGAGACGATGCGCTCGATCCTGAATGTTCGCACCATCGAGAGGAGCCAACCAGTGTCCCTTACCGCCCCCGAGCGGGAGACTGCGACCTGCGAGCGCCCCCGCGCTTTACAAGCCGGCGCCCTGAAGACGTCAACAGACGTGCGCCCACGGTCGTCCTCGATCTCAATGGGCGCCGCCAGATCCGCTGGCCCCAGGTCGGCGGATTCTGGAACGCGGGCAATGCGCGGGCCGGGATTCCGGTCCCCGGCTCTGCGCCCCCCGCAACGGTCTCCGGAGCCCCCTCAGAGGGGCGAACGGGCGTTCGCATGCCCCTGAGAGCAAAACAGTTAGCGTCTGAGCGCCTCCGAGCCACCTCCTGGTGTGTTTTTCCCTACCTCCCGCACGCGCGGGGCCTAGAAGCTCCCCTGGGGGGTTCGGTCGCCGATTCAGAACCCGCCGCATTTGCGGGGGATTTCTGACCCGGGGGGCCGGGAAAAGCTGTGAGTATCGTGGATGTCGCTTCTTCGACGTGAGCGAGTCCCGGCGGGTCCTCCGGCAAGAGTGAGCCCGCCGGGATCGCTCGAATTTCGAGGGAGCACCGTCGAATCGAGTTGAAGACCGCAGCAGGACGGCGCAGGGTGCCGATCCCGCTGAGGTTGCGCGACCATCTGGTCGAGCACAAGCTCGCTACTGGCCGCGATGGTGATCAGCTTCTATTCGGTCGCACCGGAAGCGACGCCTTTAACGGCAAGAACCTCCAGGACCGCGCCGACGCGGCCTGGGCCGAGGCCGGTCTTGAGCGGATCACGCCCCACGAATGCCGCCACACCTTCGCCAGCTTGATGATCGCCGCTGGCGTCAACGCGAAGGCACTTTCGACCTACATGGGTCACGCGAACATCTCGATCACCCTTGACCGATATGGACACCTGATGCCGGGGAACGAGGGCGAGGCGGCCGGGCTGCTCGATGCCTACCTCGAGGCTCAGCGCGAGGCTGCCGAGGAGCGGGCGCGAGCAGCTGCCGTTCTGTAGGTGCCCGCTTTGCATGGGGAAGCCAGCGGCGGCCAGGAGCATGTCTACTGGGGCAAACCATCCACTTGCACATTGGCGGCGGCCCTGCGGGCGTTCAATGTTGCCGGGTTTCAGGGTCAAGCTGAGGTTGAGGGAGGCTAGGCGGCGACCCTTGATTTACCCGCAAATACCCGATTTCCCCAATTGACTGCGGGCGCCCGGAAGAAATAGGGTCGGCCTCACTGCTAAAGCGTTACCCGGACCGGGTTTTGAACGCTTTAGGGGGGGCAGGGGGAAATCCGAAAAAGGAGAGGCAAATGCATAAGCCCTTACGGCTGAGCATACTCGCAGCGGCGCTGGCGGTATCGGCGCTGCTACTCATGGCTCCGGCGGCTTCGGCCGTTATCCCGAACCTCAAGCTAACGCCCCGACGCGGTACGCATTTCGCAGGAAGGACCCGAGCACCCGTCTGACGTCAGTCGGGCTACGGTCACGTGTGGCCCTCGTACGAGCTCGCGGGAGTCGGCAACAGCGAACGCGACGGCGAATTTGAGCGTGACCTACTACGGCCACCGTCGACTGCATCAACGGTGGCGGCAACGCGTCCCGATCAAGCGCACCAGGCGACTTCGAGACGCGCAGCGACCTCCGGCACACTCGTGCCGAAGAACGGTAAGCTGACGGTGCCTGTCGCTCACCTCGGGCCCCGTGACGCCGGAGCGCATTCTGGCGCGCGACCTGCCCGAACCCGCAACTGGACGCCAGTCGATGTCCGGGGGCAATCACGCTCTCGAGTTCACGTATACGCTCACCTTCGACGGGCTTCGACGGGCGTTCATCACGATCACCGGCCCGTAAGCCGTAGGCCGTTGAGCCGCTAGTACCGGAAAGGGCCGGGCCTTCACGGGTTCCGGCCCTTTCTTTGCTGTAGCCAGGAGCGACACACAGAGCTGGGGCACAGATCTAGTAGGCTCGCGAGGGAATCCGAGGGGCAGTCACTTGTTCGGCTGAGCGCCGATCAGCCCTACCCACCAATGCCGGCAAGGAGGTTCAACATGAAGAGGTGGATAGTCGCGATGCTCGCGGCCGGCCTGCTCGCAGCAGGCGTGGGAGAGGCCTACGCGGGCACGACCAAATACCCCACCGCCTTTGTGCAGTTCACGCTAACGCAGAGCTCCGGCAAGTTCTCGGGCAAGATCGTCTCCGCAACCAGCAAGTGCACGAAAGGCCGCACAGTGAAGTTGATCCGCATGCACAGCGGTAACAAGCAGACCCTGGGCAAGGACGGCACGAACAGCGACGGGAAGTTCTCGATCTCCCTCCCGAGCGGCCAGGTGAAGAAAGGCACCTACTACGCCAAGGCGAAGTCGAAGACGTACGACAACGGCCAGAAGGTCTGCCAGTCCGCGCGGTCGGGCACGATCACGTTCTGATAGTTCGGTCGCGCCCCACCAGGTGCAGCCGCGTGGTGGCTCGAATAGTGTGGGTGTGGTTTAGGAACTCAGCGTCACCCTGGACCGCTACGGCCAGCTGATGCCAGGCTCCGAGGGAGGAGGCCGCCTCCCTGCTCGACTCCTACCTGGCAGGCCCGGCGGCAGTGTGCCGAGGCGGCTCGGAGCGCCGACGGCGTGCACGACAGCAGTCTGACTGGCGCACACACTGGCGCACAAGTCGGCCCCGAGAAGCCCGAAACCGCATAGGCAAGCCGTTTAGGCGTACCCCATCCGCTCCAGAATCGGAATCTCGCGGATCTGCGGCGGCTGGAGATGGTCCCAGAGGATCCCGCGCGGGCGCTGGTACTGGCGTTCGACCTCGATCACTGCGCGCGGTGTCGCAATCAGGTCGACCGGAAGGTCGTGGGCGGTTGTCTGCAGGTGCTCGCGCAGCATCTGGATCGGGTGAACGGTGGTGGCAACCGTGGTGTGGTCGTCGATCTTGCCAGCCTCGATCAGCAGGCCGTACTCGAGGTCCGAGAAGCCGCCGCCCTTGCCGACGCGCGCGCCGCTCAGGTTGACGGCGACCGAGCCGCAGAGCACGAAGTCGATCTCGGGCAGGTCCTCGTCGGCGATGACGCGGCCGTGGCGCATCGCCCCCTTGATCGTCGCCGCCTCCCGCAGCTGCTTGGCCGAGAGCTTGCGCGGCTCGAGCAGCCGAAACGGGTGCACGTCACGCAGCCGCGGCACCGCCATGATCAGGGTCTTGCCCTGCTCGAGTGCGATCCGGCGGACCTGGGTCTGAGGCGAGTCCGGATTGACCTTGAGCACCTGGGCGCGCTTCCAGACACGATGGGCTGCGAGCTTCTCTGCCGCCAGCTTGGCGCCGGCGAAGTTCGGGATCCTTCCCTCGGCGCCGGGAAAGCGCGAGACGCCCTCGCGGTCCATCGCCTTCCAGACGTCCCGGCGAACCTGGTCCTTCGTCCTCATCAGGTCCCGGTGACGGTTGGCGACATGGCCTCGGGCATCCTAGAGCGGCCCTTGGAACCGGGCCGATCACCCGCAAATACGGTTGCGAGCCCTGGCCAAAACATGTCGCGGCGGACGCGAAAAGTACAATTCCGTCGCAGGGGAAAGCTGACCTAAGACGACGTCCGAGTGCGCACAAGGCTGAACAGATCTCACAAGGTCCTGATCGCCGTGGCGGCGGCGATCACGATGCTGCTGCTCTTGGCGGTCGCCGTCTGGGCCTACGACGACTCCCAGAAGGACCAGATCGCGCCTGGGGTCAAGATCGGCGGCGTCGATGTCGGCGGGGGCGACGCCGACTCGGCCCGGAAGATCATCAAGCGTGAGGTGGTCGCCCCACTCCAGCAACCGGTCGTGGTCACCTTCGAGGGCAAGGACTACACCCTCAGCGCCAAGCGGCTCGACGAGAACGCCGACGTCGACGGCATGGTCCAGGAGGCGATCGACCGCAGCCGTGATGGCAGCATCTTCGATCGCGTCTCCCGCTACGCGAGCGGCGGCGACGTGGACACGAATCTCGAACCGCGGGTGGACTACGACAAGTCGGCCGTCAAGGACTTCGTCAACCAGCTCGCCGATGACATCAACCAGGACCCCGTCGACGCGACGGTCGTTCCAAACGGCTCCAGGCTCGCGAAGCAACCCGGGGAATCCGGCCGTGCCGTGGAGAAGCGGGCGATGACGGACGCGATCAACCAGGCGGCTCAGTCCCCCGGACGCGATCAACCCGTTGAGGCGCTCGTCAAGACCACGAAACCCGAGGTCACGACCAAGGACCTCCCCCAGGCGTACCCGCGCTACATCGACATCGACCGAGCGAGCTACACCCTGCGCTTCTACTACCACCTCCGATTGCAGAAGAGCTACACGATCGCCGTCGGCCAGCAGGGCCTCGAGACGCCCGCCGGCCTCTACCACGTGACCGACAAGCAGGTGAACCCCTACTGGCATGTGCCCAACTCCGCTTGGGCGGGCAGCCTGGCCGGCCAGGTGATCCCGCCGGGCCCGTCGAATCCCCTCCAGGCACGCTGGATCGGGATTGCCGACGGGGCGGGCATCCACGGCACCAGCGACATCGGCTCGCTCGGGTCGGCCGCATCTCACGGCTGCGTCCGCATGTCGATCCCGGACGTGATCGAGCTCTACGACCGCGTCGAGTACGGGGACGCGATTTACGTTCAGTAACGCAGGGGCGACCTGCCTCGCGGCGAAGTTATGTACATGCGCGAGGCGATCCGAGAGCCCGCTCTGAGCGAGCCGTGGCGCGAGGCCCTGCGCATCTTCGACCGCGACCTGGCGGTCCGCGCGGCCGCGGAGTCGACCCGCCGCGCGTACGCGAACGACGTCGGGCAGCTCGCCGAGTGGGCGAGCGCGAGTCGCAGGGCGCCCGACGCGCTCGGGCACCGCGATTTGAGGCGATTTGCGGCGCAGCTCTCCGACCGGGGCATTTCGAAGGCGGGGGTCGCGCGCAAGCTGGCCGCGATCCGCTCCTTCTACGGGGCGCTCGTGCGCGCCGGGGTGGTGGGCGCGAATCCCGCCGATCTGGTCGCCACTCCCAAGCGGGGCCGCAAGCTTCCTCGCGTCCTCAGCCGCGACGAGATGCAGACTCTGCTCGACCGCATCCCGACCCGCACCCCACTCGAGCTGCGCGATCGAGCAATGCTCGAGCTCGCCTACTCCTGTGGCCTGCGCGCCGAGGAGGTCGTCAACCTCAACACCGACGCCCCCGACTTCGAGGGGGAGCGTCTACGCGTCGAGGGCAAGGGCGGTAAGACGCGACTCGTCCCAATGGGAGAACCCGCCCAGGCGGCACTCAGCCGCTACCTCGAGCGTGGCCGCCGCGCGCTCGTCGGCGCGGACGGCGAGGAAGCGCTGCTGGTCTCGAAGAGTGGCAGGCGTCTACATCCCTCCGACGTCCGGCGCCGCCTTCAACGCTGGGTGCGCGAGGCGGCCATCGCCGGCGGGGTCTCGCCCCACGCCCTGCGCCACTCCTTCGCGACGCATCTGCTCGAGGGCGGGGCGGACCTGCGGACGATCCAGGAGCTGCTCGGCCACTCCAGTCTGTCCACGACGCAGATTTACACCCAAGTCGAGCCATCCTGGTTGCAACGCCAATACGCTCGGAGTCATCCTCGCGCTTGAGCCCAAGAGCGCGAGTTAGGCGCGCCTAGGGCCGCCGGAGCGGCGCCTTGGCAACCGCAGGCGATGCATATAGGGTCCGTGCCCAATGCCTCACAAGGCCGCAGACCGAATCCGGAACGTCGCTTTGATTGGTCATCGCGGCAGCGGCAAGACGTCGCTGAACGAAGCGTTGCTCTTCGAGGCCGGTGTCATCAACCGCCTCGGCCGTGTCGAGGACGGCACCACCGTCTCCGACTTCGAGGGGGACGAGCACGAGCGGGAGATGTCGATCGGCGCCGCGGTCGCCTCGTTTGAGCACGACGGGCGCAAGATCAACCTGATCGACACGCCCGGGGAACCGAGCTTCATCGCCGACACGATTGCGGCGCTTCGGGTGGTCGACGCCGCGGTGGTCGTGGTGAACGCGGTGATGGGCGTCGAGGTCCACACCGAGAGGCTCTGGCAGCGGGCGGACCGCGAAGGCCTTGCCCGCCTCGTCTTCGTCAACATGCTCGACCGCGAGCGGGCCGATTTCTTCCGGGCCCTGGAGTCGCTCCAGAGCGCCTTCGGCAACCACGTCGTCGCAACGGAGATCCCGATCGGCTTGGAGCACGAGGTGCGTGGCGTGATCGACCTGATCGACATGAAGGCGTTCGTCGCGCAGGGAGAGGGGAGGGGGGCGCCCGGGCCCCAGGAGATCCCTGAGGAGCTCCAGGCGCAGGCGCAGGAATACCGCGAGAAGCTGATGGACGAGGTGGCTGAGAACTCCGACGAGCTCATGGAGCGCTACCTCGAGGGGGAGGAGATCGACCACGACGAGATCGTCACGGTGCTGAAGCGGGGGGTGACCGACGGCAAGATCTTCCCGGTCGCTTGCGGGGTCGCGACTAAGAACCTGGGGACGACCCGGCTGCTGGAGGCTCTGGTCGAGGACCTGCCCTCGCCCGCGATGCGTGGCGCGATCACGGCCGTCGGTGGAGAGGGCGAGGACATCGGGATCGCACCCGATGAGGATGGTGAGCTGATCGCCTACGTCTTCAAGACTCTCGCCGACCCCTACGCCGGGCGCCTCAACCTCTTCCGCGTCTACTCGGGCGTTCTGAGGGGGGACTCACAAGTCACCAACGTGACCCGCCGTGCCAAGGAGCGGATCGGCCAGCTGCTCGTCTCCCACGGCAAGGAGCACGAACAGGTCTCGGAACTCGGAGCCGGCGACATCGGCGCGGTGGCGAAGCTGAAGGAGACCCGTGCCGGCGACGTCCTGGCGGGTAAGGACACGAGGATCTCCTTCCCGCCGCTCGACCTGCCGGCGCCGGTGATGGCCTTCGCCTTCGAGCCGAAGACCAAGGGCGACGAGGAGAAGGCGGCGAGCGCGATCCGGAGGCTCGAGGAGGAGGACCCGACCCTCGACGTCCACCGCGACCAGCAGACCGGCGAGCAGATCATTGCGGGGCTCACCCAGATCCACGTCGAGGTGATCACTGATCGGATGAAGGAGCGCTTCGGCGCCGAGATCAACCTACACCCGCCGCGCGTTCCCTATCTGGAGTCGATCCGCAAGGCGGCCAAGGCGCACGGGCGCTACAAGAAACAGACCGGCGGGCGCGGCCAGTTCGGGGACGCCCACATCGAGCTCGAGCCGGCCGAGCCCGGCACTGGGCTGGACTTCATTGACGCGATCAAGGGCGGGGTTATCCCCAAGGGGTTCATCCCGGCCGTTGAGAAGGGGATCGCCGAGGCGATGCAGCACGGCACCCTCGCCGGCTACCCGGTGAAGGACGTGCGGGTCACCCTCTACGACGGCTCACACCACTCGGTCGACTCATCGGAGATGGCATTCAAGATCGCCGGCTCGATGGCCTTCAAGCAGGCGATGGAGGAGGCCGAACCGGTGCTGCTCGAGCCGATCATGCTGGTCACGGTCACGGTGCCCGAGGACGTGGTCGGCGACGTGGTAGGCGATCTCAACTCGCGGCGCGGACGGCCGCTCGGCATGGAGGCCAAGGGCTCCGCGACGGAGATCAAGGCCGAGGTGCCGATGGCCGAGGTGCTCGACTATCCGCGCGACCTGCGGCAGATCACCGGCGGTCGCGGCGACTACACGATGGAGTTCGCTCGGCACGAGGAGATCCCCTCGCACCTGGCCCAGAAGGTGATCTCGGAGGCCCGCGCCGAGGAGGAAGTCCGGGCCTAACGGTTGCGGCAGGTAGCTTGCCGCACGTGGCCAAGAGGGTGATCGTCAACGTCGACGGGGGCTCGCGCGGGAACCCGGGCCCGGCCGCGATCGCAGCCGTCGTCACCGATCCCTCCGGAGCGGTGCTGGCCGAGCGCGCGTTGACGATCGGCGAGGCCACCAACAACGTGGCCGAGTACCGCGCGCTACTGCTCGGCATCGATCTCGCCAAGCAGGTCGGGGCGAACGAGGTCGAATTCGTCGGGGACTCGATGCTGATCGTGGAGCAGGTTCGCGGCAAGTGGAAGGTCAAGCAGGAGCACCTCCGTCCGCTGCACGCCGAGGTGACAGAGGCGCTGCGCGATCTCGGCAGTTGGTCGATTCGCCACGTGAGGCGTGGCGATAACGAGCGCGCCGACGAGCTCCTCAACGAGGCGCTCGACCGCGCCGCCTGAGCCGGCGGCTGCCCGTCGCTAAGGTCACCCGGTGGCTCCCGCACTTACCGATGACGCCGTCGGCACGATCGCAATCGGCGAGCGGACGGTTCGCCGATTCGGCTTCGGAGCGATGCGGATCACCGGGCCGGGAATCTGGGGGCCCCCGCCCGATCACGACGGCGCCATCGCCGTCCTGCGGCGAGCAGTGGAGCTCGGCGTCAACCTGATCGACACCGCCGACTCGTACGGGCCGAACGTCAGCGAGGAGCTGATTGCAGAGGCCCTCTATCCCTATCCGGAGGATCTGCTGATCGCCACCAAGGGCGGGCTGGTTCGGACCGGCCCGGGCCGGGGCTGGCCCGCCGATGGCCGCCCCGAGCACCTGAGGGAGGCCTGCGAGGGCTCGCTCCGACGGTTGCGGCTCGACACCATCGAGCTCTACCAAGACCACCGCCCCGATCCGAAGGTGCCGTACGAGATTTCGATCGGTGCGCTCAAGGAGCTCCAGGCGGAGGGCAAGATTCGCCACATCGGCGTCTCCAACGTCTCTCTGGACCAGCTCGAGACCGCCCGCGAGATCGTTGAGGTCGTCTCGGTCCAGAACAGGTTCAGCCTCATCGATCGCTCCTCGCAGGATGTGCTCGATCGCTGCGAGGAGCTTGGGATTGCCTTCTTCCCGTGGGCCCCGATCGAGTCAGGCCATCTCGCCCAGCCGGGCGGTCCCGTGGACCGGATCGCATCGCGGCACGACGCAACGCCGGCGCAGGTTGCGCTCGCCTGGCTTCTGGCGCACTCGCCCGTCATCCTGCCGATCCCGGGCACCTCATCCGTCGAGCACCTCGAGCAGAACCTCGGCGCGGCCTCGCTGCGGCTCTCCCAGGACGAGCTCGCGGAGCTCGAGTCGGCTTCAGGCTGAGGAAATGAAGAGGCCGGGCCCTCGGGGACCCGGCCTCTCCAGCCTTCTATCGAGGTAGCTGCAATGCCCTAGAGGCCGATTCCCTTGAGGACGGCCTGGGCGACATTCCCGTCGAACGGCTCGGTTCCCGGCACCAGGTCGACCCCGGCGAATCCGGGAGCGTTGGCATGCATGTAGGCGATCTCGCTGGGGAGGTCGCCGACGCCGTTCGAGCCAGCCAGCGGTGCGAGCTGCACCGTGCTGAGCACGCCGATCGCGCCGCCGCTCGCGTTCAAGAAGCCGCTGCCGGAGTCACCCGGGATCCCGGGCGTCGCCGTATAGACGTCGTGGCTCCAGCCGCCTCCGGTGTTCTGAACGACCACTCCCTGCTTCGGGCTGAGTGCGGTGACGCCGCCGCGCAGCTCGGAGTTGCCGTAGCTGTAGACGGTCGAGCCCGAGGCGCCCCAGGCGCCCACCCCGGTGGGTCCGCCGAGCTGGGGCACCGACGGGTTCACCTTCGCCACGTCAGCCGGATCGACCCGGATCAGGGCGAGGTCGTTGAACGCGCAGGTGTTCTCGTCGGTCTCACCCCTCGACTGCATGGTGAGCCACGAGTTGTAGGCGAGCACGCCCGGGTGATCTGCCCCGGTGACGTCCACCGGCGTCCCGATCGGCAGCGACTCCGAGTCGCAGCCGTTCGTGTCGGTGGCGGCGCCGGTGCCCGAGCAGTGCGCCGCCTGCCCGAGATAGGTGTTCGAGGCATCCTGGTAGACGAAGTTCGCGGTGCACTGCGCACCTTCCGTGAAGACCTGAACCCCTGGATGGACGGTCGCCTGGTCGGCCGGCGCCCAGGCCGAGGCGGCCGATGGTGCGATGGCGATGGCAGAGATCGCGGCAGCTGCGACCAGCGCGGTCAGAGCCTTTCGGTGCATCGATGGTCCCCTTCCGTCGTTAGTTACCCCAAGTTCCGGGAACCATACCCAAAATTAGGTGGGACTACGCGCGGGAACCACGCAGGTCCGCGCCTACACTTTTCGCCTCGCGCGGCTGTAGCTCAGTTGGCAATCGGAGGCGTGAAACCGCACGGCGAAGCTAGAATCGGGCCTCGCGCGGCTGTAGCTCAGTTGGCTAGAGCGTCTGCTTGCCATGCAGAAGGTCGTGGGTTCGAATCCCATCAGCCGCTTGCCTTGACTCCGCCGCCCCGAAGGCCAGGATGGCCTCGCGGGGCGTTTCCAGTCAGAGGGTCGTCGCTAGGCTCTGATCAGCGTGGCGCCTTGGCGGAGTGGCTACGCAGCGGCCTGCAAAGCCGTTTACACCGGTTCGATTCCGGTAGGCGCCTTCGAGAGAGCCTCGCTCCGGCGGGATCGTTTCTTGAGCAACAGGGAGTCGAGCGCTGCGAGGAGGCGATGGGCGAGGTTGTCGAATACGCCCGCGAGAGGGTGCACAGAAAGCGGGCAGAGGTGCAGCCCACCCAGCCCTTCGCCGTCGCCGAGGTTCCACCCAGCGACGACAACGCCCCGACGCGCACGACCCCGACCGTCCGGCGCCGCTCGCGTTCCCCGAAGAGCGCCTAGCGTCGTTAGCCATAGCATCGGCCGATGCTGCTGGTCGGCGCGATCCTCCTCGCCCTCTTCGTGCTCCCGCCGGGCTGGGGGATCGCGGCGGTGGCGCTCGGGATCGTGATCGAGCTGGCGGAGGTCGGCTTCTGGATCCGATTCCTGCGCCGCTACCGGGTGAGGACCGGGGTGGAGGGCCTGATCGGGTCGAGGGGCGAGGTGATCGAGACCTGCGATCCCCGGGGACGAGTCCGCCTGCGGGGTGAGATCTGGCACGCCCGCTGCAGCTCGCGGGCAGAGGTCGGCGAGCGGGTGACCGTCACGGGCGTCGACGGTCTCACGCTTGAAGTCGAGACTCCCGAGGGACAGCGCTAGGAGGCCTGCTCGGCGGCGGGAGTGCCGCTGGGCTCGGACAGCCCCTCGCAGAACTCGCGGATGAGCTCGGCGAACCGGGGATCGCAGCTCGCCTTGATCTCGACGGAGCCGGTGGTGGCTTCGGGGAAGGCCGCCACGGCCTCCTCGAAGCCCTCGGCCGTCCAGCCCAGACAGCCCCGGTGCTCAACCAGCAGCATCGGGACGTCGAGCGATCTGAGGATCGGCTCCAGGTGCTCGGCCTCCATGCGCGGCAGGAGGTGCTCGAGGTAGCCGAGGGCCACCTCCTGCGGGACGCGCTCCATGTACCGGTTGGCCAGCTCGTCGTCGTATGCATGCTGGGTGAGCTGACAGAGTGCGCGGACGTAGCTCCGGTAGTCGGTATGCGCCAGCTGGAGGAGCGCGTCGAAGAGCTCTCCGTTCAGGGGGCGTCGCGGACCGTCGCGGCCGAAGGTGAGCGTGGCATGACCGAGAACGAGAGCGCGGGTGGCCGCGGGTCTGGCCCCGGCGATGTGGGCGGCCTGCGCCGCACCGACCTCGTCGCCGACGATCACGCAGCGCTCCCAGCCCCGCCGCTCGACCTCCTCAACCCCTCGGGTGATAATCGCCTCGGGCGTAAGCGTTGTCGCGGGCTCGTCGCCGACGCCCGGCGCATCGAACGAGGCGACCTCGGCCCACTCCTCGATCAGCGGCCTGATCTTCCACTCGACCTCAGTTAGCGTGGGCACCAGCAGCACCCTGGGGCGATCCATCGTCCGCCGACCGTATCGCTCCGTCCGTTTACTTTCCAGCACCGGGGGGCAGTCTGCCCCGAGCACGGAAAAGGGCCCCTGTGAAGGGGCCCTTTGTTTCCGAAAGGACGTGCCGCCGGCGAAAGTCCCCTTCGCCGGCCCGTCGGTCCTTCAAGTCTTGTGGCTCAAGTGTCAGACGCGGCGCGGCTGAACTTGAGCCTGTCAGGAGACACTAACACGGCCTTCCGCGGAAGGTTGCGTCTCTCGCGCGGTGTTGCAGAACTGTGCGGATTTCCCGCGCGATCGTGTGGGTTTTCCGCAACCGGGGATGGTGAGCGATCGTGTTCGCAGACGCTGGCCGCCCGGCCAGGATAGGATGCCGCTCGTGCGCTACCTGATCACAGGGGGTTCCGGGTACATCGGCGGACGCCTCACAGACGAGCTCTCGCGCCGCGAGGAGACCGAGAAGATCATCGACGTCGACCTCCGCCCGCCGCCTCGCGCCTGGCCGAAGACGGAGTTCGTCAAGGTCGACATCCGCGAGCGCCGCGAGATGAAGGAGCTTCTCGAGGGCCACGAGATCGACGCGCTGATACATCTGGCCTTCGTCTTCAACCCGATCCGCGACGAAGCGAGGATGTATGACATCGACGTCAACGGCTGCCAGGCGGTCCTGCAAGCCGCCTCGGATGCAGGTGTGGACCAGGTCATGGTCACCACCTCGGTAGCCGCCTACGGCGCATTTCCCGACAATCCGAAGCCGATCGCCGAGGACTGGCCCGTGCGCGGCGTCCCAGATTTCTCCTACGCACGAGACAAAGCCGACGCAGATCGCATCTGCCAGCTCTGGGCCTACGAGAACACGGACGCCGTGATGACGATCGTACGGCCGACGACGGTCTTCGGGCCGAACGTCGACAACTGGATCGTCCGCGGCTTCCAAAACAACCCCTTCGTGCCGCTGCTCGACGGAGTCGAGGAGGAGTTCCAGCTCGTCCACGAGGACGACGTCGTCTCGGCGCTGGTCGCACTGCTAGACGGCAAGCACGCGGGCGCCTTCAACCTTGCGGGCGACGGCCTGCTGACCTGGCGCCGCGCCGCAGAAATGCTGGGCAAGAAGACTCGGACGATCTCACTGAAGAACATGAAGAGGCTCAACAACGCGCTCTGGAAGCTGCATGTCCCTCGGACTGAAGCGCCGGCGGGCAACCTGGAGTTCCTCCGTTACCCATGGATCATGTCGACCGAGAAGCTCAAATCGACGGCGGGCTGGCAACCGCGTTACGACGCTCTCGAGACCTTCAAGATCACCGCGCGCGCCAAGGGCTTGATGGAGCACCCGGATCACGAGGTCCACGCGCCGACGGCCCCGGTCGCCTAGCTCTTGGCGGCCGGCAGGGCCGCTGCTACCGTTCTCGACCCCGGGCGCATAGCTCAGTTGGGAGAGCGCCAGCTCGACAAGCTGGAGGTCACTGGTTCGAGCCCAGTTGCGCCCATCTGGTCATGGGGACGGAGAGATGAGCTGGCGGATTCGCGGCAGCTACTTCGAGTCATGCAACTGCGACCCGATCTGTCCCTGCCGCCGGATCGACGGCGTCCCGGGCGGCCGCTCCACGCACGGGGTGTGCAGGGGCGTCCTCTCCTGGCTGATCGATGAGGGGGCCGCGGACGGAGTCGATCTGGGTGGGCAGCCGGTCGCGCTGGCGCTGACCTACAGCGACGACGAGGAGGGCTCGCCGTGGACCTGGATCCTCTACCTCGATTCCAGAGCGGCGGACGATCAGCGCAACGCTCTGGAGAGGATCTTCACAGGCAGGCTCGGAGGGGACGCGGAGACACACTTTCCCTGGGCCTGGAAGGCGAGCGAGCTCGTCGCGGTCCGCCCGGTCGAAATCGACGTCGACCACACTCGCCGCCGTCAGCTCCTACGGATTCGCGATCAAGTCAGGGTCCGAATCCGCGACCGGTACCAGGGGCCGGAGACGGTCACCTGCGTGATCCCGGGACACGAGCGCACCGGGGACGAGCTGGTCGCTGACGAGCTGGTCGTCGAGGATGGCCCGCTCGCCTTCAGCTACCGCGGCGTCTGTGGGTACGGCTCGACGTTCGACTACAGCGGCTAGCCACCGCCGTGGGCGGAGCGCGGGCAGGTCCCCTGGAAGGCGCAGGGGGGCTGCACCGGTGGTGAGAACACCCTCACCGGCGAGGCGGTCCAGCTCACCACTCCGGAATCACACTGGCCGTAGAAGGGGTTGGAGGAGACGATGCGGATCGTGCCGGTCGCGTTTCCCTTCTTGGAGACGTGGCCGGTGATCGTCTGAGTGTCGCCCCCATCCGCGCTCAGGCCGCTGACGGAGAACTTGCCCTTCCTGATCCTCTGTCCGGTGTCGCCCAGTTCATCGAAGACGCCCGGACCGCCGTCGAGTTCCGTGCTTGGCCCGGCGTACGTCTTCTGCCCGTTTGAGCAATACAGCGCGACCGCCCGCTGGGCGAAGAGGATCAGAGTTCTGGGCGCCCCGCGACGGTGGTGGACCTTCTTGAACTCGACCTTGACCCGCACGGTCGGTGATCGCCCGTCCACCCCCTCGCTGGCCACCGGACCCTCGTAGGACTGCTTGCCCACGCTCGCGAACGAGGATGGCGCGGCGAGCAGCAAGACAAACAGCGCCACCAGCCAGACGAGACACCTATTCATCGATCACTCGCCTCGAACACGATCTCCTGGTCACGCTATGGCGATCGGCGACCGTAGTCAACCCCGTCGGCGTCGGACCTGTCACTAGCATCAGCCGCGGTGGACACCGCAGAGAAGATCCAGGTCGAGCTCCCTGACGGCTCCACCCTGGAGCTGGAAGACGGCGCGACCGGCGCGGACGCCGCCGCGGCGATCGGCTCCGGTTTGGCAAAGGCCGCACTCGCGGTAAACGTCGATGGAGAGCTGCACGACCTCTCCGCGCCCTTGGCAGGCGGCGAGTCGATCGAGATCGTCACCGACCGCAATCCCGAGGCCCTCGAGCTGATCCGTCACGACGCGGCGCACGTGCTTGCCGAGTCCGTCCTCGATCTGTGGCCGAAGGCCAAGATCTCGATCGGCCCGCCGATCGCCGACGGCTTCTATTACGACATCGAGTTTCCCGACGGCAGTCCCGGCGAGGAGGACTTGGCGCGGATCGAGGAGCGGATGGCCGAGCACATCAAGGCCGACGAGCCCTTCGAGCGGCGCGAGCTGCCCGCCGAGGAGGCGATCGAGCTCTTCCGCAAGGAAGGCCAGGACTACAAGGTCGAGCTGATCGGGGATCTGGTGCGCGACGAGGGGGCGAAGACGGTGTCGCTCTACCGGAACGGCCCCTTCGAGGACCTTTGCCGCGGGCCGCACGGGCCGTCAACCGGGAGGATCGGCGCCTTCAAGCTGACCTCACTGGCGGGCGCATACTGGCGCGGCGACGAGACCCGGCAGATGCTGACTCGTGTCTACGGCACGGCCTTCCTGAACAAGAAGGACCTCGAGGAGCACCTCGAGCGGCTCAGCCAGGCCCGCGAGCGCGACCACCGCAAGCTCGGCCCGCAGCTCGACCTCTTCGAGTTCCTCCCGGAGGCGCCGGGGATGCCCTTCTGGCTGCCTCAGGGCACCGTGCTGCTGGGGCTGATCGAGGCCGAGGTGCGCAAGCAGCTCGACGCGCGGCACTACGAGGAGATCAAGACCCCGCAGGTGCTCGACGTCGAGCTCTGGCACCGCTCAGGCCACTGGGACAACTACAAGGAGAACATGTTCTTCACCGCTCCCTCCGAGCGGGAGGGCTCGGGGGAGGCGCGCGAGTACGCGCTCAAGCCGATGAACTGCCCGGGCGCCTGCCTGGTCTTCGCCTCGAGCCGTCACTCCTACCGCGAGCTGCCCTTGCGCCTCGCAGAGTTCGGCCTCGTCTCGCGCTACGAGCGGGAGGGGGTGCTCCACGGCCTGCTACGGGTACGGGCCTTCACCCAGGATGACGCGCATGTCTTCTGCACGCTCGATCAGGTGACCGACGAGGTCGACTCGATCTGCACCGCCATCGACGAGCTCTACGAGCGCTTCGGCTTCGATGAGGTCCGGGTCGAGCTCTCGACCCGGCCGGAGAAGTCGATCGGGACCGACGAGCAGTGGCATCGGGCCGAGGAGGCGCTGCGCGAGGCGCTCGAGCGGCAGGGCCGGCCCTACGACGTGAGCCCCGGGGAGGGCACCTTCTACGGCCCGAAGATCGACTTCCACATCACCGACGCCCTCGGTCGCTCCTGGCAGTGCGGGACCTGTCAGCTCGACTTCCAGATGCCTGAGCGCTTCGAGCTCACCTACACGGGTGCCGACAACGCCGAGCATCGTCCGGTGATGATCCACCGCGCTCTCCTCGGCTCGATGGAGCGCTTCGCGGGGATCCTGATCGAGCACTACGGCGGTCGCTTCCCCCTGTGGCTGGCACCGGTCCAGGCGGTCGTCCTACCCGTGGCCGACCGCCACAACGAGCGCGGGGGCGAGATCGCGCGCGAGCTTCGGGGAAGCGGCTTCCGGGTGCGGGTCGACGATCGCACCGAGTCCGTCGGCCGCAAGATCCGCGACGCCGAGCTTTCGAAGGCGCCCTACATGCTGGTCGTGGGCGACAAGGAGATCGAGTCCGGGTCGGTCTCCGTGCGCCACCACGGCGACGGCGATCTGGGCGCGATGGACGTCAGCGGCCTGACCGCACGCATGCATGAGGAGGTGGGCGATTAGCTGCTCATTCGTCGAGGCGCCCTGCGACCCAGAGCGGGTGTTTATACTGCCCGCAATGCCGGGCACCGACACCACGCCGCGCCTCTAAGCGCCCTCGTGCCCGCCTCCCCGACCGCCTCTCGCCCATCAGATTGAAGATCTACCTTCTGCGCAGCTAGTGGCGGTCTCCCGCTTCGACCGCCGACCGCCCGAGCGCGATCAGACCCGGATCAACGAGCGGATCCGGGTCCCCGAGGTGCGCCTGATCAACGAGACCGGGGAGCAGGTGGGGATCGTGAAGACCCCCGAGGCCCTCGAGTATGCGCGCGAGCGCGACCTCGACCTGGTCGAGGTCGCCCCCACCTCCAATCCCCCGGTCGCCCGCGTGCTCGACTACTCGAAGTACAAGTACGAGCAGGAGCAGAAGGCCAAGGCTGCCCGCAAGCACCAGCAGCAGGTGAACGTGCGGGAGATCAAGCTGCGGCCCAAGATCGCCCAGCACGACTACGAGACCAAGCGCGGCCACGTCCAGCGCTTCCTGCGCAACCAGGACAAGGTCAAGGTGACGATCATGTTCCGCGGCCGCGAGCAAAGCCATCCCGAGCGCGGCCGGGCGCTCCTCGATCGGCTCCTCCAGGACGTCTCCGAGATCGGGACGATGGAGCAGGAGCCGCTGCAGGAGGGGCGCAACATGACCATGCTGCTCGCCCCGACGCGGAACGCCGGCCAGGAGAAGGAAGCCGCCGCCAGCTGAATGAGCCCGCCCTCACCTGGGAGCAGTTCGAGGCCGTCGACATGCGGGTCGGCCGGGTGGTGGGGGTGGAGGAGTTCCCCAGGGCGCGGGTACCGGCCTGGAAGCTCGAGATCGACTTCGGTCCCGAGATCGGTCGGAAGCGTTCCTCCGCGCAGATCACCAATTATCCGCGAGACGAGCTCGAGGGGCGGCTGGTGGTCGCGGTGGTGAACTTGCCGCCGAAGCGAATCGGCCCGTTCACCTCCGAGGTGCTGGTGGTGGGGGCGCTCGACGAGGCGAAGGGCGTCATCCTGCTGCGGCCCGACGAGGATGTGGAGCTCGGGGACCGCATCGCGTAGTCCCGGAAGCTGGGGTTGCGTCTGCTTCAATAGTCGGCCCGATGCCGAAGATGAAGACCCACGCTGGCTCGAAGAAGCGGTTCCGCAAGACCGCCACGGGCAAGCTACGCGGCAGGCGCGCCAATTCGAGCCACATTCTCGAGAAGAAGTCGGCCGCACGGAAGCGGCGCCTCGGGCGACCCTCGGTGATCTCGCGTGCGGACCGCAAGCGGGTCAAGACGCTACTCGCGGGGGGTGGTCGCTGATGCCGCGCGCGACCAACGCCGTCGCCCGGAAGCGGCGCAAGAAGAAGGTGCTCGACCGCGCCAAGGGCTACTACGGCCGCAAGCACTCGAGCTACCGGCTCGCGAACGAGCAGCTGATGCGCTCGGACGCCTACGCGTACCGGGACAGGCGCACCCGCAAGCGTGACTTCCGCCGGCTCTGGATCACGCGGATCAACGCCGCGGCCCGGCGCGAGGGGATGAGCTACTCGGAGCTGATCCATGGCCTCGACCAGGCCGGCGTCGAGGTGAACCGCAAGGTGCTCGCCGATATCGCGGTCAACGACCCCGATGGATTCCGCCGATTTGTCGAGCTCGCCCGGGAGGCTGCCGCCACCTAGCTCGAGGCAGCCAGAGCCAGATTCCCCGGGCGGTCCGCGAGGCGGAGCCGCCTTTTTCATTTCAGGACACCCATGACGATGATTACCAGCCCCCACAATGAGAAGCTCAAGCTGATTCGCCGCCTCGGCAGGCGGCGAAGCCGCGAGCGCGAGGGTCTTTTCGTCGGCGAGGGCGAGGACCTGCTCGCCGCGGCGCGGTCGGCGGGCGCCGAACCCGTCGAGCTGCTGACCGCGGCCGGGGAGGGTCTCGGCGGAACCGAGGTCGAGCCGGCGCTCCTCGATCACTTCTCGACGCTTGCCTCCGGGACCCGCGCGATCGGCGTCTGGCGAGAGGCCTGGGCCGATCAGGCCGAGGCCCCCTGCGTCTATCTGCACGGCGTCTCCGACCCGGGGAACGTCGGCACCGTGATCCGCACAGCGAACGCCCTGGTCGGCGGCTCGGTGGTGCTCGGTCCGGATTGCGCGGACCCCTTCGGGCCGCACGCCGTGCGGGCCAGCATGGGAGCGGTGTTCGCCGAGCCGCTGCTGCGCGGCGGGATCGACGCAACGCCAGAGCCGCGGGCTGCGCTCGATCGCGCATGCCGGCGAGCCGCTCGATGCTCTCGACGGGATGGCGACCGTCTGCCTCGGCGCCGAGCGCGAGGGGCTGCCCGGGGCGACGGTCGAGCACTGCGACGTGCAGGTGACGATCCCACTGCGCGAGGGCGCCGAGTCGCTGAACGTCGCGGCGGCGGCTGCGATCGCCCTGCAGCGGATATCGATGTGCGAGGGTGCCCCGCATATGCGAGGGCGCGCGACAGCGCGACCCGTGAGAAGTCGGAGGAGCAACCCGATATAGGTGGGGAGATGGCGATGGGGACTGAGCGGATCGAGGAGATCAGGAAGGAGGCGACCGACGCGATCGGTTCCGCCTCGACCACGGCCGAGCTCGAGGAGCTGCGGGTTCGCTACCTGGGCCGTAAGGCGGATCTCACCCAGATCCTGCGCGGGATCGCCGAGCTGCCAGCCGATCAGCGCGGCGCGGTCGGCAAGGCCGGGAATGAGGCGCGCCGCGAGCTCGAGTCTGTGCTCGAGTCGAGGGGCGCGGAGCTCGACGCCAGCGAGCTCGGCACGCGGCTGGCCGAGGACGCGATCGACGTCACCCTCCCCGGGGCGCTGCTCGCGCCGGCGGGCGCCCAGAACCCCCTGATCCGTACTCAGAGGGAGATCGAGGACACCTTCGTGGGCCTCGGCTACCGGGTGATGGAGGGGCCCGAGGTCGAGCTCGACTACTACAACTTCACGGCGCTCAACCATCCGCCCGGTCACCCGGCGCGGATGGCGCAGGACACCTTCTACGTCGATCCGTCCACGCTGCGGGCCGATCTGCGGATCCCCTCCAACGGCGAGGAGCTTCCGCCGGGGCCCGAGGACGTCGTCCTCAGGACCCACACCTCGCCGATGCAGGTCCGCTCGATGGAGGCCCAGCCGCCGCCGATCTTCATCGTCGTGCCCGGGCGGTGCTATCGCTCGGACCCCTTCGACGCGACGCACAGCCCGATCTTCCACCAGGTCGAGGGCCTCGCGGTCGGTGCCGACATCACGCTCGCCGACCTGAAGGGGACGCTGGACGAGTTCGCCCGGGCGATCTTCGGGCCGGAGCGCGAGACTCGCTTCCGGCCCGGCTTTTTCCCGTTCACCGAGCCCAGCGTCGAGGTCGACGTCTCCTGCTTCCGCTGCGGCGGCACCGGCAAGCTCCCCGACGGCTCGCGCGATCCGATCTGCAAGGGGGTCGGCTGGATCGAGATCCTCGGGGCGGGGATGGTCGATCCGAACGTCTACGGCTTCGTCAGGGAGAAGGGCTACGACCCCGAGCGGGTCCAGGGCTTCGCCTTCGGGATGGGGATCGAGCGGATCGCGATGCTCAAGTACGGGGTCCCCGACCTGCGCAAGTTCTTCGAAAACGACGTCCGCGTTCTGGAGCAGTTCCGATGAGGGTCCCAGAAAGCTGGCTGCGTGCCTACTGCGATCCCGATCTCACCTTCGATGAGATCGGCGATGAGATCGGGATGCACACCACCGAGGTCGAACGGATCTCACAGGTCGGCGCGGCCTCGTCGGACAGCTTCGTCGTCGGCAAGGTGCTCTCGGTCGAGCAGCATCCCGACGCGGACCGGCTCAGCGTCTGCGAGGTGGACGCCGGCGAGGGTGGCCGGACGATCGTCTGCGGCGCCCCCAACGTGGCGGCCGGGCAGACGGTTCCCGTCGCGCTGCCCGGCGCCGAGATGCCCGACGGCAGCAAGCTCGGCAAGGCCAAGCTGCGCGGCGTCGAGTCCGACGGGATGATCCTCTCGGAGGCCGAGCTCGAGATCGGCGACGACGCCGACGGGATCGCCGTGCTCGACGACGGCGTCAAGCCCGGTACGCCGCTTGACGAGGTCATTCCCGTCGCCGAGTCGGTCCTGGAGCTCGAGGTGAACTCGAACCGCGTGGACTGTCTCGGCATCTACGGAGTGGCGCGAGAGGTGCACGCGATTACCGGTGCCGAGCTGGCGCAACCCCCCTGGGAGGAGGACGCCGAGGCGACCGGCGAGGGAGAGGTCACCGACTACGCCTCGGTCACAGTCGTGGTGCCCGAGCTCTGTCCGCGGTTCACCGCTCGGGTGTTCACCGACGTCGAGATCGGCCCGTCGCCGCTTTGGCTCAAGGCCCGCCTGATCGCAGCCGGAATGAGGCCGATCAACAACGTGGTCGACATCACCAACTACGTGATGCTGATGACCGCGCAGCCGCTGCACGCCTTCGACCTCGACAAGGTGCCCGATGGAGCGCTCACCATCAGGACCGCCAAGGAGGGGGAGAAGATGACCACGCTGGACGGGATCGAGCGGACCTTCGATTCGGAGACCGTGCTGGTCTGCGACCGCAACGGGCCCTCGGGCATCGCCGGGATCATGGGCGGCCAGGTCTCCGAGGTCTCCGACTCGACGACGCGCGTCCTGCTCGAGGTCGCCAACTGGAACGGGGTGAACATCCTGCGGACCTCGCGCAAGCTCGGCCTGCGCTCGGACGCCTCGAACCGCTTCGAGAAGCAGCTCCATCCGGAGCTCGCGATCCGGGCCCAGCGCATCGCCTCGCGGCTGATGGTCGAGGTTTGCGGCGCCAGGCTGGTCCCGGGGACGATCGACGAGGCCGCCGAGATCCCCGAGCCCCACCGGGTGGGGCTCCGCCATGAGCGGGTCGAGCGGCTCCTCGGCATGCCGATCACGCGCGGAGCAGTGCGTCGATTACCTCGAGCGGCTCGACTTCGCGGTGGAGCGGAACGGGGACGAGCTGGTGGCGACCGTGCCACTCCACCGGCACTACGACGTCACCCGCGAGGCCGACCTGATCGAGGAGGTCGGCCGGATCCACGGCTATGCGAAGAACCTGCCCTCGACCCTTCCCTCCACGAGCGGCCAGGCCGGCGCGCTGAGCCGGGAACAGCGACTGCGCAGACGCGCCGAGGACGTCATGCGCGACATCGGCTTCGACGCCGTGGTCAGCCTCAGCCTCACGGACCCCGGCATGCCGGGGCGCCTCCGGATTCCTGCGGGCGATCTGAGGTCGGAGCCGATCCGCGTCTCCAATCCGCTCTCGATCGAGCACTCCGTCGAGCGCACTGCGGTGCTCGCATCGCTGCTCGACGGCTGCCGCTACAACCTCGCCCACGGGGCGGAGCGGGTTGCCCTCTTCGAGTCGGGCCGCGCCTACCTCCGCGAGGGCTCCTCGCCTCACGACGGCGTCCTGGCGGGCAAGTTCGTCGGCCACCGACCGGCACCCGCCTACGAGCCGTGGCGGATCGGCTGCCTCGCCACGGGCTCCCTCCGGGCAGGCGGCTGGCGGGCCGATCCCGTCGAGGCTGACTTCTACTCGCTCAAGGGAGCGCTCGAGGCGCTGGCGACGCAGCTCGGGGTGACGGTCGAGGTGGTTCCCGGGGAGGAGCCGTTCCTGCACCCTGGCCGCTCCGGACGCGTCATGGTCGCCGGCGAGGACGCCGGCTGGATCGGCGAGATCCACCCGCTCGTCTGCCGGGAGTGGGACCTGGAGAGCGCGGCGGGCTTCGAGGTCGACCTTGCCCCATTGGTTGCCGCGGCCCCGCTGGGCGAGGAGACCTACGAGGACGTGATCTCCTATCCCGCCGTCCACCAGGACGTGGCGGTCGTGGTCGATGAAGACGTTCCGGCGGCCGAGGTCCGGGCCGCCGTACTCGAGGGGGGCGGCGAGCTGCTGCGCTCGGCCGAGGTGTTCGACCTCTACCGGGGCGAGCAGCTGGGCGAGGGGCGCAAGAGCCTGGCGCTGCGGCTCAGCTTCCGGGCCGCGGATCGGACCCTTACCGACGAGGAGGTCGGCGAGCGGCGTCGGGCGATCGAGTCGGCGGTCGAGAAGATCGGGGGGTCGCTCCGTGAATAGGGTCCTGGTGGCCGGGGCGTCCGGGTACGCCGGGGCGCTCGCCGCCGAGCTGATCCGGCGGCATCCGAGCCTGGAGCTGGCGCGCGTCACCGCCCGGACCGACGCGGGCAGGCCACTCAACGAGCTCTACCCCGAATACGGGGTCGATCTCGTCCTCGAGGAGCCGGTGGCGGAAGACGGCTCCGACGTCGACGCGGCGGTCGTCGCCTACCCGCATGGCGCGGCGGCGCCGGTGGTGGCGGCGCTGCGCGAGCAGGGTGTGAAGGTCGTCGACCTCTCCGCCGACTTCCGCCTGCACGACCTCGATACCTACGCGCGCTGGTACGGAGAGCACGGCGCCCCCCAGCTCGTGCCCGAGGCCGTCTACGGGCTCACGGAGCTCCACCGGGAGGCGATCGCCGGTGCCGAGCTGGTCGCGAACCCCGGCTGCTACCCGACCGCCAGCCTGCTCGCGCTGGCCCCGCTCGCCGCGGAGGAGCTGATCGAGGAGGTGGTGATCGACGCCAAGTCAGGCGTGTCCGGGGCCGGCCGCGCGGCCGCCGAGGAGATGGCGGTGGTCAAGCAATCCGACGACACGAAGCCCTACCAGGTCGCGGGCCACCGCCACACGCCCGAGATCACCCAGGAGCTCGCCGAGCTCGCCGGGAACGGCGAGACGCCCACGGAGTACGCGCTGACCTTCGTTCCCCACCTGATGCCCTACGACCAGGGCGAGCTGGTGAGCTGCTACGTCCGCACCACGGAGCCCCTCGACCCGGCGCGCATGCTGTCCCTCTACGAGCAGCGCTATGCCGAGGAGCCCTTCGTCGAGGTCACCTCGGAACCCCCGGGCGTGAGCGGCGTCCGGGAGACGAACCTCTGCCGGATCCACCTCGCCCTCAACGAGGCCTCGGGCCGGGCGATGGCGTTCGCCTCGATCGACAACCTCTGGAAGGGCGCCGCATCCCAGGCGATCCAGAACCTCAACCTGATGCTCGGCCTGCCGGAGGGGGAGGGGATCTCGTGAGTCCCGCGACGAGGACCTTCTTCGCCTCGCGCTGGGTGACCCCGCCCGAGGGGGTGGAGGAGCTAGATCCCGCCCAGCTCGCAGCCGGCTTCCGCGCCACGGGGGTTGCGTGTGGACTGAAGGACGAAGGCGCCACCGACGTCGGGGTGCTGGCCTGCGACGAGCCGGGAGTGCGGTCGGCCCTCGCGCTGACCCGTAACGCGGCGGCCGCCGCCCCAGTGCGGGTCTGCCGCGATGACTGCGACGCGCATGCAATCCGCGCCGTGGCCGTCAACTCCGGCAATGCCAACGCGGCCACCGGCGAGCAGGGGTACAGCGATGCTCTGGCGATGCGGGATGCCGCCGCCGAGGCGCTCGGCGTGGAACCGCGGACCGTGGCGGTCGCCGAGACGGGGACGATCGGGGTGCCGCTGGACATCGAAGCCGTCACGGCCGGTGTGCTGGAGGCGGTCGAGGGCCTGTCGGCCGAGGGCGGCGAGGACTTCGCGCAGGCGATCATGACCACGGACAAGGGGCCGAAGCGATGCGCCGTCCGCGCCGGCGGCGTCACCGTCTCGGCGCAGGCCAAGGGCGCCGGGATGATCGAGCCGGGCTTCGCGACCCTGCTCTGCTTCGTCCAGACGGACGCCGAGGTCCCCGACCCGGACGCCGCGCTGCGCTCGGCTTTGGCCGGGTCCATGGAGCGGATCACGGTCGACGGACAGATGAGCACCAACGACACCGTGCTCCTCCAGGCAACCGGCACCGCCGGCGCGGCGCTCCCGGATGGCCTGCTCGAGGCAGTCCTCCTGCAGCTCGCCCTCGAGATCGTGGCGGACGGGGAGGGGGCCACGCGCGTGGGCCGAGTCGAGGTCATCGGGGCCGCCGACGAGCCCGAGGCAGACCGCGTCGCCAGGGCGATCGCCAACTCCCCGCTCGTCAAGACCGCGCTATTCGGCCGCGACTCGAATTGGGGTCGGATCGCCCAGGCCGCCGGGATGGCCCTCGCCGGCGAGCAGCTCGACGAGCTCGGCCCGGACCGGATCCAGGCAGCGGAGCTGGCGGCCGAGCTCCCCGAGGCCGAGCTCTCGGTGCATCTGGGACGCGGTGGCGCGAGCACCCACGTCTACTTCAGCGACCTCACCCACGACTACATCCGAATCAACGCCGAGTACACGACATGAACGCCGGCTCCTCCGTCGAGACCCTCCTCGAGGCGCTGCCCTACATCCGTGAGTTCCACGGGCGGACGATCGTGATCAAGTACGGCGGCGCCGCGATGCGCGACGAGGAGCTGCGGGAGGCATTCGCCCGCGACGTCGTCCTCCTCAAGTACGTCGGCATGAACCCGGTGATCGTCCACGGCGGCGGTCCGGAGATCACCCACTACATGGAGCGGATGGGCATGGAGGTCCGCTTCGTCGAGG
This sequence comes from uncultured Solirubrobacterales bacterium, assembly GCA_963801055.1. Taxonomy (GTDB): domain Bacteria; phylum Actinomycetota; class Thermoleophilia; order Solirubrobacterales; family 70-9; genus DASUPK01. Next base: position 966,042 of record CAWDDE010000001.1, on the reverse strand, counting down.
GCCTGCGGGTATCGGACGCCGAGACGGTCGAGGTGGCGAAGATGGTGCTGCTCGGCAAGATCAACTCGGACATCCTGGTGCGCCTGAACCGCCACGGCCAGCGCGCGGTCGGCCTGGGCGGCGAGGACGGCTCCCTGTTCGAGGTGCGCCCGGTCGCGAATACCGAGGACGTCGGCTTCGTCGGCGAGATCGAGCGGGTCAACGTCGATGTGATCGATCACATCGCCGAGGACTACGTCCCCGTGATCGCCTCCGTCGGGACCGACCGCGAGGGCGCCTCCTACAACATCAACGCCGACGAGGCTGCGGGCAAGGTCGCTGCGGCGATGCCCGCCCACAGGGCGATCTTCCTGACCGACGTGGACGGCTGGCTGGGCGATCCCGAGGACCCCGAATCCCGCGTCTCCACGGCGACGGCCGATCAGGTCAGGGCCTCGTTGGACGGTATCCAGGGCGGAATGCGGCCCAAGCTCGCGGCCTGCGTCGAAGCGATCTCGGGCGGGGTGGAAGCCGCCCACATCGTCGACGGGCGGCGTCCGCACACTGTGCTGCTCGAGCTGTTCACCGACGCGGGCATCGGTACGAAGATCACCGCATGAGGACGGGCCGATGAAGCTCGCCGAGCTGCAGGAGCTCGAGGCTCGGTGGCTGATGCAGACCTACCCGCGCGCGCCGGTCGAGTTCGTGCGCGGCGAAGGGGCGAGGCTCTGGGACTCCGAGGGGAAGGAGTACCTCGACTTCCTGGCGGGGATCTCCGTCTGCTCGGTGGGCCACTGCCATCCCGCCGTCGTCGAGGCGGTGCGCGAGCAGGTCGGCAGGCTGACCCACACCTCGAACCTCTATCTGACCGAGGCTGGCGTGCGGCTGGCGGAGCGGCTCTGCACATCGAGCCTGGGCGGCAAGGCGTTCCTCTGCAACTCCGGGACCGAGGCCAACGAGTGCGCGATCAAGTTGGCCCGCAAGCACGCTCACCTCCGGGGCATCTCCGACCCCGAGATCGTCGTCCTGGAGGGGGCCTTCCACGGCCGAACGATGGGATCGCTCTCAGCGACCCCGGGGCTCGCGACCAACGAGAGCTTCGCCCCGTATCTACCGGGCTTCCGGCCGGTCCCTCGCGACGACGCCGATGCGCTCACCTCGGCCGTCGGCGAGCGGACGGCCGCCGTCATGCTCGAGCCGATCCAGGGGGAGACGGGGGTGCACGTGATTCCGGACGAGCTGGTCGCCGCCGCACGCGAAGCCTGCGACGCCGCCGGCGTGCTGCTCGTCTTCGACGAGATCCAGACCGGGATGGGCAGGACCGGCTCGCTCTGGGCCTACGAGCAGCTGCCGGCGCGTCCCGACGTGATGACCACGGCCAAGGCGCTGGGCGGGGGACTGCCGGTCGCTGCCTGCGTCGCGAGCGCGGCGGCGGCCGACGTTCTGGAGCGGGGCGACCACGGCTCGACCTTCGCCGGGGGTCCGCTGATTGCCGCCGCTTCCCTAGCGGCCTTCGACGTGCTCGACGACGCGGAGCTTCTGCGGCGCGTGCGCGACCTCGGGACGAGGTTCTGCGACGGCCTGGATGGGTTCGACGCGATCGGCGAGGTTCGCGGGCGCGGCCTGATGCTCGGCGCCCGCCTCGAAGGAGCCGACGCGCGGGAGGCTGCCGCGCGCCTCCTCGGCGAGGGCCTGATCGTCAATCCGATCGGAGGGGAGACCCTGCGCTTCCTGCCGCCGCTCGTGATCGGCGAGGCCGAGGTCGACGAGGCGCTCGAGATCATCGGCCGGACCCTGGACTAGCCTTGTCGCCGTGGACACGCGGACGCGCTGGATCATCGGCATCCTGCTCGCCCTGGTGATCGGGCTCGCGGTGGGCCTGATCATCGTCGCCGCTGACAACTCGAAGACCACCACCACGACGGTCCCGCCCGAGTCGATCTCCGTGCCGACCCGCTCCACCACGACCGAGACGACGACCACCGAGACCGCCACCGCCCCGAATGGCGGCCTTCCCGTCCCCAGCCCGAACGACACGACGACGCCGGGCAGCGGCTCGGGCGGCCTCTAGCCGCAGACCCGGCGGGCCCTAGGGGGCGGGCCAGCGGCCCTCGCCGCTGATCGCGAACAGGTCGATTCGCGAAAGCCGCGCGAAGACCGCGAAGCGGTGCGCCGCGCTGTAGGGCGGGTGGCAGGCGGTCAGCACCAGCTGATCGAAGCCGACGGGCTTGAGGATCCCAACGTCGCTGGGGTCAACGACCTCGTGCCTCTCGCACCGCGTAGGTGAAGGCGGCATAGGGCATCTCGATCCGCACCTCGTCGCCGTCCTCGATCTGGTCGATGTGGCGAAACGGCGCCAGATAGGTCGTCCGGTGGCCGGCGATCGCGACCGTGCCCGGCTGGCCCGGCAGCGGGGTCGCCTTGTAGTGGCCGGGGCCCTTCTGCAGCGAGGCGGTGTCTGTGCCCTGCACGACGACGATGTCGAGGCCGATGCGGTCGATCTTGATCCGCCCGATGGCGTGGCCCTCCTGCAGGTGGGGCTCGAAGCGGCCGGCGAGGATCTCGCGCCTTCGCCGCCTCGCCCTGGACACCGGCGATCGCTGCCAGGTCCGCGGCGCTCGGGTACTGCGACTCGAGGTCGTTGAGCTGATCCTCGGCCTGGCTCTGCTCGAGGGAGCCGTAGGCGGCGGAGAGCGGCTCCTGCCAGACCAGGGTCAGTCCGGCGTCGGCGAGGACGACGATCCCCGCCGTGATCAGCATGATCGAGAGGATGCGTATCCCCCGCTGCACCGCCGGGATTCTCTCAGCGGGGCCTGAACAAACACGCCACACTTCCCCGCTCTATGGCCGCAGAGGCACCTCGAATCGCGTCGTACCAGGCCGACCCGGCCCAGGTCGGCCGCGTGCTCCTGCTCTACTCGGGCGGGCTCGACACGAGCGTGATGCTGAAGTGGATCCAGGAGCGCTATGGCGCCGAGATCGTCACGCTCACGGTCGACCTCGGGCAGCCGGGGGAGGATTGGAACGCCGTCACCGGCAAGGCGAAGCAGCTGGGCGCGGTGGAGACGGTGCTGGTCGACGCACGCGAGGAGTTCGCCAACGACTACGTCCTACGGGCGATCAAGGCAAACGCGCTCTACGGCGGCGGCTATCCCCTGTTCACGGCCCTCGGCCGTCCGCTGATCGGCAAGCTCGCTGTGGAGGCCGCCCGCGAGCACGGATGCGACACGATCGCGCACGGCTGCACCGGCAAGGGGAACGACCAGGTGCGCATCGAGGCGACGATCGCGACGCTCGATCCGAAGCTGCGGATCCTCGCCCCGGTCCGCGAGTGGCAGATGGGGCGTGAGGAGGAGCTCGCCTACGCGCGGGAAAAGGGCATTCCGGTCAAGGGCGGCACAGAGGTCTCCCCTTACTCGATCGACGACAACCTCTGGGGCCGCTCCTCCGAGGGACGGACGATCGAGGACCTCGAGGCAGCCGCACCCGATGACGTCCTCCAATTGGTTACCCGGCCCGAGGATGCTCCGAATGAGCCGCAGACCGTCACGGTCGGATTCGAGCGCGGCCGCCCGGTCTCACTCGACGGCGATGCGCTCGGGCTCGTGGAGCTCCTCGAGCGGGTGGCCGAGATCGGGGCGCGCCACGGCGTAGGTATCGTCGACCACATCGAGGACCGAGTGGTGGGGCTCAAGGTCCGCGACCTCTACGAGGTGCCGGCCGCCGCGGTCATCCTCGCGGCGCACCGCGAGCTCGAGAAGCTCGTTTGCACCATCCACCAGAACAACTTCAAGGGAGCGCTCGAGAGCCAGTGGGCGTACCTCTGCTATGCGGGGCTGTGGCTCGAGCCGCTGCGCGGTGACCTCGACGCCTACATGGACGCCGTGAACGAGTTCGTCACCGGTGAGGTGGCGCTCAGGCTCTATCGCGGGACGGTCACCCCGGTCCGACGCAGCTCGCCGTTCGCGCTGTATGACCGCTCGCTTGCATCTTTCGGCGAATCTGGGGGAGAGTTCTCACAGCACGCGAGCCCCGGGTTCATCGAGCTTTTCACGCTGCAGAGCCGGCTCGCCCACAGAATTCGAAAGGAGGCCGAGGAATGAGTTGGATCTATGAGCTGATCGGCCGGCTGGTGGTCGGCTTCGTCCGCTGGCGCTACGGGCGGGAAATCCGCATGGCCGCCGGTGCGGGCGCGGTGCTGGCCGCCCTGGGCGTCGGCGCATACCTGGCGAGCCGAGGTGGCGAAGAGGAGAGCAGCTAGGCGCCTCAGTAGGCCTTCAGCGGCGGGATCAGCAGGCTGTGATCCGAGCCGGGGATCGAGCGCGGCCGCGGGTCATCGGCCCAGGCGCGCTTGCGGAAGAAACGCGGCCGCTTGGCGGCCTTCTCGACCGGAGCGGTCCCGACTTCGGGGGGGCGCACCGGGGTTCGGATGGCCTCGCGCGGGTCTGCCTCTCGAAGCTGATCGATCCTGATTGTTCCCGCGTGTGCCTCCATTGGTCCTCCTCGCGATTGCTTTGTTTCGGTAAGACCGGTCACCGCTCGAGAACTCATGGGGCGAGATCGGGCGCGGTCGCAACCTCACTGCCGTACGGCCGCCGAAGGCGCCTGAGGAGCCCTCGGCTTCGGTCGCTGCCGCGCAGCTGACGGGCCCGTTGGGCGAGCAGGACCCCGATATCAGCGGTGGGGGAGAAGGGGTCCGCGATCGATTCGCCCGTCGCCAGCGAGTGGGCGGCCACCAGGCGGCCCCCGACGACTCCGCCGAGCAGCGGTGCGGGCGGCACCTCGGCGGTGTCGAGCTCGGCGAGACGCCCCACGTCCGGATAGTCCTCGGCGCCGAGCAATCTGATCTCGATCGCGGCGTTGTCGACCATCTCGCGTCCCCTCTTCAGTCGGTTCGGGAATGGAACGTCTCGATCGTCCCGCACGTGAGGTATCAGCGCAACATGGATTCCTTCTCAGCCTGATAAGTTTCACTTATGCTCGATGTGAGGAGGCTCAGGGTGTTGCGGGAGGTGATCGGGCGCGGCTCGTTCTCCGGCGCCGCCGAGTCCCTCCATCTCTCGCAGTCCGCGGTCAGCCAGCAGATCGCCGTCCTGGAGCGCGAGGTCGGCATCCCGTTGCTCGAACGCACGAGCGACGGCCCGAAGCTGACCGCCGCCGGCGAGGCGCTGATGGACCACGGCGACGCCGTGATCTGCCGCCTCGAGGAAGCCGAGCGCGAGCTCGCCCAGATCGCCGGGCTCGAGGGCGGGCGGCTCCGCCTGGCGAGCTTCCCCACCGCGAGCGCCACGCTGATGACCCGGGCGCTCCCCCTGTTCCGGCAGCGTTTTCCGAGGGTCGTGCTGGAGTTCACTGAGGACGAGCCCGAGGAGTCGTTTCCCGCGCTGAAGCGGGGCGACGTCGACCTCGCGGTCGTCTTCGACTATCCCGCCTTCCCACTCGACTTCACCCGGGACGTCGAGGCGGAGCTGGTCTACGAGGAGCCCATGCGGATCGCGCTGCCGCCCGGCCATCCGCTGGCCGCTGCCAAATCGGTGCGGATCACCGATCTCGCCGACGAGGACTGGCTCTGCGGCGAGCAGGCCAGCTCCTGTCGCGACCAGGTGCTCGGGCTCTGCCGCGAGGCCGGCTTCGAGCCGCGGATCAGCTTCCAGAGCGACGACTACCAGGTGCTCAAGGGATTTGTCGCGGGCGGCCTCGGGGTGACGATCCTTCCCGAGCTCGCCGGCGGGGACGACGGCATCGAGCTGCGGGCAGTGAGAGGCGCTCAGCCGATTCGCAGGGTCTGGGCGGTCACGCGCGACAGCGAGGCGCGTTCGCCCGCCGCCGAGCAGATGCTGGGCATCCTGCGGGAGGTCTGCCGCGCCTACCGCGACGTGCGGGGCCTCGCCGGTGGCTGCGTAGGGCGGAGCGGGAACCCGCCTCCCTGCACGATTTCTTGCAGCACGGAGTCGCCTCCGTTCGGGCGCGACCCGTGCGACGCGCCTATGGGAGCGTTCGCTACGGTTCCAGGCTCGATAGAGCCGAGTCCCTGGTTCGCCAGGGAGCGGGGGACCCAAAAGGCGGCATTGACCCGATGTCGTTGGGGCGAATCGCCGGCGATGCAGCTCCGGCGTAACGCGTCTCTTTCCGCGTGAGCCCGTCAGCTAACCCCGCAGGCATCGAAGGAGATGACGGCAGCGGATAAATACTCCGGCAGCACCCGAAGCAGGCAGTTTCGCCGCGCAGCGGAGCGACGGCGCGCCACGCTCGGCATCGGCTGCGCAGCCGCCGTGATCGCCGCCCTCGGGGTGGGCTTCGCCGGGGCCGCGGATCCCTCACTGCGGGATCGAATCGATGCGGCTCGCTCGGACGCCGGGCAGCTCTCCGATCGGGTGAGCGCACAGACCACCCGGATCGCCTCGCTTACGGAGCAGGCGCACCAGGCCGGCGCCCGGGCGATGGTGCTGAACGCGCAGGTGCAGACCGCCCAAGCCCGCTCGGACGAGCTGGCCACGCAGCTCGAGGCCGCCGAGCGCAAGCTCGATCGCCTGCGCTCCGAGTATGCGGCGGCGGTCAAGGCGCTCGATCAGCGGCTGGTCGCGATCTATGAGAGCGACACCCCCGACTACATCACCGTGCTGCTCAGCTCGGACGGCTACGACGATCTCACGACGCGCTCGGACTATCTCCAGGCGCTCCACAACGCGGACAAGCGAGTCGCCGACCGGGTGGCAGCCCTGCGCGACCAGGTGGCCGGCCATGTCCACGAGGTCGCCGACCTGAAGCAGCAGGTCGACGCGCAGGCCCAGCAGCTCAGCTCCGCCAGGGCCAGCCTGGTGGCGAGCCAGCAGGCCGCCACCCAGGCCGCCGCAGCCGTGGCGGATGCGCGGGCGTCGACCCAGGCGTCCCTCTCCCAGGCCCAGGGCCAGGTCGCCCAGCTCGAGCAGCAGGTCGCCGAGCAAGAGGCCGCCCAGCAGCAGGCCGCCCAGCAGCAGGCCGGCTCCGCTGCGCCCGCCTATCTGGGCGGCCCCTACGCGATCCCGACTTACATCGTCATGTGCGAGTCGGGTGGCAACTACAACGCCTACAACGCCTCGAGCGGGGCGGGCGGCGCCTACCAGATCCTGCCCTCGACCTGGCGTGCCTACGGCGGCGAGGGCGCGCCGCAGGACGGATCCAAGGCCGAGCAGGATCGGATTGCAGGGGAGATCTGGCGCGCCTCCGGCCCGAGCGCCTGGTCCTGCGCCTAGCGCCTAGGCGAGGAAGCTCTGCGCCCACGCTGGGCGCCTTTTCCACCCTCTATGCCGATAAACCGCCGAGCGCGGGGACCGCGGCGTCCGAGGAAGCTCTGCGCCCACGCTGGGCTCCTCTTCGACCCTCTATGCCGATAAACCGCCGAGCGCGGGGTCCGCGGCGTCAGTCGGCGGCGATCCGCTTCAGCTCCTTCGGGCGCAGGAGCGCGTGGAGGAGATGGTCGTCGATCGCGGCGATGCCACCCTTCTTCATCTTCACCCGGGACCCGGTAGCCAGGGCGACGGCCTGTGAGAAGTCGGGCTCGTGGCCGACCAGCATCACCTCGCCGCGACCGGCCGCCAGCTCCAGCGGGTCGAAGTCGCCTCCGGCCAGCCGGTCCTCCTCCTCCACCGGCACGCCGAGTTCGGCGCAGGCAAGCTCGGCGGTCCGCTTCGCCCGCACCTTCGGGCTTGTCAGGCAGACGTCGAGCTGTACCCCGAGCGCCTTCAGCGCCTTGCCGGCGTCGCTCGACTGTCGCTCGCCCTTCTCGGTGAGGTCTCGGTCGGCGTCGGGCTTGCCGTCGCCAGCCTCAGCATCTCCATGCCTGAGCAGCCAGATCATGGCGCCAACCTAGCGAGTCCCGACAACCGCATCCGTAAGCAGCGAGTTCACTCCCGAAGGGCGTCTCGTAAATAGCGTGTTCACAACTCTGTAGCACCTCTGTGGCATCCACCTCGCTTGCGAGGATGGCTGGGTGAGCGCAGGAGCGGTCCACCTGCACGTCCACAGCGAATACTCGCTGCTCGACGGCGCCTGCAAGATCGATGCCCTCGCGGCCCGGGCCGCGGAGCTCGGCATGCCCGCCCTCGGCCTCACCGACCACGGTGTGATGAACGGCTCGGTCGAGCATTACAAGGCGTGCAGGGCGGCCGGGATCAAGCCGATCATCGGGCTCGAGGCCTACCTGGTCGACGACCGCACCGCGACGCCCCAGGCGACCCGGTACGAGCGCAACCATCTCACCCTGATCGCCTCGAACGAGGCGGGCTTCCGGAACCTGGTCAAGCTGAGCTCGGCCGGCTTCCTCGAGGGCTTCTCGCGCGGCAAGGCGAACGTCGACATGGAGCTCCTCTCGGCTCACTCCGAGGGAGTGATCGCGCTCACCGGCTGCCTGCAGTCCCGCTTCTGTCGCCGCCTGGTCGAGGACCGCCCTGCCGACGCCCGCGCCCATATCGACGACCTGATCCAGGCGTTCGGGCCCGAGCAGCTCTACTTCGAGCTGCAGCGCAACGGTGTCGCCGAGCAGAACAAGGCCAACGAGGGGATCGTCCGGACGGCGAAGGAGCTCGGCCGGCCGCTGGTGGCAACCGCAGACGTCCACTACCTGCGCCGCGAGGACTACGACAGCCACGCGGCGCTGCTCTGCGTGCAGACGAAGTCGACGATCGAGCAGCCGAAGCTCCGCTTCGACACCAACGAGTTCTATCTGAAGAGCCCCGACGAGATGGCGGAATCCTTCTCGGACATGCCGGAGGCGGTGGCCAGCACGCTCGAGATCGCCGAGCGCTGCGACGTCGAGATGCAGCTCGGGCAGCTGCTGCTGCCGCGTTTTCCGACCCCCGAGGGCACCGAGCCCGGAGAGATGCTGCGGGACCTCGCAAAGAAGGGACTGCTGCACCGTTACGGTGATCCGACACCCGGAGCAGCCTTGGAGCGCCTCGACTTCGAGCTCGACGTGATCTCGAATATGGGCTTCGAGTCCTACTTCCTGATCGTCTGGGACTTCGTCAGTTACGCGAAGGAAAAGGGGATCGCCGTGGGGCCGGGCCGCGGGTCGGCCGCCGGCTCGATCGTCGCCTACGCCCTGGAGATCACCGACATAGATCCACTCGCCAACGACCTGCTCTTCGAGCGCTTCCTCAACCCGGGTCGGAAGTCGATGCCCGACATCGACATCGACTTCTCGGTCCGCGGGCGCGAGCAGGTGATCCGCTACGTCGCCGACAAGTACGGCCGCGAGTGCGTCGCGCAGATCATCACGTTCGGCAAGATGGCGCCGCGAGCGGCGACCCGCGACGCCGCCCGGGTGCTCGGCTACGACTACGCGAGCGGAGACCGGCTCGCCAAGCAGATACCGGAGCCGATCCTCGGTCGCAACCCCAGCTTCGAGGAATGCCTGAAGCCGGGCGAAGAGCTGAAGCGGACCTACGACTCCGACCCGGACGCGCGCCGGATTCTCGACACCGCCCAAGGCCTCGAGGGGATCGTCCGCAATCACTCGATTCACGCGGCGGCCGTGGTGATCGCCGACCGGCCGCTGCAGGAGATCGTCCCGTTGCAGCTCGCCGAGGACCGCGGCGCGACCAATGGCAACGGGAACGGGAACGGGAAGGCCGAGCGCGCCTACAAGACGGTCACCCAGTATTCGATGGGCCCGATCGAGGAGATCGGCCTCCTCAAGATGGATTTTCTCGGCCTCCGGAACCTCGACGTGATCGAAGACGCGGTCGCGATCATCGAGCGCTCCCGCGGCGAGCGGATCGACATCAAGGACATCACGCTCGACGACGCCAGGACCTACGAGATGCTCGCTCGCGGGGACTCGATCGGGGTCTTCCAGTTCGAGTCCGACGGAATGCGCGACGCGCTTCGGACTGTCCGCCCGACCGACTTCCAGGACCTGGTCGCCTTGGTCGCGCTCTACCGCCCCGGCGCCATGCGCTACATCGGCGACTACGCCCGCGGCAAGCGGGAACCCTCGTCGGTCGGCTACCGCGATCCGCGGCTGCGCCCGATCACCGAGTCCACCTATGGCTGCGTGATCTACCAGGAGCAGCTCATGGAGATCGCCAAGCAGATGGCCGGGTTCACCCCGGCAGAGGCCGACGATCTGCGCAAGGCGGTCGGCAAGAAGAAGCGCGATCTGATGGCCACCATGAAGGACAAGTTCCTGGAAGGCCTCAGCGCGTCCAACACCGACCGCCGCGTCGCCCAGGACCTCTGGTCGCTGATGGAGGCGGCGGCCGACTACTCCTTCAACCGCTCGCACGCCGCCTGCTACGCGCTGATCGCCTACCGAACCGCTTGGCTGCGCGCCAACTACGCGGCCGAGTACATGGCTGCGCTGATCTCGACGGTCATGTCGACCAAGGACAAGGTCCCGTTCTTCGTCAATCGCTGCGACGAGATGGGGATCGATGTGTTGCCCCCGGACGTCAATACCTCCGACCACGGCTTCGTCGTCTCGGGCAACAGCATCCGCTTCGGGCTCGATGCGGTGAAGAACGTCGGCCACGTGGCGGTCCAAGCGATCCTCGATGCTCGCGCCGAGGGCGACGAGTTCGGCTCGATCTGGGACTTCTGCGAGCGCGTCGACACCCGCGCGGTCAACAAGCGCGCGGTCGAGTGCCTGGTCAAGTGCGGGGCCCTCGACTCGACCGGCGCGCCCCGCCGCGGCATGCTCGAGGCGCTGCCGGCGGCCACGGCCTTCGGCCAGCGCTCCCAGGAGGACTCGCGCATGGGGCAGTCCTCGATCTTCGACCTCGGCGGCGGCGCCGAGGAGGCCGGCCCGACCCGCTCCCATCACGCCCCGATCGCGACAGAGGAGTTCGACCAGCGCGAGCTGCTTCGCCTCGAGAAGGAGACCCTCGGGACCTACCTTTCGTCGCATCCCCTGGCCGAGGTGAAGGAGGCGCTCCGCGCGAGGGTGGACTGCCCGCTGTCCGGGCTCGAGAGCAAGGCCGACGGGTCGATCGTCACCGTCGGCGGAATCGTCACCGAGTGCAAGCGGATCCGGACGAAGCGCGGCGACCCGATGATGTTCGCCACGCTCGACGACGTCGAGGGCCAGGTGGAGATGCTGATCCTGGGGCAGGTCTTCGCCGACGCGGGCGACGAGGTGGTCGTGGACGCGGTGCTGGTCGTCCGCGGCAGGCTCGATCACAAGGAGCGGGGCGACTCCAAGCTCCTCGTGCAGGAGATCGAGGTCTTCCGGCCGAGCGAGGACGAAGTGGCCAAGGCGCGCGCCGCCCGCGACCTGGGTCCCGTCCTCCTCAAGATAGACGCCGCCCGGTTCGGCGCCTCCCTGATCGAGGAGCTGAAGGCGATCTTCGAGCACTTCCCTGGGGACTCAGAGGTGTTGCTCGAGATGGAGACCAGGCAGGGTTCTCGCCGGCTGCGGTTCGGGAGCGACTACCGCGTACGTCCCTCGGCCGCCCTGGACGCCGAGCTCGATGCCCTGCTCGGGGCCGGATCTCGCGCGGCGGCGTGAATGAGACAGCCGCCGGGGCACTAGCAGACTTGCCCCACTTTGCGCAAGGGCCGCTGCATCCTGGCGATCCCCAACCCGCGGTGCCCGCGTCCTAGACTGAACGCTCGTGTCCGGGCAGACCCAACAACAACGCAGCACGGCCGGCGAGTGCCGCCAATGCCGCTCGTTCTGCGACAAGCTCGTCAACCCCGCCGGCTGTCTCGAGATGGGGTGCAAGTACCTCTACACCTACGAGGACGCGCGCACCGGCGCCCGCTACATGGGCTGCATGAACAAGGTCTTCAGCGCGGAGATCGACTTCGACATGTTCGTATTGGCCGAGCGGACGCGGGAGGGCTTCGGCGGGATCAAGATGACCGGCGATCCGCTGCCCCACTGCCAGTTCAGCGTCGAGCGCGCCTACGAGGGAGACGGCCCGGCTTACGAGTGCGTCAACCGCCGCTTCTTCGACGCCCCGGACGACCATCCCGACTCGATCCGCGCGTTCGACCTCCGTAACTCGCTGATCTGAGCGATCGATCACGCCAGCAGCTGCTCGAGCTTCTCGAAGCTGTCGCTCCAGCCGCCCGTGTGCATGGCGAGGCGTTCCTCGGTCGCGAACTCTCCCTGGGTGAACTGCACCTCGGTCTCGTCACCTCGGTCCTCGAGGGTCAGCGTGGCCAGCGTCTCTCGATCGTCCGGATCGGGAGGTTCCCACCGAAACGTGAACGCCAGCCGTTCTGGGGGGTCGACCTTCTTGAACTCCCCCGACAGGTGAAACAGATCCCCATCGGGAGGCTGCATCGCGATTCGGTAGTCGGCGCCCACCCGCGGTTCGAAATCTACGCTCGGGGAGGTGAACCCCTTCGGACCCCACCACTTCGCGAGCTCCTCCTGATCGGTCATCGCCCTGTAGACGTCCTCGCGAGGAGCGGGCAGGACCCGAGTCATGTGCAGATACAGCCCGTCGCTTGTCGTCATCTCACCTCTCCCCGGGTACTGACACGCGCATCGTATGCGCGAGAGGCGGTATCAGTCCAGGCGATGGGTCCCCGGACGACGAGCGCCCTCGTCGCAGCCGCGATGATTGCCCTCGGCCTGATCGGCTGCGGCGGGGCCTCGTCTTCGCCATCGCGTCAGGACCACGCATCGCAGCTCTCCGAGAACGATGCGGCGCTGAGATCGGCGATCGACTCATGGCGTGCGGGTGCCGATCCACCCACCACCCAGCCGCCCGCGGAGGTGATCGACCGCGCCGAGTTCGTCGAGGACCAGGCGCGCTGGCTCGCCCGAAATCCGAACGCCGCCGCGGCCGTGATCCCCATGCTGCCCGGCGGCCTGGCGCGCGAGATGCGCCAACTCTCCGCCGCGGCGCGCGACCTGCAGCGGCTCTCCGCGGGAACCCCGCAGCGGGAGTTGAAGACCGGTTTGCCGCCGTCTCTTGCGGACCTCGAGAGCTTCTACGGCGAGGCGCACGACCGTTACGGCGTCGAGATTCACTACCTGGTTGCGATCCACCTGGTCGAAACCAAGTTCGGCCGAGTGAAGAGCGACAGCGTTGCCGGCGCCCAGGGTCCGATGCAGTTCATCCCCTCGACCTGGCGGATCTATGGGAACGGGGGAGACATCCACGACCCGCACGACGCGATCCTTGCCGCCGCCAACCTGCTCCACCACAACGGCGCCCCGCCGCGCTACGGCATGGCGCTTCGCGCCTACAACCCGTCGGGCCTCTACGTGGACGCGGTCACGCACTACGCGAGGGCCATCGCGCACGACCCCTACGCGATCTACATCCTCTACTGCTGGATGCCCTAGAGCAGGGACCGTCGGATCGACAGTTGCAAGGACTGATCAGGACTTGCCGATCGCCTCCCGCCAGAGGCGCCGGACGAGCTCCACCGACTTCCGGTCGGGCGCGCGTCCATCGATGCCGGGCCCCTCGAGTACCGCAGGGACTCCCTGGATGCGTCGCTCTCCGAGGAATGCCCGCAGGCCCTTTCGGCCGATAGTGCCCTTGCCGATCGGTGCATGGCGGTCCCGGTTCGAGCCGAGCGGGTCGGTCGCGTCGTTCACGTGGAGGAGCTTGAGCTGCTCGAGGCCGACCTTGGCATCGATCTCGTCGACCATCGTCTTCATCCCTTCGGGCGTCGCGATGTCGTACCCGGTCGCGTAGAGATGGCAGGAGTCGATGCAGAGACCGAGGCGCTTGGGCCCGCCCGTCTTGTCGATCAGCTCGGCCGTCTCGTCGAAGTCCCGGCCCAGGAGCTGCGGTGAGCCGGCGGTGTTCTCGTAGAAGATCGGGCAGCGCTCGCTGCGGGCGAGGGCCTCCTTGATCAGCTTGATCGCGCGCTTCTTCGCGTTCGCCCGGGTGTCGTCCTTGAGGGCACCGGGGTGGACTACGACGCCAAGCGCGCCGATTCCGTCGCCGACCCGCAGCGCGTGGGCGAGCGACTCGAGGCTCTTCTTCTGCATTTCGCGGTCCTTTGCGGCCGGGTTGATCAGGTAGATCATGTGGATCGCGACGACCTTCACCCGCGAGCCCTTCACGGTCTCACGGAACTCGGCGAAGTCGTCGTCCGAGTAGCGCGTCGGGCGCCACATCCGCGGGCTCTGGTTGAAGATCTGGATCGCATCGCAGCGCATCTCCTCCGCGCGCTCGATGGCCCGGGACAGGCCACCCCCTGTGGAAACATGGGCGCCGATCAGCATCGTGAGCTCAGATCCATCAGTCCCCGTTCGCGTCCGGTTCGCCCCGTCACCGACGGGCGCCCTGCACATCGGGGGCGCGAGGACGGCACTGTACAACTGGCTCTACGCCCGGGGACGTGGGGGGGAGGTGGTGCTCCGGATCGAGGACACGGACCGCGAGCGCTCGACTCCGGAGAACGTCGAGCAGATCCTGGACGCGCTCCGGTGGCTCGAACTCGATTGGGACGAGGGCCCGGTGAGCCAGGCCGGTCGTGCCGATCGCCATCGTGAGGCGCTCGAGCAGCTGCTCGAGTCGGGCGTGGCCTACCGCGATTCCGCGACCAGCGAGGACGTGGCCGCGTGGAAGAAGGAGCACGGCAATCGCGGCTACCGCGGGGAGCCCTCGGACGATCCGGGCGCGGCGGTCCGGCTCAGGGTCCCGGATTCCGGCGACACCGTCGTCGCCGACGAAATCCGCGGAGACGTCCGCTTCCCGAACGAGAGCTCCGACGACTTCGTAATCGCTCGCGGCGATGGATCGGTCCTCTACAACTTCGCCGTCGCGGTGGACGACGCCGATATGGGGATCACGCACGTGATCCGCGGCGACGACCACCTCTCCAACACGCCCAAGCAGCTGCTCGTGATGGAGGCGCTGGGGGAGCCCCCGCCGCGCTACGCGCACCTCCCCCTCCTGCACGGCCCGGACGGCAAGAAGCTCTCCAAGCGCCACGGCGCCGCCAGCGTGCAGGAGCTGCGCGACGCTGGCTACCTGCCGGCCGCGGTGCGGAACTACCTCGCCCTGCTGGGATGGGGGACCCAGGACGACACGACCATCATGAGCACCGAGGAGTTGATCGAGCGCTTCGACATCGCCGCGGTCCGTCGCTCGAGCGCGATCTTCGACGAGCAGAAGCTGCGCTGGTTGAACGGCCGCTTCATGCGCGAGATGGACCTCGACGAGTACACGGCGACGGTCGCGCGCCAGATCGGCCGGGAACCCGACGAGCGCCTCCGCGCCGCCTGCGCGATCGCCCAGGAGAAGGCCCAGACGCTCGACGAGGTCTGGCCCCTGATCGAGTTCCTCTTCGAGGAGCCGGAGACCGACGAGAAGGCCTGGAGCAAGGTGATGACGGACGGCGCTCTCCCGCTGCTCAGCGAGGCCCTCGAGGCGCTGCGCGCGGCCGAGTCGTTCGAGCCTCCGGAGCTCGAGGCTGCGCTGGGCCGGATCCTCGCCGAGCACGACGTCAAGCCGCGACAGCTCTATCAGCCGATCCGGGTCGCCATCACGGGCACCTCGGTCTCGCCGGGGATCTTCGAATCGCTCGCTGTCCTGGGCAAAGACCGCTCCATAGAGAGGATCGAGCGCGCCGTGGAGCGGCTTTCTGCGGAGTCGGCCAACGGCCGTCCCACGTGATTCCACGTATGGGCTAGAGAATGGATTTGCGGGTGCCGAGGAGCACCTCATCGCGCCCAGGCTCTGCTCATGGCGACCGAGCCAGGCTGGATCTAGAAGCTCCTCGTCCTCCAGGGTCGACTCTCCCTCTGCCTCCGCGGAAGGGTCGGCGTGCGCTGATCAGCCAGGCCGCGACCGCCATCCCGATCGCGTCGACACCGACGTCAACCGGGGTCCCGGTCCTGCCGCGGACGAAGGTCTGGTGGTACTCGTCGATGCAGGCGTAGGCGAGCGCGATGCAGACGGCGATCAGAAGCGGCCTCCGGACGACCCCCCGCAGTGCCCACCACCAGAGACCGGTGAGCAGGGCGTAGCCGGTGACGTGGCCGAGCTTCCGGAGGATGACCTCCCACCACGGATGGTGGCCGGCCGCCGGCTCCGCCGAGAGGAAGAAGATCACGCCCATCAGCGCGATCGGTGCGATCGCCCGCACCAAGGCGCGGTGGCGCGGATTCAACGCGACGCCGCCCGGCCCGGTAAAAGGGTTGGCGTGATCTCCGTCACCTCAAAGTCACGATATGCGGTGGTGGCGCTGGCCGAGCTGGCGCGCGCCGGCGACAGCCCGATGCCGATCGGCCAGGTCGCTGAGCGCCGAGGCATCCCGGTGCAGTTCCTCGAGCAGCTCTTCTCGACGCTGCGGCGCGCCGGGATCCTGGTCAGCCACCGCGGCGCCAGGGGTGGCTACACGCTCGCCCGCCCGGCCGACCAGATCAACGTTCTCGAGGTGGTCCAGGCGCTCGACGGCGTCGTCGGCCAGGAGGGCAAGGAGGCGGGCGGCATATGGGAGGAGGGGGTGGAGGCCCTCAGGTCCACCTTTCGCTCGACCTCGATAGCCGACATCGCCCGCCGCGAGGCCGAGGAGGCCGGCGCGGGGATGTACCACATCTAATCCGAGGGCCAGCAATTCCGCATTGTCAAGCGGTTTGCGGCTTCCGTGCGCCACTGGTGCGCCAGTCGGTGCGTCAGTCAGTCTTTTTCGATACGCCCACAACGGCGGCGGGGCTGACCTGCTCCCTACTCACAAATGGTTGCCTCTATGGGACGGCGTCTGACCTGAGGGCGTAACCTCGTGGCGGGGCTCGACGCTTAAGGAGTCACTGTGCGCACACCCAGAAGATGCCAGGAAGGTGATAAATGAAGTCACGGATGATGCGGCAGGTCGCGGTGCTGGTGACCGGTTCGGCGCTGGCTCTTTCCTTCCCGATCGCGAGCTCGCTCGCCAACCCAGGCGGCGTGCCGAACGGCGGCGTCGGGAGTTCCAAGCCATGCAAGGCGAAGGGGAAGGGTGTCCGGAAGAAGCAGCTCACCGATCTACCCAGCCAAGGTCGAAAGGGCAAGAAGTGCGGCTTCAACAAGCAGGACGCGAACGGGCAGCTGCAGAACGGCCAGCCGAATGGTCCGCCCAACGGCCCGAACGGAGGCCCCAGTTGTCCCGACCCGTTCCCGGGCCAGGGCAACGGGAGGCCGATCAGCGACCTGCCGCAGCAAGCTCAGGATGCCCGGGCCTAATGTGCGGCTTCACTGGTACCGATACGAACAGCCTCTAGATAGGAGAACGGACTCGATTAGCTGGTTGTGGAACCGGGGCGCTCATTGGGCGCCCCGGTTCTTGTTCGCCCTTTTGGTAGGCCGACCGGGGGCAACTGGGCTATTGACCCTCCCAGTCCTGGCGTGTCGAACACCTCGGAGGTTGCGAACCTGGGGGCCAAGGGTAAGATGAGGCACATGCGGCGTCTGATCCTCTGTCTCGTTGTCGCGTGCGCTGTTGCCGCGCTCCCCGCGAGCGTGGGGTCGGCGAAGAGCGGCCGGGGCGTGATGTGCGTCCTGCACGCGAAGCTGGCGGCCAAGAACGAGGTGCCCTCCACGACCTCCACCGCCAAGGGCCACACACATATCAAGGTCAGAAACGACGACACGATCGAGTTCAAGACCCAGATCAACAATAAGAACCGAGAGAACTTTTTTGCGGGCCATATCCACCAGGAGGAGGTCGGATTCAATGGCCCCATCGTGGTGGAGCTGTTCGTGCCACCTGCCCCGGCGACGAATGCGCGCCACATCAAGCAGCGCGACGTGGTGACGCCGTTGATGGGCACGATCGACCCCGCCGACCTCTGCCAAGACCCGAGCGCCTTCTACGTCAACTACCACACCGATCCGGGTTTCCCGCTCGGCGCGATCCGGGGCCAGCTGCGCTAGGGCGGAAGTTCAAGAGGGGCGGCGGTGGACCAGGTCACCCCTCTGCCTCACCGGACTACTTGCCCTCCCAGTCGTGGCGGCGCGGGGCAGCAGCTAGAAGCCGTAGGCGGATGGCCTCACGACGATTACGTCGAGATCTTTGCGCACCGAGACCTCATATCCAGGCCGGACCACCGCTATGAGTTCTCGGATTTGGTCAATCGTCGGCCACTGCACCGGGTCAAGCCCTGAATCAAGCCGGCCGGTGAAAAGGCGCGCGTCATCGATCAGGTACCAGTCGCCAAAGGTCCCCGGCGATGTTGCCTGGATCTCAGAGAGAAGCGGGCACGGCCGGTCCGCGCCCGCGGTGTTTCCACCACTCCAGTGACTATCGAGCCAGTAGAGCGTCGGTTCGGAGGACGGTTTGAGGAGCTTGCTGGAATCGCCAAGTCGGAGATGCACATTCCGGTAGCGAAGCAGACGCAGCCAGGAGCGCAGCGCGAGGCGCCGCGATAGTTCGATCGTCTCTACTCGCTCGAAGATGCGGCTGAGCTTGATCGCGCTGTCGCCGTAGTAGGTCCCGGTTTCCACGGCACGTCGAATCCCCGATGTCGCGGCCTCACGCGATAGTTCCTCGTTGAGGGTGCCACCCATCCCACGAGAGCCTAATCATCGGCTACGCCCGCTTCGCGGCTATCTCTCCCGCCTCGCCGCGCTTTTCGACGATCCAGAAGTGTTCGTATTCCTTGACCACCTCTTCAACGCCCGGTTCGACGTCGTTGGCTGTGTGCCCGGGCGCGACAGCGAAGCGCTCCGGACGCGAGCGGACCTCCTGCCATTCCCGCCTGGACAGTCGTATGCGGACGGCGCAGTCGATCCGCCAGCACTCGCATCGAAAACCTGCCGCCAGAACGCCACCCCTGAGCCAGTCGTCCTTGCTCCTGTTGAGGTCCCGGCAAAAGACCTCGTTTTCCGCGATGCGCTCCTCCCGCGACATCGCCTACTCCCGCAGCCCGGCGGCCTTGAGTGCCTGGTTCTCATCGTCGAGATCGATCAACTCCTCGACCTCGAATCGAATCTCCTCAAATGCTTCCGCGACGTCTTGCCACCAGCGCCGAAGGCCCTCGTGTCCGTGGTAGGGCCCGGTGATCGGGAACTGGACGATGTTGTCGAGCCGGAGCTCGGGGTCGGACAGCTCAAGCGGCAATTCCCCGCCCGCAAGGCATTCCGCCCATCGACGAACCAATTCGACGTTCTGATGCGACATCGCCACGCAGTATCTCGCGACATGGACATAGGAAGGTGCCGGCCCAGAACTGCCCGCAAAAGACCGCCGGGTGACCGCTGGCGCGCGCCGAGCGTGTTGCCCTAGAAGATGGGCTCCAACTCGTCGATCAGCGGGATCGCCTCCTCAATCGAGTAGGTGGCGTGGATGTTTACCGTGTTCCACTGCATGAGGCGGCTCTTCAAGGCGAAGGCCCTGACGGAATCAATGTCGTCCGCCTCGACGACCGCGAGGATGATGTGGTCCGGGCCGAAGATGCGCAGGGTGACGATATTGACGCCGAGCTGCTCGGCGAGCTGCGGGATCTGGCCGGCGCCCTCCTTCATCATCTGCCGCGTCTGAGCATTCGAGGTCGGGCAGAGGTTGGGCGGATGCTCGGCGATGACGGCGAACGTTGCCATAGGGAACCTCCGTGGTTAGCCGGATCTCAGCCTAGCCGCCTGCCCTGCTGCCTGCTGGCCGCTCGGTCTCTCCGCGGTGGACTGTCGTGCCACATGCCCGACTAGGCAGGATCTCCCGCTACGCTCATTTCCCGCTTTCGGCAGCCTTCCCCGAAGAGCACGCTAATGAAGCGCGAGATGCCTGGAAGAAGTCGGCCTGGTCGTCGGGGACCACTCCTGGTTAGACCGGAGGCGGCAAGGCCTGTCGGGGATTCCTCTTCAGGCGATCCTGTGGCTCGGCTTGTTGGGGCTATTGCTGTAGTCGCCGGCCTTGCGATTGCGGGATGCGGTGGTGGTGGCACGAAGACCGTCACGCAATTCGGGACGCAGACGAGCGCAGAGCCGCTGACGAAGGCCGAGTACATCGCACACGCTGATGCGATCTGCAAGACCGAGGAGGCCAAGCGCGAGGAGCTCGAGCAACGGGTGGCCGAACTGGCACCGATCACGTCCGAAGAGACCCGCGAAGTGGCCGCACTTCTTCACCAGCAGGCCGCCAACCAGATGGCCGAGGTGAAAGGACTGCTGGCGCTCCAGCATCCGAGTGCCGACGCGGCCAGTCTCGCATCGCTGCTCTCGATCCTCAGCGCCCAGATCACCGACCTCGAGGACTGGGCCGACGCCTATGACCAGAGGAACGCCAAGGAGATTCGAAGCTTGCAGATACGCCTCGCAGAGCACAACGCCGAGGCGAGCGCCCTCGCTCGCCGGTACGGCTTCAAGGTCTGCGGCGGGCCGGAAAACGGAATCACCGGAAACCTGACCCGGTTCCGGTAGTTTTGTCCGATGGCCGCCAACGGGATCGTCACCACCCTCCGGGTGGGAGCGGAGAGCTCCGCCGTGGTGGGGCACACGCCCCTCGTCGCGCTGCCGCGCCTGGGCGCTGACCTGCCCGGCGACGTGATCGCCAAGCTCGAGTTCTTCAACCCGGGGGGCTCGGTCAAGGACCGGATCGGAGTGGCGATGATCGACGCCGCGGAGCGCGACGGACTGATCGAGCGCGGCCGCTCCGTGATCGTCGAGCCGACCAGCGGCAACACCGGCATTGCACTGGCGCTGGTCGCCGCGGCGCGTGACTATCACCTGATCCTGACCCTGCCGGAGGGCATGAGCCGCGAACGAACCGCGCTGCTTCGCACCTACGGCGCCGAGGTCTACGAGACCCCGTCGCTGGGAGGCATGAACGAGGCAGTGGAACTCGCCAACAGGCTCGCCGCCGAGAACGGAGGCTTCATCCCGCAGCAGTTCTCGAACCCCGCCAACCCGGAGATCCACCGCCGGACCACGGCCGAGGAGATCTGGCGCGACCTCGACGGTCAGGTCGATGCATTCGTCGCGGGCATCGGCACCGGCGGCACGATCACCGGCGTCGGGCAGGTGCTCAAGGAGCGCCGTCCCGATGTGAGCGTGATCGGCGTCGAGCCTGCTGCCTCGCCCGTGCTCTCGGGGGGCCAGCCGGGCCCGCACAAGATCCAGGGGATCGGCGCCGGCTTCGTGCCCGACGTGCTCGACGGCGAGGTGATCGACGAGCTCGTCGGCGTGAGCGATGAGGATGCGCTCGATACGGCCCGCGCCGCCGCCCGCCGCGAGGGGCTGTTGATCGGGATCTCGGCGGGAGCGGCGGTGCGTGCCGCGCTCGATCTCGCCGCACGCGAGGAGATGGCGGGAAAGCGGATCGTGGTGATCGTGCCGGACTCGGGTGAGCGCTACATGTCGCTGCCGTTTTTCGCCCCCTCCTAGCGGTCGCTGCTCCCTAAGCTTCGAAGCGTGCTTGGCATAGGAACGCTGAGGCGCGTGGTCAAAGAGGTGTCGTCCGACGTCGCCTCGGCCCGTGAGCGTGACCCCGCCGCTCGCGGCATCGGCACGCTCGAGATCCTCACCGGCTGGGCCGGGGTCCAGGCCCTGCTCGCGCACCGGGTGGCGCACGCGCTCTGGGAGGCGGAGGTGCCGCTGGTTCCGCGCACGATCGCCTATGCGAGTCGCGCGATCACAGGCGTCGAAATCCACCCCGCCGCCAAGATCGGCCCCGACTTCTTCATCGATCACGGCTCGGGCGTGGTGATCGGTGAGACCGCCGAGATCGGAGACCGGGTGACGCTGTATCAGGGCGTCACCCTGGGGGGGACCGGCTTCGCCCGCGGCAAGCGCCATCCGACGCTCGAGGACGACGTCACGGTCGGGTCGGGCGCCAAGCTGCTCGGCCCCGTGACCGTCGGCCGCAACGCGAAGGTCGGGGCGAACACCGTTGTGATCGAGGACGTTCCGGACCACACCACCGTCGTCGGCAATCCCGGCCACCCGGTGCGCGTGGAGGGCAAGCGGGTTGAGGGGCCGGACACCGACTGGATCCACCTGCCCGACCCGATCGCCGACGCGATCAAGGAGCTCTCCGACCGGATCACGTCGCTGGAGCAGCGGCTCACCCACTTCACGGGTGAGGACGCCGGGCAGGCCGACATCACCGAGCTCCGACCGAAGCAGGGGCCGAGCTCAGCGGGCGGGTAGCCGCTTCGCCCGGGCCTATGCTTGGCCCGTGGCCCGCGGAAGTGAGGAATTGAAGGTCGCCCCCGAGGAGGCGACTGAGGAGGCACCCGGCGCACCGATCGAGGTCGGCGCGGATCATGTGGAGCGCCTGCTAGCAGACCTCAACGGTCCCCAGCGGGAGGCGGTCACCTTCGGCGAGGGCCCGCTGCTCATCCTCGCCGGCGCGGGCTCGGGCAAGACACGGGCCCTGACGCATCGGATCGCCTGGCTGTTGGCGACCGGCAGGGCTCGGCACGACCAGATTCTCGCCGTCACGTTCACCAATAAGGCGGCCGACGAGATGTGGCAACGGGTCTCCTCCTTGATCGGAGGGGTCCCGCGCCGGATGTGGGTGATGACCTTCCATTCCGCGTGCGCACGGTTGCTCCGGGCGGAGGCGGAGCGCCTCGGCTACACGAGCCGCTTCACGATCTACGACGAGCCCGACTCGCTGCGGATGTTGAAGCGCTGCCTGGAGGAGCTCGAGGTCGACACCAAGCGCTACCCGCCCCGCGCGGTCCGGGCGCGCATCTCAGACGCGAAGAACCAGCTGATCGACGCCGAGACGTACCAGCAGACCGCCGCCGGCCCCTTCGAGGAGATGGTCGGCCAGGCCTACCGCCTGTACGAGCGCCGGATGATGGAGGCGAACTCGATGGACTTCGACGACCTGCTGATGCGGACGGTCAACGTCCTGGAGCTCTTCGAGGACGTCCGGCGGCGCTATCGCGAGCGCTTTCGCTGGGTGCTCGTCGACGAGTACCAGGACACGAACCACGCCCAGTACCGGCTGCTGCAGCTGCTCTGCGGCGAGGACGGGAACCTGACCGTCGTCGGTGACGAGGATCAGTCGATCTACCGCTTCCGTGGAGCCGAGGTCCGCAACATCCTCGAGTTCGCCGAGGACTTCCCCGATGCCGCTGTTGTCAAGCTCGAGCAGAACTACCGCTCGACCGAGACGATCCTCGAGGCGGCGAACGCGGTCATCTCGCACAACTCGGGCCGTCTCGGCAAGCGCCTCTGGTCGGACCTCGGCGAGGGCGAGAAGATCCACGTCGCCGAGCTCGAGGACGAGCACGCCGAGGCCCGCTTCGTCGCCGGAGAGATCGAGGAGCTGATCGACCAGCAGGGCATGAGCCGCAACGAGATCGCGGTCTTCTACCGGACCAACGCCCACAGCCGGGTGCTGGAGGACATCCTGGTCCGCTACGAGCTGCCCTACCAGGTGATCGGCGGGACGAAGTTCTACGAGCGCGCCGAGGTCAAGGACGCGGTCGCCTACCTGCAGCTGCTCGTCAACCCCGCCGACGAGGTGAGCTTCTCCCGAGTCGTCAACTCGCCTCGCCGCGGGATCGGCGACACCAGCCAGGGCCGCCTGCGCGCGCACGCCAACACGACCGGGCGGACGATCTGGGAGATCGCGCTCGAGCCCGAGGCGGTCCCGGGACTGGGGGCCGCGGCGATCAGGTCCGTCTCGCGGTTCACCGGGCTGATCGAGGAGCTGCGCGCCGAGTTCGAGGGCGGCCCCGTCGCGGACCTCCTCAAGGCGCTGTTGGAGCGCTCCGGCTACCTCGACGCGCTCCGGGCGGAGCGCACCATCGAGGCCGAGGGCCGGATCGAGAACCTCGAGGAGCTGGTCGGCGTCGCGGCGGAGTTCGACGCCAACCGGGAGGTCGAGGGGCCCTCGGAGCTCCAGCCGCTCGAGGAGTTCCTGCAGGCGATCTCGCTCTACACCGACCAGGACGACCTGAAGCGGGACGAATCCAAGGTCACGCTGATGACGCTGCACAACGCCAAAGGCCTCGAGTACGACGCCGTCTTCATCATCGGCTGCGAGGAGGGCGTCTTCCCTCACTCCCGCTCGCTCGAGGAGGGAAACGAGGAGGAGGAGCGCAGGCTCTGCTACGTCGGCATGACGCGGGCCCGCAAGCGGCTCTGGATGACGCATGCGCGCAGCCGCCGCATGTTCGCCGGGCGCGAGACCGGTTTCCCTTCGCGCTTCCTCTCGGAGCTGCCCGATGACCTGGTCGAGCGTGAGGGCACCGAGGAGCAGGCGCTCACCGGCTGGTCGCTCGGTGGCGCCGGGGCGCAAGTGCCCAAGGTGGAGCCGTCGCTCTCCTTCGGCATCGGCGACGACGTTGTGCACGCCAGCTTCGGCGACGGCGTCGTCACGGCGGTCGAGCCGGGCGGAGTGATAGTCGTGCGCTTCGCTAGCGACGGAACGGAGCGCAAGCTGATGGCGGACTACGCACCCCTGCGGAAGGCGAGTTAGTGGCGGCGACGGTGATCGACGGCAAGGCGGTCGCCGCCTCGGTGCGGGAGCGCGTCAAGGGAGAGGTGGAGGAGCTCACCCGCCAACTCGGCCGCCCGCCCGGCCTCGCCACCATGCTGGTTGGCGACGATCCGGCCTCGGCGATCTACGTGCGGCGCAAGCACGAGGCCTCGGAGGAGGTCGGGATCCGCTCGTTCGACCACAAGCCGGAGGGTTCCATCCCTCAGGAGGACCTGCTGAAGCTGGTCGCCGAGCTCAACGACAACGACGAAGTCGACGGGATCCTGGTCCAGCTGCCGCTTCCCGCGCAGATCGACGCCGATGCGATCGTCGCGGCGCTCGATCCCGCCAAGGACGTCGACGGGCTCACACCGACGAGCGCGGGCCTGCTTGCCCGCGGGGAGCCGGGGCTGGTGCCGGCGACGCCGCAGGGTGTCATGGAGCTGATCAGATCGACGGGGGTGGACGCGGAGGGTAAGGAGGCGGTGATCGTCGGCCGCTCCAACCTCGTCGGCCGGCCGCTCTTCTCGCTGCTGCTCGGCGCTAACGCCACGGTCACCGTCTGCCACAGCCGCACGCGGGACCTGGGCGAGGTCTGTCGCCGAGCCGAGATCCTGGTCGCCGCTGCCGGGAAACCGAATCTGATCGGGGCGGACATGATCCGCCCCGGCGCGACCGTGATCGATGTGGGCACGAACCGGACCGACGACGGCATGGTGGGAGACGTCGACTTCGAGGCGGCACGCGAACTCGCCGGCGCGATCACCCCGGTGCCCGGCGGGGTCGGCCCGATGACGATCGCGATGCTGCTCGTCAACACCGTTCAGGCGGCGCGTGCACGTAATAAGGGGGTGCTCCGAGGCAAAGCCGAGGAGCAACCCGACTTGCGCGAGGCTCCCACCTCCGGCTGACCCCTCCCAAACGCCTTCATCGGTCTGGGCGCCGCTCTCGTGATCGCGTTCGGCGGATTCAGCGGCAATGCAGGAGGAGGTCGCCGGAGAGATATAGGCTCGGCACCCATGCGAGGGCGCGCGACAGCGCAACCCGTTTGACGTCGACAGAGGAGGAACATTGCAAGGGAACAGGTTGTCTCAGGGGCAGCTCATCGCCGGTGTTGCCGCGATCGCCTTATTCATCATCAGCTTCCTGCCCTGGTTCGGCGTCTCCGGTGCCGTGACCATCGGCGGGACCACGATCGGCGGATCCACGAACTTCAGCCTCTGGGAGGCTGAGAACCCGCTCGACGTCTACCTGCTGATCGTCATCCTGGTGGCGCTCCTCCCTGCGGTCCTGGGCCTGTTGGGCGATGGCGCGGATGCGCCGATGGCCTCAATGGCGACCGCCCTGCTCGCCGGCGTAGGCACGCTGCTGATCCTCTACCAGGTGTTCGACACACCCGGCGATGCCGACCGGAAGGTC
The DNA here is from genome assembly GCA_963801055.1 of uncultured Solirubrobacterales bacterium. GTDB lineage: Bacteria > Actinomycetota > Thermoleophilia > Solirubrobacterales > 70-9 > DASUPK01. The sequence goes on along the minus strand of CAWDDE010000001.1, from coordinate 940,335 downwards.
GGCCTCTTCCTTGGCCTGATCGCATGTGCGGCGATCGCTGTCGGCGGGTACCTCTCCATGCAGGAGGACGTCGGGGGCGAGAGGTACTGACTCGGAGATTGAGGCTGGGCGAGCTGGTCGGGGCGGTCTCGGGCCTCGGCCTGCTCGTCGTCAGCTTTCTCCCCTGGTACTCGGCAGGTGGTGAGAACGCCACCGCCTGGCAGTCGTTCGGCGTGATCGACCTGGTGATGGCCGCCGCCGCGCTCGCCGGCCTCTCTGTCGCGATCGTGGTGCTCACCCACTTGTCGGTCAGCTATCCGGTCGCCGGGTCCGCCGTGACCGCGTTGTTCGGGGGACTGGCGCTGATCCTGATCGCCTACCGCCTGATCAACCCGCCGGGTGGGGCAGACGTGGGCAGGGAGATCGGGGCGTGGCTCGGCCTGGTCGCCGCGGCTGGCGTCACCTTCGGGGGCTACCTGGGAATGCAGGAGCCGCGGGGCATGCAGCCGTCAGCCGCTTAGAGCGGCGGCTGCGCCGCGCGCCACGTGGGTCGCGCTGGCGATGATCGTCATCATCGGGTTGACGCCCACCGAGGTCGGCAGCAGGCTCGCGTCGGCGACGTAGAGGCACTCTGTGGCGCGCACCGCGCCGTCGGGGTCGCAGACGCTGGCCCCGGGATCGGTGCCAGCCCGCGCCGTGCTCATCGGGTGGAAGGCCTCGAGACGCAGATCGGCGGGCCGCAACCCCATCGACTCGAAATCGTCGAGCCGGCCCCGCTTGATGACCGACACGGGGCCGACGTTGGGGTAGACCTCGCTGGCGCCGGCGGCGAAGTGGATCTCGGCCGCCCTGGCGATCCCGAACTGGATGCGCCGCGCCTCCTCCTCCAACAGGTGGTAGGAGAGCCGCAGGGAGCCGTTCGAGCTCAGCCCGACTCGGCCCTCGGAGCGGTCGTGAAGATGGACCCCGATCGAGGCGATGCGGTCGAAGTTGGCGACCCGATCAGAGAACGCCGCCCCCACCCCCGGCAGCCACTGCGCGCCGAAGGAGAGGGGTGTGAACGTCGCCTCGAGCAGGATCCCCTTCGGCTGCCACTGGTCGACGTAATAGCTCTGCATGACCCCCTCCCAACCGCGCACCTCCTCCTCGTAGCGCGCGCCGATCCAGGCGGCAGGGTGGATGTGCAGATGTCGCCCCAGCGCCGGATGGCGGATCCCGGAGCGGAGCAGCAGCTCGGGCGTGCCGAAGGCGCCGCCGGCGCTGATCACCGCCTTGGCGCGCACCGCCCAGTCGCGGCCCGCGGTTGGGCGTCCGTTTCGACGCAGCTCCTGCGCGGCGGTGGTCGGCATGCCCGCTCGACAGGCGAGCCCGGTGACCCGCCCGCCCTCCGTCAGCACCCGCTGGACCTGGACGCCGGCACGCACCCGTGCCCCAGCGGCGACGGCACGGGGAAGGTAGGAGACGTGCGCGGCCCTTTTGGCGTCGATCCGGCAGCCGAGCGGACACGAGCTGCATTGCACGCAGCGACCGGCGTTTCGGCTGATCGTCCCGCCGCTCGCGCCCAGCGCTCGGGCGCCCTCCATGCAGAGCTGGCCATTCCGGCCCATCGTCTCGGGGTCGAGCGGGGTCACCGCGAGCACTTCCTCCGCCGCCTCGTAGAGCGGGTCGAGCTCCACCGCCCAGGGGAGGCCCTCGTGGTCGCGCCATGACTCGAGGACCTCGCGCGGAGCTCGGAAGCAGGTTCCGGAGTTGATCACGGTGGTTCCGCCCACGGTGCGGCCCACCGGCACCGGAATGGCAGGCTTACCGGAGGCGATCGTCATCCCCCCGTCGCGGTAGAGCAGGGGGAGCCCCTCGAGCGGATCGCTCGGATAGCTCGCGCGATCCACGTACGGCCCTGACTCGAGCACGATCACGTCGAGTCCCGCCTCGGCCAGGGTCGCCGCCGCGACGGCGCCGCCCGCTCCGGAGCCGACGATCGCTACGTCGCATTCCTCGCCGGCGCCGCGCGGCTCCAGGTCGCCGACCCCGCTCGAGGCCGGCTCGGGCCCCCCCTCGGCGACGGCGCAGCGCGCCTCGAAGCCGACGGCCGTCCGGACCCGCTCGTCGCGGGCCCAGCCGATCGTCGCCAGCAGCTTCGCGAGCAGCAGGAGGTCGCGGTAGACCGCGAACCGGGATCCCTCCATCTTCGCCAGGTACTCCGAGCGCGCCTCGACGCTCAACCGGCTGAAGCGCCGTGGAAAGGGCAGCCACTCGAAGGCCCGCAGCGCCAGCCGCACCACCTGCACGGTGCGGGCGGGCAGCCGTGAGAGGAAGCGCGCCAGCGGCTCGGCGACCGGTACCTGCGTCTCGGCGGCGGGCAGACCGTCCTCACCAGGGGCGATGGCCTCCGCGATCGCTCGCAGAGTCCGCAGCTCGGCGGCCCGCAGCCCCGGCGGGCGCCTTCAGGGGGGCGCGGCCGGCGAACCAACCCGGCCCGCAAGCGACCAGAGCAGTAGAGACGCGAAGACGAGGAAACCGTCGACGATCCCGTTCAGCAGGTAGACGAAGACGTCGTCCTCGATGAAGAAGATCAGGGAGGTGATCGACGAGGCGGCCTTGCCCGCGGCGAGCGCGAGCAGCATCGGCCGGTGGCGGACGACGTCGGTCGAGGCGATCAGGGCAATCGCCGTGATCACGACCATATAGGCGAAGCCGAGCGAGAGCCAGAGCCGCTCCTCCGTCTTCGGCGCGGGCGTGTGAAAGCCGAAGTGATCGCCGAGCTCGGTGAGGCGGGCGAGCGTCCCGTCGGGCCAGGCGATGAAGAAGAACCCGGTGACGGCGAAGCCGACCGCCATCAGACGGAGGTTGAAGACGACGAAGCGCTCGGCTCTCTCCCCCGTCATGGCGCGGCATCCTAACTGGCCAGCTGGCCAGGAGCCGCCGCTCCTATGATCCGATCGATGATCGACCGCGAGCAGGTTCTGCACGTCGCGAGGCTGGCCCGGCTGAAGCTGACCGATGACGAGATCGAGCGGATGGCCGCCGAGCTCTCCGGGATCCTCGAGCACGTCGACCGGATCTCCGAGCTCGACCTCGACGGCGTCGAGCCGACCTCTCACGTGATCGCGCTCGAGAACGTCCTGCGGCCGGACAGCCCGCGCCCGAGCTGGTCGCGCGACGAGGTCCTCGAGCGGGCGCCGGACCCGGCCTCCGGCTCCTTCCGCGTCCCCTCGCCGCAGGCGTAGATGGGCGAGGAGCTGATCGAGCTCACGGTCGCGCAGGCGGCCGATCGCATCCGCTCGGGGGAGCTGGCGGCGGACGAGTACTTCGACGCCTATCGGCAGGCGGCCGCCGGTGACTCGCTGAACGCCTTCCTGTGGACAGCCGAGGACGCCGCCCAGGCGGATCTCGAGGGGACCCGCGCCGCCAGGACCCGCTCGATCCCGACCGCCCGTTGGCCGGGATCCCGGTGGCGGTGAAGGACATCTTCTGCACCGAAGGCATCCCGACGACGGCGGGCTCGCGGATCCTGGAGGGCTACCGCCCGCCATACACGGCCACGGCCGTCCGCCTGCTTCGGGCCGCCGGGGCCCGGGTGCTCGGGAAGGCCAACATGGACGAGTTCGCGATGGGGTCCTCGAACGAGAACTCCGGCTACGGGCCGGTGCTCAATCCCTGGGACTCGGGTCGCGTCCCGGGCGGTTCCTCCGGAGGGAGCGCGGCGGCCGTCGCGGCACGGCTGGCGCCGTGCGCGATCGGCACCGACACCGGTGGCTCGATCCGCCAGCCGGCCGCGCTCTGCGGGGTCGTCGGGATGAAGCCCACCTACGGCGCGGTGTCGCGCTACGGGATGATCGCCTTCGCCTCCTCGCTCGACCAGTGCGGCCCGCTGACCCGCGACGTGACCGACGCGGCTCTGCTGCTCCAGGCCGTCGAGGGGAGAGATCACTGCGATTCGACCTCGATCGGCATCGACGGCGGCATCGTGCTGCCCCGCCGCGAGGACCTCAAAGGACTCAGCTTCGGGGTGCCGAAGGAGCTCGCCGGCGAGGCGGAGGGGATCGAATCCGGCGTCCGCGAGGTCTTCGAGCGGACCGTGGCCCTGATCGAGGAGCTCGGCGGCGAGGTCGCCGAGACCGAGCTCCCGCACGCCAGGCACGGCATCTCCGCCTACTACGTGCTCGCTCCGGCGGAGGCCTCGGCGAACCTGGCGAGATTCGACGGCGTGCGCTACGGGTTACGGGTCGCGGCCGAGGACCTGACCGAGATGTACGAGGAAACCCGGGCGCTGGGATTCGGCGCGGAGGTGAAGCGCCGCATCATGCTCGGCACCTACGCGCTCTCCTCCGGCTACTACGAGGCCTACTACGGCCGCGCCCAGCGGGTCCGCACCAAGATCGCCGAGGATTTCGCCAGAGCCTTCGAGCGCTTCGACTTCGTCGTCGCCCCGACCTCGCCGACGGTTGCCTTCAAGCTCGGGGAACGCACGGACGATCCCCTGGCGATGTACCTGTCGGACTACTGCACCGTGCCGATGCCGCTGGCCGGGATCCCGGCGATCTCGATCCCCGCCGGCGTGGCGCAGCCCGACGGCGGCGGGCCGGATGATGCGAGGGCGCGCGACAGCGCGACCCGTTTGCCAGTCGGATTCCAGATCGCGGGCCCGGCCTTCAGCGACTCGGCGATGCTCGACGCGGCCCACGCCCTCGAGCGTGCGATCGGCTTCCGCCGTGACGGGAACGGAGCGGCGGGATGAGACGCGCGCCGGCGCTCAGCGACGAGGAGTTCAGCGGGGCGGTCAGGGACGCGCTGGACTCGTTGCCACCGGAAATCGCCTCGCAGCTCACCAACGTCGCGGTGATCGTCGAGGATCGGCACCCGAGCGGGCGGCTGCTCGGTCTGTTCGATCCGAGGGGCGGCCTGCCGCGGATCATCATCTACCGCGAGCACCACACCAGCCGCGAGAGCGTCAGGCAGACGGTGCTCCACGAGGTCGGCCACTACTTCGGCGCCGATGAGGCGACCGTCAGGGGGTGGGGCCTGTGATGGCAGATGATGAGAGGGCGGGCGCCGGTGCGACCGGTGAGATCTGGGGGCCCGTGATCGGACTCGAGATCCACGTCCAGCTCTCCACCAAGACGAAGATGTTCTGCGGCTGTGCCCCCTCCTTCGGCGACGAGCCAAATGTCCACACATGTCCGGTCTGTCTCGGGCATCCCGGCAGTCTGCCGACGATCAACGAGCAGGCGATCCGCTACGCCCTGATGATCGCGGCGGCGCTCGAGTGCGACGTCGCGCCCCGGTCGATCTTCCACCGCAAGAACTACTTCTATCCCGACCTGCCGAAGGGCTACCAGATCAGCCAGTACGACGAGCCCCTGGCAGTCAACGGCCGGCTGGGCGACGTTCGCATCCACCGAGCCCATCTCGAGGAGGACGCCGCGAAGATGATCCACGTGGGCGAATCGGGCCGGATCCATGGCTCAGGTGCCTCCCTCGTCGACTTCAACCGCGGCGGGACGCCCCTGGTCGAGATCGTCACCGAGCCCGACCTCCATTCCCCCCACGAGGCGCGCGAGTGGGCGCAGCTGCTGCGCACCACGATTCGCCAGCTCGGCGTCTCCGACGTGAACATGGAGGAGGGCTCGCTGCGGGTCGACGCCAACGTCTCGATCCGGCCGGCCGACTCGGACGAGCTGGGCACGAAGACGGAGCTCAAGAACATGAACAGCTTCCGCTTCCTCGAGAGAGGCATCGAGGCGGAGATCGCCCGCCAGCGCGGGCTGCTGGAGAGCGGGGAGGAGGTCGTCCAGGACACGCTCCACTTCCATCCCGAGGACGGCTCTCTGACGCCGCTGCGTTCCAAGGAGTACGCCCACGACTACCGCTACTTCCCGGAGCCCGACCTCGTGCCGGTCGTGCCGACCGACGAGATGCTGAGGGAGGCGCGAGAGTCGCTGCCCGAGCTGCCCGCGGCGCGGCGCGAGCGCTACCTGACCGAAATCGGACTTTCGGATGAGGCGGCGACCGCCCTCGCCTTCCACGCGGAGTTCGGCGACTACTTCGAGCGGGCCGTCGAGGCTGCTGACGGAGCAGCGGCGAAGACGATCGCCAACTGGGTGACCGGCGAGCTGGTGGCGGCGCTCCGCCAGGCCGGGGCAGAGGACGATCCGCTCGCCTCCAAGGTCACGCCGGAGGCGGTGGCTGCGCTGGCCGGACTGGTCGAGAACCGGACGATCTCCCATGGGGCCGGCAAGCAGGTGCTGGCGAAGCTGGTCGCCGACGGAGGAGACCCGGCCGAGATCGTCGAGCAGGAGGGGCTCGCCCAGCTCTCCGACTCCTCGGAGCTCGAGGAGGTCGTCGACCGGGCGATCGAGGCCGAGGCGGAGGCCGCCGAGCAGGTGCGGCAGGGCAACGAGAAGGCGATCGGCCGGATCGTCGGAGCGGTGATGAAGGAGACGAGGGGGCGCGCCGACGGCGGCGCGGTCACCAAGCTGATCAAGGAGCGGCTGTAAGCGCGGCGGTTCTACCCTGAGCCAGATGGCCGGCGCTCCCTACTTGATCGTCGCCCTGCTCTTCGGCCTCACCACCGGCATCGTTGGCCGGCGCAAGGGCAGCTCCTTCTTCCTCTGGTTCCTGGTCGGGACGGTCCTGCCGCTGCTGGGCCTGATCGCGGCGGTCCTCTATCGCTCCGAGCACGAGGAGCCCGAGCGGCGCTGCCCGACCTGCAACAAGGTCCTCAAGCTCCACGTCCAGGTTTGCCCGCGGTGTGGCACCGACCTCTACCTGCCGGACCCCTCAGAGGTTCGTCCTGGTCCGGCGCACCGGGCGTGACGTTTGCAAGGGGTGTGTGGCGACCTACCCGTGAAATAGACCGATAAGGCGCCGCGCACTAGCGCAGCCAGGTGCGGACGATCGCGTTCGCGAAGCCGATGCTGTAGCGGGTCACCGCCGGCTTCTTCGAGTGGCCGTACGCGCGCTTGGCGACGGTCACCGGCACCTCCTTCGCCGGGATGCCGCGCTTGATCGCCTCGATCAGGAACTCCGAGGTGTGGAACTGCTCCTGGCGCAGCACCAGCTGGGGCAGAACCGTGGTGCGGACCGCGCGGTAGCCGTTCGAGCAATCCGAGACCTTGGTCCGCGTGATAAAGGAGACCATCTTGTTGAAGAAGACGATTCCCAGCTCGCGAGAGCGGGAGTTCGGGTCGGCCTCGCCCAGCACCCGCGAGCCGTGGGCGACGTCCACCTCGTCGTCGAGCACGGGCTTCACCAGCCTCTCCATCTCGCTGGGCAGGTGCTGGCCGTCGGCGTCGAGCGTCACCACCACGAGCGCGCCCGATTCCGCCATCAGCCGGTAGCCCGTCCGCAAGGCGGCGCCGCCGCCGCGGTTGATCACGTGGCGGGCGACGATTGCACCCTCCTTCGCCGCGGCCTCGCTCGTGTCGTCGCGTGAGCCGTCGTCGACGACCAGCACGGCCGTCTTCTCGCCGCAGACCTCGTCGGGGATCTGCCGCACGACGTCGCCGACGCTTTCGGCCTCGTCGTAGGCGGGAATGACAACAGCGACCTTGTCGCGGAAGCGCTGCGGCAGCTTGGCCTCACGGAACTCCTCCCAGGCGAGGCCCTCGAGCAGAGCCGAGAGCTGTTGGTTCATCCGCGCGCTCTCGGTCAGCGCACGCAGGACGAGCAGGAAGAGGATCACAATTGCGAATACCGCGAGGCCCAGGATCCGCCCGCCGTTGCCGCGCTCAAAGGCGAACGCCGAGAGCAGTGCGTCGAGCAGCTCGGTCCCGGAGACGATCGCGAGCGCGATCCCGCCGAAGATCGCCAGCAGAACGGCCCCGTTCGACATCGAGCGCCGCCGCCAGATGGCGAACGCAATCAGCAGCACCGCGAAGACGAGGCCGAACGCGCGGAGCGCGGTCAGCTCTTCTGGGAAGACCGAGGCGATCACCGGGACGGTCAAGGCGGCGGCCAGAATAGCCCTGCTCAAATGCACCGGTGGGCACGACGATGCGCCCCGTTGGGCGGTACCCTGCCGCGTTCACCATGCGCGTCCTGATCCTCGGGGGCGACGGCTATCTCGGCTGGCCGACCGCGATGCGGTTCTCGGCCGGTGGGCATGAGGTCTCCGTCGTCGACAACTTCTCGCGCCGGCGCTGGCACGAGCGGCACGGAACCGATTCCCTGACGCCGATCCGGTCTCTCGATCGGCGGATCGCAGCCTGGGAGGAGGTCTCGGGCAATCAGATCCGTTCGTACGTCGGCTCGATCGAGGACCCGGCCTTCCTGGAGCAGGTCGTTGTGGAGACCAAGCCGGAGGCCGTGATCCACTACGGGGAGCAGCCCTCGGCGCCCTTCTCGATGGCCAGCCGCGAGCAGGCCGTCGAGACCCAGTACACGAACGTGATCGGCACGCTCAACCTGCTCTTCTTCCTTCGCGATCACGCGCCCGACTGCCATCTGGTCAAGCTCGGCACGATGGGCGAGTACGGCACGCCCAACATCGACATCGAGGAGGGGTTCATCGAGATCGAGCACAAGGGCCGCAGGGACACGGTGCCCTTCCCGAAGATGCCCGGCTCGCTGTACCACCTCTCGAAGGTCCACGACTCGCACAACATCCAGTTCGCGTGCCGGATCTGGGGGCTGCGCTCGACCGACCTCAACCAGGGGGTCGTCTACGGCATCGAGACCGACGAGACCGCACGCGACGAGGGACTCTGCACCCGTTTCGACTATGACGAGTGGTTCGGGACCGTCCTCAATCGCTTCTGCGTGCAGGCCGTGATCGGCCACCCGCTCACCATCTACGGCAAGGGTGGCCAGACCCGCGGCTTTCTCAACATCCGCGACACGCTCCAGTGCGTCGAACTGGCGGTCAACAACCCGCCCGACGCCGGCCAGTACCGCGTCTTCAACCAGTTCACGGAGTCCTTCAAGGTCGGCGAGCTCGCCGACCTCGTGCAGCGGGCCGGGTCGGAGATTGGGCTCGAGGTCGAGATCGACCACCTCGAAAACCCGCGCGTCGAGCTCGAGGAGCACTACTACAACCCCGTCCACACGAAGCTGCTCGACATGGGTCTGCAGCCGAGCTACCTCGGCGACGAGCTGGTCCGCTCGATGCTGAAGACGATCGATCGCCACCGCGACCGCGTGATCGACTCGGCGATCGACCCCCGGACACAGTGGCGGCCCTCCCAGGAGCCCGCCGGCGCTCGCTAGGGACCGGGCCGCTCCGACGGGGACAGGAACGATTCGCGCCCGCCAAGGGCGCTTGGCTACCATCGCCTGACCATGCGCGCTGCTGACGCTCTGATGGAGGCCCTCAAGGCCGAGGGCACGCGACATATCTTCGGCATCCCCGGCGGAGCGAACCTGCCCATCTACGACGCGGTCCACGACGCCGAGATCACCCACATCCAGGCGCGCCACGAACAGGGCGCCGGTCACATGGCCGAGGGCTACGCGAAAGCCTCCGGCCGGGTGGGTGTCGCGTTCGCCACCTCGGGGCCAGGGGCCACCAACCTGGTCACGCCGATCGCCGACGCGATCATGGACTCGGTCCCGACCGTCTTCGTCACCGGCCAGGTCCGCACCGAGCTGATCGGCACGGACGGGTTTCAGGAGGCCGACGTGAACGGCATCACGATGCCGATCGTCAAGCACTCCTTCATGGTCCAGGATCCCCGCTACATCCCGGACTACGTCCACGCCGCCTTCCACCTCGCCTCGACCGGCCGCCCGGGGCCAGTGCTGGTCGACGTCCCGCAGGATCTCTCGCGCGCCGACATCGAGTACGAGCCGATCACCGAGACGCCGAACCTGCCGGGCTACAAGCCCTCGACCGAGGGGAACATCAAGCAGATCCGGATCGCCGCCAAGGCGCTCGCCAACGCCCAGCGCCCCGTGATCTACGCGGGCGGCGGCGTGATCAACGCCAACGCCTCCGAGGAGCTCCGCGAGCTCTGCACCGCCGACAACTTCCCCGTCACCTGCACGGTGATGGGCCTGGGTGCCTTCCCGGCGCCAAACGAGCAGTGGTTGGGGATGCTCGGCATGCACGGCACCCGCACGGCCAACTACTCGATGGACAACGCCGACCTGATCGTCGCGATCGGCGCCCGCTTCGACGACCGGATCACCGGCAGGCTCTCAGAGTTCGCGCCGCGCGCCAAGTTCGTGCACATCGACATCGATCCGGCGGAGATCTCCAAGAACGTCCCGGCGCACATCCCGATCGTCGGGGACGCCAAGGAGGTCCTGCCGAAGCTGACCAAGGAGTACCGCGCCATCAAGGCCGACCGCAGCCGGCTCGACGCCTGGTGGGATCAGATCCACGCCTGGCAGAAGGAGTATCCGCTTACCTACGAGGACTCCGCCGATGGCGAGATCAAGCCGCAGCGGATGATCCAGGCGATGCACGCGGCGACGGAGGGCGACGCGATCATCACCTCCGACGTCGGCCAGCACCAGATGTGGTGCGCCCAGTACTACGACTTCGGCAAGCCGCGGCGCTGGATCAACTCCGGCGGCCTTGGGACGATGGGCTTCGGCCTGCCGTCGGCGATCGGGGCCAAGGTCGCCTGCGCCGATGACACCGTCGTCTGCCTCGCCGGCGACGGCAGCCTGATCATGACCTGCCAGGAGCTCGCCACGGCCGTCCGCCACGAGATCCCGGTCAAGGTCTTCCTGATGAACAACGGCTACTTCGGCATGGTCCGCCAGTGGCAGGAGCTCTTCTGGGATGGCCGCTACTCCGCGGTGGAGATGGGGCCGAGCCCCGACTGGCCGAAGCTGGCGGAGGCCTTCGGAGTGAAGGGGATGATGGTCGACGACAAGAACGAGGTCGAGGCGGCGATGCGCGAGGCGCTCGCCACCGAGGGCCCCGTGCTGCTCGACGTCCACGTCACCAAGGACGAGAACTGCTACCCGATGATCCCCGCGGGCGCCGCCGCGCGGGACATGGTGGGCTGAGATGGAAGCCGGAACCCCCGACCTGATCAAGCTCGAGGACCTGGACGCGGCGGCGGGCGCCCTCACCGGACGCAAGCACGTCCTCTCGATCCTGGTCGAGAACCGGCCCGGGGTGCTGGCCCGGATAGCCGGCCTGTTCAGCCGCCGCGGCTTCAACATCGACACCCTTGCGGTCGGCCCGACCGAGGATCCCGAGGTCTCACGGATCACCCTGACCGTGGACGGCGCCGTGCACCCGATCGATCAGGTGACCAAGCAGCTGCACAAGCTGGTAAACGTGATCAAGATCAGGGACATGGAGCCGGGCGAGACGATCGCCCGCGAGATGGCCCTCTTCAAGGTCTCAGCTCCGATCGAAAGCCGCGCCGAGATCATGCAGTTCGCCGAGATCTTCCGAGCCAAGATCGTCGACGTCTCCCGGCGGTCGCTGACCATCGAGGTGACCGGGAGCGCCGACAAGGTCGAAGCGTTCGAGCGGATGATCCGCCCGCACGGGTTGATCGAGATGGTCCGCACGGGCGAGGTCGCGATCGCCCGCTCCAAGCCAGACGGCTAGGGCCACCGCGGTGAGCGTCGCGCTCGACGCCGGACAGGCTCTCGCCGCTCTCGACGAGGCGCTCTCACGTGCTGTCGCGGCCGGGCCCTCGCGCCTGGCCTCGGCCACAGTCGAGGTGGATCCGGAACTGGACCCAGTCGCCGTCGCGGCGGGCTCGAGGCTCGCCGGCGATCGCTGGTTCTGCTGGGAGCAGCCCGACCGTGGCTTCGCTTTGGCGGGATTCGGAGCCGCGGTCCAGGTGGTGAGCAGGGGGGAGGACCGCTTCCGCGACCTGGCCGAGCGCTGCGCCCGCGCCACGCACGACCGCGTTGCGGAGGAGCCCGGCGAGCTGCCCGCCGGTGCCGGGCCCGTCTGGGCCTCCGGTTTCGGGTTCGCGCCGCGCGGCGGGTCAGCGCCGATCTGGTCCTCGCTGCCGCCGGCGCTCGCCGTCCTACCCGAGGTGGCGATCGTCCGCGGTCCCGAAGGCGCCTTCCTGACGGCATCCGTCTACTTCGAGCCGGGTACCGCTCCCGATGACCTTCTGAAGCGCGCCGCCGGCCGTCTCGGTTCCCTGCACACCGCTGCTCTGACGCCGGCAGACCCCCACCCGAGCGCCGCCACGCGGATATTCGGGCGCTATCCGCCCCAGCGCTACGAGCGGATCGTCGCGGCGGCCGTGGAGCGCATCCGCTCCACCGCGGTCGAAAAGGTCGTCCTCGCCCGCGAGCTCACCGTCGAGGCGCCGTCGGCGCACGATCCGGCAGCCCTGCTCGGCGCACTCCGCGAGCTCTTCCCATCCTGTTTCTGCTTCTGCTTCGGGACTCCAGAGGCGGCATTCGTCGGCGCGAGCCCGGAGCTGCTCGTGCGGCGCTCGGGCGCAGTGGCCGCGACCGTCGCTCTCGCGGGGACAACCTCGCGCAGCGCCGATCCCGCCGTGGACGATCACCTTGGCGAGGCGATGCTGCGCAGCCCGAAGGTCCGCGACGAGCACGGGATCGTCGTGCGGCGCATCGAGCGCACTCTCCGTCGGCACGCGGTCTGGGTCCATGCCGAGGCCCAGCCGTTCGTCGTCAAGGTCGGCAACCTCCAGCACCTCGCGACGCCGATCCGCGCCCAGCTGGCCGAGTCCAACAGCGCGATCGAGCTCGCGGGTTTCCTCCATCCGACGCCTGCGATCGGCGGCGAGCCGCGAGCTCCCGCGCTGGAGCTGATCCAGGAGCTCGAGGGAATCGACCGCGGGCTGGTACACCGGCCCGGTCGGCTGGATTGACACGGCGGAAGACGGCGAGTTCTGCGTCGGCCTCCGCTCGGCGCTGCTCCGCGACCGCGAGGCGCACCTGTTCGCAGGGTGCGGGATCGTGTCTGACTCGGATCCGGCGGCCGAGCTGCAGGAGTCCGAGCTCAAGTTCGAGGCACTGCTGCCCCTGCTGGCCTCCTAAGCAGAGGTCATGGCCGGGGTTCTGCGCCGGCCGAGGAGCTGACCAGCGAAGCCGTCGCGGCCTCGGCAAGCTCGCGGTGCAGCTCCAGGTTGCGGCGGCGGTCGGTTCGCACCACCACCATTCGGGCGTCTCCGTCCAGGGCGTCGTCGAGCTCGGCCGGGGTGGCGGGGACGGCGACCGTCAGGCCGAAGAGCCTCGCGGCGTCCGCCGGATCGAGGCCGGCCGGCGTCCCGAGCAGTGCCTCGAACTCACCCTCCGGCATCGCCGCGGCCTGTGGCAGGAAGTGGAAGATGCCGCCGCCCGAGTTGTCGATCACGATCAGGCGCAGGTCCGCCACCTCGCGGGCGGCAGCGAGTCCGCCGAGGTCGTGGAAGAGGGCCAGGTCGCCGAGCACCGACCAGGTCCGGCTGCCGCGCCCGGTTGCCAGACCGGCGGAGGTCGAGACCAGCCCGTCGATCCCGTTGGCGCCCCTGTTGGCGGCGAAGCGGACGCCCTCGGGCCCCGGCCGCAGGAAGGCCTCCAGGTCGCGGACGGGCATGCTCGACGCGGCGAACACGGAGTCCCCGTCGCGCAGGGCCCGCCCAAGGGCGTGCCAGACGCCCGGCTCGCTGAGCTCCTCGAGGGCTCCGATGCGGCGGTCGACCGTCTCCCGTAGCACGCGCTCGGCCTCGAGCCACCTGGCGGCGTAGGGCGATCCGGCCACCGTGGCGGCCCCCGGCCGCAGGCGCGATAGCCGCTCGCTGATCGAATGTGCGGTCGCCACCGGCTCGCCGCGGACCAGCGTGGTCGCCCGACGCGTCGGCTCGCGCCATTCTCCGGCCGGGCCGATGACGATCTGGTCGAGGCCGTCGATCGCGGCCAGCCACTGACGAAGCGGCTTGCTGGTGGGGAGGTCGCCGAAGCGAACGATCAACTCCGGCCGCAGTTCCGCCGGGCGATCACGAACGATCGCGTCGTACGTGGAGACGACCAGCGAGCGGTCGTGGGGGCCCCGGCGAAGCTGGGAGGTGGGCTCGGCCAGGATCGGGTACCCGGCGGCCGCGGCGAGCTCGGCGACCGGCCCCGCCAGCCCGGGATCGGGCTGGCGGCCAGCCACGATCAGGCCGCGCGGCGCGCGCCCGATTCGCTCCGCGAGGGCGTCCAGCAGCGACTCGCTGGCGCGTGCCCTTGCCGGGGTGACCACGTGCAGCGGTGCATCGACGCGGCCGTCGAGGGCGATGGGGTCGGTGGCGCTCACCTGGCCCTCGGCGAGGATCGGCGCCAGCGGCTCTCGCCACGGCACATTCAGGTGCACGGGTCCCGGCCGCGGCTCCCCAGCCGCCGTCGCGTACGCCCGGCAGGCCACCGAGCGAAAGTGCAGCAGTCCGTCGTCGTCGGCCTGATGAGTGCCGACTTCGCAGAACCACCGAACGGCGTCGCCATAGAGCTTCAGCTGGTCGATTGTCTGGCCCGCGCCGACATCGCGAAGCTCTGGTGGCCGGTCCGCCGTGAGCACGATCATCGGCACGCCCGCCTCGTCGGCCTCGACCACCGAAGGGTGCAGGTTCGCCGCCGCGGACCCGGACGTGCAGAGCACCGCGGACGGGACTGCAGTGGCGACCGCGGTGCCGAGCGCGAAGAACCCGGCGCTGCGCTCGTCCAGGATCACCGTCACATCGATCTCGGGCTGCCGCCAGAGGGCGACGGCCAGCGGGGTCGAGCGTGACCCGGGGGAGACGACCGCCCGGCGAACGCCGCTCCGTGCCAGCTCCTCGACCATGGCGGAGGCGAGGGCCGTGTTGCGGTTGGTCTGATCCATGATCAAGCGGGTTGCGCTGGCGGCGCACTCTCGCATATCGGCGCACCCTCGCGTCAACGGTAGTTCAGTCGAGGCGGCGAGCCGCAAGCGCGTCTTCGTCGATCTCGACGCCGAGGCCGGGGCGCTCGTCGAGGCGAAGCTCGTCGGCGTGGGTGGTTGCGCCGAGGCCCACCGTGGCTGAGAAGAGCCGCTCGGTCGCGAGTCCGTGCGCCACACCTGCGTCACGGCCCCGCGCCCGCAGCGCCTGGACCGCATGAGCGGCCGCCGTGATCCCGACCGGTCCCTCCAGCGAGCTCGAGAGATAGGACGGGATCGTCTCCGCGATCTCGAGGGCGGCCCCGAGTCCCCCCACCTTGGCGACCTTGATCGCGGCCAAGTCGCACGCGTCGAGCTCCCGCGCACGCCGCGCGTCGTATGGCGAGACCAGGCTCTCGTCGGCCGCGATCTTGACCTTCACCCGCCGCCGCAGGTCAACCATCTGCTCGAAGGTGCCGACGGGCTGCTCGGCGAGCTCGATCTCATGCTGCGCGAGGGCCTCGAGTCGGTCGGCCGCGTCGTCGACGCTCCAGGCCCCGTTCGCGTCGACCCTGATGGCGATCTCGTCGCCGAGGGTCTGCCGGACGGTCCCGACCTGCGTCACGTCTCCAGCCAACCCGACCTTCAGCTTGAATGTGTGGAAGCCCTCGGCCGCCCAATCCTGCGCCATGACGCGGGTCGCCGAGGGGTTGGCCGCGGGCAGGGTCGCGTTGCAGATCACCGGTGACGCCTCGGTCGCGCCGAGCAGCCGCCAGACCGGATCGTTGGAGGCTCGGCCGACGAGATCGTGCAGGGCGATGTCGACGGCCGCGACCGCCTGCGCCGAGGCTCCGCGATTGCGACAGCGGGCGATCGCCGACCAGATCCGTTTGGGATCCAGGGTCCCGTCCAGCAGGCCCGGCCAGCAGCGATCGCGTATCTCCGCGCCGATCAGGTCTATATCCGGGCCGCCGCGCAGCGACAGAGCGGCGGTCTCGCCCAGCCCCTCGACCCCCTCGCCGCGGATGCGGACCAGGATCAGCTTCCGCTCGCGCAGCTCCCCGCGCGCCGTCACGTATGGCTCGCGGAACGGCAGCGAGTAGGGGATGACCTCGATCTCCTCCAGGCGCACGCTCCGATGCTATGCGGCGATCAGCAGACCGGCGGAGGTCGCCAGGCTGAAGGCGCCGAGCAGCGCCCCGGTCCCGGCAAGGGCGCCGTTCAGGGCGGCCCCGTCCGTGCGGGTAAGCACCGCGCTGGCGGGCCGAAGCGCCAGGGGCGCCGAGATCAAGCCGAGGATCGCCCACCAGGGCCCGCCATTGGCGGCCAGGGTGACCACCAGCGCGAGATAGGCGGCGCCGATCAGGCCCACATAGAGGCGGCGCGCGCCGTCCCGGCCCATTCGTACGGCGAGGGTGCGCTTGCCGGCCCGCCGGTCCGTCTCGATATCCCTGACGTTGTTGACGACGAGGATCGCGGTCGCCAGGCAGCCCACCGAGATCGAGAGTCCGAACGGCAGCCAGTCGAGCCGCTCGAGCTGCACGTAGTAGGAGCCGTTCACCGCCACCAGTCCGAAGAAAAGGAAGACGAAGAGCTCGCCGAGCCCGGCGTACCCGTAGGGCCGCGGCCCGCCCGTGTAGAGGACGCCGGCGGCGATCGAGGCGGCGCCGACAACGATGATCAGCCAACCGGCCACGGTGGCGAGGTAGATGCCGGCCACCACCGCGATCCCGAACGCAAGCCACGTCGCAATCAGGACGCTGCGCGGCGCGACCAGCCCGGCCGCGGTGACTCGAACCGGCCCCAGCCGATCGACGGCGTCGGCCCCCCGCTTGGCGTCCGAGTAGTCGTTGGCCAGGTTGGTTCCAATCTGGATGAAGATGCTGCCGATCAGCGCGGCGATGAAGGCTCCGACTCGGCGCAGATCGCCGTGCTGCTCGATCGCGGCGGCCGTCCCGACGAGCACGGGCGCGATCGCCGCCGGCAGCGTCCGCGGACGCGCCGCCATCAGCCAGATCCTCAAGTCAGGGCCTCTTCGGGTACTTGGAGAAGTCCGGGCTGCGCCCCTGCTGGTAGGCGTTGCGGCCCTCCTGACCCTCCTCGGTCATGTAGAAGAGCAGCGTCGCGTCGTGGGAGAGCTGCTGGATCCCGGCGAGACCGTCCTCGGTGGCGTTGAAGCTCGCCTTGAGGAGGCGTAACGACAGCGGGGAGAGCGCCGCCATCTCCCGGCACCAGGCAACCGCCTCGCGCTCGAGCTCGTGGAGCGGAACGACTGTGTTGACGAGTCCCATGCCGAGCGCCTCCTGAGCGTCGTAGAGGCGTGAGAGGAACCAGATCTCCTTGGCCTTCTTGACGCCCACGTTGCGGGCGAGCAGGGACGCGCCGAACCCGCCATCGAAGCTGCCGACCCGCGGGCCGGTTTGGCCGAAGACGGCGTTCTCACCGGCGATCGTCAAGTCGCAGACCAGGTGCAGGATGTGCCCGCCGCCGACGGCGTAGCCGGCGACCATCGCGACCACCGGCTTCGGCAGGCGCCGAATCTGGATGTGGAGGTCGCCGACGTCGAGCCGGCCGACGCCCTGCTGGGCGACCTGGTCCTCGCCGATGTAGCCATCGTCGCCGCGAATCCGTTGGTCGCCGCCAGAGCAGAAGGCCTCCGTCCCCGCGCCGGTGAAGATGATCGCGGCGACGTCGACGTCGTCGCGCGCCCGGGTGAAGGCATCGCGGAGCTCGGCCAGGGTTGGCGGCCGGAAGGCGTTGCGGACTTCAGGCCGGTTGATCGTGATCTTGGCAATCGCGTCGCCCCGCTCGTAGACGATGTCCTCGTAGTCGCCCTCGGCGCGCCACTCGATCGGCGCGTAGAGCTCCTCCTCGGGGGGTGCGTCCTTGTGGCGTCTCGGCACGGCGGCAACCATAGCCAGGCCCAACTCCTTTTAGGCTTCCGGACGTGAAGCTCGACAACTGGCTCGCACAGCGGGCTCACAGTTGCCCCGAGCGGACCGCGCTGGTGACCGAAGCCTCCAGCGTCACCTACGCGGAGCTCGAGGCGGAGGCGACCTGGGTCGCGCGACGCCTCGCCGCATACGGGGTGAGGAGGGGCGGAACGGCGGCGCTCACGATGCACCCGCGCCGCGAGGAGGTCGTGCTGCTGCACGCCCTGATGAAGCTCGGCGCGGTGGCCCTTCCGCTCAGCCCGCGGCTCACCGAGGCGGAGCGCGAGGCCGTGCTCGCCGCCGAGCGGCCCGCGGTCGACCTGAACGACGCGGCTGAGCTCACGCAGACCGAGGCCGACCTGCCGCTGCTCGGCGAGCACGACATGGACGATCTCCAGTGCCGGATCCTCACCAGTGGCACCTTGGGTGAGCCCCGGCCCATCGGGCTCACCTACGGGAACTTCCTCTTCAGCGCGGTCGGATCGGCCTTCAATCTCGGGGTGGACCCGGGGGACCGCTGGCTCTGCTGCCTGCCGCTCAGCCACGTCGCCGGCCTCTCGATCATCCTGCGCTCGGTCATCTACGGGACGACCGCCATGTTGCTCGACGGCTTCGACACAGACCAGGTGGCAAGCACGCTCGTCAGCGGCGACATCAGCGTTCTCTCGCTGGTTCCGACCCAGCTGATCCGCCTGCTCGAGGCCGATGCCGACCTGTCGGCCCCGCGGGCGATCCTGATCGGCGGGGGGCCGGTGCCGCCGGATGCGCTCCGCCAGGCCCTCGATCGCGGTGCGACGGTGGTGCAGACCTACGGCATGACCGAGACCTGCTCCCAGGTCACCACGCTTGCGCCCGAGGACGCGGGCCGCAAGGTCGGCTCCGCTGGGCGGCCGCTGCTCACGACGCACGTGCGGATCGAGGACGGCGAGATCCTGGTGCAGGGCCCGACCGTCTCACGCGAGGCGATTGACCCCGACGGCTGGCTGCACACCGGCGACCTCGGCCACATCGACGAGGAGGGCTTTCTGTACGTGACCGGCCGCAGCAGCGATCTGATCGTGACTGGCGGCGAGAACGTGATGCCGGCGGAGGTCGAGGCGGTCCTTCTTTCGCACCCGGCGGTCGCCGATGCCGCGGTCGTCGGACGCCCAGATCCCGAGTGGCACGAGGCCGTCTGCGCCCTGGTGGTGGTCGCGGACGCAACCGAGGTCGTAGAGGAGGACCTGCGCACCCACTGCGCGGCCTCGCTGGCCCCCTACAAGGTGCCGAAGCGCGTCGAATTCGTCTCTGGTCTGCCGCGCACAGCATCCGGGAAACTTCTCCGCGGGGAGCTGCTGGAGCTGGCCGGGTCCTGATCCCAGGCCCCAAGCCCGTGAACGGCTGGCTGTAGCATCCGCCGCCTCATGGCCTCGGCAGACGAAGTCCTCTACGACAAGGACGCCGACCTCTCCGCCCTGGATGGGAAGACAATCGCGATTCTTGGCTATGGCTCGCAGGGCCACGCCCACGCGCTCAACCTGAAGGACTCCGGCATGGAGGTGGTCGTCGGCCTGCGGCCCGACTCCTCGAGCCGGTCGGACGCCGAAGGCGAGGGACTCGAGGTCCTCAATGTCGCCGACGCGGCCAGCCGCGGCGACATCGTGATGATCCTCTTGCCCGACGAGAAGCAGGCCAAGATCTGGCGCGAGGAGATCGCCGACGGGATCGCCGATGGCAACCTGCTGATGTTCGCCCACGGCTTCGCGATCCGCTTCGGGCAGATCGAGCCACCCGTCGGCGTCGACGTCGGCATGGTCGCACCGAAGGGGCCCGGCCACCTGGTCCGCCGCGAGTTCACGGAGGGGCAGGGCGTCCCGTGCCTGATCGCGGTGCACCAGGACGCAACCGGCACCGCCCGCGACCGGGTCCTCGCCTACGCCTCCAGCATCGGCGGCGGTCGCGCGGGGATCATCGAGACGACCTTCAAGGATGAGGCCGAGACCGACCTCTTCGGGGAGCAGGCCGTCCTCTGCGGTGGCGCCACGCAGCTCGTCCAGGCCGGCTTCGAGACCCTGATCGAGGCCGGCTACGACCCCCGCCTCGCCTACTTCGAGTGCCTGCACGAGCTCAAGCTGATCGTCGACCTGATCTACGAGCACGGCATCCAGGGCATGCGGCACTCGATCTCCAACACCGCGGAGTACGGTGACATGACGCGCGGGCCCAGGGTGATCACCGACGAGACCCGCGAGGCGATGAGAAAGATCCTCGCCGACATCCAGTCGGGCGAGTTCGCGAAAGAGTGGATCGCCGAAAACGAGGCCGGCCAGGAGAACTTCCAGCGGATGCGCGAGGAGGCGGCTGGCTCGCAGATCGAGCAGGTCGGCAAGCGCCTGCGCTCCATGATGCCCTGGATCGAGGACTAGCAGGGCCCGACCACCTAGGCGGCTGGGCCCCTAGAGCCGGATTTAGTCGCTCGGAGGCTTAGTCTCGGGGGTGCGGCTAGCCGCCTCGGTGCTGATCTCGCCTGCCGGAGCGGACCCGGCCTGCTCGTACGAAAACGGCGGGTAGTCCTCGGTGAGCAGTAGGAAGTAGCCGGTTCCCCTGGTCAGGTAGGCGAGCGCCGAGCGCATCGGGTTGAACAGGCCCTCGGGCAGCTTGCCTGTGAACAGAATCGCGAACCAGGCGATGATCGCGCACACGGAGAGGATGACGTACTGGACGATGGCCAAGAGGAGCACGGGGATGCCGATGATGAAGCGGAGGCCGGTCTTCAGCCGGTCGTACTTGTCGAGCGCGGGTGGTACACCGATCCGGATCGGGTAGCCGGGCGCCTCTTCGCCTCCAAATGGCGGCCACTCGTCGGACATCAGGTGGAGGAAGCTGTAGGTGCGCGAGTACATGCGGAGATACCCGGCATTGAAGTCGTAAATGCCGTCCGGGTAACGGCCCGTGAACACGATCGCGAACCAGGCGACCACCGCCGCGATCTGGGCGACGATGCCGTAGATCCACGCAACGATCAACCACGGGATCGCGACGATGTAACGGAAGAACGTAGTCAGGCGGTTCCGGCCTTCGAGGGCGGGATCCGCCTCGTAGCTGATCGGGTACATAACTCTCCCAGGTCGAGGTCTCGGAGATTGCGCCCCGGCCGGGCGGGCCCCACGGACGCGCGGCCACCCTACCCCACGCGACGGAGGGCAGTCCAGCGTCGCTGCCTAATACGCTGAATTCGATGACGCGAACGATGGTCAAGATCCCCGATGCGTTGAAGCCGGCCGACGGCCGGTTCGGCTGTGGGCCCTCGAAGGTGAGGCCCGAAGCCCTTGAGAAGCTGGCCAGGCAGAACGACCTGATCGGCACCTCGCACCGCCAGGCGCCGGTGAAGGACCTCGTCGCCCGCATCCGCACGGGGCTCGGTGAGCTCTTCGGCCTGCCCGACGGCTATGAGGTCGCGCTGGGTAACGGCGGCACAACAGCCTTCTGGGACGCCGCCGCGGCTTGGCTCGTTCGCGAGCGGGCGCTGCACCTGAGCTACGGCGAGTTCTCATCGAAGTTCGCCAAGGCGACGGCCGGCGCCCCGTTTCTGGCCGACCCGATCGTGGTCGAGGCCGAGCCCGGCGACGCCCCGGCTCCGGTCGCTGACCCGGAGGTGGATGCAATCGCATGGGCCCACAACGAGACCTCGACCGGTGTGATGGTTCCGGTGGAGCGCCCAGAGGGATCGGGCGAGAGCCTGGTGCTGATCGACGCGACCTCGGGCGCCGGCGGCTTGCCTGTAAATGTCGGAGAGGCGGACGCGTACTACTTCGCGCCGCAGAAGGCTTTCGGTGCAGAGGGCGGACTGTGGCTCGCCGTCCTGAGCCCGGCCGCGGTCGAGCGGATCGAGCAGCTCGACGGCCTCGACGGCGGTCGCTGGCAGCCCCCCTTCCTCTCACTCGCGATCGCTCTGGAGAACTCGCGCAAGGAACAGACTTACAACACGCCGGCGGTCGCGACGCTGTTTCTGCTTGCCGACCAGATCGAGTGGCTGCTGGAGGGCGGTGGACTGGAGTTTGGCGTCTCGCGGAGCCGCGCCTCATCGGGGCACCTCTACCGGTGGGCCGAGGCATCGGAGCTGGCTACTCCATTCGTGGCTGATTCGGCGAAGCGCTCGCTGGTGGTCGGGACGATCGACTTCGCTGAACAGGTGGATGCCGCCGCTTTGGCCGGCTCGCTGCGGGCGAACGGCATCGTCGACGTCGAGCCCTACCGCAAGCTGGGCCGCAACCAGCTGCGGATCGGGATGTTCCCCGCGGTCGACCCGGCCGACGTGGAGGCGCTCACCGCCTGCATCGACTGGGTGTTGGAGGACTCGGACGACGTGAGGCGATGAAGGTTCTGGTCAAGGAGAAGATCGCCGACGCGGGCGTGGAGCTCCTGCGCGAGCGGTTCGACGTGGAGCTCGGCCTGGACTGGGACGGCGGCGAGCTCGAGGAGCGAATCGGCGAGTTCGAAGGCATCCTGATCCGCTCTGCAACTACGCTCACCGGGGAGCTGATCGACCGCGCCGAGCGGCTCAAGGTGATCGGACGGGCCGGGACCGGCGTCGACAACGTCGACGTCGAGGCGGCCACCAAGCGGGGGATCGTCGTCGCCAACGCCCCGGAGGCGAACTCGATCGCGGCTGCCGAGCACACAATGGCTTTGATGCTGGCCCTCTGTCGAAACATCCCCCAGGCCCACGCCTCCCTCGCCGGCGGCGCATGGGATCGGGCCCGCTTCAAGGGCACCGAGCTGTACGGAAAGACCCTCGGCGTTCTCGGCTTCGGGCGGATCGGGCAGCTCGTTGCCGCCCGCGCCCATGCCTTCGAGATGCCGGTGGTCGCCTATGACAAGTTCGTGACCGCGGAGCGCTTCCGGGAGCTGGGCGTCGAGGGAGTCGACGATCTAGACGAGCTCTACGCCAGGGCTGACTTCATCACCCTTCACCTGCCGAAGGCTCCCGAGACGATCAACGTCATCGACGCCGAGTCGATCGGAAAGATGCGCGAGGGCGTCCGGATTGTGAACTGCGCCCGGGGCGAGTTGATCGACCTCGACGCGCTCGTCGAGGGGCTCGAGTCGGGCAGGGTGGCCGGCGCGGCGCTCGACGTCTTCCCCGAGGAGCCCTTCACCGGACACGCGATCCTCGAGCGCGAGGACGTGGTCGTGACACCGCATCTCGGGGCCTCCACGGCCGAGGCGCAGGACCGGGCCGGGGTGGTCACCGCCGAGCAGGTGACGGCTGCACTCACCGGTGGTGTTGTTACCACGGCGGTCAACATCGCAGCGGTCCGGCCCGAGGTGATGGAACAGCTGGCACCGTTCGTGCCGCTCTGCGAGAAGCTCGGCAGGCTCGCCCAGGGCTTGGGGGAAGGGCCGCCTGACCGGGTCGAGGTCGAGTTCCGCGGCCGCCTCGCCGACCAGGACACCCGCATCCTCGGCATCGCGGCGCTGGTGGGGATCCTCTCCGGCCACACCGAGGAGCCCGTCAACCTCGTCAACGGCCCTCACATGGCAGAGGAGCGCGGCATCGAGCTGACCGAGATGCGCGACGCCACCTCGGAGGACTTCACCGAGCTGGTCGTGGTCCGCCTCCACGCCGGCGAGAAGTCGGTCGAAGTCGCCGGCACCGGCGTCGGTCCTCGCAACATCCCCTACCTGGCTCGTGTCTGGGGCGAGGACTTCTACCTGCCCTTCGCCGACCACCTGGCGATCTTCCGCTACACCGACCAGCCCGGGATGATCGGGCGGGTGGGAACGATCTTCGGGGAGGAAGGAGTCAACATTGTCTCGGCGGCGGTGGGAGCGGAGCCCGAGGGCGACACGGCCGTCATGGCGCTGACGACCGACGCGCCGGTCCACCAGGCGACCGTCGATCGCATCCTCGAGCTCGACCGGTTCTTCGTCGGCCGCGCGGTCTCGCTCCGGTGAGCGGGGTCCGCCCATGAGGGCGGTCGTGCTCACCGGCCACGGGGGGCCCGAGGTGCTGCAGGTTCAGGGCAGGCTCGAGCCGCCGGTCGGAGCCGGCGAGGTGCGGATCGATGTCAGGGCCGCAGGTGTCAACTTCGCGGACACCGCCGCCCGCGTCGGGGTCTATCCGGACGCACCCAAGCCGCCCTGCGTCCTGGGCTACGAGGTTGCGGGGGTGGTCGACTCGGTCGGAGAGGGGGTCGAGTGGCCCTCGGCCAACGACCGGGTAGTCGCCGGGATCAGGTTCGGGGGATACGCAGAGCGCGTCACCGTGCCCGCCGGGCAAGTGCTGCCGCTCGCCGATCGGCTCGGCTTTGAGCAGGGAGCCGCGATCCCGGTCAACTATGTGACCGCATACTGCGGGCTGGTTGTGATGGGAGGGGTGACGGAGGGCGAGCGCGTCCTGATCCATGCCGCGGGCGGCGGGGTCGGAACGGCCGCAATTCAGATCGCGCGCCGGCGTGCCGCGGAGATCTTTGGCACCGCGTCGGCGGCCAAGCACGCGGCGATCGCGGAGCTCGGCGTCGCTCATCCGATCGACTACCGCACCCGGGACTTCGAGACCGAGATCAACCGGATCACCGCAGGCGAGGGCATCGACGTCGCCTTCGACGCGCTCGGTCCCAGCAGCTTCCGGAAGGACTACCGGCTGCTTCGTCCTGGTGGGCGGCTGATCATGTACGGAGTCGCCGAGCTCCAGGAGGGGACGTCGCGGAGCTTGCCCGCGATCGCCCGCAGCCTGGTCCGGATGCCGTTCGCGACCGTGCCCTGGTGGAAGAGCCTCTCGATCCTGAACGAGAACAAGGGCGTCTTCGGGCTCAACATGCTCCACTGGTGGGACCGGGAGGGGGACGTAACGCGGATCACCGGCCCCTTGATCGAGGAGCTCGACGCGGGCGACCTCGAGCCCGTGGTCGCCGAAGCCTTTCCCTTCGAGCGCGCCGGCGATGCCCACCGCTTCATCGGAGAGCGCAGGAACATCGGCAAGGTCGTGCTCGTCCCCTGAGGCATGCGGCGCCCGCTCTGATCGGTGTTTACCGGGGTTATTGGGGCAGATGAAGTTGCATGCCGGAAAGGCGCTCGGCGCATTCGTGCTGCTCACAACCATGGCCGCGATCGCGCCCATGGGCGCGTCCGCGCGCGCGGGCGTGACGACCTCCGTCTGGACGATCCACGACCGCGCCGCCGCGGCGTCGGCCTCGATCACGGTGATGACGGTGAACGACTACCGCGGCATCGACAACCGGATCAGCGCCTTCACAGGCCCCAGCGGGCGCCTAACGCTCACAGCACCCGAGGGCCTCGGGGACCCGGACGGCAGCGGGGCCGCCTGCAGCCTCGACAACGCGAAGCCCGCCGAGCCGACCGCCCAGCAGGTGAGCTGTGCGCCGGGATACATCGGGGCGATCGTCGGGGACCTGAGTCGCGGCGCCGACACCTTCGACGCCGATCCCTCGCTCGGGCTGATGCTCGGCGCCGTCATCGATGCACGGTGGCGACCACTCTCTGGCGGCCCGGGGCGGGACCGCCTGGTCGGAGGCGCGTTCGGAGATCTTCTTGATGGCGGCGGTGGCCCGGATTCGATCGCCGGCGGCCGCGGCGGCGACCAGCTCGTCGGTGGGGCAGGCGCCGACAACCTGACCGGCGCCGCAGGAGACGACGGGCTGTTCGGGGGCGGTGGGCCGGACAAGCTGAGTGGGGGAGGGGGCCGGGACCTCTGCCGCGGCTCGGGTGGGATCGACGCCGCCAAGGGCTGCGAGATCACGCGATCCATTCCATAGAGTCAGCGCATGCTGACGGTGGCGAGCATCGCCAGCGCCTACCGCGACGGCATCGTCGACACCGGGCGCGAGACCCAGTTCCTCTTCTTCGTCTCCTTCCTCGTCTCGTTCGGGTTCATCCGCACGAGCGCGCACATGATCCGCGCCCAGGTGAGCTGGTGGCCGGGCAACGTCGATGTGGGCGGGACGCACATCCACCACCTTGTCTGGGGAATCCTGCTGCTGCTGATCTGCGGCTACGTCGGCGTCGCCATCCACCCGGGGGATCCGTGGCGCGACTTCATCGCCGTCGGCTTCGGCATCGGAACCGGCCTGACGCTCGACGAGTTCGCCCTCTGGCTCAACCTGAAGGACGTCTACTGGTCCAAGCAGGGACGCCGGTCGATCGACGCCGTGATCGTTGCCGCCGCCGTCGCCGGGATCGTGCTGGTCGGCCTGCGAGGATGGATCGACGCGACCACCGATGTCGCGGACGCGATTCAGGCGGTGGGCGGATCGATTGCTCTCCTCGGGGTCATCCTTGCGCTCGTCAACGCCGCAAAGGAGAAGTTCGGGATAGCGATCCTCAGCA
This sequence comes from uncultured Solirubrobacterales bacterium, assembly GCA_963801055.1. Classification (GTDB taxonomy): domain Bacteria; phylum Actinomycetota; class Thermoleophilia; order Solirubrobacterales; family 70-9; genus DASUPK01. The sequence continues at coordinate 914,349 of CAWDDE010000001.1, read as the reverse complement.
TCCTGGTTCCGATCGCCGGGATCCCGGGCGCCTTCCGGCTCGCGAAGCCCTGTTCCGTCTGGGCCAAGCTCTTCTACCGCCACGACAAGTTGGAGCGCTCGGAGGCGCGCTTTGCCGGTTCACGCGGCGAGCCGTTTTGGACCAGGGGCGGTGAGCTAGTCAGCCGCCTCAGGCTGCGGACCGGCGGAGCCCGCAGCACCTGACAGCCCTTGTAGAGCAGTGCGCGGATTGTGCCCGACGAAGAGGCTGCGCTACTCTGCTTGGACTTCGATGACGCACCGGCTCGACAGCCTGGCGCTTCTTCTTCTCCTCCCCCTTCGGGGGGAATAGCGCTGGGCGGCGCGAGAGCCGCGGACTCATCAACAGGTCATCGGAAGTCTTAGGAGAAGGAGGTAATCATGAGTGATGCAGGCGGTGTAGCCGGTCCGGTCTCAGACGAGAACCGGGTCCACATCTTCGATACGACGCTGCGCGACGGCGAGCAGTCACCGGGAATCTCGCTGAACACACAGGAGAAGGTCGAGATCGCTCAGCAGCTCGCGCGCCTCGGTGTCGACGTGATAGAGGCCGGGTTCCCGATCACCTCGCCCGGAGACTTCGAGGCCGTCGAGGCGATCGCGAACAACGTGGAGGGCCCGGTCATCTGTGGCCTCTCCCGCACCCACAAGGCGGATATCGATGCGGCCTGGAACGCGATCAAGGATTCCGAGCGGCCCCGGATCCATACCTTCATCTCGACCTCGGACATCCACATCACCCACCAGTTGCGGACGACCCGCGAGGATGTCAAGGGTCAGGCCAAGGCCGCCGTAGCGCTCGCGAAGTCCTACTGCGACGACGTCGAGTTCTCGCCGATGGACGCGACCCGCGCCGACCTCGAGTTCACCGCCGAGGTCTGCGCGATCGCCGTGGCGGAGGGCGCCAACGTAATCAACATCCCGGACACCGTCGGCTACACGACCCCCGGCGAATACGCCGCCTACTTCGACGAGCTCTACGCGCTGGTCCCGGGGCTCGACAAGGTCGAGGTATCCGTCCACTGCCACGACGACCTGGGCCTCGCCGTCTCGAACTCCTACGCCGGGCTGCTAGCCGGCGCGCGGCAGGTCGAGTGCGCCGTCAACGGGATCGGCGAGCGGGCCGGCAACTGCTCGCTGGAGGAGATCGTGATGCTGCTGCGGACGCGCCGCGACGTGCACGGCCTGGACACCGGGGTCGACACGCGCGAGCTGGCCCGGACGAGTCGGATGGTCTCCCGGCTGACCGGTTACTCGGTGCCGCCGAACAAGGCGGTGGTGGGGCGGAACGCCTTCGCGCACGAGTCCGGCATCCACCAGGACGGAGTGCTCAAGGAGCGCTCGACCTACGAGATCATGGACGCGACCGAGGTCGGCCTCGAGTCCAACTCGATCGTGCTCGGCAAGCACTCCGGCCGCCACGCGCTCCAGGACGCCCTGCGACAGCTCGGCTTCAAGGTCGAGGGCGGGGCGCTCAACCAGGCGTTCAAGCGCTTCAAGGAGATCGCGGACAAGAAGAAGCAGGTCACCGCGCTCGACCTGGAGGCGATCGTCTCCGACGAGATGCGCGAGAGCGCCCACGCCTACAACCTCGGCTGGTTCGAGGTCGAGGCCGGCTCGGAGCGTGCCCCGCAGGCGCGGGTGAGCGTGGTACTGCCGAGCGGCGACGAGTCGGTCGCGCAGGCCTCGGGCGACGGTCCCGTCGATGCCATATTCGGGGCGATCCGCGAGGCGACCGACACCGACGCGGAGCTACAGCGCTACGAGGTCGAGGCCGTCACCGGGGGCACCGATGCTCTCGGCGAAGTGAGCGTGTCCGTGCGCGCCAACGGCCGGCTGGCGAGCGGCCAGGGCGTGGCGACCGACATCCTCGAGGCGTCGGCCCGCGCCTTCGTCCGAGCGATCTCGAACGCCCTCGAGGGCGTCGCGATCCGCGAGGCCGAGGAGGCGACCGCCGCCGGCGCCGTGGAGCGCACCCCGGGCCCGTAGCCGACGCCGATAGGCTGGCCGGACCGTGAGGCTCCGGCTGCCCGACGCTCCCCAGGCGAAGTCGCCTTTCTGGTGGGTCTGGGAGCGGTTCACCGATGTCCACATGGCTGCCTACAAAGCGAGCCATGGACGGATCGGCGGTACCTACGGTAAGGCGCCGGTGGCACTCGTAGAGTCCGTGGGACGCAAGAGCGGGAAGCGGCGCACTCATCCGCTCCTTGCCACCAAGGACGGGGAGAACATCGTGGTCGTCGCCTCAAAGGGAGGCGTCGACAAGCACCCCGCCTGGTACCACAACCTGATGGCCCACCCGGAGACCACCGTGAACTGGTACGGCGACGTCCGGAGGATGCGAGCCAGGGAATCTGAAGGAGCTGAGCGCGAGCGCCTCTGGAAGCAGATGACCGGCGTCTACCCGACCTACGAGTCATACCAGCGGCGAACGGGGCGCCGAATCCCGGTCATCGTGCTCGAACCGGTTTAGGTCCACTCCGCCGTTCGGCCCCGCGCAAATTTCAGTAGTAACCCCGGATTCACAGCCCCCTGCATAGGATTAGGGTCAAAAGGGGTCCCAGACATGGAGGTCAAGGGATGTCGGCGTCCCGTCCCAACCCGGAGGAGCGAAGCGCTCGCGTGACCCCGCGCGGTCTGGCGTCGCGTGCGGGAGTTTGGAGTGCGCAGCACCGCAAGACCGCGATCTGGGGGTGGCTCGCCTTCGTCGTCGTCGCCTTCATGATCGGCAACGCCACCGGGACCAAGACCCTGGAGCACACTCAGATCGGCGTAGGGGAGTCGGGACGGGCGGACCAGGCGATCGCGGACGCCGCTCCGGAGCACGCCCAGGAGATGGTGCTGATCCAGAGCAGCGAGGCGACCGTCGGCGATCCGAGGTTCAACGCGGTTGTGGGGGACGTGCACAGGAGGCTTGCGGCACTGCCCGACACCCAGAACTTCGAGAGCCCGCTGGCACCCGCCAACGCGAACCAGATCTCGAGCGACCGGCACTCGGCGCTGCTCCGCTTCGAGATCGCAGGGGATGACTCCGAGGTGATGGACCGGGTCAAGCCGGCAGTCGCCGCCGTCGCCGACGTCCAGCAGGCGCACCCCGGCTTCACCCTCGGCGAGTTCGGCGACGCAAGCACCAATCAGCAGATCAACGACGTCGTCCAAGACGACTTCGCCAAGGCCCTGAAGACGTCGCTGCCGGTCACCTTGATCATCTTGCTGATCGCCTTCGGGGCGCTGGTCGCCGCCGGTGTCCCACTGCTGCTGGCGCTGACGGCGGTGATGGCGACGATCGGGATCATGGGGCCGCTGAGCCACGTCATCGGCGGAGTCGACACCTCGATCAACGAGGTGATCCTGTTGATCGGCCTTGCCGTCGGCGTGGACTATTCGATGTTCTACTTGCGCCGCGAGCGTGAAGAGCGCGAGGCGGGCCGCAGCGAGGAGGCGGCGCTCGCCGCAGCGGCGGCGACCTCGGGGCGCGCGGTGCTGGTCTCCGGCTTGACGGTGATCATCGCGATGGCGGGGATGTACTTCGCGGGGACACCGACGTTCCAGTCGTTCGCCACCGGCACCATTCTCGTCGTCGCTGTTGCGCTGGTCGGCTCGCTCACCGTGCTGCCGGCGATCCTCGCCTGGCTGGGAGACCGGGTGGAGAAGGGCGGCGTGCCGATCATCAAGGACCAGCCCTGGAACGCGGGCGAGAGCAGCGCCTGGGCGAAGATCCTCGATCCGGTGCTGCGCCACCCGGGGATCGCGCTTCTGCTCTCCGCAGGCCTGCTGGTCTTCCTCGCGCTGCCGGCATTCCGCCTGCACACGGCGAACGAGAGCGTAGAGTCGCTTCCCCAGGACGTCGCCTCGATCGAGACCTACAACCGGATCCAGGACACCTTCCCAGGAGGCGGGATTCCCGCCGTGGTCGTCGTCAGCTCACCCAACGGGCCGACGCCGCAGGTCCGTGCGGGCATCGACCGCCTGGTGGCTCAGGCGAAGGCCAGCCCGCTGTACGAGGACCCCGTCACGCTCGACACCTTTCCCGATCCCGACGTGGTCCAGGTCAACATCCCGATTGTCGGCGATGGCACCGACTCGAAGTCGAATGCTGCGCTGGACGAGCTGCGCGACACGATCGTCCCCGCGACGATCGGGGCGGTGCCGGGAGTTACCGCCGACGTGACCGGCTTCACGGCCTCATCGAGGGACTTCAACGACGCCACCAAGTCGCACCTCCCGATCGTCTTCGCCTTCGTCCTGACGGCGGCCTTCCTGCTGCTGCTCTTCACCTTCCGCTCGATCGTCATTCCGATCAAGGCGATCGTCCTCAACCTGCTCTCGGTGGGCGCTGCCTACGGGGTGATCGTCTGGATCTTCCAGGATGGCCACCTCGAGTCGTTCCTCGGCTTCCACTCGACCGGGGCGATCGTCTCCTGGATGCCGCTGTTCCTCTTCGTCGTGCTCTTCGGCCTCTCGATGGACTACCACGTCTTCATCCTCACCCGGATCCGGGAGGGCTACGACCGCGGCATGTCCACCGATGAGGCCGTCTCGCATGGCATCAAGAGCACGGCCGGTGTGGTGACCAGTGCCGCCGCCGTCATGATCGGGGTCTTCTTCGTCTTTGCGACCCTGTCGCTGGTCTTCTTCAAGGAGCTCGGTGTGGGGCTCGGCGTCGCGGTGCTGATCGACGCGACCCTGGTGCGCGCCGTGTTGCTGCCCGCCTCGATGACGCTGCTGGGGGATTGGAACTGGTACCTGCCGCGCTGGCTCGAGTGGATCCCGCATGTCGGCCCCGTGGGCGCGCCGGCACTGCCGCCGGCACTCGGACGCGCCGACGAGGGCCCTCCGCCAGTGGCCCCGAGCGCCCAAACGGACGCCTGACACCGCAGCGGTAGAACATACGGGCGTACGTGATAACGTACGCCCGTGGCCACAGTCCCCGCTGCCAAGGAGTCGACCGAGACGAGCGTCAGCGTCGATGGCGCCGTCGGACCCCGTGTCAGGAGATTGCGCGAGGCCATGGATCTCTCTCTGCGCGACCTGGCGGAGCGGAGCGGTGTCAGCGCGCCGATGCTCTCGCAGGTCGAGCGCGGGGACACGAGCCCGACCCTCGCGGTAGCGCAGAAGATCGCGGCGGGGCTCGACCTGACACTGTCTCAGCTCCTGCGGCTGGACGAGGGTCGCCACGTAGTCGTCGTCCGCGGCGGCCAAGGCCGGACCCGCCGCAGGCGCGGACACAAGGTCGAGGAGCTCACTCCGCCGCTGCCCGGTCAACGCGCGGACGTCTCAATTCACACGCTCGCCCCAGGTGCCGCGACGGGTGCGCCCGACGACCCGCCTGTGCACGAGCCCGGCAGCCGTGAGACGACGGTGGTGATCCAGGGGACCGCGGAGCTCTTCATCGACGAGCAGCGGCACGAGCTCACCGAGGGCGACAGCGTCACCTTCGACGCCGACCTGCCGCACCACTTCGAGAACAATGGCGAGGCCGACGCCCGGCTGATCGCGGTTGTCGCGGCTGGCCTTAGGCGAGGCTAGGAGGACCGGTGGCGAAGAACCTCTTCGAGAAGATCTGGGACGCCCACGAGGTCGATCGCGACCTGATCTACATCGACCTCCACCTCGTGCACGAGGTGACCTCGCCACAGGCCTTCGACGGACTGCGCTTGGCCGACCGGCAGGTGCGCCGGCCCGACAAGACACTGGCAACGGCCGACCACAACGTGCCCACCGACGGCACGCCGGCGGCGCGGTTGATCGCAGACGAGCTGTCCCGCAAGCAGGTCGAGGCGCTGGAGCAGAACTGCGAGGAGTTCGGCATCCCTCTCTACTCGCTCGGCTCCGACCGGCGCGGCATCGTCCACGTGATCGGCCCCGAGCTGGGCGTCACCCAGCCCGGCATGACGATCGTCTGCGGGGACTCTCACACCTCCACCCACGGCGCCTTCGGTGCGCTCGCCTTCGGCATCGGCACCTCCGAGGTCGAGCACGTCCTCGCCACCCAGTGCCTGGGCCAGCGCAAGCCGAAGACGATGCGGATCAACTACTCCGGCGAGCTCGGCTTCGGCGTCACTGCCAAGGACCTGATCCTGGCGACCATCGGGCGGCTCGGCGTCGGCGGCATGCAGGGCCACGCGGTCGAGTACGCAGGCGAGGCGATCCGCTCGCTCTCGATGGAGAACCGGATGACGATCTGCAATATGACCATCGAAGGCGGTGGCCGAGCCGGGATGATCGCCCCCGACGAGACGACCTTCGACTACATCCGCGGCAAGGCTGGCGCACCCGACGACTTCGAGGCCGCCGTCGAGAGCTGGCGGCAGCTGCCGAGCGACGAGGGCGCGAGCTTCGACACCGAGGTCGAGATCGACGCCGAGGCGATCTCGCCGATGGTCACCTGGGGGACGACCCCGGGCATGGTCGTCGAGGTGACCGATGCCGTTCCCGACCCGAACCGACTCGACTCGCCTGCGGACCGCGAGGCCGCCGAGCGGGCCCTCGCCTACATGGACCTGCGGCCGGGCACCCCGATGACCGAGATCGCGCTCGACCGGATCTTCATCGGCTCCTGCACCAACTCGCGGATCTCCGACCTCCGCGAGGCGGCCTCGCTGGTCGACGGCCGCAGGATCTCCTCGAGCCTGCGCGGGATGGTCGTCCCGGGCTCACAGCAGGTCAAGGCCCAGGCGGAGGAGGAGGGCCTGGACGACGTCTTCCGCTCCGCCGGCTTCGAGTGGCGCGAGTCCGGTTGCTCCGCCTGCCTGGGAATGAACCCCGACATCCTGCAGCCGGGTGAGCGCTGTGCCTCGACCTCCAACCGCAACTTCGAGGGCCGCCAGGGCGCCGGCGGGCGCACCCACCTGGTCAGCCCGAAGATGGCCGCGGCCGCCGCGGTCGAGGGCCACTTCGTCGACATCCGGGAGTGGAGCTGAGCGCCATGCCGATGGACCCGATCGAGATCGTCGAGGGGCGCGTCGCGGTGCTCGACCGACACGACGTCGATACCGACCAGATCATGCCCAAGCAGTTCCTGAAGCGGACCGAGCGCACCGGCTACGGCGAGTTCCTCTTCTACGACTGGTTCCGCTCCGGCGAGATCGAGTTGGAGGCGCACCCGATCCTGGTAACGGGGCGGAACTTCGGCTCGGGGTCCTCTCGCGAGCACGCGGTCTGGGGCCTCAAGGACTACGGCTTCGACGCCGTGATCGCGCCCTCGTTCTCCGACATCTTCTATTCCAACTGCACGAAGAACGGGCTCCTGCCGGTGATCCTCGACGAGGAGCACTGCCGGGCCGTCGCCGCGGCGGGCGAGGCGCGCATCGACCTCGACGATCAGACGGTGAATTGCGCCGAGGGCGTCTTCCAGTTCGAGATCGACGAGGACATCAAGCACCGCCTGCTGAACGGGCTCGACGATGTGGCGATGACGCTGCAGCGGGCCGACGCAATCGACGAGTTCGAGGCTGCGGGCCGCGCCGACAGCGGTCCCGTGACCACCTTGCTGTGAGCGCGGCCGGCCCCATGAACATGGGGCCCCGCGAGTGGGACGCCCAGACCTACGACCTGGTCTCCGACCCGCAGTACGAGTGGGGCCTCGAGGTGCTCGACCGCATCGAGCTCGCCGGCGACGAGCTGGTCATGGACGCCGGCTGCGGATCCGGACGCGTCACGGCCAAGCTGCTCGAGCGCCTCCCGGAGGGCCGGGTTCTCTGCGTCGACGCTTCCGAGTCGATGATCGACAAGGCCCGTGAGGCCCTCGGCGACCGCGCCGACTACCTGGTGGCCGACCTCTCTGAGCTCGAGGTCCCTGACCCGGTCGACCTGATCTTCTCCACTGCGACTTTTCACTGGGTCCCGGACCACGACCTGCTCTTCTCTCGCCTGCACGCTGCGCTCAAGCCCGGCGGCCGACTGATCGCGCAGTGTGGGGGAGAGGGCAATGTTGCGAAGCACGCGCAGGCGATCGTCAGCGTCGCCACCCGTCCAGAGTTCGCCGGGCACTTCGAGGGCATGACGATCATGTGGAACTTCGCCTCACCGGGCGAGACCGAGGAGCGCCTGCGCAACGCCGGCTTTGACCGGGCCCGCTGCTGGCTCGAGAACAAGCCGGTGCAGCCCGAGCATCCCTACGACTTCACCACCACGGTCACGATGGGACCGCACCTCTCCCGCCTGCCGGAGGGGATGCGCCGCTCCTTTGCCGAGGCTGTGCTCGAGCTGGAGGACGACCCCCTGACCCTCAACTATGTGCGCCTCAACATCGAGGCGACCCGTGCCGGCTGACGAAGGCGCCCTGAGCCGGCGCACCACGACCGACTGGGACGCGAGGAACTACGACCGCCTGGCGGCGCCCCAGGAGGAGTGGGCGCGCAAGGTGCTGGAGCGCCTGCCGCTGGAGGGCGATGAGACCGTGCTCGACGCCGGCTGCGGCTCCGGCCGCGCGACCAAGTTGCTGCTCGAAAAGCTGCCCGATGGGCGGGTGATCGGCGTCGATGGATCTCCCTCGATGATCGAGGTGGCGCGGGAGGCGTTCGCGGAAGACGACCGGGTCGCGCTGATCACCTCTGATCTGCTCGACCTGGAGCCGGCCCTGATCCGGGCGGAGGCCGATGTGGACGCTGTCGACTCGGTCTTCTCCAACGCGACCTTCCACTGGATCCGCGACCACGAGCGGCTCTTCTCGCGCCTGCGATCCGTCATCCGCCCGGGCGGCAGGCTGGTCGCTCAATGCGGCGGCCGCGGCAACGTGAAGGCGTGGGTCAAGGCCGTCAAGGCAGCCTCGGCCAAGCAGCCGTTCGCTGATCACGTTGCGGACTACGCTCCGTGGAACTTCTACGGGCCGGAGGAGACCGAGAGGAGGCTCCGCGGCGCCGGATTCGACGAGGTCCGGTGTTGGCTGGAGGAGGTCTCGGTCGTCCTCCCTGAGGACCCGCGTGACTTCATCTCGGCGTGTGGCCTCGCCACCCACCGGGCGCGGCTGCCCGAGGACCTGAGGGAGCCCTTCACCGAGGCTGTCCTGGACTCGATCCAGGACTCCGACGAGCTGCGCTACGTCCGGCTGAACATCGACGCGGCATAGAGTCTTCCGCGTGAGCCAGCGAATCGCCCTGCTCCCCGGCGACGGCATCGGCCCGGAGCTCGCTGAGGCCGCATACCGGGTGCTGCAGGCGGTCGGCAGACTACGAGATCGCCGAGCACGCGATCGGGGGTGCCTCGATCGACGAGTACGGCACCCCGCTCACCGACGAAGTGCTCGAGGCATGTCGCGAGTCCGATGCCGTCCTGCTCTGCGCCGTCGGAGGGCCCAAGTGGGATACGACAGATCCCGACGCAGCCCGCCCCGAGCAGGGGTTGCTCGGGCTTCGCAAGGGCCTCGGGCTGTTCGCGAACCTCAGGCCGGTGCGCCCGAGTGAGGCCCTGTTGGACGCCAGCCCCCTGAAACGGGATCGAATCGAGGGGACCGACCTGCTGGTCGTGCGCGAGCTCACCGGCGGCATCTATTTCGGCGATTCAGGGCGGGAGGGGGACCGTGCCCACGACGACTGCGCCTACACGGTCGAGGAGATCGAGCGGATCGCGCGGGTCGCCTTCGAGGCGGCGGGGGAGCGGCGGGAACGGCTCACCTCGGTCGACAAAGCGAACGTGCTCGAGACCTCGCGCCTCTGGCGCGAGACCGTCACCCGCCTGGCGCCGGAGTACGAAGAGGATCGAGCTCGATCACCTCTTGGTCGACAACGCCGCGATGCAGCTCGTCTCACGACCGGCCGAGTTCGACGTGATCGTCACCGAGAACCTCTTTGGCGACATCCTCAGCGACGAGGCGGCGATGCTCACCGGCTCACTCGGAATGCTGCCCTCGGCGAGCCTGGGTGAGAAGGGACCTGGGCTGTTCGAGCCGGTCCACGGCTCGGCGCCGGACATCGCCGGCAAGGGAATCGCCAACCCGCTGGCGACCCTTCTCTCGGTCGCGATGATGCTGATCTACGGGCTCGGGATGCACGAGGAGGCGGATCGGCTCGAGCGCGCCGTGGACGCCGCCCTGGCGGAGGGCCTGCGCACGCCCGACCTCGCCGGCGGCGAGGGCACCCGGGAGGTGGGCACGCAGGAGATGACCACGGCGGTGATTGCGGCGCTTTAGGCAGGAATCCTGTTGCCCCGCCCGATGCCCATCGTTCATACTGACCGACTCGTGGAGAAGGCCGAGCTGATCTGGAAGAACGGTGAGTTCGTCCCCTGGGACGAGGCGAAGGTGCACGTCCTGAGTCACGGGCTGCACTACGGCACAGGGGTGTTCGAGGGTATTCGCTGCTACGAGACTGAGCGCGGCCCCGCGATCTTCCGGCACCACGAGCATCTGAAGCGCCTGGTGAGGTCGGCCGGGCTCTACAACATCCAGCTCGGCTACTCCGAGGAGCAGATCCGCGAGGCGACCAAGGAGCTGATCCGCCGCAACGGCCTGCACAGCTGCTATATCCGCCCGCTGGCCTTCCGGGGCTACGGCGAGATGGGCCTCTACGCGGCCAACGCCCCGGTCGAGGTGATCATCGCCACCTGGCCCTGGGGCGTCTACCTGGGGGAGGAGGGCAAGCGTCACGGCATCCGGGCGACCGTGTCCGCCTGGCGGCGGATCTCTCCGGACAGCCTGATCCCGGCGTCCAAGGCTTCCGGCCAGTACCTGAACTCGATTCTCGCCAAGAACGCGTCGGTCGAGGCGGGCTATGACGAGGCGATCCTGCTCGACCACCGCGGGATGGTCTGCGAGGGCACCGGGGAGAACATCTTCGTCGTCCGCGACGGAGTGATCCTCACGCCGCCACACACAGCCTCGATCCTGGACGGCGTGAGCCGTAAGTCGGTGATCCAGATCGCCGAGGACCTCGGATACAACGTGGTCGAGCGCGACATCGGCCGCTCGGAGCTCTACCTGGCCGAAGAGGTGTTCCTGACGGGTACCGCCGCCGAGCTGGTGCCGATCCGCGAGATCGACCACGCGGTGCTCGGAGAGCCCGGGGAGATCACGCGTGTCATTCAGGCGAAGTTCGAGGACGCGCTGCACGGACGGGCCGACGAGTACCTGGAGTGGCTCGACTTCGTCGAGGAGCCCACAGGCGCCCCGCCGCCTGAGCCGACTCCTGCAGAAGTAGAGGCCGAGGAGATCGGGGAACCTGCCTCCGGTACTCTGGGTTCGTGATGCTGCACCGCTTCACAGGGCGAATTACGCAGGCCGCGGCCTAACCGGCCCGCGGTCCCTCCGCGACCCCTGAACAGGGGTTGACCATTCCCCTACGAAGCAGAAAAGGCAGCGATGCGACAGATACTCCTCTACGACACGACTTTGCGAGACGGCATGCAGGGCCAGGGCATGTCCCTGTCCGCGCAGGAGAAGGTCCGGGTAGTCCGCAAGCTCGACGACCTCGGGATCCACTTCATCGAGGCCGGCTTCCCCGGATCCAACCCGAAGGAGCTCGAGCTCTTCGAGATGCTCGCCGACGTCGAGCTCAATCAGGCCGCCGTCTGTGCCTTCGGCATGACCCGGCGGCGCGACACTGAGGCCGCCGAGGACGAGGCGCTGCGACTGCTCGCCTCGGGCTTCGCCCCGGTGGTGACGCTGGTCGGCAAGACCTGGGGCCTGCACCTCGAGAAGGTCACCAAGGTGAGCCGCGAGCAGAACCTCGCAATGATCGGGGACTCAGTCGCCTACCTAGCGGAGGCCGGCAAGCGGGTGATCTACGACGCGGAGCACTTCTTCGACGGCTACCGAGACGATGCCGGCTACGCCCTCGAGTGCCTGCGTGCTGCCGGGGAGGCCGGTGCCGAGAACGTGACGCTCTGCGACACGAACGGCTCTACCCTGCCCGGTCAGGTCGCCGAGGCGACCAGGGCGGTGCTGGAGGAGCTGGACGTGGAGGTGGGTATCCACACCCACAACGACCTGGAGTGCGCGGTGGCGAACTCCCTGGCGGCCGTCGAGCAGGGCGCGAACCTCGTGCAGGGGACGATGAACGGCATCGGTGAGCGGACCGGCAACGCCAACCTGACCTCGATCTTGCCGGACTTGCAGCTGAAGATGGGCTACCGCTGCGTGAGCGACGACCAGCTCTCGCGGCTCACCGGGATCGCGCATTTCATCGACGAGCTGCTCAACATCACTCCGGATCCCGACCAGCCCTTCGTCGGGCGGAACGCCTTCGCCCACAAGGGTGGCATGCACGTGGCCGGGGTCAATGCCGACGCCCGCACCTTCGAGCACATGGATCCCGCTCAGCTCGGCAACGAGCGAGAGCTGGTCGTCTCCGAGCTCTCCGGCAAGGGGACGGTTCTCCAGCGCGCGGCGCGCTCGGGCATCACGCTCGACGTCGAGCAGGCGGCTAGGGCCCTACGCACCCTGAAGGAGCGCGAGCATCGCGGTTACCACTACGAGGCGGCCGACGCCTCCTTCGATCTGCTCCTGCGCCGGGAGAGCGATCGTTACGAGTCCCTCTTCCGGCTGGAGGGCTTCCGTGTACTGGTCGAGAAGCGTGAAGACGGCAAGGTCGTCACCGAGGCCACGATCAAGATCTGGGTGGACGGCGAGCGCTACCTGCGCACCGCCGAGGGCAACGGCCCGGTGAACGCGCTCGACAAGGCGCTCCGCGGAGCGATCACCGACCGCCATCCGCACCTGGCGGACATCGAGCTGACCAACTACAAGGTCCGGATCCTCGACGAGCACCACGGCACCGGCGCGGTCACCCGGGTACTGCTCGACTCCTCGGACGGGGAGCGCGAGTGGGGCTCGATCGGGGTCTCGGAGAACATCATCGAGGCCTCCTGGGATGCCCTGGTCGATTCGCTCGAGTACGCCTTCCAGCCACGCGAAGAGAGCGCGGCACCGAGTGAACGAACCGATACCGCTCGCACGACCTGAGCTCGGCTCGCGCGAGGAGGAGCTGCTGCTGGAAGTCGTCCGCTCTGGCTCCCTTTCGCTGGGCCCCAAGCTCGAGCAATTCGAGCAGGACTTCGGCGAGTGGCTGGGCGGCGGCTACGCGGTCGCGGTCTCCAGCGGGACAGCGGCGCTCCATCTCGGGGTCAGGGCCATGGGCTGGGGGCAGGGCGACGAGGTGATCACCAGTCCACTGAGCTTCGTCGCGACCGCCAACTCGATCCTCTATGAGGGCGGAAAACCCGCCTTCTGCGACATCGACCCGGTCACCTTCAATATCGACCCCTCCGCGGTCGCGGCGGCGGTGACCGACGCCACCGCCGGGATCCTGCCCGTCCACATCTTCGGCTATCCGGCCGACCTGCCGGCCCTGGCCGAGATCGCCGGCGAACGAGGGCTCGGGATGATGGAGGACGCGGCGCAGGCGCTCGGCGCCGTGGACAGAATGGGCCGGCGGATCGGCACTGCCGGGAATATCGCGACGTTCGCCTTCTATGCGAACAAGCAGATGACCACCGGGGAGGGCGGGGTGCTGGTCACCCCCCGGCGCGAGGTCGCGGAGCGGGTGAGGAGCGAGCGCAACCAGGGTCGTGCCCCGGACATGGCCGAGGTGGAGCACGACCGCATCGGCTTCAACTACCGGCTCTCGGACTTGCAGGCCGCGATCGGCATCGCTCAGGTCGAGCGCATCGGTGAGCTGCTCGACGCCCGCGACAAGGTCGCTGACCTCTACCGCGAAGGGCTCACCCGGCTCGGTGCCGCGGCCGCGGGCGAGAATGATGATCACGACATCTTGCTCCCCTGCGAGAACAGGGGCGACGAGCGGCGCAGCTGGTTCGTCTTCGTCGTCCAGCTCCCGGTGGGTGTGGATCGGGACGCGGTGATCTCTTCGCTCGCGCATAAGGGGATCGCCTCCAAGGCCTACCTGCCCTGCATCCACCTGCTGCCGCCCTACCGGGAGCGGTTTGGCTTCGTGGGCGGGGAGTTCCCGATCGCCGAGCGGGTCTCCGAGCGCTCCCTCGCCCTGCCGTTCTTCACCTCGATGACCGACTCACAGGTCGATCGGGTCTGTACGGCGTTCGGCGAAGCCCTGGGCCGCCAGCCCTAGACTTGGCGCGAGGGTGCGCCGTTAATGCGAGGGCGCGCGCAAGCGCGGCCCCGTGTTATGTCGAAGCGCAACCCGTTTTTATGACTCGCTTTGGCGAAGAACAGGACCCGCTCTTCCGGCGGATCAACTCCTCGATTTCCTTCGACTGGCGGCTGGGGTCGTTCGACCTCGAGCAATCCAAGGCCCACGCACGGGCGCTGGCGAAGCTCGGCGTGCTCGACGAGGACGAGCTCACGCAGATCACCGAGGGCCTCGACAAGGTCGGTGGCGAGCTCGATCAGGGGACCTTCGAGTTCCGCGAGGACGACGAGGACATCCACATGGCGATCGAGCGGCGCCTCACCGAACTGATTGGGCCGCCCGGTGGCAAGCTCCACACCGCGCGGTCGCGAAACGACCAGGTGGCGACCGACCTGGCGCTGTTGGTGCGGGCGCATGCCGCCCGGGCGATCGCCCTGCTCGAGTCCCTGATGGAGACCCTGGCGACGCAGGCGGAGGCGCACCGCGATTGGCCCGCCCCGGCGTACACCCACCTGCAGCGCGCGCAGCCCGTCTACCTCGGTCACCACCTGCTCGCCTACTTCTGGATGTTCGAGCGCGACGCCCGCCGCTTCTTCCGCGCCGCAGAGGCCACCACGGACATGCCCGCGGGCTCCGGGGCGGTGGCCGGGCTCAACTGGGACGTCGACCGCAACGCGCTCGCCGAGGACCTCGGCTTCGAGCGCCCCTACGCGAACTCGCTGGACGCGGTCTCGAATCGCGACTTCGCGCTCGACTATCTCTCGGCTGCGGCGATCTGCGCGATGCATCTCTCCCGGCTCGGCTCCGAGATCGTGCTCTGGTCGAGCCAGGAGTTCGGCTTCTGTGAGCTGTCCGACTCCTTCGCCTCGGGCTCGAGCATCATGCCCCAGAAGAAGAACCCCGATGCCGCTGAGCTGCTGCGAGGCAAGGCCCCACGGGTCGCGGCGTCGCTCGCCAGCCTGCTCGGCACGATGCACGCCCTGCCGCTCGGTTACAGCAAGGACCTCCAGGAGGACAAGGAGCCTCTGTTCGACGCCATTGACAACCTCGAGCTCTGCCTGGCCGCGGCCACCGGCATGCTCGCCGGGATCAGGTTCAACCGGGAGGCGCTGGCGGCGGCGGCGGAAGACGAGATGCTCGCCGCCACTGACATCGCGGACGTGCTGGTGCGCGAAGGTGTCCCCTTCCGCGAGGCCCACGGAGTGGTGAGCGGTCTCGTCCGGACGGCGATCGAGTCGGGGAAGGCGCTTTCGGAGCTGACCGACTCCGAGCTCGACGGAGTGCCCGAGGACGCCCGGCAAGCGGTTCGATCGTCACTCGAGTCCGGTCGGACGATCGAGTCGAAGGTTTCCGCCGGGGGCTCGTCCTCCGCGCGCGTGGAGGAGCAACTCGAACGGGCGCGCGAGGCGCTCACGGCACTGCGCGCGTGAAGCGGGAGTTCTTCGATCGCTCCGTGCACGAGGTGGCACGCAACCTGATCGGCTGCGAGCTCGCCGTGGGGAACACCGCCGGGATCATCGTCGAGACCGAGGCCTATGACGCCTTGGATCCGGCCTGCCACGCCTATATCGGGCGCACCGCGCGCAACGAGGTTCTCTTCGGCCCTCCGGGACATGCCTACGTCTATCTCTCCTATGGCGTCCACAGCCTGCTCAACGCCGTGGCCGAGCCGCAGGGCAGCGCCGCTGCGGTGCTGATCCGGGCGCTGGAGCCGACCGAGGGGGTCGAGCTGATGCGCGAGCGCCGGGGGCGCGAGGAGATCGATCAGCTCTGCTCCGGGCCGGGCAAGCTCACCGAGGCGCTTGGCGTCGGCCTGTCCCTGAACGGCGCGGACCTCCTCGCGCCTCCGTTCGAGTTCTCACCCCGGCCGGCGAGCTGGAACGGCACCGAGATCGTGGCGGCAACGCGGATCGGCATCACCAAGGCCGCAGAGCTCCCCTGGCGCTATTGCGCCGCCGGCAGCCGGTACGTGTCGCGGCCACACCCCGCGGTTGACGGCGTCGCCGCCGGTCGGGGGCGCTAGCGCCGCAATCATCAGGCGCGGCGACCAACGTCGCCGCTTCAAATAGTGCGGCTGTGCGCCCCCTAGAGACCCGTCCCGCCGGTGCCGCTGGGCGCGCCGCCACCGCCGCCACCGGTGCCCGAGCTCGAGGGCGCCGGCGTCGCGGTGGGGCCGCCGCCACCGCCGCCTCCACCGGTGTTGCCGCCGCCACCGCCGCCTCCGTCGGTGTTGCCGCCGCCACCGCCGGAGGAATACCCAGACGAGCCCGATGAGTATCCGGAGTAACCGGAGGATTCAATGTCGGTGGTGCTGGTGCTAGTCGAGTCATCCTTGTCGGCCTCGGCGGCCTTCTGCTCGCGGTAGATCGACTCGATCGCGCTCATGATCCGTCCCCAGATCAGCGCAGGGTAGGTGCCGCCGTCGACAGGGCCGCCGTTGTAGTCGGTGGACATCGACTCGGTGCTGTCTCTGTGGCCCACCCAGACACAGGCAGTGAAATGATCGGTGCCGCCGCAGAACCAGGCGTCGCCGTTGTTCTCGGTCGTCCCCGTCTTTCCCCAGGCATTGGAGCCGGCCGACTGGGCCAGTACGCCTGTTCCGGCGAGGACGTTCTCGCGCAGGATGTTCTTCATGGTGGAGGCGACGCCCGAGGAGAGGACGCGGATCTTCCGGGTCTTGTCCTCGGCGATCGTGTCGCCATCCGGCGAGCTGACCTTGTCGATGGCGACGGGGCTGAGCTGCTCGGGCTTGTCGTTGGGGCCGGGGCTCGAATCCAGGTTGCCGCCCACACGCTCGCCCCCGGTCGAGATCGTCTCGAAGGCGTGTGCCATCTCGAGAGGGCTGACGCCAGGATCGATCGCTCCCAGCACCATCGAGGGATTCGTCGAGAACTTCGTCTCGAGGCCCATGTCGTGCGCGGTGTGGGCGATCCGCTTGGTGCCGCCCCGGACGGCGGGACTCCCGCCGCAGCCCGACGTGCATCGCAGGGTGTCGCCAAGGGCGAGCTCCGCGTACACGGAGTTGTCCGAATGGATGGTCGCCGTCTCGAGGCTGGAGCTGCCGTAGTACTCGTCGGCGTAGTTGTGGACGTCGAAGTACTCGTTCTTCGAGTGGGGAACCTTGAAGATCTTCTCGTTCGAGGCGTAGCTGGTGCTGGGCGAGATGCCCTGGCTCAGAGCGGTCGCCAAGGTGAACGGCTTGAAGGCCGACCCCGGCTGACGGTGGCCGTTGGTGGCGAGGTTGAAGGGCTCCTCGTTGAAGTCATTGCCGCCGACCATTGCCTTGACGCCGCCGGTCTCGTTGTCGAGTACGACCACCGAGGCTGTCGGGGCGATGCCTGCCAGGGTGCTCTGGGCGATCTCCTGAGCCGTGTTCTGCATGTCGAGGTTGAGCGTGGTCTGGACGGTGAGGCCGCCACCGAAGGCGCGCCCGGGGCCGTAAAGGTCGACTACCTGCTGGCGCAGCCAGGAGGTGAAGTAGGGCGAGAGGGAGTCGTCCTCGGGCTTGGCGATCTCGGAAGGTGCCGGGAGCTGGGTCTTGATCCCCTCGTCGTACTCCGCCTGGTCCATGTCCCCCTCGTCCAGCATCTTCTGGAGCACGAGGTTGCGCCGGTCCAGCGCCGCCTGCGGGTTGATGCGCGGCGAGAACGCGGACGGCGAGCTGATGATCCCGGCGAGCATCGCGGCCTCCGGCGGAGTCAGGTCCTCAGCGCACATCTCATGCCCGCTCCTGCCGCAGCCGGGATGGTTCCAGGCGAAGTAGGTGCGTGCCGCGGCCTCGATGCCGTAGGCGCCCTCGCCGAAGTAGATCGTGTTGAGGTACTCGGTGAGGATCTTGTCCTTGTCCCAGTGGCGCTCGATCTGGTAGGCGAGCGCGGCCTCGCGGAACTTCTGGAAGATCGTCCGGCTGCCCTGCGCCTCGAGCGCGTTCTTGACGAACTGCTCGGTGATCGTCGAGGCGCCCTGCACGGATCCGCCGGGGACCACGTCCGCGAGTCCGGCTCGGAACATGCCCTGGATGTCGATGCCGCTGTGCTCGTAGAAGCGGCGGTCCTCGATCGCGACGGCGGCCTCCTTCATATAGGGGGAGATGTCGCCCGACTCGACCAGGATCCGCTGGTCGTTGTTGAGCAGCGCCCCGATCTTGTTGCCCTGGTCGTCGACCACGACCGAGTTCTTGGCCTCCGCGAACTCCTTCTTGTTCTCGAGCTGCGGCAGGTCCTGGGAAATCGCC
Source organism: uncultured Solirubrobacterales bacterium (assembly GCA_963801055.1). GTDB lineage: Bacteria > Actinomycetota > Thermoleophilia > Solirubrobacterales > 70-9 > DASUPK01. The sequence continues at coordinate 896,056 of CAWDDE010000001.1, read as the reverse complement.
ATCATCATCCCGAAGAAGGTGGAGACGATCGCCAGCATGCCGAGGCCGACGATCAGAATCAGCAGGCGGAGCTTCTTGATGCGGCCGGGATCGGGCTTGCGTGGCCGCCGGGAGCTGATTCGCCGCGGAAGGTGTGGGGGAGGGGGCTTGCCGGCACCATCGGCCGGACGGGGCTCCGGCACCCGGGTGGGGACGCGCTCGCGGAGGGCGTGGACCCGGTCGCGGCTCTCGGCGATCCTCTCACTGCCCACCCGGCGCAGGCTCTGGAGGCCGCCACGGACGGCGTTCCTCATCGCGGAGCCGCGCCGCGCCATCTCGCTCTTCTGCGGCTGGCGCTCCAGAATCGACTCGAAGTCGACCGCTTCCTCCTCTTCCGCGGCCCGCTCGAGCCGCTCCCTCTCCACCTGTAGGTCGAGGATCGGGCTCGGTCGACGCGAGGCGCGTCGGCGGGCTTCCTTGGCGAAGTTGCGGGCCTCACCGGGCGTCGGCCGGCCCGCCGGCCCGCCATCACGCTCGCGGAGCGGGGAGAGGTAGCCGGGCTCGAAGGCGTCGTCCCCGATGCTGAGCCAGTCATCCTCGGCGGGGCGCCCGGGGGGCGTCTCGCCCGGCCGGCTCGCGTGGAGGAGTTGACGCCCGAGGCGCGTCGGTGGCGCTCGTCCTTCTCTTGGCTGTAGAGCAGCTCGCCGCCTCGGCCGAGGAGCTCCTTCGCGCGGGACGCGTAGCCGCGCGAGCCGTTGCCGCCGCGGCTACCGGTCGAGCCGTTGCCGCGGGCACTGGTTGCGGTTCCCATTGCCGCCGCGCTCGCGCTCAGGGGTCTCCTCGGGATCGCGGGCTTCAGTCCGCGAAGCCCCTCGGCCCCCGTCTACGTCGAAATCGAAATCGAAGTCGTCTGTCATGTCGCATCGCGCGAAGCTGGCTGTCGCCCGCGCCCGGATCCAAATGCGCCTGAACGTGACTCCTGGGACGCAATCATCGAACGGGTTGCGCTGTCGCACCCTCGAATCTAAGCGCCCGGCCAGGCGGAAGCGGGGAGTCTAGCATTGGCTCCGTGACCGATTTCCGGGCTGACCCGGGTACCAGATGGGCCACCGCCGGCGTGCTGGCGCGTGGCTGATCTGGAAGTCCTCAAGCTCGGGGTGAAGGAGGCGCTGCCCGAGGGTAGGCTCGAGGAGCAGCTCGCCTCGGGCAAGCCCCTGCGAGTGAAATTCGGCATCGATCCCACCGCGCCGGACATCCACCTCGGGCATGTGGTGATCCTCACGAAGCTAGCCCAGTTCCAGGAGGCGGGGCACACCGTGGTGCTGATCGTCGGCGACTTCACGGCGCGGGTTGGCGACCCGAGCGGCCGTGACACGCAGCGGCCCATTCTCAGCCCCGAGGAGATCGACGCCAACGCGAAGACGTTCCAGGACCAGGCCTTCAAGGTGCTCGACCGTGATCGGACGGAGATGCGCTTCAACCGGGACTGGCTGGACATGACCGCGGAGGAGCTGTTCCGGCTGCTTGGGAAGGTGACGGTGGCGCGGCTGCTCGAGCGCGAGGACTTCAGCCAGGCGCATGGAGGCCGATCGACCGATCTCGGCACTCGAGCTGCTCTATCCGGTCCTGCAGGGCTACGACTCGGTGGCGGTCCGCTCCGACGTCGAACTGGGGGGGACCGATCAGAAGTTCAACCTGCTGTTCGCGCGCGACATCCAGCGTGCCTATGGCGTGCCGGAGCAGTCGATCATCACGATGCCGATCCTTCCGGGGACCGATGGCAGGCAGCGGATGAGCAAGTCGCTCGGCAACTACGTGGCGCTCACCGATCCGCCGGACGAGATGTTCGGAAAGCTGATGAGCGTCCCGGACGAGGCGATGGGTCTCTATTACGAGCTGCTGCTGGGAGAGAAGGAGCCAAGTGGGCATCCCGCAGAAGCGAAACGGGCTCTGGCGCGCCGGATCGTGGAGCGCTTTCACGGTGCGGGGGCAGGAGAGGAGGCCGAATCAGACTTCAACCGGGTACACGTCGAGCACGGGGTGCCCGATGAGATGCCGGAGCTGGACCTCGCCAGTGAGGAGGCGAGCCGGCTGTTCTCCGGGGCCGACGGCGAGGTGCACCTGCCACTCCTGATCTCATCAGCGTTCGAAATGAGCACCAGCGAGGCGCGCAGGCTGCTCAATCAGGGGGCCGTGAAGCTGGATGGGGAGGCGCTCGATGGTGAGCGGCTGGACCTGCCGGCGGGGGAGTTGAGCGGGAAGATCCTGCAGGTGGGGAAGCGGCGATTTCTGCGCATCGTCGGACGCTGGGATTCTTCAACAAGCGAGTGATCGCGGGCTATACTCTCTGGTTGCTCTTGCTTCGGATCACGAAGAGAGCCGCCTCGTAGCGAGGAGCCCAAGATCGGCCGCAACGCGGTCGCTTGACGCCGGGCCCCTCAAACGAGGGGCCCTTTTTTGTGAACCGAGCGGAGGGTGGAGGCGACGAGACCCGTCGACCCGCCAGAGTGGTCTTTGAAAACTGAGCAGCGCGCGACGAGGGACCAAAGCGTCCTTCGTTGCTCGAGCCCGACCCCTGCCCATCATGCACCGGGCGGGGGTTGATAACTCCGTCATGTCTGCCGCCGCATTGTGTACGCGGCGGCGAGTCAGCGACATGACAACTCTCTTGTGACTGACGCCAGTCACGTCACACTTTTTACGGAGAGTTTGATCCTGGCTCAGGACGAACGCTGGCGGCGTGCTTAACACATGCAAGTGGAGCGACGAACCGGGCTTCGGCCCGGGGCAAAGCCGCGAACGGGTGAGTATCACGTGGGTAACCTGCCCCGATGACCGGGACAACCCGAGGAAACTCGGGCTAATACCGGATGTGCTCCTCGCACATCAGTGCGAGGAGGAAAGGAAGCTTCGGCCTCCGCATCGGGATGGGCCCGCGGCCCATTAGCTTGTTGGTGAGGTAAAGGCTCACCAAGGCGACGATGGGTAGCTGGTCTGAGAGGACGATCAGCCACACTGGGACTGAGACACGGCCCAGACTCCTACGGGAGGCAGCAGTGGGGAATCTTGCGCAATGCGCGAAAGCGTGACGCAGCAACGCCGCGTGAGGGAAGAAGGCCTTCGGGTTGTAAACCTCTTTCAGGAGGGACGAAGGTTCAGGCGCGAATAGCGTCCTGGACTGACGGTACCTCCAGAAGAAGCCCCGGCTAACTACGTGCCAGCAGCCGCGGTAATACGTAGGGGGCTAGCGTTGTCCGGAATCATTGGGCGTAAAGCGCGTGTAGGCGGCCCGGTAAGTCCGCTGTAAAAGTCAAAGGCTCAACCTTTGAATGTCAGTGGATACTGCCGGGCTAGAGTCCGGAAGAGGCGAGTGGAACTCCTGGTGTAGCGGTGGAATGCGCAGATATCAGGAAGAACACCAACGGCGAAGGCAGCTCGCTGGGACGGTACTGACGCTGAGACGCGAAAGCGTGGGGAGCGAACAGGATTAGATACCCTGGTAGTCCACGCCGTAAACGATGGGCACTAGGTGTGGGAGGTGTCGACTCCTCCCGTGCCGGCGCTAACGCATTAAGTG
>CAWDDE010000001.1:0-887500 GCA_963801055.1 uncultured Solirubrobacterales bacterium | reverse complement strand
AGCCCGGCCTGGGCTGACGCGCGCCGGCACACGGCGCTCGGCTACCGACCCCGGCGACCGAAGCTGTGCGGAGCGGGCAGCGACGCCGCCAGCTCCGCCATTGCCGCCTCCCGGACCCCCTCGAAGCCGCGCTTGGAGAGACCGACCGCGGAATATCCGGCGAGCGCCGGTTCGCGGGGCCGGTTTTCGCCGGGCTCGCTCTGCTCACCCGGATCGCGTCCCGTCTCCCTGCGGACGGGCGGTTCCAGCTCGCGCGGCTTCGGCCTTGGTAGCTCGGTCGGCTGCAGGCGCTCGATCCGCGAGACGACCACGTTGGTCGTCCCCTCCCGATGCTCGAGCTTGCCGGCGGCCAGCACGAAGCCGGAGGTCCTCACCGCGAGGCGACAGCGCTCGACCACCGACGGGGGCACGATCAGGTTGATCGTCCCGCGCTCGTCCTCCAGCAGCATGAAGACCACCCCGTTGGCCGTCGCCGGCCGCTGGCGCGCCACCACCATCCCGGCCACGCTGACCTGTGCGCCGTCGCGCGTGCGGGCCAGGTCCTCGCTGGTGAGTACCTCGGTCGGCAGGGACCCCCGCAACAGCTCCATCGGATGCTTGCCGAGCGTCATCCCCGTCGTCCGGTAGTCCGCCACGATCCGATCCCACGGTCCAAGCGGGGGCAGCGGGGGAGTGGGGGACCCATCGAGCGGCAGCGCCAGCTGCGCCCCATCCTCCGTCCGGCTGGCGCGCGCTGCTCCCCCGATCTCCCAGAGGGCGGGCCGCCTGAGATCCGCATCCGGGTCCGCGGGGGTTTCCGCGCCGGCGCCGGAGCCCTGCAGAGGAAACTCGTGGCGCGTCTGATCCACCCTGTCCTCGACGGGCACCCGCCGCTGAACCAGGGAATCGCATGCCCCCGCCCACGCCAGCCGCTGCAGCGAGGCCGCTCCGGCGCCGGATCGCCCGGCGAGGTCCGAGATCCCCCGGTAGGACCCACCCCGCCGGCGCTCCTCGACCACGGCCTCGGCATCGACCTCGATCAGCTCGGCCACATAACCGAGCCCGATTCGGACCGGCGGATTCCCCGAGGACCCAGCCGCCGCTCCCGTGGTCTCCACCCGGCAATCGACCTCGCTCACGTTGACGTCGGGCGGCAGGATCTCGACCCCTCGCCGCTGCGCCTCGTGCACCAGCGCATCCGGCGGGTAGAACCCCATCGGCTGCTCGTTGAGCAGGCGCGCAGAGCAACTCCGGCCCGTAGTGCACCCTCAGCCAGGTCGATTGGTAGGCGAGCAGGCCGAACGCCGCCGAGTGCGCCTTGGGGAACCCGAAGCCCGAGAATCCCTCGATCTGCCCGAAGACCCGCTCCGCCACCTCGCGGGAGACGCCCCGCCCGACGGCGCCCTCGATGAATCGCTCGCGATAGCGGAGCATCGCCGCCTCCGATCGCTTTCGGCTCATTGCCCTCCGCAGCCCCTCGGCCTCCCCGACCGAGAACCCGGCCAGCGCCATCGCCACCTCGAGCACCTGGTCCTGGAAGACGATCGCCCCTAGCGTGTCCCGCAGCACCGGCTCGAGCGAGGGATGCTCGTACGGAACCTCGTAGGAGGGATCATCCCGCAGCCGCTTGCGCCGCTCGATGTAGGGATGGACGGCGCCGCCCTGGATTGGACCCGGCCTCACCAGCGCCACCTGCACCGTCAGGTCGTCGAGGTTCTGAGGAAGTGTCCGCGGCAGCATCTGCATCTGCGCGCGGCTCTCGATCTGAAAGACGCCGGTCGTCTCGGCGCGCTGGATCGTCGACCACACCTCGTCGTCGTCGAGCGGCACCCGGGAGAGGTCGATCCACTCGCCGCGCGTCCGCGCGATCTCGTCCACGCAGCGCTCGACCGCCGAGAGCATTCCCAGCCCGAGAAGATCGATCTTCAGGAAGCCCGCGTCCGCGCAGGAGTCCTTGTCCCACTGGACGATCTGCCGGCCCTCCATAGCCGCCGGCTGCACCGGGCAGAGCTCGATCAGCGGAGTGGTCGAGATCACCATCCCGCCCGGGTGCTGGGAGATGTGCCGGGGCAGCCCTGCGATCTCCGGCAGCAGCTCGGCCAGGGCCTGCCAGCGCGGCGATCGCGCGCGCAGCCTGCCCAACGTCTCCTCCATCCGCGCCCAGGCGTCGCGGCTCGCCTCGTAGACGTCGACGGCGCGGGCCAGCCGCTCCACCTCGCCGGCCGGCAGGCCCAGTGCCTTGCCGAGGTCGCGGATCGCGCCGCGCGCCCGGTAGGTAGCGAAGGACGCGACCAGCGCCGAGCGCTCGGGCCCGTAGCGCTCGTGCACCCGCGGGATCAGCTTCTCGCGGATGTCGCGAGGGAAGTCGAGATCGATGTCCGGGACTTCGGTCAGCTCCTCGTTGAGGAAGCGCCCCAGGAAGAGATCGTTCTTCACCGGGTCGATGTGGGAGAGGCCGGTCAGGTAGCAGACCAGCGAGCTGACGCTCGAGCCCCGTCCACGGCCCGGCGGCAGCAGTCGCCGGGCTGAATCCGGCCCGCGCACCTCGGCCGCCACCTCTCGCGCCAGCTCCAGCATGTCCTGGTGGAGCAGGAAGAAGCCGGAGAGCCGCAACTCCCTGATCAGAGCCAGCTCCTCCTCCAGCCGCCGCTCCGCCTCGGCGTGATGACGGGTCCCCTCGTAGCGGTGGACCAGACGCACCCGGCAGAGCTCCGCCAGCCGGCGGTCCGCGCCGCTGTCCTCCGCGCCGGGATAGTTGTAGCCGAGCTCGCGGGTGAGATCGAAGCACAGGCGCTCGGCGAGCTGCTCCGTCTCGGCGACGGCCTCCGGATGGTCGTGAAAACGCGCCGCCGCCTGCTCACTTGAGAGCAAGGCGGACGCCGAGTTGCCCCGGCGAAGTCCCTCGGTCTGGTCCAGCGTCGCCCCCAGCCGCACCGCCACCAGCGCATCCTGGAGGGAAAGGCGCGACCGCTCGTGGGCATGTGCATCGCCGGTCGCTACCGTCGGAACGCCGAGCCGTTCCGCGAGCGAAGCGAGCCAGCGGTTGCGCGAGCGGTCGTGGCGCCAGAGCGGCCGCTGCAGCTCGATTCGGAACCCGTCGCGGCCGAAAGCTCCCAGCAACCGCCGGGCGAGCGCCCCCGCACCGGCCGGATCTCCGCGCTCCCACGTCCCCGCGACCGCGCCGTCACGGGCGCAGCCCGAGAGACAGACGAGCCCATCGGTGTGGCGCTCCAGCTCCTCGATCGGGATCGAGGGCGGCAGCGCCTCGCGTCGAGGCGAGGGTGCGCGATAGCGCAACCCGTTTGATGCGGACTCACGGGTCCCTCGATGGGCGGCGGTGATCAGCAGGCAGAGATTGGCCCAGCCCCTCGCGTCCTCGACCAAGAGGGTGACGTGCACCGGACGAGGCATCCGCCGTTGCACCTCCACGGTCAGCTCGCAGCCAACGATCGGGCGCACCCCGACCCCCCCACAGGCGTGGGCGAACTCCATCGCCCCGCAGACGTTGTCGTGGTCGGTCAGCGCCAGGGCCTCGTGGCCTAGCCCCGCGGCCGTGGCCGCCAGCTCGGCCGGGTCGGAGGCGCCGTCCAGGAAGGAATAGGCCGAATGGCAATGGAGCTCGACGTACATCAATCCCGCTGCCGGAACCATTGATGCGAGGGTGCGCGAGAGCGCAACCCGTTTGATGAGGTCTCGCAGAAGACGACGACGTCGCTGCCGTCCTCGAGCACCAGCTCGAAGTAGCGCCGCTGCAATGGCCTCTGCGTCCACCAGCCGTCCTCGACCAGCCACTCCTCGCGAACCGACTCGACCGCCAGCCGGCCCACCGCCAGCGGCACTCCATCCGAGCCGACCTGGACCGGGACCGGCCAGGGCTTGTTGACCCGGTTGGGTCTCATGATGCGAGGGTGCTCCGCAGATGCGAGGGCGCGCGCCAGCGCGACCCGTGAGAAGTCGGAGGAGCAACCCGTTTTATGGCGAAGCCGTCCCTCACGTCCCCTCCTCGGACCACGGCATCAGCACCTCCCGCCGCTCCGGCACCCGTGACTCAGGATCCACCTCGAGCACCCGCAGCACCGATTCAGAACCCGCGGCCGAACGGGTCTGGCGCACCGCCTCCGAGATCCGCCGGCGCCTCTCCTGCTCGGGGCTCGAGATCGTCAGCTGTTCCCCCGTCTCCGGTCCAAGCGACACGGCCTCGAGCCGTAGCGTCGCGGCCGGGGCGGGCAGGAGGGCGAGGTGGGGGAGGAGGGCATCGGCGAGCCGGGCTCGATCGGCACTGGCCCGCCGCAGCGCGACCTGACGGCGCCACCCCCCACCGGCGGCGAGGCGGGCGGAGAGCCGCAGCGCCCGCAGGGTCCGGCCACGTCGCGCGCCGTGGGCGAGCAGCTGCGAGATCAGCAGCTCGAGTGCCCGCTCGAGCTGCTGGCCGGAGACCGCTTCGGGTAGCTCCAGCTCCACCGCGATCGCCTCGCGCACCGGCCGCGGCCGCAGCGCCTCATCCTCACCGCGGGCCAGCCGAAGCGCCCGCAGCCCCAGCCGCCCGAAGCGATCGGCGACCGCATCGCGGGACAACCCGGCAAGCCGTCCGAGGGTGGAGATGCCGAGCCGCTCGAGCTCGTTGGGGAGGTCGTCAGCCTCGTCTCCGCCCAGTCGTCCGCAGAGGAGCGACACCGGCAGCGGCGCCAGGAAAGTGCGCGCGCCTCCCTCCGGAACTACCCTCGATTGACCGGCGGCCACGTACGCGCAGAAGCGCTCCGGCGCGGCGCCAAGCTGCGCGGAACTGCCCAGCTCCTCTCGGGCACCCTCCAGCACTCCCTCGATCCCTCCCCAGAGGCCACCCAGGCCGGCCGCCTCGAAGAACGCCTCGCCGGCGCGGCCCGACTCCACCTCCGCGCCGATCCCCTCGAGCCGCCGCAGCGCCTCCTCCCAGGAGCTCTCGGCCCGCTCAGGATCCGGTGGGATCAGGGCCAGCTCGGGGCAGCGGGAGAGCGCCTCTCCCATCCTCATCCCCAGCCGCAACCCGAACCTCTCCGCGGTCGCGGAGACCTCCCCGATCAGCTGCGCAGCGCCCGGCTCCGGGGCCAGGGCCGCCGGCCTCTTCAAGATCCTCGGCTCCGCGACTGCGGCAATCAGCCGGAAGCGGGGGATCAGGGCGCATGCGACGGGCATCGAACGTATGTTCGTATACCCGCGCTGATCCGTCAAGGAATCCCGGGTTAAGAACCGCTTCTACAGGGAATGCGGTTGAGCACCGTGCTGATCGCCGCGATCATCGCCTTCTGCATCGTCCTCTTCGCCCTCGCCTTCCTCGCACCACGGCTGTCGCGCCACTTCCAGCGGGCAGGCGAGAAGCCGCTCCAGATGGGGCAGCGGACTTCCGGCAAGGCTCCCGGCAAGCTCGGACAATGGCTGCAGAAGCCGTTCTCCAAATCACGCAAGGCGGTCCAGAAGAGCGGCGCCAAGGGCAGGCAGGAGAGGGCGAAGACGCCTCTCTAAAGCGGAACGCACCGGCGCCGCGCCGAGAAGTCCGTCTACCTCAAGCGGATGCTGGCCGCCCGCGACCGCTCAGAGCGGCGCGACCAGGAGTAAGTTCGGCTCGCCGGCGGGCATTGCCATGATCTGTACGTGACCGTTCGCGGGATCGCTGTCCTCGCAGCTTTGGGTGTCGTCGCGCTGTCCGGCTGCGGTTCCTCGGGGAAAGACAGCGACACCACAATCCCGGGCGGCGCCGACACCGACAAGGTTCAGGTGATCAAACGCTGGGCCGACGAGCTCCGCGCCGGAGACATCATCGCGGCGAGCGAGCGATTCGCGATCCCGAGCGTGGTCCAGAACGGGACCCCGGCCTTTCGTCTCACCGATCGTGGAGCGGTGGAGGCATTCAACCGATCGCTGCCGTGCGGGGCGAAGCTGACCGAGGCGATCTCAACAGGCAAGTTCACAATCGCCACCTTCGAGCTCACCGAGCGGCCCGGCCCCGGCGAGTGCGGCAATGGCGTGGGGGAGACCGCAAAGACCGCCTTCGTGATCCGCAGCGGTCTGATCACCCAGTGGCGCCGTGTCGTCGACATCGATCAAAGTTCGCCCGAGAATCAGGGCCCGGTCGTCTGAGCGTGCCTCGGATCGAGTCACTCGACTTCCTCTACATGCCGAGCACCGACGTGGCCCGCGACCTGGCCTTCTACCGCGACGTCATCGGTGCCGAGGTGGTCTTCGCAATTGAGGCCTTCGGAACTCGAGTCGCCCAGGTGAGGCTTTCCGACGGTGGCCCCAGGCTGCTGCTCGCCGGCCACCTCGAGGGTGAGGCTCCGGTCGTGCTGCATCGAGTTGACGATCTCGAGGCGGCGATCGCAGACCTCCAGAAGAGAGGTGCCGCGATCGACGCCCGCTTCGAGTTCCCGCACGGGCCGGCTGCGGAGCTCCGCACCCCCGGCGGCCAGCGGCTGGCGTTCTACGAGCTGGTCCGTCCCGGCGCCGACGAGCGGCTGGCGGGTCGCATGGACTTCCAGGCCGAATCGGGTCAGCCGAGCTGAGCGCGCACCCGCTCGATCACCGCGTCCGTGAACTCGGTCGTCCCGGCGTGCCCCTTCAGGTCGGGGGTCCGGATGCCGGCTGCGGCGGTGTCGAAAACCGCTTCGTAGACAGCGCGTGAGGAGCGGTGAGCGCCTGCGACCCCCGCGACCCCGGCGTAGTGAAGGACGGCGGCGGCGGCGAGGATCATCCCCATCGGGTTCGCGATGTCCTTCCCCTCCAGGGCCGGGGCCGTCCCATGGGGCGCCTCGCTCATCGCCACGCGGACCGCCAGCTGGTCGTCGAGCGAGAGGAGCACGGACTCGGCGCCGGCGATCGAGCCGTAGAGCGGCAGAACGAGGTCGGAGAGCAGATCGCCGTCGCGATTGAGGCTGGGGATGACCAGTGGGGCATCGGCGCGCCCGGTGAGTAGCCCGGCGTAGGTCGCGTCGATCAGCAGCGGCTCATAGTCGATCTCCGGATGGCGCTCGGCCGCCGCGTCCATCTCCTCCTTCAGCATCCCCTCGTAGACCGGGCTCACCGTCCACTTCGGCCCTCCGTAGACGCGTCCCTCGATCTCGCGCGCCGTTCGGAAGGCGTACTCGGCGACGGCACGGCAGTTGGAGCGGTGGATCACCTCGGTGCGGCGCGCGACCTCGTCGCCGTTCTCGTCGGCACGAGACTCATCGGCGCCGTAGGCGTCCTCCACCGCCATCCGGACCACCGAGATCGGGTGGTGGATCCCCGCCACCGGGCTCACGCCGGGGATCCGGCGGCCGGTCCTGACGATCACCTTGCCGTCGATCGCCTCGCGAATCAGGCGGTTCGGGCTGCCCACGTCTTCGGCGCCCTCCGGGGTGATCGTCGCGGCCTTGATCCCGAAGCCGGCCTCCGCCATCGCCTTCGCTCCCTGGATACAGACCCCATTCTGAGTTCTCCGCCGGTTCTCGAGCGAGAGGTCGAAGCGCTCGAGCTCCAGATCCAGTCCGACCACCTCGGGGTCGATCACGCGCAGCGCCTGCTCGAGCAGCTCCTGCCCGGTCTGGTCGCCCTCGAGTACGACTATCCGCAGAGCGCTCATCCGAGTGCATTATGCGAGGGTGCTCCGTAGACGCGAGGGCGCGCGCCAGCGCGACCCGTGAGAAGTCGGAGGAGCAACCCGTTTGATGGCGGTATGAACGAGACGTGCACGTGGTGCGGAGCCGAGATCGAGCCCGACGACGGGTTCCGCGCCTATGAGCCGGCCGGGGAGCGCCGCGCCGCCTTCTGCCGCCTCGAGCACCTGATCCCCTGGTCGATCCAGGGTGCTCACTGGGAGCCAGGCGAGATGTCAGAGCCGGCGGCCCTCGACGAGGGCGCGACGCGGTGCTCGCACTGCGGCGAGCAGCTCTCTGATGCGCACGTCCTCCTGGTCCGGCACCGCGGAGAGCACCGGGTCCCCGACGCCTTCTGCTCGGTGGATCACCTGACGGAGTGGGCGAAAGAGGGCGGGCGCTGGCGGTAACTTCCCCGCAGCTTGCGGGGATTCCGTTCGCGGGACCTCTTGACCGGGCTTCGCAGGCCTGTAGGGTGCCCGCCACTTGAACAGAGCAGGTTGACCTTCGGGTCAATCAGGTTCAGTTCAAAGGAAGGGCCCGGGCGACCGGGCCCTTCCGCTTGCCGGGACTAGACCGAGCGATGAGTCGGCCGCCCAGGGCCGGTCAGTAGGTTCAGAACGTGACGACGTCTCGTTCGATCCAGCGCACCTACCTGCTGCTCCTGCTGGGCAACACCCTGGCCGCGTCTCTGATCTGGGGGATCAACACGATCTTCCTGCTCGACGCGGGCCTGTCGAACCTGGAGGCGTTCGCCGCCAACGCCTTTTTCACCGCAGGGATGGTCGTCTTCGAGGTGCCGACCGGGATCGTCGCCGACACGATCGGTCGCCGCACCTCCTACCTGCTCGGCACGCTCACCCTCTCCGCGTCGAGCCTGCTCTACGTACTGCTCTGGCAGATAGAGGCGCCCTTCTGGCAGTGGGCGGTCGTCTCGCTACTGCTCGGCCTGGGCTTCACCTTCTTCTCTGGCGCGGTCGAGGCGTGGCTGGTCGACGCACTGACAGCGACGGGCTACAAGGGCCGGCTTGAGACGGTCTTCGGCCGCGGCCAGATGGTCACCGGCGCCGGCATGCTGGGCGGCTCGGTCGCCGGAGGGTTCATCGCCGAGCAGTTCAGCCTCGGCACACCCTTCGTCCTCCGTAGCCTGATCCTGATCCTGATGTTCGTCGTCGCGTTCCGGCTGATGCAGGACGTCGGCTTCAGTCCCGAGAGGGGCGGCCGCGCCCTGGCCGAGATGCGGAAGATCGCCGCCAACTCGATCGAGTACGGCTGGCGCGTCCCCGCCGTCAAGTGGCTGATGGTCGAGGCCCTGTTCACGGGCGGCGTCGGGATTTATGCCTTCTACGCGCTGCAGCCATACCTGCTCGAGCTCTACGGCGATCCGCAGGCATACGAGATCGCAGGTTTGGCCGCGGCGATCGTGGCGGGCGCCCAGATCCTGGGAGGGGTGGCCGCGCCGCGGATCCGCGGCCTCTTCAGGCGCCGCACCTCGGCCCTGCTCGTCACGGCCGCGCTCAGCGTGGTCACCCTGGCCCTGATCGGAACGGTCAAGAGCTTCTGGGCGGTGATCGGCCTGACGACCGTCTGGGGGCTTCTGTTCGCCGCCACGATGCCGATCCGGCAGACCTACATCAACGGGATGATCCCCTCTCGGCAGCGGGCGACGATCCTCTCGTTCGACTCGATGATGTCCTCCACCGGCGGGGTCTGGGCCCAGCCGGTGCTCGGCCGGGTCGCGGACGCCTCGGGTTACGCCCAGTCGTACCTGGTCTCGGCCGGGATTACGGCCTTCGCACTGCCCTTCATCGCGCTCTCGCGAAGCCAGAACGCTCCCGCCGACACCCTCGAGCTCACCGAGGCGCCGGCCGCGCAACCAGCCTGAGGGGCAAACCCCGCAACTAGCGAAAACGTTCGTTTACGAGGGCTTGACTTCGCGTTCGCGACGGGTAGGGTCCTGATCAACGGAACAAGGGAAACCTTGTTCCTAGAAAGGGCCCGAGAAATCGGGCCCTTTCGCTGTATGCGAGGGGTGCTCGCAGGCGAAGCCGAAAGCAACCCGTTATCCGGGGGGCTTCTTCGGCACAGCGACTCTTGCGGGCGGTGGGGAGGCGAACGCGAGGACAAGCGACGCCACCAGGTTCGGCCGCTCGACGTTGGGCGAATGCCCGGCACCCGGGAGCAGTTGGGTCTGGGCACCCGGCACCTCCTGCCGGTAGCGGGCGATCGCCTCCTGCGCATCGTAGATCTGGTCCTCGGCGCCGAAGATCACCAGCACAGGAACGTGGAGGGCGGCGAGGCGCTGATCGAGCGGTCCCTCATCGACGAACTTCTTCTCCTGATCGACGGTGTCGTCGTAGGACGTGTAGGTCATCGCTCGCAGGTCGTCGACCGGCTGTTCGGGGTTGTCGAACCCGCTCGAGATGTCATAGCCGGGTGCGAAGGCATCGCCGTACTGGTCGCGGACGACCGACTTCGGCGAGATACGCATGAGGCGGTCGAGCGCCTGCCCCGCGATGGGCCAGTAGCTGACGTGCTGGGCGAGCGACTCGTGCTCAAAGCCGTCCTCGGGAGCCTGGTCGATGATCACGACGCGCGAGGCGAGCCGCGGGCTCTGCTCGGCGAGCCCAGTGACGACGCTCCCGCCGAGGGAGTGGCCGACCACGGTCGGATCGACGACGCCGAGCTTCGCCAGGGCCTCGGCGACCGCGCTCGCCTGGTCGTCGATGGAGTAACCGGTGCTCGGCTTGTCGGAACCCCCGTGGCCGAGCAGGTCCACCCGGATGACGCGGTGGTCCCTCTCCAACCGGGGCGCGAGACTGTCCCACCAGTCGATCGAGCACGTGTAGCAGTGGATCAGCACGATCGGGCTGCCCTGCGGATTGCCCTGCTCGAGCACCTGCAGCGTGCCATGCGAGGTGTCCACCAGCCGCGCGCCGTCGTCGCGCACGTAGGCGTCCTTGGTCGCGTTGGAGACGACTACCGCATTGAGCAGCAGCAGGACGATCAGCCCCGCGATCACGCCCAGCGTGATCTTCAGCCAGCGTGGCACCGGGCTAGCTTTCGGACCCTGGGCGTTCTCGGGCTCCGAGCCCGAGCTCATCGGAGCGCTCCGCGAGCGCTCCGATGATCAGGGCGATGTGCTCGTCCGGGTCGACTTCGAGCTCCTCGATTCCGCGCTGCACCTCCTCGCGGTCGACTGCCGCGGCGAACGAGGGCTGCTTGAGCTTCTTCTTCACCGACTTCGGCTTCATCCCCTCGATCCCGGTGGGCCGCACGAGGGCGCAGGCGGCAATGAACCCGGAGAGCTCATCGACGCCGTAGAGCGTCTTCGCCAATCGCGTCTCTCTGGGGACGCCCATGAACTCGGCGTGCCCCGCGACCGCGTCGATCACCTCCTGCGGATAGCCACGCTGCTGGAGCTCCTTGATCGCATATCGCGGGTGGCCGGTCTCCAGGTCCGGGTGGCGCTCGTAGTCGAGGTCGTGCACGAGGCCCGTCACCGCGTAGAGCTCCTCGTCCTCGCCCCACTTGCGGGCGTAGGCGCGCATCGCCGCCTCTACCCCGAGCAGGTGCTTGCGCAGCGAGTCGGATTCGACCCACTCGGTGACGAGCTGCCATGCATCCTGTCGTGAGACGTCCGCCATGGGGCTGGCTACTCTAGGCGCCCATGGAGAAGTTCATCATCCAGGGCGGCGTCCCTCTCTCGGGGGAGATCGTGCCGGCCGGGAACAAGAACGCCGCGCTGCCGATCCTCGCCGCGTGCCTGCTCACCGAGGACGAGCTCACGGTGCGCAACGTCCCCCGGATTCGCGACGTCGAGTCGATGCTCGGGCTGCTCGAACGGCTCGGCGTGAACCTCGCCTGGACGGGCGAGAACGAGGTGCGGTTGCAGGCCGACGATGTCTCCGTCACCGACGTCGACGAGGAGCTCGCCAACCGGATTCGCGCCTCGTTCCTGGTCGCCGGGCCGCTGCTCGCGCGCTGCGGCGAGGTCAGGATGCCGCCTCCCGGCGGCGACACGATCGGGCGCCGCCGCCTCGACGCGCACCTCGATGCGTTTCGCGATCTGGGCGCGAGGGTGGCGGGCGACCTTTGGATCGAGCTCTCCGCTCCCCTCGGGGGCCTGAAGCCCACCCGGATCTTCATGGACGAGCCGTCGGTGATGGGAACCGAGAACGCGCTGCTCGCCGCGGCCCTCACCGAGGGGCCGACCACGATCGCGAACGCGGCGTCGGAGCCGCATGTGCAGGACCTGGCGCGGCTGCTCTGCAAGATGGGCGCGCAGATCGACGGGATCGGCTCGAACGTGATGAACGTGGTCGGCCGCGACCGGCTTGGAGGCGCCGAGCACGACGTCTGCTCGGATCACATCGAGATCGCGAGCTTCATGGGACTTGCGGCCGCGACCAGCGGCGAGCTCCGTATCCGGAACGTCGTGCCGGAGGACCTGGAGGGGATCAGGCGGCACTTCAGGCGGCTCGGGCTGCAGACCATCATCGAAGGGGACGACCTGCTCGTCCCGCCAGAGCAGAAGCTCATGATCCGCGACGACCAGGGCGACGCGATCCCGAAGATCGACGACGGCCCCTGGCCCGCGTTCCCGGCCGACCTCACCTCGATCGCGCTCGCCCTCGCCACGCAGGCGGATGGCACGATCATGATCCACGAGAAGATGTTCGAGAACCGGCTGTTCTTCGTCGACAAACTGGTCGCGATGGGCGCTCGGATCCACCTGAGCGACCCCCACAGGGCGGTCGTCAGTGGTCCGAGCCGTCTTCATGGGGCCCGTTTGGAGAGCCCCGACATCCGAGCCGGGATGGCGATGCTCGTCGCGGCGCTCGCCGCGGACGGCACCTCGGAGATCGGCAACGTTGCGCAAATCGACCGTGGTTACGAGCGGATCGACGTGCGGCTCCGGGACCTCGGCGCCCGCATCGAGCGGGTCGCCTCCGAGCGCGTCCCGGCCTGACCCGGCTCAGCTCAGGACTTCACCAGATCGTGCACCTCGTGGATCTCGGGCTCCCGCGCCTCGGGGGCGTCCGGGTTCACCTCGGCGATCGCGGGGATCAGCTCATTCTGTACCCAGGCCTGGTACTTCTCGGCTGACTCCCAGATGTCGACCGCCTTCATCTTGCCGTCGCCGAGATCGATCCCGGCATGCACGATCAAGCCATCCGGCGGCGTATCCCCGAGCTTCTCGCTCACCTGGTCGTACTGTTCGACCGGCGCGTCGATCTCCTGGATCACGACTATGGCCATCTGCTTCTCCTCCTCGGGTTCGGGTCGCTGCGGCGATCCTATTCAGGCGGATGCCGTCTGGAAGCTTGCAGCCTGTTAACGGCGGCGCCGGGATGATGGGCCGATGATGCACCCGACCCCACCGGGGACACGCGACATTCTGCCCGAGGAGATGCGCGAGCTTCGCGCGCTCGAGGCGGCGCTCAGGGCCACCTTCGAGGAGAGTGGCTATGGGGAGGTCGCGACGCCGACGATCGAGTACGCCGAGGTGCTCCGCCGCGGCGACGAGCGCTACGCGAACGCGGCCTACCGCTTCTTCGACGAGCGCGGCGACCTGCTCGCCATGCGCTCGGACATGACCATCCCGATCGCGCGCCTGGTCGCGACCAGGCTCCAGGCCGAGGAGCCGCCCTTCCGGCTCTCCTACATTGCCCGCGCCTACCGCGCCGTGAACCCGCAGCGCGGGCAGATGCGCGAGTTCACCCAGGCCGGGCTGGAGCTGATCGGCGCCCCCGCCCCGGAGGGAACGGCCGAGGTGATCGGGGTTCTGAGCGCGGCGCTCGACGCGGCGGGTCTGACCCGCGCGGTGGTCGGCCTTGGCGACGCGGACCTCTACCGCCAGCTACTCGTCGAGTTCGGCATCGAGGGCGAGCCGGGCGACCGGATCCTCGATCGGCTGGCCGCGCACGACTTGGTCGGACTGGAGATGGCCGTCGACCCCGTCAAGGGGTTGGACCCCGATGCCCGGGCAACCCTGCTCGCGCTGCCCGGCATGCGCGGGGGGCGGGAGGTCCTCGAGCGTGCCACGGACCTCGGCGGGGAGGCCGTGGCGCGTGCCACCCAGAGATTGCGCGCGACCCATGACGCGCTGGCCGCTCGGGGTGTCGCTGATCGCGTGCGGCTCGACCTGGGGCTGCTGCGCGATCTCGGCTACTACACCGGGGCGATCCTCGAGGTCTATGACCCGGCGCTCGGACACATCCTCGGCGGCGGCGGCCGATACGACGCGCTGCTCGGACGCTTCGGTCGCGAGCTGCCGGCGGCCGGCTTCGCGCTCTACCTGGAACGCCTGCACGTCGCACAGGCCGAGGAGGAGCGACAGATGCGAGGGCGCTCGGCAGATGCGAGGGCGCGCGACAGCGCGACCCGCGATGCCTCGGAGGAGCGACCCGTTTGAGGATTGAGGAGCCCTGATGCCGCGCGTGGTGGAGGCGACCCGGGCCCTCGAGGGCGGTCCGCTCAAGCTGGCGATCCCGCGCGGCGCGCTCTGGGAGGAGACGCTCGACGCGCTGGATCGAATCGGGCTTGATACCGCCGGGCTTCGCTCGGAATCCCGCGCGCTGGTCTTCGAGACCGGTGGCCTGATCATGGTGACCATGCGCCCCTCCGACGTCCCGACCTACGTCGAGGCCGGGGCCGCCGACCTCGGCATCACCGGCAAGGACGTCCTGCTCGAGCAGCCGGATCGGATCGTCTACGAAGTCCTCGACCTTCGCTACGGCGCCTGCCGGATGGTGTTGGCCGGGCGGATCGGGGACCCGGCCCTCGACGAGGACGAGCGCCGCCTGGGCGGGATGCGGATCGCGACCAAGTACCCGCGCGTCGCCGAGCGGCACTTCGAGGAAGCCGGACGGCGCGCCGAGGTGATCGAGGTCAAGGGGTCCGTCGAGCTCGCCCCGCTCTCGGGTTTGGCCGACGGCATCGTCGACCTCGTCGCGACTGGCCGCACCCTGGCCGAGAACGGGCTGGAAGTGCGCGAGGAGATCGCCACCTCGACCGCCCGACTGATCGCTAACCGCGTCTCGCACAAGCTGCGCGCCGCCGAGGTCGACGACTTGGTCGAGCGGCTTCGGCCGGAGGGCCTACGGTGAAGCTGAGCAGATTCGACTGGGATGGGCAGAATCCGTCGGCGCTCGCGGCGCAGATCCGAACGCTGCAGCCGGCGCTCGGCGAGGTGAGCGAGGCGGTCGCCGAGATCATCGACGCCGTTCGAGCGGGCGGCGATCGCGCGGTCGCCGAGCTCGAGGCCCGCTTCGGCGGGGAGTCGGGATCGGGAGCCGTGCGGCAGCCAGATGACAGGATCAGCACCGCGCCGTCCAGGCTCGAGGGCGAGCTCGTCTCCGCGCTCGAGACCGCGGCCGCCAACATCGAGGCGGTCGCCGAGGCCCAGCTCGCAGACGAGAGCGAGGTCAGACTCGAGCAGGGCCAGTCCGTCGCGCTGCGCGAGGTCCCGGTCGCCTCCGCCGGCATCTACGCGCCGGGCGGAATGGCCGCCTATCCATCGACCGTGTTGATGGGCTGCATTCCGGCGAAGGTTGCGGGCGTCGGCCGCGTCGTTCTGGCGACGCCGCCGGTCGGTGACGATCGGCGGGTCCCGGACGTCATCCTCGCCGCGGCGGCTATCGCCGGCGCGGACGAGGTCCATGCGATGGGCGGCGCCCAGGCGATCGCGGCGCTCGCGATCGGGACGGCAGGGATCCCGCCCGTTGACGTGATCGCCGGTCCCGGCAACCGCTACGTGCAGGAGGCGAAGCGCCAGCTCGCCGGCGAGGTGGGGATCGACGGCATCGCCGGCCCCTCGGAGCTGATGGTGATCGCCGGGGACACGGCGAAGGCCGACTGGATCGCCCTCGACCTCTGCGCCCAGGCTGAGCACGGCCTCGACGGCCTTCTGGTCGCCGCGGCGGTCGAGACCGTGATCCTCGACGCGATCGAGGAGAGCGTCACTCGGGTGGCCGGCGAGCGCGGGATCGCCGAGGACGCGACCCTAGCGCTGGTGGCCGTCCCTGACACTGCGACCGCCGTGACGCTCGCGAACGCAATCGCCCCCGAGCACCTCGAGATACTGACCGAGGACGCCGACCTCCTGGCGGACACGGTCACCACCGCCGGATGCGTCTTCGTTGGAGAGCGGAGCGCGACGGCCTTCGGCGATTACGCCGCCGGCTCGAACCACGTGCTCCCAACCGGGGGAGCCGGCCGCTTCCAGGGGCCGCTCGGCCCGGGCGCCTTCCGTCGCGGGATCGCGACCGTCGAGATCACGCAGGCGGCGGCCCGGGCGCTCGCCCCGACCGTCGCTACCCTGGCGCGCGCCGAGGGCTTCCCGCTGCACGCCGAGTCAGTCGAGACGCGGGCAAAGGACCGGGGAAAATGAGCCGCACAGCAGAGATCAACCGCGAGACCAAGGAGACGAACGTCCGGCTGCGCCTTGACCTCGACGGCGGGGAGGCCAAGGTCTCCACCGGGGTCGGCTTCCTCGACCACATGCTCGAGCTGGTCGCCCGCCACGGTCGGCTTGGCATCGACCTGGAGGCGACGGGCGATCTCCAGACCGGCGCCCATCACACGACCGAGGATGTCGGAGTCTGCCTGGGCCAGGCCATCGACGAGGCGCTGGGGGATCGCGCCGGAATTAGGCGCTATGGGTCGGCGCTCGTGCCGATGGACGAAGCCTTGGGGGAGTGCGCGATCGACATCTCCGGCAGGCCGTTCTTGGCCTTCGACGCCAATCTCCCGGAGGTGACGATCGCGGGCTTCGACTCGGAGCTGGCCGAGGAATTCTTCCGCGCAGTCTCCAACAACTCGAAGACGACGCTCCACATCTGGGTTCGCTCGGGATCGAACACCCATCACATGATCGAGGCCAGCTTCAAGGCGTTCGCGGGGGCGCTTCGGCAGGCGGTCTCGATCGATCCCGACGAGAGCGGGGTGCCCTCCACCAAGGGCACGCTGACCGAATGACCCGCGTCGCCATCCTCGACTACGGGATGGGGAACCTGCGCTCGGTCGAGAAGGCGCTGGAGCGCGTCGGGGCCGAGGTCGAGATCACCTCCGAGCACGCCCGCGCCGAATCCGCGGACGGGGTGATCCTGCCCGGCGTCGGCGCCTTCCCGCGGGCGATGGAGCGAGTGCGCCAGCTCGGCCTCGACGAGCTGGTGGCGGGCCGAATCGAGGCCGGCGTCCCGCTGCTCGGCATCTGCCTCGGCCTGCAGCTGCTCTTCGAGTCCTCAGTCGAGAACGAGGGAGCGCGCGGGCTGGCCCTGCTCGACGGGATCGTCGGCCCCCTCCAGGCCAACGGCTACAAGGTCCCCCACATCGGCTGGTCGCCGGTCCACTGGGCGCATCCCTCGCGGCTCACCGAGGGGCTGGGTGAGGAGACGCCGTTCTACTTCGTTCACTCCTTCGCCCCGCGCCCGGTGAGCGACCGCGAGGTGCTCGGTACAGCCGCCTACGGCGCGCGCTTCGCCTGCGCGGTTGAGCGGCCGCCGCTCTACGGCGTCCAGTTCCATCCGGAGAAGTCGAGCTCGGCAGGCCTCGGCTTGCTCGCCAACTTCGCGCGCATCTGCGCCTCGCCCGACATCAAACGGGTCGCTCCTTTCGGAGCGCCCTCGCATTAACCCGACCCGCGGATATCCCAGAGCGACTTGATCCTCTATCCGGCGATCGACATCCGCGGCGGCAAGGCCGTCCGCTTGGTCCAGGGGGACTATGAGCAGGAGAAGGCATACGACGACGACCCGGTGGTCGCGGCCCGCCGCTGGGTCGAGGACGGCGCCCAGTGGCTGCACGTCGTCGACCTCGACGGCGCGCGAGCCGGCGAGCCGGTCAACCTCGAGCACCTGCGGCGGATCGTCGCCGCGGTCGAAGTCCCGGTTCAGTTCGGGGGCGGTCTGCGCGATTCGAAGAAGGTCGAGGAGGCGATCTCCTCGGGAGCGGGCCGCGTCGTGCTCGGCACGGCTGCCGTCCGTGATCCCGAGATGGCGGCGGCGATCGCAGCCGCCCACGGGGACCGCGTCGTGGCCTCGGTGGATGCCCGCTCCGGAAAGGTCGCTGCCGAGGGCTGGACCGAGCAATCCGAGCGGCAGACGACAGATGTGATCGCCACGCTCTCCGAGCACGGGATCCAGCGGTTCGTCTACACGCCGGTCGACGTCGACGGACTGATGGAGGGGCCCGACCTCGACTCACTGCGGGAGGCGGCCGGCGCGACCGACGGCGAGCTGATCTACTCGGGCGGGATCGGGTCGCTGGACGACCTCAGGGGCTTGTCGGCGCTTGGGCTCGAGAATGTGCGGGGCGTGATCGTCGGCAGGGCTCTATACGAGCGGCGCTTCACGGTGGCCGAGGCGCTGGCCGCGCTCGGGGCATAGGCTCCCGGCGCATGAGGAGGCTGTTCGGGCCGTTCTTCGTCTTCGCGGGCATCATGCACTTCGTCAGGACCCGCTGGTACGAGCGCATCATGCCGCCGTATCTGCCGCGCCACCGGGAGCTGGTCTACGTCAGCGGAGTCGCCGAGATGGCCGGCGGTCTCGCCACGATGCACCCCCGGACCCGCCGCGCTGGCAGCCTCTGGAGCATCGTCACGCTCCTCGCCGTCTTCCCGGCGAACGTCCACATGGCCCTCGAGCCGGAGAAGTTCGAGCAGGGGATCCCCGGCGGCCGCGCCGCGCTCTACGCCCGCCTGCCCGTGCAGATGCTCTTCGTCGCCTGGGCCTATGTCGCAGGCGACTGGGACTGAGGCGACTTGTCGACGGTTTTGGGTCCATGGACCTCGCAGCGTCCACAGGCTCTTCCTGCGGACCCCTAGCCTTCGGGGCATGGTTTTGAAGCGCGTCATCCCCTGCCTGGACGTCGACAACGGGCGCGTCGTCAAGGGCACGAACTTCGTCGACATCCGCGACGCCGGCGATCCGGTGGAGCTGGCCGAGCGCTACGACGCCGAGGGCGCCGACGAGCTCGTCTTCCTCGACATCACGGCCTCGCACGAGAGCCGCGACACGATCGTCGAGCTCGCCCGTCGCACCGCAGACAATGTCTTCATCCCGTTCACCATCGGCGGCGGCATCCGCTCGGTCGAGGACGCCCAGGCGGTGCTCGACGCGGGAGCGGACAAGGTGTCCGTGAACTCGGCCGCGGTGGAGCGGCCTGAGCTGATCGCGGAGCTCGCCGAGGTCTTCGGATCGCAGTGCGTGGTGATCGCAATCGACGCGAGGAGGCACGGCGCCGGCGATACCTCGCGGACCTGCCAAGCGCCCCCGGGGTACTTCGGCGACGCCGAGTGGGACGTCTACACCCACGGCGGGCGCACCAGGGTCGAGGGCCGCGAGGCGGTCGCCTGGGCCCGCGAGGCCACCGAGCTTGGGGCGGGGGAGGTGCTTTTGACCAGCATGGACCGGGACGGGACCACGGACGGCTACGACCTAAAGCTGACCCGCGCGGTGGCGGAGGCGGTCAGCGTGCCGGTGATCGCGTCGGGCGGGGCGGGCGAGCTCGACCACCTCGTCGAGGCGGTCGAGGCCGGGCACGCCGACGCGGTGCTCTGCGCCTCGATCTTCCACTACGGCCGGCACACGATCGCCGAGGCCAAGCAGCGGATGGAGCGGGCCGGGATCCCGGTCCGCTCCACGTAGACCTGGCGCCTACTTCGGCTGCTTGCCCTGCTTCTTCGCGTTCTTCCCCTTCTTGCCGGGCTGCTTCGCCTGCGGCTTCTGGACGATCCCGTTCTGGGCGGGACCCGATACCGGCCTCAGCGCGTAGAGCGTCTTGTAGCCGGTCAGGAAGAGCTCCTTGCCGTCGGAGATCACGGGGTTGTAGGCGCCGTCGGTGTACTCGAAGACCTTGTGGCCGTTGCGCACGTCGAAGCCGAAGGTCGACGTGGTCCGCAGGTCCGCGACGTAGACGATGTCCCCGATCAGGCTGGCGGCCCCCGAGATCGCCCCGAGATCCGGGACGCTCCAGCGCTCGCCCCCGGTGCGGGCGTCCAGCGCGTAGAAGGTGCCGTCGTAGGAGCCGAAATACACCGTCGCCGGGGTGTCGGCGGTGCGGGCGGCCACCGCCGCGGCGTAGACGTAGTTGCCGGTGGACTGGCTCCACAGCAGCCGGCCGGTCTGCTGGTCGAAGCTGTACATGCGCCCGTCGACGTTCCCCACGTAGACCCGACCGAAGGCGACGGTCGTTGTCGCGTAGAAGCGACCGGACCGCCCGAAGCTCGACCCCTGCGAGCCCGCCTGCCATTTGATGGAGCCATCCTTGACGCGAATTGCATTGAGCTCGCCGCTGTAGTCCCCGACGTAGATCGACGCCATCGCTGTACGCGGGCGCGGCCTTCACGCTGCCGTTCACGTGCCGCTCCCAGATCGTCTTGCCGGTTGCCCTGTCGAGCGCGAAGACGGTGTTGCACTCGCACCCGACGATCACCTTGTTGCCGACGACGAGCGGGGAGGACTCCGTGCGCCCCGGCAAGGGGTGCTTCCAGATCTGATGTCCGTCATGGGTGGCAAGGGCGACCACCTGCCCCGGCTCGAGATTCGAGATGTAGATCACCCCGTCGCTGTAGGTGGGCGCCGAGGCGTTCAGGTCGGCGATCTGCTGCTTCCAGCGGGCCTTCCCCGTTCTGGTCTTCACGGAGAAGGCAAGCCCCTCGTTGTTGACGGCGAAGAGCTGCCGGCCAACCAGGATGGGTGAGTACTCGAGCAGGTGGCCGCCCTTGAAGCGCCACCGGATCGAGTAGGGCGGCGTGACCGCCGGGGCGTCCAGGTAGCGGGTCCGCTCAAAATTGAGCCCGTACATCGGCCAGTCCGTCAGGCCCGAGACCGGCGTTGGCGCTTCGCTGGTAATCGTGCAGGGCGCCTGACAGGACTTGTCCGCCGGCCGCTTCAGGATCAGGTAGCCGGCCACGGCGATCACCACCGCGGCTACTGCGGCGATCGTGCCAATCGTCGCCCAGCGGTGGTTGTTCCAGAGGTTGTTCCAGAGGTGTCGGATCGCCGAGCATGGTAGGAAAGCCGCTAATGCCCGGCTCAAGCGAAATCGAACCCGCGCGGCTCCCCGAGCTGGTGGACTCGCTGCCGGCGATTGACCTCCTCAGGCAGGTCGCGGAGCGCGTGCCCGCCTACCTGGTCGGCGGCGTGGTTCGGGACCTGCTGCTTGGAATCGAGGGAGCGGACCTGGACGTCGCGATCGAGGGGGATCCGGCGGCACTCGCCGACCTGCCGGGTTTCACATTCGAGCGCGACGCCCTCTTTCTCACCGGGCGGCTGGAGCGGCGCGACGTGAAGATCGACGTCGCGCAGACCCGTGACGAGAGCTACCCGCGGCCGGGTGCCCTCCCTGAGGTCAGGCCGGCTTCCATCGGCGACGACCTCGCCCGCCGGGACTTCACGATCAATGCCATGGCCCTTCCGCTGAGCGGCGAACAGGAGTTGATCGACCCCCACGGCGGGCTCGACGACCTCCGGGCCGGTTTGCTCCGCGTTCTCCACGAGGCCTCGTTCGTCGACGATCCAACCCGAGCGCTTCGCGCGGCGCGCTACGCAGCGCGCTTCGGATTCGAGCTCGAGCCCGGCACCGCGGCGCTGCTGCCCGACGTCGACCTATCAACGGTCTCGGAGGACCGCATCGACAACGAGCTCGAGCGGATCGCTGCCGAGGAGGACCCGGCGAAGTCCGTTGCGCTGATCGTCGACTGGGATGTGATGCCGAATCTGGATCAGCAGGCGCCGGAACGGGTCGCCGAGGTGGCCCGACTGGCCTCCGCACAGCCGTGGTCGGACTGGGTGGATCGCGAGCTGGCGGTGATGCTGGCAATCGTGCGGCCGCTGCCGCAGATCCGGGAGCTGGCGACGGCCACGCCCGAGCGCCCTTCGGAGGCCGTCAGTCTCGCCGCGACCTGGGACCCCGCGCAGCTGCTCGTCGCTCGCGCGCTCGGGGCGGAATGGCTAGACCGCTACGCCTCGGAGTGGCGCCATGTGCAGCTCGAGATCACCGGCGACGACCTGCTCGAGGAGAGCATCCCCGAGGGTCCGGCGATCGGCCGGGGACTCGAGGCGGCTCTGTCGGGCAAGCTGGACGGCGAGATCTCCGGCCGCGACGAGGAGCTCCGCATCGCCCTGGCGGCCGCCCGGGGCGAGATCCCGGAGGACTAGCGGACTGCGAGGGCGAACCGGCGTGTGATCGGGCGCTCGTCCCTAGACTCGACGATGGGCAGGCAAGGAGGCAAATGGATTGCTCGCGGGGTTTCGGGTCAAGATCGGAGTCGTGCTCGCGTTGGCGACCGTCGTGGTGATCGCTGGAGCGGTGTGGGTGCATGCAGCCGGGTCCGATCACGCGGCCGGTGGCCCCTCCGCGACGGCCCACGAGGCCGCCGCGGCAGAGCTGCCGCCCCTGCCCTGGCAGGGCCGGGTCAGAACCGAGTCCCCGGCAGAGGTCAAGGCGGCTCGTGCCCGGGCCAAGGCAGCCGCCGCCGCGGCCGCGGACCTCGATCCGGCGACCGGGATGCCCCCGGCCTCGGCCGGCACCAACGGCTCGTACGCGCCGCCACCGCCGTCCGAGCGACACCGCGTCTACACGCGGACCCACCCGGCCCTTGGCTCCGACTCAGCGGCCCGGACCGCACTTCTGCTCAACAAGACCGCCCTCGCGCCGCCCGCCGCGCCCGACGAGATCAAGTCGGTGATCAGCGCCGCAAACCTGCTCGTCGGCCAGCCATACAGGCTCGGCGGTGGCCACGCCTCCTGGCGCTCGGCCGGATACGACTGCTCGGGGGCGGTCAGCTTCGCCCTGGCCGGTGGCGGGCTCGTCGGGGCCCCGATGACCTCCGGGCAGTTCATGTCGTGGGGCGTCCCGGGGCAGGGACGCTGGCTGACCGTCTACGCCAACTCCGGCCACGTCTACGCGGTGATCGCCGGTCTGCGCTGGGACACGGTCGGCGACGCGCGAGGCTCGGGTCCGCGCTGGCACCCGTTCGACGCATATCCGAGCGGTTTCGCAACGCGCCATCTGCCCGGCCTCTGAGGCCACCGAGGCTCATCTAGCCTGCCCGGAATGGAGTGGCGCGAGCGCGACGGTCCCCGCTGGCTCGAGGCCCAGCTGCCCGGCGCCCGGGCGGCGTTCTCGACCCGCCTCGGCGGCGTGAGCGAGGCGCCGTACGATGCCCTCAACGTCGCGATCCTGACCGGCGACGAGCGCGACCGCGTCGGCGAGAACCGCCGCAGGCTCGCCGGTTCGATCGAACGGGACCCCGCTGGCGTCGTGATGGGCCGCCAGGTGCATGGGACGAGGCTGGCCCGCCACGAGACCCCACAGCAGCCACGCGTTTACGCGGACGTGGCGAAGAGTCCCGACGAGGTCGACGCGCAGGCGACCTCCAACCCGAAGCTGACGCCCCTGGTGATGGTGGCCGACTGCCTGCCGGTGGCGATGGTGGGGCCCGGCGGCGTGGTGATGGCGCACTGCGGCTGGCGCGGGCTCGCCGGCGGCATCGTCGGGGAGGCTGTGGAGGCGGTTCAGGCCGAGGCGGCCGCGATCGGGCCCGGGATCGGGCCGTGCTGCTACGAGGTGGGCCAGGAGGTCCTGTCGGCCTTCGATCACCTTGACGGGGTCGCCCGGGGAAAGATGCTCGACCTGACCGCCGTGGCCACGGCCCTGCTCGGGCGGGCCGGGGTCACCGCCGTGGAGTCCTCCGGGCTCTGCACGAGCTGCAACGCGGAGCTGTTCTATTCCCACCGGCGCAACGGCGAGCGCACCGGCCGCCAGGCCGGGCTCGTGTGGATGGACCAGCCGTGATCGAACCGGTCACCGACATCGACCCGGAGCGGATCAGCACGAACCTCGATGAGGTCCGCGAGACCGCGAGTACGGAGGTCGAGATCCTCGCCGCGACCAAGTACATCCGCACCGACGACATGGGGGCGCTCGCTGAGGCCGGGATAACCCTGGTCGGCGAGAACCGCCTCCAGGACCTGGAGGAGAAGCAGGAGCGCTGGGGCGACCGGTTCACCTGGGACTTCATCGGCAACCTGCAGAGCCGCAAGGTGAAGGCCCTGTTGCCGCGGGTGCGGCTGATTCACTCGGTCGCGTCCGACTCGGCGCTCACGCAGCTCGGCCGCCACGGAACGCCGGGGACGGAGGTGCTGGTCGAGGTGAACCTCTCGGGCGAGGAGGAGAAGGGCGGGATCGAACCGGCGGAGCTCGATGCGTTCATCGAGCGCTGCCCCGTCAGGGTCTCGGGGCTGATGACGATGCCGCCCTTCACCGAGGACCCGGAAGACTCCCGGCCGTATTTCGCGCGGCTCGCCGAACTGGCCCGCGATCGCGGCCTCCAGCGCCTCTCGATGGGGACCAGCCAGGACTGGCGGGTCGCCGTCGAGGAGGGGTCGACGATCGTCCGGCTCGGCTCGGTTCTGTGGGCATGAACCGAGCCGTCCAGACGGCTAAGGCTTCATAATCGGGAAACCGCCGCGTGGAGGAATAACCTCCGTCAAGCCGAATTTGAGCCGAGATGGCGATCAGGGATACATGGAGACGCGCGCTCGAGTACTTCGGCCTCGTCGAGGGCGACTACATCGAGGAAGGCGAATACGACGAGGGCGATACCGGCAGCGAGAGGACGGTCGACGACACCGCCGTCGCCCCTCGTGAGCCCGTTCGGTCGTCTCGCCGGCGCGGGCGGGACGACGACATCGACGACATCTTCGGCGACGAGGAAGCGCCACGCCGCAGCCGCATCAGCGCGGTCGACGACACCGCGGAGGAGCCACGGCCTCGCCGCGGCCGCCGCCGCGCCCCCGCGGGCAACGGCGGAGGCGTCGCGTCGATGCACGTCGTCACCCCGCGCACCTTCAACGACGCCCAGCAGGTCGCCGACGAGTTCAAGCGCTCGAAGCCGGTGATCATCAATCTCCAGTCCACAGACAGAGAGCTCTCCAAGCGCCTGATCGACTTCTCCTCGGGCATGACCTACGCGCTAGGCGGCGGCATGCAGCGGATCGCGCAGGGGATCTTCCTGCTCACGCCCGAGGATGTCGAGGTGTCGGCCGAGGAAAAGGCGCGCATCCTCGAGGGCGGCTTCTTCAACCAGTCCTAGCGGTCGTCGGTTCGTCGCAGCGCCGCCACGGTCGTGTCGCGCGAGACCGGGGCCCGTCAGGCCTGCGAATAGAGTTCCCGGCCATGAGGGTCGGCTTCGTGGGCTCCGGGAACATGGCCGGCGGGCTCGCTCGCGGCTGGGCCGCGGCCGAAGGTGAGCCGGACGCCCCGGAGGCGATGCTGTTCGCAGACGCGGAGCCCCAGCGAGCCAGAACGCTCGCCGGGGCGGTGGGGGGCGAGGCGATCGAGGGAAATCTCGCCCTTGCCGACAGTTCAGATCTCGTCATCCTGGCCGTCAAGCCGAATGTCCTCGACGAGGTGGCGCCGGACCTGGTTCAGGCCGGCACCCCGGTGCTCTCGATCCTGGCGGGCACCTCGCTAGAGACCCTCCACGAGTCACTTCCCGGGATCGACCTGATTCGAGTCATGCCCAACCTCGGCGCGCAGATCCGCCAGGCCGTCCTCTGCGTCGTCTACGGAGGGACCGTCGGTGAGACAGAGCGAGGGCGGGCGGCGAAGCTACTCGGCCTGGTCGGCGAGGTGATCGAGCTCGACGAGGAGCTGATCGACGCGGCGACGGCGATCATGGGCTGCTCGCCCGGCTACCTCGCCCTGATGGCTGAGGTCCTCGTGGAGGCCGGCGTGAAGGAGGGCCTGACCACCGACCAGGCGAAGCGGATGGTCGCGCGCTCAATGAGCGCCACGGGCGGACTGCTCGAGCTGCGTGAGCCGGCCGAGCTCAAGCAGGCGGTGGCCTCGCCAGGCGGGATGACCGAGGCCGGCCTCAAGGCGCTCGATGAGCGGCACTTCCGGGAAGCGCTGCTCGCGGCGGTGGACGCCTCGCTGACAAGGGCACGCAGGTGAGCTTCTGGCTCGCGATCACGCGCGATGACGTCGCCGACTACGTCAGCGCCGTGTTCCTCGTCTATTTCATCCTGATCTTCATCCGGATCCTGCTCTCCTGGATCCCCCGGATGCCGTACTACCCGTGGCTGCGGACGAGCGTCGACTTCGTCCACCAGGTGGTGGACCCCTATCTGAACATCTTCCGCCGCGTGATCCCGCCGCTCGGTGGAGGCGGCTTCGCGATCGACATCAGCCCGATCCTGGCGATCATCGTCCTCAGCATCGTCTGGCGCGTGGTCGTGGCGCTGATTGCCGGTTGAGTGACAGGGTTCTCCCACTGCTCGTCCCCGGGCTGGCCGCCTGCGGCGCCGTCGTTGCCCTCGACCAAGGGACCAAGGCACTGGCCACGTCGCTCGTCGACCGAGGCGAACGGGTCGAGGTGCTCCCTTTCCTGGCCTTCGAGAACGTGCGCAACAAGGGCGTCGCCTTCGGGCTCGGGGGTGACATCTCCGCGGTACTGATCGGCGCGACGATCGTGCTCCTGGTCGGGCTCCTCGTCTTCCTCGCGTTCAGGGGAGGCGGTGGCTGGCTCGTCTGGCTGCCCGCCGCCCTGCTTCTCGGCGGCGCTCTCGGCAACTTGGCCGATCGGGTGCGAGACGGGGCGGTGACTGACTTCATCGACCTACCGCTATGGCCCACCTTCAACCTGGCGGACGTGGCGATCACGGCGGGGGTGCTCCTGCTGCTGCTCGACGTCGAGCGCTCGGAAAGCAAGAGGAAGCGCTCGTGAGGCCCGAGGCCGAGCGCCTGATCGTCCACCTCGACGAAGACCTCGTGGTGATCGAGAAGCCGGCCGGCCTGGTCGTCCACTCCGCTCCCTCGCATAGCGGCGAGACGCTGGTGGACCTGATGGAGGGGATCGCGGGCGGGGGAGAGGGCGGCAGGCCGGGCATCGTCCACCGGCTCGACAAGGACACCTCGGGGCTTATGCTCGTCGCCCGGAACGACGAGGCGCACAGGGCCCTGTCTCGGATGGTGAAGGCCCGCGAGGTGGTCCGCGAGTACATGGCCCTGGTCGAGGGCCACCTGGGTAGCCGCACGGGCACGATCGACGCCCCCCTCGGCAGGCACCGGCGCCGCCGTACGCGTATGGCGGTCCAGGGAACCGCCTCGCGGGAGGCGCGCACCCACTTCGAGGTGATCGAGACTCTCCCCGCCGACACCCTCGTCAACGCCCGCCTCGAGACGGGCCGCACCCACCAGATCCGTGTTCATTTCGCCGCGATCAACCATCCCGTGGCGGGCGACCCCGAGTACGGCACCCGCGGCCGCCATGGCCTCAGGCGCCAGTTCCTGCACGCCTCGCGCCTCAGCTTCACGCACCCCCGAACCGGTGAGCAGCTCGAGTTCACCTCCGAGTTGCCCGAGGACCTGGAGGCCGCTCTCGAGCGCGCAAGACGGAACCCGGGCTGAGGAGGGCAGCGGGTTGGCGCGTTACCTGCGCATACCGCAAGAAAGTCGCCAGATCCGCCGGACAAGCCCACCTGACGCGGTGTAGGCGGGCCCTGATGGCCCCTGCAAGGAGCCGGAAACGGCTCAGGGCCTACAATCCCGCGGACTTTGCACCCAACCCTCGCCGAATGGTGGCGGGACGCTGCCCGGGTCAGCCGGGTCCCCGAAGCCAAGGCGGGGCAATGAACACAACAAGCGATAGGAAGGGCAGATGGCCGACGTAGGCATCAAGGAGCTGCTGGAGGCTGGAGTTCATTTCGGCCACCAGACGCGGCGCTGGAACCCGCGCATGCGCCGCTTCATCTACGGAGAGCGGGAGGGGATTCACATCATCGACCTCCTCCAAACGGAGGAGTTGCTAAAGCAGGCCACGCAGTTCGTCACCGAGGTCGCGGCGAAGGGCGGAGTCGTCCTCTTCGCCGGCACCAAGAAGCAGGCCCGCGACTCGATCCAGCACTGGGCCGAGCGCTGCGAGATGCCGTATGTGAACCGGCGCTGGCTGGGCGGCCTGCTGACCAACTTCAACACGATCCGAAAGCGGATCCAGCGGCTGCACGAGCTGCGCGAGCTGCAGGAGGCTGGGCGCCTCGATCTGCTGCCCACCAAGGAGCGCATGTCGATGGAGGCCGAGCTGCGCAAGCTCGAGTACAACCTCGGCGGCGTCGCCGACATGCAGCGACTGCCGGACGCGGTGATCATCATCGACCTGAAGACCGAGGAGATCGCGCTGCGGGAGGCCGAGCGCCTCGAGATCCCGATCATCGGCCTGGTCGACACGAACTGCGACCCGACCCCCGTCGACTACGTCATCCCGGGCAACGACGACGCGATCCGCTCCTGCGAGCTCATCGTGGGCACGCTCGGCACCGCGATCGAGGGTGCCGCCGCGAAGTGGCGCGAGGAGGAGGCTCGCCGCCGGGCAGAGGAGGAGGAGCGAAAGCGCCGCGAGGAGGAAGAGCGCCAGCGCCGCGAGGCCGAGGAAAAGGCGCGACAGGAGGCGGAGGAGAAGGCGCGACAGGAGGCCGAGCAGGCGGCGGCCGCCAAGGAGGCCGCGTCCCAGCGCGAGGCTGCGTCCGAGATACCTCAGCCACAGCCCGCCGGAGAGGTCGCCCACGATCGACAGGGGGACCAGGCAGAGGCGAACCGGGAGGCGGCGGCGGAGGTGCCGCAACCGCAGGAGAAGGCGCAGGAACCAGCGCCGGCGAAGAGCGGGGGTGAATCCTGATGGCGGTTTCGGCAGCCGACGTGAAGGCCCTTCGCGAGCGCACTGGGGCGCCGATGATGGACGTCAAGAACGCGCTCGAGGAGGCGGAGGGCGACGAGCAGAAGGCGATCGAGATCCTCCGCAAGAAGGGCGCCGCCTCGGCAGCCAAGCGCAGCGGCCGCGGCACTGAGGAGGGAGTGATCGCCTCTTACGTCCACGCGGACGGGCGCAAGGGAGCCCTGGTCGAGGTCCAGTCCGAGACGGATTTCGTGGCCCGCAATGAGGACTTCAGGGCGTTCGCGCGCCAAGTGGCGATCCACGTGACCGCGATGAACCCAGAGCACGTCTCCTTCGAGGACATCCCTGACGAGGACGTCGCCAACGAGCGGCGGATCCTCGAGGAGAAGGCGAGGGCCGACGGCAAGCCGGAAGAGGTGGTCGAGAAGATCGTCGAGGGCCAGCTCCGCAAGTGGGCATCCGAGATCGTCCTGCTCGACCAGAAGCACTTCAACGAGGAGCGCTATCAGGGCAAGACGATCGAGGATCTGCGCACTGAGGTCGCGGCGAACACCGGCGAGAACGTCCGGATCGCCCGCTTCGCGCGCTTCGAGGTGGGGCAGGAGTAGGCCAATTGGCCTCGGCTCAGTTCAGCCGGATCCTGCTGAAGCTCTCCGGGGAGGCACTGATGGGCGACCTCGACTACGGCACCGACCCGACCCAGATCGAGCGGATCGCGAACCAGGTCCGCGAGGTCCGCGACCGCGAGGTCGAGGTCGCGATCGTGGTCGGCGCCGGGAACATCTACCGTGGCCTCGAGGGTGCGGCGGAGGGAATGGACAGGGCCACCGCCGACTACATGGGCATGCTCGCCACCGTGCTCAACGCGCTCACTCTCCAGGACGCGCTGGAGAAGGTGGGCGTGGACACCCGTGTGCTCTCGGCGATGGCGGTCACCGAGGTGGCCGAGCCCTACATCCGCCGCCGCGCGATTCGCCATCTGGAGAAGGGCCGGGCGGTGATCTTCGCGGCCGGCACCGGCAACCCGTTCTTCACCACCGATACCGCCGCCGCCCTGCGAGCCCTCGAGATCCACGCGGAGGCGATCCTGATGGCGAAGAACGGCGTGGAGGGCGTCTATACGGCTGATCCCTCGATCGACCCGACCGCCGAGTTCCTGCCGGAGATCAGCCACCGCCAAGCAATCGAACGCGGCCTGCGGGTGATGGACTCGACCGCCCTCTCGCTCTGCATGGACAACGACCTGCCCATCTACGTCTTCAACATGGCCGACGAACGCAACATAGATAGGCTCGCCAGCGGAGAGAGGGTCGGGACTTTGGTGTCGAGCAAGCCCGCAACCGAGCCGGCACCCAAGGTGCGTACATGACGATCGAGATGATCGACGAGCTGCTCGCGGACGCCAAGGAGCGGATGCAGAAGTCCGTCGACGCGACCCGCAACGAGCTGGCCACGGTGCGCACCGGCCGGGCCTCGCCGCACCTCCTCGACCGGCTCAACGTCGACTACTACGGAGCGCAGACACCCCTGCAGCAGCTGGCGCAGGTGGCGGCGACCGATGCACGAATGCTGACGGTGACGCCCTACGACAAGTCGTCGATCTCGACCATCGAGAAGGCCGTGATGGAGTCCGACCTCGGGCTCACCCCCTCTAACGACGGCAACGTGATCCGGCTGCAGATCCCCGAGCTGACCGAGGAGCGGCGCAAGGAGCTGGTCAAGGTCGTCCACGGGGTCGCCGAACAGGGCAGGGTCGCGGTGCGCAACATCCGCCGCGATGTGATGCAGGACCTGCGCGAGCTGAAGAAGGAGGGCGAGGCCGGCTCGGACGAGGAGCACCACGGCGAGACGGAGCTTCAGAAGCAGACCGACGCGGCGATCGGGGAGATCGACTCCCTTCTCAAGGGCAAAGAGGAGGAGATCCTCGAGGTCTAGCCACGGCTGGGCCTGGAGGTCCTCCTGATGCCAGCCGACTACGTCGCGATCATCACCGACGGGAATGGGCGCTGGGCTAAACAGCGAGGCCTGCCCGTGATCGAGGGCCACCGCACGGGCGCGGACGTCGTCCGGGAGCGCCTTCGCGACGCCGTGGAGTTCGGAATCAAGGAGCTCACCGTCTACTCCTTCTCGACCGAGAACTGGACGCGGCCGCGAGAGGAGGTCGACGGCCTGATGGCGATGTTCGCCGACCGGATCGACGGCGAGACGCCGGAGCTCAAGGAGGAGGGCGTCCGTATGCGCTTCATCGGCCGTCGGGAAGGGATCAGCGAGGAGCTCACCGGACGCATGGACTGGGCCGAGGCCGAGACCGCGCGCAACGAGCGGATCACGCTGTTCGTCGCCTTCAACTACGGCGGCCGGGCCGAGATTCTCGACGCAGCGGCCACCTACGGCGGGGGAGGGGAGGAGGAGTTCCGTCACAACCTCTACGCGCCGGAGATGCACGATCCCGACCTGCTGATCCGGACCGGCGGCGAGCAGCGGATCTCGAACTACCTGCTCTGGCAGTGCGCCTATTCGGAGTTCGTCTTCCGGGAGGAGCTCTGGCCGGACTTCACCCGGGAGGCTTTCCAGGCCGCGCTGGCCACCTACGAGGAGCGCGAGCGGCGTTTCGGGGCGAGGCAGTGACGATCGAGGACCTCGACCCGCCCTCGTTCCAGTTCGGGCGGGAACGCGAGGAAAGGGAGAGGGAGGAGAGGAGGGAGCGAAGCTTCCTGCCCGACCCCGACGACCTGCTCGACCTCGAGGAGCCGGAAGCGGAGGTCGTGCGGGAACCGGCACCGCCGGCTCGTTCCCCCCTGCAGCGGCTCGTCCCGGAGATGTCGGAGACCACCTCGCGGGTGGTGGTCGCGAT
Organism: uncultured Solirubrobacterales bacterium; assembly: GCA_963801055.1. Lineage (GTDB taxonomy): Bacteria > Actinomycetota > Thermoleophilia > Solirubrobacterales > 70-9 > DASUPK01. The sequence continues at coordinate 856,377 of CAWDDE010000001.1, read as the reverse complement.
CCCCTGGATCGCCTTCGCGATCGCGATCGTCGGTATCGGCGGGACCGTCTTCATGCTCGCGATGATCATGCTCGGGGTCCTCGGCCTACGCGAGTTCTTCCGCATGGCGGCGTCGATCCGGCCGATCCTGTTGCCGGGGTATCTCACGGTCGCCGGCATGGTGATCGCGGCCCACTACGGCAGCTCCTTCCAGATCCTGCTCGTCTTCGCCGCGCTCTTCCCCGGCGCCTTCGTATTCGCGGCCGTCCGCCGCTCGCACGAGCTCATCACCACCTCGATCGCCTTCACCGTGCTCGGCGTCGCCTGGATGGGAATTGGGTTCTCGCACGCCGTGCTCCTGCGCGATCTCCCGCTGCACGGCGGCGCCCTGCTGATCGACGTGCTCGTCGCAACCTTCCTCAGCGACACCGCCGCTTACGGAGCCGGCCGTCTGTTCGGCTCGCGCAAGATCACGCCGCGGATCTCCCCGAACAAGACCCTCGAGGGGCTGATCGGCGGCTTCGTCGGCGCCACGCTCGGGTTCTGGTTCGCGGGGCTCTACCAGGACTGGCTGCCGGGGATCGACGCCCTGCTGATGGGAATGTGCATCGCCGTGATCGCGCCGATCGGCGACCTGTTCGCCTCGATGCTGAAGCGCGACCTCGGCGCCAAGGACACCGGCAGCCTCTTCGGCCCCCACGGAGGCCTGATCGACCGCCTCGACGCCGTCCTGTTCACCGTGGTCGCGGGCTACTACCTCTCGGTCGCGTTCGTGTATTGAGAGGGTGCGGCGGAGGCGCAGCCGAGCAGCAACCCGTTAGATCAGGTCGAGCTGCCTCATCCTGCGTCGATTGCGCCACTCGCGCACTCAATGCGGCACTTCCGGACGATTCAGGGGTCTATGGACACCCAAACCGTCCACAACGCTGTCGTTAGGTGCGGCGGCGCGGCTTCACCTGGCAGACCGTCAGGTCAGGCGGCGCCCCCGGCGCATCGAGATCACGGGCCGCACCGAACTTGAAGCGGCGACCGTCTAGCCCCGCGCGCACCGGTTCGGATATCAGGACCTCGCCGCCCTTGGCGGAGTCCCCGACCCTGGCGGCGATGTTCACGTCGACGCCGAGGAAGTCGCCCTTCACCTTGCGCGGGGTGCCCTTGTGCACTCCGGCGCGCTGCTCTGGGCGGTAGCCCTCGACCTTGATCTTCGAGATCGCCCGCTGCGAGTCGAGCGCCGCCGTCACCGCCTGCTCTGGATCGCCGAACACGGCCATCGCGCCGTCCCCGAGCCGCTTCACGACGGCTCCCTTGTTCGCCGAGATGGCCTTCTGCTCCGCGTCGCCCACCTGGCGCAGCACCTCCAAGGCGGCCTCATCGCCGGCCTCGAGCGCCCAGTCGGAGAACCCGACCAGATCGGTGAAGAGGATCGCCACGTCCGCGCTTCCCCGTCGCCGCCGCTGGGCCTCGGATAGCGCCTGCCAAGCCTGCAGGGCCCCCTTGCCGATCTCGCGCATCGTGCTGGGGCCCTTGGGCTGCATCTCCTGGACCAGTCGCTGCATCGGCTCGGGCATCTCCGCGGTCTCCGGCTCGCCCCCCGGAATCAGGCCGCGCAGGAACCTGGCCGTCGCCACGAGCTGCGGGTTTGCGTCGGTCTTGCGAACGACGTCGCGGATGCTCTCCGGGTCGATCCCCTGATCGGACTTTTTGCGCCTGCGCTTGCCCAGCGGCATGCATGCATCCTCCCAATGGCGCAACTTCTCCGCCTCATGCTGTTTCGTCACGCGAACGCACACGACGGCATGAAAGGGAGTGGTTCTGGATGAGGAAGCTGTTCAAGCGCCGGCCGTCTGCCGGCGCAGTGATCGGATTCGTCGCCCTCTGCGTGGCGCTTGGCGGAGGCGCGTACGCGGCCACCAGCAAGAAGGTCGAGTACAAGGGCCTCAGCAAGGACGCGCGCCTGAAGGTCCTGGGGGTCAGCAAGACGAACGCGCAGACCGGCACGACGCCATGTGACCCGACGAGCGCGACGACCTTCACCAAGTGCACCTCGGTGTCGGTGGACGGGTCGACGGGGTTCCCGCGCAAGTACCTGCTGACCTTCGACGGAACCTTCGACGGTGGCGGCTCCCTTGCGAACGGTGTCTGCCATCTCGAGGTCGACAACACCGAGATCGTCGGCACGAAGACCAACGTGCACACGCTCGGCGGAATCCAGGGGTTCGGCATCAACATCGTCACCACCCCGCAGGGCGGGCAGCACACCTTCTCGGTCGCCTGCAACGAGACCATCGGCGACCTGAAGGTGCCGCAGTTCGAGCTCTCGGCGATCCAGGTCCGCTAGGGCGGGATCAAGCCACCACGCTCCAGGACGGGAGGCCCATGGGCCTCCCGTCCGTGTGAGGGCGCCCCGGAGGCGAAGCTGAGGAGCGACCCGATTCATGTTGGGGTCGCAGAAGGGCTTTAACGGGGGGTTTCGAGGGACACCTACACTGGGTCGCCGTGAAGCGAGTGCTGATACTCGGGTCGACGGGATCGATCGGCACCCAGGCCCTCGACGTGATCTCGCGGAGCGATGGCCTACGGGTCGCCGCTCTCTCGGCCGAGTCGAACTGGGAGCCGCTGCTCGAACAGGCGCGGGAGCACGGCGTGCCCGCGGTCGCGCTCGCGGACCCGGAGGCGGCCGAGCGGGCCACCGCCGCATGGGGGGGGCAGGTCCTCGCCGGCGAGCAGGGAATCCGCGAGCTGATCCTGACCTCCAAGCCCGATCTGGTTCTCAACGCCGTTGTCGGCGCGGCCGGCCTCGGGCCGACGATCGTCGCCCTCACCGAGGGCATCGACCTGGCCCTCGCCAACAAGGAGAGTCTGGTGATCGGAGGCGAGCTGGTCACCGCGCTCGCCGAGGCGACGGACGCCCGGATCGTCCCGGTCGACTCCGAGCACTCGGCCCTCTACCAGCTGATCAACGCTGAGCCGCCCGGCACCGTCGAGCGCCTCGTGCTCACCGCCTCCGGCGGGCCGTTCCGCGGCCGCACAGACCTCTCCGGGGTCACGCCCGACGAGGCGCTCGCCCATCCCACCTGGGAGATGGGCGGGCGGATCACGATCGACTCGGCGACCCTTATGAACAAGGGCTTCGAGATGATCGAGGCGCACCACCTCTTCGGCGTCCCCTACGAGCGGATCGGCGTCGTCGTCCATCCGCAGTCGATCGTCCACTCGGTCGTCCACCTCAACGACGGGGCCTCGCTCGCGCACCTCGGCTACCCGGACATGCGGGTGCCGATCTCCTACGCGCTCCACCTTCCCGAACGGGCCGACGTCGACGTCCCGACCCTGGATCTGGCAAGCGTGGGTCAGCTCACCTTCGACCAGCCGGACACTGAGACCTTTGCCTGCCTGCGGCTCGCGCGCGAGGCCGGCGAGATGGGGGGGACGGCTCCCTGTGTCCTGAATGCTGCGGATGAAATCGCGGTCGAAGCCTTCCTCGCCGGCCGGATCGCGTTCACCGGCATCCCGGAGGTCATCGATCGCACCCTCGAGGCGATTCCGGGGGGGCCCGTTCGTCACTTCGAGGACCTCTTCGACGTCGATGCCGCCGCGCGTGACCACGCCCGTGGGCTGATCGAGGGCCTAGCCGTCGCGTGACCCTCCTTGCATCGGTCTCACAGGTGCTTCACGACGCCTGGCCCTGGGTGCTGGTGGTCGCAGGTTTCTGCGCGCTGATCATCCTGCACGAGTTCGGCCACTTCGTCGTGGCCAAGGCGACCGGCATGAGGGTCGAGAGATTCTTCCTGTTCTTCCCGCCGAAGCTCTTCAGCATCAGGCGTGGCGAGACCGAGTACGGGATCGGGATGCTCCCCCTTGGGGGCTTCGTGAAGATCACGGGGATGAACCCGGAGGAGCTCGAGGCCGCGGAACGCGGCGAGCGCCTCAACAAGCCCGGGCTCCTGGAGCAAATCGAGGGGGCCGACTCCGGGTCCGAGACTCCCGAGTCGATCGAGGGCACGGAGCCGCTTCCGCCTGACGTCCTGAAGCGCGCCTACTACAACCAGCCGGTCTGGAAGCGAATCGCCGTGATCAGCGCCGGACCCGCCATGAACATCCTGATCGCGTTCGTGGTCCTCTTCTTCCTCGCCCTGGGAACAGAGAGGGCGACGACCCTCGAGGTCGGATCGATCGAGCAGGGCACCCCCGCCGAGCATGCGCTCAAGCCAGGCGACCAGCTCATCTCCGTGGACGGAGTGCGTCCGACGAACGGCGGGTCCCGACCGACGGACAGCCAGCTCGCGGATCGCGCTGACGCGATTGCAAGTCAGGTGAACACACACACCTGCAGCGGGACGCCGGCCGACAACTGCCGCGCAACGACTCCTGCCGTATTCGTCGTCAAGCGGGATGGCAAGCTGGTGACGGTGCGGGGGACGCCGTACTACGACGCCAACGCCCCGCCGTTGAAGGAGGGCGACCCGCCCGGCCGCTACAGAGTGGGCTTCGGCTTTCTGGGGGGCGGGCTGGTTTCGGAGAACCTCTCGGTGCCTCAGGCCGCTGGCCGTGCGGCCAGCTTCATGTGGGACGTGACCTCCAAGACGGTCTCAACCTTCGTGCGGATCTTCCAGCCCGAACAGCGCAAGCAGCTCTCCGGCGTGGTTGGGATCAGCGACGTTGCCCACCAGACGATCGAGTTCGGTGCGCGGGAGGCGCTCACCCTGCTCGCGGTGATCAGCCTCTCGCTGGCGATCATCAACCTCTTCCCGTTCCTCCCGCTCGATGGCGGTCACATCTTCTGGAGCCTGGTGGAGAAAGTCCGCGGGCAACGGGTGCCGTTCAGCGTGATCGAGCGCGCCAGCGCGATCGGGTTCTTGCTGATCCTGGCGCTCTTCGTGATCGGCCTGACCAACGACATCGACCGCCTGAACGGGCAGGGTTTCAACGTCCGTTAGGACCGGTCTCCGCGAGGGCTAGGTCAGCTTCGCGTTCAGGCCTAACTCCAAAGTCGACGATCTGGTCGGCATCTCTACCTCCTGGTGTAGCGTTTTTCCGAAGTTCCACCGAGGAGAGGAGAGCTGGCTGTGGAGGTCACGGCTTCAGGGCGTCACGCGAGCGGCGGCGAAGCGCCCGAGCTGCCCGCGCAGAACCTGGTCAAGGCTTTCTACGAGCAGGCGGACCGGCTCGGCGACGACCTCGCGATCCGCGACGAAGCCCGCGAGAAGGAGCTCACCTGGAACGAGCTTCGCGACGCCGTCCACAGGATCGCCGGAGGGCTGGCCAAGCTCGGCGTCGGGAAGGGCGACACCGTAGCGATCATGCTCAACAACCGCTGGGAGTTCATCCCCTGCGATCTCGCCGCCGTATCGCTGGGGGCGGTTCCATTCTCGATCTATCAGACCTCCGCTCCCGAGCAGATTCAGTACCTGCTCTCGGACGCCGAGAGCAAGGTGGTGATCACCGAGCAGGCGTTCCTGGAGAGGATCCAGGATGCCCGCAACGACCTGCCGAAGCTCGAGAGCGTCGTCGTCGTCGACGGGGAGGGCGGCGACCACACGCTCGACCAGCTGATGGAGATGAACCCCGAGTTCGATCCTGCCGAGAGCGTCGAGTCCATCGGTCCCGACGACCTGCTCACGCTGATCTATACCTCGGGCACGACGGGGCCTCCGAAGGGCGTCCAGCTAACCCACCGGAACCTGCTCTTCGCGGTGGCGACGGCCGACGAGATGATCGAGCTGCCCGAGCGCGGCGGCAAGGTGATCTCGTGGCTCCCGGCCGCGCACGTCGCCGAGCGAAACGCCCACTACTACCTGCCGGTCACCAAGGGGCTTTCGGTCAACGTCTGCTCGGATCCGCGACGGATTGCCGAGTTCCTGCCCAAGGTGAACCCCACGTGGTTCTTCGCGGTGCCGCGGATCTTCGAGAAGCTGAAGGCGAGCCTCGAGGCGGCGTTCGCCGGGCTGCCCGACGAGCAGCGCGCATCGGCCGAGAAGGGCCTCGAGGCTTCGCTCGAGAAGGTGCGCCTCGAGCAGGCCGGGGAGGAGATCCCCGCCGAGGTTGCCGAGGCAGCGGCGCAGGCGGATGAGCAGATGTTCTCGCAGCTCCGCAAGCAGCTCGGCCTGGATGAGGCGCTCGCGGTCAACGCCGGCGCTGCGCCGACGCCGCTCGAGGTGCTCGAGTTCTTCCACGCGATCGGGATCCCGATCGGCGAGCTCTGGGGCATGTCGGAGACTTGCGGACTGGGGACCATCAACCCGCCCGACAAGATCAAGCTGGGCACGGTCGGCCCGCCAACCCCTGGTGTGGAGATCAAGCTCGACGACGACGGTGAGGTCCTGGTAAAGGCGGACTGCGTGATGCCGGGGTACCGGAACCTGCCCGAGAAAAACCAGCAGGCCTTCACCGATGACGGCTGGCTGCGCACCGGTGACATCGGCGAGATCGACGAGGACGGCTACCTGAAGATCGTCGACCGCAAGAAGGAGCTGATCATCAACGCGGCGGGCAAGAACATGTCGCCGGCCAACATCGAGTCTCACCTGAAGGCGGCGAGCCCGCTGATCGGCCAGGCAGCGGCGATCGGAAACGCACGGCCGTACAACGCCGCGCTGATCGTGCTCGATCCCGAATACGCCCCGGTTTGGGCGAAGAAGAACGGCCTCGAGGAGAAGTCGCTCGAGGAACTGTCGCGGGAGGAGAAGGTCCGGGATGCGATCCAGGCTGCCCTCGACCAGGCAAACGCAAAGCTCTCCCGCGTCGAGCAGATCAAGAGGTTCACGATCCTGCCCGAGCAGTGGGAGCCGGGCGGCGACGAGCTGACCCCAACGATGAAGCTCAAGCGCAAGCCGATCGACGAGAAGTACGCCGAGGAGATCGAGGCGCTCTACTCAAGCTAGCCCGATCCGGGGGTTGACCTACTGGACCTGCAGGTCCTTTCCGGCGCCGCCCTTCAGCTTGTCCTTCCCGGGACCGCCCTTGAGCGTGTCCTTGCCGGCCTCGCCGAGCAGCTTGTCCTTTCCAGCGCCGCCGAGCAGCGTGTCCTTGCCGGCGCCGCCGCAGACCGTGTCATTGCCCGCGAGGCCCTTGACCACGTCGTTGCCCTTGCCGGTGGCGATCACATCAGCGGCCCGGGTCCCGGAGAGCGCGTCCTTGCCGTCCGTACCGACGATCGTGGTCAGCTTGCCTGCGCACGTGGTGAACCCGCCCCCGCCCCCGCCGCCCCCGCCGCCTGGGCCAGTGCATGGGACCTCCGTCGGGGCGACGCTGTTCGGCCTCCCTTCGAAGGGCCCCGGTGCGAGGAAGTCAGCCTGCGCGTTGTTGGTGTCATCGATGTCCTCGAGCAGGGTGGGGCAGCCGGCGCCGATCTTGCGCTGGAACGAGTAGGTGGCGGGCAGAACGCTGCCGTTCGGGGCGGTCTTGTCAGGCAGGTTGTTGGCGCCGGTGAACGCTCCCCAGGAGACGCAGTCCACCGTTTCGAAGCAGGCCGCACCCGCCTGGAAGATGGGGGGAGGAGCGCCGCCCGACATCGTGCTGAGGTAGGTGGAGAGATCGAGGGTGAAGTCCCGCCCGGCCACCGCGGTGTCGCCGATCAGGATCGTGCGCTGGTTGTCAGCAAAGGGAGGATTCGGTCCGTTGAGTGGCAAAGTCGCTATCGGCTGCGGGATGCCGAGCAACAGTCCATCCTGGTCCCAAATCGTGATGTTGTGCCCGCTGACCAGGTTCTGACCCGGCGCGTACATCTGCAGCTCGATGTAGCTCGTGTCCGCGGACGCTCCGCCCTCGCCCTTGATCTGGCGGATCTTGGTGAGGTGGAAGTCGGCGATCGCGCTCGAGACGAGTGCCAAGCTGCCTATTGCGGCAAGCGACACGGCGAGCGTGATCCTGGTCAGGCGGCCGGTCATTCATCTCCCTCCGGTGTCCCCTACTGGCGTAGCGATCCTTTCAGACCAACAGGGCGCCTGCAAGCAAGTTGCGGTCGGCACGCGGACGGAATTCACGGAATGGCTCCACGCCGAGGATTCCCCCACGGCTACCCTGTGCCCGTGGCCTCGAAGCGCCAGATCTTCGTGCGCGACGTCCCGATCGGGGGCGGCGCGCCTGTCGCCGTGCAGACGATGTGCAAGACCGAGACGGCGAACCTCGACGCGACCATGGAGCAGATCCGCACGGTCGCGGAGGCTGGCGCCGACCTGGTGCGCGTCGCCGTGCCGCGCGACAAGGACGTGGAGGCGCTGAAGACGATCGTCAGGCAATCGCCGATCCCGGTGATCGCCGACATCCACTTCAACCACACCCTCGCCCTGAAGGCAATCGACGCCGGCGCCGACTGCATCCGCCTCAACCCGGGCAATATCGGCGGCCCCGAGAAGGTCGCCGAGGTGGCAGAGAGAGCGACCAAGGCGAACGTGCCAATGCGGATCGGAGTCAACTCCGGCTCGCTGCCCAAGCACCTGCACGAGCTGGAGCGTGAGAACTCCGTCGAGGCCCTGGTCCAGGCCGGCGTCGAGTTCGTCGAGCTCATGGAGCGCCTGGAGTTCGAGAACTTCAAGATCTCGATCAAGTCCACCAACGTCCCCAACACGATCGCCTCCAACCGGCTGCTGGCCGAGAAGGTCCCCTATCCGATCCACCTCGGGATCACCGAGGCCGGCACCAAGTGGTCGGGGTCGCTCAAGTCGTCGGTCGGCCTGGGCACGCTGCTCGCAGACGGAGTGGGCGACACGATCCGGATCAGCCTCTCGACCTTCCACGCCGAGGAGGAGGTCAAGGTCGCCTGGGAGATCCTCAAGGCCCTTCACCTGCGGGAGCGCGGCCCGGTCCTGATCGCCTGCCCGACCTGCGGCCGGCTTCAGTTCGATATGGACACGGTGGTCGCCGACATCGAGCAGCGGCTCGAGGCGTACGCCGAGCCGATCGAGGTCGCGGTGCTCGGCTGCGCGGTCAACGGGATCGGCGAGGCCTCGCACGCCGACTTCGGCATCACCGGCGCCAAGGACGAGGGGCTGATCTTCGCCCACGGCAAGCCGCTGCGGAAGGTCAAGCAGGGCGAGCTGGTGGACGCGCTGTTCGCCGAGATCGACAAGTCCCTCGACCGCGGCAAGGTCCAGGTGGACGAGGCCAAGTCGCGAGAGGGCGCCGACTGGCTGGCGAAGATCGAGGAGGAGAACGCCGGCGAGCTCACCCCCGAGCGGATCGCGCAGATGGAGAAGGCCGGGACGCCGACCGAATCCGAGCGCGTGCTCGCCGACGCCGAGGGGCCCGAGCTGGAGAAGGGCGAGCCCTACCTGAAGCCGGTCAAGGTGAAGCGCCCGGCGCTCGATGAGGAGGCCTCACCGACCGCGGGGCGCCGCTTCACCCGCGCCTCGCGCTAGGCCAGAGCTAGGGCCCCGGCTCAAAGAGCCGGGGCCCTAGAGCTCCGAACTGGGCTCAACAGCTGCCTAGTTGTTGACCGTCAGCTGAATCTGGTTGCCGACGTTCTGAACCACGTTGTCCGCACCCGCGAGGGTGTTGACCGTGAGGTGGTCCGGGGTGGCGCTGTTCGCCGGATCCGCGTGCTTGACCGAGACGGCCGTGGCCAGTCCGGTCACATCGGCGCCAGAGCCGTTGCCCTGGATGTTGATGTTGTCGACGCCGTTCGTGCCATCGACGTCCACGGTGTCCGCCGCGGCGTCGGGGTTGACGCCGCCGAGCGCTGACGCGAGATCCAGATTGGTCTGGACCACGTCGGTGCCCGTCAGGTCGCCGACCGTGACGTTGTCGACTCCGCCGAGGGCGTTGAAGTCGACGATCTCGACGTCATTGGTGTCCATCGTGACGTTGCCCGGGACGCGGAAGAACTTCAACCGTCCTCCGTTGTCCGACATCGTCACTTGCTCGGCCACGCCGGCGCCGTTGAACAGCATCGTGTCGGTGCCGTCCTGGCCCTCGATCGTGTCGTTGCCCTCACCCGGATCCCAGCGGAACGTGTCGTTGCCGGAGCCCAGGTAGGCGATGTCGTCGCCGCGGCCGCCGTCGATCGTGTCGTTGCCGTCGCCGCCCCTGTAGGTCTCGACCTGGTTGTCGGCCGGCCCGGCAGGCGGGTTTTGGGCGCCGAGCAGCGTGTCGTTGCCGTCGCCACCGGCGATCGTCGTCGGCCTCGCGCCGCCCGTGAACGAGCCGTTCGAGTCGTCGATCCGGGCGAGGTCGTTGCCGTCGCCCAGCTTCACCTTGATCGCCGCGACGTCACGGCTCGCGAACGAGTAGTCGGCGGAGCCGTCATTACCCGCGTCGACCTGGATCCGGCTTTTGTCGGAGCTCAGGCGAAGCGCGACCTGCTGCCCCCCGTCGCTGCCCCTGACGTTGAGCGTGCCGTGGTTGATCGCGGCCCGCACGCCGTCGACTTTGCCGCTCGCGTACGAACCCGCGGCTGCGACGAGCGCCGCCGCGAGCGCGACGAGCGCGCCGATTCCGATGAAGCGGAGCGCCCTTGAATTGCTGGTGGTGGTGGGAGTGGTCATCTGGATTCCTTTCGGTTGTTTGCCACTTCCCACCGACGGACGTCAGGCGCTGGCATTTATTCCGCTCTGTGATTCGACGCACAGATTCGGCCGCTCGCACGCGAGCCGTGAGCTGACGGTTAATGCCGGTCGAGAGAGGCTCAGTAGGCCTTCGCGAAGATCGCCACTACCCTCGCCGGGCCGCCGGTGATCACGCAGCGGGCGTCCGGGGGCAGCTCCTCGCCAAAGGGGATGACGCGGACCGATACGCCGAGCTCGGCCATCGTCTCCAAGGTGTCTTCTTCCTCGCTCCAGGGCGCCTTGATGAAGCCGCCGGAGCCGGTCTCTTCCCCTGAAAAGAACTCGCGGAACTCGTCCAGCGTCGTGATGTCCTCGCGCGTGCGCTCGCGCAGCAGCTCGCTCGCCTGCTGGTAGTAGCCAATCTGGATGTCGCCGAGGACGCCCACCACCGCCTCGTCGGCGCCTTCGCGGGGAATCGCATCGCGCGACAGCTCGGGATCATCACGACGCGTCACGGTGATCACGCCCTGCTCGAGGTCGCGCTCGCCGAGCTCGATCACCACCGGAACGCCCTTGTGGATCCACTCCCAGCGCTTCTCCGCCGGCTTGCGCTCCCGCATGTCGACTGCGGCGCGCACCGACGTGCCCTCCCATTCCTGCGCGGCGATCTCGGCCTGCAGGTCATCCGCGGCCTGCAGGACGGCGGTGGGATCGCCCCTCGTGATCGGGACGATCCAGACTTGGCGCGGCGCGATCCGGGGAGGCACACGGAGGCCGTTGTCGTCGCCGTGTGTCATCACCACCGCGCCGATCATCCGCGTCGTCAGGCCCCAGGAGGTCGTGTGGCAGAGCTTCCGCTCGCCGTCCTCGTCGGTGAACTCCATCTCCATGGCCCCGGCGAAGTTCTCGCCGAGGTAATGGGACGTCGCACACTGAAGCGCTTTGCCGTCCTGCATCATCGCCTCGATGCTGAGCGTGATCTCCGCGCCGGGGAAGCGCTCGTACTCGGGCTTCTCGCCGGCCACCACCGGGATCGCCAGGAGCGACTCGGTGAAGTCGCGGTAGACGTCCAGCATCCTGCGGGTCTCCTCCAGCGCCTCCTCGCCGGTCGCATGGGCCGTATGACCCTCCTGCCAGAGGAACTCCGTCGTGCGGAGCAGCACTCGGGGACGTAGCTCCCAGCGGACGATGTTGCACCACTGGTTGATCAGCAGCGGCAGGTCCCGGTAGGAGTTGATCCACTTGGCGAACGAGCGCCCAATGATCGTCTCGGAGGTGGGACGGATGACGAGGGGCTCGGGAAGTTCCGCGGCGGGGTGCAGCGAGCCGTCCTCGCCCTGCTCGAGCCGGTGATGTGTCACGACCGCCATCTCCTTGGCGAAGCCCTCGACGTGCTTCGCCTCCTCTTCGAAGTAGCTCAGTGGGATCAAGAGCGGGAAGTAGGCGTTGACGGCGCCGGTTTCTTTGATCGCATCGTCGAGGGCGCGCTGCATCAGCTCCCAGATCCCGTAGCCCCAGGGGCGGATCACCATCGAGCCACGGACGTGGTCGAGTTCGGCGACCTCGGCGTCGCGTACGACGCTCTGGAACCACTGAGCGAAGTCCTCAGCGCGGGTGGGGGAGATCCCGGTTTTCGCCTTTCCTTCCATATCCTCGGATGATGGCCCGTGGCCGCGCACAATCCTCTCGCAAGGGGCGGCGCAAGGGATTCCGCCGGCAGTTCGGTCTCGACCGCTCGGGCCCACCACCGCGCCAGACGCGGCCCGGCCAGCCGCTGCGGCCGTGGACGATCCCGAACGCGGTCGGATACGTCCGCCTGGCGGCGCTGCCGGTCTTTCTCTACCTGGCGTTCTCCTCGGGAGACGGCCGGGACCCCGCTGCCGCGGCGATCTTCTGGGCTGTCGCGGTAGGCGACTACGTGGACGGCTTCCTCGCCCGCGCCACCGGCCAATACAGCCGGATGGGAGCGCTGCTCGACCCCGTCGTCGACCGGCTGGCGATCCTCAGCGGAGCGGCGGTCTGCTGGCACTTCGAGCTCCTCCCGCGCTGGGCGCTGGCCGTGCTCGCGGCCCGCGAGGTGATCACCCTGATCCTCGCCCAGGTCGCCCTGCGACGGGTGGGCGAGCTGGAGATCAACTGGCTCGGCCGGATCGCGATCTGGCCGACCATGGCAGCGATCTTCTTCGCGATGATCTCGGAGAGCCCCGTCTGGGACGCGATGCTGATCTTCGGCGTCGCTCTGGGCGTCCTCGGCACCATCGCCTACGTCCGGACCGGCCTCAGGGAGCTTGCAACCGCGTAGCCAAAACCCTGAAGTAACGGTTGAGACTGGTCGACCGACCTATAATCGCTCGTCCTGACCATTAAACGGGTTGCGCTGACGCGCACCCTCGCCTTATGGAGGAGTCCTTGGAGGAAGAGGCGTTCCCGGATATCGGCTCGATGAGCGATCAGGAGCTCAAGGAGCTGATCGACAAGCTGACCGCTGAGGAGCAGGAGGTGTCGTATCGCCGCCGGATCCTGCACGGCCAGATCGACATCCTCAGTGCGGAGCTGGTCAGCCGCCTGCGTGAGAATCGACCCGAGGGCGGGACGCTGATCAAGGGAGACGACGTGCAGCGGCTCGGCGAGATCCTCGCGGGTCGCATCGAGCCCCCGACCACACCTCCGACCTAGACCGGGGACGACCGTGGCGATCCACTGCCCCGAATGCGGCTTCGTCAACGCCGAGGGGGCCAACTACTGCCAGAAGTGCGGCGCCTATCTCTCCCGTCCCGACGGGAAGGACGAGCCGACGACGATGACCTACACGGTCGACGAGTCGGGCGAGATGCACCAGGTCGACATCGACGAGGTGGTGGAGCGCCACGGCGCGGCGCTGGTGATTCGCTCCGGCGGCGGCCGTGCAGGGGAGAGCTTCACCCTCGATGACGAGCGCGTTTCGATCGGCCGGACCCCCGACGCGGGCGTTTTCCTCGACGACGTCACGGTCTCGCGCAACCACGCGCTGCTCGTGCGCCGCAAGGACGGCCTCTACATCGACGACCTCGGATCGCTGAACGGCACGTACGTCAACCGCCGCCGGATCGAGTCCCACCAACTTGAGGACGGCGACGAGATCCAGATCGGCAAGTACAAGCTGAGCTACCTGGAGAAATGACCATGGAAGCCTCCACGCCGACACCCTTCGACCGCCGGACCGCGGACGGCGGGTCGGACGGCGCCCCGTCCAACCGCAAGGCCCTCACGATCGGCTCCGTGGCGAAGATCCTCGGCCGCGAGTTCGAGGAGATCTCGATCTCGAAGATCCGCTATCTGGAGGACCAGAAGCTGCTCTCGCCGCGCCGCACCCCCGGCGGCTACCGCCTCTACAGCCCGGCGGACGTCGAGCGCCTGCGGGCGATCCTGCGTATGCAGCGCGACGAGTTCCTGCCTCTGCGAGTGATCCGCCAGGAGCTGGCCGCGGGTGCCCGCGAGGAGCGCGGCGAGTCTGCCTCGCTGCGCCGTGCGGCCAGCGTCGAGGCGGGCAAGGGCACCCGCCTCACCCTCGAGGAGCTGGTCGATCAGGCCGGCGTCGGGGCCGACCTGATCAAGGACCTCGAGGACTGGCGGCTGGTCCAGCCGGGAAAGGTGGACGGCACGAAGGTCTACGACGACACCGACCGGGAGGTCGTCAAGGCCTGTGCGGAGCTCGCCAGGTTCGGAGTGGGCGGGCGCAACCTGAAGGTGCTGCGCACCGCCGCCGATCGCGAGGCGGTGCTGCTCGAGGCCGTGGTCGGTCCGGGACTGCGCTCCTCGAACCACAACCGCCGGCAGGAGGCGATCGAGAATTTGGAGAGCCTGGCCGCGGCGTGCAGCAACCTCACCCACATGCTGCTGGTCCGCGACCTGCGGAAGCTGACCGGCGAGGAATAACCCCTCGGCTCGTGGCACGCGTCGTGCGCAGGCGCCGGATCGCCGCGCCCGCCGGCGCGCTCTGGGCCGTGATCGCCGACCCATACCACCTGCCTCGCTGGTGGCCGAACACGCAGCGCGTCGAGAACGTCAGCGAGGGCGATCCGGCCGGGCGCAGCTGGACCCAGGTGCTGGGGACGCGCGGGGGGCGGGGCGTCCGAGCGGACTTCCGCTGCATCGACGCCAGCGATGGCCAGCGCTACGTCTTCGAGCAGACCGTCGAGGGCACGCCGTTCGAGCGCTTCGTGCGCATCGCGCGCACGGAAATCGAGCTGGACGCGCTGAACGGGGAGACCGAGGTGACGATGGCTCTGGAGCGTCGCCTGCGCGGGCTCTCGCGGCTTGGCTCACCCATGATGCGGAGGGCGATCCGGCGCACGCTGAACGACGCGCTCCACGGACTGGAGACGGCGGCGACCGGGACGGAGGGCTAGCGCCCTGACAGCACGAGATGAAGTGGTGGGGATGGGGTGATCCCGACCGCCGCCTGGAGCTGCCCGCGACCGCGGTCGCGGCGGTGCGCGACGAGCTCGCGGTCGCTTCGGGTGACGAGAGTGAGCCCGTCTCTTTGGATCAGGTCTCGCTCCCCGAGCCGCGTCCTGTCCCCGACACCGTGCGCTCAGCGGCCGGCGAGGTCCTCGACGGGCCGGACGACCGCATCCGCCATGCGGCAGGTCGCAGCTATCCCGACCTCGTCCGCCTGCGCACCGGGAACCTGGAGCACGCCCCGGACGCCGTGCTCAGGCCCGTGGACGCCGCCGGCGTGGAGGCGATCGTGGCGGCCTGCGCGGCCGCGGGCGTGGCGGTGGTTCCCTATGGGGGCGGGACGAGCGTGGTAGGGGGCCTGGACGCGATCGCCGCCGGCCACGGGGCGGTGGTCTCCCTGGACCTCGGCCGGCTGCGCTCCACGGAGCTCGACCAGCGGTCGCTCACCGCCCGCCTCGGACCGGGGCTGAGCGGCCGGGAGGCCGAGGCGGCGCTCGGCGCTCTCGGCGCCACGTTGGGGCACTTCCCGCAGTCCTTCGAGGAGGCCACCATAGGCGGCTTCGCGGCCACCCGCTCGGCCGGTCAGGCCTCGAGTGGATACGGCCGCTTCGACGAGCTGGTTACGTCGATCGAGCTGAGCGCTCCCGCCGGCCGACTTCGCACCCGCGAGATCCCGCACACCGCGGCCGGGCCATCGCTGCGCGAGGTGGTTCTGGGCTCGGAGGGGACCCTCGGCGTGGTCACCGAGGTGAGCTGTCGGGTGCGGCCGGCGCCGCAGACCCGGGTCTACGAGGGCTGGATGGCCGAGGATTTCGACGCCGGGCGGGAGATCGTCCGCGACCTCGCCCAGCGCCACGAGGCCCCCGACGTACTGCGGCTCTCTGACGAGGAGGAAACCAGGGTCTCCCTGAACCTGGCCGGCACCGCGAGGTTCCGGAAGGGGGCCCTCGACGCCTACCTCTCGCTGCGCCGCCGCCAGGGCGGCTGTCTCGTGATCTGCGGCTGGGAGGGCGACCGGGACGCCGTCCGCCGCAGGCGCGCCCGCTCCCAGATGAGGCTGCGGCTGGGCGGCGCCGTCCCGGTCGGTCGCTCCGTCGGCAAATCGTGGGAGCGGAACCGCTACGGCGGTCCCTACCTGCGCGATGAGCTCATGAACCTCGGGGTGCTGGTGGAGACGCTCGAGACCGCCCACACCTGGACCCGGCTCGACGGGCTGTACCGAGCCGTCGGCGAGGCGCTCCGCGCAGCGCTGGGCGAGCGGTCGATCGTCATGTGTCACGTCTCGCACGCCTACGCCGACGGCGCGTCGCTCTACTTCACCTTTCTCACGCGGGCACGCCGAGGTGAGGAGATCCACCAGTGGCGGGCCGCGAAGTCGGCCGCCTGCGAGGCGATCGTCGCAGCGGAGGGGACGATCACGCATCACCACGCCGTCGGCCGCGACCACGCCCCCTACATGCGCGCGGAGGTGGGCGAGGTCGGGCTGGAGGCGCTGCGGGCCGTCAAGGAGCGCCTCGATCCGACGGGAATCATGAATCCGGGCAAGCTGCTGCCAGCGGACTAGCCGCGCAGCGGGCCGCGGAGCACGCTCGTGCCGACGGGCTGGGGAAGTGTCCCGCTCTGTGCGGCCTGCTGGACGGCGGCCGCAGCCTCGCGCTGGCGTGTCAGGGTGAGGTCGGCGGTGTCGAAGCTCGGCAGCAGTCCCGTCGCCGCGCTCGGAATCGGCGTTTGCCCGGTGATCCGCCCATTGGCGCCGACGGCCTGGAAGGCGACCGGGAGGCTCCGCCCGCCCGAGCCGACGAACCAGAGCACGTAGGTCTCGCCCTTTCGGGTCGGCTTGAGTCCCCTGATGTCGAGGTCGACCGCCGGCTGGTCTCCGATCCGGATGATCGTCAGCCCGCCGCGCGCGCTCGAGCCGCCCACGGGCGTCAGCCTGACCGGGACGACGTCCTCCTGGCCGCCGCCCGAGCTGGACCCGCCCTCACCATCGCCGCCACCGAACCGCGACGACCAGCAGCACCACCAGCGCGGTCAACGCGGCGACTCCCCCGATGATCCAGAGGGCCAATCTTCTGCCCTCGCCGCCCGTCGGCGCGGCTGGACCGGTTGTCCCGACTGGCGTACCAGTACCGTCGAGCGCCGCCAGCCGCTGTCTGACCGCCTCCGGCGGCACGTCGGGATCCGGCTCGTTCTCAAGGGCGTTAGCCGCCTCATGCGCCCGCCTACGGACGTCGTCCGGGCTCGTCCCAAGCACCTCAGCCACCTGCTCATAGCTGTCCCCGGCAACGAGCAACCTGAGCAGGGCGCGCTGGTCCTCGCTCAACGCCATGGCCCGGCGCGGGGGCTCAGCCCTTCTTGCCCGAGCCGCCCTGCCGTGCCTGGCCCGCCTGGCTCTGGGCCTGTTGCAGGAGTTGGTCGAGGCCCAGCTCGGAGATGCTGCCTTGCAGCACCGGGTCACCGACGAACGGGACGACGCCGGTCGCCTTCTTGCCCTGCGCCTGGAGCGACTGCTGGATCTGCTGCGCCTGAGTGGCGGACACCTTCGAGACCCTGATCGAGTCGAACGCCGGCAGCAGCAGCACCTGCTGCGCGATCAGCGGGACGCCGCCCGTCAGGTTTCCACTCGAGTCGACGGTCTCCTGACCGAGCGGCAGAGATTGGGTGTCCGTCCTGTAAAGCCAGAGCAGGTACCGGTCGCTGTTCTCATTGGGCTGCAGATGGACCGCGTTGGCCTGCAGGACGAAGGTCGGGGTCTGGTTCTGCTGATTCGACGCGGGCTGCGGTGAACCGAGCGTGATCTGACCGCTCGGCGGGCAGTCAGCGTTCGCCGCGGGCCCCATTGCGGTGAGCTTGATGGTCGGCACTCCGGCCTGCTGCGCCGCGGAGGTATCAACGGGCTTGCAGTCGCTCCCGCTGCTGCTGCCTCCACTCGTCGCCACGACGATCACCACGATCACGACGGCCAGCGCCGCGGCGAGGCCTGCCAGGAACTGCGTCCGGCGGCGGCCCGTAAGCCCGCCGATGCCGCTGAAGACTCCGGCCACCCGGGAGGCGAGCCCCGGACTCTGCGCCGCGACGGGAGCCGGCGTGTCCTGGGGACCCGGGCGGGGCGCCTGCGGGGGCGCGGCGGCTGGGGGAGAGGGCGCCGGGGCCCTACGGCCACCGCGCGGCTCGGGGATCTCCGGCAGCTGCGCCTTCGGCGCGAGCAGCCGCAAATTCTGGACCAGCCTCTCGGCCAGGGCGTTCGCCTCGGGATCGCTTTGCAGGTGACGGACGGCATCCGCGCGGCCGATCGGGTCGGCCTGCCCGAGCAGGTAGTCGCTCAGACCCACCTGTGCGTCAGGGTCCGCGCCGCCGATCTCGCGCAGTGCGGAACGCGCCCGAGCGCGCACCTCGTCGGGCCCGATCCCAAGGAGGGATCCGATGTCCTCATAGCTCTGCCCCCCTTCGAGCAGAAGCTGGAGCATCGCGCGCTGTTCATCCGTGAGCGCCACGGGCGAGACAGCGTAGGGCAGCGGCGCTGCGCTTGACGCAGCTCTTAGCTCCGGTTGAGGCGCTCCTCGGCGGCCCTCTCGCCCGCCTGAACCCGCCTGGCGAGACGGGGATAGAAGCTGAGCAGGCCGTCCGCGTCGAGCTCGAGCTCCGCGGTGAAGGTCCCGTCTCGGCTCAGGTAGCGGACGACCGAGCCTTCACCGGCCGCCCGGACGTGCTCGTATCGCTGCGGCGAGGCCTCCACCCGCAAGCTGGGCGTGGTGACGAACGCCATCACGAAGTCCCCGGATCCCTCCCGCTGGAAGCCGTGGCGAAGGATCGGCATCGTGTTGGTCAGGGGCGAGTTCTCGATGTCGATGTCGCGCGCAGCCGAGAGGTCCGGGAGCTGGCCGTCCCAGTCCCCGCCGGGCACATCCCCATGGCCGTCGAGCCCGGCCCGCCAGCCTCCCGATCCATCGTGGCGGAGCAACAGGTGTCTGCTCCATCCCTCGCCGGTCGCGGTCAACTCGAGCTCCCGCGTGACGAAGCCCGGAGCCTCGAGCCGGTAATCGACGCGAAAGGGAACCGGCTCCGCTCCGAGCTGGATCCCGCTCGCGCGCAGGCCGCCATCGTCCAGGTCTACGCTCGCCGTCTCGGTCAGCCACTCCTCGACCCCCGTCCAGACCAGGAAGCGCATGCGGGCAGTATCGGGCCTCGAGCCGCCGACTATGGTCCCGCGTCAATGGGGCAGCCCGAGACCACCCCGTCCGGCTTCGCCGAGGAGATCGGCGTCGAGTGGGTCAATCTGGATCCGGATGACGCCCAAGCGAGGATCGCAGTGGAGCCGCGTCACTTGCAGCCCCACGGCATCGTCCACGGCGGCGTCTTCGCCTCCCTCGCCGAGAGCCTCACCTCGATGGCCACGTACGGGGCCGTGCGGGAGGAGGGCATGGTGGCGATTGGGCAGGCCAACGACACCACCTTCCTCCGCCCGATTGCCGACGGGTACATCAACGCCTCGGCAAGGCCACGGCATCGCGGGCGAACCACCTGGGTCTGGGACGTCGAGATCAGCGACGACGAGGGCCGGGCCTGCGCCCTCGCGCGTGTGACGATCGCGGTCCGGCCCGCGCCGTGACTAACGAGGTAACGGCCGCATCGAGCCGAAGCGGTTGGTGATCGGCATGCGCCGGTCGCGCCCGAATGCCTTGGTCGAGACCCGGATCCCAGGCGGGGCCTGACGCCGCTTGTACTCGGCGCGGTCGACCATTCGGAACACCTCCTGGACCGTGTCCTCTGGAAGTCCTTCGGCGACGAGCGCCTCGATTCCCTCGTCTCGCTCCACGTAGGCCTCCAGGATCGGGTCGAGGATCTCGTAGGGCGGCAGGGAGTCCTCGTCGAGCTGGTCCGGGCGCAGCTCCGCCGAGGGCGGGCGCTCGAGCACGGAGTCGGGGATCAGCTCGCGGTCCTCCTGTTCGTTCCTCCAGCGGACCAGCCGGTAGACGAGCAGCTTGAAGACGTCCTTGATCACGGCGAAGCCGCCGGCCATGTCCCCGTAGAGCGTCGCGTAGCCCACCGAGAGCTCGCTCTTGTTGCCGGTGGTGAGCACGAGCCAGCCGAACTTGTTCGACAGCGCCATCACCAGGTTGCCCCGGATCCGCGCCTGAACGTTCTCCTCGGCCAGCCCAGGCTCCGAACCCTCGAAGGGTCGCGCCAGCGCCCGGGCATAGGCGTCCATCGTCTCCGCGATCGAGATCTCGATCAGCTCCACGCCGAGATTCGAAGCGATGGTCCTGGCGTCGGCCTGGGTCTCCGCGCTCGAGTTCGGTGAGGGCATGACGACGACGGTGACCCGATCCGCGCCGAGTGCGTCCGCGGCGATCAGCGCGACCAGCGCCGAGTCGATCCCGCCCGATAGAGCGAGCACGACATGCTCGAAGCCGTTCTTCTCGACGTAGTCGCGCAGGCCGAGCTTGAGCGCCGAGTAGACCTCGGCCTCCTCCGTCGCGATCAGCTCGGCCAGCCGAGGCTCCACGTGGCCCGACTGGTCGGCCTCGGAGCTGACCTCCGCCAGCGTCCGGACTCTGCGAGTCGAGGAGGCGCCGTCTGACTGCCCGCCGCCGGCGGGAACCAGCAGATCGCAGAGCAGGAGCTCAGGCACGAACTGCGCGGCTCGGGCCAACACCTCGCCGTTGGGGCCGGTCACCACGCTGGCCCCGTCGAAGACGAGCTCGTCCTGGCCGCCGACCATGTTGCAGAGTGCGAAGGGCGTGCCGTTGGTGCGGGCCCGCTCGGCGACCAACCGCTCACGGGCCATGCCCTTGCCGCGGTGATAAGGCGAGGCGGAGGAGTTGACGACGAGGTGGGCACCGCCCGCCACCTCCTCGGTCTCCGGGAAGCCTGGGTGCCAGATGTCCTCGCAGACCGTCAGGCCGATCAGCGCCCCGTCGACCTCGATCAGCACCGCGTCGTTGCCCGGCTCGAAGTAGCGTCGCTCGTCGAAGACGCCGTAATTGGGCAGGTCGCACTTGCGATAGATGCCGCGCACCTCTCCGTCCGCGGCGACGGCGAGCGAGTTGTAGGCAGGGGGAGGGGGCGGGTCGATCAACGGGTCGAAATGCTCGAGCTCCTCAGGCGGTCGCTCCACCCGTTCCGGAAAGCCGACGAGCGCGACGATGCCCTCCACTTCGACCGCGATCGACTCGAGGCCCTCGCGCACTGCCTCGAGGAAGTCGCGGCGCAGAACGAGATCCTCAGGCGGATATCCGGACACGCACAGCTCCGGGAGAAGGACCATCTCCGCCCCACTGTCGCGCGCACGGTCGATCGATTTGGAGATCAGGCGCACGTTGCCCTCGATGTCGCCCACCGTGGGGTCGATCTGGGCGAGCGCCAGGCGCAGATGTGTCGATTCCGCCATATCTCAAGTATGGCTTCCTCCGCCGCGCGGTCTGATTCATCCGCACCGCTGGCTACTCTGCCGCGCGTGTTCAGGGAGGCCAGGGAGCCGCCAAAGCGCCGTGGCGTTGAGTTGATGGAGGCCCATGTGGAGGATCTCTGCCGTGGGCACGGCATCGAGCTGGTCGGGGCATCGTCGCGGGGGCGCGCGATTCGCTGGCGGGGCGGCAAGCTGGAGATCTCGATCCCGCCGATTCGCGGCCAGGTCTCCTACTTCATCGCGCTCCACGAGATCGGGCACCTTGTCGGCCGCGGGCGCTCGGCGCCGCGCCTCGAGTCGGAGGCAAACGCCTGGATCTGGGCCCTCGACCACAGCGTGGTGGAGCCGACGCCCGCCACGCTTCGCTCCATCTCGCGGCGCCTGAGTGGCTATCTCGACTGGGCCCGCAACCGTCAGTACCGGCGCGTGCCGCCGCGGATACCCTCGCGCGAGCATCCCTTCTGGGCGCTGCTCGAATTGGCTTAGGTCCGAGCCGGCCGTCGCAGATTCGAGACGATCGCGGCGACGCGTCGCCCGCGCGCCCTGCGGATCGTCTGCGAGCGGCTTTGGGGTCCGTTCACGTTGGCTTCATAGCATTGGGGCATGCTCTCCGAGCGCAACCTGAGGGTGGCCGCAGCCGCCCTGGCCCTGGCCGGGGTCGGTGTCGCGACCTACATCGCGATCGCCGAGGGCGGGGGAGGGGCGCCGAAGTGCATAGCTGGCGGACACGGCTGCGAGACGGTTGCGAAGAGCCACTACTCCCACCTGGCGGGGATCAACGTGGCCGTCATCGGGATCTTCGGCTACGCACTGCTGCTCGTCGCGGCGATCGCACCGGGCGACCCGGGGCGGTTCGGAGGCTTCCTCACCGCACTGGTCGGCTTCGGATTCAGCGCCTACCTGACTTACCTCGAGCTCTTCGTGATCGACGCGATCTGTCAGTGGTGCGTCGCCAGCGCGATCCTGATGGCCCTCTCGCTCGCAGTCGCGACCACCCGCGCCTTCGTCTACGCGGGCCAAGCGCTCGGAACTCCGCAGATACAGTCCTCGCATGGAAGGTAGGCGCGAAGAGCGAGAACGTCTCCGCGCGGAGCGGCAGGCGGTGGACTCGCAGCAGGCTGGAACGCTGGCCCGAAAGCGCCGGGTCCAGTATCTGATGTTGATTGGCTTCGCCGCAGTCGCCGTGATCGTCGCGCTGATCCTGATCAGCCAGTCCGGCGGAAGCGACAGCGGGGGCGGCACACCCTCCAATCTCCAGGGTGCGCAGCAGGTAACCGCTCAGCTGAGTGGCATCTCGCAAAGCCGGCGCGGTGCTGGGTGACGCCAGTGCCCCCGTCAGCGTCATCGAGTACGGGGACCCCCAGTGTTCCGCTTGCAAGTTCTTCTCGGAGCAGGTCGCACCCCAGCTGATCTCCAGCGAGGTCAAGCCGAGCACGGTCAAGTACGAGTTTCGTCCCCTGCTAGTCATCGGCCCGGACTCGATGCCGGCGATGAAGGCGGCCCTCGCGGCCGGAGACCAGGACCGCTTCTGGAACTACCTGCAGCTCTTCTATCTGAATCAAGGCGGCGAGAACTCGGGATACGTTACGGACGACTTCCTGACGAGCGTTGCCAAGGGGGCAGGTGTCCCGGACGTCAACAGGTGGAATACGGATCGCAACGATTCGAAATGGGACGCCGTCATCCAGCAAGGGAACAGCCAAGCGCAGTCGTTCGGCTTCAACGGCACGCCCTCGATAGTCGTGCAGGGCCCCAACGGGCAAAAGGCCATCGGGGGTTCGACGATCCCAACCTTTCAGCAGATCCAGGCGGCGATCCAGGAGGTCTCCTAGCCAGGCGCACCCTTGGGGCGTCAGCGGCGCCCGTCGGCAATCATGGATGAGAGATGGCCGTCACAGAGGGAGACAATCGCCGCATGCTGGTGATCACCGGGGACGACTACGGCTACTGGCCTTCCTACAACCAGGGGATCCTGGAGGCAGTCGAGATGGGGGCGCTCGACTGCGTCAGCGCGATGGTCGAGCGCGAGCACTGCGATCCCGAGCCTCTGCTCGAGTCGGGTGTGGAGATCGGCCTGCACATCGAGTTTGAGGGCCGCTGGGGCTCGCGCAGCGGCGCGCCCGCCCGGACCTCGCTGCGAGTCCAGCTCGAGCGCTTCGGCAACCTGTTCGGCCGCTGGCCATCGTTCTTGAACGGGCACAAGCACTGCCACGCTCGCCCGGAGCTTGCGACGCCCGTCTTCCAGACCGCCCAGCAGATCGGGGCGCCCGTCCGGTCGGTCAACCCGGATCACCGGCAGTGGCTGCGGGAGCGGGGGATCGACACACCCGACCTTCTGGTCGGCCGGACCGAGAGCAAGGAGCCGGCAGAGCCGCCCGAGATCCGAAATCCGCCGCCGGGCGTAACAGAGTGGATGGTCCACCCCGGGCACGCTGATTCCGTATCGGGCTCGAGCTATGACCGTGCTCGCCAGGAAGACCTGGAGGTGCTCCAGAAGCTCATGGTCCGCGCCCGCTACGACGAGCCGGTCTGGGGCGATGCGAGGCGCGCGACGCTGAAGGAGGCCTTCGCCCAGGAGCGGGCCACCTAGCCCGCCGCGGACTCCTCGCGATCGCTCCCCCCGTTCTGCTGAGCTGCGCCGACGTCGGCTTGACGCGGGACGAAGCGCCGGAAGATGCTCCGCCGCCCGCCGGCCGCTTCGATGAGCTCGCCGATCGAGGCCTCGAGGTCCTTGGCCAGATCATCGAGATCGGGCAATCCGTCGTAGTCGCCGATCAGCCCGAAGTTGACCTGGCCGTCGTAGCTCATCACCCCGACGCAGACACCCTGGTTCTTCGCCAACGGGACCATCGGGAAGACTCGCTGCATGCGGCGCCCCATCAGGTAGAGCGGGAACTGCGGGCCGGGAATGTTGGTGACCACGAGGTTGAAGAAGCGCTGCCTCGACTGGAGGCGGGCGGCCTGGCCTGCGACGGTCGGCGGCGCAAAGTCCGCGAGCTGGGTGAGGAGAGTCGCGCCGATCGCCTGCTTCGACTGCTTCAGGTCGCCCATCGACCGGCGGACGAGCTCCATCCGGCGCGCCGGGTCCTCGCACCACACGGGGAGGGGAACCATCATCGACGTCACGCGGTTGCCGAGCGCGCCGCGCTCCTCCTGGGTCCGCACGCTCACTGGGACCATCGCGCGCAGCTCGAGCCCGACGGTGGGGTGGCCGCGGGAGCGCATGTAACGGCCCAGGGCACCCGCGACGGCGGCCAGAATGACGTCGTTGACGGTCCCGCCGAGCTGGTTCTTGACGTGCTTCATGTCGGCCAGCGACGCGCGGACCCAGGCGAAGCGGCGGTGGGTGCCGACCTCGAAGTTGAACGGGCTATTTGGCGCGCCAATCCCCGTCCAGGCGAATGTGCCCGCGGCGATGGCCGCCTCGGTCGCCTTTTGCAGGGCACGGCGCGGGCCGCGCACGATTCGTCGTAGGCCCCGGGCAATCTCGCGGGGATAGATCGCCCGCTCCAGGAGCGCCTCGGCGAGCAGGTGGGCGGCAGTGGGCTCAGGTTCCGGGACCCAGCGCTCGAGCGGCTTCGGGGTCTCGGCGGGTTCCTTCTCGGTGTCGAAGAGGACCGTGGTTATGTCAACCCCCGAGACCCCGTCCACCATCGCGTGGTGGGTCTTGCCGACGATCGCGAAACGGCCTCCCGTCAGCCCCTCGACCAGCCAGATCTCCCAGAGCGGCTTTGAGCGGTCGAGTTGCTGGGAGAAGATCCGTGCGGCGAGGACCCGGAGCTGTTGCTCGGATCCGGGCGCCGGGAGAGAGGTGTGACGCACGTGGTAGGCGAGGTTCAGGTGCGGATCGTCGACCCAGACTGGGCGGCCCTGTCCAAAGGGCACGAAGCGAAGCTTCTGGCGAAAGCGGGGCACGAGGTGCAGGCGCGACTCGATGTGGTCCCGAAACTCGACGTAGGGAGGGGCGGGCCCCTCGAACAGCGTGGTCGAGGCGACATGCATCTGGGTCCCATCCCTCTCCAGGTGGAGGAACGAGGAGTCGAGGCCGGTGAGGCGGTCCGTCACTGGCATTGATCGTCGCATACCAACTGTGAGCGCCGTCACACAAGTTCGCAAATTGCGCACCTACCCTGCCCGGCCTTAAGTCGCCAAACAACTCGCCTAATCGCGTCGACGGACATCACGCGAGCGGGGGACCCACTAGCCGGCGGGCACGCCAGAGGAGAGAGGAAAGCGCGTGCCCGAGCAGTCTTTCGGCCGGGGCGAATGGGGCGGTGTTCCGCCCCTAGCGGCGCGCAGAAAGCGTCGCGAGCCCGGCAGCTAACCCCGTAGGCGGCAGAGAGAGGCAAGGTGTATTCACTTGCGTCGCTTCCGTTGGAAGCGGAGGCGGGCTGCGCTAGCGCTGCTGCCCGCCATGGCAACGATGATCACAGCAGGCATCGCGGGCGCCTCGGACGCCGTTCCGGCCCTCTCGGATATCGGTCCCGAGGCGGGCGCCGCGGGCGGTCCCGCCACCGCCGTCAACCTGCGCGGCAACCGGCACGTGATGTCCCATCGGGTCGTCACCTTCCATGGCCGAGTAGCCCCGGGTGGCAGTCGGACCGTCGTCCTGCTGGTGGGCGGGCGGAAGCTTCGCACGCACACCCGGGCGGATGGTGCCTACGAGCTGCGCTGGCGGGCCCCGCGCGCCAGCGTCTACGGGGCGCGTGCGCGCGTTGACGGCTCATCCGTCCGCTCGCACCGCTTCACGGTCAACGCCTACCGGCCCGCAGAGGCCTCCTACTACGGCCCGGGCCTTTACGGCGGCGTTCTGGCCTGCGGCGGGACGCTGAGTCCCGGCAAGCTGGGTGTCGCCCACAGGACGCTCCCATGTGGCGCCAGGGTCACGCTCCGCTACCACGGTCACACGGTCAGCGTCCCGGTGATCGACCGCGGCCCCTACTCGGGCAGCCGCGAGTACGACCTGACGGCCGCCACCAAGGCGAAGCTCGGGTTTCCCTCCACGGGGACCGTGCTGACGACCCGCTAGCTAAACGGCGAGCCGGCCGGGCTGGTTGGGCGTCTCGGCGCTCACCAGTCCGGCCACGCCCACGCCGACCAGCCGGACCGGCGCCTGCGGATCGAAGCGCTCGAGCAGCTCGAGCGCCGTATCCGCGACCGTGTCCGGCTCGCCGGTGGGGGAGCGGAAGGTGTGCGACCTGGTGTAGGTCTTGAAGGGCCGCAGGCGGATCTTGAGCGTCACGGTGCGCCCCCGGCGGCTGTTTGAGGCGAGGCTCCCGCAGACCGACCGCGCCAGGCGGTCAACGGTGTTGCGGAGGACCTCGCGGTCGGTGACGTCCTGCGGGAAGGTGGTCTCGCGGCTCTCGGACTTCCGCACGCGCTCCATCGTGAGCCGCTCGCTGCCGATTCCGTTGGCGCGGTCGCGGAGGCCCCTGCCGTGCTTGGGCCCGAAGGCGCGCTCGAGGGTCTGCTCGTCGGTCCCGGCGAGATCCGCGACCGTGCCGATTCCGAGCGACTGCAGGCGTTCGAAGGTCCGCGAGCCGACCCCCGGCAGCAGCGAGGCGGGCTTCTCGGCGACCACCTCAAGCCAGTTGTCGTGGTCGAGGACGAAGAACCCATCGGGCTTATCGAGGTCCGAGCCGATCTTCGCCATCAGCTTGTTGGGCGCCAGGCCGATAGAGCAGACGAGGTGGGTGCCCTCCTTGATGCGGCGCTTGATTTCCTGGGCCCGGGAGTGGGGCACAGGTGAGCCGGAGAGATCGACATACGCCTCATCGAGACCGACCACCTCGACCTCGTCGCTGAACTCCCGCAGCGTCTCCATCACCTTCACCGAGCCGCGCCGGTAGAGCTGCATGTCCACCGGGAGCACGGTGAGCTCGGGGCAGCGGCGGCGCGCGGTCACCATCGGCAGGGCGGAGTGGACGCCGTACTTGCGCGCCTCGTACGAGGCCGTGGTGACGACCCCTCGGGGACCGTCATAGGCGACCACCACGGGCTTCCCGCGCAGCTCGGGATGTCGCAGCATTTCGATCGACACATAGAACGCGTCCATGTCGACGTGGGCGATCACCTGCGACCGGCGAAGATTAGGCGCGCCCCCCGACGGAGGGCGGTATGTTGGGGCGGCGGTGACGAACGCTGAGGCCAAGAACCTCGAGGCGATCTCGCGGGCAATCGACCAGCACAACTCGAACTGCCCGTTCCCGGCGAGCGAGGTCCGCATGAATCCCTTCGAGCTCGAGCGGCTGGGCTGGGACGAGATCCGCGGCCTGCCCATCGTCGCCGACCCGAACCTCGGCACCGGTTCCTTCCGGATCATCTGCTCCCGCGACCAGGAGGGCGAGGGCATCGAGGAAGCCGAGGCGCTCGGGATCCCGATCGAGGTGGCGGTGCCCGCCACCCCGGAGAAGCCCTAGCGGCCGCCAGGCAGCGCTAGTTCAAAGCAGCCGCGAGCCTGCGGCGATGCTCGCGCGCCAGCGGGTGGTCGGCGCCGAGCTCGGTGAAGATCGCCACCATCACGCGGCGGAGTAGGTCCTTGCGATCCGGGTCCTGCTCGGCCGCCAGCACACCCTGAAGCTGCTCGAGGGCCTCGTCGGGCTCACCCCGGTCCCAGGCCGAGAAGGCGGCCTGCAGCTCGCCCGCGTGGGATCCGTTCTCGGAGGCGGACAGCTCGGCGCGGGCCGCCAGCCCGTCGGCGATGAAGTCGTGGGTGAAGGACCGGAGTACCTCGAGCGCCTCGTCGGCGTCGCCGCGGCGGAGCAGCAGCCGTCCGAGGCCGACCGCGGCCCGCGCATGGCGTGGATCCAGCTCGAGCGCCTCGCGCAGCGACTGCTCGCCGCCGGCCTCCGCCAGCCGATCGGCCTTCGAGGGAACGATCTGGTTGAGGAAGCTCTCGATCGCCGCCGGGGGCTGAGCGCCGATGAACTCCGCCACAACCCTTCCGTCGCGGAAGGCCTTCACCGCTGGGATGCTCTGGATGCGGAACTCCTGGGCGATCCGCTGATTGGCGTCGGTGTCCACCTTGACGAGCTCGATCTCGCCCTCGCGCCGCCGCACGGCGTCCTCGAGGGCCGGTCCCAGCGTCCGGCATGGACCGCACCACACGGCCCAGAAGTCGACCACCACCGGCACGTGCTTGGAGCGCTCGACGACCTTTGCCTGAAAGTCCTGTTCGCTTACGTCGCTGACCACGGAATTCAGCTTAGTCGGGCCGCAACGCGAGCCTCGGTCGCAGCCAGGTGGGGCCACTTCGGCAGGTCGCGGCTAGACGTCGCTCGAGACGTTGATTCCGAGGCTGTCGAGCAGGTCCTGCGCCCAGCGGTTGAAGGTGTCGAACCAGCCGGTCAGGATCGCGACTCCGAATGCGATCAGGATCACGCCGCCGATCGCCATGATCACCGGGTAGTGCCGCTTGACGACCGCGAAAGCCGTCGTCATCCGGGTGAAGGCGATCGAGGTGAGCAGGAACGGGATCGCCAGGCCGGCGGAGTAAACCGCGAGCAGGAAGGCGCCATGCCCGGCGGATCCAGACACCGCAGCGGCGCTCAGGATGGCGGCCAGCGTCGGGCCGATGCAGGGCGTCCAGGCGACGCCGAAGGCAGCGCCGGCAACGAGCGGGCCGCCGGTCCCGGCGTGCTCGAGCAGGGTTTCGACGTGCCACTCGCGGTTGAGTTGCGGGATGAACAGGGCGGCGATGAAGAACACCCCCATGGCGATGATCAGCCACGCGGCGATCTTGTCGAGGAGGAGCTGGTGCTGCTGCAATGTGCTGCCGATCCCCGTCGCACCCAGTCCTAGGAGGATGAAGATCACCGAGAAACTGGTGACGAAGAGCAGGCTGGGGACGATCACGCGGCGCCAATCCGCCCGCTCGAGGTCGGCCGCGGCGACCCCGGTGACGGCCGAGAGGTAGCCCGGCACGAGAGGCAGCACGCAGGGGGAGAGGAACGAGACGATCCCGGCCGCCAAGGCCGTCAGGATGCCGACTCCTGATGCAGGATCGCTGCTCATGGCCCAAATTCTGGCGGACAAGCCACGCCTCAGGCGTGCGTGGGGGAGCGTCGTGCCCGGGCACCGTGCTTACTACGGATTCGATCTGCGGATCGGCCCGGATGACCGCCCATTCGTGCCTGCATAGGGTTTGAATCGCATCCGGATCCCCCGGCCAACTTGCACCCGTAAAAGGCGTCCAGCAACGTTGGCCAACCCGGCGAGGCGGCTTTCATCCCCCTGGGGTCGCCTCGCCGGTCCTACTTTGGGCCCCCCTGGCGCTAGGGCTCCGGCCCCGGATCCTGGCCCAGGATCGTGCGCAGCCCGCGCGCGGCCTTCGGCGCCAGCTCGCGGGCGTTGTTGTTGAACATCGCGTGAACCTGCTCGGCGTCGGCGTCGAGCGCCCGCGCGCGACCGGCGATCTCCTCGAGCTCGTCCTTCGAATAGTCGTAGTCAAACCGCTCGGCGACGCTGCGCCCGTGCAGGTAGCCCTCGGTGTTGCGCCCGTGACAGCGCATGTAGGCGAGCGCCTCGTTGGTGACGGCGTCGATCGGCGGAAAGATCGGAACGTGATCTCCCGGCGGGGTGTCGACGCAGACGAAGACCGCATCGTTGGCGGAGAGCCAATCGAGGACGCCCTCCAAGCGCTTCGGCGAGGCCCAGCTGCGGCGCCTGAACTCGACGGCCACCGGCACGGGGGCCAGGCCCTCGATGACCGGCGCGAGCTCGTCGAGCTCGTTGCGGCGCGGATCGAACGCCGGTGTCAGCTGAAGCAGATACGCGCCGAGCTTGCCGGCATCCGCCAGCGGCTTCATCGCCGCGGCGGTTCGCCGGACCATCTCGTCCTGCAGCGCGGCGTCGAGCAGCACCCGTCCCCGCTCATTGGTCTCGACATCGTCCCTGAGATCTTTCGGCAGCTCCTTGAGCTGGGAGGCGTGCCGGGAGAGCAGCCTGTGCAGCTTGACGTCGAAGCGGAAGCCGGTGGGCGTCCCCTTCGCCCAGTTCTCGGCCGTCGAGCTCGCCGGGATCGCATAGAAGGTCGAATTGAGCTCGACCGCATCGAAGCGTTCCGCGTAGAAGCCCAGCCGGTCCTTCGCCGGCAGCCCCTTCGGATACCAGTACTCGATGAAGCCGGGATCCGACCAGCTCGAGGTGCCGACGACGAACGCCATCGGCTAACTATCGCGCGAGATGGAATGCACGGGAACGCGCGCTATGTAAACCCGCGCATGCGGCACCGGGGACCCTTCCTGGCCGCCCCGATTAGCTCTAACGCGACGACTGGCCGGTTTTCTCTCCCGCCCCGTGGGTAGTCGGCCTTACGAGCACGCCAATAGGAACTGAGGAGGAACGCACTGATGGCACCGCTGGAAGCGACCACACCCGAGACCGGCGACATCACCGGCACCAAGGACAAGGACTACAACATCATCTGGTTCACCGAGCAGTGCCTGTCCAACGCCCTGCGCCTCGAGGTCTACATCCAGGACGCGGAGCGCGAGAACGACTCGGAGCTCGTTGAGTTCTTCCGAAAGGCCCAGCACGAGAGCCAGAAGGGCGCCGAGCAGGGCAAGGAGCTGCTCAAGAGCAGGCTCTAAAGCCCGTCCGGCCCGGTCGGGAGCCGTCAATCCTGACCAAACCTGTCTGTTTACTGCTTACGGGCGCTGCCGAATTACGATTGGGGCATGCCTCTCAGGGAACGGGAGCTGATCACCCCACAGCCCAGCCTGGCGAGCTTGCGGGACCTCTCGGGCGCGGCGCTGATCGCAATGCTCCTTGCGAGTGCAGTTGTGGTCGTCGATGCGGTGACGACGGACACGCTGGTCTTCATCGGGCTCCTCGCGATTCCGCCGGTGATCGCCGCGACCAGCGGATCCCGTCCCGAAACGGCGGTCGTCGCGGTGTTCTGCATCGTCCTGGCGGCACTCTCGCCCCTCTGGGGCGGGATCGGCGATGGTCAACGGTGGGTCTCGGGGGCCGTCGTCGTCGCCGGAGCCTTGTGCGGACTCTGGTTCGCAAGCCTGAGGGCTCGGCTGGACCGCGAGACGGCGGCCTCGGAGCTGCTCGCGGAGGCCGGAAGCCTGATGGAGGACGCCCTCGATCAGAGGCAGCGTGCCGCTCACCTCGCGAGGCTCGCAGTTCCCATCCTCGGGGACGTTGCGATGGTCGACATGCTCAGCCCCGACGGCCTGATCGAGCGCGTCGCAGCGCAGAGCGGTGGCAGCGAGGTCGCCGAGGTGTTCGTGAAGCTGCGCGAGAACGTGCCGATCGACCCGTACGGGCCAGATCCGGTCGCCGAGGTGATCCGCACCGGCCGGACGAAATATCTCGATCAGCTCACCGATGAGGAGATCGATCGGATCACGACCAGGGAGAACGAGCGGGAGATGCTCCGCAAGTATCGCTTCAACTCCTCCGTCGTCCTGCCGTTGGGTGCCCGGGGCTCCGTGCTCGGTGCGCTGACCCTGTGGATCATGCGCCCGGCGAAGGCCTTCGACGAGACGGCGCGGCGCACCGCGAAGCGTCTCGCAGATCGCGCGGCGCTCGCCCTGGACAACGCGCGGCTGCACGAGCAGCAGCGACACATCGCCTCCGTCCTCCAGCACAGCCTGCTGCCGCGGTCGCTGCCGGAGATCAAGGGCTTCGAGGCCTCCTCGCGGTTCCTGGCCGCCGGCGAGGCATCTGAGGTCGGCGGCGACTTCTATGACGTCTTCCGTAGCGGTTCGGGCAGCTGGACCGCCGTGATCGGCGACGTCTGCGGAAAGGGACCCGAGGCGGCGTCCCTGACGGCTCTGGCCCGGTATACGGTTCGCACCGCCTCCTCCCCGGAGCGCTCGCCGAGCGAGGTCCTCAGGACCCTCCACGAGTCGATCAGCTCGGAGCGCGCCGACTTCCGCTTCTGCACCGCCGCCCTGGCTCGGATCCAGGCGCCGTCGAACGGGGACGGTGCGGCGCACCTCACCGTCGCGCTGGGCGGACACCCGCTGCCGATCATCCTGCGCAAGGACGGGCGCGTCGATCCAGTAGGCCAGCCGGGGACGCTCCTCGGGGTCCTCCCCTCCCCCGTCCTGGCGGATGCGGACGCCACGCTGGCGATCGGCGACTCGCTGATCCTCTATACCGACGGGGTGCTCGATGTGCGCCAGCGCGGCGCGCGCGGCGATCCGGAATGGCTCGCGCGGGAGATCGCTGAGGCCGCCGGCAAGAGCGCAGACGAGATCGCGGAGACGCTCGCCCGGGCCGCGATCAGGCGCCAGGGCGGCGAGCCGCGCGACGACATCGCCATCCTGGTGCTGCACCGCAACGGCTGAGTTGATGGGAGGGTGCCCCGATAGTGCGAGGGTGCGCCGCGAGGCGCAACCCGTTTCATGAGAGAGGGGCAACCCGTTTAATGCGGCCGGTCCACGTCGGCTGCTCGGGCTGGGTCTATCCCCACTGGCGCGAGCGCTTCTACCCGAAGGGAATCCCGCAGCGCGCATGGCTGAGTTTCTACGCCGAGCACTTCGACACGGTCGAGATCAACAACACCTTCTACCGACTGCCGAAACCGGCGGCCGTGGAAGGCTGGGCGGACCACAGCTCGCCCGAATTCACCTTCGCAATAAAGGTGAGCCGCTATATGACGCACATCAAGCGGCTGACGATGGTCGAGACGGGTCTGAAGAGGTTCTACGAGCCGCTCGAGCCGCTCACGCGCAGCGGGAAGCTCGGTCCGCTCCTCTGGCAGTTCCCCGAGAACTTCCACCGCGACGAGGAGCGGCTGGCTGGCGCCCTCGCGGCGCTGCCGCCCGGCCGGCACGCGTTCGAGTTCCGGCATCAGAGCTGGTTCACCGACGACGTCTACGCCCTGCTTCGCGACCATGGCGCGGCGCTGGTCGTCGGCGATGAGTCCTCACGCTGGGTGAGCACCCCCCACGTTCGCACCGCGGACTGGACCTACATTCGCTTCCACCACGGCAGCCGCGGACGACACGGCAACTACTCGGCCTCCGAGATCGAGCGCTGGGCAGGCCGGATCTCCCAGTGGCGGCGAGATACGGAGGTCTACGCCTACTTCAACAACGACTGGGAGGGGTACGCAATCCGGAACGCGAAGCTGCTCAAGAAACAGCTCGGGGTCTAACGCCTGCGCCAGTTCCGCCCGAGGAGCTTGCCGAGGCGGCCGCTTCGCCGCGGGCTGAAGCTCGGTGCCGCCTTCTCGGGAGTCGGCAGCTGCGTCAGCGGCAGCCGAGTCAATCGTGAGCCGAACCGCTCGCTCGCTGGTCCTCGCCACCTCCGGCGCATCCACGAAACGGAGCTCGCCGTCCGTCGTCTCGATCACGATGCCGTCCAGGATGTGCTCCCGGTAGTTGTCGACCACCTCGTCGACCTTCCCCACCTGCTCCCCATCGGACGCGTACACGGGCGTGCCCCGCTTCACCGCCGAGTAGTGGATCGGGTAGCCGTCGTCCCGGCTCACCGTTGAAATATACGAATGGCCGGATACTCGGGAACGTCGCTGGCCAGGAAGCTCGGCATCAAGGAGGGCCATCGCGTCGCCTTCCCCTCCGCTCCGGAGGGCTTCGCCGAGCTGCTCGAAGGGCGATCGACAACAAGGTCGCCGCCATCGACGAGACCTGGTCGGGGCTGCGACTGGTGATCCGGCTCCGGGACCGGCCCTAGCCCAGGCGCTCCCGCACCGGCGGCTCGTCCAGGAAGTCGGCGATCGCCCGGGAGAGGCGGCCGCCCTGCCACGCGAGGGGCGACTTGCCGGGCTCCTCGCTGATCAGGCGGCCGGCGGGCAGCCGCTCGGCCCAGGCCTCCGCGATCGCGTAGGGGTGGCCGGGGTCGGCCTCGTCGTAGCTTGCCACCACCAGGGCCGGAACGTCGAGCGTCTCGAGCTCGGCAAGACCATCGAACGGAAGCGAGCGAGGCACCTCTCGAAGCGCCCTCGCGACCGCGTCGGGGCTGTGGTGGAGCTTCATCCGCTCGCGGGTGATCCGGAGCGCGGTCTCGCGCCAGGACGGGGCGGCTTCGAGGGAAGCCTCGTAGGCCTCCATGAATCCCTCGACGCCGCCCTCTCCAGGCCGTCGGCGAGCCGGTCCCAATAGGCGATCGTCTCGTCGCTCGCCGGGATGCCGAGCGTCACCGGACCGGCCAGGACGAGCGCCGCGACCCCGTCGGCGTGATCGAGCGCGTAGGCGACCGCCGTGTGACAGCCCATCGAGTGCCCGCCGAGAACCGGTCGCTCACCGGGGCAGCGGTCCGCCAGAACGGCGGCCAGGTCGGCCGTCAGCGCCTCGTAGCCGTAGCCCTCTCCCTCGGGCGCCGGAGATGACTCGCCATGCCCGCGGGCGTCGTAGGAGACCAGCCGATAGCCGCGCCGCGCCAGGGTGACCGAGCCGTGCAGTACGTAGCGGCGGGTCGCCGTCAAGCCGTGAAGGAGCACGATCGGCGGCCCCTGCCCCACCTCCTCACCGGCGAGTTCGACCCGCGCTCCGAGGGGACCGTCAAACCCGCTCGGTTCCAGCTCGCCGCGCCCGAGGCCCCTCCATCAGCCACCCTGGATCGTGACGCGCCGGATCACGACCGGCGCCTTCGGCGTGCCGCTGGCAGTGCCGAGCTGCTCGATGCGCTGCACGACGTCGAAGCCGCGCCTCACCTGCCCGAGCAGCGCGTAGTCGGGCGTCAGACCGGCATCCGGCTCCGTCACCACGAAGAACTGGCTCCCAGAGCGCCCGGGCGGTTCGACGGCCGTCTTGGCCATCGCCACGACCCCGCGGAGGTAGGAGAGGTTCCGCGGTGGTGGCTCATCCACGAAGTAACCGGGGCCGCCGGTGCCGCTGCCGGTGGGATCGCCGCCCTGGATCACGAACCCTGGCACGATCCGGTGGAACGACGTGTCGTCGTAGACACCCCGGCGGGCCAGATAGACGAACGAGGAGGTCGTCTTCGGTGCTCGGGTGGTGTCCAGGGCGATCTCGAAGCTGCCGCAGCTTGTCTCGACGGTCGCCGTCGCGGGGCCGTCAAGCGTGGCGCTCGGTCGCGAGAGGCTGACCTGCTTCGGCTGCGGCGCCGGCACCCGGCTGCAACCGACGGGCAGGGCAGCGGCCGTCGAGGTGTCCCCTCCCCCGCCGCCGCATCCGGCCAGCACCAGCACCGCCGGCGCAACCGCGAGCGCTGTTCGCCGCAGCTTCAAGGCGCCGAAGCGTACCCGCGGGCGCCTGCAATGATCGCCGCGTGGCCACCTCAGTCGATCCCGACTCGGATCCCTCGCCGCCCGCCAACTGGGTCCGGCTGGCGGGCAGGGCCATCAACGCCATCGTGGCTCGCGCGCCGGTGACCTGGCCTCTGCTGCGAGGTTGGAGCCACCGCTACTGGCAGGGACAGGCGTCCACGTGGGGTGACCGCGTCAACCGCTCCGCCCCGGGCTACCTGGCGCCGCTCGCCGCCGGCCTGCTCCACGTCCGGCCGGAGCCCGAGCGGGCACTCGACATCGGCACCGGGCTGGGCGATGGAGCCCTCCTGATCGCGCGCGAGTTTCCGCACGCTCGGGTCAGAGGCATCGACCTCTCGGAGGAGATGGTCCGCCGCGCTCAGGCTCGGATCGGCCTCGACCCAGAGGGCCGGGTGGCGTTCAAGGTTGCCGACGCGGCGCAGCTTCCCTTTGAAGACGACTCGTTCGACCTCGTAGCTCAGCTCAACATGCCGCCTTTCTTCTCCGAGATCGCCCGCGTGCTGAGGGCCGGCGGGTTCGCGCTGATCGCGGCGAGCTGGGGGCGGAGAACGCCCTTCTACACGCCGGAGGCGGTGCTGCGGCGCGGCTTCGAGCGACACGGCATCGAGCGAATCGAGAGCGGTGTGGCGGCCGATGGCACCTACTTCGTCGGCCGCCGTCCCCCGATGGCGCCCCCAAATAGATTCACACGATCAATCCCGACCGCTCCCACGTTCTCCTGGTAAACCCACATTCGGCCGGCGGCCGGACGCTGAAGCACCTGCCCGAGGTCGAACACGAGCTCGATCGCCAGTCGATCCCGTATCGGGTGGTTCTGACTGAGAGTCTCGACCACGGTGTCGGCGAAGCGCGCCGGGCGGCCGAGGCCGGCGAGATTCCCGTGGTGATGAGCGGCGACGGCCTGATCGGCCAGGTGGGCGGCGCGCTCGCCGAGACGGACGTCGCGATGGGGATCATCCCCGGCGGGCGCGGCAACGACCTGGCGCGGGTCCTCGGCATCCCCTCGGATCCGGCCGGAGCCGCGGACGTCCTGGCAGCGGGAGTTGAGCGGCTGATCGACGTCGGCGAGGTGAACGGCCGCCGGTTCCTCGGCATCGCCTCCTTCGGCTTCGACTCCGATGCAAACCGCATCGCCAATCAGGCCCGGCTCGTCAAAGGGAACCTCGTCTACGCGTACGCCGCCTTCCGCGCGATGGTCGCCTGGCGCACGGCGACCTTCGAGGTCGCCGTGAACGGCGGCGACCCCACCACCTACCGGGGTTTCTCCGTCGCGATCGCAAACAGCCAGGCCTTCGGCGGCGGCATGTTCGTGGCCCCCCACGCCAAGCTCGACGACGGCCTCTTCGACATCGTTGTTATCGACGGGATCAGCAAGCTCAGGTACCTCACCAACCTGCCAAAGGTGTTCAAGGGGACTCATATCGAAGAGGACGGCGTGATCGAGCTGCCGGCGGCCGGCTCCATCGTGACGGTGAGCGCCGATCGCAACTTCGGCGTCTACGCGGACGGCGAGCACCTCGCAGACCTCCCGGCGACCCTGCGCGTGCTGCGCCGTGCGCTCCGCGTGATCGCGCCGACGCAAGCCGCCTAACCTGCGCCGGACTAATGAGCCTTTTGTTCGACACGAAGCGCGGCCTTGCCCGTGCCGTCGGGGCGTTGAGCCGCCGCAGCCGCCGTGGCGGCGGCACCACCCTGCCCGGGCGGCTCCTGGTCCGGATGGCCCCGGACGCCATCGACCGCCTGGCGGCTGGCCTCGACCGCGGCTCGATCGTTGTCAGCTCGACCAATGGGAAGACAACGACCGCCAGAATGATCGCCGGCATCCTCCGGGCCGACGGCCGCATGCCGGTCCACAACCGGGCGGGGTCCAACATGCACTGGGGAGTCGCCACCGCCCTGCTCGAACAGCACGGCCACGAGGGCCTCTTCGAACTCGACGAGGCCTGGCTGCCGCGGGTGGCGCCGCACCTCCGCCCGCGCCTTCTCGTGCTCGGCAACCTCTTTCGCGACCAGCTCGACCGCTACGGCGAGCTCGAGCGGCTCGCGGACGAGTGGGCCGAGCTCGTCGCCCGTCTCGAGGGGTCGTGTGAGTTCGCCCTCAACGCGGACGACCCGCTGATCGCCGACCTGGGCCGCGAGCGCGAGCTCCGCCGCAGGCCCGGCGTCACCTATTTCGGCATCGAGGACACGAGCCAGGCCCTGCCGGAGCTCCAGCACGCGCACGACGCCAAGCACTGCCGCCGCTGCGGCGCGCCGTACGTCTACGACCTCGCCTTCGTCGGCCATCTCGGCCACTACACCTGCCCAAGCTGTGACGCCGACCGGCCCACCCCCGACGTGGCGGCGACAGAGATCGAGCTGCGCGGCATCTCCGGCTCACGAGTACAGATGACGACTCCGGAGGGCGATCTTGACCTCGAGCTCCCCCTGCCCGGCCTCTACAACGTCTACAACGCGCTCGCGGCGGTCACCGCGGGACTGCGCTCGGGAGTGTCGCTCGAGCACGTCCGCGGGGGGCTCGAGTCCATGCGCGCCGTCTTCGGCCGGGTCGAGACCATCGAGATCTCCGGCAAGCCCGTCTCCATCCTCCTGATCAAAAACCCCGCCGGCGCGAATGAGGTGCTCCGGACCCTGCGGCTGGAGTCGACCGACGGGGGCATCGATCTCTGGCTCGCCCTCAACGACCGGATCGCCGACGGCCGCGACGTCTCCTGGATCTGGGACGCGGACTTCGAGCTTCTGGCGGACGGAGTCCGTCGCGTGATCTGTGCGGGGACACGCGCCCCGGAGATGGCACTTCGCCTCAAGTATGCCGGCTGGCCCCAGGACTCCATCGAGGTGATCGAGCCGATCGAACGCTCGCTCGACCAAGCCGTCTCGGCGGCGCCGACCCGGCTCTTCGCCCTGCCCACCTACACCGCGCTGCTCGAGCTCCGGACGCTGCTCTCCCACCGCGGGCTCGCGGCGGACTACTGGGCATGAGCCCGGCGCGCGACACCGGCGCGCCGGAGGCGACAGAGGCGGCCATCTGGCAGGAGGTGGAGTTCGGCTCCTACGGTGCTGATCTGCCTCTCTGGACCGAGCTCGCCGAGGCCGCGGATGGGCCGGTGCTCGAGCTGGGTGCCGGGGCAGGCCGCGTCGGGCTCCACCTCGCAGGCGAGGGCCATGAGGTGATCGCGACGGAGCGCGACCCCGACCTCGCCGTGGCGCTCGAGCGCTCCGCCTCCGAGCGTGGACTCCCGCTCTCCGTGGTCGCCGCTGACCTCGGCTCGCTCGCCGATCTGCGCCTGCCGTCCCGCCCGAAGCTGGCGATCGGCCCGCTGCACGTGATCCAGATGCTCGACTGGGCGGCCAGGCCGACGCTCCTCAGGCGTCTGGGCGACCTTATGGCGCCCGGCTCCACGGTCGCGCTGACCGTGGTGGACGAGTCCAACCTGTTGCGCGCCGGTGCCGCCACCACGCAGATCCTGCCCGACATGCGCGAGCTGGACGGCTGGGTGTACTCGAGCGAACCACTCTGGGTGCAGGTCGGGGACGAGGTGCTCACCGTTCGCCGGCTGCGCGAGCGCGTCTCGCCGGAGGGCAGGATGGAGCGGACGGTGCAGGACGAGATCCTCTACCGAGTGAGCCCGGATCGGTTGGAACTCGAGGCGGAGGAGGCCGGCCTCCGCCGCGCCGGCAGGCGCCAGATCAGCTCCGGGCCCAACGAGGCCGATTCGACCGTGGTCCTCCTCGAGGTGCCCGCGTGAGCGGCCTCCAGCTGCGCCTGCTGGCGCTCTATCCCGACCAGATGAACATCTACGCGGACCGCGGCAACATCCTCTTCCTGCAGCGCCGCTGCGAGTGGCGTGCGATCTCCTTCGACTACGCCGCGGCCGGCCCCGGAGATCGATTCGATCCCGCCGACCACGACCTGATCTACATCGGGGGCGGCCAGGACCGCGACCAGGTGCTGGTCGCCGAGGACATGCTTCGGACCAAGCGCGACGCGATCGCGTCGGCGGTGGACGACGGCGCCGCCCTGCTGGCCGTCTGCGGCGGCTACCAGCTGCTCGGCCATCGCTATCAGCTCGGCGATCGCTCGATCACGGGGCTCGGGATCGCCGACCTCGAGACGGTGCGCGAGCCCGGCCCCCGCTTGATCGGCAACGTCTCGATCGAGGTCGACATCGGTGCGGGCCGCAGGGTCTTGGCGGGATTCGAGAACCACGGCGGGCGCACCAACCTAGGCCCGACCGCGAAGCCTCTCGGGCGCGTCGTCCACGGGCACGGCAACAACGGGCGCGACGGCCTGGAGGGGGTCAAACGCCGCAACATGATCGGCACCTACCTGCACGGGCCCCTGCTGCCGAAGAACGCCTGGCTCGCGGACCGCCTGATCGCGCTCGCACTCGCCCGCCGGACGGGCGCCGAGCCCGAGCTCGAGCCGCTCGGAGACGAGCTGGAATCCGCGTCTCACGCCTCGGCGCTGCGGGCGGCCGAGCACGGCTGAGGCTCGATTTAGGGCAGCATCACGGTTCCACGGTAGGATTTTCAACCCCATGGTGATCGTGATCATCATCGTCGCGCTGCTGCTCCTGATCGGGCTGATCTACGTCCTCATCCGCAACAGCCTCGTCAACCTGAACCAGCGCGTTGGCGAGTCGTGGAGTGGGATCGACGTGCAGCTCAAGCGGCGGCACGACCTGGTGCCCAACCTGGTCGAGACCGTGAAGGGGTATGCGACACACGAGCGCGAGACCTTCGAGAAGGTGACCCAGGCGCGCGCCGCGGCGATGCAGGCGAGCGGCCCGGGGGAGGCCGGCCCGGCCGAGGGCCAGCTGACCGCCGCCCTCGGCGGCCTGCGGGTCGTCGCCGAGCAGTATCCGCAGCTGCGCGCCACGGAGAACTTCCAGCAGCTCCAGCGCCAGCTCTCCGAGCTCGAAGACGAGATCCAGGCCTCCCGCCGGATCTACAACTCGAACGTCCAGGTGTTCAACACGCGCGTCCAGCAGTTCCCGTCCTCGATCCCCGCCAAGCAGATGGGGTACACCGAGAAGCAGTACTTCGAGATCACCGAGCCCACCGAGCGCGAGGCTCCGCAGGTCTCCTTCAGCGATTCGAGCTAGAAGCCGGTCGACCCGAAGCCACCCTGGCCGCGGGTCGAATCGTCGAGCGCGTCCGCCTGAAGCGGCTTGGCGTGGACGACCGGGACGAGCAGAAGTTGCGCGATCCGGTCGCCGGGGCTGACCTGGAACTCCAGCGTCGGGTCGGTGTTGAGCATCAGCACCCGAACTTCCCCTCGATAGCCCGGGTCTATCAGCCCCGGCGAGTTGACCAGCGTCACGCCCTGCTTCAGCGCGAGCCCGGAGCGCGGCAGGACCAGCCCCCCGTGGCCATCGGGGATGGCGACGGCGAGACCTGTGCCGACGCTGACCCGGGCGCCAGGCGCGATGCGCGCCGACTCGGCCGCGCAGAGGTCCAGGCCCGCGTCGTTGTCGTGCGCCCGCGTAGGCAGCGTCGCCTTGTCGTTGAGCTTGACGAAGCGGAGCTCCTCGACGCGGGTGAGCGCGGAAGCGCTCTCGGCCGCCACAGCGCCGAGGGGATCGGTGCCGTTGGTCTCCTCAGGCGCCGCCGGCGCGAACGCCGTGTCGAGATCGTCCTCGTCCGTTGACCTCGAGATCGGAAAACCGATCGGCGAGCGCGGCAGGAAGTCGCGCGCGAACGAAAACCCCGTCCGCGCGATCCTGGCGCTCGAGGTCACCAGCGATCTCGTGTAGCTCCGAAAGCCGATCACCGGCGTCAAAGGGTACGAGCAACTCCACACGGGTGAGCGTCGCCCGGATCGAGTCCGCGACCTGGGACTTGAGCACCTCGAGTCCCTCACCGGTCTCGGCGCACACCAACACGGCCTCGGGATGACGAAGGGCCAGCTCGCGGCGCTCGCCCTCGTCCAGCAGGTCGATCTTGTTCATCACCAGCAGCCGCGGCGAGGCCCCGGCACCGATCTCATCGAGCACGGCGTCCGCGGCGACGATCGATTCGGCTCGCTCCGCCTCGGGCTCGGAGCCGTCGACGACATGGAGGATCAGGTCGGCCAGCACAGTCTCCTCGAGGGTCGCCTTGAAGGCCTCGACCAGCTGATGGGGGAGCTTGCGGATGAAACCGACGGTGTCGGTGAGCAGGTAGCGGCGGCCGTCGTGGGTGAACGCCCGCGTCGTCGGGTCGAGGGTGTGGAAGAGCCGCTCGCCCACTCCCGCGCCGGCGCCGGTCAGCGCGTTGAGCAGCGTCGACTTGCCCGCGTTCGTGTACCCGGCAAGGGCGACCGACGGCAGCGCAACACGCTCGCGCTGCGCGCGCATCACGGCCCTGTTCCGCTCGACGCCCCGAAGCTGGCGGCGCAGCGCGGTGATCCGGTCGCGAGCCAGGCGACGGTCCGTCTCGATCTGCGACTCACCGGGACCACGGGTCCCGATCCCGCCGTCGATTCGGCCCGCTCCGAGGCGCTCGAGGTGCGTCCACAGCCCCCGCATGCGCGCAAGGTTGTATTCGAGCTGCGCCAGCTCGACCTGAAGCTTGCCCTCGGCGGTGTGGGCGTGGTCGGCGAAGATGTCGAGGATCACGGCGGTGCGGTCGATTACTGGGACGCCGAGTTCCTGCTCGAGGTTGCGCTCCTGGCGCGGCACCAGCTCGTCGTCGCAGGCGACCAGGTTGGCGTCGGCGGCCACGATCTCCCGCTTCAGCTCGGCGAGCTTGCCGCGCCCGAGGTAGCGGTCGGGATCCGGCTGGGTCCGCACCTGGCTCAGCTCCCCCGCGGTCGCGACCCCGGCGGTGCGCAGCAGCTCCTTCAGCTCCGCGAGCGGGTCCTCGCGATGCTCCCCGTCGCGGACGATGCCGATCGCGAATGCGCGCTGGCGGGCGCGTGGATTGACGACGCCCGCGGTCCCATCTGCGTAGTGGCTCTCTGCCAGGCGTCCGTTGCGGCTTCTCTGCACTCCCCGGATGGTAGGGGCAGCGCGGGTGGTCGCAGGCGAGCAGCCGTCAGGATCCGGCGGCAGGCTGGGGCGTCACGCGGGCCTCGATGGCTCGCTCAGGCACCAGAGGCAGCAAGGCGGCCGCGGCGATGACGGCGACGAATGCCAATGAGCGCCCGATCACGTCGAGGGCATCCGAGCCGAGCGGATCGCCGAAGACGACGATTCCACCCGTGATCGCAGCAAGGGTGGCGCTTGCGGAAAAGGCCACGATCACGGCCACCGGCTCTCCCAGCTGCAGTCCGCGGGCGAGCGCGAGGAAGCCCCCGATCCCTCCGACGATGGCCATCGCGGTCCAGGGGCTGATCACGCTGAGCGGCGAGCTGGGCACGGTCACGGCGAGCGCCTTGATCGCGACGTCGGAGACGCCGATCGACGTTCCCGCGGCGACGGCGAGCAGGACCCACCCCCGGCTGACGAGCCGCCGATGAGCGGAGGCGACCAAAAGCATGCCCACGAGCGCGAGCGTTCCGCCTTCGAAGGCGAGCATGGTCGAGCCGGTGAAGGCGCCGTTCGCGTGCCCGTGTCCGGCGGTCAGCGCGAGGAAGCTGAGTCCCGCGGCGCAGAGACCGAGCCCGATCAGATCCCGCCTCCCGACCGAGAGCCCGAACCAACGGCGCGCCGGGACGGCCAGCAGCGCCAGCCCGCCGGCGATCACCGCCTGGACGAGGGAAAGAGGGGCCATCGAGAGGGCAGCCACGTGCAACCCCCAACCGAGGGTGGCGAGCAAAAAGCCGATGGCCCACCAACGCGAGCGAAACAGAGCCGCCGCGCTGCGCAGCGGGCTGCGCATCGCGACGTCCGGTGCGGCAACGGCGCCGCGGTGCTTGCAGAGCAGGGCCACGCCGGAGAAGACGGCACAGCCGAGGGCCAGTATCAGTCCGATTTCGCTCATTGGGTGGAAGTTCGGCGCACCAGGGTGGCGCCTTTAGCTGAGTGGCCGATAAAGGCCGATTCGCCCCCCTCCCGGGGGCCCGTCCGAAAACCCAACGCTACGGACTCGTGGCCCGTTTCGCGCCGGTTCCCCGGTGATGCCCGTTAGGGCGTCAAATGAACCCGAAGCCGCTTGACTGCCTCGGTGAGCAGCTCGTCGGGAGTCGTCAGGGAGATCCGGAAGAAGCCCTCCCCGCTCGGGCCGTACATCGATCCCGGCGAGACCACCACCGCGGCTTCCTCGAGGACCATCTCGGCGAAAGAGGTCGAGGTGTGGCCGTCCGGCACTGGAGCCCAGATGTAGATCGTGCCCCTTGGGGACTCCACCTCGACGCCGATGTCGCGCAGGGCGTCCACCACCAGGTTCCGGCGCCGCTCGTAGATTCGGCACATCTCCTCGATCTGCTTGCGCGGCCCTCTCAGGGCCGCCGCCCCCGCTAACTGCACCGCCTCAAACAGCCCGGAGTCGACGTTGGTCTTCAGCCGCCAGTAGGTCTTGATCGCCTCGGCGTTGCCGAGGATGGCGGCGCAGCGCCAGCCGGTCATGTTGTAGCCCTTGGAGAGCGAGAAGACCTCGACCCCGACCTCCTTCGCTCCGGGTGTTGCGAGGAAACTCGGCGCGACGTAGCCGTCGTAGGTGGTCTCGGAGTAGGCGTTGTCGTGGACGACGAGGATCTCGTGACGGCGGGCGAGCTCCACGACCCGCTCGAAGAACCCCTCGGGCGCGACCGCTCCGGTGGGGTTGTTCGGGTAATTGATGAAGAGGAGCCGCGCGGCCTCGAGCTTCGCCTCGGGAATTGCGTCCAGGTCGGGGGCGAAATCGAGATCGGGGCGGAGCGGCAGCAGATGCGCCTCGGCGCCCGCCAGGATCGGCCCGCCCGTGTACACGGGATACCCTGGGTCCGAGGCGAGGGCGACGTCGCCCGGGTCGAGGAAAGCGAAGCAGAGGTGGTAGATGCACTCCTTGGCGCCGATCGCCGGGATCACCTGGGTGACTGGATCGATCTCGACGCCGAAGCGCTGCAGATAGAAGTCGGCGAAGGCCCGGCGGAACTCCGGCCGCCCTCGGTTGCTCGGGTACTTCTGCGCCTCGGGGTCGCCGACGGCCTCCCGCATCGCCTCGACGATGTAGCGGTAGGTGGGGGTGTCAGGATCGCCGATGCCCAGGCTGATCACGTCGATGCCCTCGTCGCGCTTCGCCTCGATCCTGCGCTCGAGCTCGGCGAACATGTAGGGCGGAATCGCCTCTAGCCGCTCGGACGGGGCCGCCAGGCCCCTCTTCTTCGCAGGGACTGCCATCGAGCCGGAAAGACTAGGTGGAATGCCGGGGCCGCGCGCCCGGCGCCTAGCCGAGCCCCTCGAGCGTCCGCAGCAGCTGCGGCGAGAGCTCGCCGGCGTAGATCGGCTCGGCCCAACCGGTGAGCCGCACCGCGAGGTCCTCCCCCATCTCTACCTCCAGCTCCCCTCCGTCGAGCACGAGCAC
Organism: uncultured Solirubrobacterales bacterium; assembly: GCA_963801055.1. Classification (GTDB taxonomy): domain Bacteria; phylum Actinomycetota; class Thermoleophilia; order Solirubrobacterales; family 70-9; genus DASUPK01. Next base: position 811,430 of record CAWDDE010000001.1, on the reverse strand, counting down.
GAGCTTCGCCGGCGCTCCCGCCAGGTGCGCCGCCACCGCCGCGCCGGACGCCCCGGTGCCGGAGGAGAGGGTCTCCCCCACCCCGCGCTCGAAGATCCGAGCGCGGATTCGATCGCCTTCGGTGCGGTAGAAGCTGACGTTCGTTCGGTTCGGAAACAGGGGGCTGTTCTCGATCTCTGGGCCGATCGCTGCCAGATCGAGCGACTCGAGCTCCGCGCCGACGTCGATCGCGCACTGGGGGTTCCCGATCGAGACGTGCTGGAACGGCCAGGATCGCCCGTTGGCCACGACCTCTCCTCGCCCGTCCTCGGTGCCGGATGGGTAGTCGGCGGAGGTCGTGCTGGCGGGCCCCATCTCCAGCGTTACCTCGCGCTCCGAGCGGATCGTCGGGCTGATCGGCCCGGCCTTGGTCAGGATCGTGAACTCATCCGCATCGGTCCAGCCCGAGCGCCGCAGGTAGAGGACTGCCTCCCGGGCGCCGTTCCCGGACAGCTCGGCCTCGGAGCCGTCGGGGTTGAAGATCCGCAGCTCCGCCACGTACGCCGGGTCCTCGACCGGCGCAAGCAGCAGGAGACCGTCGGATCCCACCCCGAAGTGCCGATCGCAGAGCCGCCTCACTCTCTCCGGGTTCGGCGCCCAGGGCAGCGCCGCGGCCTCGACGATCAGATAGTCGTTGCCGAGCGCGGTCCACTTCTCGAACTTCACGTAGCACCCCTTGCGGCCGCCCCTGCGGCATCGCCGTCGAGGAAGTACCGGGTGCTCGAGAGGAGCCCGACGCCTCTGATGAGCTCGATGTTGCGCTGGGCGGCGCTGTCGGTGGTCACCGGGGCAGTATCACCCCCGGGCCCGATCCAGCAGCCCGAGGATCTCCTCCGCCACCTCGGCGTCATCCCGGCCCGTCCTGTCGATCACGACCACGTCCTCCATCCGGCGCATCCAGGTGAGCTGGCGGCGCGCGTAGTGGCGGTGCGCGCGCTTCATCCCGCGTCGATCACCCACCAGGAGCTCATCGAAGCCGAGCGCGGCCCGCGCCGTCCGCGAGGCGCCCGCAGCCGCCGCCCGCCTTGCCTCGTCGGCCGCCGCCGAGGCGACCATCTCGTCCACCCTGGCGTCGATCCGCTCGCCGAGCTCGCCGCGGGCCATTGCCAGGCCGACAAGGAGCGTCGGGTGGCGAAGCTCGGCGGTCCACAGGCCATCGGCGCCGGGGGCGGGCTCGATGCCGGCACGGGTCAGCTCGGTGAGCCGCGCGATCCGCTTGCGGTCGTTCGGATCGACCGCCGCGACGAGCTCCGGGGCGAGCTCGGCGTGGAGGGCCCCCGGGCCGCGCTCGGAGAGCTCCTGCTCCACCTCCTCGCGGATCTCCTCGGGAACGGGCGGACGCAGGTCGAGGTCCGCCAGGGCGGCTCGCAGATAGAGGCCGGTGCCGCCGACCACGATCGGAACCCGGCCATCCGCAAGCAGTGAGTCGATCTCGGCGTGCGCGAGCTCGGCGTAGCGGCCGGCGCTGAACTCCTCGCTTGGATCGACGAAGGAGAGCAGCCGATGTTCGAGCTGCCTTTGCTGCGCCACGTCGGCCGCGGCGCTCAGCACCTCGAGCCCGCGGTAGACCTGGATCGAGTCGCAGTTCACCGCCACGGGGTCCTCCCCGCGCTCTCGGAGGCGTTCGGCTACCGCGATCGCCACCCCTGTCTTGCCGACGGCCGTCGGGCCGAACAGCGCGAGGACCTGCATCAGGGTGCCTCCGCGAGGCGGCTCAGGCCGCGCGGCTCAGGAGCCGCTCGGTTCCGCTCAGCGTCGTCGAGGTTGCGCCGCTGACCTCGACCTCGACCAGTTCGCCCGGGGCACCGGTGCCGTCGAAGTTGACAGTCTTGTTGTGCCGGGTGCGACCGCGAAGGCGGGTCGGGTCGGTACGGCTCGGCCCCTCGACCAGGACCTCCATCGTCCGGCCGACGAAGCGCTCGGCCCGCTCATGCGCCCTCCGCTGCACGAGTGCCACCAGGCGCTCCATCCGCTCGCGCTTGGTCGCGTGCGGCAGCTGATCGTCGAGCTCGGCCGCCTCGGTTCCCCGCCGCGGCGAGAAGATGAAGGTGAAGGCGCCGTCGTAACCGACCTCGTCGACGACCTCGAGCGTCTCCTCGAAATCCTCGTCCGTCTCGCCCGGGAAGCCGACGATGATGTCGGTCGTGATCGCACAGTCGGGGACGTGCTCCCGGATCAGCGCGACGCGGTCCATGTAGCGCTCGCGGTTGTAGGTGCGTCGCATCCGCTTGAGCACCGGGCTCGACCCTGACTGGAGCGGCAGGTGGATGTGCTCACAGAGTGAATCGAGGTCGACGTGCGCCCTGATCACCTCCTCGCGCATGTCCTTGGGGTGGGGACTCGTGTAGCGGATCCGGTCGATCCCCGGGATCGCGTCGACACGCCCGAGCAGTTCGGCGAAGCCGATCCGGCTCCCCTTGGGGAGGTCCCGCCCGTAGCTGTTCACGTTCTGGCCGAGCAGCGTCACCTCGCGGACCCCGTCCGCCGCGAGGCGCTCGACCTCGGCGAGCAGCTCGTCCGGATCGCGGCTCACCTCGCGCCCTCGCACCGAGGGCACGATGCAGTACGAGCAGACGCAGTTGCATCCCTGGGAGATCTGGACCCAGGCCTGGAACTCGCGCCCGCGCTTCATCGGCAGGTGACCGGAGACGTCCTCGAACTCGAAGTAGCCCTGGGCGGTGAGCGAGTCCGAGGTCAGAAACTCCGCCAGCCGGTGGATCTGCCCCGGGCCGAAGGCGACGTCGACGAACGGGAAGCGGCGGAAGACCTCGTCCTTCACCGACTGGGCCCAGCAGCCGCCCACGCCCACGACACGGGCGGGGTCCTCCGACTTGAGGCGCTTCGCCTCGCCGAGGTGGGCGATGAAGCGATTGTCCGCCGACTCCCGGATCGAGCAGGTGTTGAAGAGGATCAGGTCCGCGCCGTCGCGGTCCTCCGACTCGACGTAACCGAGAGAGTCGAGCATCCCCTTCATCCGCTCGGAGTCGTGCTCGTTCATCTGGCACCCGAATGTTGTGACGTGGTAGCGGCGCTCCATGATCAAACGGGTCGCTCCTTCGACATCTCACGGGTCGCGCTGTCGCGCGCCCTTGCGTCATCGGAGCGCCCTCGAATCAAATGTAGCGCCGGGGCCGCCAGTTGGACGGCGCTGGGCTACGGGGTCGGGCCGCCGAGAACCGTCAGGTTGCCCTCCATCCCCGCCTCGCGGTGGCCGGGGACGGTGCAGTAGAAGACGTACTTGCCCGCAGCCAGGTTGGTGAGATCAACCGACTCCTTACCGGCGGTGAAGGGCTGCACCTCGCCGAGGACGTTGCCGTTGGATGTCGCCACGGCGATGCTGTGTGGGACCTGCGAGGGGTTGTCATAGGTGATCGTGACGTTGCCCGGCTTCGCGGTCAGGCCGTTCGGCTGGAACACGAGCGACCCGTCGGACGGGGAGTCCACGGCGAGGCTGATCCCGGGCGCGCCTGAGGTGGCCGGCTGGCCCGCCTCGGCCTGGGCCTGCTGCTCCTCCTCGGCCTGCTTCTCGCTGCGCTCCCTCTGCTCGTCGTTCGACTTGACGATGGCGAAGGCCATGGTCGTGGCCACGACCGCGGCGAATAGGCCGATCACGCCGACCATCACCGCGCGGCTGGGCGGAAACGAATCGCTGCCGCGGATGCCGAAGAACGCCAGCGCGACCGCGGCACACACCAGGACGATCCCGACGACGAAGAAGAAGTTGCCGTCCATCCGGCGCGGATCCTACCCAGGGACGGCGGACAGGCGTCAGGCGCGAGCTCAGGACGCCTTGTGGGAGGCTCTCTCGGCGCCTCTGACCGCCTCATATGCCAGCTCGAGGGGATATCCGCGCCTGACCAGGAGGCGGAGGGCACGCTCGCGGTCTCGCTCCCCGCCGCAGGGCATCCCGCGGTCCCCAAGCAGCGCGATCGCGCGCTCGAGCTGCGAACTCTCGTCCTCGCTGGCGAGGGCGGCCTCGATGTGCGCCCTGTCCACCCCGCGGGCTTCCAGCGCGTTCGCGATCCGATCCGGACCCCAGCCGGCCAGCTGGCGCTTGTCCTCGGCGTAGCGGCGGGCAAAGCTCGCGTCGTCGATCGCCCCGGCCTCGGCGAGCAGGGCGATCACCTCGGCGATCTCCGCCTCCTCCACCCCGCGCTCGGCGAGCCAGTCGCGCAGCTCTGACTCGGTGCGCTCCTTGTACCGAAGCGCCTTGAGCGCGAGCTTGTAGGCGTCGTCTTGAGCTCTCCTGCCCTGCTCTTGCATGGCAACAGCGATCCAGGAGCCTCCCAAGACCCGGCTGCCTAGGCGGCCTTCCTCTCCGGCTTCTTCGCCTCCCTGACGGCATCGGCCGCCTTCGCCGCATCGGCCTCCTTTTCGGCCTCCGGGCGTGTCTCGGCCTCTTCCCCGATCCCGAGCTTGGCGTGGATCTTTCGCTCGAGCTCCGCAGCCAGCTCCGGGTTGTCGCGCAGGAACTCCTTGGTGTTGTTGCGGCCCTGGCCGAGCCGCGTCTCGCCGTAGGAGAAGAAGGAGCCCGACTTCTGGATCAGGTCGTGCTCCAGCGCCATGTCTAGCAGTCCGCCCTCCTTCGAGATGCCGGTGCCGTACTCGATGTCGAACTCGGCCTGGCGGAACGGGGGCGCGACCTTGTTCTTGACCACCTTCACCCGGACCCGGTTGCCGACCGCCTCGGTGCCCTCCTTGAGGGTCTCGATCCGGCGGATGTCGAGGCGCTGGCTCGAATAGAACTTCAGCGCGCGGCCGCCCGGCTGGGTTTCGGGCGAGCCGAACATCACCCCGATCTTCTCCCGGATCTGGTTTGTGAACAGGCAGATTGTCTTAGCGCGATTGAGATTTCCCGCAAGCTTCCGCAGCGCTTGAGACATCAGACGGGCCTGCAGGCCTACGTGCTGATCGCCCATCTGGCCCTCGAGCTCCACCCTCGGGGTCAGGGCCGCCACGGAGTCGATCGCGACCACGTCGACGGCGCCGGAGCGCACCAGCACGTCGACGATCTCGAGCGCCTGCTCGCCGTAGTCGGGCTGGGAGATCAGCAGCTCGTCGGTGTTGACGCCGATCTTCCGCGCGTAGGTGGGGTCGATGGCGTGCTCGGTGTCGACGAAGGCGCAGACCCCGCCGCGCGCCTGGGCCTCGGCGACGATGTGGTAGACGAGGGTCGTCTTCCCGGAGGACTCGGGCCCGAAGATCTCGATGATGCGGCCGCGCGGGACCCCGCCCACGCCGAGGGCGATGTCCAGGGGCAGCGCGCCGGTGGAGATCGTCTCCACGTTGATCGCGCCGACGTCTCCGAGCTTCATCAGCGCGCCCTGCCCGAAGTTCTGCTCGATCTGCTTGACCGCCGCCTGCAGCGCCTGGTCGCGCGCCTTCGCGTCCTTCTCGCCGGCCTCTCTCAGGTTGGGCTTCTGATCTGCCATCACCTCACCTCTCTGCATTTAGTCGTTGTTGGCGGTCGGAAGCTCCAACTCGGCCAGGGACTCATACTCCGCGCCGGTTCGGCGCAGATGAGACTTGAAGAGCACCAGACGAGTCGGACGGAAGAAGCGGAACATGTGTTCGGGCAGCGGGTGCGGTGAGTTCCTGATCTGGGCGGCCTTCCGGCTTCCGGGCGCCTCGGGCCTCACCCGGGCGACGGTCAGATGCGGCCAGAACGGCCGCTTCTCCGGTTCATAGAAGCCGCCGGCCACCAGCCTCTCCTCGACCTCCCTCTGCAGCGCCACGGTCTCGTCCGAGCGCGCGTCGAGCGCGATCAGGCGCGGCCGCTTTCCCTTCGGGACGCCCAGGGGCTGGGCGGCGAGCTCCACCGACGGGGCGCTCGCGTCGGTCGCGAACGCGGCCTTGGCGATCGCCCTCGCGTCCTTCTCGGCCTGATAGCCGAGGAAGACGAGGGTCATGTGGAGCGACTCCGGCTTGACCGGGCGGAGGGCCGGGTCGGCGAGGGCCGTGCTCTGCCACGCGACCAGGCCCGCGCGCACGTCCTCCGGCAGGTCGAGCGCCACGAACAGGCGGGCCCTGGGGCTCTTGAGCCGCTCCTTGGCCACGCGAGAACGCTAATCGCCGCAGCGGCCGCCACTGCCGCTCGCCGTGCCGCACCGGTCATCTGGCGGATGAGCAGCCGCGCGCCCGTTCTCTCCCCTGCACGGGCATCTTGTGCCAGGTGATACTTTTGACTGAGTCCCGCGGTCCAGTGCGGTGATCGGCGTCGTCATCGTGCTCGTCCTGGTCGGCTTCGTCGTCCGCCGGATCAACCGGAGGGCGGCACCGGCCTGAGCAGGACGACGAGTGAGGTTGGGGCGCCATGCACGGCGCTCCGACCTCGCCGTCTGCCGCCGGACCGGTTCGCGCCGGGATGTCGGGTCCCGCTAATCGCCGGTCGGCGATGGGGAGATCTCGCCGCGGCCTGCGACCTGGATGTCCGTGGGGAGCCTCGCCCCCCAGCGGTCGGCGAGCACCTGCAGGCGGGTCCGCCAGGCGATGATCGCGGCCCGCTGCCCGTTCTGGAACTGGGGCAGGTCCTCGAAGTCCCGCTCGCGGAGCGCCGCCACCAGCGCGCTCAGGTAGGTGTCCTGGAGGACGAAGGTGTGCGCGTAGGCGTCGTGGACGGCACGCACCTCGTCGGGAACCGGCTCCAGCGCCGCGATCCGGACGGCGTAGTCCGCCACGCCGCGTTCGAGGCGCCCCAGCCGGCGGCGAGCCTCGGCCGCACTCAGGTCACCATCGGCGTACCCACCCAGGATCGGATCGGCGCGATCGAGCAGCTCGTTGATGCCGAGCCTTATCGGCTCTACCCGGTTGACGTATTCCTCGAGGGCCTGGCGGTGATCGGCGGTGCTCGTGTCGGATCCGCAGCCCGCGGCGAGCAGCGCGAGCGCTCCCGCAACGACGGCGCCCACCAGCCTGCGGTCAGCCACGGGTCCGCGCCGCCACGGTGGAGCGAATCGGACCGCTCACCGCGGCGGCTCGCGTCCCTCGAGCAGATAGCGGACGAGGTGGAGCGCGACGACGACGGAGCGCTCGCGCACGTCGGTGCGGTCGCCGGGCAGGATCGGGTCGCGCGCCAGCTTCTCGCCGCCGGCGGTCTTCGCACAGAAGCAGACGTAACCCACCGGCTTCTCCTCGGTCCCGCCGTCGGGGCCCGCCACCCCGGTGACCGCGCAGGCCACATCCGCGGCGAAACGCCCGAGCGCTCCGTCGGCCATCGCCTCGGCGACCTCCGGCGAGACCGCACCGTGCTCCTCGATCAGCTTCGCATCGACTCCCAGCAACTCGGTCTTGGACGCGTTCGAGTACGAGACGACACCGCCAGCGAACCACTGGGACGACCCGGGCCGCAGCGTCAGCCGGCTGGCCAGCAGGCCGCCGCTCTCGGACTCGGCCGCGACGATCGTTCGGTCGCCGAGCAGCCGGAAGACGACCTCCTCGATCGACTCACCGCTCTCGGTGTAGGTGAATCTGCCGAGCCGCTCAGCGAGCCCTGCACGGAGCGCCTCCGCGGCCTCTTCCGAGCCGGGGCGATGCCGAACGTCGGTGACCAGCTCGCCGCCGCGCAGGCAGGTGGTGACCTCCAGCTGGTCGAGATCCACGCCGCCCTCCTCGATCTCCCGCAGCGCCTTGGCGAGCTCGGACTCGGGGATGCCGAACATCCGGATCGACATCGTCCGGTAGGGCTGAGCGCGGCCAAGGACCTCCTCGGCCGCCCGCGCCGCCAACGCGCGCGGCCACATCTCCTGAAGCTCGCGTGGCGGGCCCGGCAGGACGATCACCACCTGCCCGTCCGCGGGAACGACCAGGCCGGGGGCGGTGCCCGCCGGATCGAGGGCGGTCGCGCCCTCCGGCACCATGGCCTGCTTGCGGTTGGCCTCGCGCACCGCCTCCGGGTCGAAGCCCAGCCTCCGCGCGTAGCGGGCAATGATCTGGCCGATCTTCTCCTCCATCCCGGAATCGAGCACCATCTCGCGCTCGGCGAAGCGGCCGACCACCTCAGCCGTCAGATCGTCCGCCGTGGGCCCAAGACCGCCGCTGGTGACAATCAGGTCGAGGCCCTGCTCGCGCATGTGGCGAAGCGCACCCTCCAGGTCCTCGGCGCGATCCCCGACGACGGTGATCTCGGCCACCTCGACGCCGAGATCGGCCAGGCGCTCCGAGATCCAGGGCCCGTTGCGGTCGGTGACATAGCCGCTCAGCAGCTCGGTGCCGGTGACCAGGATCCCCGCGCGGACGCTCATGTCCTCATTCTCGCGATCCGGCGCGCCGAATCATCGATTGAACGGTTAGGGACCCTATAGCGCCCCCAATGCTGCAATCGCTCTTAGCGGGCCTCAGTCGCCCTCTGCGGGCGCCGACACGGGCTCGGGCGCGCCTTCCCCAGCCGCGGGCGCGCCTCCGCCGAGAACCCGCGGCAGATCCGCCAGTGAGACCAGCACCTGGCGCGGCTTTGAGCCCTCGTAGCCCGAGATGATGCCGCGGCGCTCCAGCATGTCGATCAGGCGCCCGGCCCGCGTGTATCCGACGCGCAGGCGGCGCTGGACCATCGACACGGACGCCGTGCCGCTCTCGACGACAAGATGCGCCGCCTGATCGAGCAGGTCGTCCGAGTCGGGGTCGAAGTCGTCGTCGCCGCCGTCGTCGGAGGGCGGCTGGGTCGCCTCGAGCAGCTCCTCCGCGAAGTCCGGCTCGCCCTGCTCCGACCAGTGCTCGGTGAGCTTGGCGATCTCCGCCTCGGTGATGAAGGCGCCCTGGATCCGCTGCATCTTCGAGGTGCCGGCCGGCCGGAAGAGCATGTCGCCCTGGCCGAGCAGCGTCTCGGCGCCGCCCTGGTCGAGGATCACCCGAGAGTCGACCTGCGAGGAGACGGCGAAGGCGACTCGCGCCGGGATGTTCACCTTGATCGTCCCGGTGATGATGTCCGTGGACGGGCGCTGTGTCGCGAGCAGGAGGTGGATGCCTACTGCCCGGGACTTCTGGGCGAGGCGGATGATCGCGTCCTCCACCTCAGCGGGCGCGATCATCATCAGATCGGCGAGCTCGTCGATCACGCAGAGGATGTGCGGCAGGGGCGCCTCTCCCTCCCGCTCGCGCACGCGGTTGAGCTCGGCCAGGTTGCGGGAGCGCGCTTGCTCCATCACGCCGTAGCGGCTCTCCATCTCTGCGATCAGGTTGTTGAGCACGTTGGCGGCCAGCCGCGGCGACGTCACGACCGGCGTCAGCAGGTGCGGGATCTTCTCGTAGTGGTTGAGTTCGACACGCTTCGGGTCGACGAGGACCAGGCGGACCTCGTTCGGGGAGGCGTGCAAGAGGATCGAGCTGAGGATCGCGTTGAGGCTGCCCGACTTCCCCGACCCGGTCGTCCCCGCGATCAGGGCGTGCGGCATCTTCTGCAGGTCGGTCCAGACGGCGCTGCCGGAGATGTCCTTGCCGAGCCAAGCCACCAGCGGAGAGGAGCCCTGCGGGCGCCCGCCGTAGATGTCGCCGAGCCGGACCAGACGGCGCCGCTGGTTCGGGACCTCTACTCCGACCGCCTGCTTGCCCGGGATCGGCGCCAGGATGCGGATGTCGGTCGAGGCGAGAGCGTAGGCGAGGTCGTCCTTGAGCTGGGTGATCTTCGAGACCTTGGTCCCGGGCGCGAGCTTGAGCTCGTAGCGGCTCACGTGGGGCCCCGTAACCGTGCCCACGATCCGCGCCTCCACCCCGAAGTGCCCGAGCGCCTCGAGCAGCGTCCGGGCGATCGCCTCGTGATCCCTGGTGTCCGGCCCCTTGTCCGGCTTGCCGCGCTCGAGCACCTCCTCTGCGATGGGCGCCTCGTAGTCGATCTCCTCGGACTCGGTGACGCCCGCCGCGCTTCTCGCCCATCGGGGTGAGGTCGACCACCGGCTGCGGCCCGGTCTCGGGCTTACCGGGCTCCGCGGGCTCCCCGTCCACCTCGCCCTCTCCCTCACCCTCGTAGACCGCGATCTCGTCGGTGTCCGACTCGTCGGCGACCCGCACGGCCTCGTCGAAGTTGGCGATCCGCTCGGTCTCCTGCTCGTCATCGCCGCCTCCAACGAGGACCTGGTAGTCGTCGCTGTCGCCCTCCACCGGCTCGGGCGGGCCGAAGATGGGCTCGGTTTCGACGGGCGTCGTGTCGATCAGGTCCGCGTCAGTGCGAATCCGGCTCTCCTTGACCGCGGTCGCGAATCCGAGCGTGCCGCGCTTGGCGCGGTCGAAGCCGCGGCGCCCCGCCCGGACCATGTCCGAGACCGAACGGCCACGTGACCAAGAGCAGGCCAGAGATCAGCAGCAGCACGGCGCTGATCTGCGCCCCGAGGCGCTGGAAGAGCGTGGTCGTGGCCCAGTAGAGAGTCTCGCCGATGCCGCCACCGTAGTGCGGGAAGAAGTCCGGGTCGAAGAGGCCCTTGCGCACCCCATCGGGGCCGAGCCCGGCGGTCTGCGCCGCGAGCGCGAGCAGGAGCCCAGAGGCGATCGCGACCACGCCCACGGCGACCGATCGAGGCGAGGGCAGGAACGGCCTCAGTATCAACCCGATGCCGGCGAGCCCGAGCGCGACTGGGACCACGACGGCTCCGGCGCCCACCGCGTAGGAGAGCGCCGTCTCCGAGCCGTTGCCGACCGTTCCCCCGTTCCAGCCGAGGTAGATGACGTAGCCCAGGTAGACGGCCGTGCCGATGGCCGCGAGCCCCGCCAGGTCGAGGCGGCGCTGCAATACCTCGGGCGAGGATCGACCCCGCCCGCGCGCCCGATTGCGCGCTCCTCCCCGCCGCTTCGACGCGCGGACAGGCTGCCGTTTGCGCCGGGGCGGATCACGCCGCTCCGACGCCCCAAAAATGCGGTCTGCAAGCATCCGCCCACCCATTCGACGCGCAAAAGCAGTCCCCTGCGGCACGCCGCCGCTCACAAAATGTGCGGCCTGGTTGCCGCTTAAACGTTCCCTCAAAAAACGCCGGAAGCAAGCAATCCGCATCTACCCTTGAGTGCGTGATGGAACAGGCAACAGCCACGGCGCGTGTGCTGGTCGTCGAGGACGACGAGGCGATCGCCGACGTGCTGCGGCGCTCGCTGCGCGCCGAGGGCCACGAGGTGCGCAGCGCCGACGATGGCGCCGAGGCGCTGACCGCAGCCGAGCAGTTCAGCCCCGACCTGATCGTGCTCGACCTCGGTCTCCCCCGCCTCGACGGGATGGAGGTCTGCCGGCGAATCCGCGCCGAGAGCGACGTGCCGATCCTGATGCTGACCGCGCGCACGGAGACCGAGGACCGGGTCAAGGGTCTCGACATCGGCGCGGACGACTACTTGCCGAAGCCCTTCGAGCGCTCGGAGCTCCTCGCCCGGATCAGGGCGCTGCTGAGACGGCGCCCGCCGCGCGGGAGCGCCTCTCTCGTAGTCGGCGACCTGCAGGTCAATCCGGACACCCGCGAGGTAAAGCGCGGCGAGCGGGAGATCGAGCTCACCAACCGGGAGTTCGAGCTGCTCGAGTACCTGGCCCGCAACCATAAGCTGGTCGTCTCCCGCGAGCGGCTGCTCGAGGACGTCTGGGGCTACGACCCGTTCGAGCAGACCAACACGATCGACGTCTTCATCTCCAACCTGCGACGCAAGCTCGAGTCCGGCGGAGAGCCGCGGCTGCTGCACACCAAGCGGGGGGCCGGATACGTCCTCAAGGCGGCCGCGTGAAGTGGGCCGTCGCCGCTAAGCGCCTTCCCCTCTTCGAGCGCATTCCGGTCCGCTGGCGGATCGCCATCACCACCGCCGGCCTCACCCTGCTGATCCTGGTCGTCTTCGCGCTCGTCGTCGGTCAGGTCGTCGGCAACCGCATCCGCAGCGACTTCCGCGACGAGTTGGTCAGCGCAGGTCGCTCGCTCGCCGCGGAGACTCGCGTCTCCAGCGACCCGCTGTCGGGTCTGGTCGTCACCAGCCCGCGTCTGCGCGACTTCGCTCTGCCCGATGACGCCGTGATCAAGGTGCTCGACCAGTCCGGGCAACCGCTCGCCGCGACCAACCCCGCGATCGATCTCGGGCCTCCAAGCGCGAGCGTCCACGACGTCGGCTCGCTGAGCGTCGCGACGGAGCCGGTCACGGCCTCGGGCTCGCTCCCGGCCTACGTCCAGTACGCGCGACCGTTCGAGGGCGTGAACGAGACCATCGCCCGGCTCTGGCTCTTCCTCGGCGCCGGTGTGCTCGGAGGCACGCTGCTCGCCCTGCTCGCCGGATTGGCGGTTGCGGACCGCGCCATGCGCCCGATCAAGACGCTGACCGGGTTGGCACGCCAGATCACCAGCACGCGGGACCCCTCCAAGCGCATACCCGCGCCGGCGAGCGACGACGAGGTCGGCGAGCTGGCACGCACGATGGACGGCATGCTCCAGGCGCTCGACGAGGCCCGCTCGGAACGCGAGCAGTCGCTCGAGCGCCAGCGCGAGTTCGTCGCGGACGCGTCCCACGAGCTCAGGACCCCGCTGACCAGCATCCAGGCGAACCTCGAGCTGTTGCAGGCGGCCGGGGCGAGTTCCGAGGACGACCGGGACGCCGTCGACTCCGCCCTCTCCTCGACCAAGCGGATGTCAGGTCTGGTCTCCGACCTCCTGCTCCTGGCGCGCGCCGACGCCGGGCGCCAGGTTGCCCGGACCGACCTCGACCTGGCACAAATCGCCGCCGGCGCCCTGGACGAGGTCCAGCCGCTGACGGGCGAGCGCCGGCTGGAGAGCCAGCTCGAGGGCCCGCTGCCGCTGCGGGGGAGCCCGGACGAGCTGCACCGCATGGTCCGCAACCTGCTCGAGAACACCGTCAGGCACACACCCGAGAGGACCACCGTCGAGCTGACTGCGCGGCGAGACGGGGACGAGGCGCTGCTCGAGGTCCTCGACGACGGCCCGGGCATCCCGTCGGGGATCGAGCAGCAGGTCTTCGACCGGTTCGTGCGTGGCGATGGTCCCTCCGACACGGCGGGTGGAGGCGGCAGCGGGCTCGGCCTTGCGATCGTCCGCGCGGTGGCGGCGTCCCACGGGGGCTCTGTCTCGGCCGGGCGCAGCACCTACGGCGGCGCCCGCTTCTCGATCCGCCTGCCGCTCGAGAAAGTCGGCGAAGAGCAGATCGAGGCCCCCGAAGTCGCGGAGCCCGATCGAGGAAAGCTTTAGCAAACGTTCAAGAACCCCGCCTAGATTGGCCAGCGGACGAGACACCTCGCCGCGGTGCGAAACCCCACACATCACGGCGAGACTCCGCTGAGGCCTTCGGGCCGAAGCGTCGCCCCCGGTGGTCGCCCTCCCTCGACCGCCGGGGGCTTTTCTTTGCCTGCTGCCCATGGGTGCCCCGCTCACGCCAGCATGCCGCGCGTCCATCGGAAGTGTCGTGGGATCGATCCTCGTCGGCCGTGGCCGGGGCCCGGCGGGCCGAGGGCGGCTCGGCCATCCTCAGACCTCGACGACGACCGGCAGAACCAGCGGCCGGCGGTGGAGCTTCTCGTAGACGAACTCCGCGATGTCGTCGTGAAGGTCCTGCTGGAGCAGGGAGATCTCCCGGATCTGCTCCTCTGCGGCCTCCCGGAGCGTGTCGGCCACAACACCACGGAGCTCGTCGCGCAGGCCATCGGCGTCCTGGGAGAACGGAACCCCCCGGAAGATCACCTCGGGATCGGCGACCTGGGACCCGTCGTCCGAGGAGATCGTCACCACCACGATGAAGACACCATCGTCCGAGAGCTTGCGCCGGTCGCGCAGCGCGAACTCGTCGGGCTCGCCGACCGACACGCCATCCACGAAGATCATGCTGGCGTGGACGTCTTCCCCGAAGCTCGCGCCCGACTCGTCGATCTCGAGGGCCAGACCGTTCCGCCCGGTGAAGATGCACTCGGGTTTGACCCCGACCGACTCCGCGAGGTCGGCGTGCAGGCGCATCCGCTTGTGGTCACCATGGAAGGGGAAGACGTTCCGCGGTTTGGTCAGGTTGAGCATCAACTTGAGCTCCTCCTGCCAGCCGTGACCCGAGGCGTGGATCGGCGCGTCGGCGGCGGTGACCACCTGCGCCCCGATCTGGAATATCCGATCGATCGTCTCGTTCACGGACTGCTCGTTGCCGGGGATCGGCGTCGCCGAGAACAGCACGGTGTCTCCGGAGTGGAGCTCGACGTCCGGGTGGTCGCGGTGCGCCATCCGGCGAAGCGCCGAGAGCGGCTCGCCCTGGCTGCCCGTCGAGATCACCACAACCTTCTCGTCCGGGAAGTCCTGGACCTCCTTGGGCGAGATGAAGAGGCCGTCAGGAGCGCCCGCCATGCCTAGGTTCGAGGCGATGTTGAAGTTCTTGCGCATCGACCGGCCGACGAGCGCGACACGCCGGTCGAGCCGGGCGGCCGCGTCGATCGCTTGCTGGACGCGGTGGATGTTGGAGGCGAAGCAGGTGACGATGATCCGTCCCGGGCAGCGGGAGAAAACTTCGAGCAGCGCGGGGCCAACGCTCGACTCGGAGGGCGCCACCCCGGGGCGATCTGAATTGGTGGAGTCTCCGCAAAGGCAGAGCAGCCCCTCGCGGCCGAGCTCGGCGAGCCGGGAGACGTCGGCCGGGATTCCGTCGACCGGCGTCTGGTCGAACTTGTAGTCGCCAGTCACCAGGACGGTGCCGAGCTGCGTGCTGAGGGCGACGGCGCGAGCGTCGGGGATCGAGTGGGCCATGTGGACAAGCTCGATCCCGAAGGGTCCAGCTCCGACACGCTCGCCGGCGGGCAGTTCCTGCAGCGGAACCTCGCGCAGTTTGTGCTCATCGAGTTTGGACCGGACCATGCCGATCGTGAGCAGCCCCCCGTAGATCACCGGCGGGACTGCGATCTCCCTGAGCACGTAGGGGAGCGCCCCGACGTGATCCTCGTGGCCGTGGGTGAGGACGATCGCCTCGATGTCATCGGCGCGGTCCCGCAGGGTCGAGAAGTCGGGCAGGACCAGGTCGATACCCAGCATGTCGGCCGTCGGGAACATCAGGCCCGTGTCCACGACCACAATCCGACCATCCGCCTCGATGGCGGTCATGTTCTTGCCGATCTCTCCCAGTCCGCCTAGCGGGAGGATCCGAATGCTCGAGCTGCTCAAACCTACGCGGCGCTCCCGGTCAACAGACCATGGGCCTCGAGCGCCCGCCTCACCTCGGCCTTCTGCTCGTCGTCAGCCTCGACGATGGGCAGCCTCGCCCGCGCCGAGCAGATCCCGAGCAGCTCGAGGCCGGCCTTGACCGGGATCGGGTTGTTCTTGCTCAAGACCTCGTAGATCGACCTGAGGGACGAATCGATCTCGCGCGCCCGTTCGACGTCTCCCGCCTTGACAGCGTCGTAGATCTCCCTCATCTCGGGCCCCACCAGGTGGGTGGCGACCAGGACCCCTCCCGGCCCACCCATCTCGAGGGTGCGAAGGAACGTGCCATCGTTTCCGGCGAGGACGCGGAGGCCGTCGATTGGCTGCAGCTCGTCATCGTTCGCCTGCTTCACGCCGATCACGTTCTCGATCTGGGCGAGCTCGGCGAGCAGGTCCGGAGGCACGTTGACCACCACCCGGGAGGGAATGTTGTAGAGGATCACCGGGACCCCGGCCGCCTTGGCGATCGCGTTGTAGTGGGCGAGGATCCCAGCCCGGTTCGGTTTGTTGTAGTACGGGGTCACGGCGAGCACTGCGTCCGCCCCGTTGTCGGCCGCGGCCGCCGAGAGTCGCTCGGAGTGCCGCGTGTCGTTGGAGCCGGTCCCGCAGATCAGCAGCACCTCCGCTCCGAGCTCGTCGCGAATCGCTCGCAGCAGCGAAATCTTCTCCTCGTCGATGAGCGTCGGAGACTCGCCAGTCGTGCCTGCCAGCACCAGACCTTGCGAGCCGCTCTCGATCAGGCGCCGGGCGAGCTTGCGCGCTGCGGCCTCGTCCACCGACAGGTCCGCGGCGAACGGGGTCACCATCGCGGTGATTACGCCTCCGATCTCGACCATGATCAAACGGGTTGCCCCTCCAGCTTCTCGCGGATCGCGCTTTCGCGCGCCCTCGCATTATCGGGGCACCCTCGCGTCAAGAGAGTACCGCTCAGAGCAGATTCTCCAGTCCGACGACGAAACGCTCCGGCAACCGGCTGACCTTGCGGACCGCAAGCAGGACGCCAGGCATGAAGCTCGTCCGGTCCGTGGAGTCGTGGCGGATCGTGAGCGTCTGCCCCTGCCCGCCGAAGACCACCTCTTGGTGCGCGACCAGGCCCGGGAGCCTCACGGAATGGATCGGCTCGTGGACATTGCCGCCGGCTTCGCGGATGAGCTCCGCAGTCCGCTTAGCCGTGCCGGAAGGGGAGTCCTTCTTTCGCTCGTGGTGAAGCTCGACGATCTCCGCTTCGGGCATGTGGGGCGCGACCAGCTTGGCGGCCTGCATCATCAGCACCGCCCCGATCGCGAAGTTCGGCGCCACGAAGCAGTTGCCCGCGCTCTCGGCACCCAGGACTTTCTCCCGGAGTTCCTCGAGGTCGAAGCCGGTACTGCCCACCACCGCGTGGACGCCCGCATTGATCGCCTCGATGACGTTCGCCGGCGCGGCCTCCGGCGTGGTGAAGTCGACCAGTACATCGGGCTCACCTCCGGAGAGGACGTTGGTCACGGACGTACCCAGTGCCGGGTCCGCGCGGCCCACCAGGTCCACGTCCTCCGCAGACTCCACCGCACCGCAGACGGTCTCCCCCATCCGACCAGCGGCGCCGGAGACAACGACCTTGATCGACTCGGCCATGGTCGGCGATGTTATGGGGCCGCGATCCGCCGGATGCCTCGCCGGCACTCGGCGGCACTCGCGGCCTAAGCCGCGGCGAGCGCCTCGTTGACCGGCGCCAGCGCGGCCCGGAAGCGGTCCTCGCTCGGGGCGATTGCCGCGGCCGATAGGGAGGCGGGCTCGTAGAGGTCGCGGGCGAGCTCCGCCACCCCCTCGCCGGTCACCGCGTCCACCTTCTCGAGCAGCTCGTCAAGAGTGAGCAGCGGCGTGTCGAAGAGGACCGCCTTGCCGATCCTGCCCATGCGGGCCGCGGTCGACTCGGAGGAGAGCACCATCCGGCCCTTGACGTGCTCCTTGGCGCGCGCCAGCTCCTCATCGGTGATGCCTTCGGCGTGGATCGAACCGAGCTCGCGGCCGATGATTCCGCAGGCCTCCTCGACGTTGTCCTCGCGCGTCCCCACGTAGAGGCCAATCATGCCGCTGTCCACGTACTGCTGCGTATATGAGCCCACGGCGTAGGCGAGACCCCGCTTCTCGCGCACCTCGCGGAAGAGACGGGAGGAGGTGGAACCGCCGAAGACCGCGTCGAGGATGGTGAGCGCATAGCGCCGCTCGTCGGCGAGGTCGATACCCGGCCCGCCGAAGCAGATGTGGAACTGTTCGGTGTCCTTCTGCTGGAAGGCGACCTGGGCGCCGTCCAGCTGGGGAGCCTCCAGCGCCGCGCCGTCGCCCGCTGCCGCAGGGGGCTCGACGTGGCTCCGCGTCAGCTCGACGATTGCGTCGTGGTCGACGTTCCCTGCCGCGGCGACGACGATGTTCGCGCCCGTGTAGCGAGCACGGTGATAGGCATCGATCTCCGGGATCGGAATCGAGCTGATCACCTCCGCTTCGCCCAGCACCCGCCTGCCGAGCGGATGGCCACCGAAGACGGCCCGGTCGAGCACGTCGTGGACCTTGTCCTGCGGCTCGTCCTCGTACATCGCGATCTCCTCCAGCACGACCTCGCGCTCGGAGTCGATCTCCGGGTAGGTCGGGCCGAGCAGCATCTCGGCGAGCAGATCGAAGGCTTCCTCGGTGTGGGTGTCGAGGAACCGCGCGTAGAGGTTGGTCGACTCCTTGCCGGTCGCGGCGTTCACGGATGCCCCGAGGCCGTCGAAGATCTCGGCGATCTCGATCGCCGAGTAGCGCTTGGTGCCCTTGAAGAGCAGGTGCTCGAGGAAGTGGGAGACGCCTGCCTGCGCCGGCGTCTCGTCCCTCGAGCCCGTCCGCACCCATAGTCCGAGGGCGACCGAGCGCACCGAGGGCACGGCCTCGGTGACGACTTGGGTGCCCGAATCGAGCTCGGTTACCTGGGCGCGATCGGTGCTCACGGAGTGCCGGCTAACCGCGGCCTCTGCCGCCCTCGCGCTCGCGGCGGCGGCCGCCGCCGTCGCGCTCCCGCCTGCGCCCGCCACCGCCGTCGCGCCGGCGGCCGCCGGGCGGTCCCGGGTCACCGGTGCCGACGCCGGCGAGCTCCTCGGCCGACTTGCCCTCGACGTCGGGATCAGCCGAGAGCCGCAGGCCGATCCGGCCCCGCTCCTTGTCGACCTCGACGACGGTGACGTCGATCTCGTCGCCCTGGTTGAGAACGTCCTCGACCGCACCGACCCGCTCGCCCGGCTTCACGTTGGAGATGTGAAGCAGGCCGTCGGTGCCCTTGGTGAGCTCCACGAAGGCGCCGAAGTTGGTGGTCTTCACCACCTTGCCGGAGAAGCGGTCGCCGATCTCGGCGTCCTTAGTCATCGCAGTGATCCGCTCAGCCAGCGCCTCGACCTGCTGGCCGGTGGGCGCGTAGACACGGACCGTGCCGTCGTCGTCGACGTCGATCTCGGCCTCGAACTCCTCCGAGAGCGCCCGGATCGTCTCGCCGCCCTTGCCGATCAGGGCGCCGATCTTGTCCGGGTCGATCTTGATCGAGGTGATCCGAGGCGCGAACGGCGAGAGCTGCTCGCGCGGGCCGTCGACCGCCTCGACCATCTTGCCGAGGATGAACTGGCGGCCCTTGTGGGCCTGATCCAGGGCATCCCGCAGGATGTCGAAGGTGACGCCGGTGATCTTGATGTCCATCTGGAGGGCGGTGATGCCCTCGGCGGTCCCGGCGACCTTGAAGTCCATGTCGCCAAGGTGGTCCTCGACGCCGGCGATGTCGGTGAGGACGACATAGTCGTCACCCTCCTTGATCAGCCCCATCGCCACGCCGGCGACCGGCGCGGAGACCGGGACGCCCGCGGCCTGCAGGGCCATCGAGGCGGCGCAGACCGAGCCCATCGAAGAGGACCCGTTCGACTCGAGGGTGTCGGAGACGACGCGGATCACGTACGGAAACTCGTCCTCGGGCGGGATCGTCGCCTCCAGAGCTCGCTCGGCGAGCGCGCCGTGGCCGATGTCGCGGCGCTTCGGCCCGCGCATGAAGCCGGCCTCCCCCACCGAGAACGGCGGGAAGTTGTAGTGGTGCCAGAACCGCTTGGTCTCCCGCAGGCCGAGGTTGTCGACCTTCATGTCCATGCGGGTGGTGCCCAGGGCGACGCTGGACAGGATCTGCGTCTCCCCGCGGGTGAACAGCGCCGAGCCATGGACGCGGGGGGCGATGTCGACCTCACACTCGATCGGCCTGATCTCGTCCTGGGCGCGGCCGTCGGGCCGCTTCTTGTCGATCGCGATCCGGCGGCGGATGATGTCCTTCTCGAGCTTCGCGAAGGCGGCCTTCACCTGGGCGAGGCGCTCGCGGTCCGGCTGCTCGTCCTCGGTCGGCGGGGCGTACTGCTCGAGCACCTCCGCCTCGACCGCGTCGATCGCCTCCTGGCGCTCCAACTTGGCCTCGACCTGGGTGGCCTCGTCGAGCTTGGCGCCGTGCGAGGCCTCGATCGACTCGTAGGTCGCCTCGTCGACCTGCGGCGGCTCGATCTCGATCTTCTCCTTGCCGGCCTTCTCGCGCAGCTCCTCCATCGTCGCGCAGAGCTTCTTGATCTCCGCGTGCGCGATATCGAGCGCGTCGAGGATCTCGGCCTCGGTGACGCCATCGGCACCGGCCTCGACCATCAGGATCGCCTCCTCGGTGCCCGAGACGATCAGGTCGAGATCGAGCTCCTCCAGCATCTCCTCCTCCGGGTTGACGACGAAGTCGCCGTGGAGCTTCCCGATCCGAACCGCGCCGACGTGCTCGGCGACCGGGATCTCGGAGATCGCGAGCGCGGCGGAGGCGCCGTTCATCGCCAGGATGTCGTACGGGTGGACATGGTCCACCGACATGGGCTGGGAGACCAGCTGGGTCTCGCGGTGCCAGCCCTTCGGGAAGAGGGGGCGCAAGGGACGGTCGATCATCCGCGCCGTCAAGGTCGCCTTCTCGCCGGCCCGTGCCTCGCGGCGGAAGAAGGAGCCGGGGATCTTGCCCGCGGCGTAGTGCTTCTCCTCGACGTCCACGGTGAGGGGCAGGAAGTCGACGTCGCGGTCGTTGCCCGCGGTCGCCGTGTTGAGGACCATCGTGTCGCCGGAGCGAACGACGACCGCCCCGCTCGCCTGACGGGCGAGCTTTCCGGTCTCGAAGGAGATCTCGTCCCCGCCTACATCCACCGAGACGCGGGTCACGTCGAACATGCTCATAAGTTGTGTTTCCCTTCCAGCCGCCCGGTTGGCGACCGCTTTGGCTTCAGAACTGTCGTTCTCTGTCTGCGCAAGCTTAGCGGCCGCGACCTCGCGCCCGTTCGATCGAGCTGGCTCGCCGAAGGTGGTCCCCGCCGGTTACACGCTGGCACGCGACTTCAAGCGCTGAACGGGATCCTCCTCGGCAACACCTTGGATCACGCTTGCGCCCGTTAGAGGGCGAGCTTGCTCAGGGCATCCACCAGGTCCGCGCTGATGAGACGCCCCTCGACGAATGCGGTCGGCGTCCCGGGCACGCCAGCGCGGACGCCGGACGTGAAGTCCCGCTCGATTCGGACCCGGACCGCATCGGAGCGGCGATCCGAGTTGAAACGGCCGAGGTCCAACCCGAAGCGCTCCGCCCGCTCCCATAGGTGCGGGTCATCCACTCGGCCCCGATCGGCATAGAGCGAGTCGCACATCTCCCAGAAGGCTCCCTGCAGCCCGGCCGCCTCGGCGGCAGCGTGCAGAGTCGGTGAGCGGGGGTGCTTCGAGGCCATCGGGAAGTGCCGGAGGCAAAGCCGCAGCGGTAGCTGCCGGAGACCTGACCAGGAGGCAGCGCAGTAGGGGCATCCGAAGTCGGCATACACGATCGTCTCGGTGCCCTCCCCCGTGACGTGATCGTCCGCGCCTATCGGCGGCACCGACGCGCTGGTCAGCTCGCTCATCGAACCGGAGCACGCTCTAGATGCCCGCCTTCTTGCCCGAAGGCCTAGTCGCGCTGCTTACGTAGGGCGATCTCGTAGAAGCTGACGCCCGTCCGGCGCCCGGTGTCGTCGGGAACCGGGGGTGTCATCGCGCTCAGTGCCTCGTCGCCGCGGCGCATGTCCTCCTCCGTCTCGTAGAGCGTGATGCCGATGCCCCTTCCATTGTCACGGTCGACCAGCATCCACATTTCCTTGGCGCGCTCGAGTCCCTCCGGGGGGGATGCCCAATTGGACTCCACCTGCCCCCTGACGGCCTCGACCGCCTCCTCGACGCGATCGGGGTCACCCTCGAAGCTCGCTACTCGTGCGTACATGGCGATCTCCTATCCGCAGGTTCCAGATTCGTCGACTCTACCCCCCGGCCCCAGCTAGCCGGACAGGGCGTCGAAGATCAGGTTCGCCCCGGGGATCTCGAGTGGCGTCGGTGAGGCGTGCGCCCAGCGCACGGTCCCCTCGCCGTCGATCAGGACGAGCGAGCGGTTGCCGTGGTCGACCACGTCGATCCAGGCGCCGTAGGCGCGCGAGACCTGGCCCTTGGGGTTGAAGTCGGCGAGCAGCGGCATCGTCAGGTTGAGTTGCTTGCGGAAGGCGTGGTGACAGTAGGAGGAATCGACGCTGATCCCCACCAGGCTCGCCCCGCGTGCCTCGATCTCCCCCAGCACCTCCTGATAGAGGCTGAGCTGGTCGGTGCAGACCGGGCTGAAGTCGAGTGGGTAGAAGGCGAGCACCAGCTTGCGGCCCGCGAAGTCCGATAGCCCGACCTGGTTCCCGTCGTGGTCCGGCAGGGAGAACTCGGGTGCTCTCGCGCCGGCCGCGATCATCCGATTCGCCGGCGCTAGCGGCGCAGGCCGAGCTCCGCTACCAGGGAGCGGTAGCGCTCCAGGTCGTTGCGCTCGAGATAGCGGAGGATGCGGCGGCGCTTGCCGACCATCTTGAGCAGGCCACGGCGGGAGTGATGGTCCTTGCTGTGGGCCCGCAGGTGCTCGGTGAGCTCGTTGATGCGCTCGGTGAGCAGGGCGACCTGCACCTCGGCGGAGCCGGTGTCTTCGCCCGAGCGCCCGTACTTGCCGATCAGCTCCTGCTTTCTGTCCTTGGTCAGCGGCACCGGCGCCACAGGGTAGCGGATCAGCTCGGTTCCCCGGCCCTCGTACTTGGCGGTGATCTCGCGCGCCTCGGCGACGTCACGATGCATCTGCGAGATCAGGTCCTCGACGTTCGGGAAGCGCCGCTCACCGCGCAGCCGGCTGACGAACGCGACGCGCAGCTTCTGCCCGTAGAGATCCCCGTCGTAGTCGATCAGGAATGACTCGATCAGCAGCCCCCTGCCGGTGTCGAAGGTGGGCCTGATGCCGACGTTGACGGCCGCCGGGTGCCCGTTGGCGAACGCGGCGTAGACCCCGTGTCCCGGGACGACCAGGTGGTCGTCTGGGACGAGATTGGCGGTTGGGAAGCCAAGCTCGCGCCCGCGGCGATCGCCCTCGACCACCCTGCCCTCGACCATGAACGGCGCCCCCAGGCAGCGCATTGCCGCATCGACCTCTCCGGCGGCGACAAGAGCCCGGATCCTGCTCGAGGAGACCGTCTCGCCGTCGACCTCGACCAGAGGAACGATGCGCGTCTCGAACTCCTCGCGCTCGGCGAGCATCTGGGCCGTCCCGTGGGCCTTGGCCCCGAAGCGGAAGTTCTCGCCGACCGAGACCTTCCTGGCCCCGAGCCTCTCGACGAGGATTCGGGAGATGAACTCCTCGGCCGGGATCTTCATGAACTCCTTGTCGAAAGGGATCACCACCAGCTCCTCCACTCCCAGCCCTTCGATCACGTCCCGCTTCACCTCGAAGGGCATGATCAGCTTCGGTGCCGCATCCGGGTTGATCACCGACAGCGGGTGGGGATCGAAGGTGAGCACCGTGTCCGCCCTGTCGATCACGGCCTGGTGGCCCTTGTGAACGCCGTCGAAGACCCCGATCGCGACGTGGCGGTCGCGTAGCTCCGCGTCGGGCAGCTTCGTCACCTGGATCGTCAAGTCAGGACCACCTCGGGCCGCAGATTCTCTCCATCGACGCGCGCGACTGCGACGAGGCGCCCGCCATGGGTCAGCCGGACGTGTTCAGGGGGCACATCGAAGGGCTCTAGCACCGGCCGTCCGTGGCGCACGGCGGCGGCCTCGTCATCGTCCAGCAGCCGCTCTGGAAGGAACGCCATCAGCTCCTCGACGGAGATCTCCCGGGGGCCTACCTCCGGCACCCGCAGGCTCTCGATCGCGATCCGGCGCAGCGATTCGCAGTAGGCGTCCTCGAGGCTCTCGATCAGTGCGCGGACGTACGTGCCGCTCGAGCACTCGATCTCGAAGGTGGCACGCTCCCCATCGCTTTCGAGCAGCTCCGCGCGGTAAACGGTGACGCGCCGTATCGGCGTCTCGACCGCCTCGCCGCGATGGGCCTTGCGGTAGAGGCGTTCGCCGCCGACCTTGACGGCTGAGGTCATCGGCACCCGCTGCTCGATCTCGCCGATCGGCAGCTCGAGTCGCTCGGGGATCCGGCCCGTCTCGGTCAGCTCACCGTCCGGGTCACCGGTGGAGGAGCGCCAACCGAGCCGCGCAGTGGCACGGTAGGCCTTGGGAAGCTCGAGCAGGTAGCGCTGCAGCCGGGTCGCCCTGCCAAGCAGGACGACCAGCAGGCCCGTCGCGAAGGGGTCGAGCGTCCCGGCATGGCCCACCTTCCCTCCACGCTCCCGCCTGATCTCGGCGACTACGTCGTGGGAAGTAACGCCCGCCGGCTTGTCGACCAGCAGCCCCCGGGCGGGGGTCGGCTCCGGTGTGTTCATGGCCCGATCAGGTTGCGAGCTGGGACTCGATCTCGCCGACCAGGAACTCCACGACCTGGTCGTACTCGAGATCGGTGCCGAACCCCGCCGCCCGGCGGTGACCGCCGCCGCCGTGCAGCCGGGCGATCGCCGAGACGTCCACCCGCTCGTTGGTCGAGCGCATGCTCACCTTGCGGGCGGCCCGGTCGCTGTCGGGCTGGTCGCGCACGACGGCGGCGACCAGGGTCCCGTCGATTGTCCGCAGGTGGTCGATGATCCCCTCGGTGAGCGCCTCGGTGGCCCCGGTGACCGCGTAATCCTCGACCGAGATGTAGGTCACCGAGAGTCTGGCGCCGTCGCGAAGCTCGATACCCTCCAGCGCACGCGCGAGCAGCTTCAGCTTCTCGAGGGGGGCGTGCTCGTAGAGGCGCCGGTAGACGTCGTTCACCCCCACCCCGGCCTCGATCAGACCGGCGGCCATCCGATGCGAGCGCGCATCGGTGTTCTCGTACATGAACTTGCCGGTGTCGGTGACCAGACCGACGTAGAGGGCGTTGGCGATCTCGGGCGTCAGCTGAACGTCGAGCAGGCCGGCCAGGTCGTAGACGATCTCCGCCGTGCAGGACGCGTCGACGTCCACCAGGTTGACCGTCCCGAAGCGGGTGTTGTCGTGGTGGTGGTCGATGTTGATCACCCTGTTGTCGCCGTTCTGCAGAAAGTCGACGGGCATACGGTCGATGTTGCCGCAGTCCAGGAACATCACCACTCGGTCGGCGATGTCCGCGGGCGGCTCGTGGAAGACCTCCTCGAGCGGCAGGAAGCGGTACTCGACCGGGAGCGGGAACTCCTTCGCGGCCAGGAACATCACCGTGTCCTTGCCCAGCGCCTCGAGGATCCGGTGCATCGCGAGGAGGGAGCCGAGGGCGTCGCCATCCGGGTTCTCGTGGGTGGTGAGCAGGAACCGGTCGCCGGCACGGATCTCGTCTGCAACACGATCGAGGCCGCTAGTCAAAACCTCTGTCGATTCAGTCATTCGTCCTTGAGGAGACGCGAGATGCGATCGCCGCGCTCTGCGCTCTCGTCGTATTCGAAGGTCAAGGTCGGGGTTCGTTTCATCCTCATCGCGCTCGCGATCTTGCCCTGAAGAAAACCGTGCGAGGAGCGCAGGCCGGCAAGCGAGCGCTCCCGCTCCTCCTCGGTACCGAGCACGCTGACGTAGACGCGCGCAGCGCGGAGGTCGGGAGAGGTGTCCACTTCGGTCACGGTCACGAATCCGATTCTCGGGTCCTTGAGCTCCGTCGTGATCGCATCCCCGAGGATCTCCTTGATCGACTCGTTGACGCGCCGCATCCGGGCTGTCGGCATCGCCCGGCGACGATAACAGCCGGGGCAGAGGGGCACCCAGGAACCCGCCAATCCGCTCGACACCAGCTAGTCGCGGATGTCACGCAGGCTGAGCAGGTCGCGCTCGAACGAACAGCCGTCGGGACAGCGGCTCTCGACGAAGCGAACCAGCCCGTCGGCCCGGTCGGAGACCTCACCATCCCCCACCAGGGCACAGAGCAGCACGGAGCGCTGCCACTTGTCGTGCCCCTCGACCTCCGCGACCGAGGCGCCGAAGCGCTGGCGGATCCCGTCCTTCAGCGATTTGACGAGCTTCCGCTTTCCCTTCAGGTCCTGAACGTCCCCGAGATGCAGGCGAATCTCGATCAGCTCGACGAAGGGGGTCACGGGACCCCTACTCCAGCGTCTTCTCGACCTGCCTGGTCTCGAAGAACTCGAGGACGTCGCCCTCCTTGACGTCGGCGAAGCCCTCGAGCACGATGCCGCACTCCTGGCCCTCCTCGACCTCGGCGACGTCGTCCTTGAAGCGCCGCAGCGAGCCGACCCTGCCGCTCCAGACGATGGTCCCGTCGCGGACCAGTCGGACGCCGGCGCTGCGGGTCACCTTGCCGTCGGTGACGAGGCAACCGGCGATCGTGCCGACACGCGAGGCCTTGAAGGTCTGCTTCACCTCCGCCTGGCCGAGCGCCTCCTCGACCTCCTCGGGCTCCAGCAGGCCCTCCATCGCCGCGCGGAGGTCCTCCGTCACCTTGTAGATCACGGTGTAGGTGCGGATGTCAACTCCCTCGTTCTCCGCCGCTCGGCGCGCCTCGGCGAGCGGGCGGACGTTGAAGCCGATGATCACCGCATCCGAGGCCGCCGCCAGCATCACGTCGGACTCGTTGATGCCGCCCGTCTGCGCATGGATCACGTTGACCGGGACCTGCTCCTGAGGCAGCTTCGCGATCTCGTCCTCGAGCGCCTCCAGTGAGCCGGAGACATCCGCCTTGAGGACGATATTGAGCTCGTTGAGCTGACCCTCGCTGGCCCGCTGGAAGACCTCCTCGAGAGTGACTTTCCGGGCCGCCCGCCGCGCGAGCTGCTCGGTCTTCAGGCGCGTCTCGCGCTCCTGTGCGAGGGCGCGGGCCTTGCGCTCGTTCTCGACCACCTGAACGTGCTCACCCGCCTCGACCACCCCGTCGAAGCCGAGGACCTCGACCGGCATGCCGGGCGTGGCCTCCTCGACGCGCTCGCCCTTGTCGTCGAGCATGGCGCGGACCTTCCCCCAGACCGGACCCGCGACGACGGCATCGCCGACGCGAAGGGTGCCGCGCTGCACCAGCACGCCGGTGACGGGGCCACGGCCCGGATCGAGCCGGGACTCGACCACGGTGCCGGAGGCGGCGGCATCCGGGTTGGCAGACAGCTCCTCCAACTCGGTGACCAGCAGGATCATCTCGAGCAGGTGGTCGAGGCCGTCCTTGGTCTTGGCCGAGACGTCGGCGTAGACGGTGTCACCGCCCCAGTCCTCGGGGTTGAGGTCCTGCTGGGCGAGCTCCGTGCGGACGCGGTTCGGATCCGCGCCCTCCTTGTCGATCTTGTTGACCGCCACAAGGATCGGAACGCCCGCGGCGCGCGCGTGATCGATCGCCTCGACGGTCTGCGGCATGACGCCATCGTCGGCGGCGACCACGATCACGGCGACGTCGGTCACCCTGGCACCGCGCGCCCGCATCGCCGTGAAGGCCTCGTGGCCCGGCGTGTCGAGGAAGGTGAGGATCTTGCCGTCGTGCTGGACCTGGTAGGCGCCGATGTGCTGGGTGATCCCCCCTGCCTCTCCTGCCGCCACCTGCGTCTGCCGGATCGCGTCGAGCAGCGAAGTCTTGCCGTGGTCGACGTGGCCCATCACGGTGACCACCGGAGGGCGCTCGACGAGATCCCTCTCGTCGTCCTCCTCGACCTCAGTCGGCTCGTCGGCCTCCTCCTGGGCGGCCGTAACGATCTCGATCTTGCGATCGAACTGCTTCGCGATCGACTCGACGGACTCGTCGGTCAGCGTCTGGGTGAGAGTTGCCATCTCCCCCTCCTTCATCAAAGCCTTGATCACCTCGGCGGCGGCCAGCCCCAGGCTCTCGGCGACCTCGCGGACGGTGGCGCCGGAGTTGACCTTGATCGCCGGCTGCTCCTCGGGCTGCTTCAGCTCCTTGTCGCTGGGCTCCTCGAGCAGCGGACGGCGCCGACGCCCACCGCGGCGACGCGGTGGGCGCGGAGGCGGCTGGGTCCTCGCGATGTGGTCGCGGCGGGCCGCCTGGGAGTCGATCACGACGCGGCGCCTGCGCTTGCCAGGGCCCTTCTTGGCCGGAGCTTTCGCGGCGCCGTCACCAGCTGGGGCTGTGGCGGCCCCGTCGCCTCCAGCGGGCTTGGCGGGAGCCTCGGCCTTCGGCTTGGCGGTTGATCCGTCGGCGGTTTTTGTGGCCGACGATTTTGTGCTGGGTGCCGCCTTCGTCTTCGGCCCCTGCTTGGTCTGGGTGGCTGCACCACCGGATGAGGCGCCATCGCCGGAGTCCTTCAGCGCGGCCAGCGCCTCGGACTCCTCGACGCTCGACTGCGCAGCCTTCGCTTCCACGCCGGCAGCCTTGAGCGCAGCAAGCAGCTCCTTGCTGGTCAGGCCCTGGGCCTTTGCGATCTCGTGTACGCGCTTCTTCGCCATCTCCTACTCGGTGGTCTGCTCCTCTGTTGATCCGGTGGCGGTTTTTGTGGCCGCCGACGGGGTGGTGGTCTCTCCCTCGGCTCAGGCGCGCCGCCGTCCTCCGAAGCCGCGGGCTCCTCGGCGACAGGCTCCTCCTCGGTGGACTCCTCCTCGCCCTCGGGCTCGTCCTCGGAGGGCTCCTCGGAGGGCTCCTCGACCTCGACCTCCTCGCCCTCCTCGCCCTCGGTGCTCTCGTCGAACTGGCTCTCGGCCTTCTCGACGATCGGCTTGACCGTAGCGTCCTCGGCGTCGGCGTCGGCCAGCATCGCGACCTCCTCGTCGCTCAGCGGGCTGAGTAGCGCGACCTGGTTGGTGCTGAACCGAGCCAGCGCCTGATGCTGGGGCAGACCGCAGTACTGGGAGCCCTGCAGCGCGGCGTTCGGGCAGCGTCGATCGGTGGTCATGATGGCCATGCAGCGACCGTCGGCGGCCTCCTCGCCCTCGTACTCGATGTCCTCCTCCTGCTGGGCGAACTCGGTCTCAGAGGTGATGTCGACCTTCCACCCGGTCAGGCGCGCGGCCAGTCGGGCGTTCTGCCCGTCGCGGCCGATCGCCAGCGAAAGCTGGTCGTCGGGGACGATCACCGTCGCCTCCTTCGTCTCGTCCTCGACGAGGACCTCGCGGACCCGGGCCGGCGAGAGCGCCTTGGCGACGAACCGGGCAGGCTCGTCGTTGTAAGGGATGATGTCGATCTTCTCGCCCCGGAGCTCGGAGACGACCATGCGCACTCGCGAGCCCCGCGGTCCGACGCAGGCGCCCACCGGATCGACGCCGTCGGCGTGGGAGACGACCGCGATCTTCGAGCGCCAGCCCGGCTCGCGGGCGACGCCCGTGATCTCCACCAGCTTGTCGGCGATCTCGGGGACCTCGAGCTCGAAGAGCTTCTTGATCAGCTCGGGATTGCGGCGAGAGACGACGATGCTCGGGCCCTTGGTGTCGGCCGAGACGTCTGTGATCACGGCCTTGACGCGCATGCCGTGGTCGTAGCGCTCGTTGTAGACCTGCTCGGAGCGGGGCAGCAGCGCCTCGACACGCTCGCGCAGCTGGACCAGCGTGTAGCGGTTGTCGGACTGCTGGATGATCCCCGTGATCAGCTCGCCGACCCGGTCCTTGTACTCCTCGAACATCATGCCGCGCTCGGCCTCGCGGATCCGCTGCAGGATCACCTGCTTGGCGGTCTGGGCCGCGATGCGGCCGAAGTCCTCCGGCGTCACGTCGCGGGTCTCGATCTGCTCCATGTAGGGCTCGAGGCGCGCGAGCTCGACCTCGGGCTCCTCGGCCTCCCGGCGCTCCCCAGTCTCCGGGTCAACGGTCGGCCGGTTGATCTCGATCTCAGGTATGGGCTCGCCGGCGGCCTCCGCGGCCTCCGCGGCCTGGACCTGGTCCTCGAACTGCTCGTCCAGCAGGCGCTTCTCGAGCTCCTCCGGGACGATCAGCTCGTAGACGCGGAAGTCCGCTGTGTTGTGGTCGAGCACGACCTTCGCGTACTTCGCGGCGCCTGGGGTCTTCTTGTAGGCGGAGAGCAGGGCATCCTGAAGGGCGTCCATCAGGGTGTCAGCCGCAATCCCCTTCTCCTGTTCGAGCATCTTTACGGCATCGACTATCTCCTGGGTCATGCCCCCACACCTCCGTTCGTGGCTCCGTCTGACAGCAGGTTCGAGCGGCGGACGGCGGCGAGTGGGATCGCCACGGGCCCGTCCCCTGAATCGACGCTGACGCTCTCGTCGTCCGCGTCGGTGAGTCGACCGGTGAAGCTCTGGTGGCCGGCGACCTCCTCGCGTGTGCGAACGCGCACCCGGCGGCCGAGATACCGCCTGAAGTGCTCGGGCTTGGTCAGCGGGCGCTCGGGCCCGGGAGACGAGACCTCGAGCGAGTAGGACTCGAGCAGTTCGCGACACAGCCCGGTGACACGCTCGCAGAGCGCGATGTCGACACCAACGGGGGTGTCGATCACCAGGCGGAGGCTCTCCGATGCAGGGCGCTCGAGCGCGAGCAGCTCGACGTCCGGCTCCTGATCGCTGAGCCGTGACTCGACGGTTTCCTGTAGCTGCTGGAGTTCTCTATCCATTCGTAGGCCCAAAAAAAGGCGGGCGCTCGCCCACCTTTCGACACGCGGTTCGGTGCGAAAAAAGGTTCCTCGGCGAGTATAGCCCTGCCTCAGGCACGCGTAAACCGGCCAGCAGCGGTCATCCGTGATTGAGACAGCTGGCGACTGGGCGGACCCTAGACCTCCAACATCACGGTGACTGGACCGTCGTTGACGAGCGCGACCCCCATGCAGGCGCCGAAGGCGCCCTTCTTCGCATCGGCCGTCTCGCAGAAGCGGTCGTAGAGCGGCTCCGCCTGCTCTCCCGGCGCCGCCTGAGTAAAGCTCGGCCGGGTTCCCTTGCGTGTGTCGCCGTAGAGCGTGAACTGGCTGACGCAGAGGATCTCCCGGTCTCCGAGCGGCTCGTTCATCTTGCCATCGGCGTCGTCGAAGATCCGAAGCGCTCGGACCTTCTGGGCCAGCCGGTCGGCATCCGCCTCCGTGTCGTCGCGCGAGACGCCCAACAGCACCAGCATCCCGGGGCCGATCTGCGCGACCCTCGCCCCCTCCACGTCGACAGCCGCCTGGCTGACGCGCTGGACCAGCGCCCTCACTCAGCCGCTGGCCGCCGCTAGTCGCTCTCGATAGATGCGGTAGTCGCGTCGATCCGGCCTCAGGTTCGAGGCCAGGGCGAGGTGATGGCGGGCGCGCCTCGTCTGCCCGGTCTTGGTGAGAGCGCGGCCCAGGCAGAAGTGGGCGTAGTCGTTCACGGGATGCGTCTCCACGACCGCCTCGAACTCGGTCGCGGCCTCGGCGTAGTGGCGGCTCCGGAACAGCGCGCGGCCGAGCGCCTCACGGACCGAGCTCTTCTCGGGCGCCTGTCGCGCTGCCTCCTTGAGCGGCACGGTGGCCTCCTCGAAATCCCCGTCCTCGAGCAGCTCCATGCCCCGCCGGTAGAGCGAGTAGAGGGATTCGCCGCGTTGAGTCTGGTGGTCCTGGGCCATGAATTCAGTGTAGGGGGGGCCGGCAAAGGCGCTGAGGACGGGCTACTCGCCAGACCCCGCCCGCCCAGCGCGCGAGCCTGACCTGATCGCCTCGATCCGGTCCAGGATCGCGTCCGCAATCGCCTCCTTTGAGGTGATCGGGACGTGATGCTTCCCGCCGCGCTCGACGATCACGACCTCGTTCTCAGCGCTCTCGAAGCCGATCTCGCGACGCGAGACGTCGTTTAGGACGATCGCATCGGCGCCCTTGCGCTCCAGCTTCTCGCGCGCCCGATCGAGTCCGGCGTCCGTTTCTGCCGCGAACCCGACGATCGTCTGACCCTCGCGACGGCGGGCGGCGAGCATGGCGAGGATGTCCTCGGTCGCCTCCAGGTCGAGCTCAAAGCCGCTCGTCCCCTCGCGGTGGATCTTCTCGCCGGCGGCCTGCTTCGGACGGAAATCGGCGGGAGCCGCCGCCATCACGAGCACGTCCACGGAGTCGAACTCCCCGCCCATGGCGTCGGCCAGCTCCGAGGCGGTCTCCACATCGATCCGCCTCACGCCCGGGGGCGCAGAAAGGGCGACGTTGGCCGCGACGAGCGTGACCTCGGCACCGCGCCGGGCGGCCCGCTGGGCGAGCGCCAGCCCCATCCGGCCCGACGAGCGGTTGCCGATGAAGCGCACCGGGTCGATCGGCTCGCGGGTGCCGCCCGCGGAGATGAGGATGCGCAGCCCATCCCACGGCCCGCTTGGCCCGGGCACGGCCTGCTCGATCGCACCGAGCAGCGCGCGCGGCTCAGGAAGCCTGCCAAGGCCATGCTCGCCGCGCGAGGCTAGGGCGCCCTCCCCGGGGTCGATCACGGTGATTCCTCGCTGCCGGAGCGTCGCCAGGTTCGCCTGGGTCGCCGCGTCGCGATACATCCGGTCGTTCATCGCCGGAGCGACCAGCCTCGGGGCCGTGCAGGCGAGGAACGAGGTGGTGACCATCGAGTCCGCGATCCCGGCGGCCAGCTTGGCGACCGTGTTCGCCGAGGCCGGTGCGATCAGGTAGGCGTCCGCATTGACGACCACCTCGAGGTGACCGATCGGGTCGTGCTCAGGGACCTGGTCGCCGGGGAATGCTCCCCGGGTGGGGTCGCGCTCGAACTCGTCGGTGAGTACCGGGGCCCCAACGATCCCCTCGAAGGACGCCTTGCCGATGAACCGCTGCGCTGCCGGCGTCATCAGCACCCGAACGGCGTGGCCCTCCGTGGTGGCGAGGCGGGCCAGCTCAAGCGACTTGTAGGCGGCGATTCCGCCACTCACCCCGAGCAGGATGCGGGCCATCGGGCCTCCCAGCGGACTAGGACTTGTACTCGTACTTGAGCTTGCCCCCCGCCGTCTCCTCCAGGGCGATGGTGAGGTAGTTCCCGCTGGGGACCTCGACCATCGGGGGCGTGTACTCGCCGTAGGCCCCCTCGGAGAGCGAGTGGTAGTACGCGTTGATCTGGCGGGCCCGCTTCGCCGCAACCAGGACAGCGGCGTAGTGGGTATCGGTCTGCTCGAGGAGCTTGTCAACTCTGGGTCGGATCATTGACATGGGAGCGTCAGTGTAGTGACCCCGTCGGGGGCGCCGCCGGCGATCCGGCGGAACTCGGGCGCCGTCATGCAAGGAATGGCGAGGCCGCGTAGTCGTCGATCGTCGTACGCGGCTGACCGAGGACGCCGCCGGACGGCGATCCGGGGCCGCCGGGACCCGGCGCAGGCCTGGGAGGGGTCACGAGGACAGCTCGCGGCGGACGAGTCCTTCCAGTTCGGAGGACGCTTTCTGCACCTCGTCGTTCACCACCACGTGCGGAAACTCGCCCTGCGCCTCCAGCTCGGTCTCGGCGGTCCGCAGACGCCGCTCGATCGCCTCGGCCGAGTCGGTTCCCCTGGTCTCGAGTCGGTTCCTGAGGGCTTGCGGGTAGGGCGGCGCAATGAAGATCTGCACGGCTTCCGGCATGGCGTCGCGCACCTGCCGGGCGCCCTGCACCTCGATCTCGAGGACGACGGAGTGACCCTCCTCGAGCCGCCGCTCGACCTCATCCCGGAGAGTGCCGTAACGGTGGCCGATGTAGGTCGCGTGCTCCAGGAAGTCTCCCCTCTCCACGCGTCGCTCGAACTCCTCTGGCGTCAGGAAGTGATAGTCGCGCCCGTCGACCTCGCTGGCTCGCGGCGGGCGGGTCGTCGCGGAGACCGACAGCTCGAGGTCCGGGTTTCGCTCCAGCAGGCGTTTGATCAGCGTCCCCTTCCCCACCCCGGAGGGCCCGGTTATGACGAAGACCTTCCCCACGGCCCGGATCATGACCGCAGGAACGGCCGCGAAAAGCGCGCTTTACTTGCCTTACTTGCGCAGCTGCGCGACGAGTTCCGCGCGCTGGCGCTCGGAGAGCCCGCCGATCGTCTTCGACGGCGAGATCCGGCACTGATTGAGGATCCGGTTGGTCTTCACCCGGCCGTATTTCGGGACGGCCATCAACATATCGATGACCTTCGCCGTCTGGACGTACTCGGGCGGGTCCATCAGCAGCGTCTGGATCTTGACCTTGCTGGCCTTGAGGTCGCGCTTCAGCTGGGCCCGCTTCGACCGGATGTCGTTGGCCCTCCGGAGTGCCTCCATCCGCTGGTCCAGTGATCTCTCGGGGGCGGCGTTGGAGGACTGGACCGGGGCCTGCACGGGGCGGCAGTATATCCGCGGCCACCGGGAGCGGAAACCCCTTTCCGGGGAATCTGAAAAAAACTCCCGTCTAACCGGAGATCCGTGCCAGCTCCGCCCCCAGTTCTTCCGCGATCCTCGATCCGGCGGCCGGATCTCGGAAGCTCTCGGTGCCAACCGCAACGATCCTTGCCCCGACCGAGATCATCTCGGCCGCGTCGCGACCACTCGAGATGCCCCCCATCGCCACCATCGGGACGGAGACCGCGGACGCCACCGCGCCGATCTGGGCCAGGGCGACCGACCGAACGGCGGGGCCGGAGAGGCCACCGGTGCCTCCGCCGAGCCACGGATCGGCGGAGCCGGGAGCGATGGCCGTGGCGCGCAGTGTGTTGATCAGCGAGACCGCATCCGCCCCGCCCTCCTCGGCGGCCAGGGCCACGGGGACCGGGTCCGCGACGTTCGGAGTTAGCTTCATGAGCAGGGGTTTTTGCGTGAGCGGGCGAAGCCTCTGCAATAGCGAGCGGGCCTCCTCGGGTGATTCGCCGACGACCAGCCCGGACTTCACGTTGGGACAGGAGGCGTTCAACTCGAGGGCCGCCACCTCGTCTCGGCCGCCCACGCCCTCGACCAGCCGGGCGAACTGATCGTGGCTCGTCCCCATCACCGAGACGATCAGCGGGACCGGCAGCTCGGCGAGCTGGGGAAGGTCGTGCTCGAGGAACCCGTCGAGGCCCTTGTTCGGGAGCCCGATCGAGTTGATCATGCCGGCGGGGGTCTCCCAGAGCCGGGGAGGCCGATTGCCGGCGCGGGGCTCGGGCGTGATCGTCTTGGAGACGAACGCCGAGAACGGGAACTCGCGGAGCAGCTCGTCTCCGAAGGCGCGCCGCGCTGCGATCGCGTCGAAGGTCCCCGAGCCGTTGATCACCGGGTGGCGCAGCTCAATCCCGCAAAAGTCGATCAATGACCCGACCCCCGCACCAGCGTGGTCTCGATTTCGCTGCCGCGGACGACCGGCCCGTCGACGCAGAGACGCATGTAGCCGCCCGAGCTGAGCGGGATCGCGCAGCCGAAGCAGGCCCCGAAGCCGCATGCCATCGGCGCCTCCATGGCGAGCTCGCAAGCGACGCCGCGGTCCGCGCACATCGTCCGCACCGCCTCGAGCATGGCCGGCGGCCCGCAGGCGTAAACCGCCGCGCTCGGGGCGTCATCGCCCTCCAGCAGCACCGCGAGCAGGTCCGTCACATAGCCACGGTGGCCGGTGTGGCCGTCCTCGCTCGCCAGCCGGATCTCGCTGCAATCGAAGAGGTCGAGCCCCCCGGAGTTGGCCCGGTCCCGGAACCCGAGCAGGACCCGGGCCGGAATTGCGGCGGCCAGCAGCTGCCGGCGCCAGATCGCCAGGGGCGCCACCCCGATCCCGCCGCCAACCAGGATCGCTCCGGCGACGCCGTCGGACACCTCCTTGGGCGCCGAAAACGGGCGGCCCAGCGGACCGTGGATCGAGAGCCCCTCCCCCACCTCGAGCTCGGCGAGCCGGGATGTACCGGGGCCGACCGCCTGGACAAGGAAGTCAAGCCTTACCCCATCGTCCGTCGGCTCGGCGTCGGCCACGGAAAAGGCGCGGGCCAGGTAGGGACGCCCCTGATCGCCCCCCCAGCCCGAGTCGGTAGCGAGCATGTAGAACTGGCCGGCCGATGGCTCGGGTCCGTGGCGATCGAGCGCGGAGAAGATCCGGTAGCCGCCGGAGGCGAGGTTCCGGCTCACCTCGCAGCGGCGGCGGCCGAAGGGGGCAAGGACGCGCTGGCCCAGCCTCGGGGCGCGGTCGATGGTCATCTCCTCGATGGCTCGCGCTCCTCGCGCTGGTGTAGCTCCTGCAGGGTCCGGACGTCAGCGTCGCCGCGCGCGGCCGCGAATATCGCCCGGGCGGCCGCCGAGGCGCCGGTCATCGTCGTCACGCACGGAATCCCGTGGCGCACCGCGGCGCTTCTGATCTCGTAGCCGTCTGCCCGCGCGCCCGAGCCGGTCGGCGTGTTGATGACCAGGTCCACCTCGCCTGATCGGATGCAATCGACGACGTGGGGCGAGCCCTCTCCGATCTTGTTGATCTTGGTCACCGGCACCCCCATCGCGGAGATCGCCTGAGCTGTGCCGGCGGTCGCGATCACCTTGAAGCCGAGGTCGTGGAAGCGGGTCGCCAGCTGGGTCGCGGCGGGTTTGTCGGAGTCGGTGACGCTGATGAAGATCGTCCCCTCCTGCGGCAGCGAGACCCCGGCGGCCGCCTGCGCCTTGCCGAAGGCAGTGGGGAAGTCGGCCGCGATCCCCATCACCTCGCCGGTGCTCCGCATCTCGGGCCCGAGCACCGCGTCCGCCCCCGCGAAGCGGGCGAAGGGCAGGACCGCTTCCTTCACGCTGACGTGGGTCGGCGCCTCATCAGGCAGCCGCTGCTCGGCGAGGGACTCGCCGAGCATCAGCCGACAGGCGATCTTCGCGAGCGGCGCCCCGATCGCCTTGCTCACGAACGGGACGGTGCGCGAGGCGCGCGGATTCGCCTCGATCACGAAGAGCTCGCCCTCCGCGACCGCGTACTGGACGTTGATCAGGCCGACCACTCCGAGCTCCAGGGCGATCCTGCTGGTCGTCTCGCGAATCCCCTCCAGCATCTCCTCGCCGAGGCTCATCGGCGGAATCACGCAGGCGGAGTCACCCGAGTGGACCCCGGCCTCCTCCACGTGCTGCATGACGCCGGCCACTAAGCAGTCCTCTCCGTCGGCGAGCGCATCGACGTCGACCTCGATCGCGTTCTCGAGGAAACGGTCGAGGAGCAGCGGGTGCTCCTGGTCGGCCTTGACGTTCTGCTCGAGGTAGGCGGCCAGGGCGTCCGCGGAGTAACAGATCTCCATCGCGCGGCCACCCAAGACATAGGACGGGCGGACGAGCAGCGGGAAGCCGACGCCCTCGGCGATCGCGACCGCCTCGTCGGCGGAGAGGGCGGTGCCGTACGGCGGATGGTTGATCTCGAGCCTCTTCAGGAGCGCGCCGAACCGGCCGCGGTCCTCAGCGAGGTCGATCGCATCGACCGGGGTACCGAGCAGCGGCACCCCCGAGTCCTCGAGCGCCTTGGCCAGCCGCAATGGCGTTTGGCCGCCGAACTGGACGATCACTCCCTCCGGCCGCTCAATGCTGCAGACGGCGAGCACGTCCTCGGACGTCAGGGGCTCGAAGTAGAGCCGGTCAGAGGTGTCGTAGTCGGTCGAGACCGTCTCGGGGTTGCAGTTGATCATCACCGCGTCGCGGTCGAGGTCGCGAGCCGTCATTGCGGCGTGTACGCAGCAGTAGTCGAACTCGATTCCCTGGCCGATCCGGTTCGGGCCGGAGCCGAGGATCACCACGGAGGGCCGATCTCCCCTCTCAACCTCACCCGAATACCCATTAATCGCCGCGTCCTCCAGCCCATCACGGGTCGCGCTGGCGCGCGCCGTCGGATCACGGGGGGCTGCTCTCGTCAAGCGCTCGTGTGCCGAGTAGTAGTAAGGGGTGCGCGCCTCGAATTCCGCCGCACAGGTGTCGACCGAGCGGTAGGTGCGCCCGAGCCCGTCGGTCCCATCCCCATCTGTGGCCAGCGCGCGCAGCTCTCGCAGGAACCAGGGGTCGATCATCGTCGCCTCTCTGATCCGCTCGAGCTCCACCCCGCGCTCGAAGCCGGCGTGGATCAGGTCGAAGCGGTCGGGTGACGGCGTCGCGAGACG
The DNA here is from genome assembly GCA_963801055.1 of uncultured Solirubrobacterales bacterium. Taxonomy (GTDB): domain Bacteria; phylum Actinomycetota; class Thermoleophilia; order Solirubrobacterales; family 70-9; genus DASUPK01. The sequence continues at coordinate 773,985 of CAWDDE010000001.1, read as the reverse complement.
CTCGAGCAACTCGCCGGTCGACGCCGGGATGTCGGGCGTCGTGTCCAGCTCGCGCGAGCGCATCGCCTTGGCGAATGACTCCCGGAAGGTCCGCCCGATCGCCATCGCCTCGCCGACCGACTTCATATGGGTGGAGAGTCGGCCCTCCGCTCCTGGGAACTTCTCGAAGGCGAAGCGCGGCACCTTGGTGACGACGTAGTCGATCGTCGGCTCGAAGGAGGCTGGCGTCGCCTGCGTGATGTCGTTTGGAATCTCCTCGAGCGCGTAGCCGACCGCCAGCTTGGCCGCCATCTTCGCGATCGGGAAGCCGGTCGCCTTGGAAGCCAGCGCCGAGGAGCGCGAGACGCGCGGGTTCATCTCGATCACGACGACGTCTCCGGTCTCCGGGTTGACGGCGAACTGGATGTTGGACCCGCCGGTCTCGACGCCGACGGCGCGGATCACGCGGATCGCCTGGTCGCGGAGTTCCTGGTAGAGGCCGTCGGTGAGCGTCTGTGCCGGGGCGATCGTCACCGAGTCGCCGGTGTGGACCCCCATCGGGTCGACGTTCTCGATCGAGCAGATGATCACGACGTTGTCGTTGCGATCCCGCATCACCTCGAGCTCGAACTCCCCCCAGCCGAGCACTGACTCCTCCACCAGCACCTGGTTGATCGGACTGGCGGCGAGGCCCTCGGAGACCACCTGGGCGAGCTCGGTCTCGGTGTTGCCGACACCGCCGCCCTGGCCGCCGAGTGTGAAGGCCGGGCGAACGATCGCGGGCAGTCTGATCGTGCCCTCCGCGATCCCGGCCTCGGCCTCGGCGACGGAGGTGACGATCTGGGACCAGGGCACCCGCAGCCCGGCCTCCTCCATCGTGCGCCGGAACGCCTCGCGGTCCTCGGCGCGGTGGATCGCCTCGTATTTGGCGCCGATCAGCTCCACCCCGTAGCGCTCCAGCGTGCCGTGGTCGTGAAGCGACTTGGCCAGGTTGAGCGCGGTCTGCCCGCCCAGCGTCGGCAACAGCGCGTCCGGGCGCTCGCGCTCGATGACCTTGGCGACCGGCCCCGGCAGTAGGGGCTCGATGTAGGTCCGGTTCGCGAACTCCGGGTCGGTCATGATCGTCGCCGGGTTCGAGTTCACGAGCACCACCTCGTAGGCCTCCTCGAGCAGCACCTTGCAGGCCTGCACGCCGGAGTAGTCGAACTCGGCCGCCTGGCCGATGACGATCGGCCCAGAGCCGATCAGGAGGATCTTCTGGATGTCATCGCGCCTAGGCATCACTGAACGGCTTCCTGCTCGGCTTCGCCTGCGCGGGGGCCTCGCATAACTCGAGGAAGCGGTCGAAGAGGTATCGGGCGTCGTGCGGGCCCGGGCCGGCCTCTGGGTGGTACTGGACGGTGCAGCCCGGAACGTCCTTCATGACGAGCCCCTCGACGGTGCGGTCGTAGAGGTTGAGGTGGGACAGCTCGGCCTCGCCGAAGTCCGTCTGCCAGCGGACCGGCTCGTCGCGGTCGATCGTCCGGTCGCCGCCCGGACCGAGCACCGCAAAGCCGTGGTTCTGCGAGGTGATGTCGATCCGTCCCGACTCCAGGTCCTTGACGGGGTGGTTCGCGCCGCGATGCCCGAAGGGCAGCTTGAAGGTCTCCAGGCCGACCGCTCGGCAGAGCAGCTGGTGGCCGAGGCAGATGCCCACCACCGGCCTCTTGCCGACAACGCCGCGCACGCTCTCGACCACGTAGTCGAGGGCGCCGGGATCGCCGGGGCCGTTGGCGAGGAACACCAGATCGGGGTCGCGGGCGAGGATGTCCTCGGCGGAGCTGTTGCAGGGCAGAAGCGTGATCCGGCAGCCGCGCTCCCGCAGCTGCCTGATGATCGAGAGCTTGATCCCCGTGTCGATCCCCACCACATGCGGCCCGTCACCCCCGATTTCGACCGGCTCCGGCGGGGTCACCTCGCGGGCGAAGTCGGCGCCCTCCATCGAGGGCTCGGCCGCCACTCGCCCGCGGGCCTCGGCCTCCCCAAGCTCGACCGGGAAGATCCCGCCGCGCATCGCACCGCGGTCCCGGATGTGCCTGACGAGGGCTCGGGTGTCGACCCCGCCGATCGCCGCGACCCCGTTGTCCCGCAGCCAGTCGAGCCAGCCGCCCTCCGCGGTTCCCGCGTCCTCGCCGTTCTTCCCCTCTCGCATGATCACGCCGCGCGCCTGGACCCGCTCGGACTCCATGGCGTCCGCCGCGACCCCGTAGTTGCCGATCAGCGGATAGGTGAAGGTGATGATCTGGCCCGCATAGGAAGGATCGGTGACCGCCTCCTGGTAGCCGGTCATCGAGGTGTTGAACACGACCTCGCCGGTGATCCCTCCGCCGGAGCCCAGCAGCTCGCCGTCGAACCGCGTGCCGTCCTCGAGCAGGACGAATCCGCTCACCCGACGACCTCCGGGTTCGGCGCGTAGTCCAGGATCAGCTTCTGCACTCGCTTGAACTCGTCGGTCCCCGCGCGGCCAAGGAGCTCGAAGAGCGCGGTCTCGACGCTGGTCATCACTGCTCCCGCCCGCTCCATCTTGTGCAGACCGACCTGCTTGTTCTCCTCGCTTCGCGAACCGACGGCGTCCTCTGCGATCTGCACCTCGACGCCCGAGGCGAGCAGGTCGAGCGCCGTCTGGTTGACGCAGACGTGGGTCTCCACGCCGCAGATGAGCGCCTGGTCGCGGCCGCCGAGGTCGAAGCCCTCGGCCTCTGCCGCCGAGAAGATCAGCTTCTGCAGCGGCTGGGTGCCCTCCGGGAGGTGATCCGCCACCTCAGGCACCGTCTGCCCGAGGCCCTTCGGATACTGCTCGCTGATCACGATCGGGATCCCGATCGCCTCCGCCCCCCCGATCAGGGTCGCCGTCGCCGTCGCGACTCGCTCGAAGTCGGGGATCGCCTTGCGGAATCCCTCCTGGACGTCGACCACGATCAGAGCGGTCCGATCGGCCTCGAGCCTGCCCCTCAACCCGCCACACCTTCCCCACTGAGGAGCTGCCTCATCCGGCGACCCCCAGCGCGAAGGACCGCTGCCGGAAGGCGACGTGCCCGGCGGCCACGGTCATCAGGACGCGGCCGATGAGTTCCCGGCCGCCGAAGCAGTTGTTGTAGGAGCGGCTCTCATAGCCCTCCTCCCCCACCGTCCAGGTGAGCGCCGGGTCGATCAGGGTGATGTTGGCCGCGGTCCCCACCTCGAGACGAGGAGCCTCGATCCCGAAGGGCTCGCCGCCGCAGGTCATCCGCTCCACGAGGACGTCGAGCGCAAGCACGCCCGGCAGGACCAGGTCCGTGTGGAGCGCGGCGAAGGCTGTCTCGAGCCCGGTGACCCCCCAGGCCGCCTCCTCGAAGGGCACCTCCTTCTCCTCGGCGGCATGGGGCGCGTGATCGGTGGCGATGCAGTCGATCGTCCCCTCCCGGAGCCCCTCGATCAGCGCCCGGCGGTCATCCTCGGTGCGGAGCGGCGGGTTCATCTTGAAGCGGGCATCGAGGCTGCGGACGGCCTCATCGGTGAGGGTCAGATGGTGCGGCGTGACCTCGCAGGTAACTGAAACGCCGGCGGACTTGGCGCGGGTGATCTCCTCGACCGAGGCGCGGGCCGAGAGATGCTGGACATGGATCGGCGCGTCCTCGTAGAGGGCGAGGGAGCAGTCCCGGGCGATCATCGTCGACTCCGAGACCGCCGGAACGCCGGCCATCCCGAGGGCCGCCGAGACCTCCCCCTCGTGCATGACGCCGCTCGCGGAAAGATCCGGGTCCTCATCATGGAGAGCGATCGGGCCGCCCGCCAGCCGCCGATACTGGAGAGCCCGGCGCAGCACCCTGGCGTTGGCGATCGGCAGCCCGTCGTCGGAGAAGCCGATCGCGCCCGCCTCACGCAGCTCGGCCATCTCGGTCAGCTCCGCCCCGGCCATCCCGCGGGTCACGTTCGCCACGAAGCCGAGGGGGATCGATGCCTCGCGCTCGGCGCGCTCCCGGACCGAGCCCAGTACGGCAGCCGAGTCGATCGGCGGCGAGGTGTTGGCCATCGCGATCACAGCGCAGTAGCCGCCCGCCGCGGCCGAGCGGGTGCCAGTCTCGAGATCCTCCTTGTGCTCCTGGCCGGGGACCCGGAAGTGGACGTGCGGATCGACGAAGGCCGGCAAGACGAGCAGGCCCTCCCCCTCGACGATCTCCGCCCCCTCGACGTCCGGAGGCTCCGCCCGGCTCGGCGAGCTCAGCGATCTCCCCGTCGCGGACTACGAGGTCGAGGTTCGAATCGAGCCCCGACCGAGGATCCAAGATGCGTGCGCCCCGCACGACCAGGTTGGCGGGTGGCCCCGGACGCCCGACCAGCGTGGGCGCCTCGGCGCTTCTCCCCGATCCGTTTGCCGCGACGTTCAAGCCGGCTGTCCGATCGTCGGGGTGTCGGCGGGCGCGGGGCCGCGCTCGGGCCGGGCGCGGTCGCCGCCGGCGATGAGCTCGTAGAGGATCGCCATCCGGACGACCAGGCCACTCTCCACCTGGGCCGTGATCAGTGATTGCGGCGAGTCGATCACCTCGGGGGAAAGCTCGACGCCGCGGTTCACGGGCCCCGGGTGCATGAGGAGCTGGCGCGGTCCGAGCCGCCGCGAGTCGATCTGGTAGCGGGTGGCGTACTCGCGGAGCGAGGGCACGAAGCTCTCGCTCATCCGCTCGCGCTGCATCCGCAGCGCGTAGACGACGTCGGCCTGGCTCAGCCCCTCCAGGTCGTATGAGACCTCGCAGCCGATGGCCTCGATGCCGCGTGGGATCAGCGTGGGGGGGCCGCAGACGGTTACCGTCGCCCCCATCTTCTGAAAGGCCAGCAGGCAGGAGCGGGCGACGCGGCTGTGCAGGACGTCGCCGACGATCCAGATGTTCGTTCCCTCGAGGGAGTCGAGACGCTGGCGCAGGGTGAAGACGTCGAGCAACGCCTGCGTCGGGTGTTCGTGCTTGCCGTCGCCGGCGTTGATCACCGATGCCTCGGTCCAGCGGGCCACCAGGCCCGCCGCCCCCGCGTGCGGGGAGCGGATGACGATCGCGGCCGGGTCATAGGCCGAGAGTGTGGCGACGGTGTCCTTCAGCGACTCGCCCTTGTCGACCGACGAGCCCGCCGACTTGACGCTGACCACATCGGCAGAGAGCCGCTTGGCTGCCAGCTCGAAGGAGGAGAGCGTCCGGGTACTGGCCTCGTAGAACAGGTTGACGATGGTGCGGCCACGCAGTGTCGGCACCTTCTTGATGTCGCGGCGGCCGACCTCGGCGAAGCTCTCGGCCCGATCGAGGATGCGCTCCATGTCCTCGCGCGAGAGGCCCTCGACTCCGAGCAGGTGCCTCATGACTCCTCCTTCGCTGTCGCCGTTGCCCCAGCAGGCGTGATCGCCACTTCGTCGACCCCGTCCGTCTCTTCGAGCCGGACGTTCACCCGCTCCCCTGGCGCCGTCGGGAGGTTCTTGCCGACGTAGTCCGGGCGGATTGGGAGCTCGCGGTGTCCGCGGTCGGCGAGCACGGCCAGCTGGACACGTGCTGGGCGTCCATAGTCGAAGAGCGCGTCGATCGCGGCGCGCACAGTGCGACCGGTGTAGAGCACGTCGTCCACCAGAACGACGGTGCGGCCGGCGAGGTCGAAGTCGAGGTGGGAGTCGTGGACGACCGGAGCGTCGCGCCGTTCGCGGCGCTCGATGTCGTCCCGATAGAAGGAGATGTCGAGGTCGCCGAGGGGAACGTCGGCGCCCGAGAGCTCGCCGACGAGCGCGTTCAGGCGGCGACAGATGACGGCTCCGCGCGTGTGGATGCCGACCAGCGCCAGCCGATCCGCCTCCTCGTTCTTCTCGACGATCTCGTGGGCGATACGGACCAGTGTCCGCCTCAGATCGTCGTGATCGAGCACGACCTTCTCGTCGCTCACTGCTCTGCTCCTTCCTGGCCTCACCGGACCGGGTTAAAGGGGCTTGCGCGGCCAGCGTAGCAGCGCGTCCAGACCGCGATGGGATGCGAAGCCGCAACGCGCGATGATCTCGCTGTGCGGAGAATCGAGCACCCGCCCTCGCCGACGCGATCGCGGGGCTCGCGACAGCGGCCTAGTCGCCGGGAATCGGGAGGGGCTCGGCCTGGGGCTCGGGCCGCCGCCTGGCGCCCTCCTGAACGAGCTGCGGCTCGCCGCGCTCCGGGAAGGGGATCTCGACCAGGTCGAAGTCGCGCGGCGCGAACGTGTGGGGAAATGTCGCGCGCGCTTCGTTCAGAACAGCCGAAACGTTGTAGCGGGAAGAGACGTGGACGATTGCCAGCATGGCGACCTGGGCATCCGCCGCGAGCTGGGCGGCGTCGCGGGCGGTCGAGTGGCCGGTCTCCGCGGCCCGGGCCGACTCCTCCACCGCGAAGGTTCCGTCGTGGACGAGCAGCTGCGCGGCGTGCGCGGCGACTCGGGTCATCTCGCATGGCCCGGTGTCCCCGGTGATCACCACCTTCCGGCCCGGCCGGGGATCGCCCATCACCTGATCCGGCCGCACCTCGGAGCCGTTCACCGAGATCCTCTCCCCCCGCTGCAGACGGCCGAAGTCGCGGTCGTCGGTGATACCCAGGCCGCGGGCGGCGGCGACGTCGAAGCGGCCGGGGCGCTCGGGCTCAACGTAGGCGTAGCCGAGCGCCGCCATCTGGTGCTCGACGGCGAAGGCGCGCATCTCGAAGCCGTCGTGCCCGATGGCCTCACCCGGTCCGAGCTCGATCAGCTCGACCTCGTAGCGGAGCTTGCCGAAGATGCGCCGCAGCGCCTCGAAGAGTGCATGGAGTCCCGGGGGACCAGCGATCCGGAGCGGCTCGCGCCGCTCGAGCAGGTCATAGGTCTTGAGCAGGCCGGGCAGGCCGAGGTAGTGGTCAGCGTGGAAGTGGGTGATGTAGATGTCGTCGACCTGAACGAGACCGGTCGAGTTGATCATCTGGCGCTGGGCGCCCTCCCCCGCGTCGACGAGGATGCGCGCGCCCCCGGACCGGATCAGCACACACGCCGTCGCCCTCCGCGCCGAGGGCACGGAGCCGCCGGTGCCGAGAAAGACCACCGAGAGATCCATGGCCCGCCAAGCCTAGGGCGGACGCAGCACTTGGATTGGGTTGAGTCTCCCGCCTCAGCTCAGAGCGCGGAGCAAGCCGGCCTGAACACTGCGTCGCTCGACGATCTGGCAGACCCTTCAGCCGTCGAGGGATCGAACTCGAATTCGGCGGCGAATCTGACACCACGTCGTTGATTGTTCTTAGTGGGCTTGCGGCGGAGGTATACGACCGACGTCGGGACATCAGCCACCGCGACCAAAGAGGACCAGGACGAACTACGTTCGACAAGGACCGCCGTGGCTTAGCTACTAAGCTGGGCCGAGGCGCCCGTAGCTCAGGGGATAGAGCGACTGCCTCCGGAGCAGTAGGCCGCAGGTTCGAATCCTGCCGGGCGCGCTCGCTGCGCCTCTCCCTGGTACGACGCGCCAACGGAAGCGGCAGTGCTCAGATCTTGGTGCTCGGCGCTTTAGTGGTGCATGTGACGGGTTTCGCGCCGAGCACGCCGTGTCGTCGCTCTGAATGAGTGACCAGCGGGAACACGGGTACATCAGGGTAGAGGCGTTACCCGAGCAGCGCGGACTATGGGCAGGGCTCCGCGATGCGGGGTAGGCGCCTTCCGCCCCGGACGGCACGGACTGCTGTTCGTGGGCGGTAAACCTTCGAACCGTCCTCTGATCAAACGATGCAGACGTTCTGCACGTGGAGTCAGCGCTCGCCGGCAGCAGGCCGATCGCCGAAATCGCGAGCATCGTCGCTGTGTGCCCGCCACATGGCCACTCGATTACCCCGCCCGCAACACAGCGTTGCGACGGTCAGCCGCCGGCGACGGCGGGCAGGATCGTCACCTCGTCGCCGTCCGAGACGGCGGTGTCGAGGCCGTCCTGGAAGCGGATGTCCTCACCTGAGACGTAGACGTTGACGAAGCGGCGCAGGTCGCCGTCCTGGGTGATCCGCTCGCGGAGCCCGTCGTGCTGGTCGAACACGGCGTCCAGCGCCTCGCCCACGGTCGATCCCTCAACCTCGAGTTCTCCCTCCCCGCCGGTGGCGGCGCGGAGCTGCGCCGGGATCTTCACGGTGATGCTCATCGTCGGGCGGAGATCTTAGTCATCGCTAACCCACCACAGCACTGCTACGCCGAGACTTCAGCGCCCCGGAACTCCGCCTCGAAGGCGTCGATCGTGGGCTCGATTTCGTGCATGCGGAAGGACTCGCGCACGGCGTCGAGGGTCTTCAGCCCCTCGCCGGTGATATAGGCGACGACGCGCTCATCCGATCCGATCTCGCCCGTCTCGGCGAGCTTCGCGAGTACGCCGATCGTCACTCCGCCGGCCGTCTCGGTGAACACGCCGGTCGTCTCGGCGAGCAGCCGGATGCCGCTGCGGATCTCCTCGTCGTTGACGGACTCGATGACCCCGCCGGTGCTCCGCGCGAGGTCGAGCGCGTAGGGGCCGTCCGCGGGATCGCCGATTGCCAGGCTCTTGGCGATCGTGTCGGGCCGCTGCGGCTTGCAGACGTCCCAGCCCTCGGCGAACGCGGTCGCCACCGGCGAGCAGCCCTGCGCCTGCGCGCCGCAGAAGACCGGCAGATCGCCCTCGACCAACCCTATCTCCAGCCACTCCGTCATGCCTTTGGCGAGCTTGGTGAACAGCGAGCCCGAGGCGATCGGGGCGACGACCCGGTCGGGCAGGCCCCACCCGAGCTGCTCGATCGTCTCGAACGCCAGCGTCTTCGAGCCCTCGGAGTAGTAGGGGCGCAGGTTGACGTTGACGAAGGCCCATGGGTGGGTCTGGCTGAGCTCCGTACAGAGCCGGTTGACGTCGTCGTAGGTGCCCCGGATGCCGACCAGGTTCGTGCCGTAGATCCCGGTGGCGAGCAGCTTCTGCTCCTCGAGGTCGGCGGGGACGAAGACGTAGGAGTCGAGACCGGCGGCCGCCGAGTGGGCCGCGACGGCATTGGCGAGGTTCCCGGTCGACGCGCAGGCGACGGTCTCGAAGCCGAGCTCCTTCGCCTTCGCAACGGCGACGGCGACCACGCGGTCCTTGAAGGAGTGTGTCGGGTTCGCCGTGTCGTTCTTGATCCAGAGCTCGCCCAGCCCGAGCCTCTCGGAGAGGCGATCGGCACGAATCAGCGGCGTCAACCCGGGCTCGAGCGGATCGCCGGGCCGGTTCTCGAAGGGCAGGAAGTCCGAATACCGCCAGATGCCGCGTGACCCAGCCTGGATCTTCCGACGCGCCTCGGCTGGGTCCAGGTCCGAGAAGTCATAGGCAACCTCCAGCGGCCCGAAACACTGCTCGCAGACGAACCGGGCGTCGAGCGGATAGCTCGCCCCGCACTCCTTGCATTTCAGCGATTCGACTGCCACGAGCACCTCTACGCAAAAACCTCCGCCTGGTCTGAAGTGGGCGGAGGTTCCGATTTGGAGCTCTCTTCCCACATCTTCCAGGCCCTACGTCGAAACGGGCACCTGCTGGACTTGGCACCTTCCTCGGACAAGGTCCGAGGGGGTTGCCGGGGCTTCATCGGGCCAGTCCCTCCACCCCTCTTGATGTGGTGCTTATCTGCTGAAGGAATATAGCAACGCCCGGAATCCGCATTTACATGCGCAAATCCGGGCACGGACGTGCGCCGACGAATCCTCGTCGCAGTACAGTGGACTAGCCGTGGAAATGGAAGCGACGATGACGCGAGGGTGCTCCGCAAGGAGCAACCCGTCTGATGGTGGTCCGGAAGATGCCGAACCTCCCTCGCCCCAGACTGCGCCGGACCCGCGCCGGCGAGCTCGTCGCGCCCCTTCCGCCTGAGCCGCAGGCGCCCAAGGTCGAGGAGATCGCGGCCGAGGGCCTTCGCTGGGTGAAGATCGAGGAACCCGGCGCACTCGAGCAGGCCTGGCTCGAGGAGAACTTCGAATTCCACGCCCTCGACTACGAGGACGTCCTCTCCCGCAACCAGCGGCCGAAGATCGACGTCTACGACGACTACCTGTTCATCGTCCTTCAGTTCCCGGTCTTCGACCGCTCCGTCGGACGGCTCAACGCGGGAGAGCTCGACATCTTCGTGGGGCCGGGCTTCCTGCTCACCATCCCGAACCAGCCGCTGCAGCCGGTCGAATACCTGTTCGAACGCTGCCGCCAGAAGGAGGAGCTCCGCGATCAGCTCTTCAGCCGCGGGTCGGGCTACCTCCTCTACCGGGTCGTCGACGACAGCTTCGACTACTGCTTCCCGATGCTGCGCAAGATCGGCAACAAGCTGGACGTGCTCGAGGAGGAGATCTTCGAGGGGCGCTCGGAGGAAATCGTGCGCGACATCTCCAACGTGAAGCAGGAGATCATCAACTTCCGCAAGGTGATCCGCCCGCAGCGTCCCGTCCTGCGCGACCTCGAGCGGGTCAAGGAGCGCTACCTCTCCCCCGACATGGATCTGGAGATCTACTTCGATGACATCGTCGACGCCAACGAGCGGATCTGGGACATGCTCGAGAACGACAAGGAGGTGGTCGAGGCACTCGAGGACACGAACGAGTCGGTGATCTCGCACAGGGTCAACGACATCCTTCGCGTGCTCACCTCAATCAGCGTCATCGTCCTCCCGCTCACCCTGCTGGCGAGCATCTGGGGCATGAACGTCGGCGTCCCGGGGGAAGGCGACACGACTGCCTTTTGGATCATCGCGGCGGCCATGGTGGCACTGCTGCTCGGCATGGTCACCTACTTCCGCCGGCGCGGCTGGCTGTAGGGCCGGCCAGCCGCTCCCTGCTTCGGAGCGGCTGCGAAGCAGCCGCGACAGGTGGAGCGACCGGCGCCTGCGGCCCCGGCTATGTGGCGAAGCCGTCAATACGATGGGTGTTGTGGAACGCATCTGGGCCCCGTGGCGGCTCGAGTACGTGAAGGACGCCTCCAAGGACAACGAGAGCGAGTGCATCTTCTGCGCCGGCATCGAGGAGGGACCGGAGCACGACGCCAGGAACCTGATCGTCGAACGAGGCGAGCGCTGCTTCGTGATCCTCAACAAGTATCCGTACACGAACGGCCACCTGATGGTGGCGCCGTATGAGCACGTCGCGACCCTCCAGGAACTCGACGCTGAGACGGTCGGGGAGTTGATGTCGCTCGCCCAGCGCGGGATCGCCGCCCTCGAGGCGAGCTACTCCCCTCACGGCTACAACGTCGGCTTCAACCAGGGGCGGGTAGCCGGAGCGGGCGTCGAGTACCACATCCACATGCACGTCGTCCCGCGCTGGGGCGGTGACACCAACTTCATGCCAGTCCTCGGCGACACCCGGGTAATGAACCAGACCCTCGAAGACAGCTATGAGACGGTGCGGGGGGCGTTCGGCTGATCATGGCGATCACCGCCCCACCCGCCACGATCTTCAAGGCCTACGACATCCGTGGCATCTACAGCGAGGAGATCGACGCCGCCACCGCGCATCTGATCGGCCGTGCATTCGCTCGCGTGCTGGCCCGGCTGCGCGGCAAGGATGCCTCTGAGCTCCGAGTCGGGTTGGGCCGCGACATGCGGCTGAGCGCGCCTGAGATGTCCGCGGCGGTCCGCACCGGTCTGGTCGAGGAGGGCGTCACCGTCATCGACGCCGGCCAGATCGCCACCGAGATCAGCTACTTCCTGGTCGGGTCTCGCGAGCTCGACGGCGGCGCGATGGTCACCGCCTCGCACAATCCCAAGGCATACACCGGGGTGAAGCTGCTCAGAGAGGGTGCCCTGGCGCTCTCGGGTGACGCCGGGATCCAAGACGTCCGGGCGGAGATCGAGGCGGGCCTGCCGGACCCCCCGGGCGGCGGCTCGGTGGAGGAGATCGACATTTACCCCGACTTCCACGAGCACATGCTGTCGATCGTCGATGCTGACGCGATCGGCCCCCTGCGGGTCCTGGCCGATGGAAGCGACGGCATGGCCGGCCCGATGGTCGGCCCGCTGCTCGAGCGGCTCAACCTCGAAGTAACAACGTCTCGCTGGGAGCCCAACGGCGACTTTTCCGATGCGGGGCCGAACCCTCTGCTGGAGGAGAACCGCCGCCTGATCGTCGAGCAGGTCAAGAAGGAACCGGTGGACCTGGCGATCGCCTGGGACGGGGACGCCGACCGCTGCTTCTTCCTCGACTCGGACGGCGTCTTCTGTGACGGCGACTTCGTCTGCGCGCTCCTGGCCCGCGCCGTCCTCGCCAAGCAGCCCGGTGCGACCATCCTTTACGACCCGCGCTCCAGTCGAGCCGTTCCCGACACCGTCGCGGCCCTCGGAGGCAAGTCAGACCTCAGCCGCGTCGGCCACGCCTTCTTCAAGATCCGCATGCGCGAGACCGGGGCGGCGTTCGGCGGCGAGGTCTCCGGCCACTATTACTTCCGCGACTTCTACTGCGCCGACTCCGGGACGCTCCCGGCCCTGCACATGCTCGAGCTGGTCTCGCGCGAGGCGCGCCCGCTCTCCGAGCTGATCGCGGGTTTCCGATCTCGCTACTTCATCTCCGGCGAGATCAACTCCGAGGTCGAGGACCAGGAAGGAAAGATGCGGGAGATCGCGGAGCACTACGCCGACGGAGAGATCAGCTGGCTGGACGGGGTCTCGGTGGACTACCCGGACTGGCACTTCAACGTGCGGCCATCGAACACCGAGCCCCTCCTGCGCCTCAACCTCGAATCGCTCGTCTCCCGTGAGGACATGGAGGCAAAGCGAGACGAGGTGCTGGGGCTGATCCGGTCGTGAGCGACGACGACGCGGCCTGGCAACTGATAGCCGACGCCGGGATCCGCGTGATGCGGATACCCACCCCATTCCAGGTGGGGCGAGTCAACTGTTACCTGCTCGAGGATCAACCCCTCACGCTGGTGGACTCGGGCCCCAACTCCGGCAAGGCTCTGGACGAGCTGGAGCGGCAGCTCGGGTCGCTCGGCCACGGGATCGAGGAGATCGAGCTGGTGATCATCACCCATCAGCACATCGACCACCTCGGGCTGGTCGACATCGTCGCCAAGCGTTCGGGCGCCGAGGTGGCCGCGATCGACGTGGTGGTCCCCTTCGTCGAGAACTACGGCGCCGACGCCGAGCGCGACGACGCCGAGGCGGCCGCGCTGATGCGGCGGCACGGGATCTCCGAGGAGGTGGTGACGGCGCTGCGGCAGGTATCCGGAAGCTTCCGGGCCTGGGGGGCGAAGGCGACGGTGACCAGGCCCCTCCACGACGGCGAGACGCTCGAGCTCCGCGACCGCAGTCTGGAGGTCCAGCACCGTCCCGGCCACAGCCCGTCGGACACGGTCTTCTGGGACGAGGGGCGCCGGATCCTGATCGCGGCCGATCACCTGATCAAGCACATCTCGTCCAACCCACTGATCTCTCGCCCCCTCGACGGCTCCGCCGAGCGCACCCAGGCGCTGGTCACCTACCTCCAGTCGCTGAAGCGGACTCGGGAGCTGCCGGTCGAGATCGTCCTCTCCGGCCACGGCGAGCCGATCACCGACCACGTCGCGCTGATCGACGAGCGCTTCAGGCTGCACCAGCGGCGCGCCGAGAAGCTCTACCGGCTGATCGCCGAGGAGGACCGGACTGGCCACGAGCTCGCCCAGGCGCTCTGGGGAGACGTGGCGGTGACCCAGGCCTTCCTGACCCTCTCCGAGGTGATCGGCCACGTCGACCTGCTCGTCAACGCCGGATACGTGCGCGAGGTGGAGGATGGAGAGGTGGTGCGCTACCAGGCTACCTCCGATCTGCCGGCCGACCGGCTCGGGGATCTGATCCCGGGTGGTAACCCCGTGCTGAGCGGGGGTTAGGAGAGAGGCGTGGCAACGATCGCCCCTGCCCAGAGGCAGCCTGCTCCGGCGACCCCCGCGGTTCCCCTTGCCCCGGACGCGGTCAAGAAGCGGATGCTGATCATCGTCAATCCGTACGCCACCACGGTCTCCGACCGGCTCAAGAACCTGGTCGTCTACGCGCTGCAGGCCCGCTACGACGTCGAGGCGGTCGACACGAAAGCCGCCGAGCACGCGATCGAGATCGGCCGGGAGGCCCGTAACGGCGGCTACGACATCGTCGTTGCCTTCGGCGGCGACGGTACGCTCAACGAGGTCGCGAACGGTCTTGCCGGCACCAACGTCCCCGTCTCGGTGCTGCCCGGCGGCTCGACCAACGTCGTCTGCCGCACCCTGGGCATCCCGCACGACGTCGTCGACGCGACGGAGCACCTGATCGGCCTGGCCGACGACTTCCACCCTCGCAAGATCGACCTCGGCCGGTGCAACGGGCGCCACTTCGTCTTCGCCTGCGGTGTCGGCCTCGACGCCACCGTCGTCAAGCGCGTCGACGCTCACCCCCGGCTCAAGGCCCAGGCGCGGCAGTGGTACTACACCTGGGCGGCAATCAGCGCCGTCTACCGCCAGTATCTGCGAGATCCCCCGCGGTTCGAGCTCGAGGTCGATGGCAGGGTCTACCAGGGCGTCACCGCGATCGCCCAGAACTCGGACCCATTCACCTACTTCGGCAATGTGCCGGTGCGGATCTGCGAGGACATCGCGCTAGACGATGGGACGATCTCCATGGCGCTGCTCCGCCGCGCCAAGCAGCGCGACATGCTGCCGATCGCGGCGCGGGTGCTGAGCAAGCGGCTCCACGCCTCGCGGCATCGCCAAATCGAAGAGTTCGGTGACGTCGGCCAGGCCGCCGTCCGCTCCATCTCCATGGACGAGGACGGCCTCCCGCGGCCCTTCCCGGTCCAGGTGGACGGCGACTACCTCGGCGAGTACAGCGAGCTCAGCTTCTCGGTGGAGCCGGGCGCGTTGACTGTCGTCGCGTAGCCGCCACCAGGCCGCTCTACTTCAGGCGGCGGTGTTTGTGGCCACCGAAAGTAAGAAGCCGTCCTACTTGTGCTTCGCGGTGAAGTTGACCCTGCTGCGACCCGCGGAGCAGAGGTCCTGGCCCAAGAAGTGGTAGATCGCGAATCCTTCGACCTCGTCCGGGCTCACAAACATCCCGTGAATCTTGTCGATCTTGGCGCCCAGGAAGGTGTGGGTGAAGGTGAATGCTCGGTCCTTGCCGAGCTTCTTCGTCGCCGTGGCGCCGCTGAGGGTGAAGACCGGGGTCGAGGTGCACAACCCCCTGGCGACGGTCGGCTCGGTCTTCAGGATGACCTTTCCCTTCTTCACCGTGAATTCAATCTTCCGGAAGGCGGGGCTGACTGCCTGCTGCGTCGTGGAGCCCCTGTAGCTGCCGGTCTTCACGGCGACGCCGGCGTCTGCCGGGCCCGAACCGAGAAGAAAGATGGCAGCCAAGGCCGCCGCGGGGAGCAGTATCCGTACCGACTCCTTGCGGGACATGGGACCCGACCCTACCGCTTCTGGCTGGATCGAATGCGCGGCTAAGCTGCCCGGCCAATGGCCTCGGAGGCAACCTGCCGCTTCTGCCAGATCGTCGCCGGGGACGAGTCCGCGCACTTGGTCTTCGAGGACGAGCGAACGCTTGCCTTCCTGGACAACCGGCCGCTCTTCCCGGGGCACTCGCTGCTCGTCCCCCGGGATCACTACGAGACCCTCGCCGATCTACCTGACGAACTGATCGGGCAGCTGTTCGCCAAGGCGCGCCTGCTCTCCGTCGCGATTCCGAAGGCGATGCGGAAGCCGGGCTCCTTCGTGGCGCTCAACAACGTCGTCAGCCAGAGCGTCCCCCACCTTCACGTCCACGTCGTGCCGCGCAAGCAAAAGGATGGGCTCCGCGGCTTCTTCTGGCCGCGGACGAAGTACTCCTCGGAGGAGGAGATGCGCGAGGTCGCGGAGCGGGTGCGAAAGGCCGTCGCTCGAGCTACTTGAGCTTGCCCTTCGCCGAGGCGGGCGAGCCGAAGGGAATGTCGGCAGTGACGGTGACTTTGGCGGTGGATCGGCCCTTGAGCCTGTTCTTGCCGGCCTTGCTCAGCTTGACGACGTCTGTCTGCTGGCCGGCCGCCAGGGAGATGTCGTTTGCCCCTCCGATCTTGGTGTTGCCGAGCTTGGCGCTCAGTCCGACGCCGTCGATCTTCGTGCTCGCGTTGACCGCCACCAGCAACCCCTTCTTGAGGGCTTTGGAGATGGTCTTCGTGCGGAGGGCAAGAGTTGCGGAGGGACGGGCCTGAGGCGTGCCGATCCCGCTCACGTGAAGGGTCGCCTGCATCGTGCTCGGGTGCACCATGCAGAAGAACGTGTAGTCACCCGCGCTTAGAAACTGGGTGCCGTTCACCCCGAATGTGCCGCCGGAGATTATGGGAGTGCGGAAGAGCGCCTTACCGTCGGGGCCGTTCTGGTTGGCGGTCACGGTGTGGGTGCTGCCGGTGACCTGGAGCTGGGCGACCTCCCCTTGATCGATCGTGTAGCTCGAGGCCGAGTAGGTGTTGTCGGGCTGCCCGATGATCGGGGCGGAGGCGAAGGCCAGGCCGCCGACGAAGAGAGCAGCGGCAATCGCTAGGGCGAGGGCGAACCACAGCCGCCTTCCTCTGTCCCTCCTCCTGACCACTTGCTATTTATACGGCAGATCCGCGTGAGGGGATTGCCCGAGGCTAGGCCGTCGGCGTCACGCGGTAGGCGTCGAACACCGAGTCGATGTTCCGCAGCCGCGAAATGCACTGCTTGAGCTGCTCGGTGTCCCCGACCTCGACGACGAAGCGGTTCTTCACCATGGGGTGCTTCGTCGCGCAGCGGGCCTCGAGGATGTTGAGCCCAGCCTCAGCGAATGTGCGCGAGAGGTCCTCGAGCAACCGGGTGCGGTCCCAGGCGTCGACCTGGAGCTCCACCCGGTAGGAGGACTCGTTGTCCCCCTGCCAGTTCACGTCCGTGAAGCGCTCGGGGGCCTTCTTCAAAGCGGCGACGTTGCGGCAGTCTTCGCGGTGGACGGTGATCCCCCGGCCCAGCGAGACGTAGCCGACGATGTCGTCGCCGGGGACGGGGCGACAGCACTTCGCGAGCCGCACCGCCACGTCGTCGATCCCCTTGACCTTGATCCCGAAGCTGGTTGCCTCGCGTGTTCTGCGCCTCGCGTCGTCGGTGCCCTTGATCAGGCCCTCGGTGGGCTCCTCCTCGACCGCCTCGCCGCGCTTGAGCCGTTGCATCACCTTGTTGGTGACGACCTTCGTCGAGATCTTCGCCTGGCCGAGCGCGATGTAGAAGTCGTCTGCCTTCCGGAAGCCCATCTCCCGGATCACGTCGACGAGCAGGGGCGACCCGGCGAGCTTCGGATAGGGCAGGCCGCGCTTCTTGAATGCCTGGGCGAGCTCGTCGCGCCCCTTGTGCTCCGCATCCTCGCGGCCCTCCCGCGAGAACCAGGCTCGGATCTTGTTGCGGGCGCGGGTTGTCCGCACAAGCTTGAGCCAGTCGCGCGAGGGCCCGCGGCCCTGCTTGGCCGTCAGCACCTCGACGATGTCCCCGCTGCGAAGCTGGTAATGGAGCGGGACGATCTTGCCGTTCACCTTCGCCCCGACGCAGCTGTGGCCTACGTCGGTGTGGATCGAGTACGCGAAGTCGAGCGGCGTCGAGCCGGCAGCCAGGTTCTTCACCTCGCCCTTTGGCGTGAAGACGAAGACCTCGTCCTCGAAGAGGTCGACCTTGAGCGCCTCCAAGAAGGCCTTCGGACCCTGGTCGCGCTCGTTCTCGATCAGCTGGCGCAGCCAGGTCATCTTCTCCTTGCTGGGGTCGCCGGTGGAGGTGCCCTCCTTGTAGATCACGTGCGCCGCGATCCCGTACTCGGCGAGCTCGTGCATGTCGGGCGTGCGGATCTGGATCTCGAGCGGCCGGCCCTCGGGGCCGATCACGGTGGTGTGGAGCGCCTGGTAGGCGTTCGCCTTGGGCATCGCGACGAAGTCCTTGAAGCGCCCTGGCAGTGGCTTCCAGAGGGAGTGCACGATGCCGATCGCGCCGTAGCAGTCCTTCACGGAGCCGACCAGGACGCGCATTGCGGTCAGGTCGAAGATCTCGTTGAACTCCCTGCCCTTGCGGGTCATCTTCGTGTAGATGGAATAGAAGTGCTTCGCCCGGCCCGAGATCTCGGCCTCGATGCCGACCTTGGCGAGCTCCCTGGCGAGGAACTGACCCGCTTCCTCGACGTAGCGCTCCCGCTCCGCCCGCTGCTGGGCGACGAGCTCCTTGATCTCGTCGTACTTTCGCGGGTGCAGCGTCGCGAAGGCGAGGTCCTCGAGCTCCCACTTGATCGCGTGGATCCCGAGCCGATGCGCGAGGGGAGCGAAGATCTCGAGCGTCTCGCGAGCCTTCTCCTGCTGCTTCTGCTTGGGCAGCGCGCCGATGGTGCGCATGTTGTGGAGGCGGTCGGCCAGCTTGATCAGGATCACCCTGACGTCGGTGGCCATCGCCACCATCATCTTGCGGTAGTTCTCGGCCTGCCGCTCATCGCGGCTCTTGAAGGTGATACCGGTGAGCTTGGTGACTCCATCGACGAGCTGGGCGATCTCGTCGCCGAAGTCCTCGCGGACCTCCTCCAGGCTCGCGCTCGTGTCCTCGACCGTGTCGTGGAGGAGGGCCGCGCAGAGGGTCGCGGTGTCGAGCCGCAGGCCGGCGCAGATCCGGCCCACGCCGAGCGGGTGGGTGATGAAGTCCTCGCCGGACTTGCGCTCCTGGCCCGCGTGGCTCTCGCAGGCGAAGGCGAAGGCGCGCTCGATCTCCTGCTTGTCGACCGGCTCGGCGGTATCCGACTTGTGCTCCGCGATGACTGCGAAGAGGTCGCCCAGCAGTGCCCGCTGGTCGGGGGTGAGCTCCCGGGTGATCGAGTCGGCGCGCGGCGTGCGCGAGCGGCCCGCGGGTTCGCCGACGCGGGTGTGCCCGCGGCGTTCCTCGTCGCGCAGCTTGACGCCGTCGGGGAGCACCCCGTCCTGGGTGCTCGCTACGCCTGTTGTGCTCTGCTTCGCAGGAATCGGATGGCCTCCTGGTGTCTGGCGATGCACGCCGCAAAGGCTCGCGATCGCCCCAGATCGGTCCTCTCCGAGGATAAGACCCGCAGCACGGCGACGCCGCCATTCGGTAGCCATTCGCACAGTTCGAGCTCGTCGAGCACCCGTACGCACCGGGCAGCGATCTCGGGTGTCCGCGGATAGCGGGAGCCGCCCGCGAGCAGAGCGCGCAGGTCCGCACCCTCGGCCCTACCCCCTGCCTCGCCGAGGCCGCGCCAGATCTCCCCGATCGCCGCCCGCAGGTCCCATTCGCGGTCCAGGAGACGCGAGGCGAACTCGAGCTCCGGAGGCCCCCACGCGAGGCGGAGGTACCCGGCGGTGTGGTCTGCGGCCGCCGCCTGACGTTGGGCGAGCTGGGCCAGCCCCTCCAGCGGCTCGCTGGGCGGCGGATCGACCAGCACGACGTGCCGGAAGTCGCGAGGAGCACTGGGCCGCAGGGCGATCGACGTCCAGTCGGCGAGCACGAGCCCGGCGTCGGGTGGCGTCGCCAGCGCGCGGTCCAGTGCGTCGTTCCCGCAGCGGCAGCAGGCGATCCGCGGCCGGGCCGCACCGAAGCGCCCCGGGTCGGCGGCCGAGGAGGCAAGCTTGGCGCGGCGCGCCGCGTCCGCGCAGATCGCGAGCACCGATTCCCCGCTCGAGATCAGCTCGGCCAGCGATGCCACAGCCGCACCCCCGCGTCGGTCGATGGACTCGCGGCGGGGCCCCTCCGCCGCCCTTACTTCGAGCAGCGAACCTGGGCGGCCACCGGCCACTCCCGCCATCTCCCGCTCGAGTCGATCCCACCATTCAGCGTCGGGGGCCGGGCAGCCTTCGCCGCAGAACCTTCGCTTCGGAGCCGCCTCAGGCGGGGGCCCCAGCGGATAGAGCTCGCGGACGACCACGCGGGGCTGCTCGGCGCCGTTCCAGCGATCCACCTCCAATTCCACCGAGAGATCCAGGAGCTGGTCCTTCCGCCTCGAGATCTCGCCGTTCATCCCGAAGGCGACCCCTACGGCACGACCGGCGCCGCTCTCGAGCTGGAACCGCGAGTGCTTGCCCTCCTCGCCGAGGGGCCGCACCTCGGTGAGGCGGCCAGAGGGAAC
Source organism: uncultured Solirubrobacterales bacterium (assembly GCA_963801055.1). GTDB lineage: Bacteria > Actinomycetota > Thermoleophilia > Solirubrobacterales > 70-9 > DASUPK01. Next base: position 753,934 of record CAWDDE010000001.1, on the reverse strand, counting down.
CAGAAGCCGGGGCCCCGGGTTACCCATTCCGAAGGGCCCGAGGCTCTCCAGCTGGCGGGCGAGATCCATTCCGATCCCCTCCCGGCCGACTCCGACGAGCGCGTCGAGGTGCTCGATCCGCACCAGGTCGGCCGGCTCGATCTCCGACGCGGCGTGTGCGACGAATGCCTCGCGGAAGGCGTCGACGCGATCGGCCTCCAGCTCGAGACCGGCCGCGGCGCGGTGGCCGCCGTAGCGGACCAGATGCGGGTCGCATGCGGCGAGCGCAGCGACTAGGTCGAAGCCGGGGATGCTCCGGGCCGAGCCCTTGGCCCGGGCTTGATCGACCGAGAGCAGGATCGTGGGCCGGTAGTGGCGCTCCACCATCCGGGAGGCCGCGATGCCCACGACGCCCCGATGCCAGCCCTCGCCGGTCAGGACGAGCGCGGGGGCATCGGCCTGGGCAGGGGGCAGCGCGGACCGCGCGCGCTCGGCGGCGTCGATCACCTTCTGCTCCGCCCAGCGGCGCTCGGCGTTGGCACGGTCGAGCTCGGCCGCGATCGCGGCAGCCCGGTCGGAGTCATCCGTGAGCATGAGCTCGACGCCGGCGTCCGCTCGGTAGAGGCGCCCGACGGCGTTGATCCTCGGCGCCAGCCGGAAGCCGAGCGCGCCGGCATCGATCGTCTCGGGATCAACCGCCGAGGCGGACATCAACGCTCGCAGGCCGACCCTCGGACTGTCCCGCAGCAGGCGCAGCCCCTCGCGGACGAGGCGGCGGTTCTCGCCGACCAGGGGAACCATGTCGGCGACCGTCGCCAGGGCCACTAGGTCGAGGTCCTTGTCACAAGGGTGGCGGCGGCCACCCACCGTCTCAGCTGCTCCGCGTCCCGCCGCATCGCAGAGGGCGCTGGCGAACTTGTGCGCGACGCCGGCGGCGCAGAGGCCCTCGAAGGGGTACTCGGAGACGATCGGGTGGACGATGGGGCATTCGGGGAGCCGATCGCCAGGCAGGTGGTGATCGGTGACCACGACCTGGATCCCCGCGGCGCGTGCGGAGGCCACCTCCTCGACAGAGCCAATCCCGCAATCGGCTGTGATGACGAGCTCGGAGCCGCGGCGCCGCAACTTCTCGACGCTCGCCATCGTCAGGCCGTATCCGTCGTTGAGCCGGTCGGGTATCAGCCAGTCGCACTCGGCTCCCAGGGAGCGGACCGTGGAGACGAGGATCGCGGTCGAGCTGATGCCGTCGACGTCGTAGTCGCCGTGGATCGTGATCCGGCCGTGGCGCCGGGCGACCGCGAGGACCTGCTCGCAGACTTCCTCCATCCCGTCGAACTCGAAGGGATCGTGAGACTCACGGGCCTCGAGGAAACGCCGTGCCGCGTCGACCGTGCGGTAGCCGCGGCGCACGAGGGTGATCGCGACCGGCTCGGCCAGCGCCAGCTCGGCGCTCAGGCGCCGAACCTCCCCGTAGTCGTAAGGGTCGGCCCGGAAGGCTCGGGCTGGCTCTGTCGAGGCCATCCAGCCAACTTAAGTTCGACGCCCGACGGAACCGGCGGGGTCGCGCGCCTTTGGCGCCTTCTTGCCGCATACCGGCAATAAGGCGCCAGCTCCAGCTACTGCGATGCGACTAGAGCCCGGAGTGCCCTTGCCACCCCTGCTCCCTCCGACGTGACCTGCCGCCAGGTGAAGCGCAGAACGTCGTAGCCGAGAAGCTTCAACCGGGCATCGCGGGCGCGGTCCTCCTCGAATGCGGAACGGGTGCCGTGAGACTCCCAACCGTCCACCTCGACGATCAGATGCTGAGGACGCCAGAGGAAGTCGACCTCGAACCGATCAATGCGCACATTCACCGCCGGCCTCGGCAGGCGATGCCGCCGGACCAGCGCTAGGAATTTCGACTCGAGCTCGGTGCGGGTGCGCTCGGGCGCTCGCAGATCAGCGCCGCCTCCGCGGGAGCCGGCGCGATCGCCGATCGGCAGCCGAAGGAACTCGGCCTCTCTGACAGCGGCTGCGAATTCCGCATCCGACAGTACGCGACGCAGATCCGCAAGCGTCCGCGCCGGTTTCGTCACCGAAATGCCGTCGCGGCGCGTGCATTCTGAGGCGATCAGAGTCGAGGAACGATGCAAGGCAATCCCTTTCTGCCTCTTCCTGCCTGAGACTCCCGGCACCGAGACATCGATCGGATCTCGCTCGCAGGGCCCGCCAGCCGTTGAAGGTCGGCGGGCGCGGCGGATGCTCCATAGCTCGGCCGCGCTCCGGTGGCTTAGGACGGCGCCGGGACCGCACGCGAGAACGGCAGCCATCCATCTCCCTTCATTGCTGAGTCGGGAATGACCGACGGCATAAACACCGCGATGAATGGCTGTAGGCGGCCGGAGGTGACGCGGTGCCTGATCGTGCTGGCGGGCAGCCCGAGCTCATACAACTGCTGCGCCGAAATCACGCCGTGTTGACCCGCGGCGACACGGGCGATCGCGGCATCCCTGCGGCTCTTGGCGCCTTCTTTCCGCATACCAGCAATAAGGCGCCAAGCACGCGGTTTCGGCCCCGTACGGTCCCGCGGGCCAACGTGAAAGGCCCGCGGGGGCCCGGGCCAACTGAAGGGACCGCGGCCTTGGTGCGCGCTAGATGTGCTCGGCCTCGACGCCCGAGCGCAGGCCGATCAGGTAGACGACGGCGAGGCCGAGCAGGGCGCCCGGCACCGCGTACAGCGCGGTCGCGAGATCGGTGTCTCCGATCCCCTTGCCGAGGGCGATCTGGGCGATCGCGCCGCTCACCATCGCGCCGGCGCCGGCACCCAGGAAGGCGCCGACGATCCCGCCGCTGAACCGATCGGGCACGAATACAGTGAAGTGCCAGAGGGCGACGCCCATCGTGAACCAGACCAGGGCCGCCATCAGCGATTCCTCCCATGCTTCTTGCGCCGCCTCTGCCGACGGCCGCCCGACTGCTGCTGGCGAACCCGCCGGAGTGCCGCCGCACTCGCCTCGCTGAGCTCTGGGCGATCGGACTCCGCGGCGCGCTCGGCGCCCCCTGTCCCGTCACCTTCGGTCTCGGCCCGGCTGTCTCCGCCCGGAGCCTGGCCGTCTCCACCCTCGCGCGGTGCGCCCACCGGAGCCCGCGGCTCGGGTGGGGCCGGCGCGGGCGGCGGCGGAACCGGACCCGGCGGCTCGGGCACAACCCCGGGCACCTGGGAGCGGCTCGGAGTAGGCGCGGCCGGGACCGGCGGCTCGCTCGGCGCCGGCTCCTCGGGGCCGCCCTCCACCCGGGCGATCACGTTCTCCTCCGGGAACGCCGGGACATAGCCCATCTGCTCCTCGATCCGCTCGCGGCGTCGTCGGTAGGTTGGCTCGCGCTCCTTCCAGTGCGTGAGCACAGGCGACGCAATGAAGATCGACGAGTAGGTACCCGAGAGGAGCCCGACCATCATTGCGAACGCGAAGTCCTTCAGAGTCGCGCCGCCGAAGATGTACAGCACCGTCACCAGGAAGACGCTCGACAGACCCGTGATCAGCGACCGCGTGAGCACCTCGCTCATTGAGCGGTTGACGATCTGGGAGAAGGTCGCGCGCGGCAGCCGCGGCACGTTCTCGCGTATTCGGTCGAAGACGATGACCGTGTCGTAGAGCGAGTACCCGAGGATGGTCAGGAACGCGGCGACGGTACCGCTGGTCACCTCCCTCCCCGTCAGCGAGTAGACGCCCCCCGTGATCAGGATGTCGTGGATCACCGCGATGATCACCGGCACCGCGTACTTCGGCTCGAACCGGAACGCGACGTAGGCGCAGATGATGAGTAGGGAGAAGACGATCGCGTAGATCGCGCTCCTCGCCACCTGCTCGCCGAAGGTCGGGCCGACCGTCGTCGCGTTGAAGCCGTTCTGAACGATGCCGTACTTCTCCTGGAGCGCCGGCTGGACGCTCTGAACCTCCTCGGGGCTCGCCTTCGAGTCGATCTCGAACACGTTCGTCCCGAGTTGCTGCGTTGCTCGCCTTCGTGATCTCAGGGCTGTCGATTCCGGCGCCCTCCACGGTCGAGCGCACGTCGTCGACGGTCGCCGGCTTCTGCAGGCCGACAGTGATCCGGCTGCCCCCCTCGAAATCGATGCCGAGGTTGAGCTGCTTGGTCGCGAAGGCGAGCGCGCCGACCAGCAGGATGCAGCCCGAGAGAGTGAAGAAGTACTTGCTCGCCCGGCTGAAGTCGAAGTGCCAGCGGACCCGCTGTTCCGGCCGCGCTCCAAGCGCCGCCGGCGAGCGTATGAAGCGCGCCCGCCCGAACAGGCCGAGGAACGCCTGGGTGAACACGACCGCCGTGAACAGCGAGGCGATCGTTCCGACGCCGAGCGTGAATGCAAATCCCTTCACGTTCGCCGTCGCCAGCGCGAACAGGATGAACGCCGTGATCAGCGTGATCACGTTCGCGTCGATGATCGTCGCGATGCCTCGGCGGTAGCCGGCGGCGATCGCGCTCAGCATCGATTTGCCGCCCCTCGCCTCTTCCTTGATCCGCTCGAAGATGACGACGTTGGCGTCGGCCGCCACCCCGATAGTCAGGATCAATCCAGCGATCCCCGGCAGGGTGAGCGTGATCGGGATCAGCTTGATGAGCGCGAAGAAGATCAGGCCGTAGATCGCCAGGCCGATCACGGCGACGAAGCCGAGGAAGCGGTAGTAGGCGAGCAGGAAGAGGCAGACGAGGATCAGCCCGACGATCCCCGCCTTCAGTCCCTGGTCGAGTGCCTCCTGGCCGAGGGTGGCCGAGACCGTAGAGCTCGAGATCTGCGTGAGATCCACCGGCAGCGCGCCGATCTGGAGGATCTCGCGCGAGGTCCTGCGACTCCTGCAGGTTCAGCCCGTTGATCTCGGCGCCGTTCCGGCCGTCGATCCCGTTCGGGTTCTCGACGAAGTTGATGATCGGCCGGGACTTGATCTGCCCGTCGAGCACGATCGCGAAGTGCCCTGAGTACTGGTCGGCGAGCTGGGAGTTCCCGGCGACGCCTGGCGGGGCGTTCTGCAGTCCGCGCTGGGCGATCTCCCTGGTGGTGTTCGCGAACTCCTCGCGCCCCTGGTCGGTGAAGCTGAAGGTGACGTTGGGCTGGTCGAACTGGTCGAAGCTCGCCTTCGGGTCCTTGATGTCGGTGCCCGAGAGCGCCGGTCGGTCCCGGATCACGAACCACTCTGCGCTCGGATCGTTCGGGTTGTCGGGGGCCGGGGCCCCGTCCACCCCCTCCTTCTCCACGACGACGGTGCCTTGCGGCACCGCGATGATCTCGGAGTTGGGCGGCTGCTTCTGGTCGCGGCAGCTGGGCGAACAGGTCGTTCTGGGTGTCGGTCGGACCCGCAATCCAGGCGTGCGTCTGAGAGTTGAACAGGTAGTACTGCGGACCGCTGGTTGTGCACTTGTTCTCGAAGCAGTTCGGCTGCTGCTGGGAGGCGAGCTGGACGGCGTCGTAGAGGCGGCTGAACGACGACTCGCTGCGCGACACGTTCGTCTTCGCCGGGTTCGGGATGATGTTCGGCTCCCAGTCGTAGAGCTGGAGCTGGGCGGTCTGCCCGACCTCGTCGCTAGCGCGCGCGGCGTTGCTCACGTCGGGGAGACCGACCCGGATCGAGTCCGACCCGATCCTCGAGATCTCCGGCTCTGAGACGCCGAAGGCGTCGGTCCGCTCACGGATGATCTCGATCGCCCGGTCGATGTCCGAACCGTCGATCGTCGGGTTCTGCGGCGTCGGCCGCGCCTGGAAGATCAGCTCGGTCCCGCCCTGCAGATCGAGGCCCAGGGTCGTCTTCTTGGTCGCGATGACGATCCCGGAGCCGATCATCAGCAGGGCGACGAAGGCCAGGATGAAGAGATTGCGACGGCGGTTGCTCACGGGTTTGAGGTGCTCAAGCTAGCGCTCTCAGCCGAGGTGTCGGCCCCCATTGCAACACAGCCGCAGGTCAGCCGGACCTACTCAGGCGTCAACACCAGCAAGAGGCCGCCGTCGTCGTCATAGGCCGGAAAGAGATCGGCCACCGCCTCGGTGGGCAGGTCCCCTTCGGCGTTCACGGCAACCCGCTTGCCGAGTGACCGGACTCCCCACTCCAGGGTGGTCTCGATCGGGTCGGTATCCCCGTCGCTGTCGGTGTCGGCGGTCTCGCCCCCATCCCCCTTGTCGATCCACTCGAGCCCGAGGACCTCGCGGATCGGTCGGCCGATCACCTGCTCGTCCTTGAGCCCGGTGAGCTCGAAGGCTCCCTTGCCGAGATCGAGGACACGGCCGTCCTGGTCGCAGGTGAAGAAGGCCGCGCCCGGCGCCGGCATGTAGTCGTCGAGCAGCTCGAAGAGGAATCCGAAGCCGCACTTGGAGCAGCCCTTGGGCCGGGTCGAAAACCCCGCGGTGCGCTCCCCGCTCAGTTCCCTGTTCCCGCAGTTCGGGCAGATGAAGTACGGCATTCCTGCTCAAGGCTAGCCAACCCGTTACGCCTACTCGTGCCCAGATCGTGCCTAGAACAGGCTGGCCATGCCCTCGGGGACAGGCAGCCCAAGATGCTCGTACGCCCGCTCGGTGAGGACCCGGCCCCGCGGGGTCCGCTTGATCAGCCCCTGCTGAAGCAGGTAGGGCTCGAAGACGTCCTCGATCGTGTCCGCCTCCTCCCCGACGGCCACGGAGAGCGTGGAGAGCCCAACCGGCCCGCCGGCGAACTTCGTCGGCCATCAGCTCGAGGAGCCGGCGGTCGTGCCGGTCGAGCCCCGCCCGGTCGACCTCGAGCATCTCGAGCGCATCGGAGGCGAGCTCGCGGTCGACCCGGCCCCGCCCCTTGACCTCGGCGAAGTCACGGACCCGGCGCAGCAGACGGTTCGCCACCCTCGGCGTGCCCCGGGCGCGACCGGCGATCTCCTCCGCGCCGTCGGCATCGACCTCGATGTCGAGGATCCCTGCGGAGCGCAGGACGATCTCGCGAAGGTCCGCCGCGTCGTAGTGCTCGAGCCGGTGGCAGACGCCGAAGCGGTCGCGCAGTGGCGTCGTCAGCAGTCCAGTTCGCGTGGTCGCGCCGATCAGGGTGAACGGGGGCAGGTCGAGGGTCACCGTGCGCGCGCCCGCACCCTGTCCAAGGACGACGGGCAGCCGCCGGTCCTCCATCGCCGGGTAGAGCGTTTCCTCCACGGCCCGCCCCAGGCGGTGGATCTCGTCGATGAAGAACACGCTGCCTGGCTCGAGCCCCGTCAGGAATGCGGCGATGTCGGCCTTGCGCTCGAGCGCGGGCCCCGCGGTCTGCACCATCGGCACCTCGAGCTCCGCGGCGATGATGTGGGCGAGCGAGGTCTTGCCCAGGCCGGGCGGGCCGGCGAGCAGCACGTGGTCGAGCGCCTCGCCCCGCCGGCGGGCCGCCTCGATGAAGATCCCGAGCTGCTCGGTGACCTGAGCCTGGTTGACGAAATCCTCGAGCTTCGGAGGCCGCAGCGATCGGTCGAAGTCGTCGTCCGCGCCGACGGCCCTGGCGTCATGTATGACGATCTCCTCGTCGGCGACGCCGGGGGTGCGAATTCCCTTGCCCGGCTCGACGCTCACGCGGCCCCCGCGGCGCTGCGCAGGGCCGACTGCACGATCTCCTCGGGGCTCGCTCCATCCGCACCGGAGAGAAGCTTCTCCGCCTCGGGCGGCGTGTAGCCCAGGTTGAGCAGGCCCTCGCGGGCCAGCGCCCGTGGGTCCTCCCCGTCGCCGGCGATCGCCGGGCCGTCGGCGTCGCCCTCGATTTCGCCGGCGACTTTCTCGCGAAGCTCGACGATGATCCGCTCCGCCGTCCGCTTGCCGATCCCGGGGACGGCCTGAAACCGCTTCGAGTCGCCGGCGGCGATCGCCCGGAGTAGCTCCCTGACCGGGCCTCCCGAGAGCACCGCCATCGCGACCTTCGGCCCAACCCCGCCCACGGAGATCAGGTGCAGGAAGAGGTCCCTCTCCTCCTCGCTCGAGAAGCCGTACAGGCTGAGGGCGTCATCGCGCGCCACCAGGTGGGCGTGCAGGGAGGTCCGCTTGCCACGCGCGGGCACGGATTTGAGCGTCTCGGCCGAGACGGCCAGCCGGTAGCCGACGCCGTTGGCATCGACCACGACGTGATCGGGACGGCGGACGAGAACCTCTCCGTTGACGGAGGCGATCATGCCCAGTGATTCTGGGCGCCGGCCCGGATGCCTTCATCAGGTCGCGGCCACCTGCGGCCTGGGGCCGCTAGCCGGCCAAGCGCTGGCGCGTCGCGATCGCCGGAGCCGCCCCGGGCCTCGCCCGACCGAAATGCCCGGGCGCGTTGCGGGCCGCCGCGGATCCCGCGTGGCAGATCGCGACGGCGAAAGCATCGGCAGCGTGGTCAGGCGCGGGCGGCTCTGGCAGGCCGAGCAGGCTCGCAACCATGCGCTGCACCTGGCCCTTTTCGGCGGAGCCGGAGCCGCACACCGCTTTCTTCACCGCCTGCGGCGTGTAGTCGAAGCAGGGAACCGCGTGACTGGCGGCGGCCAGCAGGGCCACGCCGCGGGCCTCACCCACGCTCAACGCCGAGCCTACGTTCTTTCCGAAGAAGAGGTCCTCGAGCGCCATCGCCTTGGGCTCGTGCCAGCGGATCAGCTCTCCGAGCGACTCGTGCAGCCTGCGCGAGCCGCTGCTCGACACGCAGGTCGGCCGGAGTCTCGATCACTCCGCCGTCGAGCGCCACCATCCGCTCCCCGGCCGTGCGAACCACACCGAACCCGGTGTTGGCGATACCCGGATCGATGCCGATCACGATCATTCCCCTTCATTCTCGGACTCGGGGCGGATGTCCTTTAAGTCAGGATGTCGCCGCGGCCCTCTCGAGGATCTCCTCCGGCACGTCGAAGTTGGCATGCACTGAATCGACGTCATCCTGATCCTCGAGGGCGTCCATCAGCCGCAGCAGGGCCGGCGCGTCTCCCTCCCCCACCTGGACCGTGCTCTTCGGCTCCATGGAGAGCTCGGCGGACTGAACCTCCACCCCGGCACCCTCCAGGGCGGAGCGGACGGCGGCCAGGTCTGAGGCGGCGGTGGTGATCTTGAGCAGGTCGCCGTCCTCGGAGACGTCCTCCGCGCCCGCGTCGATCGCCGGCATCAGGTCGTCCTCGTCGTAACGCTCACCGTCCACGAGGATCACGCCGCGCTTCTCGAACTGCCAGGAGACCGATCCCGGCTCTCCCAGGCTGCCGCCGTGCCTCTCGAACGCATGGCGAACCTCGGCGCCGGTTCGGTTGCGGTTGTCGGTCAGAGCCTCGACCAGGATCGCGGCGCCGCCCGGGCCGTACCCCTCGTATACGGCGCTCTCGATCGCGGCGGCGTCGCCGCCCTCCCCTGTGCCCCGGTCGATCGCGCGCTGGATGTTGTCCTTGGGCATCGAGGCATCGCGGGCCTTCTGAACAGCCAGGCCCAGTGCGGGGTTGGCGTCGACGTTCCCACCGCCGTCCCGAGCCGCGACGGTGATCGCGCGCGCGAGCTTGGTGAAGAGCTTGCCGCGCCTAGCGTCTGCCGCGCCCTTCTTGTGCTTGATCGAGGACCACTTGGAGTGACCGGACACGCCCTCGATTCTAAGAGCCGTCCTCCGAACGAGAACGGGGCGCCCGCGGGCGCCCCGTTCGGTTCGTGGCTACCGATTTCTACCTCGGGTTGGTGGCCCTCAACGTCAGCTTGAAACAGTCCACGGTGCCGGTCCCATGGAGGTTGCTGTCGTCCATGACGAGCAGGGACCAGGTCGCGTTCGTCGCCTTCTTGTCCCCCAGGCCGTTGAGGAGACCGAGGCTCTCCTGCGGCGCGAAGAACCCGACGAACGGTGCCTGCAGCCCCGGCGTCGCAATCGAGGTGGGTGTCTGGCTGTCGAAGGTCGTCAGGCCTCCGGCGCAGCCGGCGAACCCGTCACCGTAGTTGTTGCCGTTGCCGCCGACATCATGGGAGAGGTTGATCACCCCACGCGGCGAGGCCAGATAGATCTCCAGGTCATTCGCGAACGGATGGCTGATCCGAACGCCGACATTGACGTCTTTGATCTTGCCTCGCGGGTTGAGTCCCTTGACCGCAATCGGATCGCGGACCAGCTGCACGGCCCCCCCGCCCCCGTCCGGGATGTTGAGCGGCACGCCGCCGGCGGGCGCCCCCACCCCCACCTCGAACTCCTTCGTTACCACCTTCTTCCTGGCCTGGGCGGCCGGCGCCGCCACGACGAGACCGAGGACCAGGGCCGCGACCGCGATCAGGGTCACCCGGCCCAGCTTGCCTCCGTTCATGCCGTCCCTCCTTATGCGAGGGTGCTCCGCAGAGAAGCGAGGAGCAACCCGTTTCACGTGAAGGGCTCGTTCTCCCCGGCCGAGCGCCTACCGTTTGTGCGAGGACGCTCCGCAGTCAAAACCGAGGAGCGACCCGTTTGACGCTTGTAAACCCGTTCCTCGCGCGAGGGTTGCGGCGCCTGGCCTAGATCACGAACTGGCCGTCGCGCTGGAGCGGCTCGCCGTCGACCTCTATCTGTCCGCCCTGACGGAGGTCGCAGATCATGTCCCAGTGGATGGCGGACTCGTTGACGCCGCCCGTTTCGGGGTATGAGCGCCCGACCGCGAGGTGCACCGTCCCGCCGATCTTCTCGTCGAGCAGGATCTCTCCCGTCCCGTCGGTGATCCCGTAGTTCGTGCCGATGCCGAGCTCGCCGAGGCGGCGGGCGCCGTCGTCGGTGTCGAGCATCTCAATCAGAAACTCCTCACCCTTCTCGGCGCTGGCGTCCATCACCCGGCCGCCCTCGAATCGGAAGCGAACCCCCGCCACCTCTCGGCCGGCGTAGCTGGCCGGCAGGTGAAAGCGGATCTCGCCCGCTGCCGAGTCCTCGACCGGCCCGGTGAAGAACTCCCCATCGGGCATGTTGTGTTCGCCGTCGGCGGCGATGAAGTTGCGACCCTCGATCCCTAGGCGGAGGTCGGTCCCATCGCCCGTTACGTGCACCTCGGAACGCCCTTGGATCCAGTCGGCGAGCCGCTTGGTCTCCTCGGATTGACGCGCCCAGGCACCGACCGGATCGTCGTCGGTCGCGAGGCAGGCGCCGTAATAGAAGTCCTCGTAGGCGGCCAGGCCCATCCCCGCCTCTGACGCGTACGCATGCGTGGGGAAGAGTGTGAGAGCCCAGCGATACGTGCCCTCGGCGCTGCGCTCCATTGCTCGCTTCATCAGCTTCTGGGTCGCCGCCTGGCGCTTCGCCTGGCGCTCGGGCGGGACCTGGGAGAGCGCTCGGGTGTTCTGGCTCGCTATCACCGCGATGCGCACATCGGCGTTCTCGACGGCCCACTCGGCCACCGGCGAGACCCACTGCAGCTGGGCGTCGGAGGCGTGCTCGAAGTAGGCGGCCGACTGCCCCTCCATCGCCATGTTGACGATCGGGTTACCTCCGGCCTTCAGCACCTCCTCGTAGACCGCCTGGAGCAGCGGCTCCGCTGCGGACTCTCCCTCGATAGTGCAGACGTCCCCCTCGCTCACCTTGGTCGAATGGCGGACGAGGATCTCGGCCAGGGAGGTGACGCGAGGATCCCTCACGAGCGGACCTCCGCGGACGACGTCGCAATCGCCATGAAGAGGGCGTGCACCCTGCTGTCGTCGGTGAGCTCGGGGTGGAAGGCAACGGCGAGGATGTTGCCGTCTCGCACGGCAACCGGATGGCCCCCGACCTCCGCAAGCACCTCGACGCCCGGGCCAGCGTCCTCGACCCAAGGGGCCCTGATGAAGACAGCGCGCAGTGGCTCCTCCCCCAGCCCCTCGATCACGAGGTCCTCCTCGAAGCTGTGCAGCTGACGGCCGAACGCGTTTCGCCGGCAGGTGTAGTCGGCCAGGCCAAGGTGGTCGCGATCGCAGACGATCATTCCCGCGCAGCTGCCGAGGATGGGCCGCCCCGACTCGGCGTGGGCCCGGACCGCCTTGTCCAGGCCGTCGCGCTCCATCCCCATCGAGATCGTCGTCGACTCCCCGCCGGGGACCACTAGCCCATCCAGGTCTTCCAGCTGCTCGGGGGTTCGCACCCCAGTCGCCTCGGCGCCCAGCGACTCCAGCATCCGCCGGTGAGCCTGAAAGTCGCCCTGGATCGCGAGGACGCCGATGCGCAGACGGCCGCTCAAACCCCGCGGCCCTGGAGCAGTCCGCCATCGGCGGCCAGCGCGTCGATCTCGAGCCCGGGCATGGCGTCACCAAGCTCCATCGACGCCTGAGCGACCCGCTCTGGGTCGTTGAAGTGCGTGGTCGCCTCCACGATCGCCCGCGCCCGTCGCGCCGGGTCCTCGCTCTTGAAGATTCCTGATCCGACGAAGTTCCCCTCGGCCCCGAGCTGCATCATCAATGCGGCATCGGCCGGCGTCGCGATGCCGCCTGCGCAGAAGAGGGGCACCGGAAGCCAGGCGCGCTCGGCGACCTCTTGGACGACATCGAGCGGGGCCTGACGCTCCTTGGCCGCCGCCGTCAGCTGCTCGCTGCGCAGCGAGGCTAGCCGCTTGATCCCGTCGGTGATCTCGCGCATGTGCCGGACGGCTTCGACGATGTTCCCGGTCCCGGCTTCGCCCTTGGAGCGGATCATGGCCGCCCCCTCACCAATCCGGCGCAGGGCCTCCCCGAGATTGGTCGCACCGCAGACGAACGGCACCTCGAAGGCGAACTTGTCGATGTGATTGGACTCGTCGGCGGGGGTGAGGACCTCGGATTCGTCGACGTAGTCGACCTCCAGCGACTGCAGGACCTGGGCCTCCGCGAAGTGGCCGATCCGGGCCTTGGCCATCACCGGGATCGTCACCGCCTCCTGGATCTCCTTGATTACGGCGGGGTTGGACATGCGGGCCACGCCCCCCTGCGCCCGGATGTCGGCCGGAACGCGCTCGAGGGCCATCACGGCGCAGGCCCCGGCGTCCTCGGCGATCTTCGCCTGGTCCGCCGTGGTGACGTCCATGATCACGCCCCCCTTGAGCATCTCGGCGAGTCCCGTCTTGACGCGGAATGTGGCGTGCTCGGCCATCTCGAACCCCATAGTAGAAGGCCCCCGCGAGCGCCCGGTTCGACCCCAGGATGAATGTGTCGAACCACGTTTGCCTCATTGGAGGACGGGCAACATGCGTATACTCGCTTTTAGGGGGCACCGCTAGCGAGGGCGCTAAGCGGATTGGAGTCAAAAAAGATTGGGGTCCATCCCCCGGGCCCCGGTATAAGCCGCAGGTCCGGATCGCCCCCCGGGCCTGTGGCCGTTTTTAGGCCGGATTACTTGAGCTTGAAGGCGCGGATGCGGTCTCGGTGGGCCGCCTCGTCCCGCGAGTACACCCCGTGGGCGAGTGCCTGGACGAGCCCCATCAGCGCCGCGTTCGAGCGGATGTAGGAGGGGCCGTTCGAGGAGTAGTAGAGCATCAGCTCCGAGTGCTCGGCCACGTCCGAGAGGGTCGCGTCGGTGATCGACAGCGTCCTGGCGCGCCGATGCCGGGCGAGCTTCAACGCCCGCAGGATCAGCGGATGGGCGCGGCCGGCGGTGAGCACCACCAGAAGGGTGTCCTCGTCCATCCGAGAGAGCTTCTGGATGTTGTCCTGGCTCGGCGAGGCCACGATCTCGGCTCGGACGTCGAGGAGGCCGAGCAGGTGGCGGAGGTAGCTGGCGAAGAACGCCATCTGCTCCACCCCCACGATCAGTACGCGCCTCGAGGTGGCAAGCGCCGAGACCGAGGCCTCGATCTGCTCGCGGGTCAGGTTGCGCGCCGTCTCCTCGATGTTCGAGTAGTCGGCCCCAAGCGATGCTTCGAACTCCGAGTGGTCGAAGTTGAAGAGCGCCGCCGCGCCGCTGCCGCCGTTGCCGTTCGGCGCCCCCTCGGAGACCTTGTGGCGGTACTCCTCGATCGCTGCCTGCTGAAGTTCGGGATAGCCATCGAAACCGAGGGCCTGGGAGAAGCGGACCACCGTCGATGACGAGGTGTTGGCGCGACGCGCGAGCTCCTCGGCGGTCTGGAAGGCCGCCTCGTCGAGATGGTCGACGATGTAGCGGGCAACGTCCTTCTGCGAGCGCGAGAAGTCGTCGAAGCGCTCGGTGATGAAGTCCGAGAGGCTCTTGCGTGCCGGATGGGACTTGGTCGCGGTCCGTGCCACGGCGCCAGATTTCGCTGCCAGCCGGGGTTTCCCTTCTTGGCGGAGTCGAATGTGGTTGGATCGCGCGGGTGACCCTCAACCGCGAGCTCCGCAGGCTCAACCGGAACATGATCGCCTTCGACCTGGCGCTCGGCACCGGAGCGCTCCTCGCGCCCTCGCCCACCCTGCGCCTGCTCGGCCACGACGAGCCCGCAGACGATGCCCGCGAGCTGTTCCGGCGCTGCGGCCCCGTCTGGTTGACCTTCGCCGCCGCGCACCTGGTCGCCTACCGCCGCAACCGGGCAAAGGACTGGTGGGCGCTGTCCTGGCTACGCGGAACGGAGCTCGCCACCGACATCGTCTGGTCGCGGTCTCCGGCGTTCTCACGCCCCGGCGCCCGCGTGGGCCTCTGGTTCGCGGGCCTGGGCAACCTCGCTATGACCCTCGGCTTCGGCTACCTGGCGCGAACCGGCGACTGAGTCGCGACCCTCAGGCCGTCGCCGGGCTGGAGCTGCAGACCCGCAAGCCGAGCGACTTGGCGAGCTTCCGTCGCTGCGGCGCATCGCGTGCGACAGCCGCCTGTGCCGACCCGTAGGCCTTCGAGTCCTGGTTGTCCGCCGCGTCCTTGCCGCGTCTCATCTCGTCGATGACCTGGTGACGCGCCTTCAGGTAGAGCTCGTACGCGGCCCGGAGCGCCTCCGGCGGCTCCAGATCCTCGAGGTTGGAGTTGGCCTTCTCTGTGGCGCGAATCAGCTCCTCGGTCTGGTCCGCCGCCGTCTTGGCATTGGGCGGCGATTGCGCCTGGATGCGATCGAAGGCGTTCCGCTCCTCGCGGCAGATCCCATCGGCCTTCTGCACCAACTCGGCCGCGGTGACCTGTTCCTTTCCTCCGCCGCAACCTACGCCCAGCGACAGGATTCCGAGGCTCGGAATCAGCAGCAGGACCCGTCTGGCGCGGAACATTGAAAACGCGACTCTAGCCCCGGCCGGAGCGCCTGCTTCAATAGGGCTACCGGAGAAAGGAGGTGGTCCTAACTTGAATTCCATGCTTGACGGGACGCCGGAGGTGCAGGGCCGCTAGGTCCGGGCGCTGAGGGCCAACCCGCCCGGTTGGTCGGCTTCGCCATAAGCGGCGGCCACAAAGCCGCCGCCGAATAAAGGGGCCGTGGGATGGCACGCGGCCATCCGGCGGAATCCAACCCGGGCACCGGCGAGCAAGGGAGGTGGGAGCCGTCCCGCCCCGCCGTCAATCCCGAGCCCGTTTCAGAACCGCGTATCAAAAGCGAAGGGCCGCCCCCTCGGGCGGCCCTTCGCCCTTTCGACGGCACCTGCCCATAGCCGCTACCGGCGTCGGTGCCGCGCTCCAACCCAGCCGAAGCTGAAAGGATGCCGTGGTGGGATTCGATCAGTATCACGAGCCCGCCGACGAGCTGCCGGAGGAGACGCGGACCTTCGCACGCCTGTGCGCCTCGCTGACCGAGGAGGCGGAGGCGATCGGCTGGTATGAGCAGCGGCTTGCCGTCGAGCCCGACCCGCAGGCGCGCGGGATCATGCGCGACGCTCAGGGTGAGGAGTTCAAGCACTTCTCCATGGACCTCGAGTTCCTCCTCCGCCGCACGCCCCTGTGGCGGGAGATCGCCAAGGGGATCCTCTTCCAGGAGGGCGACATCGTCGAGCACGGCGAGGAGTCGGAGGAGGAGGCCACGGAGGAGGAGGCCCAGAAGGGGGCGCCGCTCGCTGGAAGCGAGTCCCTCGGCATCGGGAGCCTGCGAGGGAGCGTCCGATGAGCCACCTGCTTCGCGAGCACGCCCCGATCTCCGAGAAGGGATGGCGGGTCCTCGATGACGAGGCACGCGAGCGTCTCACGCCGGCCCTCGCCGCGCGGAAGCTCGTCGACTTCGACGGGCCGAATGGCTGGGAGCACTCGGCGACGAACCTCGGCCGCGCCGAGGACGTCTCGCGAAGTCCCGGGGGATGGCGTGATCGCCCGGCAGCGGCGGGTCCTCGGCCTGGTCGAGCTGCGCGCCCGCTTCTCGGTCGCGCGGTCGGAGCTCGAGGACGCGGACCGAGGCGCCGAGGACATCGACCTCGACGAGCTCGATCAGGCCGCCGCTCGGATCGCGGCGGCCGAGAATGCAGCCGTCTTCCACGGCTGGAGCGCCGCCGGGATCACCGGCGTCACCCAGGCATCCACGCAGGATCCGATCACCCTCGGCGAGGATTGCGCGAGATATCCGCGACACGTCGCGGTGGCCGTCGACGCGCTACGCGTCGCAGGTGTCGGCGGTCCCTACGGACTTGCGCTCGGCCCCGAGGCTCACACCCGGGTCCTCGAGACGAGCGAGCACGGCGGCTACCCGCTGCTCGAGCACCTGCGCCAGATCCTCGGCGGGCCGATCGTCTTTGCGCCCGCCGTCGAGGGCGCCGCCGTGCTGAGCATGCGTGGCGGGGACTTCCTGTTCGACTCAGGCGAGGATTTCTCGATCGGATACGAGAGCCACGGCTCGGACGCCGTCGAGCTCTATCTCGAGGAGAGCTTCAGCTTCATGGTGGCGACACCGGAGGCCGCCGTCCCTCTTCCGGCCTGAGCTCGGCCAGCCGCCGCTCGAGGAAGCGCCGCTCCGCGTCGGAGTGGACCAGCTCCAGCGCGCGGCGGTAGGCGGCCCGCGCGTCCTCGGTGCGATCGAGCCGGCGGAGCAGCTCCGCGCGGGTCGAGTGCAGGTAGTGATAGCGGTCGAGATCGAGGTCATCGACGAGCGCGAGGGCGGCCTCGACGTCGCCTGCCTCTGCGATGGCGGCGGCGCGGTTCAGCTCCACCACCGGTGACCCCGTGAGTCGGCCGAGCTCGCGGTACAGGGCGGCGATTTGGGGCCAGTCCTGGGGGTCGTCGGTGTGCAGAACGGCGATCGCCGCTTGGAGCACGTAGGCGCCGCGGCCGCCCAGACGCAAGCGCGCGGTCCACCTCCGCCTTTCCCTCGGCGATCTGGTCCATGTCCCAGAGCGCTCGATCCTGGTCACGCAGCAGCACCAACTCTCCGTCCGCGAATCGCGCCTCCCGTCGCGCGTCGTTCACGAGCATCAATGCGAGCAACCCACGGACGTCGGGCTCGTCGGGCATCAGCTCGACGAGGGCACGTCCGAGCCGGATCGCCTCGGTTGCGAGGTCGCCGCGGCCGCCATAGCCCTCGTTGAAGATCAGATAGATCACCCCGAGCACCGCTGCGAGCCGGTCGGGAAGCAGGTGAGGTGGCGGTACGCGAAACGGGATCCCGGCCTCCTCGATCTTGCGCTTTGCGCGAACCAGCCGCTTGGCCATGGTCTCGCGCGGAACGAGGAAGGCGCGCGCGATCTCCTCGGTGCTCAGCCCGCCCAGGGTGCGCAGCGTGAGGGCCACCTGGCCCTCGATCGCGAGGGCCGGGTGGCAGCAGGTGAAGAGCAGCTCGAGCCGCTCGTCCGGGATTGCGCTGTCATCCATTTCGTCCTCCGTGGCGTCTGGCAGGTCCAGGAGCCGCGTCTTCTGGGCGAGGGCTCGATCGCGGCGGATCCGATCGATCGCCCGGTTGCGAGCGGTCGTGACCAGCCAGGCCCGCGGGTTCTCCGGCATCCCGTCGCGCGGCCAGCGCTCGGCGGCGATCGCGAAGGCCTCCTGAGCGGCCTCCTCGGCGAGGTCGAAGTCGCCGAGGAAACCGATCAGGCTGGCCAGGACGCGGCCCCACTCGTCACGGAAGACCCGGTCGAGGATCGCCCTAACCCTCCGCGAGCGGCCGGATCTCGACCGCTCCGCCCAAGCGGGCGGCCGGAATCTTCGACGCGAGCTCGATCGCGCCGTCGAGATCATCGGCCTCGAAGAAGAGCCAACCTCCCAGCGCCTCCTTGATCGAGACGAATGGACCGTCCGTGGTCAGCGTCTTCTCGTCCTGCACCCGGACGGTGGTCGCCGACTCCGGCGGTTGCAGCCGCTCGCCGGCGGGCGTCACACCGGGAGTCTGGTTGACCTCCTGGTAGCCCGCGTAGACGGCCTTCTGCTCGTCTTCGGAGAGCCTGCCCCACGCCTCCGGGTCATCCGGCGTCGGCGCGTCTCCTTGATGGATCAACAGCATGTACTTCATGGTTTTCCTCCTTGGTGGGATCTTCGCCCCTGAGACGAACGGAGGACGGAGAAATGGACACCGGACTCAGTGGATCGGCGGCGGGTTGCCCTGAGCGCTGCCGGCCAGGACGGGATCCCACCCGGACACCTTCCAGGCGTGGCCGAAGGCCGAGTGAGCAAACTCGAGCGCCAACGCGTGCGGGTCCTGATCGGATCGGATGTCCTCCCACTCGAGGATGAACTCGCCGAGATCGGTGTCCCAGTGCGCGGCCTCGGGATCGAGGTCGGCGTCGGCGAATCCCTCGGGCGCCGGATACGCGAACGCGACGAAAGCCGCCCCGTCGTGCTTCGGGTCTCCGGGCCACCACCCGATCGCGATCAGCTCCGAATCGCCGCCGTTACGCGTGATGAAGTCGTCGCCCGGCGGATCGGCCGGCTTCCCATTGAAGAACCACATAGCCAAGTCGAACGTCCCCCACCAGGCGTTGACCGGCGTCGCGCGCCCGCGGAACGGCGCGCGGAACTCCGCAAGCACCAGGTCGGCCTGAGTCGCAGCCCAAAAGTACGTCGCGACTTGGTCGGGCTCGTAGGTGCTGTGCTCACGGTCCTCGTCCAGCGGGACCGTCCAGGGGACCTCCTGGGGCGTCGGGTTGATCTCGACCCTCCCTGCCAGGCGGGCCACCGCATCCAGGACGTCGCGCGTCACGTCGGCCACGGCCCGATTCGGTGTAAGCGGGATCCGAGCTTCCCGCCCATCGGTGTGCTCGACTAGCGCCTCATGTGTCCGGAGGTCGAGTGCGGCAACGATCGCGCCCGAGCCGTCCCGTGCCGGGAGGGTGTACGTCTCCCAGCCGCGTGGGGTGAGCCGGAGGGCGGCGTGCTGAAGCTGCGGCTCAGGCGGAGCGAGCTCGACCTCGAGCTTTCCGAGCACCTGGGTGTGGGCGTGAAGCGTGTCGCAGGTCGCGCTCCAGGCCTCGTATGAGAGGGCAGGCCAGCCGGAAGCCATGCCCAGACGCTACTGACCGCCGGCGCTCGGCAAGTCCGAGGCGAGTCGTTGGTGGACCAGCCGCACCGCCATCGATCCCTCGCCGACCGCCGATGCGACGCGCTTGATCGAGCCCGAGTGGACGTCGCCGACGGCGAAGATCCCGGGGCGGCTCGTCTCCAGGAAGAGCGGCCGGTCGCCGTCGTACTCGGCGAGATCCTCGCCCTGGACGTCGCGACCGGTGAGCAGGAAGCCGGCATCGTCCGTCGCCAGCTGCCCGTCGAGCCATTCGGTGTGCGGCTGGGCACCGATGAAGACGAAGACCGCCTTCGCGGGAATGGTGGTCCGCTCCCCGGTGCGGGTGTCGGCGACAGTCACCGACTCCAGCTCGCGATCCCCGCCGAGCTCCACCACCTCGGCGTTCCTGCAGACGGTGAGCGAATCGTTTCGCTCGATCTGGTCGACCAGGTAGCGCGACATCGACTTGCCCAGGTCATCGCCGCGGATCAGCAGCCTGCAGCGCACGGTATGGCGGGAGAGGAACATCGCCGCCTGCCCCGCCGAGTTGGCGCCGCCGACGATCACGACGGGATCGCCCATGCAGAGCTGCGCCTCGGCCTGCGTCGCTGCGTAGTAAACGCCGCCCATCTCGAATTGCTCGAGCCGCGGCACGTCGAGGCGCCTGTACTGAGCGCCGGTCGCGATCACGACAGCCCGACCGGTCGCGACCTCGCCCGTCGAAAGCTCGATCTCGTGCCGGCCCGGTGAGCTCCTCAGCCCGACGGCCGCGGCCGGGGCGGTGAGCCGCACGCCGAACTTGATCGCCTGTAGGCCGGCTCGCTGGGTGAGCTCGCTGCCGGAGACCCCTGCCGGAAATCCCAGATAGTTCTCGATCTTCGCCGAGGTGCCGGCCTGGCCGCCCGTCGCCACGGCCTCGATCGTCTGGGTGTCGAGCCCCTCGGAGGCGGCGTAGACCGATGCGGCGAGCCCGGCGGGCCCGCCGCCGATCACGAGCAGGTCGCACATGGCGGGGGGCGCGCCCTTGGCGGCGATGCCGATCGCCCGCCCGACTTCGGCGTTCGTCGGCTTGCGCAGGATCTCGCCGCCGCTCGCCACCACCACCGGTGTGTCGTCGGGCTCGACGGCGAGGCCGCTGAGCAGGGCGTCCGCCTGCTCGTCCTCCTCGAGGTCGATCCACTGATGGGGCATGCGGTTGCGTACGAGGTATTCGCGCAGCCGCCGGGAGTCGGGGGAGAAACGCGAGCCGATCAGCTTGATTCCGGTCCCGGCGTCGATCAGGATCGAGCGTCGTGCGATGAACGCGCCCAGGATCAGATCGCTGAGAGCCTTGTCCTGCGAGACGATCTCGCGGAGCCTCTCCAAGGGCACCTGGATCACGGCGCCCCGGTCGCGGACGACACCGGTCAGGTACAGGCGCTGCCCGGAGATCATGCCGAGCTCCCCGAGGAATCGGCGAGCTCCATGCAGCGCGATGACGCGATTCTCCCTGCCGTATCCCTGGACGATGGCCACCGCCCCCGACTCGATCACGTAGAAGTCGCTCTCGGCGTCTCCCGCCTCGAACAGGACCTCGCCGGGCTCCACGGCCCGCCGCTCGCCGAGCTGGCGCAGGCGGGACATCTGACCCTCGTCGAGACGGGGGAAGGCCCCATCACGCTCCGCCGTCTCGGGCATACCGGCGCCGATTTGGGGCCCATCAACGGTCATCGCTCAACGCTACTGCCCGGGCCCGTGAGCTACGCGGCGGCCGACCGGGGTTCGGACCCCGCCGAGCACGAATGCATCTGTCATCTCGATCAGCCTCCCTCGGAGCCAGGCCCCCTGAGCGCCTCACGCTTGATCTCCTCCGCGTCGCGGGTGTCCTCCGCCACGACAGCTCGGGCACCCGCGATCACATCCTCGATCTGGCCGTCCGGGACGACGACCGCTCCCGAACTGTCTGCGAACACGTACTGGCCCGGCATCACGCCCACGCCGGAGAGGACGACCGGCACGTTCGCCTGGAATGGGGTCACCTCTCCCCCTCCCCACCGCGTCGCCTCCCCCGAGCAGTATGCCGCGAAGTCGTAGGCGGCCAGCTGGTCAAAGTCGCGCAGGCGGCCGTCCGTGATCACCCCCGCGCAGCCGTGGTTCTGCAGGCGCGAGAGCTTCGTGCCCCCGCCCATCGAGACGTGGGTATAGCCGTTGCTCGCCAGCACCACGACCTTCCCCTCCGGCTTGTCGCCGACCGCCTCGTAGAAAAGGTTGCGGAGATTGAAGCGGTCGGGGTCGAGCCCGGCGGAGCAGCTCGGAAAGTAGGAGATCGTCACGGCCGGCCCAAAGAGCACGCGGCCGGGGGTCGGGCTGACCAGATCGAGGATGTGGCAGCGATGCCGGTGCAGCCGCCCAATGGCATCGACCAGGTCGGCCGCCCTCAGGCCTTCAACCGATCGCACGCTCCAACAATACGCAGGCAGGCTCAGACGCCGGGTGCATCCACCGGCCCAGGGCCACCTGCGGCCGGACTCGTAGAAGTGCCTGATCGCGTGCCCCCGGGGACGACGGCGATCTAGCCCCAGGAAGCCTCGCTCATCGGGCGGAAGCTCGTGGTCAGGATCCGCATTCGCTTAGGCCGCGTGACCGCGAACAACACCACGTCGGCGACCTCGTCTGCGGTCAGCATCCCGTCGAGCTCGGGATCTCCCTCCGTCCGACCGGTCCCGATCGCGAAGTCGGTCTTCACACCGCCGGGGCAGATGCAGGTGGCCCGCACGCCGCGTTCCCGCAGCTCGTGGTCGAGTGCTCGCGCGAATCCGACCTGGCCGAACTTCGACGCGTTGTAGGCGGCCTCCCCCGGAAACGCGCGGAGACCGGCGACGCTCGCGAGCGCCACGAAGTCCCCCTCGCCCGAATCGATCAGATGTTGGAGCGTCGCGGCCGCGGTGTAGAGCGTGCCCTTCAGGTTGACGTCAATCATCGCCTCCATTAGCTCCGGGTCGAGCTCCAGGAAGGGGCCGTAGGCCCCCACGCCCGCGTTGGCGACGACCACATCGAGGCGGCCGAAGCGCTCGACGACGGCGTCGGTGGCGTCGGCCACAGCGCTGCGGTCGCGGACGTCACAGCTGACGCCCAGCGAGCGCTGGAGACCGAGATCGTCGCCGCGCCGGGAGAGCAACCCGACCGACGCTCCCGCATCGTGCAGCCTGCGCGCAACCGCGGCGCCGATGCCGCCGCTGGCGCCCGTGATGAGCGCGGCCTTTCCTTCCAGCTCCATGGGTCCTCCTCGGTTCGCGTGTCGCGATCGAGCCTATTTCCCTTCGGCCCGTGTTGGGCGCGGTTCGACGTTTCCCCGGCGAGTAGCATCGCGGGGAAGGGCACGATGTCCCAGCTACCGCTCCCGCCCCACTTCCAGCCGAATCGCGTGGGCGAGGTCTGGCGGGTCCCCTACGAGGACCGGGCGCGCGAGGCCCCGGCGTGGGCCGAGGAGCACGGGCTCGCACCGGCAAGCGACGATTCCTTTCGCCTCGCCCTGCTCGTCGTCGACGTGCAGAACACCTTCTGCATCCCCGACTTCGAGCTGTTCGTCGGCGGGCGCACGGGAAGGGCCGCCGTCGACGACTCCCGCCGCCTCTGCGAGTTCATCTATCGCAACCTGGGCGCGATCACGCAGATCTTCCCCAGCCTGGATACCCACCACGCGATGCAGGTCTTCCATGCGATCTGGCTCGTCGACGAGCACGGCAACTATCCGGATCCCTTCACGCTCGTCTCGGTCGACGACGTGGAATCGGGCCGCTGGAGGATGAACACCACCGTCGCGCGGGCGCTCGGCGTCGACGCGGACTATGCCCAACGCCACCTGCTGCACTACGCGCGGCGGCTCGCCGAGGGTGGCAAGTACGACCTCACGATTTGGCCCTACCACGCGATGCTCGGCGGGATCGGGCACGCGCTCGTCTCGGCGCTCGAGGAAGCCGTCTTCTTCCACGGCACAGCGAGACACAGCAACCCCGAGTTCCAGGTGAAGGGCGACGACCCGCTCACCGAGCACTACTCGATGCTCGGGCCCGAGGTGACCGAGGGACCGGACGGTGACTCCTTGGGCGGTAAGAACAAGCGGCTGATCGAGAAGCTCCTGGGCTTTGATGCCGTGGTGATTGCCGGCCAGGCGAAGAGCCACTGCCTGGCGTGGACCATCGACGATCTCCTCGAAGAGGAGGAGATCGGCGTGCGGCTCGCCGAGCGCACCTTCCTGCTCGAGGACTGCACCTCTCCGATCGTGGTCCCCGGAGTCATCGACTACACCGATGAGGCGGACGCCGCATTCGAGCGCTACGCGGCGGCCGGCATGCACGTCGTACGGTCGACCGACCCGATCGACGGATGGTCAGGGCTGACGAGGCAGGTCTCACAAGAACGGGCCTGAGCACAGTCCCAGCAAGCCAGGGCCGCTCAGGGCACGCGCTCGAGTTCTGGCTGGGCGGGTGCAGCGCCCCTCAGCAGCGCCGTGCGCCTCGCCCTCTCCACCGCGGTGGTGAGGGTGTCGATGTCGTATGCGCCCTGGTGCAGCCTTCCGTTGATGAAGAAGGTGGGCGTGCCGGCGACCCCGCTGGCATCGGCGCTGGCTACGTCCTCGGCCACACGATCCGCGTAGTTGCGCCGCCGCAGCTCGTCCCAGAACCGCTCGACGTCGAGGCCCAGCTCCTCTGCGTAGCGCGTCAGGTCGTCCGCGGTGAGAGCGTCCTGGTGCTGGAGGAGCTTGTCGTTCATCTGCCAGAACGCTCCCTGGGCGGTGGCCGCCTCCGTCGCCTCCGCCGCCATCTGGGCGTTCGGATGGACGTCGTTGAGGGGGAGGTGGCGCCAGACGTACCGAACATCGTCGCCGAAGGAGTCGAGCAGCTCGCGGACGACGGGCTCGGCCTGGCCGCAATACGGGCATTCGTAGTCGCCGTACTCGACCAGCGTCACGGGAGCCGCCTCGGAGCCGCGGATGTGGTCGCGATCCGGGTCGATCTCCTCGGAGAGGTCGAGCAGTTCTTCCGTGGTCCCGGCGAGCTGCCGCGCCCTGATGGGAGCGGGCAGCCTTCGGATCGCGCTGAACACGGCCCAGGCGAGGAGTGAGGCGGTAATTGCCGCCGCCAAGACGCCGAGCTTCGCCTGCTCGAGAAGCTGCGGTTGACCCTCGAACGCGAGGCTCGAGATCAATACGGAGACCGTGAACCCGATTCCCGCCACGGTGCCGCCGCCGGCGATCACCGGCCAGCTCAGCGAACGCTGAAGGCCGGCAACCCACGGTCGAGACGCGAGCCAGCTCGCCCCGAGGACGCCGAGCGGCTTACCCAGGACATAGCCGAAGAAGATTCCAAGGGTCACCGGCGATGTGACGGCATCGCCGAGCAGCTCAGAATCGATGTGAACTCCGGCGTTTGCGAGCGCGAACACCGGCACGATCACGTAGCTGGTCCAGGGGTGAAGCTCGTACTGGAGCCTCTCGTTCGCCGAGATTGCGGTCGCCACGCTCCGCTGCGCGGTCCTGGCGAGCTCAGGCGTGGGCTGCTCCCGGAACGATCGCGTCAGCTCCGTCACCCGCTCGAGTTCCTCCCGCGCCGGTCGGTACGCGCTCGTCACGAGCCCAATTGCGAGTCCCGCCACAACCGGGTCGATCCCGGACTCATAGAGCGCGATCCAGAGCGCGACGCCAAGCGCGACGGCGGCTTGCCGGCGCCAGCTCGCCTGCACGTAGCGGAGCGCCACCATCAGCGCGAAGAAAACGACGGCCAGGGCGAGTGGCAGCCACGAGAGATCGTCCGAGTAGACGGCCGCGATCACCACCAGCGCCACGAGGTCGTCGACGACGGCGAGGGTGAGCAGGCGAAGGCGAAGGCGGGTGCCGCCTGGGGCCACCAGCCCCAGGACGCCGAGAGCCAGTGCGGTGTCGGTCGACATCGCAGCTCCCCAGCCGTGCGCCCCGGCGCCGCCTGCATTGAAGGCAAGAAAGATCAGGATGGGCACGGCCATTCCGCCGATGGCCGCCGCCACCGGGATCGCGATCCGCTGCCTCTCGCGGAGCTCTCCCGTGTCGAGCTCACGCTTGGCCTCGAGCCCCACCACCAGGAAGAAGAACGTCATCAGTCCCTCGTTGACCCAGTGACGCAGGTCCAAAGAGATCCCATCGCTGCCGAGGTTGATCGAGAGCTTGGTCGTCCAAAACGACTCGTACGAGTCCGACCAGGGCGAGTTCGCCCAGATCAGCGCCGCGGCCGCCGCCGCCAGCAGGACGACGGCACCGCCCGTCTCTTGGCTCAGGAAGTCGCGGACCGGCGCTGCTAGGTTGCGCGCCCAGGCTGTGTGGCCCGTGAAGGCATCACGCGCCACACGCCGTCGATTCGATCCGCTCGGCTGGGGCTCGTCCGCCGGGCTCATGCATCAACTGTCTCACGACGCGGGCGGGTCAGCCGGCGTTGCGAAAGCTCCAGAGCGTCCTTCGCTCGGACAACGTCAACGGGCGCCAATCCTCCTCACTCGGCTCCCAGACGTACACGTTGACGTCCACAACGCTGTTGACAGTGCGCAGGGTCTGCAGGGCCTCGGCTACCCCCACGTCGTCGGCCAGCACTTGTCGGCTGAGCACGTTGACGACCTTGAGCCGGCGCGCGCCCCGTGGCGCCTCGGGCTCGGTGGCGGGCTCGTTCCCGGCACCCGAGTCGTCTCGGGCTATCACCCTGATCCGCTCACGGTCACCCTTTTGGCGCTTGCGCTCCTTCTCGAGCCTCTCGAGCGGCACCATCTCGGCGCCGGTGCCTTTGGTTTCCGTATCGAGGACCCATACGGTCGGTTTCTTGCTCATAGATTGAGCTTAGAAGGCGGTCACCGGCTCGAGGGGTTGGCGGCTACGACTCCGGTGCGGCGTTGTACTCCTCGTCGGTGACGTGGTCGCCCCAGGTCGCGTTGTTGCCTTCGTCGTCGACCTCGAGCATCGCGAGATGGGTCATGAACCGGTTCGGGCCAGCACCGTGCCAGTGGTCCTCACCCGCCTCGAAGAAGACGCGGTCACCGGGTCGGATCACTTCGATCGGTCCGCCGCGACGCTGGCACAGGCCGACGCCCTCGGTGACGTAGATGGTCTGACCGTTTGGGTGGGTGTGCCACGCGGTCCGGGCGCCCGGCGTGAAGTGGACGCTGCTGGCCTGCAGGTGGGCGGGCTTGGCCGGCGTCGCGACCGTGTCGATGTAGACCGCGCCGGTGAACCATTCGGCGGGCCCGGGCGTGGTCTCGTTGGAGCTCCTGCTGATCTGCATGTCGTTCTCCTGAAGGAAGGGGCGATCGCCGAACTTAGATCTTGCTGAGCGTCGCCGCGAGCCTGATCAGCTCATGGACAATTTCGGCGTCGTCTCGCCGGTCCGCGCCTGCCACCCGCGCTCGATGTCTCGCAGCATCTGCGGGTAGACGAGCAGGTGCCGGAATGGCCTGATCGCCGCCATGTAGGCGGTGCCGAGCAGGCCGTTTCGCTTCACCAACACGGCCATCTGGCCGCGGTAGCCACCGGCCCCGTCCGGCACCCAGCCCAAGTGCAGGACCCCATGCATGGTCCGGTTGGCGATCTCCGCGGCCCACTCGTCCTCGAGCAGGTACAGCGGCGTGAAGGGCAGGCCGTCGAATTTCGGCCCCGGCCCGGTTTCACGGAGATCCGCCGGCAGGCGGTCGCGCAGCGTCGGCACCCGCGAGCCGATGCCGGTGTCCGGGCGATCCCAGCGGAGCAGCTCCCCTAGCTTCCATCGGATCGCGAAGAGGGCACGGACGGGGCCTGATGCGCTCCGCGAAGGGTCGGCCGACGCGAATCCCTCGACCAGCAGATGGAACTCATCCGCGCCACCGGGCGTCGGCAGGGCCCAGACGTCTTCGAGCTCGAAGTCCCGAGTGAGCTCGTGGATCCGCCAGCGCCGGGAGGTGTGCGCTGCGCTCGGCAGTCTCACCCGACTCGCCTCACCGCGCATTGACAGCGCCAACGGACTCCATTGTCGATAATATACATACATGCTTGTACGTATGACGTCACCTGAGTCGACCACCGCTAAAGCACTAGGCGCCAGCCGCCCCACGCAGGCGGAGCGAAGCGCGCGCTCACGGAGCGCCCTGCTCGAGGCGGCCGCGAGGGGCTTGTCCCGTTACGGCTACGGCCACCTTCGGCTTGAGGAGGTCGCGCGCGAGGCCGGTTACACACGCGGCGCTCTGTACCACCAGTTCGAGGACAAGGCAGACCTTGCCCTTGCGGTGATCGATTGGGTCAACGAGAACTGGATCCGAGAGGTCGGCGAGCCGGCCAAGCAGGAGCCTGATCCGGTCGCTGAGCTGATCGCGCTGGCGCGCGGTCACGCCGTCTTCTGCCGGCGTGACATCGCCCGAGTCGTGATGGCACTCAGAGTCGAGTTCAGCGGCCACGACCATCCGGTCGGCCGGGAGATCGAGCGGATCTCGGAAACGGCAGTCAGGCGTGTCGCCCGCGTGATCAAGGCCGGGCGCAGAGACGGGTCGATCCCGCCTGGCGCGCCGGCCAGAGTGGTCGCGCTGGCATTCATGGGGGCTCTCGAGGGCGCCGTCATCGCGCTCGCTGGGCAGGCACCTCACGACGAGGAACTCGCCGCGCGCACTGCAGGGGGCGTGCTTGGCCTGGACGCCTCCCGTTCATCTGACCCCGCTCCGTGAACGCAGTTGCCGTGAGTTCTGCCGGCTGCCGTTTCGGCCCCACCGGATGCGGGAACGAGTCAGCCGCATGGCGCAGGATCACGGAGGAGGCGGCGCCCCGGGCGAGGACCACGCGGAGCGGGTCAGTCGCGAGCTGATCGAGCTGCTCAACGAGCTGCGGGTTGCACTGCCCGGGGTTCAGGTGCTCTTCGCGTTCCTGCTCGCGGTGCCGTTCGCTCAGGGATTCACGACCACGACTGACTTTCAGCGCGCTCTCTTCTTCGCCATCCTCTCGTTCACCGCGACCTCGTCTGCGTTGCTGATTGCACCTTCGGCTTGGCATCGGCTGCGCTTTCGCCAGCAGGACAAGGAGCGGATTCTGCGGGCCTCAAACAAGATGGCGATCGGCGGAATCGGCTTTCTAGCCGCTGCGATGACGGGCGCAGTGATGCTGATCGCGGACTTCATCTACAGCCCCACGCTGACCATCATCGGTGGCGTAGTGGCGGCGGTGATCTTCGGAATGTTGTGGTACGTGCTCCCCCTCGCCGTGCCGCACGGGCCGAAACTCGACTAACCCTGACCGGGTTAGTGATGAGGGCTGCGCCATCTCCCGGACTAGTGCAAGACAGCAACGATCAAGCCGACCGCAGCGATGGCGGTAGCAAGCAAGGCGGCCGCCAGCGAGAGGGTCGCCAATCCGAGTGCCTCCCGGTCCGGGGCATAGGCTGCTACCCAGCTCTGCACCTTCCTGGCCATCTGCCTAGCCGCTGACTTCTTGTCCTCGGCCGCCTCGACCTCGACCTCGTCCTCCCCGTAAGGGTCGAACGGTCGAGTAGACGCCCGGCTCCGCGCTGGTTCGGCTGCTCGCGACCCATTGCCCGACGCAGACCCGAGCTGCTCCCTCCTAACTGGCCGAGGCGACCCGCTCCGGCAACTGGTCGATTGCGGCCACAATCCGCAGGAGCATCTCGTCTACGCGCTCCAGCTCTTCCAGCAGAATCTCGTCCACGCGCTGCAGCTCTTGCAGCAGTATCTCGTCCACGTGCTCCAGCTCTTGCAGCTGGTCAGGAGGCTGCATAACGGCCATGCGACAACTTACGCTGCTTGCGGTCGTTCACCTGCATCGCGAAACCGCAGTTGCCTCACCACCGACTCGAGGTGGGATTAGGGATTCAGACACGACGGCTGCCCTGACTGGCGCACGACTGCCGAACCGTGCGATCGTTGGTTTGGATGAAAAGCGGCGGCGGCGCTGGGCGCCCCGAAGGAGTAGCCCGGCCCACTGTTGATCACAAAGGGGGAGCCGCCCAAGCGGGGGGATAACCCGTTGGGCTGATTCGCTGCCCGCGACGCCTGAAACGTACCGGCTTCAGCCCTCGCTCAGGCCGTGGGGGTGGAGATGATCCTCTGCCATCTGCCTCAGCGCGACCCGGTCGATCTTGCCGGTCGGGTTGAGCGGCATGTCGTCTAGAAAGACGATCTCCTCCGGGGCCTTGTAGCCGATTCGCTCCCGGCAGAAGACGATCAGGTCGGCGCGCGAGGGGGGCTCGGCCTCCTCGCTGAGCGTCACGTAGGCGCGGACGTTCTCTCCGTGGACCGCGTCATGGACGCCGACTGCGCCGGCGAGCGATATCGCCGGATGCTCGACCAGCGCGCCCTCGACCTCGTACGGGCTGATGTTGGAGCCGTCGTGCACGATCACCTGCTTCTTGCGTCCAAAGAACCAGAGGTAGCCGTCCTCGTCGGCCCTGGCGAGATCGCCCGAATCGAGCCAGTCGTCGATGACGACCTCCCCAGTCGCCTCGGGCGCCTGCCAGTAACCGAGCATGCGGCTGTCGCTGCGGATCCAGATCCGCCCTACCTCTCCGGGCTCGATCGGGCCGCCCTGATCGTCGCGCAGCGCAATGCTGCAGCCGCAGATCGGAGTCCCGATCGAGCCCTGCCTGATCTCACCCGAGGGCGGATTCAGGGTCACGAGGCCAACTTCGGTCATCCCGTATCCCTCGTCGATCGGGAAACCCGCCTCGGCCGCGAACTCGGTGAGAAGCTCAGTGGAGACCTTGTCGGCCCCGGCGCGGCAGAGCCGCAGTGAGGAGAAGTCGTCGGGCCGCAGGTCGTGGTCGTGAATCAGCGCCGAGAGCGCCGCCGGGATCATCGCCAGGACCGTCGGACGCTGCTCGCGGAGTAGGGGCAGAAGCTCGTGGGCATCTGTGGTGCGCGCGACGACCACCTTGCCGCCGACCGAGAGCGTCGCGAGCGTCCAGAGGAAGGAGCCGACGTGGGACATCGATGAGCCGGGCAGGAAGACGTCTTTGGCGTCGAGCTCGAGCGCGGTGGCGGCGCTGGCGAGCATCCAGCGCAGCGTCTCCCGCGTGTGGGTGACGCCCTTGGCGGGGCCGGTGCTGCCCGAGGTGAAGAAGATCGCCGCCGGTGCGATGGGATCGGGCTGCTCCTCCGCGGCCGACAGCGGGTCAGCGCCGAGCAGGTCGCTGAAGTCGTGGCGCCAGGCGGCTTCGGTCCCGACCCGCTCTTCGGTACGGGTGGAATCCGGCTCGGCGTCGCGGTAGCCGATCGCCCCAAGCTCCAAGTCGCCGGCGAGCTCGCTGGCTGCGATGTCCTCGGCCCGCTCGACGTGAACCAGGATGGCGCGAGCGTCGCTCACCTTCAGCGCGTGGTTGATCTCCCGGGCGGTGTACCGGTAGTTCAGGGGCGTCGCAATTAGCCCCGCCCTGAAGCAGGCCAGGTAGTGGACGACGAGGTCGATCCTGTTCGGCATCAGCGAGGCGAGGCGATCGCCTGGCTCTAGCCCGAGTGCGCGGTAGCCGCCGGCCAGCGCCGCGCTGACCCGGTCGAGCTCGCGCCAAGTGAGCGCGCGCGTGGCCGAGACAATCGCGACCTCGTCGGGGACCGAATCGAGGCCGATTCTGAGCAGGTCATTGAGCGGCCCGGCCGGGGCGTCGAGCTCGGCGCCGTCGAGCAGCATCTGCCGGGATTGTATGACGCCGTCGGGACTTAGGAGTTCGGCGGAGCTGCGCTGATCTCACGGCGGTCGAGCGGCACCTTGACGGCGGTTGTTGCGGCGATGAACTCGCGCTCCCGGTCACTCGGCGCGGTGCCCGATCCACTCCTGCAGCGTCTCGCTTGCCGCGAGACTGCCGCTACTCGTCCAAAGCGACTATCTAAAGCGACGAAGCTACTCCGGATCCCTCGCCTGAACCGCGAGGTCGCGCACGTCCGATCCCCTTCGACGTCGAGTCCCTTATCGCTGGATTACTTCTCTGCCCAACCGTAAGCGCAACCAAGAGTGGGTGACAAGCACAGTTTGAAGTACCACTTTCCATGCAGAGCGACTACCGCTTCTCGTCCTAAGCGCTACTCGCGTAGCGAGAAGACCGTGACTGGGATTCCGAACCGGCGAAGCAACTCGTCGAGCAAGCCTCGCTCCTGCCAATCGGCGCGGTCCGGAGCGCGCAGCCCGACAAGGATGTGGTCCGCGTGGAATGCGGCGAGGGCATCCTCGAACGCAAGGAGTGGATCGTCGGCGCCCACCGTTCCACCTGCCTCCGTTCCGAGCTCCTCGATCTGGCCCAAAACCGCCTGAAGGCGCTCGTCGGCCTGCTCGCGAGCCTTGTCGGTTGCCGAAGCCAGCCACTCGAACCGAGTTGGCAACGCCGGTGTCACCACCAGGACCTCATCGGCCGCGTCTATGAGTTCGCGGACTCCGAAAGGCAGCGCGTCGGCGCTGTCAGCCGCCTCACCGGCCGCGATCAGCAAGCGTGTGGGCATCGCGGGGAGAGCTAATCACGCTATCGCAGATGTTGCGCTTCCCATGAAAAGCAGCCATGAGGCCGCGCGTCGGGAAACCCGCAAATCGAATCGGCCCCCTATTGTCCTGTTAGGTTGGGCTCGTGGGTGACGCGTACGACGCGATCGTCGTTGGCGCCGGTCACAATGGCCTCGCGTGTGCGTGCTACCTCGCCCGGGCCGGGCTGCGGGTGGTGGTCCTCGAGGAGTACCCGGCCGTCGGGGGAATGACGCTGACAGAGGACCTCACGCTCCCGGGCTTCAGGTCGGATGTCCATGCCAGCGGCTACCAGCTCGCGAACATCTCGCCGGCGGTGGGCGAGCTGGAGCTTGCGGACCACGGAGTCGAGCTGATCGAGCCCCGCGTCGCCTTCGCTCACGCCTTTCCGGACGGGAATTGCATCGCCGTGGGCAAGGACCTCGAGGCGGCCGAGAAGAGCATCGCCCGCTTCTCGGCCAAGGACGGAAGGACCGTGCGCAGCCTGTTCGAGCGCTATCGCGATGAGCGCGAACGGATCATTACCTCGCTGTTCTCCCCGCCCCCCTCGCTCGGTACCGCCGCGCGGATCGCGGAGGAGACGCCTAGCGGGATGGAGGCCTACCGGTTCAGCCTTCAGAGCGTGAGGTCGTGGTGCGAGGACTTATTCGAGGCGGAGGAAACCAAGTGCCTGTTTGCCGCCTTTGGGGCGTTCGTTGGACACGGTCCCGACGACGCCGCCGGGGCGGAGATCTCTTGGCTTTTCGCCAGCGTCCTGCAGGCTGAAGGCAACAAGCTGGTCAAGGGCGGCATGAACGAGGTGACGCTGGCGATGGCGGCCCACCTCCAGTCCCTCGGAGGGACGGTCCGCACGAGTGCCCCCGTCGATCAGATCATCGTCCGATCGGGTAGAGCCGTAGGCGTTCGACTGCGTGGTGGGGAGGCGGTCGCCGGTGGGCTCGTGGCTTCGAGCGTCGATCCCGCACAGCTCGTACTCAAGTTGCTAGGCGAGGACGTCGTGGGATCAGCGATCGCGGACAAGGCCCGTCGGATCGAGTGGGGCGACTCGGTAATGGTGATCTACACGGCGCTCGACGGCCCGGTCAAGTACAGGGCGGGACCCCGGGCCGATGAAGCCGCGCATGTGCACCTGACGGGCGACTCGCTATCCGCTTTGGCGACGGCCGTCGACGAATGCCGCGCCGGGTCACTGCCGGTGGCGCCAGCGGTGGTGAGCTGGAACGATGCGACCATCGATCCGAGCCGCGCACCCGAGGGCAAGGACCTCAAAAAGTTCGTCGTCCTCGGGGTTCCGTACCAGGTCAGCGGGGACGCGACCCGCGAGGTCGGGCTTGGGACCTGGGACGAGATCAAGGAGCGCTACGCCGATCACTTGGTCGAGATGATCAGCACCCAGTTCATGCCGGCGCTGCGGGAAAGGATGCAGAAGCGCGTCGTTCACTCACCGCTTGACATCGAGCGCAAGCTATCGAGCGCCGTGCACGGCACGATTCCCCACGGCGCCCCGCTGCCATACCAGAGCGGTCCGCTGCGGCCGATCCCGGAGCTCGGCCAGTACCGCTCGCCGGTGAGCAATGTGTACTTGTGCGGATCGGGCTCGCATCCAGGGGCTGGCGTTTCGATGGCCGGAGGCCGAAACGCCGCCCAGGTGATCTACGCGGACCTCGGTCTCGACTTCGATCCAGGTCCAGAACGGCGAGGTGAGGAGCGGTGAGGTCTCGATGGCCGACCTAGGGACGCCCGTAGGGGAGGAGAACTACACGGCAACCGGTTCCGCTCTTTGGTGCCTCCAAAGCGAGCATAGGCACTTACCATGGCTCGCAGTGGGTTACGCGGAGCTCAGGCTCCTGAACGGTGACGTCTTGACGGTGCAGGGAACCTTGGACGAGGTCGAGGGCAAGCTCTCCGATGCTGCTCGATCAGGCCAGTCGCGTCTCGCCTGGTTCACGGAGCACGGAACCGATGGCTCGGTTGGCATCAACCCGGCTCACGTTGCGACCTTGAAGGTCAGCGAGATCTCAGACTGATCGGATCGTCGTCACTCGGCCAGCGCCTTTAGCCGTGCCGTCTCCGCCTGAAGCTCCTGCTCTGCCCTCCGGAGGCGCGACTCAGACAAGACGCAGACCCGCTCGAGCTCCTTCAGGTGGACAAGACTCGCCGGCCGCGGACCGTACATCTTGGCCCGGTAGCGGTCGCGGCGATCGCGGTGGTAGCAGGCATCGGCATTCAGTTCGTCTAGGCGGCGCAGAGAGGTCATCTCACTGATTCCTCCGCCACATCCTCACGAGACACCCCGGTGCGCCGGGGCCAGGCGTCCTCGACCTCCTTCGCGTCAGTAACCGCCCATCCCACGCGCTCGATCAGCTGCGCCTTATGGTGATTGCTGGCCAAGTGCTCCGGTTGAACGTTCTCCGAGAGCACCACGGCGGAGTCGTGCTCGGCGCTCTCGTTGCTGATAACGATGATCGTGGGCATAAGCTTGTTCCTTCCTGTTGAGGTGGACTGCCGGATGCAGCAATGAGGGGGTTCGGCCCGCGCTTCGCGTCGCGAGAGACGAGCGGGACGCGGCGCTCTCGATTCCCTCCCCATCCTCCCGAGCAACCCCTGCCGAGCCGAAGTGCTCGCGGGGGCGCTCGGGAGGATTGGCCGGTCCAGAACCCAGCGAGTGCTCCGTGTCCAGGCGGCGCGGGGAGACCGCGTCCGGCTAGCGGAGTGCCTCGACCGCCGTGGCGGTGTCGCCGTAGAACTCGGCATGCTCGATCTTGCCGCCATCGACCTTGTAGAGCCAGATCGAATCGCCGCTGAGCTCGTTTCCGCTCTTCGTTGTGCCCACGCCCTTGACCGTGACGAGCACGTGGCCGCCGTCCGCCTCGAGGAACTCCTGTGGGGCCGGACTGACCGAGTCGAAGTTGGACAGGAACTTGCCGATCATCTCCTTGAAGCCCTCAGGGCCGGTGTAGGTGCCGCCCCAAGGCAGGCTCTCGGGGATGACGATCTTGGCTGAGTCACTCGTCGTTGCTACCGCGGCGTCGAGGTCGCCCTGTGCGAAGGCCTCCCAACCGCTCTTCACTGCATCTGCGTTAACGCCCATCGTTGTCTCCTTGCGATCGTGTCCTCTTTTGGATCCGCGCGGAAACCAGAGGGCAAGAGCCGCCGAGCGGTGAATCAGTAGAGGCGAATCCACCGAGCCGGTGGGGTGACGCCCTAGGAGAGACAGCACCGGCCCCGCAGTCAATCCAGTAGTCCCCAACCTCGCACCTCGTGGCGCAGAATGCGCCGTCGGTGGCAGTCGGGTGAGGGGTGAGCATTCGGCCGCAGGGCCAGCCTCTATTGACAGTACTCCTATGGCATGCGGTTGTGGGCCAGGGAACGGCTTAGGCGTCTCCCTGCCCCTCAACCCAGGCTGAGACTCAGCAATGGACTCGGGGCTCAGCTGAGGGGATTCGGGAGGGAAGCAACCGGGCAAGCCACGCTTCCGGCGCCGTAGGCGGGGACGGCTCCCTGACCCCCTCAACTCAACCCCCGAGGAGCGGTGGTTTCAAGAGCGGCGTTGTATGGGTAGGGCGGGTGGAGCGAACAGCAGGTTCGCTAGCTCGATACTGAGATCAGAAGGAGGGAGCCATGTCCATCGTCACCATCCTCATCATCATCATTCTCGTGCTGCTTGCGCTGTATCTGGTCAGGCGGGTTGTCTAGGCGCCCGATGGGTTGTCTGGGGTGCATGGAAAGAGTGGTGCGGGCGGGCGGGCGACGAGTCGCTGCGCGCTGAGGTCCGGCAGGCGCAGGACGCCTCTGCGGTCGAGAACTCCTTCGCCCGGGTAGGGGAGCGTTATGCGGAGCTGCTCGAGCTCTGGCGCAGCTTCCCGAGCCGTGAGACGATCGGATAGGCGCGCTGCCCGACCCACTGGCGCGGCGTGCGCCTGGGCGGCAGCTTGGGCGCGCGGCGCCTCCACTCAGAGGCGCGTAGCTCCGACTTGATCAGGGCCACGTGGACGCTGGTCCAGCGATAGGGACTCTGATAAAGGACGATATGGGGGGACTGGCTCCAGCCACGCTTGCCGGCCTCGATGTCCGCAATCGCGTCGGGTAAGAAGACCGGGCTACTCAGCGTCTCCTGCGAGATCGAGGTATCGAGAGGCGTCGCGGGGTCCCACCACAGCCCATCCAAGAGCAATGACCGGAGCTCAGGCTCGTCGAAGCGCAGCAGCCCCGGAAGGCCGAGCCCCGGGCCCTCCAGCCGGAACTCCGTCGCGAGCGCAACGACTCCACCCGGGCGCAGCACCCGGTACATCTCCTCCAAACTGCGCCTGACGTCCTTGAAGTCGCCGAAGTGCTCGATCGAGCTCGAGGAGAAGATCGCGTCGAAGGACTCGTCCTCGAACTTGAGGTCAGGCCCGCTCATGCTCCGGACCTCAAGTCGCTCGGGGTTCCAATCACCCTCCCAGTAGCGCCCCGGCTTGGTGAGCATGTCCGCAGCTGAATCGGTCCCCGACCAGACGTCCTCCTCCTCGTACAGATCGGTGGCGACGACCTTCCCGACATGCCGCGTGAGCCAGTAGATCGTCGACTCGTGCCCGGCTCCGACCCCGAGCACCCGGGCGTCCTGGCGGAGGCCGCCGAAGGCGCGAAAAGCACGCACGGTCATCGCCACCTCCCAGTACTTGCGGTACTCGCGGCCGGTCGGAAAGTCCGGCTCCCCGAAGTACTCCCGATCGGAGGCGTAGATGTCGCGGATCAGCTCGCGCAGC
The DNA here is from genome assembly GCA_963801055.1 of uncultured Solirubrobacterales bacterium. GTDB lineage: Bacteria > Actinomycetota > Thermoleophilia > Solirubrobacterales > 70-9 > DASUPK01. The sequence continues at coordinate 717,544 of CAWDDE010000001.1, read as the reverse complement.
TCTGGATCGGCGAAGTCCTCGAGCTCGCAGAGCTTGCAATGACCCAATCCGCGCTCGGACACGGCCGCCTAGACTATTGCCCCCTCTGATGAGCCAAAGCCCGCGCCTCCCCTCCAAGAGAAACCTCGCCGTAGCGGGGCTTCTCTCAATGGGCCGGGCAGGACTCGAACCTGCGACCTACGGATTATGAGTCCGCTGCTCTGACCGCCTGAGCTACCGGCCCCGCAGCCAGTGTATGCGCGTCATCCGCCGGGATAGATTCGTGCCATGGTCAGGCGGGAGCCGGATGAGGAGGAGCCCCAGACCTTCGCCTGGCCTCTGCTCGGGGCACTCTACGGCTCGCTGGTGATTGTCGTGGTGATCGCGGTCCTCGAGTCGCATTTCGGGCGGAGCTTCGAGGACGAGATCGACGCGCCTGCGCGGACGCTTGTGGCGGCGCCCGTCGTGATCTTCGCCACTGTCGTGTTCGTGGCGAGCATGCTCGCGCTCATCCTCCCCGGCTACCGGCGCCCGTCGCTGCGGGTCGCAGAGATCGGCGGCTGGCTGATACCGGCCTGGCTGGTGATGTCGGCCATGGTGCTGGGCGCGATCGCCTTCGCGCTCCACCACGCCGACTGAGGGTTCAGCGGCTCAACGCGTCCAGGGAGTCTCTCACCGAGGACGGCTCCCCCACGCCCTCGGCCGCGGCTTGGGCGCCTTCAGTGAACGCGCTCGTCGCCGCTACCACTGCCGCGGCGCTCGCCGGCTTGATCCGCTCCGAGTCGGCGCAGCCGACCAAGAATTCTTCGATCAGCCGGGCGAGGTCGGCGAGTCGCTCCTGGCCGACCACCAGCGCCGCTCCCTTCAGGCCGTGTGCCTCGACCCGGAGCTCCTCGACGCGGGCCGAGTTCTTTTCGCCTGAGGCCGCGAGCTCTTCAATGCCGGTGATGATCGTCGGGCTGCGGCGCTCGGCCTCTGCGGCCAGCATGCTGAGGAGTTCTGTATCCCCCATCCGGTGTAGTTCTACCCGCTCAGGGGGCCGAAGCGAGCCAGGAGCCGGGGTCAGGCGACCTTTTGAACCGCCGTGTCGAGCTCCTGAACGCTGAACGGCCCCTGCAGCACCGTGCTCACCTTGCCGGTCCGGTCGATGACGAACAGCCACGGTTCGGTGTCCAGGTCGTAGGCGGTCATCTGTGGCCGGGGGCCATCGCTGATCTGGTTGTTGTTGTAGACCTCCTGATGGATGAAGGCGACTCGGTCGCCGAACTCCTGCTTCACCTGCTCGGCGATGTCGGTGACGGGACCGCAGACGCGGCTCTGGCAGAGGGCGGGCGTGGCGAACAGCAAGACGACGGGCTTCGTGCCCAGCGCGTCGGCGAGGTCGTCGCCGTGCATGTCGTCCGGCGGCACGCGGGTGTCGATCTGGGAGATGTTCGAGACCTCGCCGAGGGTCGGCGTGTGGACCACTGGGGCCTTCTGACCGACCTGCGGCGCCGGGTACTCGCCGACGGGACGGGGGGTCGGGAGCAGGCTGTACTGGTAGGAGCCGCCGGTCTTGACCAGGGCGGCGAAAGCCCACGGCCCCGGCTTGTCGAGCGGGATGTCGGTGACGTACGCGACCTGTGCCGCGCTCGGGTCGTCTGCTGTGGTCTTGGCGCGGAAGGCGGGTTTTGTGGTGAGGTCCTCGATCCTCGCCGGGAACGGGCCGACCGCGCGGCCCTTGACGCCCCTACCGGGCGCGGCGTAAATCGCGACCTGCGCGTCGGTGATCTGGTCGCGCCCGGCGGTGAACACGCCGAAGGGGAACCGGTTGGTGCCGACGTAGAACCTGCCGGCCGCGGGAGAGACGACCGGCCCCTGCTGGCCGTTCGAGGCCGAGAGCAGCACCTGCTCGAGGCTCTGGCCGTTCGCGGCTGGGAAGTCGGCCGCCGGCGGGGCGGGGCGGCTGCGAGTACCGGTCCCGTTGTCTGAGCCACCGCACCCGGCGACGAGGGCAACGGCGATCAGGGCCGCCGCTGCGGCCGTGGCTTTCCTGGACACTAGGCGGCATCGTAGACAGGGCACCGATAGGGTGGCGCGCGCGGTTAGCGAGCCCTAAAGGAGGAGACCTTGGCAAAGCGGGCGGCCCTGATCACTGGCGGTTCGAGCGGAATCGGGCTCGCGATCGCCCGCGCGCTCGGAGAGGACGGCTACCGCCTGACCGTCTCCTCCCGGCGGCCGGAGAAGCTCGAGGCGGCGGCGGAGGATCTGCGGTCCGCCGGACTCGAGGTCGCCAGCCTGCCGGCCAACATGGCCGACGAGGAAGACCTCAAGGCGCTGGTCGGGGCGCACCGGGAGCGCTACGGGCGGCTGGACGTGCTGATCAACAACGCAGGCGTGGGGATCGGCGAGGCGATGGACGCGCTGACGACTAAGTACGTCGACATGCAGCTCGGGGTGAATCTGCGTGCGCTGATTCTGACGACCAGGGAGTGCCTGCCCATGCTGCGCGAGGCGGGCAGGGAGCACGGCAAGGCCCTGATCGTGAACACCGCCTCGATATCGGGAAAGGCTGGGCAGCCGTGGCTGTCGGTCTACTCGGCGACCAAGGCGGCGGTGATCGGGTTTTCGCAGGCGACCCAGGCAGAAGTGGTCGGCCACGGGATTCAGGTGACGGCGCTGGCTCCCGCCTTCGTCGACACCCCGATGACCGAGTTCGTCAAGGAATCCGTGGCCGCTGAGGAGATGATCCGGCCGGAGGACATCGCGGAGAGCGTCCGGTTCCTGTTGCGCACTTCGCGGAACTGCCTTGTGCCGGAGATCATGTTCCTGCGGCCGGGCGACACGGCCCAGAATCCGGGGGTGTAGCGCCGGCCAGATCCAGGCCCCTTTGCGTTTAGGAGGGCCAGATCCGGGCGCCTCGGCGGAGCCCGATCCGGGCGCCGATCCACCACGCGAGCTGGCGGAGGAAGTCGAACCAGGCGTCCTCGATCCATTCGGTGCGGCCGCGCCCGCGGGCCCGGGCCGCGAGGACGATGCCGAGGCCGCGGAGGGTCAGGGTGATGTCGCCGATGCGCGGCGGAGTGACCGGGTCGCCGCCCATGGCCTCGAACTTGGCGGCGACCAGGCCCGCGCCGTAGGACCAGCCGAGCTGCTGGCGGAAGAAGCCGAGCTGGGTCGCGCGGTTGCGATGCCGGGCGGTGGCCCGCGCAGCGTAGGCGAGCCGGAGGCCGCTTCGCTCCTGGAAGCGGAGGCCGAGCTCGACGTCCTGGGCGCGCGTCATGTGGGAGTCGAAGGGGCCGATGCGCTCGAGCACGTCGCGGCGGTAGGCAGCGTTGGCGGTGATCGGGTACGCGGGGTTCGAGGTGAAGGCGAAGCGCTGCCAGTTGCCGAGCATGCGGGCCGCCTGGCGCTCGGCGGGGGTCGTGGGGGGCGCGTGCTGAAGGTCGCCGGCGACACTGCCGACCTCGGGGTCGTCGAAGGGGCGGACGAGCTCGGTGAGCCAGTGGGGCTCGACCAGGCAGTCGGCATCGACAAAGGCGAGGATCTCGCCGCGGCATTCGGCGATGCCGCGGTTGCGGGCGTTGGAGACGCCGCGTCGTTCCTCCCGCAGGTAGCGGACCGGCCTTGCCTGGATCAGGGCCGCCGTACCGTCCCTCGAGCCGTTGTCGATTACCAGAATCTCGCGGCGGTCGGCCGGATAGTCGGTGGCGAGCACGGCGTCGAGGCAATCCGCGATGGTGGATTCGCCGTCGCGGACGGGGACGATCACGGAGGCAAACGGGAGCTGTTCGCTGGGCGCCCGGTTCACGGGCGCAACTTAGCTGGGCCCTAGGTCGGCGCGCTCCTGCGCCCACTGCTCGGTGGAGTCTTCGGTGGGCGAGTGCTGGGTGTACGTGGTGGTGAGGACGTCCTCGACGGACACGTCGGAGCCCTCGCGCGCTTCGGCCTCGGCCAGGCGGCGGCGGGCGGCCTTGACCTCGCGTACCACTTCGCTGAGGGGCCGGTCCGGGTGGGTCTCGGTGTCCAGCTCGATGCCGTCGCGGACGAGGGACATCTCGAGGTAGCCCTCGAGGGCGCGGACCTCGCGACGCGATGCCCGGCGGGGCTTGCGCTGGCTGGCACCGGTGAAGGCATCCCAGGCGCGCGCGAAGGTGCCGAAGTTGGTGCGGCCACCGTTGCGGTGTGCCGCCAACATGGGACAGACGCCGCCGCGCTTGTCGACGTAGGCGCCGACGATCACGCGGTTGGAGCGGATGCCGCGGAGCATCGCCGCCTTGGTTCGGGCGGGGAGCGCGTAGACGGCGTTGCGGAGGCGCTGGGCGTTGTTGCGGCGCTTGGCCATTGGTTCAAGGGATAGCGCGTACCGCGTAGGGTCAGCGCAATGGGCCGCCCACACGGGAGTCTTCGATTGCTTGTCGCTGCGTTTGGTGATCCGGGGCATGCATTTCCTGCGATCGCGCTCGCGCGGGAGTTGGGGCGGCGGGATCATGAGGTGCTGGTCGAGAGCTGGGAGCGGTGGCGGGAGCCGGTCGAGGCGGAGGGGTTGGGGTTCACGGGGGCGCAGGAGTACTCGGTGTATCCGCCGCCGCGGCCGGACACGCCCGATGGGCAGACGGCCGCGGCGGCCGCGCGGGCCTTGGCCAGGTTGATGGACGGGTTCGAGCCGGATCTGGTGGTAAGCGACATCCTGACCTTGGCGCCGACGCTCGCCGCGGAGGTGGCCGGGGTGCCGCACGCCACGTTGATCCCGCACGTCTATCCGGTGCAGCAGCCGGGGATGCCGATGTATTCCCTGGGGTTGCAGCCGCCGCGGACGGCGCTTGGGCGCCTGGGGTGGCGGGCCACGGCGCCGCTGCTGGGGATCGGGTTGCGGCGGGGCCGGGATGAGCTCAATGAGACCAGGGCCCGGTTGGGGCTGGGGCCGATCGAGCGGTTTCACGCGGGGATCAGTGAGCTGTTGGCGGTGGTGGGGACGTTTCCCCACCTCGAGTATCCGCGTGTGTGGCCGGCGCATGTGCGGGTGACGGGCCCGTTGTTCTTCGAGTTGCCGGGTGAGGACATTGTGATTCCGGAGGGGATTGGGCCGTTGGTGGTGGTCGCACCGAGTACGTCGCAGGATCCGGAGTGCGAGTTGCTGCGAGTGGCGCTGGATGCGCTGGCCGAGGAGCCGGTGCGGGTGCTGGCGACGACCAACCGGCACCGGCCGGACCGGCCGATCCAGGTGCCGCCGAACGCCACGCTGGTCGATTGGGTGCTCTATTCGCAGGTGATGCCCGCCGCCGATGTGGTGATCTGCCACGGGGGGCATGGGACGGTGGCGAGGGCGCTGGCCGCGGGGGCGCCGTTGCTGGTCTGTCCGTCGGTGGGCGACATGGGAGAGAACGCGGCGCGGGTTGCCTGGTCCGGGGCCGGGTTGTCGGTGCCTCGGCGGTTGCTGTCGCGACGGGCCATCCGGCTGGCGACGAAGCGGCTGCTGATTGAGGAGCGGTTCCGGGCGCGGGCGGGTCAACTGGCCGAGTGGGCATCGGCCCATGACGGCGCGGCCGAAGCTGCGGACCTGATCGAACGGGCGGCCATGGTCAACCCGGCCAGAATCCAGCGCCCCTTCTACAATGGCGGCTCGCTGTCTACTAGGCAGTAGACACGATCCCCGGTGAGGTAACAGCAGCCTGCTTGACTGTTAATCAAGTCGTGGCGGTGCGAATCCGCCCCGGGGAGCTCATCGGACTTAGTTTCGAAGCGTGCGCTCGCCGATCTCTCGGAGAGTGAGGCCCGCCGCCAGGTGGTGCTCTAACTCTTCCTTGTCATTTGCAGGCATTTTCCGGGGGGCGGCGGATGGATCGGACCCGAATTTGCTGACGAGAAGCACCCGGAACGCGCAAGGGGCGCGCGGGAATGTGCCGAGTGTGTGAAAGCGGCTAGGAGACGATGCCGGCGTGCGCGATGCGGTCCGTCAGGGCCGCTCGCTCGCGTGACAGGCGCGTGCTGACCTCATAGTCCCCCGCGCTCTGCGCGGCCGAGATCCCGTCCTCGAGCCGCTGCTGCTCCAACAGGTCGAAGTTGAGCTGCATCGCCGCCTCCGAGGCGGGCTCGCTCTCCGCCCGCATGACCAACTCGGTGATCAGGGAGGTGAGTGCCGCGTCCTCGCGCGGCAACCCTCCCATCGGATCGTCGAGATGCTCGCGCAGCCATTGCAGCGCCGGCCGCCCCGTGGGTGAGAGGTGCTCGTCGCTGAGCCGCTCGATGAACTTCCGTCCCGCGGAGGGGTCCGCGATGCACATCGCCAACAGCGCCCTCTCGCGGGTCTCGCGCGGCGTCAGCGACGCCGCCACCGGGCCGGGCTCCGCCTTCGCGCTCCCGTTGCTCTTGCTCTCGGCCCCCAGCTCCGGCGTGGACCGAACCCGCGCCAGCACCAGGCTCGGATCCGTATCCAGCCGGTTGGCCACCTTCCGCACCAGCTCGTCGAAGCCGAGCGCGGTCTCCCCCATCGCCTTCAGAACCGGCCCGACCTCGTCCAGCACCCGCTCCCGCCCGGTCAGGCTGCTCAGCTCTCCGCGCCCGAGCGCCGTCTCGACCCGGAAGCTCGCCAGGTCCACCGCCCCATCCACCAGCTGCATGAACCGGTCAACCGAACCTTCCTGCAGCATGTCCGCCGGGTCCTCCCCCTCGGGCATCGCCGCGACCCGCAGCTCCAGTCCCCTGCCCCCCGCCACCTTCTGGGCGCGGATCATCGCGTCCGCCCCGGCTCGATCCGCATCGAGCGCCAGCACGACCAAGTCGGTCAACCCGGCCAGCATCGAGACCTGCTCCGGCGTGATCGCGGTCCCCATGATCGCGACTGCCTCTTCGACCCCCGCCTGGTGGAGCGCCAGCACGTCGGTGTAGCCCTCCACGACGATCGCCCGCCGCGCCTTCGCGATCGGCCCGCGCGCCCGATCGATCCCGTAGAGCGTATGACTCTTCCGGTAGAGCTCGCCCTCCGGAGAGTTCAGGTACTTCGGCCTCGAGTCCGCCCTCAGCGCCCGCGCCCCGAACCCGAGCACCCGCCCGCGCTGGTCGCGAATCGGAAAGGTGACCCGGTTTCGGAACCGGTCGTAGTGCCCGCCCTGCCGGCCCTTCTGGATCAGCCCCGCCGCGAGCAGCTCCTCGACCACAAAGCCCGCCCGCTGGCTCCCGGCCAGCACCTGGTCCCACGGACTCGGCGCCATCCCCACCCCGAACCGCCGCAGCACGTCCTCGCCGAGCCCGCGGCCGGCCAGATAGGCACGCGCTCTCTCCGCCTTCGGCGACTCCCACAGATAGCGCTCGTAGAACTTCGCGGTCCTCTCGAGCAGCTCCCAGAGCCGCGCCCGTCGCCGCCGCGACTCCTCCGCGCGGGGGTCCTCCCTCTCCCTTTGGAGCTCGACGCCGTACCTCTCGGCAAGCGACTCCACCGCCGCAGCGAAGTCCAGCCCCTCCTTCTCCTCGACGAACCGGAACACGTCCCCACTCGACTCGCAGCCGAAGCAGTAATAGAGCTTGTCGCGCGGATTGACCTTGAACGACGGCGTCCGCTCCTCGTGGAACGGACATACGCCCCAGTGATCCTGCCCCCGCTGCTGAAGGTCGGTGTACGCCGAGACGATCTCGACGATGTCAACGGCCTCCTTGACCCGATCGACGCTGTCGCGCGTGAACCTCGCCATCGCCCCAGCCTATTGACGAGCCGCCAGCGCCTCGTATGTCGCGAGACAGAATCTGTCGGTCATTCCGGCCAGGTAGTCGGTCACGCGTTGCACCGGATCCGCCTCCGGGTCAGTGGCCGGCACCTCGTCGAGATGCCCCAGGTAGTGGTCGAACAGGGTCCGCACCGCTGCCCGCGCCCTCTCCTGCTCTGCCCGCGCCTCCTGCCCGAGGTAGACCCGGTCGAACATGAACTTCCGCAGCCGCAGCATCGCCCCGCCGATCTCCTCGCTTTGCGCGATGTCACCCTCGGCCCTGGACCGCTCCACCATGTCCTGAACCAGCAGATCGACCCGCCGCGCCCCGGTCCCACCGAGCAACTCGATCTCCTCCGCCGGCAGGTCCCCCTCGAAGATGATCCCGGCCCGCACGGCGTCGTCGATGTCGTGGTTGATGTAGGCGACGCGATCCACGATCCGCACCACCCGCCCCTCGAGCGTCGCCGGCTTGCCCGGCCCGGTGTGATTGAGGATCCCGTCGCGGACCGCTTCGGTCAGGTTGAGCCCCCGGCCGTCGCCTGCCAGCTTGTCCACCACCCGCAGCGAATGCTCGTTGTGGCGGAAGCGCATCCCGTGCTCCCGGAGCGCCTCGTCCAAGACCTCCTCCCCGATGTGGCCGAAGGGCGGATGCCCGAGGTCGTGACCCAGCCCGATCGCCTCGGTCAGATCCTCATTCAACCCCAGCGCACGGGCGACGGTTCGTGAGATGAAGCAGGCCTCGAGCGTGTGGGTGAGGCGGGTCCGATAGTGGTCGCCCTCCGGGGCCACGAACACCTGCGTCTTGTGCTTGAGCCGCCGAAACGCCTTCGAGTGCACGATGCGGTCCCTGTCCCGCTGGAACGGCGTTCTCACCGGACTGTCCGGCTCCGGCTCCAGCCTGCGCGCCGGATACGAAGGGGTAGCCAGGTCCCAGAGGTACTCGGACTCCCAGGAACGGACCCGATCCTCGAAGGTCTCGGTGCGCGTGGTCATAGTTCGATGTTCGCACCCTGTCCGGCACCACCACGGGGGAGCGGACCCGAGAGTTTCGAATTAGGCTGCGATTCATGGCGGACACGGCACTGATCACGGGAGCGTCCTCCGGGATCGGCGATCAGTTCGCCCGCCAGCTCGCCAGGCGCGGCTACGAGCTGATCCTGGTGGCCCGCCGAAAGGACCGGCTCGAGCAGCTCGCGGAGCAGGTCGCCAGCTCGGCGCATGTGATCGAGTGCGACCTCGCCTCCGAGGCGGACAAGCTCGCCGGCAACGTGGAGAAGCTCGGCGCCGACGTCGACCTGCTTGTCAACAACGCCGGCTTTGGACTCCGCGGCCACTTCCTCGAGCTCGACGCGGAGCGGGAGGCCGAGATGGTGCGCGTCAACTGCGAGGCAGTGGTCAGGCTCACCCACGCCTTCGTCCCCGGAATGGTCGAGCGCGGCCGCGGCGGGGTGATCACCGTGGCCTCGACCGCGGGCATGCAGCCCCTTCCCTACGAGACCACCTACGCAGCCAGTAAGGCCTTCGCGATCTCGTTCATGGAGGCCCTCTCGATGGAGCTGCGCGGCACCGGCGTGCGAGCGCTGGTCGTCAATCCCGGACCCGTGAAGACCGAGTGGCAGGCCGTTGCGGGGTACGACGAGAACACTCGGACCATGCCCGGCATGATCAGCGCGGAGCAGTGCGTGGCCGACGCGCTCAGGGCGTACGACCGGGGCAAGCGCTCGATGATCCCCGGCCGCCTCTTCCCCTGGATGATGCGCGCAACGATCTCCCCCAAGCCGATCAAGCTGCGCGTCACCGAGCGGATCTACCGCCCTGACTAGCGCGATGGCCGGCGACCTCGTCTACTTCTGGATCCCGGTCCCGAACGGCGAGGCGGCGAAGCGCTTCTACGGCGGGCTCCTCGGCTGGGAGTTCGCTCCGGGCGACCATGCCGAGGGCACCCAGATCACCAACGTCACGCCGCACGGCGGCATCTCGGGAGCGGCGGACTCAGCCTCTCACCCGCAGGTCGTCTTCCAGGTCGACGACCTCGACGCGGCGATGGAGAAGGTCCGCGAACTCGGCGGCGAGGTGGGCGAGCCTCAACCGGGAGGCGAGGGCCGCTCGGTCGAGTGCCGGGACGACCAGGGGACGAGCTTCCACCTCTGGGCGGCTCGCTAGCTACGCGGCGGCGCGCAGCCGTACGTGCGCGTGGTGCTCGAGCGTCTCGGTGATCGCCCGGTCTGTCTGCGCCGCCACCCCACGCTCCGCAGCCGGCGCCTCGGACAGCGGACGCGCTAGGGCATCGACCATGAACCGGTGTGCCTCCTCGCTGAGCGGAAAGCCACCCCCCTCACAGCTCGCGCAGACGACACCGCCCGCCGCGCCGGAGAAGGCGGCGAGGTGCTCCGCCTCCCCGCAGCTCGCGCAGCTCGCCAGCTCGGGCGCGAAGCCGGCCGCCAGCGCCAGCTTGAGGCGGAAGGCGAGCGCCGCTCCGGTGGCGCTTGCCGCGGCTGAATCGGCGTTCAGCCACTCGAGGTACCGGCAGAGCAGGTTGTAGGCGGCCTCGTTCGGCTCACCCGAGTCGAGCAGCCGCAGCACGGCGTCGCACGCTCTGCCGGCCGCCCCCAGCGCCGGTCCGGACGAGCGCAGTCTGGGATGACCCTCAACCGTGGAGGCTCCGGTGACGGTGAGCAGATCCCCCCGTCCCTCGTAGAGGACCAGGTTGAGCCGGAAGAACGGCTCGAGCCGGCCCCCGAACCGGGACTTCGGCCGGCGCGATCCCTTGGCGATAGCCCCGATCCGTCCCCGTGTCGCCGAGTAGAGATGCACGACGCGATCGGCCTCGCCGTAGCGGATGCTGCGCAGCACCACGGCCTCCGTCTTCAGACTTCCGGGCATGACCAACCTACGTTGCCGCAGCGCCCGGACGAGCTTTTGGTCACTTTGGGCCGCTATAGCGTGCACAAGGGACCAAAACCCAGCTCGGGACGCGTCGCCGACCCAGCCCCGCCGGATAGCCCCCTAGGCCCCGACCTGGCGGACCGCGTCCCGAATCGCCGCGGCCGTGACAGTGGCGGCCGCCACACCCACCTGCATGCCGCCATAAGGGCGAAGCTCGCCGCCGCCGGAGGCGAGGACGAAGGCGACGTCGCCGTCGACCGGGGTGAAGGTGGGATCCACGGCCCGCGCGATTCCACCGGTGGCCGCTCGGGCGACCATCCCACAGTCGCGCTTGGAGAGGGCAGCATCCGTGCAGACGCAGACCAGCGTGGTGTTGCCCTCGGGCGCTTTGAAGTCAGGTGCCCTCTCCATCGCGACGAGCGCATCGGCACCACGCACCATCTCGCCGTCGTCATCCCTGGGGCCGACGAGCACCGATCCGTCCTCGGCCAGCACGTCGCCGGCGGCGTTGACCGCGGCCACCGCCGCGACCGTCTCCCCGGCGCCAGTCCTCGACCGCGGCGTAGCCCAGGCCACCGGCGCCTCCCCGATCTCGCCCCAGGACCTTGGCGACGGTGGCGCCGCAGCCCACGCCGACCGCGCCACGCTCCGGCACGCCGCCGCTCGCGTCCTCGCACGCCGCGTAGCCCTGCTCCGTGCCCGGGCGAACCTTCGGGTCTCCGTTGGCCAAGTCGTAGATGACCGCGGTCGGCACCAGGGGAACCCGCCCGGCGGGCGTCCAGTAGCCCATCTCGTGCTCCTCGAGCCAGCGAACGACCCCGTCCGCGGCGGCGAGGCCGAAGGCGCTGCCACCGGTGAGGAGGATCGCGCTGGCCTCCTCCGAGCGGGAGAGCGGATTGAGGGTGTCCGTTTCGCGGGTCCCCGGCCCTCCCCCCTGGACCCAGACGCCGCCGCGGGTCCCCGCTGGCGGGATCACGACGGTGCAGCCCGTCAGTGCCTCCGGATCGGACCAGTGCCCCACCAGGAAGCCATCCGGCAGGGGCACCGGCTCGCTCACCTGGCCCCTGCCTTCCGCGGCGCAGCCCGCCTCGGCTTCCTCCGCGGCCGGCGGCGCAGCCGCTCCTGGCAGTTCGGGCAGAAGTAGGTCGAGCGGCCGGTCACTACGATCCGCTGGATCACCGGCGGCGGCGAGGAACGATGCTCGGAGGGCGGCCGCAGGCAGGGCTCGCCCTCGCGTGTATGGACGAGGAACTCGTCCTGCATCGCGCCCCTCTCGCCGCGCGCGTCGAGATAGTCGTCGATGCTGGCCCCACCGTGGTCGAGGCCGGCCTCGAGCGCGGCAACGATCCCATCGACAAGCCGCTGGGCGTGCTCGAGCTTCATCGAGCCCGCCGGCGAGAGCGGATGGAGCCTGGCCCGCCAGAGGGCCTCGTCCGCGTAGATGTTCCCGATGCCGGCGATCCGCGATTGGGTGAGCAGAAACGACTTGAGCGGCGCCTTGCGCCCCGCGGCAAGCTCGAGCAGCCGCTCCGGGGTGAGCTCACCGGAGAGGGGCTCCACGCCGAGCCGGGCAGCAAAGAAATCGTCGAGCTGATCACCGGCGTCGAGGACGACCGCCTGCCCGAAGCGCCGCACGTCCGTGAAGAGCAGGACCCTGCCGTCGTCGAGCTCGAAGCGGGCGCGCACGTAACTCGGCTCCGGCGCCGATTCGTAGCGTCGGCGACCGCCGAGCGGCTCGCTCTTCATCAGGTCCGCCGTCGCCCCTGCGTCAGGGTCGCGGAGCAGGAGGTTGCCGGTCATCCGCAGGTGGAGCGCGAGCGTCCTGCCCCCCTCGAGCCCGAGCAGCAGGTACTTGCCGCGTCTGGCGACCGCGGTCACCGCGCGGCCGCGCACCGCCCGCTCGAGGGCGCGCGGCGGCTCCGGCCGGGTGAGCCGCTCGTCGAGCACCGTGGCGCTCTCGATCCGCTTCCCGACCAGCTCCGGCTCGAGCTGGCGACGAACCGTCTCCACCTCGGGCAACTCGGGCATGGAGCGATGCTAGTGAGCCAGGTGCGCCCTTGGATGCGCCTTGAAGTAGGCCTCCTTGAGCTCCTCACCCGAAAGGTGGGTGTAGAGCTGGGTGGTCGAGAGGTCGGCATGTCCCAACATCTCCTGGACGGAGCGCAGGTCGCATCCGCCGGTGAGCAGATGGGTGGCGAAGGAATGGCGAAGGGTGTGTGGGCTCATCCGGTCGCCCAGCCCGGCCGACTCGGCGTGGCGGAGCACGATCTTGTAGAGGCCCTGCCTGGTCAGCGGCCCGCCGCGGAAGTTGAGGAACAGCTTGCGCTCCTCGGGTGAATGGACGAGCTTTGGCCTGCCCACGCGCAGATAGACCCTGACGGCCGCGAGGGCCTTGCCGCCGACCGGCACGAGCCGCTCCTTCGATCCCTTGCCGCGCGCCCTGACCACTCCCTGCTCGAGATCCACGTCCTGGATCTCTAGCCCGATGGTCTCGGAGGCGCGCAGTCCCGACGCGTACATCAGCTCGAGCAGGGCGCGGTCGCGGAAAGTGGTCGGGTCGTCGCCGCGAGGCTGCGCGAGCAACCTCTGCACCTCCGCGTAGCTCAGGACCTCGGGAAGCTTCCTGCCCCGCCTCGGAGTCTCCAGCCGCGCCGCCGGGTCGTCCTCGATCGTCTCCTCGCGGCGCAGGTGCCGGTAGAACGAGCGCAGGCAGGCCGCCTTGCGATGGACGGTGGCCGTCGAGCAGGGCGGGCGGCCATTGCCGTCGCCCTGCGCCAGGTCCGCCAGGAAGTCGGATAGGTCGTCCGGCTCGGCGCTGGTCGCGTCGCGGCCGCGCTCGGCGAGAAAGCGCCCGAACTGGAGCAGGTCGGTGCGGTAGGCGGCGAGCGTGTTGCGGGAGAGCCCCCGCTCGAACTCGAGGTGAGCGAGAAAGTCGAGCACCAGCGCCTCGTAGCGCTCGGAGGGCCGGCCGTCTTTGGCCGTGCGTGGCGGCGCAATCGTGGCCATACGGGATACTTCCGCGGCGACCCGCCGGTCCCTTCCTAGAGCAGCTCCTTGAGCAGCAGCAGCCCGATCAGCGACTTGGCGTCCTCGCAGCGGGCGATCGCCCGATCGATCTCGCCGAGGGGGAACTCGACGATCTCGATCCGCTCCTCCCCGGAGGGTCGGTTCGGGACGTCGTAGAGCTCCGTTGCCAGGAAGAGCCAGACCCTCTCGTTGGCGAACCCGGGACTCGTGTAGAAGCTCTTCAGCTCCCGCCAGTCGCCGGCCGACTTGCCGATCTCCTCGACGAGCTCGCGCTGCGCTGCCTCGAGGGGGGTCTCCCCCTCGACGTCGAGCTTGCCCGCCGGCAGCTCGAGCAGGGCCGGCTCCTCGACGGCCTCACGCGGCTGTTCCACCATGTACAGCACCCTGCCGTCGTGGGGAATGATGCAAACCGCGCCGGGATGGACGACGACCTGCCGCGTTGCCCGGCTGCCGTCCGGGTACTGGAAGGTCTCCATCCGAACGGAGGCGATCGGTCCGCGATAGACGAGCTTGCTCCCCTCCTTCTTGAGGCGCTCGTCGCTCACCGGACTGCCTCCACCAGCGCCCCGGCGGCCAGTCCGTCCCCGACGACCAGCGGGTCCACCACGCTCACCACGCCCCTACGCAGCTTCAGCATCTCCAACGAGCTCGATCGCCGCTTCGCACACGCCCAGCATCTCAGCGATCGCCGCCTCTGTGACCCGCTCGTCGGGCGTGTGGTTGGCCTCGGTGCCGTTGGCGAGCAGGACCGCCTCGTAGCCGGCGGCGACCAGCGCGTTGGCATCGCTGCCGCCGCCGGTGGCGACGAGCCGTGGCTCATGGCCGGAGGCTCGCAGCGCCTCGGAGGCGATCCTCACCGGCTCGGACTTGGGATCGAGCCGGTAGCCGCGGAACATCTCGCTCACCTTGGCGTCCACGTCGCAGCCCCGCTGGCTCGCTCCCCAGGTGCAGGCGTCGACCATCTTGCCGATCGTCGCCGCCGCCCGCTCGCCGTCCACGCTGCGCGCCTCACCCAGGATCCGGCAATGGCCGGGAACGACGTTGGACGCGGTCCCGCCCTCGATCATGCCGATGTTCGCGGTGGTCTCCTCGTCGAGCCGGCCCAGCTCCATCTCGGCGATCGCGGCGGCCGCCGCCGCGATCGCGCTGTGGCCCTCCTCGGGTTTGATCCCGGCGTGCGCCTCGTGCCCGGTGAAATCGGCGATCAGCCGCTTGTAGGTCGGTGCCGCGACGATCACCTCCCCGATCGGCGTCGCGTGGTCGAGCACGAAGCCGAACGGGGCACGAAGCGACGAGAGATCGAGCTCTTTCGCTCCGCGCAGTCCGTCCTCCTCGGCGACGGTGAAGACGAGCTCGAGCCCAACCCGCGGCGGGATCCGCCACGTGGCGCGCGGCCAGCTCGATCAGGACCGTGACCGCGGCCTTGTTGTCGGCGCCGAGGATCGTCTCGCCGTGGCTGCGAAAGGTTCCGTTGTCGCGGGCGACCTCGATTGGACCTTCGTGCGGAACGGTGTCGAGGTGGGCGAAGAACGACAGCCAATCCTCGCCGCGCCCAGGGACCCGCGCGACCAGATTGCCCGCCCCGGCCTGCGCCGGCGTCGCCGACGCATCCTCGGCCACATCCACCCCAAGGCCGCGCAGCTCGTCCAGGACAGCGTCGGCGACCTCGCGCTCCTCTCCGGTCGGGCTCGCGATCTCGCAGAGCCGCACGAACCGCTCGAGCATGCGCTGATCCTCTATCGCGCTCACCGCGGGCAGGCTATGCCAGTCGAAGCCGCAACCGCCACCTCGCGTTCGTGGAAGGATCGGACAGTGACGGTGCGAGAAGCGCTTCGGATCTGCCGGCAGCGAGAGCACCTACGTCGCACCATCCGCATCGCCCTGGTGGTCGGCACGATCCTGACGCTGATCAACCAGCTCGACGTGATCCTGCGCGGCGACGCCACCTCCATCACCTGGGTGAAGGCAGGGCTCAACTATTGCGTTCCGTTCGTGGTCTCGAACCTCGGGCTGCTGGCCGGCAAGCGCGCGGAGCTTGAAGGCGCGCCCCCCGAGGACCGGGCTTGACTGGAACCAGCGAGAGGAATAGCGTCACCTCGTAAGCGGAGAAGGAGGGGAAGGTATGGCTTGGAGAATCTCTGGGACCTATGTAGCCAACTGCTCTTGCAATCTGATCTGTCCCTGCCCGGTGGATGGCCCGCCGACCAGCCCCGACGGTCAGTGCCATGGGCATCTCGTCTGGCATATCACCGACGGCAACCTCGACGACACCGACCTCTCGGGGGTCGACGTCGGCCTGGTGAACCTCTTCCCGAAGAACCTCAGCGCCGGCGGCTGGAAGCTCGGGATCGTCGTCGACGAGGGAGCATCAGACGAGCAGGCGAGCGCTCTCGAACGGATCTTCAAGGGCGACGAGGGCGGGCCGTTCGCCGACTTTGCCGGGCTCACCGACGAGTGGCTCGGTATGGAGAGGGCCCCGGTCAGCTTCTCGGACGGCGACAAACCGTCAGGGTCGATCGGGAACAGCAGCTACACGTTCGAGCCCCTTCCAGGCCCGGAGGGCAGCGACGCCGAGACCACCGTCCATAACGCCTTCTTCGGCTTCGCTCCGGAGTTCCGCGTCGGCCGGGCGCCCGGGAAGATGAGCAACCTCGGAATCGAGTTCGACGCGATCTACGGAGAGACCGCTGACTTCCAGTTCGCCAGCGATATGGCGGAGGGAGCGCCACACGGGCGCGGCTAGCGGCAGGCAGGACCTGATCGGACAGGGCTGATGGAGTCAGCGACCCTCCGCCGGGTACCGCAACTGTCGAGCGCGGTCCAGCTCGGGCTGATCTTCGGGCTCGTGCTGCTCGCCGCGGTCGCCTGGGCGATGACCGGCGACCGGATGGCCGGCATGGACGCCGGACCCGGCACGGACCTGGGCGGCCTCGGCTTCTGGGTCACGGCCTGGGTGGTGATGATGGCGGCGATGATGTTCCCCTCGATCGCGCCCATGGTGGTCATGCACGCGCGCATCGAGGAGGGAAAGCGCGAGCCAGGGGAAGGCCGTCGCGACCGGCACGACCGCGCTGTTCGTCGGCGGCTATCTGCTCACCTGGGCCGCGGCGGGACTGATCGGCTACGCGATCATCGAGGGGGGTCGCGCGCTGGACCTGGGCTTTCTGGCCTGGGACAGCGGCGGACCATATGTCGCCGGCGGGGTGATCGTGGCGGCCGCGCTCTACCAGCTCACCCCGCTCAAGGACGCCTGCCTGCGGCGGTGCCGCAGCCCGATGATGTTCCTGCTCACCGCCTGGCGTCCGGGTCGCAGCGGCGCGCTTCGCATGGGAATGGAGCATGGCGGTTGGTGCGTGGGCTGCTGCTGGGGCCTGATGGCGGCTCTGTTCGCCCTCGGCGTGATGAGCATCGGCTGGATGGTCCTGATCGCCGCCCTGATCGCGACCGAGAAGCTGCTGCCCTGGAAGGCGGTCGCCAACCGGGGCGTCGCCCTGCTGCTCGTCGTCCTCGGCCTCGGGGTGGCCTTCGCCGCCGAGGACGTGCCGGGCCTCACGCTGCCGGACTCACCCGAGGCCCAGGCCGCGATGGATTCGATGGGCATGGGCTCGGGGTCGTCGGGCAGCGGATCTATGGGCGAGGACACAATGAACGCCCCGGCCAGCGGCGGGATGGGTGACGACGCGAAGGGCGGGATGGGTGAGGAGGCGAAGGGCGGCAGCATGGGAGCGATGCCGGAGAAGTGAGCCGGCGTACGAGCGCCTCGGCCAGCGTCTAGGGCAACCCGGCCGCGCGCCGGGCGAGTCGGCGCTCCGAGCTAGGAGCGGCGCACGCTGACGTCGCCGGAGCTCGCAGACTCCTCGGCCGCTGTCTCGGCCTCGGCCGCGGGCTCGGGGTGCGGCCGGGCGCTCAGACGCCCGCCTGGCCGCCGCTCCCACGAAGTCCCGGAAGAGCGGCTCGGGCCGGGTCGGCCGCGAGTTGAACTCAGGGTGGAACTGCGAGGCCACGAAGAAGGGGTGGTCCGGCAATTCGATGATCTCGACGAGGCGATCGTCCGGAGAGGTGCCGCTCGCGACCAGGCCCTCGTCCTCGAGGCGCTTCCGGAGCATGTTGTTGACCTCATAGCGGTGGCGGTGCCGCTTGTAGATCACCGGCTCGCCGAAGATCTCGCGCGCCCGGGTGCCGTCGTGGAGCTTCACGGGGTCGGCGCCCAGCCTCATCGTCCCGCCCAGGTCCGAGACCTCCTTCTGCTCGGGGAGCAGATCGACCACGGGATACGGCGTCTCGGGGTCGAACTCCGCGGAGTTGGCGCCGTCCATCCCGCAGGCGTGGCGGGCGAACTCGACCACCGCGATCTGCATGCCGAGGCAGATGCCGAGGTAGGGAATCCCCTTCTCCCGCGCGATCCGGGCGGCCTCGACCTTGCCCTCGATCCCGCGCTCGCCGAACCCGCCGGGGATCAGGATCCCGTCGACGCCGTCGAGCTCGGACTCCTCGATGTCCTCGGCGGAGACGAGCACGGTCTCGACCTCCACCCCATGGGCCCAGCCGCCGTGGGTCAGGGCCTCGATCACGGACTTGTAGGCGTCCTCGAGCCGGACGTACTTACCGACCAGCGCGATCTTGACCTTGCGCTCGCGCGAGGCGTCGGCGCGCTTGATCAGCTCCTCCCACTCGCCCAGATCTGGGGCGGGAGCATCCATCCCGAAGTGATCGAGGATCTGGTCGTCCATGCCCTCCGCCCGCAGGACGAGGGGCACCTTGTAGACGTTGTCGACGTCGCGAGCCGAGATCACCGCGTCCTCCGGAAGGCTCGCGAAGAGGGCGATCTTGCGGCGGATCTCGCGGTCGAGCCCCTGCTCGGAGCGGCAGAGAAGCGCGTGCGGCTGGATGCCGATCCGCCGCAGCTCATTGACCGAGTGCTGGGTCGGCTTGGTCTTCATCTCGCCTGCGTGGCCCACGTAGGGGACGAGCGTCAGGTGGACGAACATGCAGCGCTTCGGACCGAGGTCCGTGTAGAGCTGGCGAATCGCCTCGAGGAAGGGCAGCGACTCGATGTCGCCGACGGTCCCGCCGATCTCCGTGATCACGAAATCGACGGCCTGGGACTCGGCGACGATCAGGATCCGGTTCTTGATCTCGTCGGTGATGTGCGGGATCACCTGGACGGTCGCCCCGAGGTAGTCGCCGCGGCGCTCGCGCCGGATCACCGAGTTGTAGACGCCGCCGGCAGTGAAGTTGGAGGCGCGAGAGGTGTTCTCGTCGGTGAAGCGCTCGTAGTGGCCGAGGTCGAGGTCGGTCTCGGCGCCGTCCTCGGTGACGAACACCTCGCCGTGCTGGAAGGGGCTCATCGTCCCCGGGTCCACGTTGATGTAGGGATCCAGCTTCTGCAACTGAACCCGGAAGCCGCGGCTGACGAGCAGGCGGCCGAGCGAGGCGGAGGCGATTCCCTTACCGAGGGACGAGACGACACCGCCCGTCACGAACAGAAATCTGGTGTCGCCTGGCTTGGGTTGGGTCAACTGGCTCTGCCGAGCGAGTCTAGTCGCTCGAGTAACGGAACCCGCTCGATGGCCGAGGAGATCGACCGAAACTCCCCATACACCGAGATCGCGATGAGCCCCGCCAGCGCGAGGACGATTCCGGCCGGGGACATCGTCGTGACCAGCGGGCGATCGGCTGTATTTCTACGCGGAACCAGGCGGGGCCGCCGGCGGCCGCAAACACCAGGCGCGGCGGCTACGCCGCCGCTTCGAGATCCGGCGGCCTTGCGGCCCCTAGCAACTGCCTAGCGTGGCGATCGGCGGCCTCATCGCCGTCGCCGCCACCCAGCATCCGGACGATCTCGGCGACCAGCTCGTCCCCGTCGACGCGCTCGACCCTCGCCGTCGCCCGGCCGCCCTCGATGCCCTTCTCGATCCTGAAATGTGAGCTGCGCCATCGAGGCGACCTGCGGCAGGTGGGTGATGCAGAGAACCTGGCGCTCGCCGGCCAGGGCCCGCAGCCTCTCCCCCACCACCCTGGCGGTGTTGCCCCCGACCCCCGAGTCGATCTCGTCGAAGACGTAGGTCGCGGCTCCGCCCCGGGCGCCCTGCCCCGCCAGCGCGAGCATCAGCCGCGAGAGCTCGCCGCCGGAGGCTGCATCGCGCAGCGGGCGACACCGGCATCCCCGGGTTGGTGGCGACCAGGAACGTGACCCGCTCCTGGCCGAGAGGGCCGAAGCCGTCCGGATGGGGCTCGAGGGAGACCTCGAGCCTGGCCCCGCTCATCGCCAGCTGCTCGAGCTCGTCCGCGACCCGCTCCTCGAGCCGCCGGGCCGCCTTGGCGCGGACCTCACTGAGCTGGGCGGCGAGATCGGTCCGCGCCCTGCAGGGCCCTTGCCAGCTCGGCCTCGAGCCGGTCGGTCGCCTCGCCCGCGCCCTCGATCGCCTCGATCTCCTGCGCGGCAGTGCTCGGCGTGGGCCAGGACTGACTCGATCGATGCCCCCGTGCTTGCGCTTCAGGCGGTCGACCGGCCTCGAGGCGCTCCTCGACCTGCTCCAGCCGACCGGGCTCTGCCTCGATCCCCTCGGCGTAGCCGCGCAGCTCGCCGGCGAGCTCCTGGAGCTCCACCCGGAGGCCTGTGGCCGCCTCCGCCAGCCGGTCGAGCGCGACGTCCACCCCGCCCTGTCCCGACAGAGCCGCCTCCGCGGTCCCGATCGCCTCGGAGGCTCCGCCCGCACCGTCCTCGCCGCTCAGCGAGGCGAGCGCCTCCATGGCCGCGCCACGCAGGGCCTCCGCGTGGCGAAGCCGCTCTCGCTCGGGCCGCAGCTCGGCCTCCTCGACCGGATCGGGGTTTGCGGCCTCGATCTCCTCCAGCTCGAAGCGGAGGAGGTCCAGGTCGCGCTCCCGCGCCCCTTCCCGCTCCCGGATCCGCTCGAGCTCTCGTTCCAGACGGATGACCTCGGCATGGGTCTCGCGGTATTCGCGCCGCCGCTGGAGGTGACGATCGCCCACGAACCCGTCGAGCGTCTCGAGCTGCGCCCCGGACAGCGTCAGCTTGCGGTGCTCGTGCTGTCCGTAGAAAGCGAGCAGGCGCGAGCCGAGGGCCTGCAGGTCCGAGGCCGAGGCGGACCGCCCCCCGAGGAAGGCGCTCGTCCTGCCGGTGGCGGAGACCCGCCGCCCAACGACCAGCTCGGTGCTCCCCTCCGGAAGGCGCTCGGCGATCTCGGCCAGCTCGTGATCGTCGAGCAGGTCATCGGAGAGCTCGAAGACGCCCTCGACGTACGCCTCGCTCGCGCCGGGGCGCACGATGCCGGACCGAGCCTTGCCGCCGAGCAGAAGATCGAAGGAGTGCGCGAGGATCGTCTTGCCGGCGCCGGTCTCGCCAGTGATCGCATTGAGGCCAGGGCCGAGCCGCAGCTCGGCGCGCTCGATCAGCAGCAGGTTCTCGATCCGGAGCTCGAGGAGCATCGGGTCCCCGTTCTAACGGGGGACCCCGACGGATTACGTCCCTACGCCGCAAGCGGCTCCTGCGCCTCGTCGGGCGCTCCCGCTTCTTCGGGCGCCCCATGCGGGACGAAGTCGCTCTGGCGCACCAGGGCGAGGACGGCAAGTGCGCCGCTGAACAGGATCAGCGCCCCGATCAGAAGGATGTCGTTGAACGCGTCGGTGAACGCGACGCCCGCCGCATTGACGGCCTGGTCGTGGAGCTGGGGCGGTGCCTGGCTCGCCGCCTGGGTGCCGCTCGCGGCGACCCCGTCGGCGAACCCGCTCGGCGCCTGGGGCAGCAGCTTGTGCGAGCTCGTCGGAGATCTTGCTCTGGAACACCGCACCGAGGGCGGCGATCCCGGTCGCAACGCCGGCGATCCGCATCGTGTTGTTGATCCCTGAGGCCATGCCCGACCGCGCCGCGGGCACGACCCCGAGTGCGGTCGAGGCGATCGACGGGTTGGAGAGCCCGATGCCGATGCCGCTGACGATGAAGCCGGCGAGCAGCGTCGTCCACTCCGAGTCGGGCTTGGCGCCGCGCATCAGCAGCAATCCCGACGCCGACCAGCGCCAGCCCGATCGTCAGGGGCACCCGCGCCGGGACCTTCGCGACCAGGTTGCGGGTGGCAAGCGGCACGATGAACGCGAACAGGGTCAACGGCAGGAAGCGCACGCCGGCCTCGAGCGGCGTCATCCCGATCACGCTCTGCATGTAGATCGTGATGTAGAGGAACATCGCGAACATCCCGGCGCCGATCGCGAAGGTGCCGTAGGAGACGCCCGAGAACGCGGGCTTGCGGAACAGGCTGAGGTCGAACATCGCCTGCTCCTGGCGCCACTCGAAGAGCACGAACGCCGCGAGCAGGACCACCGCGGCGGTCAGTGAGCCGACGATCAGCGCGCTGCCCCAGCCCTCGGCGTTGCCGCGCAGCAGGCCGAAGATCAGCGCGAAGAGCCCCAGCGAGAAGGTGATCAGACCCGCCCAGTCGAGGCGCTTGGCCTCGGGATCGCGCGACTCGCCCGCCTGGGTCTCGGCGAGGATCGCGGTGCCGATCCCGATCGGGACGTTGACGAAGAAGATCCACTCCCAGCCGAACCCGTCGGTGAGCGCCCCGCCGACCAGCGGTCCGACCGCCACCGCGCCGCCGATCGTCGCGCCCCAGGCGGCGATCGCGGTGCCGCGCTCGGGGCCCTGGAACTCCTGGGCGATCAGCGCCAGCGAGGTCGCGAACATCGCCGCGCCCCCGATGCCCTGCAGCCCCCGCGCGAGGTGCAGGAAGGTGGCGTTGGTCGCCAGCCCGCAGAGCAGCGAGGCGAGGGTGAAGAGCCCGACGCCGATCACGAACAGCCGGCGCCGGCCGAAGCGGTCGGCGAGCGCGCCCATGGTCAGCGTGAAGGCCGCGAGGGTCAGCGTGTAGGCGTCGACGACCCACTGCAGCCCGGTGAGGTCGGTGTCGAGCTCCTTCTGGATGTCGGGCAGCGCGACGTTGACGACGGTGATGTCGAGCAGCAACATGAACGTCGCCAGGCAGACCGCGAGCAGGCTCCACCACTTCCGGTCCATGCCTACTCAGTCTGGCAGACTCGGCTAGGCGAGCTTGCCGAACTTCTCCCGGATCGCGGTGGTAGAAGTTCGCGCCCGGCAGCTGGGCGAGCCGGCTGACCGATTCCTCGAAGCGGATCTCGAGCTCGGCCCCAGGCTCCAGCTCGCCGGCGGGCGTCGCCGTCGAGTGAGATCTCGACCGGCTCGCGCCCGGCCGCGTTGCGAACCAGGAGCGCGTCGTCCGGCGCGACCACGAGCGCCCGGGCGGCGAGCGTGTGCGGGGCGATGAAGCTGACGACGTACCCCTTCACGCCCCAGGCGAGGATCGGGCCGGCGTTGGCGAGGTTGTAGCCCGTGGAGCCCGCCGGGGTCGCCGCCACCAACCCGTCGCAGCGAACGCTGCCCACCTCCTCGTCCCCGATCGTGTAGGAGAGCTCGGCGACGCGGCCGTGCGGCGGCCGCACGAAGCTGACGTCGTTGAGCGCCACCGGATGCTCGACCGGCAGGTCCACCCTGAGCGCCGGCATGTCCATCACCTCGAAGTCGCCGCTGAACGCCCGCTCGAGGCCCTCCGAGAACTGGTCGCGCTCGACCGCGGCCAGGAAGCCGATCGTCCCGAAGTTGATGCCGAAGACCGGCACGCCGGTGTCGGCGAAGTGGCGCAGCGCGTAGAGGATGCTGCCGTCGCCGCCCAGCACGATGCAGACGTCCGGCCGCTCGCCGTCGGCGACGCGCTCGATGCCGGCGGCGGCCTCGCCGTGCTTCTCGTGCTCGTCGGGGGTCGCGATCAGCTGCACGTTCGCCGCCTCTCGCCGCCTTCACGGTCGCGGCCACCGCCTCGGCCACCGCGTCCGAGCCGTCCGCGGGGTGCGTGTGCGTGATCAGCATCGCGCGCTGACGCTCACGGCTCGACCTCCTCCAGCGCGGCGTCGAGATCGACCGCCTCCCCGCTGCGCGCCGCCCAGACGAAGGTCTCGCGGTTTCCCTTCGGGCCCGGCAGGCCCGAGGATGCCAGGCCGCGGACCACCAGGCCCTCCGCCTGCGCCGCCTCCGACACTCGGCGGATCGCGTCGCGGCGATCGGCCGCGTCGCGCACGACGCCTCCCTTCCCCACCTTCTCCTTGCCGAGCTCGAACTGCGGCTTCACCAACCCGAGCAGGTCGAACTCGGCCGCCGCGGTGGCGACGATCGAGGGCATCAGCATCGCCAGCGAGATGAAGGAGACGTCCACGGTGATCAGCTCGGGCCGAAAGGGCAGCGAGGAATCTCCCAGATACCGGGCGTTCAGCCGCTCCATGACCAGGACGCGGGAGTCCTGGCGCAGGCGCCAGTCGAGCTGCCCGTAACCGACGTCGACCGCGATCACCATCCTCGCTCCGCGCTGGAGCAGGCAGTCGGTGAACCCGCCTGTCGAGGCGCCGACGTCCAGGCAGAGTCGCCCTCGACGTCGACTCCGAGCTCGGTGAGCGCGTTCTCGAGCTTGATCCCGCCTCGCGAGACGAACTCCTGTGCCCTCCTCGACGACCAGCTCAGCGTCCTCCGGCACCAGCTCGCTCGGCTTCTCGACGGTGGACCCGTCCTTCCCCAGGCGCACCCGGCCGGCGCGGACGCTGGCGGCGGCGGCCGTACGCGAGGCAGCGAGTCCGCGCTCGGCGAGCAGGGTGTCGGCGCGGCGGCGGGTCACGCGGCGAACCGTACCTAGGCGCCGGCTGCGACCCCGCGCGGCTCCGGTGCCACCGATGACTGTGACCGCGCTCACACACGAATCGCACATACGTTCGTACCCTGATTTTCGCGATGACTCTGTTCAGAGCAATACCGATCAACGTGCACGCCGCCCTCGAGGTGGCGGCCGCGCCGCTGCTCATCGTGGCCCCATTCGCCTTGGGCTTCGGCTACCTGGCAGGCGCCGTCAGCATCGCCCTCGGCGTCCTGCTGATCGGCCTCGCGACCTCGGTTTACGGCGACAGCAGCTCGGGGGAACCTGCCGCTGAGCGCCCACGCCGGATTCGACTACACACTGGCCGGGGCGACCATCGCGGCCGGGGTCGTTGTCGGGAATTGCCGGCGACCTACATCGCAACAGTCTTTTTGGTCGGGTTCGGCTTCGCGCACATGGCGCTGACCGCATCCACGCGGTTCAGTCGTCCGCTCGGAGCCTGATACCGGCTACCTCCCACAGACAACACAACACATATCTCTCCTCCCTGTAGTACCCCAGGAACGGCCCGCTTCGGCGGGCCGTTCTTGTTCTGCGGTTTGCAGGACTTGCTCAGTTCGAGGCGCGTCCTTAGCGGACGATCGTCTCGCGCGTACCTAGGGCGGCGAGGACGCGCTCGGCGACAGCCTCGCCGGTGAAGCCGACCTCCTCGCGCAGCAGCGCCGGCTTGCCGTGGGTGACATACCGGTCGGGCAGCCCGACCCGCAGAACCCGGGCCCGCTCGGAGCCGTCGGCGAATGCGTCCTCGACGTGCTCGAGCACGCCGGATCCGAACCCGCCCGGGAGGACGTTCTCCTCGATCGTGACCAGCAGGTCGTGCTGGGCGGCCAGCCTCTCGATCAGCTCACCGTCGAGCGGCTTGGCGAAGCGGCCGTCGGCGACCGTCGGCTCGAGGCCCTTGTTGCGGAGGATCTCCGCCGCACGCAGCCCGACCTGCACGCCGTAGCCGTAGCCGAGCAGCGCGATCCGCTCACCCGGCAGCAGGTACTCGCCCTTGCCGACCTCGATCTCGTTCGGCTGATCCGGCATCGGCGCTCCCTCCGCGGCGCCGCGCGGATAGCGGAAGGCGATCGGACCGTCGTCGTAGGCGAGCGCGGTGTGCAGCATGTGGACGAGCATCGCCTCGTCACGGGGCGCCATCACCACCACGTTCGGCAGCTGGCGGAAGTAGGAGACGTCGAAGGCCCCGTGGTGGGTTGGGCCGTCGTCGCCGACCAGGCCCGCGCGGTCCATGGCGAAGACGACGTTCAGCTTCTGCAGGCAGACGTCGTGGACGAGCTGGTCGAAGGCCCGCTGCAGGAAGGTCGAGTAGATCGCGCAGACCGGCTTCGCGCCCTGGATCGCGAGGCCCGCGGCGAAGAGCACGGCGTCCTGCTCGGCGATCCCGACGTCGTAGTACTGCTCCGGCAGCGCTTCGCAGAGCTTGTTGAGGCCGGTTCCCCCCGCCATCGCGGCGGTGATGCCGATCACCCGCGGATCACGCCTGGCCTCCTCTACCAGCGCGTCCGCGAACACCGCCGTGTACTGCGGCGGCGCCCTTGGGCGGAGGCTTCTCGAGCTTCTCGATCTTCTCCGGGGAATCAGATTCGCTCACCGGGATCGGCTTCGGTTCGGGCTTCTTGGGCGCGGGCATCCGATCCACGATGGAGCCGGGCTTGGCGGCGTGCCACTTCTCCATCCCCTCGAGGCCGCCCTCCTCGGCGGGCTCGAAGCCCTTGCCCTTGACGGTGTGGATGTGGACCACGACCGGCCGGTCGGCCTCGAGCGCCTTAGTCAGGGCGGTCCGGAGCGCGGCGACATCGTGGCCGTCGATCACGCCCATGTAGGCGAGGTCGAGCTCTTCGAAGAAGAGGCCGGGCGCCCAGTAGGCCTTGATCGCGGCCTTCACCTCCGGTCCGAGGCGCTCGATCCGCCGGCCGAGACCGAGGGGCAGCTGCGTGAGCCGCTCCTCCGTGGTGGAGCGCGCCTGATAGAGGCGGGGGTTGAGCCTGACGCGCTGGAAGTAGCGCGAGATGGCGCCGACGTTGGGGGAGATCGACATGCCGTTGTCGTTGAGGACGATCACCATCGGCGTCTGCAGCCCTCCGGCGTGATGGAGCGCCTCGTAGGCGACGCCGCCGGTGAGCGCCCCGTCGCCGATCACTGCGACCACCTTGCCGTCCTCGCCGATCCCCTTGCGCATCGCCTCCTTCAGGCCGACCGCGTAGCCGATCGAGGTCGAGGCGTGGCCGGCGCCCATGATGTCGTGCTCGGACTCGAACACCGAGCAGAACGGGGCCAGGCCCTTGTACTGGCGGATCGTGTCGAGCCGGTCACGCCGGCCGGTGAGGACCTTGTGCGGGTAGGCCTGGTGGCCGACGTCCCAGAGGATCTTGTCCTTCGGGGAGTCGAGCAGGCTGTGGAGGGCGACCGCGAGCTCGCTGGTCCCGAGGTTGGCGCCGAAGTGGCCGCCGATCTCGCCGATCACGTCGATGATCAGCTCGCGCATCTCCTGCGCGACCTGCTGGAGCTGCTCGTCCGAGAGACTCGTCCAGATCGGCCGGGGAGTCGATCGAGTCGAGCAGCTGCGGCTCGGTTTACTTCGGGTCGCTGTCGTCCTTGGCCATCAGGTGTGTCGTGTGTGGATGAAGTCGGTTATCCGGATCAGGTCGTCTGTGCGGACCGCTGCCCCCTCGAGCGCCGCCCGAGCCTTCCGGTGCGACTCGGAGGCTAGCTCGCGCGCTCTTTCGAGTCCATAAGCGCTCACATAGGTCAGCTTTCCGTGCCTCTCGTCGCTGCCGCTCGGCTTGCCGAGCTCCTCGTCCGAGCCCGTCACGTCGAGGATGTCGTCGACGATCTGGAAGAGCACTCCGAGCTCATCGGCGAATCGGCGGTACGGAATTGTCTCATCTTCCGGCACCTCGCCGAGTCGCAAGACGACCCCCACGCTGGCGGCGACCAACCGGCCGGTCTTGAGCGAATGCATCTCCCGCAGGCGGGTCGCATTGAGGTTGACCGCCGCCTCCCAGTCTCCCTTGGCCGCAGCATCGAACTCGGTGACGTCGATGTACTGACCGCCCACCATTCCCCCCACCCCGGCCGCCGTGATCAGCTCTCTGAGCGCTGCCAGCACCGCGGCCGGGTCGCCCTCTGCTCGCTCGGTGAACAGGCGAATCGCCTCGGCGAAGAGGGCATCGCCGGCGAGGATCGCGACGTTCTCGCCGAACTTGACGTGGGAGGTCGGCATTCCGCGTCGCAGCTCGTCGTCGTCCATCGCGGGGCAGGTCGTCGTGGATCAGCGAGTAGGTGTGGATCAGCTCGATCGCGGCGGCCGCCGGCAGCACCCGCTCCGGCTCGAGACCGATCGAGCGCGCCGTCGCGAGGGCGAGCACCGGGCGGATCCTCTTCCCTCCGGCGAGCAGCGAGTAGCGCATCGCCTCCTCCAGGCCCTCGGTCGGCGGGATCTGCGAGAAGCGCAGTCCGCTCCAGATAGTCCTCGACCAGCTCTCGCAGGTCGTCCGGGTATTCGCTCATGGCCTGCTCAGGGCGACGACGTATCCGTCGCGGCCCTCAGGGCGGCTTCCACCGCCCTCCCTGCCTCCGCCGCGGACTGCGAGGCCTCTCGCACCAACTCGGCGGCGCGCTCCTCGTCCGGCCCCGCCTCGAGCTCGTCCGCTATCCGTTCCAGCCGCGCCGTTATCGCTTCCAGGTCTGCCGCCCGGTCCTGCATCGCCGTCACGGTAGTTGATCGGACGCACCCGCTGATCGCCCGCATCGGGCATTTGTGCGCAATGGCCGGCGGAGAACCACGGATCTTCCTCAGATCGAGAGCAGCTCGGGCACGTCCGCGATCGAGTCCACCGTCGCCGTTGGCTCGATCCCGCTCTCGCCGACCAGATCCTCCCTGTACTTGCCCGTGCGGACCAGGATCCCGGCGAGGCCGGCATCCATCGCTCCGCCGACGTCCGCCTCGACATCGTCGCCGACCATCGCGGCGCGGTCGGCACTCACCCCGAGCTCGCCGAGGGCGAGCTCGAAGAAGGCTGGTGAGGGCTTGCCGACCACCTCGGCCTCGCGGCCCGTGGCGTACTCCAGCGCGGAGACGAACGGGCCGGCGTCCAGGGAGAGCCCTTCGGAGGTCTCCCAGTACCGGTTCTTCTGCAGCGCGATCAGCTCCGCCCCATCCATCAGGCTGCGAAAGGCCCGGTTGAGGACGTCGTAGTCCCAGCGGTCGCCCAGGTCGCCGACGACCACCGCGTCGACCGAGTCGCCCTTCTCTTCGAGGCCCTCCAGGTCCTCGCGAAGGTCGTCGAGCACGACCAGCGAGACGGACTCGTATCCGGCCTCGGCGCAGCGCTTCGCGGCCAGGGTTGCGGGGGTCAGCAGCTCGGACGGATCGGCCTCGAGCCCGAGCCGCTCGAGGCGCTCTAGGATCGAGCGCCTGGGACGCATGGTCGTGTTGGTGACCAGCCGGATCGGGGTCCCCCGGTCGCGGAGCCGCCGCAACGCCTCCGCGGCGCCCGGAACCGCCTCGTCCTGCACGTAGACCACGCCGCTGAGGTCGAGGAGAAGGCCCTCGATTCCCTCCAGCGCGGCGGCCATCAGTCGACGGCACCTCTCTCCTCGAGGGCGGCGCCGAGGACCCCGTTGACGAAGCCCGGGGCGTCGGCGCCGCAGTACCGCTTGGCAAGTTCCACGGCCTCGTCGATGGCGACCTCCACCGGGACGTCGTCACGGTGCAGTGCCTCGTAGAGGGCCGTCCGCATGATGCTGCGCTCGAGCGGAGCGATACGCTCGAGCGACCAACCCGTTGAATGCCTCGAGATCAGGTCGTCCAGTTCGTCGCGGTTGGCGGCCACTCCCTCTGCGAGCTCGCGGGTGAACGGCTTCGCGCCCTCGAGCAGCTCCCCGAGCGGCCTGCCGGTGATCTCGTGCTGATAGAGCGCGAAGACGGCATCCCGTCGCTGGTCGGATCGCTTCATCGGACCGAGTACATCAGGCGGAAGCGCTACCTGCAGGGCCCACCGATCCGATGGGACGGACGCCGCGCCCGCTAGGCCCGGGAGACGTACTGGCCGCTGCGCGTGTCGACCCGGACGCGCTCGCCCTCCTCGATGAAGAGTGGCACCTGCACCACCACGCCGGTCTCGAGCGTCGCCGGCTTGGTGCCCCCGCCGGAGGCGGTGTCTCCCTTCAGACCCGGATCCGTCTGGGTCACGGCCAGGTCCACGGCGCTCGGTGGCTGAGCCCCAGCAGGGCGTTCGTCGACGTAGAGCAGGTCGACGTCGGAGTTGGGCGGAGTCCAGCGCAGCGCGTCTCCGACGACCGACTTCGAGATCTCGGTCTGCTCGTAACTCGAGTTGTCCATGAAGACGGCGGCATCGCCGGAGTCGTAGAGGAACTGCATCTTGCGGGTCTCCGTCCGGACCGGGCGGAACTTCTCGCCGGCCTTGAAGGTCTTATCGATCACCGCGCCGTCGTCGACCCGCTTGAGCTTGGAGCGCACGAAGGCCCCTCCCTTGCCGGGCTTCACGTGCTGGAACTCGACGATGCGGAAGACGGTCCCGTCGACGTCGATGTGCGTGCCGTTCTTGAATTGGTTGGTCGAGATCACGGTCGAAAAGGCTAGCCGCCGCGCGGCGGCGGGATACTGGTCGGGCTATGTCGACGGCGAGCGTGGAAGTGGTCAAGCGCGCCTACGACGTGTGGCACCGTGCGGGGCTCGATGCGTTCACGGAGTACTGGGCCGAAGACGCACGGTGGCGGAGCATTGAGGGCGCGCCCGACGATCGTGGCCCAATCCGCGGAAGGGCCGCGGTACGTGCCTATATCGAGGATTGGCTTGACACGTTCGCCGAGTTTCGAGTCGACCTGGTCGAGCTGATCGATGTGGACGATGAGACTGTCGTCGCGACGCTGCGATACGGCGGACGCACCAAGCACAGCGGTGTGGTGCTACCCGGTACTCCGTTCGCCGCTGTGTTCGTCGTCAGGGATGGTCAGATAGTCGACGGCGGGGAGTATGAAACGCGGGCGCAGGCCCTCAAAGCCGCCGCGCCATCGGACTAGCCGCTCGCGTTCACTGCGGATCGCGCCACATGCAGGCGACCGTCGACTCGCCCCCAGGCAGCGCGAACCCTCCAACCTGGACGAAGCCAAGCCGCTCGTAGCGGTGATCGTTGGCTGGATTGGTGGACTCGAGGTAGGCCGGGAATCCCAGCTCATCGATGAGCGAGAGGTTCGCGGCCAACAGCCCCATGCCCCTGCCTTGCCCGCGGTGGTCTGGATGGGTTCCAAGCAGAGCCAGGTAGTAGTGCGGCTCCCCTGTTGGATGGTGGGAATCGAAGCGATCGAGCAAGGTGACCACGTTCTCAGCATGGGCACCGAGCAGTTCGCGGAGTAGAGGCCGGACCCTCGCTTCGTCTTCAGGATTGAGTTCAGGCTTGCCTGGTGGAGTCCAAAGGGAGGCGGCACCACCGTCTTCAGTCACCCATACCCATCCATAGGGCAGCGCGCTGTGAACGTAGAGGCCCCACCAGGTCCGGTGGTGCTCGATGCGCCTCTCGGGATCTGGAAAAGCCCAGCTCCACGTGGGGTCTTCGTAGAAGGCGAGGGCGAACAACTCAGTCACCTCGTCCGCCCTCGCGGCGGTTACTCGTCTGACTGCCGGCGCAGCATCGCCCGGGAACTCGCTCGCTGCTGACATGGGCTCCCCAGTTGCCCCCTCAGCCCCGAGGGCTAGCCGCCGTCCCGCCGGGTCAGACGGTTACGAAGCCTGGAGACGTTCGCGGCGCCTTGGCCCACAGCCCGATCGTCCGAGGCCCGCCTCGCCGGCGCGACCAACTCGGGAATGAGATCGCCGACCGAATCCACGATCCGATGCGGACGGTAGGGAAAACCCTCGGCCTCCGCCCTGTTGATCTCGCGAGCTGTCATCGAGATCTTCCAAGCTACCTGCTCAATGATGCGCGTTGCGCTTGCCCGCAACCAGCTCCAGGGCGTGCGGGAGAGCCGCCGCGATCGCCTCACCCGCCTCGCCGATGCTCTTCGGGCTGCCCGGGAAGTTCACGATCAGGGTGGTGCCTCGGATGCCGGCGACAGCGCGCGAGAGCATCCAGTGGCGGGTGTGCGGGACGCGACGCCGCCCGCATCGCCTCGGGGATCCCCGGCGCCTCCCGGTCGATCACCGCCCGGGTCGCCTCCGGCGTCAGGTCGTTGGGGCTGAATCCCGTGCCGCCGGTGGTGAGCACCAGATCGCAGCCCTCCGCGTCCGCCCAATGAACCAGGCGCTGGGAGATCAGATCCAGGTCGTCGGGAATCACCTCACGGCCGGCGAGCTCCGCCCCGAGCGAGGCGGCGAACTCGGTGAGCGCGTCACCGCCCTCGTCGTCCCCCTCGCCCGCGGCCCGCGACGTGGAGATCGTGATCACGGCTGCGCGCACGGGCTCAGCGCTCGGCGGAGCCATCAGTCGGCCTGCGCATCGCTGCGCCAGGCGCCGCTACGTCCGCCCGACTTCTCGAGCAGCGCTATGCGCTCCACGGTGACCCCGCGCTCCAGGCCCTTGACCATGTCGTAGACGGTGAGCGCGGCGACCGCGCAGGCGGTCATCGCCTCCATCTCGACCCCGGTGCGACCGACCGTCCGCACCTCGGAGGTCAGGACGACCAGCCCGTCGTCGGCCTCGACCCGCGCATCGACACCGATGAAGGTGAGCGACAGCGGGTGGGCCAGAGGGATCAGCTCTCCGGTGCGCTTGGCCGCCTGGATTCCGGCCAGCCGCGCGGTTCCCACCACGTCACCCTTGCGGGAGTCCCCGCGCCCCACCGCCTCCGCCGTCTCGGGCGACATCCGCACGACGGCCTCTGCCCGGGCGTATCGCTCGGTCGGCTGCTTCGCGCCGATGTCGACCATCCGGGCCGCGCCCTCATCGTCGAGGTGGGGAAGCTCGCTCACGAGGCCGCACCGCGCCCGGAGACCCGGGTGGGCGGTGCGGCGCCCTCCACCCAGCGGCCCGTCTCGCCCTCCGCGGTAGCCTCGATCTCGCGCTTCCAGATCGGCGCCTCCGCCTTGATCCTGTCGATCGCCTCGCGGGCGCCCGCGAACGCCTCTTCGCGGTGGGCGGCCGAGACCGAGAGGATCACGCTGGACTGCCCCAGCGGAACGGGTCCGATCCGGTGCTCGGCCGCTGCCGCCGCCAGCCCGTGGCGCTCGATGCACTCGCGGAGGATCTCCTCGATCTTGCGCTCCGCCATCTCCGCGTACGCCTCGTAGTCGAGCCTGGTCACCTCCCTGGTCGTCCCCTGGAAGGTGACGATGGCGCCCGCCTCGGGACGGGAGACCAGACCCGATAGCGACGCCAGGGAGAGCGGCTGATCGGTGATTCGAACGTGCGCCAAGGCATCGGCGCCGCCGCTGACCGGTGGAACGAGCGCAAGCTCGTCACCGGGCGCAAGCGAAGTATCGGAATCCGCGTAGTCGCGGTTCACGGCCATCCGCACGGGCATCCGCTCCAGCAGATCGCCGAGCTCCGGGCGCTCGGAGAGCCGATCGAGCGCTTCTGCGACGGTCGCGCCCTCGTCGAGCTCCATCTCGATCGAATCCCTGCCGGCGCGCTCGCGAAGGATTGCGAACAGTCGCACCGTGACCGTCATCGAAGCGATCCTAGACCCCAGTCGGCTGGAAGCAGTATCAGCTCGACCGTGTCGCCGGCGGCGGGCGGGTCCGCGTCTGCGGGCACGATGGCCAGGGCCTCGGCGCCGAGCATGGAGGTCAGGACGTGCGAGTCCTGATCGCCGGTCGCCCGGGCGTGCCAGCCGTCGTCCCGCGCCTCGACGCGACAACGGACGGCGTGGGCACGCCCGGGCGCCCTGGGGAGGTCCTGATCGAGCGTCGCGTGGACCCGCTCCTCGCGAGACGCAGCGCGCAGACATCCCAATGATCGCCGGGCGGACGAAGAGGAGGAAGGTGACCATGGCGGAGACCGGGTTGCCCGGCAGGCCGAAGACCAGCGCACCCTGTGGGGCGACCCCGAACCAGGTCGGCTTGCCGGGCTTCAGCGCCACCCTCCAAAAGACCTGCTCGACGCCGAGGGAGGCAAGCGCCCCCTTGACGTGATCGTGCCCCCCGACCGAGACGCCGCCGCAGATGACGGCGAGCTCGGAATCGAGCGATCGCGCGATCGCAGCACGGGTCTGGTCGGGATCGTCCCTGACCGTCTCCGTGGCCACCAGCTCCGCCCCCGCGCTCCGGGCGAGCGCCGGGATCGTGTAGGCGTTGGAGTTCCGAACGCCCCCGGGCTGCGCCGGGTCACCCGGTTCCAGCAGCTCGTCGCCGGTGGTCAGCACCGCCAAACGCGGGCGGCGGACGCAGCTGACCGTGGCGACCCCCACCGACGCGAGCACTCCGAGCTCCGCCGCGCCGATCCGAACGCCGTGCCTGAGGACCGTGGCTCCGGGCTCGATGTCATCTCCGGCGTGCCGCACATTGGTCCCGGGCTTGACCTCAGCCTCGATCTCGACACGTCCATCGCGAACGCTGGTGTCCTCGATCCGGACGACCGAGTCGGCTCCGTCCGGAATCACCGCGCCGGTCGAGATCCCGATCGCCTCTCCGCCGTGCAACGCCGATCGGGCGGGCCGCCCGGCCCGGGACTCGTCGGCGACCGTGAGGGTCACCGGGACCCCGGCCGCCGCGCCGCGGGTGTCCGCCGCCCGCACCGCGAAGCCGTCCATCGAGGAGTTGTCGAAGCCGGGAACGGGGTCGGCACTCTCGACGTCGACGGCAAGAATCCGGCCCAGCGCCTCGCGCAGGGGCACCGGCTCGGCGGCCAACGGGCCGACACGCTCGAGGACGAGGCGTCTGGCGTCGTCGAGGTCGATCGGCTTGTCCGCGGGAGCTCGCGTCAGGGCGCCCTCACTCGACTCCCAGCATCACGTCGCTCGCCTTGATCACGGCGGTCACATCCTTGCCCGCCTCTATTCCGAGCTCGCGAACCGCCTCGACCGTCACCGACGCGATGAGCCTCATACCGCTCACCTCCAGCTCCACGTTTGCAATCGCCTCACCGGCGTTGATGTTCGTGACCTTGCCCGGAAGCTTGTTTCGCGCGCTGATCTGCAAGGGCTCCTCCTCCGGCTTGTGATTGTCTCCGTCTCGCCACGAGGCTAGATCATCCGCCGCGCGGGACCGCCGCGAGCCGTGGAGGAGCTTGCATAGGCAGGAGCGCTCGCTGCCATACTGACTGACGGCGATGACCGATCTCAGCATGGGCGAGGCCGCGCGGGCGATCGGCGTCAGCGTCGACACGCTGCGCCGCTGGGATCGCACGGGGAAGCTCCGCACCAGCCGGGACTCGCGGAACCGCCGGCGGGTACCGGCTAGCGAGGTGGAGCGCCTTCGTGCTGCGCCCTGCCCGCCACCTCACCAGGCACTCGTTCTCGGCGCGAAATCGCTTCCCTGGGACGATCACATCCGTAGAGGTGCAGGGGGTCATGGCGCTGGTCGAGATCGAGGCCGGCCCGCACCGGATCACGGCCGCCATCACCCGGGACGCGGTCGAGGAGCTTGGACTCGCGGAGGGCACCCGGGCCACCGCCACGGTGAAGGCCACCTCGGTGATGATCGACCGGGAAGGCTAAGTCGAGCCTACCTAGGTAGTGCATATGTAATGATCGGCGGCGGGAATGTGCGCCGCCGAAGGCCGAATCGCCCGCCTTGCGACCGTGCTCGCCGTGGCGGGCCCCTGCCTGGTCGGGATGGTGGGCTGCGGTGGCGACGGCGGCTCGGACCAGATGGTCGTCTCGGCGGCTGCCTCTCTCGACACCGCCTTCAACGACTACGCGGACGCCGCGGGCATCGACGCCAAGATGTCGTTCGCGGGCTCGGATGAGCTGGCCGCTCAGATCCGTCAGGGCGTCAAGCCGGACGTCTACGCCGCGGCCAATACGACCCTGCCCGACCAGCTCCACGGCGAGGGGCTCGTCGGCAAGCCGACAGTGTTCGCGACCAACACACTGGTGCTCGCCGTTCCCCAGGACTCGCAGATCGACTCGCTCGACGACCTGACCAAACCGGGCACAACGATCGTGATGGGCGACCCCACGGTTCCCGTGGGGTCCTACACCCGTGAGGTGCTCGGCAAGCTTCCGGCGGACCAGGGCAAGGCGATCTACGACAACGTGCGCTCCGAGGAACCCGATGTGAGCGGCATCTCGGGAAAGCTCACCCAGGGGGCGGCCGACGCGGGCTTCATCTACGTCACCGACGTGACCGCCAGCGCTGGTCAGCTGAAGGCGATTCAGCTGCCGGCAGAGCTGCAACCGAATGTCGCGTACGGCGCCGCGGTGGTCACCGGCGCGAAGAACCCCGACGGCGCCCGCAAGTTCATCGATGGGCTGCTCAACGGGGACGGGGCCGCGGCGCTCGAGGAAGCCGGCTTCAAGCCGCCGCCGGGCTGATGCGCAGGGCAGCGTTTGGTGTGGCGCTCTTCCTCGCCCTGTTCCTGGTGCTCGCCTTCCTGACGCTGCCGATCGTCGCCATCTTCGTCCACACCTCGCCGGGTGATCTGATCAGCAGCCTCGGCGAACAGGACGCCCGGGACGCTCTTTGGCTCAGCCTGAAGACGTCCCTGGCGGCGCTGGCGATCATCGTGATCGTCGGGACGCCCGCCGCCTATCTGCTCGCCACGCGAGAGTTCCGCGGCCGTTCGCTGGTGGTGACGTTGATCGAGCTCCCGCTCGTCCTCCCCCCGGCGGTCGCCGGTATTGCCCTACTCGCCTCCTTCGGTCCCGAGGGCCTGTTCGGCAGCGCCCTCGACGACGCGGGAATACAGCTCGTCCTGCAGACGGCGGGGGTGATCGTCGCGCTCACTTTCGTCGCGGCTCCCTTCTATCTGCGCCAGGCGCAGGAGGCCTTCGCGGCGGTGGATCGCAATCTGCTCGACGCCGCGCGCACGCTGGGCGCGAGCGAGGCGCGCGCCTTCATGCGGGTGGCGGTGCCGTCCGCGGGCCAGGGCATCACCTCCGGGATGGCGCTGGCCTGGGGGCGTGCCCTGGGCGAGTTCGGAGCGACGCTGATGTTCGCCGGATCGTTCCCGGGGATCACCCAGACAGTGCCGCTCGCCATCTTCGCCAGGTTCAGCACCGACTTCACCTCGGCCCTGGCACTCTCGGGCGTGCTGGTGCTTGTCGCCGCCGCCCTGCTGCTCTCCGTGAAGATCCTCGGACGTTCCACGATTCTCGGCCGTGGCGCACCATGAGAGGCCTGGACGTCAGAGCGCGCGATCGGCTTCGCGAGTTGGAGCTGGACGTCGAGCTGCGCGTGGATGGGAACGGCTGCGCGGCGATCGTCGGACCCTCGGGGGCGGGCAAGTCGACGGTGCTACGCATCATCGCCGGGCTGCGGCGCCCCGATCCCGGCCGGGTCGTGATGGGGGAAGAAGTTTGGCTCGACTCGCGGCGCGGGATCAATCTCCGCCCGGAGGAGCGCGCCTGCGGGTTCATGTTCCAGGACTACGCCTTGTTCCCGCACCTGAGCGCGTGGCGGAACGTCGCGTTCGGCATGCCCGGCCCCCGGCAGGGACGCCGCCCCCGCGCCCTCGAGCAGCTGCGGCGCTTCGGTGTCGAGAGCCTGGCCGACGCCCGCCCCGCCTCCCTCTCGGGAGGCGAGCGCCAGCGGGTGGCCCTGGCGCGGTCGCTGGCCCGCGACCCGAGCGTCCTGCTCCTCGACGAACCCCTCTCCGCGCTGGACACCCGCACCCGCGCGCACGCCGGCCGCGAGCTGGTCGCGGCACTCGGAGGGGCGCGTGCCCTGGCGATCGTCGTCACGCACGATTTCTCCGAGGCGGCGATGCTGGCTGACGAGATCTTCGTCATGGACGGCGGGCGCATCGTCCAGCGCGGCACCGCCGCGGAGCTGTCGGCACGGCCCGCGAGCGCCTTCGTCGCCGACTTCGCGGGCTCCGTGGTCCTCAACGGCACCGCCCGACCGGCCGCGGGCGGGCTGACCAAGGTCGAGCTGGACGGAGGCGGCGTGCTGAACAGCACCGACCTGATCGGTGGTCCCGTCGCGGCCCTCGTCTTTCCCTGGGAGATCAGCCTGGAGCCGGCCGGGGCCGTGCATGAGAGCTCGGCCCTCAATCACCTTCCGGTCGAGGTCGTCTCGGTGACCGAAATCGGCAACCGCGCCAGGGCCGGCTTGTCCGCCCCGCAACCGCTCGTGGCCGAGGTGACCGTGGAGTCGATTCGATCACTGGGCTTGCGCCCCGGCGTCCGAGTCAAGGCCACCTGGAAGGCGACCGCCACCCGGCTCGTTCCGCGCTAGCTAGCCGCCGATCTGGCTCATCGAACGCGGCGGGCGGCGGAAACCGGGCTCGTTGATTCGGTGCTTGAGCTCCTTCCGCCAGACCGCATCGCGGATCAGCTCCTCGAGCTCCTCGTCGCTGGCGCCCGAGCGCAGCGGGTCGCGCAGATCGGCCTCGTCGATCGAGAACAGACAGGTGCGGAGCTTGCCGTCCGAGGTGACGCGCACCCGGTTGCAATCCGCGCAGAAGGGCTCCGACACGGGGTTCACGAACCCGATCTCGCCGGCGCCGTCGGCGAAGCGGTAGACGCGAGCGGTCGAATGCGGCTCGCGCGGCAGCTCCTCGAGCTCGTAGGCGGTCTCCGCGATCTTCCTGATCTCCGCTCCGGTCAGGACGGCATCCGGCCTCCAGTTGCGGTCGGCGTCGAGCGGCATGAACTCGATGAAGCGCACCTGGTAGTCCGTCGATCGCGCAAACTCGCAGAAGCGGAGCACCTCGCGCTCGGTGAAATCGCGCATCGCGATCGCGTTCACCTTGATCGGCCGTACCTCGGGGAAGGCGGCGATCGCCTCGAGCCCGCGCATCACCTGCGCCAGGGCGTCGCGGCGGGTGATCTTGAAGAAGGCATCGCGTGCCAGCGTGTCGATGGAGACGTTGAAGCGGTTCACCCCGGCTCGGACCAGTGACTCCGCGTCGCGCTCGAGCAGGTATCCGTTAGTGGTCACCGAGATCTCGCGGAGGCCCTCGATGCCACGCAGCATCGAGACCAGCTTGGGGAACTCACGGCGGACGAGGGGCTCGCCCCCGGTAAGCCTCAGGTCACCGACGCCCATCGACGCGAACAGCCCGACCAGGCGCTTGGTCTCCTCGAAGGTCAGGATCTCAGAGCGGTCGAGCCAAGGAAGACCTTCGGCAGGCATGCAGTACTGGCAGCGGAAGTTGCAGCGATCGACCACCGACAGGCGCAGGTCGCCGATCAGCCGGCCGTGCCCGTCGCGGAGCGGTTCACGCTGGGTCACCGGGAACGCCCGCCGATCCCGGTCTGCTTTCTGCCCGATCCGCCAGCCGAGCCGCCGCCGAACCCAGTCCGTCGCGACCCGCGCGCCGACGGCCCCGACGGCGAGCACGCCGGGTAGAACCTCCTCGACCGGGACTCCGGCGACATGGGCGAGAAGCGGTGTCCAGTCCGACAGCATTGCGCTCACCCGGCGGCGCGCGGCTTCGCGGTCGCGTGACGCATCGTGAATCCGGCCCTTCACGGTCATCAAGCGACCTCCCTCACGCCCCCGACGCACCGCGGTGATCTCCCCCATGATCGAGATCGCCGTCTCCGCGGCACTGAGCGCACCGATATCGAGCCCGATCGGGGCCGCCAGTCGCCCGAGCTCCTCATCGGTCAGGCCCTCCGCCAGCAGGCGCTCGCGGCGCTTCTTCTGTGCCCGGCGACTGCCCATGGCGCCGATGTACTGAGCGTCGGAGCGAAGGGCGATCTTGAGCACCGCGTCGTCCAGCTTCGGATCGTGGGTGAGGACGGCGATCGAAGTGGCCCGATCGATGCCCCCGAGCTCTTCGAGGGCCTTGTCGGGCCACGCGGCGATCACTCTCTCGGCCTCGGGGAAGCGCTCCGGGGCGGCGAATCGCTTGCGCGGATCGACCACGAAGGCGCGCCAGCCGGCCAGCTTCGCCGCAGCCGCGAGCTGGGCCGCGAAATCAACTGCGCCGAAGATGATCAGGCGGGGTGGCGGCGCAACGACGTCGACGAACAGCTTGGTTTCCCCATCGTGCTCGTAGAGCTCGCTCCGCTCGGACCACATCGCCGACCCCGCCCTTCTCACCGCGGCCGCGTCGAGCTCGGGATCCCCGAGAGTTCCCTCGACTCGTCCCGTCCTCGAGGAGGAGCAGCTTCGCGCCCACGTTTTCCGGACCCTCGAGGACGGTGGTCAGGGCCCCTCGCCCGCCGCGGCGGCCGAGCTCCCTGAACCGGCCTTGCAGGCCGGCGTCCTCGTAGGTCTCCACCCAGATCGAGATCTCGCCGCCGCAGGGCAACCCGACGTCCCAGGCGTCCTCGTCGGCGATTCCGTACTTGAGCAGCTGCGGGTCACCGCCTCTGAGGATTCCCTCGGCGACCTGGACGACCTGCCCCTCCACGCATCCTCCGGAGACAGCCCCCGCCATCTTGCCGGCGTCGTTGATCGCCATCTTGGTCCCGGGCGGCTGCGGCGCGGACTTCTTCGTGTCGACGACGGTCGCCAGCGCGACCGGGTCACCCGCGCCGACCCAGTCCCCGACGACCTCCATGACGTCCTTCATCCAGCGTCCCTCCTCCTCAGGCATCCGTGCCCACCAGCCGATCGAGTCCCTGCTCGATGATCTGCTCCTGGTCATCACGGTATTTCAGCACCGAGCCCAGGGTCCGCTCCGCCGCCGAGGCGTCGAGATGATCGACCCCGAGCAGCTCCAGGGCGGCGACCCAGTCGATCGTCTCGGCGATCCCCGGCGGCTTCTGAACATCGCTCTGAGCGCAGGCGGCGGACCGCCTCGGCCGCCTCGGTCGCGAGCTCCTCCGCCGTCCCCGGCACGCGGCGGCGGACGATTTCGACCTCGCGCGCCGGGCTCGGGATAGTCGATCCAGTGGTACAGGCAGCGGCGCTTGAGCGCATCGTGCAGGTCGCGGGTGCGATTCGAGGTCAGGATCACGGCCGGCGGATGCGTCGCCCGGATCGTGCCGATCTCGGGGATCGTGACGCTGGACTCCGCGAGCATCTCGAAGAGGAACGCCTCGAAGTCGTCGTCGGCTCGGTCCAGCTCGTCGACCAGCAGGACCGCGGGCATCGGCCCCTGGTGCTCGATCGCCTGCAGCAGCGGGCGGGGCGTCAGGAACTCCCTGCCGAAGAGCTCCTCCTCGGCGAACTCGCCGCCGCGTCGCCTCGGACGAGCGGATCCGGAGAAGCTGCCGCGGGTAGTTCCACTCATAAAGCGCCTCGGAGGAGTCGATGCCCTCGTAGCACTGCAGCCGGATCAGCTCGGTGCCCAGCGCTGCCGCCAGGGCCTTGGCGGCCTCGGTCTTGCCGACGCCGGCCTCGCCCTCGAGCAGCAGCGGCTGCGGCAGGCGCAGCGAGAGGAACAGCGCCGTGGCGAGCCCGTCGTCGGCCAGGTAGTCGACGGCGTCCAGCCGCTGCTTGAGGGACTCGATGTCGGGAACGGCGGCGCTCACCGGGTCTCGGCGCCTGGGCGGACGGCGTCGCTCATGCCGAGCTCCCCGACCTCCGCCAGGACGGCCTCGTAGTCCTCGCGCGTGTCGACGTCCGCGCGGGATCGGACCGGGTACCCTGACCTCGACCACCTCGTCGGAGCCGGCGATCCATCAGCTTCCAGACCGCCTTGTCGCCGTGCAGCTCCCGCAGATCACCGAACAGAGCTCCTGCCGAAGGCGAGCGGGTGGCCGCGACCGTCGTCGTAGAGGCACGCGGCCAGCGACGGTGCCCTCGTCGCAGCCGGCGATCAGAGCACGAACGCTCGCGGGGCGTCACGCCGGGCTGATCGCCCAGCATCAGGACCATCAGCTCCGACGCGCGGATCGATCGCGCTCAGCCCGGCGGCGATCGACGAGGAGCAACCCTCGCCGAAGTCCGGGGTTCTCCACCACATCGGCACCCGAGAGATCGACCCGGCGGCGGACCTCCGCGGAGCTGCCGCCGAGCGCGACGATCAGCTGATCGAAC
The DNA here is from genome assembly GCA_963801055.1 of uncultured Solirubrobacterales bacterium. Taxonomy (GTDB): domain Bacteria; phylum Actinomycetota; class Thermoleophilia; order Solirubrobacterales; family 70-9; genus DASUPK01. Next base: position 676,238 of record CAWDDE010000001.1, on the reverse strand, counting down.
CCGCTCGCCCGGGCGGTCTCGAGGGCGTGGTCGAGGAGCGTGCCCGAGCCGTAGGGCAGCAGCTGCTTCGGCTCGCCGAGCCGGCGCGAGCCGCCGGCGGCGAGCACGAGCCCGGTGACGAACGGCTCAGTGCGCCGCGCCATCCGGAACGCCCTGGGCGCTGAAGGTGTCGCGGCAGCCCTCGGAGCAGAAGTAGTGGATCTCCCCATCGCGCTCGAGCTGAATGCTCGCCTCGCTGACCGCGACCTCCATGCCGCAGACCGGATCGATGGCGGTCTCGGTCGAGAGGACGACCGGCACCGGCTCGGCTGGGACTCGGACGGGTGACTCGGCCGGGACCTCCTCGATCCCGGCGGCCCGGGGCTTCGGCGCCCGGCTCGCCTCGCCCTTCGGTCTCAGGGCGACGATCTCCGCGAGGATCGCGAGCGCGATCTCCTCCGGCGTCTCCGCGCCGATCTCGAGTCCCGCCGGCGTGTGCAGGCGAGCGCGCTCCTGCTCGGAAACGTCGAGCGACTCGCGCACGGCGCGGCCGCGAACCTCGCTGGCGACCAGGGCCACGTACGGGACTCCCGACCGAAGCGCCTCGGTGAGCACCCGCTCCTCGTCGTGGCCGTGTGAGGCCACGATCACCGCGGCGTCGTCCGCGCTGGGTCGGGCCAGCTCCGCCGGCCCGGACTCGACCGCATATCCCACCCGCCCCGCCAGGTCGGCCAGCGCGATCGCGATCGGCGCCGAGCCGACGACCCTGCATCGTCGGCGCCGGCAGGTGCGGCTCGAGGAAGACCTCGAGCGCGCCGCCGCTCAGGCAAGGGTTCTTGACCGTCACGGAGCCCTCCTCGGCCTCGGGTTCCCCCTCGGCCGCGCCGGGCAGGATGCGCAGCAGCAGGGGCTCGCCGCTCTCCATCGCACGCAGCGAGTAGAGGCGGACCGACGCCTCCGCGCAGGTGCCCCCGACGAACCCCTCGATCGCGCCGTCCGGGCGCACGATCGCCGAGTCGCCGGCCCTGACGCTGGTCGGGCTCTGCGCCCGCACGACGGTGGCCGCCACGAACGGGCGCCTGCATCGCGCCTTCTCCGTCTCCTGCGGGCATCTGGAATCCCTCCGAGCAAGGGTACTCGCGGGCCCCGGTCGGCCTGGGCCTATCCGGCCGCCTGCACGGCCCCGACCCGGTAGGTCGTCTGGGCGTCCAGAGAGCCCTCGATCCCATCCGGAAGCTCGAAGCCGCCGAAGGTGTGGAGCGCGACCTCCTGGATCCTGACCCCCTCGGAACCGCCCCCCGCCGCCCAGTGGCCGTTGTCGAAGGTAGGGAGTCGGGCGAGGTGCCGAGCATCGAGCCGGCCACGATCTGCGCCTTGTCTCGCAGCTTGCGCGCGGTGATCGCCACGTTCTCGCCGACGACATCGCTCGGGCGGTTGCTGAAGCTGTTTCCCTCACCGAAGCGGTCGGTGTCCTCGTGCACGACCTTGATGTCCTCGGGCGGAATGCCGAGCTCCTCGGCGGCGATCCCGGCGAGCTTCGCCTCCTCACCCTGCGACGCTTCGCTGAGGCTGAGAACCGCCTTTCCGGTCGGATGCATTCGGAGGAACACGGCGCGATAGGTGCCGTCCTCAGCCATCTCGAGTCCTTTCATCGTGCTTGGTCAATGGGTGGTCCTCCCCCGCTTGGGCCCGTAGCCGCTCGGCATGGGTACCGGCCGCTGCGCCTCGGTTCGCTCGGCGCTGGGCCATGAGTCGCTCGGCGGCTCCAGCGGGCTCCCGCTCGCCCGTCAAAGCGATCTTCGGCGGAGCAGTCACCGGTCGCGATCGCCTCGGCGACCTCGTCATGGCCTCGAGCGAATGGCCGCTGACCACAGCGTCGCAGTGCGGCAGCGCGGCCGCCATCCCACCGACTCCGGGAGAGAAGCCCGGGGCCGCGGCGCGGGGATTGACCCAGACGATCCGATGGGCCAGTCGCGCGAGGCGCTCCATCTCGCGACCGACGAGAGCCGGGTCCGCGCGCTCCCAGCCATCGGAGAGGATCACCACCACTGCGCCCCTCGCCATGCCCCTGCGCCCGTAGCGGTCGTTGAATGTCCGCAGCGCCTCTCCGATCCTCGTTCCGCTCGACCAGTCCGGAGCCGTGGCGACGGCCCGCTGAATCGCCGCATCGGGGTTGCGCCCGCCGAGCGCACGGGTGAGGCGCGTGAGGCGGGTGGCGAAGACGAACGCTTCGGCCGGGGCGCCGCTCGCGACCGCCGAGGTGAGGAGGTGCAGGTAGGCCCGTGCATACGGCTCCATCGATCCGGAGATGTCGCAGAGCAGCACGAGGCGCCGCGGCTTCGTGCGCCGGGTGCGGCTGGCAAGCGTCATCGGGTCGCCGCCCGTACGCAGGCTGGCGCGCAGCGTGCGGCGGAGGTCGAGGTGCTCGCCGCGCCTCGCGCGGCGCCTCCTCCTGGAGCGGCGCTGCGGGGCGGCGAGCTCGAGGGCCGCCATCAGACGCCGGATCCGCTCGTGCTCGTCTGGATCGAGCGCCTCGAAGCTCTTCTTCCTGCAGTCGCTCCTCCTCGCTCGCGATCGCCAGCGGGACCTCGACCTCGCGCGCCTCGCGGTCGTCTCTGGGCGTTGCCCCCGTGCCGCGCATGCCGCCGCCCTCCGCAGCGTGGCTTTCCCCGGGCACCGGCCGGGCCTCTGGAAGCGGCGGGCGGTCGCTGCTCCGTGCGGAGCTCAGCGGTGGCGAGTAAGGGTCGCCGCGCTCCTCGTCGGGCTCCAGGGCAGGATCGAACACCGCGGCGAAGACACGATCGAACGTCGGCAGCTGGGTCTGCGAGGACACGAACACTGATCGTGCGGTCCAGTACAGCTCCGCTCGCCTGACCGGGGCGACGAGGGCGACCGCCTGCGCGAAGCGCGACGCACGCCCAGGTGTGGTGGGCACGCCGGCCGCGCGGAGCCGCTGGCCGAGCGCCGTTGCCAGAGCGGGAAGATCGATCCTGTCGAGCTCAAGCACGCGGGCTCACTGCGGCGGCTCGGCCCTGCCCTGCATCGCCGCCCAGACGCGGGCCGGGGTCAGCGGCATGTCGATGTGTGACGACCCCGTGGCTCTGGTACAGCGCGTCGCACACGGCGTTGACGATCGCGGGGGGCGAGCCGTTGGTGGCCGACTCGCCAACGCCCTTGGCCCCGATCGGGTGGTGCGGGGACGGCGTGACGGTCGCGCCCAGCTCCCAGTCGGGGCACTCGAGGGCGGTCGGGATCAGGTAGTCCATCATCGAGCCGTTCAGGCAGTTGCCCTGCTCGTCGAAGCTGATCAGCTCCATCAGGGCGATGCCGACCCCCTCGGCCAGGCCGCCCATGACCTGCCCGTCGACGATCATCGGGTTGATCCGGACCCCGCAATCGTCCACCGCGATGAACCGCCTCACCTTCACCTCGGCGGTCTCGGGGTCGACGTCGACGACGCAGATATAGGCGCCGCACGGATAGGTGAGGTTCGGAGGGTCGTAGACGGACTGGCCGTCCAGGCCTCCCTCGACCCCTTCGGGAAGGGGGGCCTCGCCGTAGGCGGCCTCGGCGATCTCGTTCGATGGTCGCGCCCTTCTCGGGATCGCCCTTCACGGACCAGCGCCCCTTCTCCCAGACGAGGTCCTCGGGAGAGCTCTCCAGCATCCCGGCGGCGATCAGCCGCGCCTTGTCGCGCACCCTGCGCGCGGCCACCGCCGCGGCGGCGCCCGATACGGGGGTGGAGCGGCTTCCGTAGGTGCCGAGCCCGAACGGCGTGCGGTCGGTGTCGCCGTGGCGGACCTGGATGTCGTCGGGCGAGATGCCGAGCTCCTCGGCGACGATCTGGGCGAAGGTCGTCTCGTGGCCCTGGCCCTGGGTCTGGGCGCTGATGCTGAGCACGGCCTTGCCCGAGCCGTGAACCCGGAGATCGCAGCCGTCCGCCATGCCCTGTCCGAGGATGTCCATGTGCTTCTTCGGCCCCGCGCCGACGACCTCGGTGAAGAAGGAGACGCCGATGCCCATCAGCTCGCCGCGCTCGCGCTTCTCGGCCTGCTCCTTGCGGAGCTCGTCGTAGCCGGCGATTCGCATCGCCTCGCGCATGGTCTTCTCGTAGTCGCCGGAGTCGTAGGTCCAGCCGGTCTTGTTCTCGTAGGGGAACTGCTCGGGACGGATGAAGCTCTTCATCCGCAGCTCGGTCGGATCGACCTCCATCTTGAGCGCCAGCTCGCCGACCAGCCGCTCGATCAGATAGATCGCCTCGGTGACCCGGAAGGAGCAGCGGTAGGCGACCCCGCCGGGCGCCTTGTTGCGTGTAGACGGCCTTGACGCTGCAGTGCGCCGCCTCCAGGTCGTAGGAGCCCGCGAACACGTGGAAGAACCCGGCCGGGAACTTCGAGGGCTGAGCCGTGCTGTCGAAGGCGCCGTGATCCGCGATCACGTCGACCTGGGCGCCCGTGATCTTTCCGTCCTTGGCGCAGATCCGTCCGCTCATGATGTAGTCGCGCGCGAAGCCCGGTCGACATCAGGTTCTCCGAGCGGTCCTCGACCCACTTGACCGGCTTGCCGGTGACGATCGAGCCGACGATCGTGCAGACGTAGCCCGGATAGACGGGGACCTTGTTGCCGAACCCGCCCCCGATGTCGTTGGTCATGATCCGGATCATCTGCTCGGGCAGGCCGGCGACCTGCGCGTACACGGTCCGATGGAGATTCGGCGCCTGGTTGCCGTTGTAGATGTCGAGCTGACCCGTCTCCGGGTCCATGTCGGCGATCATGCCGCAGGTCTCGAGCGGCGCCGGATGGCAGCGCGGATAGATCATCTCCCGGCTGACGACGATGTCGGCCTCGGCGAAGACGCGATCGCACTCCTCGGCGTCGCCGGCCTCCCATAGCGGGGTCGCGAGGTTGTCGGTCTGGTCCGGCTTGTCGTCCCTGATCAGCGGCGCATCTGGATCCAGCGCCTTCCGGGCGTTGACTACCGCGGGCAGGGGGTCGTACTCGACGTCGATCAGCGGCAGGGCGTCGCGCGCCGAGTAGCGGTCCTCGGCGATCACGAAGGCGACCTCCTGGCCCTGGAACCTGACCTTGTCCCCGGCCAGGACGGCCTGCGAGTCGTAGGAGATCGTCGGCATCCAGGCGAGGCCGAGAGTCTCGAGGTCCTTGGCGGTGATCACCCGGTGCACCTTGGGGTGCGCGAGCGCGGCCGAGGTGTCGATCGAGACGATCCGCGCATGCGCGTAGGGGCTGCGCAGCACGGCGCCGTGGAGCATTCCGGGCAGGACGATGTCGTCGAGGTACTTCCCCTGTCCCCGGATGAAGCGCGCGTCCTCCTTGCGCTTCATGTTGCCGTAGCCGATAGGCGTCTCTTTCGCCGCGGTCGTCGCCATTCTCATCTCCTCGATTCGACGGACTCGTGCTCTGCGGCCCAGCGCACAGCTCTGACGATGTTGGCATAGCCGGTGCAGCGGCAGATCGCGCCCGAGATCGCGGTTCGGATCTCGGCCTCTGACGGGTCCGGGTTCTCGTCCAGCAGGGCCCTGGCGGTCATGATCATGCCGGGCGTGCAGAAACCGCACTGGAGGCCGTGCTCCTCGTGGAAGCCCTGCTGGACCGGATCGAGCCGGCCGTTGACCTCCATGGACTCGATCGTGCGGATCTCGTGCCCGTCGCAGCTCGCCGCGAGCGTGGTGCACGACTTCACCGGCCGTCCGTCGAGATGCACGACGCAGGCGCCGCAGTTGGAGGTGTCACAGCCCCAGTGTGTCCCCGTCAGGCCGAGCGTGTCCCGCAGGAAGTGAACGAGCAGGAGGGCGGGCTCGATCTCCCGCGTGACCTGCTCGCCGTTGACCTTGACGGTGACTTCCATTCAGCCCTCCTGGTTCGAGGCGCGTTCCGCGGCTCGCCCCAGAGCGCGCTTGGTGAGCACGCCGGCGAGGTGGCGCTTGTAATCGACTGGACCGCGCCCGTCCGCGATCGGAGAGCAGTCCTCCGACGCCAGTGCGGCCGCCTCGGCGAACAGCTCCTCCGAGGGATCCTTGCCCCGCAGGAGCTCCTCGGAGCGGGTCGCGTGGATCGTGGTCGGTCCGGCCGCGCTGAGCGCCACCCCGGCGTCGGCGATCCTGCCACCCTCCATCCAGAGAGCGGCGGACACCGCGACGATCGCCCAATCCCCGGCCCGCCTCTCGACCTTCTCGTGGGCGCTGCCGCCGCCCGGCCTCAGGGGCAGACGGATCTCGGTCAGGATCTGGCCGTCCTGGATCGCGGTCATGTAGGGGCCGACGTGGAAGTCCTCCATCGAGACGACGCGCTCGCCATCCGAGCCGGCGATCACGACGTTCGCCTTCAGCGCCGAGCAGACGGCGGAGAGGTCCTCTGCGGCATCGGCCTGGGCCAGCGAGCCGCCGATCGTGCCGCGGTTCCGCACCGGAGGATCGGCGATCACCGTCTCGGCGTCGATGAAGACCGGGAAATGCCGGGCCAGCAGCTCCGATTCGAGCAGCTCGCGGTGGCGGGTCATCGCCCCGATCCGGATCTCGCCGTCCGCCTCCCTTATGTAGGAGAGCTCCTCGAGCTCGTTGATGTCGATCAGCCGCTCGGGGTTCGCGAGCCGCAGCTTCATCATCGGCAGCAGGCTGTGTCCGCCGGCCAGGATGCGGGTCTCGGGTCCGTAGCTGCTCGAGCAGCTCGATCGCGTTCTGGACGCTGGTCGCCCGCTCGTACTCGATTGGTCCGGGGGTCTGCACTAGAGAACCTCCCGCCTTCTACTCACCATCCGACGCCTTCGACTTGTCCGACGCTGAGTCGCCATCTGCAGGGGCCTCGGTGCCGATCACCGGGGACCTGGGCTGGTGCCTGGGCCCTCCGGGCTCATCGGCGACGGGGCTGCTCGGATTGGCTGTAGATCGAGCGCGCCGCGGCGCTGGAGTTGGTCGGGTCCCTGAGTGCGGCACCCGACATCGCGCCCCGCGCCGAGCGGGCTCTCCCGTCCGAGCCGCGCCAGCTGCACCGCGCCCCTCGTGTACACCTCGTCGATGTTCTTCACCTCGCCGGTCCTGCCCTGACGCTCGAGCACGGACGCGCCGGCCCCTGGGAACACCGACTCGACCAGTCCGGCGGCGTCATCCTGGCCCGCCTTCTTGTCGAGCAGACCCTCGAGCAGATCCGTGCCCGCGGAGAGGTCCTTGTTGATCGCCTCCACGACACCGTTCACCGGCTCGCTCTTGCTCGACGATGCTCGCCGACCGAGTCGATCACCGCGTCAAGCCCGGCGGTGATCTTCCGCAGCTCGAGGATCACGGCGACCAGGTAGACGACCAGCGCCAGGATCACCAGGACGACCGCGATCAGCGTGACTACGGCGGCGGGCTCCATCTCAGGCGTCCTCGAGGATCGTGTCGAGGGAGCCGCCGTAGTTCGCGACCACGGCGACCGTCTGGCTGACCTGCTCCTGGGTCGTGTTGAGCAGCTCCACGGCGTCGAGGTCCTTCGACGCGGCTTCCGCAACCGGTCGAAGCCCGTCGACCGCGCGGCCGTGACCGCCTTGGCCGCATTGAGCACGCCTCGCAGCAGGATCACCACGACGGGCACGATCACGAGAAGCAGGACGACGTTTCCGATCCACCAGAGCGTCATCGCTTCTCCACGTGCTCCGCGACGATCGCCGCCTTCTTGGCCACCGAGGGCATCAGGCCGATGATCCCGTCGAACTGGGCGTTGATCGCCTCCACCGCGGGGCGCAGCGGGCGCAGGTGCTCCGCCTCCACGCTGGTCAGTGCGGCGCCCAGATCATTGAGGTCATTCGCGATCGAGTCGAGCCGGCGGCGGATCTCGATCAGCGCCAGCGCCAGCACGACGACCAGGACGACGGCCTCGGCCACGCTCAGCACGATCAGCAGCGAGGTGCTCATTCGGGCTCTCCGTAGCCCTGCGAGAGCGCGTTCATGTAGCCGTCCTGGACCACCCCTTCGGCGGCGATCTGCTCGAGCACCGGCGCGGTCGCCTCGAGCTGCGGGATGTTCGACGTGTTCTCCGCGACCTTCCCAGCCGAGCCGAGCAGGCCCGTGACCGCTGCTCTGAATCCTCCCGAGCAGATCGAGCAGCATAAGAGCATGCCCGCCACCACCAGGGCCACCACCAGGCCCACCGCGAGCGTCACGTACCAGAGGGTGCGCTCGGAGCTGGCCAGGGCGACCACGACGTCCATCAGTGCCCGACGGCCGCCTTTCTGAGCGCCCGAGCCGCGTGGAGGATCCTGACGCCTGAATCGTTGATCTTGGCGATGCCGCCGAGCTGGTCGGTCTGCGAGCGGACCACCTCGACCGCTTCGTTAGCTGCTTCCGCCTGGCCGGCGATCCGGTTGGCGAGAACCAGGATGGTGCCGACGATGATCACCGCAACGACCACCACCACGGCCCCGAGTCCCAAGCCGATGTACCAGGAGGTGGTGTCAGCACCGATCAGCATTCCATTGCCTCAACACCAGCGGTACCGCCCATGTCGCGACAGTATTACAACCGGCCTTGAGCGTTCAAGGACGCCGGGAACGTCAGAGCTTCGCCAGGTTCTCTGAGAACTCCTTGATCATCCCCTCGGTCACGGCGGCGATCACTCCCTCCCCCATCTGCGCCGCCTTGCCGGTGACGTTGATCTGTGAGTGGAGCGCGACCTCCGTCGCGTCCCCGCTCCCCGACAGCTGCATCGAGACCCTGGCGTCGGCATTGCCCTGTCCCCCCGCCTCCTTCGCCCGCGCATTCATCACGGCCCGATGCGCGGAGTCGTCCTGCTCGACGATCTCGGCGGGCCCGGAGTAGTTCATCGACATCGCGCCGAGCTTGATCTTGACCTCGGCGTTGACGGCGCTGTCGCCCGTCTTCTCGATGACCCTGGCCCCCGGGACACACGGCACAACGCGCTCGAGGTCGACCATCGTGTTCCAGACCTCGTCGAGGGGCTTCTGGACGGTGAACGAGTTGTCGAACTCCATCGGATCCTCTTCTCCGCCGAATAGATTGCGTGCTTGACGATGCCGATCATGTCAGGCACGCACACGCTTGGACCGGAGAATGCCACCCTCCGCATCAAGACCAAGAGGCATGGCGCCGCGGCGAAGGCGGGTCACGACCTGCTGATCGAGGTCGGTTCCTGGGAGGGAACCCTCGAGGTCGGCGAGCAGGGCCCGGTCAGTCTCGAGCTCGGCGCGGACAGCGGCTCGATGCAGGTGATCGAGGGAACGGGCGGGGTGATGGCACTGACCGAGGAAGACAAGGCCGAGATCAAGAAGACGCTCGAGGACGAGGTACTGCCGGCCGGGCGGGTCGAGTTCGAGTCCAGCCGGATCACACCCACGAAGGATGAGGGGCGTTTCAGCGTCTCGGGCGAGCTCGCCATGAACGGCAACCGTCACCCTCTCGGCTTCGAGCTCAGCGTCGGCGACGAGGGGGAGATCACGGGTCGAGCGACGGTCAAGCAATCCGACTGGGGCATCAAGCCCTACTCCGGCCTGTTCGGCACCCTCAAGGTCAGAGATGAGGTCGAGGTGGTCGCCGAAGGGTCGCTGCCCACCCGATGACCTACGGTCCGAACGAGAGGTAGCCGGTGGAAACGGGAATCGAGACGCGGCGGCTGCGGCTGGGCGCGGCCCTCCGGCAGCAGGACCGGGTGCTGCCGCTGGAGCTCTTCTTCGACCTGGTCTTCGTCCTGGCGATCACCCAGTGCACGGCGCTGATGTCCAGGCATCCGACCTGGACGGGCCTCGGCGAGGGGATGCTGATCCTGGCGCTCCTCTGGTGGTCCTGGGTCGCGTACGCGTGGCTGACCAGCGTCATCGATCCCGAGGAGGGCGGCGTCCGGATCGCCCTGTTCGCCGCGATGGCCGGTTTCCTGATCGCCGCGATCGCCGTGCCGGAGGCGTTCGGCAGCCTGGCGACCGAGTTCGCCGTCGCCTACGGCGCGGTGCGGCTTGCGCAGATCGCCCTGATGCTGATCGCAGGGCGCGACGACCCGAGCTTCCGACGCTCCGTCGCCGGGTTGGCCGTGGGGACGGCGATCGGCATAGCGCTGCTGATCACGGGATCGTTCCTCGATCCCGGCGCCCAGGCCGCGGTCTGGGGGCTCGCGCTGGTCCTCGACATGGGCGAGCCATACCTGTTTGGCGCCGAGGGCTGGCACCTGGTGCCCGGCCACTTCGCCGAGCGGCACGGGCTGATCGTGATCATCGCGCTCGGCGAGTCGATCGTCGCGATCGGCCTGGGCGCCGGAAGCCATCTCACCTGGGGCATCGCCGCCGCCGCGACGCTGGGAATCGGGGTGGTGGCGGCGATGTGGTGGGCCTACTTCGACATCGTGGCCCTGGTCTCCGCGCGCCGGCTGATGCGCGCGCCGGAGGGCAAGGTGCGTAACGAGCTCGCCCGGGACTCCTACTCATACATCCACTTCCTGATGGTCGCCGGGATCATCCTGTTGGCGCTGGGCCTGAAGAAGGGCCTCGGACATCCCACCGACGCGCTCGACGACGTCCCGGCCTTCGCGCTGGTCGGGGGGGTCGGCGTCTACCTGCTCGGCTTGGTCGCGTTCCGCTACCGGCACATACGGACGCTCAACAGGCAGCGGTTCGCTATGGCAGTGCTGATGTTCGCGCTCTATCCGCTAGCGCTGGAGCTCTCAGCCCTTGTGATGATCGCGCTGATCAACGTGCTGCTCTGGTCGATGATCGCCTACGAGACGAGGGGATACGGCGAGGCCCGCGCCGAGGTCCGCCACGGGGAAGCGGCGCCCGGGGCATAGGACGTAGTCGGAAACGGAGGTAGCTGAGATGAACGACGAGCTGATCGAGGATCCGGTCTTCAACTACCGGCTCCGCTTTCACCCGCGGGAGGGCGACGTTCTCGGGATGGACGTCTACGTCGACCCGGGCGGCGGCGTCAGCATCCCCCACTACCACCCGTCGATCGAGGAGCGCTTCACGGTGATGGAAGGCGAGACGACCTTCACGGCCGACCGCGAGCCAATCGTCGCGCGCGCCGGGGACGAGACGGTGGTGGTGAAGCCCGGCGTCCGGCACAGCTTCAAGAACACCGGCGCCACCGAGGCCCACATCGTCTGTGAGGCCGAGCCGGCGATGGAGCTCCAGGAATTCCTCACGGAGGCGGCGGCAATGGCCCGGGCGGGGAAGTACACGCGCCACGGCCTCCCCAGGGGCTTTCGCGCGTTCATGGAGGCCGCCGAGTTCACCGATCGCTACCGGGACACGGTGGTGATCACGGCGAGGACCCTGCCGCCGCCCCGGCTGCAGCCCGCCCTGCTCGGCCCGCTGGCACGCCTTCAGCGCCGCAGGACGGCGGGCTAGCTCCGGCTACGTCGCGAACCTGGCTTAGAGTCTCGCCCCGATGGCTCAGTTCCCACTCGGCACGGTGGCGGCCAGCGTCGACGAGGTCTCCGCGCTCGTCATCGTCATCGCGGCAGCCATCGCCGGGGTGATCGTGCTCGCCCTGTCGCCCAGGCTGACGATTCCTGTGGTGGTCGTCGAGCTCCTGCTCGGGATCGTGATTGGACCTCAGGGAGCCGACATAGCCCAGCTCGACCCCACGACTTCGCTGCTCGGCGACCTGGGATTGGGAATGCTTTTCTTCTTCGCCGGCTACGAGCTCGACTTGGACCGGATCAAGGGGCGACCGCTCGAGCTGGCCGTGTTCGGCTGGGGAATTTCCCTTGCGCTCGCATACGGGATCGGGGGCGCGCTTGCGGCGGCAGGCATCATCCTCTCCTACCTCTACACCGGCTCGGCGATGGCCACCACCGCCATCGGCACCCTGATCCCGATCCTCTCTGACGCCGGCGAGATGCGCACCAGGTTCGGTACGTACCTGCTCGGCGCCGGCGCCATCGGTGAGTTCGGGCCGATCCTCCTGGTGACTCTGATCCTCTCGACCGGCCACCCACTTCACGAAGCGCTGATCCTGGTCCTCTTCATCGCGTTGGCGGTGCTCGCCGGGATCCTGGCGGTGCGTTCGGCATGGAGAGGATGGCCGTTGCTCGAGAAGACCTTCGAGACCTCGAGCCAGCTCCCCGTGCGACTGGCGGTCGTGCTCGTCTTCGCGCTCGTTGCCCTCGCGGCCCAGCTCGGGCTCGACCTGCTGCTCGGCGGGTTCGTCGCCGGGATGATCACCCGCATCGCCCTGCGCGGCCGCGAGGCGAGCGTCTTCGACTCCAAGCTGAACGCGGTGGGATACGGGCTGCTGATCCCGTTCTTCTTCATCACCAGCGGAATGGCGTTCGACCTCGACGCGCTGACGTCGAGCGTGACTGCGCTGCTCAAGCTGCTGATGTTCGTCGGCCTGTTCCTCGTCGTGCGGGGCGTCCCGGCGCTGCTCCTCTACCGGGGCGAACTCGGGCTTCGAGACAGGTTCGCGCTTGCCGTCTATTGCGCGACCGAGCTGCCGCTGGTCGTCGCGATCACCACGCTGGCCATCGAAGCCGGGCACATGACGTCGTCCACCGCCGCCGGCCTGGTCGGCGCCGCGATCCTCTCGACGCTGATCTTCCCCCTGCTCGGAGCGCGGATCAGGCGGGGGGGCGAACCGGCGGCCGGGCCGATCGAGGCGCCCGCGACCGCCTGATCAACTTCAGCGGTAGCGCTAGCGCACCGGGGATCGGCGGCGCGCCGGGGCCCTCCCCGGTGGCTGCTTCGGGGGCTCGCCTGGCGGTGGAGCCGGAGGGATGCGGACGGTGACGGGGGCATCGGTGGCGATCGTGATCTTGTCCCCGTGGTGGATGAGGTCCAGCGGCTCGCCTTCCGCCAGCGTGTAGACGGCCTGCCGGTGGTCGATCTCGACCCTGACCCTCCTGTTCTGGTGCCGGAAGCTGAAGGCGAGACGGGTGAGAGCCTCTGGTAGCCGCGGCGACAGGGTCAACCTGCCCTCGTTGTCGCGGATACCGGCGAAACCCCCTATTGCGGCGATCACGGCGCCCCCGAGCGAGGCGAGGTGCAGGCCGTCGCGGGTGTCGTGGTGGATGTCGTCGAGGTCGAGAAGGGCGGCTTCGGCGAAGTAGTCGTAGGCGAGCTCGAGATACCCGACCTCGGCGGCGATCACGGCCTGGATCGAGGCGGAGAGCGAAGAGTCGCGCACCGTGATCGCCTCGTAGTACTCGAAGTCCCGCGTCTTCTCCTCGAGCGAGAATGCGTCGCCCCGCGAGTAGAGCGCGAAAACCAGGTCGGCCTGCTTGACGACCTGCTTCCTATAGAGCTCGAAGTAGGGGAAGTGGAGCATCAGGGGGTACTGGTCGGGCCTCGTCCGCTCGAAGTCCCAGACCGCGTGCTCGGTGAATTCCTCCGACTGCGGATGGACCCCGAGCACCTCGTCGTACGGGATCATCATCGCGGCGGCCGCGTCGCGCCAGGAGGCCGCCTCCTCCGCGTCAGCGCCGAGCTCCCGCGCCCGGTCGGGGTGGCGCTCGGCCGCGTCGGCTGCTCCTCTCAGGTTTCGCTCCGCCAGCAGGTTCGTGTAGACGTTGTTGTCGGCGATGGCGCTGTACTCGTCCGGCCCGGTGACGCCGTCGATCCGAAAGCGCCCGTGCGCGTCGTGGTGGCCCAGCGAACGCCAGAGGCGGGCCGTCTCGACGAGCAGCTCGAGGCCCTCCTCACGCTCGAACTCTTCGTCCCCGGTGGCGAAGACGTATCGGATCACGGCGTTGGCGACGTCGGCGTTGATATGGAAGGCGGCGGTGCCGGCCGGCCAGTAGCCCGAGGACTCCTGACCGCGAATCGTCCGCCACGGGAAGGCGGCTCCCGCCAGGCCGAGCGTCTTGGCGCGCTCCCGTGCCAGGTCCAAGGTCGCGTGGCGCCAGAGGAGAGCATCCCGCGCGGCGTCCGGAACCGTGTAGGAGAGGGCGGGCAGGACGAACGTCTCGGTGTCCCAGAAGGTATGGCCGTCATAGCCGGTTCCGGTCAGCCCCTTCGCCGGGATCGCCCGCTGCTCCGCGCGCGCGCCGGCCTGCAGCAGGTGGAAGAAGGCGAAGCGAACAGCCTGCTGGAGCTCAGGATCGCCCTCGATCTCGACGCCGCCGCACTCCCAGAAGTGATCGAGGTATTCGCGCTGGCTCGCCAGGAGACCGTCCCAGCCCTTATGCCGGGCGCCGGCGAGAGCCGCCTCCACCTGGTCGGTGACGGCCGGGAGCGAGCGCTGGCTCGACCACCCGTATGCCAGGAACTTCACCAATCGCAGCCGTTGTCCCGGCTCGACGTCCGTGGTGAAGGTGACTCTGCCCAGGTCCTCGCTGCTCCACACCCGGATCCTGGGGTCGCCCGGGGCGTCGACCTCGTGGTCCATCGCGGCCGCCATCAGGAGGCCGCTCCCGCTCGTCCGGTGAGCGAGCGTGACCCGGTTCCGGTGGTCGGTGAAGGACTCGGATCGGAGCGGCGCGATCAGCTTGGTGCCGGCGCGTGGATCACCGTCCTCCGGCTCGGGTAGGGGCTCGTTGGCGACCAGCTCGGATTGCAGGACCAGCGAGGCGCCCTCCTCGAGCGCCTCGACCTCGTAGTGGATCGCTGCCACCGCCCGATGGACGAAGGACACGAGCCGGACCGTGTTCAGGCGAATCGCCTGCCCCGCCGGCGAAACCCACTCGACCTCTCGACGCAATATGCCGGCGCGGAAGTCGAGCACCCGCTCGTGCCGCCGCAGCTCGCCGTAGCGGATGTCGAAGGGCTCGTCATCAACGAGTAGGCGAATGACTTTGCCGTTGGTGACGTTGATCATCACCTGACCCACCTCCGGATCCCCGTATCCGGGCTCCGCGTAGGGGAGCGGCTTCGTTTCGTAGAAGCTGTTCAGATAGGTACCAGGCATGCCATGGGGCTCGCCCTCCTCGAGGTTCGCGCGCAGCCCGATGTGGCCGTTCGACAGGGCGAAGATCGACTCGGTGTTGGCGAGCCGCGAGAGGTCGAGGCCGGTCTCGCGCAGGGCCCATTCCTCGGTGGGAAAGCTGTCGTGCCCGATCATCGGTCTGCGAGCAGCTCCGCGAGATCCCGTACGACGACGCTCGCCCCGTGCTCGCGGAGGGCGTCGGAGTGCCCAACTCGATCGACGCCCACGACGCAGGCGAAGCCTCCGGCCCTCCCGGCCTCGACGCCCGCCAGCGCGTCCTCGAAGACCGCCGCGGCGTCGGGGGTGACGTCGAGGGCTTTGGCACCGGCCAGATAGGTGTCCGGCGCGGGCTTCCCCTTGAGGTGCTCACGCTCCGCGACGATCCCGTCGATGCGCGCTTCGAAGAAGTCCTCGATGCCGGCGGCCGCCAGGACGTCGCGAGTGTTGGTGCTCGACGAGACGACCGCTCGGCGAAGCCCGGCCTCCCGCGCTGCCTCCAGATACCGGCGGGAACCGGGATAGGCCTCCACCCCCTGCTCGTGGATCATCCGCAGGACGATCTCGTTCTTGCGGTTGCCCAGGCCGTGGATGGTTTCCGCGCTCGGGGGATCGTCCGGCTTCCCCTCCGGCAGCTCGATCCCGCGGGACGCAAGAAAGGACCGGACCCCGTCGTAGCGCGGCTTGCCGTCCACATAGGTGTCGTAGTCCTCATTCTCGTCGAAAGGGACGAAGTCCTCGCCCGTGCGAGCCGCCCGGTCCTGAAGATATTCGTCGAACATCTCCTTCCAGGCGGCCGCGTGCACCTTCGCGGTCTCGGTCAGCACACCGTCGAGATCGAACAGGCACGCTTGCACGTTCTCGGGGAGACCGAGCACGGCCGAACCCTATGGCACGTCTCAGCAGTCCCGACCGCCGTTGTCATCAATCGACGATCTGAAGCTCCTTGGGCAGGCCGCTCAGGTTGCGGTAGCCGTCCGCCGTCAGCACGACGAGGTCCTCGACCCGAACCCCGAACCGTCCCGGCAGATAGACCCCCGGCTCGACGGTGACCACGTTGCCCTCCCGCAGCTCGTCCTCGGAGGTTGTCGAGAGCCGGGGGCCCTCGTGGACCTCGAGCCCGACCCCGTGCCCCGTCCCGTGCCCGAAATGATCGCCGTGACCCGCCTCGGCGATCATCTCCCGCGGGACCGCGTCCACCTCCTTGCCTGAAGCGCCGGGCCGGATCGCCGCGAGGGCGGCCAGCTGGGCGGCGAGCACGAGGTCATAGACCTCCTGCGCCTCGTCCCCGGGTTCACCGGTGGCAAAGGTGCGCGTGCAGTCCGAGCAGTAGCCCTCGAGCAGGGCTCCCATGTCGAAGACGACCAGCTCCCCCGCGCCGATCTCGCGATCTTCCGGCTCCGCGTGCGGGAGGGCGCCGTTTTCGGCGGCGGCGACAATCGGTGGAAAGGATGGCTCGGCGCCGAGCTCCCGCAGTCTCGCCTCGCAGGCGCGGGCGACGTCCCGCTCGGTGCGTCCGGCGAGACCGCGCTCGAGCGCCCACCGGTAGACACCGTCGGTGAGCTCGGCCGCGGCGGCGATCCGCTCGATCTCCTCCGGCTCCTTCACGGCCCGGAGCTGCTCGACGAGATCCCCGGCCGGGACGAGGTCGACGTCCCCGGCGGCGGCCTCGAGGCGGGCGAGCTGGCGGACGCTCAGCTTGGCGTCCTCGAACCCGACCTTGCCCGACATCCTGGCGACGATCTGCGGCAGCAGCTCTCGCTCGGCCTCCGGCCGATCCCACTCCTCCCCGACCTCGCGCTCCGCTCGCTCGCTGTAGCGGAAGTCGGTGAAGAAGATCCGCTCGTCCCTGCCCACCAGACACGCGCCGTTGGTCCCGGTGAAGCCGGTCAGGTAGCGGACGTTGACGAGATCCGAGACGAAGAGCTGGTCGAGCTCCCGCTCCGCGATCAGCGAGACCAGCCGCTCTGCCCTGCTCATACGCCCAGCCTCTCGGCGATCAGCTCCAGGCCCTCCCTGTAGCCCTCCGGGCCCTTGCCGTAGATCTGCCCGACGAGCAGCTCGAGTCCCTCGAACACCGAGCGGCGGCGCCACTCCTCGCGCTTGGAGATATCGGAGAGGTGGACCTCGACGAAGGGAACTCCCGTCAACGCGACCGCGTCGCGGATCGCCCAGGAGTAATGCGTCCAGGCGCCGGCGTTGACGATGGCGGCGTCGGCGCGTTCCGGCAGCCGGTGGAGGTACTCGACGAACTCGCCCTCGTGGTTCGTCTGGAAGAACGAGGCCTCGAGCGTTGAGCTCGCGCGCAAAGCGCTTGATCCTCACCTCGAGCTCGGGGAGCGAGAAGTCGCCGTAGACGTCCCGCTCGCGCCTGCCGAGCACGTCGAAGTTGACCCCGTGCAGCACCTCGACGCGGTTGTGGGTGGTCGTCATCACCTCAGCTCCTCCACGGCGGCGCGGACCCTTCCCGGCTCCACCGACTCGCCCCAGCGCAGCTCGCCGGGCCGCTCGACCAGGACGAAGCCGAGCCCCTCGCTGGTCCGCTTCTTGTCGCGACCGATGGCGTCGATGATCCCGCCGACCGGGACCGCAGGATCCAGCGAGACGGGGAGGCCGTGAGAGGCGAGCAGGCCCTCGACCTCGTTGCGCAGATCGTCGGCCCCTGAGAGGCGCAGTGCCGCCAGGAGGCCCAGTCCCACCGCCTCGCCGTGCCGGTAGCGCGAGTAGCCGGTCGCAGCCTCGATCGCGTGGCCCACGGTGTGCCCCAGGTTGAGCACCGCTCGCTCGCCGGCGTCCCGCTCGTCGTCGGCCACCACGGCGATCTTCGTGCGCGCGCACTCGAAGATCAGCTCGCCGAGCGTGCCGCGATCGAGATCGTCCGCGTGCCTGACCCTCTCCCAGAGCCGGCCCCCGGCGATCAAGCCGGTCTTCAGCACCTCGACGAACCCGGCGGCGAGCTCCTCCGCGGGCAGCGTCTTCAGCACAGCGGGGTCGGCCAGGACGGCGATCGGCTGGTGGTATGCACCCACGTAGTTCTTCGCGGCGGGCAGGTCGACGCCCGTCTTGCCGCCGTACGCCGAGTCAACCTGGGCGACCAGGGTCGTGGGCGCCTGGACCAGGGGAACGCCGCGCTGGTAGGTGGCGGCGCAGAACCCCGCCAGGTCGCCGACGACGCCACCGCCGAAGGCCAGCACGCAGTCGTCACGCCGGGCCCCCGCCGCCGCCAGCTCGCTGAGCACCCGCTCGGCTTCGGAGATCGTCTTCGACGACTCGGCGCCCTCGACCGTGATCGTCGTCTCGCAGCGTGGCAGCAGCCGTCCGTGCCTCTCGAGGACGGCTTCATCGGCAACGCAGAACGTCCGGGCCGGCAGGTCCTCGGGGGCCGCCTCCCTGGCGGATTCGAGCAGGCCGATCGCACCCTCGCCGACCGCGGCCGGGTAGGCGCCGCTCTCCGCCTCCGCCCAGGCCATGCTGACGCCGGGCGCGCCCTGCATGGCCGCGAGCCACGGCGCCGCCGCCTGGGCAGCATCCCGTGCCTGCGAGGGCAAGATCGCGCGAGCGAGGGACTCGTAGAGGGGCCGGCGCAGAGCGAAACGAGCTGAGAACTCTCCCCGATCCGCTGCGAGCGGCCGGTCCGACCCGGCGGCCCGTTGCCACGCGACCTCCTCGTCGACGTCGCACCAGACCGGCATGTGTTCCGCGAGCGCCGCCCGAACGCGCTCGCTCTCGACGGCCCCGCCGCCGAGCGCCACGACCGACGACGGCCCGCCGACCTGCCCTGCCAGGGCGTTCAGAACCGATACGACCAGGCGCTCCTCGCGGCGCCTGAACTCCGCCTCCCCCTCGCGCTCGAAGAAGGACGCGATCGGCTCGCCCAGCTCGCGCTCGAGCAGATCGTCGGTGTCGATCACGCCGAGCCCGAGTCGCTCGGCTGCGGCCTCGGCCGCGCCGCGTCTTGCCCGCGGCCATGAACCCGATGAAGACGATCCCGTGGTGACCGAAACGCCTGCGCTCGACCGCTCCTCGCTTCGCGTCTCGCAGCCGTCTATCTACCGCCATCCGATGCGCTCCTTGTATGCCGCGAGCGCCGCGAGCACGTCGTCGATGTGGTCGCCTCCGAACTTCTCGCGGTAGGCCGCCGCCACCACGAGGGCGACCATCGACTCCGCCACCACGGCCGCCGCCGGCACTACGGTCGAGTCGGTCCGCTCCCGCATCGCCTGGGCGGGCTCCTTCGTCTCGGTGTCCACCGAGCGCAGCGGCTGCGTCATCGTCGAGATCGGCTTGATCGCGGCCTGCACGACCAGTGGCTCGCCGTTGGTCATGCCACCCTCCAGGCCGCCGGCGCGGTTGGTCTCGCGGTACCAGCCGCGGTCCTCCGACCAGAAGATCTCGTCGTGGGCCTCCGAGCCGGGCCGCCCGGCGACCTCCCAGGCCTCGCCCAGCGAGACGCCCTTCACCGACTGGATGGAGCAGATCGCCTGGGCGAGCCGGCCGTCGAGCTTCTCGCTCCACGAGACGTGCGAGCCGATGCCCGGGACGAGGCCGAAGGCGCGCAGCTCGAACTTCCCGCCCAGCGACTCGTTCTCCTTTCGCAGCCGATCGATCTCCTCGACCATCGCCTCCGAGGTGGCCGGATCGAGGCAGCGGACGGGCGAGTCGTCGACCCCGGCGAAGTCCTCGGGGCCGAGGTCGTCCCGCTCCGGCGCGGTGACCGAGGCGATCTGGATCACGTGGCTGTACACCTCGACGCCGACCGCCGCGAGAAAACCCTTGGCGATCGACCCGGCGGCGACTCGCGCCGCCGTCTCGCGGGCGCTGGCGCGCTCGAGCACGTTTCGGACGTCGGAGTGACCGAACTTGAGCGCGCCGGCCAGGTCGGCGTGGCCGGGGCGCGGC
The DNA here is from genome assembly GCA_963801055.1 of uncultured Solirubrobacterales bacterium. Classification (GTDB taxonomy): domain Bacteria; phylum Actinomycetota; class Thermoleophilia; order Solirubrobacterales; family 70-9; genus DASUPK01. The sequence goes on along the minus strand of CAWDDE010000001.1, from coordinate 656,502 downwards.
AGGTGGGTCTCCTCGACCTCCGCATCCACCGGCCAGGGATTCATCCGCTCCTCCCAGTTCGGGTAGTCGCGGTTGGCGACCAGGACGGCGATCGGGCTGCCGAGGGTGCGCCCGTGCCTGACGCCGGAGCGGATCTCGACCGCATCGCTTTCGATCTTCATCCGGCCGCCGCGACCGTGACCGAGCTGGCGGCGCGCCATCTCGCGATCGAGCGCCTCGCGATCGAGCTCGAGCCCAGCCGGCATGCCCTCGACGATCGCGACCAGCCCTGGGCCGTGCGATTCGCCTGCCGTTGTGAACCTCAAAGTCACGCCGCCAGCGTAAATGTCGGGCGCTCGCGGCCACGGGCTCGGGGTTGCGCGCCCGCATCGGGCGGACGTCTCAGGCGGAAGTTGCGAGGGCCACCAGGGCGCCGAGGGCGAGGAACGGCGCAAATGGGATCGTGCGGCCCCGCGCCTGCCGGCCATGGCGGGCGAGGAGGACAGACTCCCACCGCGGATCCGGCCGCGAAGGCGAGCAGCATCGCCTCGATCACCGCTGCGCCCAGATAGACGCCGAGAACTCCGGCGAGCTTGACGTCGCCGAGGCCCATGCCATCCGGGCGGATCACTGCGGCGGCCAGGAGGAAGCCCGCCGCCCCCAGGCCCGCCCGCAAGCCTCTCCGGCAGCCCGGCCGGATCCGAGAGCGCGCAGATCCCCACCGCCAGCACCAGACCCGCGAGGAGCGGGACGTCGGGAACCAGCCGGTGCGCAGATCGCTGACCGTGACTACGCCGAGCAGCAGCACCAGCGAGGCGTCGAGCAGGACGGCGGCCATATCGTTGAAAGCACCGTGGCGGCGCAGATCTCCCCATCCAAACCGCGCTGATGGCTGCGCGGCGCCTGCTGATCGTGATGCTGATCCTGCTCGGGCTCTCCACCCTGGCGGCCGCCCTGGTGCCCCAGGGCGCGCTGCGAAACGGGACCACGACCGGCACCACGACGACCCAGTCGATCCCGACTACGCCGAGCGTGCCGATCACCGACGTCCTGCCGCCGGCGGCGAAGATCACCGTCGGCGGCAAGAAGTTCCCCGTGGTCGCCCCGGTCGACGTCGGCGATCAGCTCACGCTGCTGGTTCGCTCCCGCCGCCCGAAGCAGATCGCGATCCCCGAGTTCGGCCTGATCGGGTTCGCCTCGACCGAGGACACACCGGCACGCTTCGAGCTGCTGCCGAGCACCCCCGGGACCTTCGGCATCCTGTTTGCCGCCTCCGGCAAGGTCGTCGGCCAGATCGAGGTCGTGGAGCGCTCCGGCGCAAGAGCGGAAAGAAGAAGCCGACGGGGAAGCGGGAAAGGCGGCTAAGCTCTCGAGCTCGCGCGGGATCAGGTCGAGCTTGAGGAAGGCCCCGTCGCGGACCACGTCGACCTCGTATCCCCTGGCCGATCCGCTCGGCCACCATCAGCCGCTGAAGGTCTCCAACGTCCCCCATCGGCTCGCCGTCGACGGCCACGATCAGGTCCTCCGCGCGAAGTCCGGCCCGCGCCGCGGGGCTGCCACGCCACCACCTCGACCACCTCGATCCCCTTGTCGCGACCGAGCCGCGAGGAGATCTTCGGCGGCAGCGGCCGCGAGCCGCCGACGATGCCGATATAGGCGCGCCGCACCCTGCCCTCCTTCATCAGCGCGGAGATGATCTTCCCGGTCGCGTCGTTGATCGGGACGGCGAGGCCGAGCCCGATGCCCGGCGACGGCCGTGTTGATCCCGACCACGCGGCCGAGCCCGTCGGCGAGGGCGCCGCCCGAGTTGCCGGGGTTGAGCGCGGCGTCGGTCTGGATCACGTTCTCGACCAGGCGCACCGGCGGACCCCGAGCGGGTGGGCAGCGAGCGCCCGAGCGCCGAGACGACGCCCGCAGTCACGGTTCCCGCCAGGCCCATCGGGCTGCCGATCGCGACGACGAGCTGGCCGACGCGCAGGTCATCCGCGTCGCCCAGCTGAGCCGGCGTCAGATCGCGCGCGTCCACCTGCACGACGGCCAGGTCCGAAAGCGGATCGGCGCCCTCCACCTTCCCGCTCAGCTCGCGACCGTCGGAGAAGGAGGCGCTCAGGCCCCGGCCGCCCGCGACGACGTGTGCCGAGGTGAGCATGTAGCCATCGGAGGAGATCGCGACGCCGCTGCCCGCGCCCTCGGCGCGGCCGCGCCGGGTGCGGCGCGAGACCGCCAGGTGGGCAACGGATGGCGTGAGCCGCTCGGCGACGCCGGACACGGTCCGCGAGTAGGCATCGAAGGCGTCGGCGTCCGGCAGCGGCTCGTGGTTGGACGCCTGGACCTCATCGGCGACGCCGTCGGAGACCAACCTCAAGCCTCCCGGGATGGGCTTCAGCTTCCGCACTAACCAAAAGTTAGCAGGGGCGACTCAGGTCCTGGCGGGTGGCTCGGTAGGCGTGAGCCTGAGCTCGTCTGAAGTCAGGACTCCCCTGCTCGCTTCGCTGCCTCGCGCATGACCTCCAACGGTGGATCCATACCCGTCCAGATTCGCAGCGACTCCGCGCCCTGGCGGACCAGGACCTCCAGTCCGTCGATCGCCGTCGCGCTCCGCCTGCGGGCCTCGGCGATCAGCCTGCTCTCCGAGCCGGAGTAGACCAGGTCCACGAGCACGATCTCCGCGTTCCAGCGCTCGGGATCGAGCGGCAGGTGCTCGAACGGGTCCTCGTCGCGCATCCCGATCGCCGTGCAGTTGACGATCAGCTCGTAGGCGTTTGCGAGCGCCTGCTCGCCACTCACTGGAGCTAAGGCGCCCGTCCGAAGGGGTGTCCGACCCGGCGCGGGCGAGATCGCGGACCAGCTCCTCCGCCCGCGCCGGCGTGCGGTTCCAGACCGAGACCGAGGCGCCCTGCTCGGCCAGCGCCCAGACCGCGGCGCGTCCCGACCCGCCTGCCCCCAGGACGAGAGCCGAGCGTCCCTCGACCGGCTCCGGGAGCGCCGCCAGCAAGCCGGTGGCGTCGGTGTTGTCGGCGCGGATCCCGCCGGTGCCGAAGCTGAGCGTGTTGGCGGCCCCGATCCGCCGGGCCGCGTCGGAGGCCTCGTCCGCCAGCGCGAGGGCGGCCTGCTTGTGCGGGATCGTGACGTTGGCGCCGACGAACCCCTGCTCGGGAAGCGCCTTCGTCTGCGGTCGCGAATTCCTCCGGTGACAGGTCGAGCGCCTCGTAGCTCCATTCGCCCGCCGAGTCCGAGCGCCTCGAGCGCCGCGGTCTGCATCGCCGGCGAGCGGGAGTGCGAGACCGGGTGCCCCAGCACCGCCAGCCGCTTCATCGCGGGCTCAACTCCGGCAGCTGGCGGGCGCCCGCCCCGCGTTGTAGGCGGCGACTAGCTGGTTGAACTCGGCTCCGCTGGCGGTGAAGCAGTGCTGACCGCCTCCGTTGGCCTCCAGCACGTAGTAGAGGTAGTCGACCTTCGCCGGATGGGCCGCGGCCTGGATCGCGTCGAGCCCCGGGTTCCCGATCGGCGTCGGAGGGAGGCCGGCGTTGAGCCGCGTGTTGTACGCCGAGGGGGACTTGAGCTGCGACGCGGTGATCTCATCCGTGTAGTTGTGGAACTCGTACCGGGTGGTCGCGTCGATGCCGAGCGGTATCCCGCGATGCAGCCGGTTGTAGATCACCGCGGCCACCAGCGGCCGCTCCGAGGGGACCATCACCTCCTTGTCGATCATCGATGCGATCGTGAGCACGTCGTAGACGGTCAGGTTCCTCGACTTCGCGTAGGACATGTCGACCCCGCCGATGTTCTGCTTGAACGCCTGGAGCTGCTCGGAGACGAGCTGGCCGACGCTCGCCCCTGGGTCGACCTCGTAGGTCGCCGGGAAGAGGAAGCCCTCCAGCGATTTCGGGTTCGTGCGCGCCGTAGCGGTTCGGGTCGAAGCCCTTGAAGCTCTCCGTGGCCGCCAGGTAGTCGCCTGTCAGCCCGAGGTCCTTCACCTGGGGCGCGATCTGGTTCCTGTCCTCGCCCTCGGGAATGGTCACCGTCACCTGGCCGCCCGAGCGGGTCAGCCTGTCGATCGCTGCCCCGTAGCTCATGTTCTGGGCGAGGACGTAGCGGCCGGGCAGGATCTCGTCGCTCTTGCCGGCGAGCTTCAGCCGCCATTCGAACAGGGTTCTGTTCGAGACCACGTCGTTGTCGGCGAGCAACTCGGCGACGTCGCTGGCGCTGGCGCCCGCCGGGATCGTGACGATCGCCTGGCCCGAGCCCTCGCCGGGGTCGAACGGAGCTGGCTGGAAGAGGGCGATCAGAAACCAGGCGATCAGAGCCCCGACCAGGAGCAAGGCGAGGGCCAGGATGCGGCGCCGCCAGTACCTCCCCCGAGGCCTCTGCGGAGCCGGATCTCCTCCATCACCGCCGGAATCGGCGGAGGGCTCCGGCACCGTGGGCTGCATGGGCTTCGGCTGCTTCGCGAGCTTGGGCCGCTTCGCCTGGCGGGGGGCCTCCGTCGTGGCCGCCCCCGGCTTGGACGCCTTGCCGCCCCTGGCCCGACCTGCTGCGCCGCGCCTCCCGCTCCCGGCGGCGGCGCTCGCGCTCGAGTGAGGCGGGATCGTCTCGGCCGAACTCGTCGGTCGGTGGCGCCGTCCCGTCCCCGGGGCCAGTCAGGTTGCCCTCGGTGTCGGCGAACCACTCCTCTCGGTCCGGCACCTATCCTCCCCACCCCGTGAATCGGGTCGCTGCTCAGCTTCGCTTCCGCCGCGCCCTCTCATCTCGAGGTAGGACTCGAGCAGGTGAGCGGCCGCGAGCGAGTCGCGGTCGGCCCGGGCGCCCTCGCGGGCACTCCTGTCCGCCATCCGGGTCGTGAGGCGCTCGTCGTATGTCTCCACCGGCACGTCCAGTAGCTGGGTGAGCTCCGCGACGAAGGCCCTGCTCAGCACGGCCTGCTCGCCCTCAGCCCCCGAGAGGGTGGTGGGCAAACCGACGATCACCCGATCGGCCCCCTGGGCGGCGACGACCTCGGCGACCGCCGCGGGGTTCGGCGGCTCGATCGCCTCGAGCGGGCGAACCAGGGTTCCTGTCGGATCGGAGATCGCACAGCCACAGCGAGCCGTGCCGTAATCGAGCGCGAGCACCCGCAAAACCCTAGTCACCAAGCTAACGCGCCGCCGCCGCGGCTTCCACTGGCTCGGGGAGCCGATCGGTGGCGGAGCCGGGACTGTCCGACGCAACCTCGGCGCCCGCGATCATGCTCGAATCGACATTTCGGGGGTGATGACATATTGGGTGTGCCCAAATGGACTGTATGACGAAGTGGATTAGCGCAGCGCCCAGCTGCTCCAGTCGCTCAGGAACAGGGGGTGGATGACCGCAGAGCTCGGGTCGAGGCGGTCGCTGATCAGCTTCGGGACCTGCTGGTAGCCGAGGACCGCCAGATAGGCCTTCCTCGCCGAGTACTCGTCGAGGTCTCTCCACTCCCCCGCCGCCGGGCCCAGGTCCTGCGCCGCGACCAGGCTGAGCTTCTCGAGCTGCTGCTGGATGAAGAGGTCGTTCACGTGTCCGGCGTTCGGGCTTCCCGGCGGCCCGATGAAGCGGGAGTCCAGGACCGAGTAGAAGTCGATCGGGTTCGGGAAGTCGTTGAACCAACTGGCGAACCCCGTCTGGGGATCGGTCCGGGTCTTCCCGACTCTGCCGAAGTCCTGCGCCGTCGCCACGGTCTGGGTGCGGGCGTCGAAGCCGAGGCGATCGAGAAGCTTCGTGTAGTAGCGAGCGTAGGCCCGTTCCGGCGAGCCGTCCTCCACCCAGACGACGACCGGGAACCCGGCTGCTGCCGGATTCCTCGACGAGCTGGCGGGCGGCCTTAAGGTCGCCGCGGTCATCCGAGTCGCCGTATGGGCATGACGCCGTAGGGTGGCCGGCGATCGCCTTCGGGGATCAGGTAGCAGTCCGGGGCCAGGGCCCCCTTACCGAGCTTCGCCATGTACGGCCGGTTCAGCGCTGTGATCACCGCGCGCCGCGCGAGCTCGCTGTCGAATGGCGGCTGGACCGTGTTGAGGAAGAAGTAGAGCGTCGAGGGGATGCCGACCATGTCGAAGCGCTTCGACCCCAGCGGCCTCGCGCGCGCCTGGATCCCCGGTGTCAGCGTGGCGCTGGGATCGAAGCCGTCCGCCCGGCCTGCCAGCACCTGGTTCGCGGCCGCGCCCGGGCTGTGCACGACCTTGACGTGGATCCGCTCCAGGCTGCCCGCCGGGATGTCGGGCAGGTCGAGCGCCTCGAAGCGATCGTTCCTGACCATCGTCCAGCTGCGACCGGGCGTGACGTCGATGATCCGGTAGGCGCCGACGCCTGGGGGCGGATTGGCGCTCAGGTCGCGCATCGGCGTGCCGGTCGGGACCAGGCCAGTGGCGGGCAGCGCCAGCACATTCTCGAAGGCCCCCCACGGGCGCGACGAGCTTGATGCTGACCTGACCGCTCGTGTCGTCGGTGCTGATCCCGGAGATGTCCTCTGCCTCTCCCCGCTCGAAGGCCGCGGCGCCGACGATGTTGTCGGTCAGGAACCGCTTGCCCGGCCAGCCCAGCCGGATCGCGCGCTCGATCGTGTACTCGAAGTCGCTCGCCACGACCGGCCGGCCATTGGAATAGACCAGGCCCTTCCTGCAGGGCCAGCCGGTAGCTGCCGGCCGTCCCGGGAGATCCGCGGCATCCGCAGTGCCAGCCCGGGGATCAGCTCCGCCCCGTCGGATCCGCTCTTGTGCCGATAGGTGAGCAGCGGCGTGTACGCGATCCAGTCCGCCTCCGCCGCCTCGGTGGTGTAGGCGAGCTGTGGGTCGAGGTAGTCCGGAGGGGTAACCATCGCCACGCTGGGCGGACCCCCCGACGACCTGATCGGAGTCGGCCGCAGCCGCTCAGCAGGATGAACGTGGCGATCGTGACCGCGCAGGCGGCAGCGGCGATCGCGGCGCCCAGGCGAACGCCGTGTCCAGGCTTGGCCATCAGGTCGTGAGCTTGGCCTCGATCGCCTTCCGGGCGGCCGCCAGGGCCTCGTCGAGCTTCGACGGGTCGCGGCCGCCTGCCTGCGCGACGTTCTCGCGCCCGCCGCCACCGCCGCCGATCACCTGCGCGGCCTCCTTGATCACGTCGACGGCCGAGAGGTCACGGTCCGTCACCTCCTTGCTGAAGCTGGCGACCAGCGCGGCCTTGCCGTCGCCTGCGCCGCCGAGGACGACGGCCGCGGCGCCCGCACGGGACTTGATCCGGTCGGCCAGGTCGAGTAATGTGCGCTGATCGGCGTCCTCCCCGCGCCCGACGAAGACCGTGATCCCGCCGACCTTGTGGCCCGTCGCCGCGATCTCCTCGGCCTTCTTCGAGATGTCGGCCGAGCCCGCCTTCCTGGTCTCCTCCTCGAGCTCGTCGAGGCGCTCGGCCATCCGGCGGGCACCCGCCGACCGGATCCTGCTCGGAGCCCACGATCCTCCCCACCTCGCTGAGCGTGCGGGAGCGGCGTGCGGAACCAGTCGATCGCGGCGGGGCCGGTGAGCGCCTCTATCCGGCGCACATTCGCCGCGCTCGAACCCTCGGAGGCGATCGCGAAGATGCCGATCGCGGCTGTGTTGAAGACGTGCGTGCCGCCGCAGAGCTCGCGCGAGACGCCCTCGACCTCGATCACGCGGACCCAGTCCCCGTACTTCTCGCCGAACAGGGCCATCGCGCCGAGCCGCTCCGCCTCCATCCGCGACATCTCGAGCGCCCGCACCAGGTGGCTCTCCTTGATCCACTCGTTGACGCGGTCCCCGATGTCCTTGCAGCTCCTCGCTACGTCAGCGGGGCGCCGTGGGTGAAGTCGAAGCGCAACTTGTCGGGCCGCACCGCCGACCCCGCCTGGCGGACGTGGGTGCCGAGGCGCTCGCGGAGCGCGGCGTGGAGCAGATGGGTCGCGGTGTGGTTGCGCATCGTCGCGAAGCGGGAGACGTGGTCGACCTCGGCCTCGACGCGCGCCCCCGGCTCGAGCCCGGCCGGCGGCGCTCTCGAGCTCGACCGCCTGGTCGTCCCCGATCCGGTAGACGTCCCCGACCGAGGCCGTGCCGCCATCCCAGCGGATCTCGCCCGAATCCGCGACCTGGCCGCCGCCCTCCGCGTAGAAGGGGCTCTCCTCGAGCTTGACCAGCGCGCGCCCGTTGTCGCCCTGGACGGCGAGCAGACTGGTCTCGGCGCGCAGCTTCTCGTAGCCGACGAAGCGCGAGGGCGGGCGCCGCCGAGGCAAAGCTGAGCACCGCGCCGTGGTGATCCTCGGAGCCGTGCGCGGTGGCGGTTCCCATCCGCGCCCGGGCGCGCTGCTCCTCCATCAGCTCCTCGAAGCCCTCGTCGTCCACCGAGAGCCCCTGCTCGGCGAGCAGCTCCTTGGTGAGGTCGTAGGGGAATCCGTAGGTGTCGTGGAGCTTGAAGGCTTCCTCCGCGTCGATCCATGAGGTGCGGTCCTCGTGCGCATGGCGGATCAGGTCCGCGAGCATCGCCGTGCCGCGCTCGAGGGTGCGGCCGAAGCTCTCCTCCTCGTCGGCCACCCAGCGCATCACGGTGTCGCGCTCGGCGGCGAGCTCGGGGTAGGCGGGCGCGAGCAGGTCGAGAGCGCGGTCGGCGAAGCGCTCCATAAAAGGTGACGGGAGGTCGATCGACCGGCCCTGCTGGATCGCGCGGCGCATGATCCGGCGCAGGACGTAGCCGCGGTCCTCGTTCGACGGCACGACGCCGTCGGCGATCAGCGCCGCGGTCCCGCGGGCGTGGTCGGCGAGGATCCTCATTGCGCGGGTCGTCGCTCCCCCGTCGGAGTAGGAGCGGCCGGAGAGCTCCTCGGCAAGGTCGATCAGCGGGCGCAGCGCATCCGTCTCGAACACCGAGTCGACGCCCTGCAGGACCGCCGCCATCCGCTCGACGCCCATGCCAGTGTCGATGTTCTTCATCGGCAGCTCGGTGAGGCGTGCCGTCCTCGGCGAGGTCGTAGGTCATGAAGACGTGGTTCCAGTACTCGACGAACCGGTCCGTGTCGTCTCCGGGGCGCTCCCCCGGCCGGCCGAATTCCTCACCTCGATCCAGGTACATCTCCGAGCACGGTCCGCAGGGACCCGTCGGGCCGGCCTGCCAGAAATTCTCCGAGCGAGGCAGCAGGACGATCCGCTCGTCCGGCACCCCGACCTCGCGCCAGATCTCGATCGCCTCCTCGTCGGGCCCCAGGCCGAGCTCGTCGTCGCCCTTGAAGACGGTCACCCAGATCCACTCCGGATCGAGCGCGAAGCCCTCGATCGAGAGCTCCCAGCCCCACGGAATCGACTGCTCCTTGAAGTAGTCCCCGAAGCTCCAGTTGCCGAGCATCTCGAAGAAGGTCAGGTGCCGGGCTCGTGTTGCCGACCTCCTCGATGTCGGTGGTGCGGAAGCAGCGCTGCACGTCCGCGAGCCGCGACGCGGGAGGCTTCTCCTGACCCAGGAAGTACGGCTTGAAGGGCTGCATGCCCGCCGTGGTCAGCAGCACCGACGGATCGTGGACGGAGGGCACCAGCGAGGCCGAGGGCACGATCCGATGGCCCCGCTCCTCGAAGAACGACAGGTAGGTCCTTCGGATCTCCTCGAGCTTCATTGCCGGAGTCTAGGAGCGCCTCCGGGGGAGGCGCGCAACTCAGGACACCTGCGAGTGAAGCCGCCCTGCCGGCGGCTCGGACGAACCGGGCAGGATAGCGACGGCCGGAGCTAGACGATCGTGCCGTGTCCGACGACGAGGTCGCCGTCCAGGAGGCAGGCCACCTGCCCCGGTGCGGCGCCGTCGACCGGGTGGGCGAGGGCGACGGTTGCCTCTCCCGCATCGCTCATCCAGCTCGAGGCGGCACTCCCTCCTCGGCGCGTGGTAGCGGAGCCGGACGCCGTCGACCCGCGCCGCGGTCCCGGTGGAGGCGTCGCGCCCCGGATCCGGACGCGCCGGGTGGAGAGCGCGGTGCGCGGCCCGGCGATCACCGTGTTGGTCGCCGCATCGGTCCCCAGCGACGTAGAGCGGCTCGCCGCCGCCCACCCCCAGGCCTCTCCGCTGACCGACGGTGAAGTTGTGATGGCCGTCGTGTCTTCCCGAGGCGGCGCCCGCTGGCGATCGACGACGTCGCCCGGTCTCTCGTCGAGGCCGGCGTGACGGCGAAGGAACTCCCGCTTGCCCTGCCCGGCGAGGAAGCAGAGGTCCTGGCTCTCCGCGCGGCCCGCCACTTCCAGCTTCGCATGGGAGGCGATCCCGCGGACCTCCGGCTTGGTCAGCTCGCCGAGCGGGAAACGCAGGCGCGCCAGAGAGCCGGGCCGCAGCCCCGAGAGCATGTAGGTCTGATCCTTGGCGGCGTCGGCGGCCCCGGCGAGCAGCGGGCCTGCCGCCGTCGTCGACGATCCTCGCGTAGTGCCCGGTCGCGAGCCTCGCGGCGCCCAGGCGGTCGGCCAGGGCGATCATCGCGTCGATCCGCAGCTCTCCGTTGCAGAGCACGCACGGGTTCGGGGTACGCCCCTCCGCGTAGCCACGCAGGAAGGGGCCGACAACGCCGGCGCGGAACTCGCTCTCCAGGTCGAGCGTCAGGTGCGAGAGGCCGAGCGAGTGAGCTACCCGGCGGGCCCGAAGCACCGCCTCGGGAGAGCAGCAGCTGCGCTCGCCGTCGGTTCGCTGGTCGGCCCAGAGCTTGAGCGTGACCGCGACGACCTCGCGCCCCGCCTCGCGCTCGCGCAGGGCGGCGACGGCGGAGTCGACGCCGCCGCTGAGGGCGACGAGCACGCGCTCGCCGTCCTGTGGCGGGTCGGCCAGCTCCAGACCCGAGCCGGCGAGCCCTGAGAGCGCGCGGTGGAGCGCGTCGGCAGCGAGGACGGCCGCGTGGCGGTGGCTGGCCGCCAGGCCGCCGAGCTCGACCTCGATCTGGTCGGGCCCAAGCCGGGCGGCGTCCAGAATCGATCCGCACTCCGCCAGCTCGGCCATCAGCCGCGGTCGCGGCGGCCGTGGCGGCGCAGCCCTCGTGGTCGAATGTGACCCGCTCGATCCGGCCCCGCGCCGGCGACCAGCGAGATCCGCGCCAGGTCGCCGCAGGGCGCACCGCCGGCGGAGCCGCTGACGGCTCCATCAGGCGCCGAGCCGGCGCCGGGCGTCGTCGGCGAGGAACTGCTCGAAGATCCCGCGATCCACGCGTCGAAGATTAGGAGGCTCCAGCCTGCCGTTTCCGCTCCGGCTTGGTAACCCGTGTCGCACAGGTGGTGGTCTACCGACCGCCCCGAGGGACCGCCGGAAATCGACCCCCAAGCCAGTTGTGTTGGGTCAACGTTTGAAGCGGTTCGCGTACAGGCTCGGGCCTTGGTCAACCCTAGCACCGGGTCTCGGCTAGTCGGGCTCGTCGAGCAGGTACCAGGAGGAGATCAGCCCGTCCCGGACGCCGAGCTCGATCGCGACCCGGGAGGTGTCGCCGACCTCGCCGCTCTCCCGCCAGACGTACTGAAGCTCGGCGTGGACCAGGAGCCCGCTCGGATGTCTCCTCGATCTCGACCGGCACGTAGCGGCGTACCAGGTGATCGAAGACCTTGCCGGCCCACTCCATCGCCGCGAGGCGGCCGCGGTGGACCGTCCGCTCGGTCCGGATCTCGACCTCGGGATGCATCAGCTCGCCCACCGCCGCCCGGTCGCCCGCGCTGAGGGCGGCCAGGAAGCGGCGAGCGAGCTCTGCTCCGAGCTCACCAAACGGGTTGCGACCCTTGCGGAACACCCTCGCATCATCTGCCGCGCAGGTTCTCGATGAAGCGCCGCGGCTTGGCGCCGAGGCTCGCCTCCCGGGTGAAGCCGAGTCCGATGCCGATCAGGCCGCGCGATCAGCAGCACCCACGGCCAGCCGCCGAACTTGAACGGATTCGGCGGATCCGAGTTGAGGTCGAAGCCGGCGATCACCAGGAACAGCACCAGGCCGATCGCCCCGACGTAGACCGGGCCGCGCGTGCCGATCTGCGAGCCGATCGCGACCAGCCCGAGGGAGACCAGCAGCAGCAGGATGTCCCAGAGGTTGCTGGTCTCGATCGGGGCCGTGCTCCCGACTGAGCGGGTTCAGGTTGCCGATCGCGGTGATTCCCAGGGCGCAGGCGATCACGGCCGCGATGCCGGCACCCGTGACGAGCTCCGACGCCTTCCAGAGCCCGAGATCGCCGGAGGGGGCCGTGGCGCTGGCGGCGACGTCGTCGCCGCCGGGATTGTTGCGCCACACGTACAGGGCGGCCGCCAGCAGTCCGATCGAGAGGATGCCGAGTAGCCCGCGGTAGATGCCCCAGTGAGCGCCGATCCCGCCGGCGAGGATCTTGTTCCAGAGCGCGGTCCAGGAGACGATCACGGCGATCGAACCGAGCAGGAACTGGACGCGCACCCCGGCCCGCGACGCCCGCGTAGAAGGCGAAGGCCGCGGTGGCGGCCGCAGATCCAGAAGACGTTCAGCGAGGCGGTTGGGGTCCCACCGATCACGTCGACGAACTCCCCCAGCGCCAGCGGGATGAAGATCAGCCCGAAGACGTTGTGCACCGCCTGCCAGGGCCTGAGCTCACCCGTCTGCGGCACGGTGAGGATGCTCCCGTAGAGGAAGACCGCCGGGATCGCGAGCACGAGGAGCATCGGGAAGGCAGCCCACTGGTTCGATTGGTCGCCAGCAACGGGCCCTTGCGGATGTAGATCATCAACGCGGCGAGGCCGATCAGGAGCGCGCCGAGCTTGCGCAGCGCATCGCGCGTGTCGTCGGGCGTGAAGAGGTCGTTCATGGTCTCCCTCCCGTCGGAGAGTGGACAGGCAATTCGCGCGGCACCCTACTGCGTGGGACTCTCCTTCAGGGAGGTGATCCGGTCGTACGCGCTCTCGAAGAAGGTGCGGTTGAGGTCACCGCTCTTCACCGCGCTGACCAGCGACCGAAAGGCCCGGTCGGAGGCGCCCGTCGCTCTTCGCGTAGAGCAGCATGTCGTTCCCGGCCTCGATCGCCGCTGGTCGCCGCCACCACCGGGGCCGTCTCGTTGGTCACCGCGGGAGCCTCGAGGTCGTCGGTGATCACGACCCCGTCGAAGCCGAGCTGATCGCTCAGTAGCCCTCTGACGATCGCGGGCGAGAAGGCGGCCTACTTCGGCGAGCCGAGCGTCGGATAGCTCGCGGTGGAGAGCATCATCATCTCGGCGCCGGCGTCGACCGCGGCCTTGAACGGCACCGAGGTCGCTCTGCAGCTGGTCGCTGGTCGCGGCGATGCTCACCGGCCGCTCATCGGTGCTGACCGTGGCGCGGCCGAGGCCGGGGAAGTGCTTGGGCGTGGCCACCACGCCGCCGTCCTGGAGCCCCAGTGCGAAGGCCACTCCGACCTTTGCGACCACGTCGGGGTCCGATCCGAAGGTGCGGCTCCTGATCGAGCTCGCGGTGTTCGGCTGGGCGACGTCGAGGACCGGAGCGAGGTCGACGTTGACCCCCAGGCCCCTCAGGTAGGAGCCCGTCGCCTGCCCCTGCTCCTTCGCCTGGCCCTCGTCCCCGCTCCGGCCGAGCTGCGAAGGCGAGAGGGTTCGGCGGGCCCTGCGGGAGCCGCTTCACGTCGCCGCCCTCCTGGTCGATCATCACCAGCAGTGGCGGGCTGCTTCCCGTGCTCGCAGCCTGCTGCAGCGTCGCGATATCGCTCTGCAGCTTCTGGGCGTCCTTGTTGAACACGATCACGCCGCCGACCCGCCCCTGCTTCACCCTTTGGATCAGCGCTGCGTCCGGGCCCCTGCCGCCAAGCTTCGCGACGATCGTCTGGCCAACGAGCCGCTTGAGGCCGACGGTGGGCTCGCTGCCGCCTCCGCCGCTAGAGATCACGACGATCAGCAGGACGATCACCACCGCCAGCAGCGGCGCCGATCATCAGATCCTGTCGGCGACGTACCCGCGCCGGAAGGTCGCGTCGGCGTGCCCGGCGCCCCGGCGGTGGGCGCCGCCCACTCCGCTCGAACTCGCCTGTGTCGCCGCGGACGCGCCGTCTCTCTGCGGTGTCCGAGCGCCGCCCGACCCGGCCGCGCTCGGCGGTGCCCACCCGGTCGCGCTCTCCCGTTCCGACCCGGTCCCGCTCCCCGGTGCCCCTGCGCTCGCGCTCCCCCGTGCCCGGGCGCTCGCGCTCGCCGGTGTCGGGCTCCCGCGGCGGCCGCGCGGGCGCGTCGGTCCACTCGAAGAGATCGTCCTCGTCCGGAGGCAATCGCCCTTCCATCTCCCTAGCCCTTTCCACCTCCGCTTCGGACGGAGATCCCCAGATCACGAAGCTGGCGCTCGTCGACCGGCGCCGGCGCCCCGGTGAGCGGATCGACTCCTGAGGCCGTCTTCGGGAAGGCGATCACGTCCCGAATCGACTCGGTGTGGTGCAGCAGCGCGACGATCCGGTCGAGGCCGTAGGCGATGCCGCCATGTGGGGGCGCGCCGAAGCGGAGCGCATCGAGGAGGAAGCCGAAGCGCTCCTCCGCCTCCTGCTCGTCGATTCCGATCGCTCCAAACACCTTTCGCTGTACCTCGGGGTCGCTGATGCGAATCGAACCCCCACCAATCTCCCATCCGTTCCAGACGACGTCGTAGGCCTTGGCCCTGGCGGCGCCCGGATCGTCCGGATCGAACTCGCCGTCGGGCGAGGTGAACGGGTGGTTGTGGGGGTCCCAGCGCGCCTCGTCGGCCGCCCAGCGGAGCAGCGGCCACTCGACCACCCAGGTGAGCTCGTTCGCCTCTGAATCGATCAGGCCAAGGCGCTCGCCGAGCCGGCGGCGGAGCTCACCGAGCACCTCCGCGGAAAGGAGCGGCTGATCGGCCACCATCAGCAGGACGTCGCCCGCTCTCGGCTCCAAGCGCGTGGTTGGCCGCGGCAATCTCGTCTGCCGAGAGGAACTTCGCGACGGGGGAACGCCAGCCGTCGCCCTCGACCACGGCCCAGACCAGCCCCTTCGCCCCCAGCTCGAGCGCCTCTGCGACCAGACCGTCGAGGTCCGCCCGCGACATCTCCTGACCGCCTGCGTTCAGCCCGCGGACCAGCGCACCGCCCTCGATCGCCTGGCGGAAGGCGTTGAACTCCGACTCGCGGAAGGTCTCGGTGAGGTCGTGGAGCTCGAGCCCGAAGCGGAGGTCGGGCTTGTCGGTCCCGTAGCGGTCGATGGCCTCGTCGTAGGGCAGCCGACGCATCGGAAGCTCGACCTCGACGCCGCACTTCCCCAGCACGTGCGCCAATAGGCGCTCGTTCAGATCGATCACGTCGTCGGTGTCGACGAAGGACATCTCGATGTCCAGCTGCGTGAAGTCCGGTTGCCTATCCGCGCGCAGATCCTCGTCCCTGAAGCAGCGCGCGATCTGAAAATACCGCTCGAAGCCGCCAATCATGAGAAGTTGCTTGAAGAGCTGGGGCGACTGGGGCAGGGCGTAGAACGAACCCCGCTGCAGGCGGCTCGGGACCAGGAAGTCGCGGGCGCCCTCGGGCGTCGACCGCGTCAGGATCGGCGTCTCGATCTCGACGAACCCCTCGCCGGAGAGGAACTCGCGCATCGCCACGGTCACCCGATGGCGCAGCTCGAGCGCCTGCCTCGGGCGGTCGCGACGCAGGTCGAGATAGCGGTACTTGAGCCGGGTCTCCTCGCTCACCTCGCCCGAGAACGACTCGATCTCGAAGGGCGGGGTGTCCGCGTCCGAGAGGAGGCGGGCCTCTCTCACGCGGACCTCGACCTCGCCCGTGGGCAGCTCGGGATTGACCGTCTCCGGCGAGCGCTTCACGACCGGGCCGCGAGCGGTGAGCACGTCCTCGGATCGCAGCTCGTGACCCGAGCTCGAAGGCCGCGCCGGCCTCGTCCGGGTTGAAGACCAGCTGGACCAGGCCTGTGCGGTCGCGGAGGTCGATGAAGACGAGCCCTCCGTGGTCGCGGCGGCGGTGGACCCAGCCGGCGACGCGGACCTCGGAGTCGACCCGATCCGGGAGGACCTGGCCGCACCACGTGTCCCGATATTCGTTTGGCCTGAGGGCTGGGAACCCGTCGCTCATGGCGAGGAGAGTGTTTCAGCCACCTTCGCCGGATCGATTTCCCGCTCCTCGCCGGAGCTCATGTCGCGCAGGGTCGCCCGGCCGGCGCCGGAGAGGATCAGCGCGTGCCTGGCGCCGACGCGGTCCGCCTGCTTCATCTGGCCCTTGATCGCCCGGTCCGCGAGGTCGAGGTCGGCGGTCAGACCCGCCCGGCGCAGCTCGGTCACCAGCGCGAGGGCGCCGGCGCGGTCGTCGGCTTCGGCCACCACGAACACCCCGTCTCGCTCCTGCACGGCGCCTTCCGCTCCGCCGCCCCGCTCGAGGGCGATGGCGATGCGGTCAACCCCGAGCGCCCAGCCGCAGCCCGGCGTCGGCGGGCCGCCGAGCTGCTCGATCAGGCCGTCGTAGCGCCCCCCTCCCCCGATCCCGGACTGCGCGCCGAGCCGGTCGCACTCGAACTCGAAGACCGTGCGGGTGTAGTAGTCGAGCCCGCGGACCAGGGTCGGATCGAGGTCGTAGACGAGCCCGCTGCGGTCGAGCATCTGGCGGACCGCATCGAAGTGCTCGGCGTCGGCCTGATCGAGGCGCTCGAGCAAGGTGGGTGCCTCGTCCATCACCCTGCGGGTTCCCTCGTGGTCGGCGTCGAAGGCGCGCAACGGATTGGCGTCGATGCGGTTCCTGACGTCGTCGGAGAGATCGCCCTCGTGGGAGCGGAGGTAGCCGCGAAGCTCGTCGAGGTAGGCGCTCCGCGCGGCGGGCGAACCGAGGCTGCCTAGGCGAAGGCGGACGTCCTCCACCCCGAGCTCAGCCACGATGTCGTTGGCCAGGAGGATCATCTCGGCGTCGACGAGGGGGGAGTCCGAGCCGATCGCCTCGGCGTCGACCTGGGTGAACTGCCGGTAGCGGCCCGCCTGGGGACGCTCGTGGCGGAAGAACGGGCCGTCGGTCCAGAGCTTCACCGGCTGAGCGAGCTTCTGCATGCCGTGCTCGAGGTAGGCGCGGCAAACCGACGCGGTCGCCTCCGGACGAAGGGTCAGCGAGCGCCCGCCCTGGTCCTCGAGGGTGAACATCTGCTTCTGGACGATGTCCGTGGACTCGCCGACCCCGCGGGCGAACAGATCCGTGTCCTCGAAGATCGGGGTGTCGATCCGTCTGTACCCAGCCGCCTCGAGCATCCGCTGTGAGGTCGTGGCGATGCGGCGGCGGACCGGCTGCTGCTCGGGCAGGACGTCGAAGGTCCCACGAGGAGCCTTGAACCTGGAAGCCATCAGCCGAGCCTAATCGGCTTCGCCGTCAGATCGCGGCGACGAGCGGCGGCTAGCGTGCGAGCTCGGCGAGGAAGGGGTTGGTGGCGCGTTCGGCCTCCAGGGTGGTGATCCCCATGTGGCCCGGATACACGGTGGTCTCGGGCGGGTGGGTGTCCACCAGCGTGCGGATCGACTCGAGCAGCGTCGCCCAGTCGCCGCCCGGCAGGTCGGTCCGCCCGACCGAACCCTGGAAGAGGACATCGCCCGAGAAGATCGCCGCCTCGTCGGGGACCGAATAGGTGACGTGGCCGGGGCTGTGCCCGGGTGTGTAGATCACGTCGACCTCCATCCCCGCGAGCTCGAGCTTCTCGCCGCCGCTCACCGTGTGGTCGGCCTCGTAGCTCTCGTACGGCCCGAATCCGGGCCAGGGAACGAACGAGTTGATGTCTGCCAGCACCGGCACCTCGATCTCGGGGCACCAGACCGGGGCGCCGGTGGCGTTTGCGACCGGGGCGACGGCGCCGATGTGGTCGAAATGCGTGTGGGTGAGCAGGATGCCGTCGATTGTCACTCCGAGCTCGTCGGCGGCGCCTAGGATCCGCTCCGCCTCGTCTCCAGGGTCGACGATCAGGGCCCGATCCGAGCCGTTCTTCCTGAACAGGAAACAGTTCTCGGCGATCTGGCCGACGGTGAACATGCGGACGTCCATGGCTCAGCCCTCGGCGTGCTCGGCGCCGGTCCGCTCGGCCTCGCGCTCGGCCCGCTTCTTTGCCACCTTGCGGAGGTGGCGCTGGTGAATGAACCGGTCGACCAGGTAGGACATCGGGACGTAGAAGCCGAGCATCAGGATCCCGACCAGCACCGCTGTAAGCGCGCTCTGGCCGAAGAGGAAAAGCAGGGCCACGAACAGGACGGCCGCGATGCCACCCTTCTTCAGCGCGCCCGACCAGGTCGGCGGCTCGGGTACGCGCGGGCCGCCCTTCTTCTTCTTGTCCGGCTGCGGGCGCGGGACTGAGCCTCGGCGCGGCTTCGCGCCCGCCCGCGGACCGGGCGGCTGTCGATCCTGCCGCCCTGGGTGCCGCGGCGCTTGCGGCGGCGCTTTCGCTTGGTCTGTGCCATCGAATGGAGGCTAGCCGAGGACGTTCTCGATCACGTCGCGCTTGGGATCGAAGTTCTTGATCGCTGGCTCGTCCGGGTAGCCGGCGAGGGCGGCCTCCGGCACGAGTCCGACGAGCTCGGCCTCGACAGGCCGGGTGCCATGCTCCGCAGCGAGCCGCGAGATCTGGGCGACGACCTCGGCAAGCGGGACCTCGTAGGGATCGTGGACGTTGACGGAGACCTGCGAGCGCCCTCCGCCCGCGCGGCAGCCCCAGAGCGCGGACGCCCGGGAGCCCCCCACCGGCCTCGCGAAGCTCGGCCGCGACGGCCCGCGCGACCTCGGGATCCGGAGTATCGAGCTCGACGTTGAAGGCGACCAGCGGCTCTCTGGCGGTGACCAGCGTGGCCCCCGCAGTCGGGTGCGGCGCGGAGGGGCCCAGGTCGGGCTCTAGCTCGCCCGACTCCATCCGGCGCGCCAGCTCCGCCGGTCCGCCCCGCCGGAAGTAGGCGCGCTCGGAGCGCTCGGGGGTGCTCGCGAGCTCGCCGTAGAAGAAGACTGGAATCTCCAGGGCGGCGATCCCCTCCGCGGCGCTGTGTGCCGCGGCCCGGGCGTCGTCGCGGCGGTCGTCGGTCTGCCAGACGGCCGGGCAGACGTCGAGCGCGCCGATATGTGGGTGGAGGCCCTGGTGGCTGCGTAGGTCGATCAGGTCAAGGGCCTGGCCGGCGCCGGCCACCAGCGCCTCCACGAGCTCTGCGCGGCTCGGCGGCGATCGTGAAGACGCTGCGGTTGTGGTGAGCGTCGAAGTGACGGTTCAGCACGCGGGCATGCGAGCCCAGCGTCGCCTCGAGCGCATCGACCACACGCTCGCTGCGGCCCTCGGAGAAGTTGGGGACGGCGACCAACGGCAGGCGCCCTTGCTGGTCTTGCTCCGCGCTGTTCACCCGATCAGCAGCTCGCCGTCGCGGGCGATCGCCTCGCCGTCCAGCTCGACGGTGGGCTTCATGATGATGCAGTCGAGGTGGACCGGCACCTGGACCGCTCCCCCGATGCCGGCGGAGGCCCCGAAGGCGACGTGACAGGAGCCGAGGATTTTCTCGTCCTCGAGAATCTCGCCGGTCAGGATCGCCTTCTCGTTGGTGCCGATGCCAAGCTCGGCGATGTTGGTCCCGTCCTCGCCGTGCATCGTGAGCAGCTCCATGAACGCCATGCCCTGCCCGCCTCGCGCCGAGGTCAGATGGCCGCCCTCGATCACCAGCTCGACCGGCTCCTCCGCGAGACCGATGCCGGCGAGCGAACCGTCGACGACGAGGGTGCCGCTGCCGTCGGCCGGCGAGATGAAGCCCTCTCCGCAGGGCAGGTTGCCGAAGGCGCCGGGCTCGGTGAGCTCACCGGCGTCGGGGATCGCCTCGCGGCCGGACAGATCCAGGCGGAGGTCGGTGCCGTTCGCGTCGGTGATCTGGGCCCCGGAGGCGGCGTCGAGCGCGTCCGCCACGGCGTGGCCCTTGCGGCGCAGGCCCTCCATGTCGGCGCTCATCACACGGGCCAGCATCTCCTCGGTCACCCCCGGCAGAGTCGCGCAGCGAACGCCTGCCTCGCTGGCCCGTTTGCGGGCGGCGGTGTGGGAGAGCGACTGGATCGTGGGCGCGATGATCACGTCCGCGGCCGCCATCGCCTCGGCGACCGTCCGTGGCGGCTCGGCGCCGTGGGAGGGGCGCTCCGAGATCACCGCCGCGACGGCTTCGGCTCCCGCATCCGCCGCCTCCTCGCGGAGGCGCTCGCCGACGCGCTGGGTCGCCGGATTGCAGACGACCAGGACCTCCTCCCCCTCCTTCACGCCGAGGCAATCGCGGACAACCGCCCGCACGGCTCGATCGAGATCGCCTTGCGACACGGCGGCCAGCTTATGCACGCTTCCCCTCGGCGGGCTCGACGACCGGTATCGAGGGCGTCCCCTCGTCGACGTCGACGCGCGGGCGCAGGGGCAGCCGTCCCTCCGCGGCGAGCCACGAACCGAAGAGGATCAGCGCCAGCCCCGCGAGGGTTGCGACCGTCACCTCCTCGGACAGCAGGACGGCGCCGTAGACGACGGCGAACCCTGGTGCGATGTAGGTGACCAGCCAGGCGCGGGCCGGGCCGATCGAGGCAATCAGCCTGTAGAGGATGACGAAGGCGAGCCCGGTGCCGAGCACCCCGAGCACCGCCACGGCCGCCGCCGGGCCCAGGCCGGGTGCGGCCTCGGGCGCGGTGAGCAGGGCCGGTGGCAGCAGGAAGATCGCACTCGCGGTCACGACCGCGGCCGACATCCCGACCGGCGCCAGCCCGGCGAGGCGGTGCTTGACGAGGAGGCCGCCGACCGCGTAGCCGAGGCTGGCGAGCACCACCGCCAGCCCGCCGAGCAGGGCGGAGCCGGAGCCGCCGAGATCGACGCCGAGCAGCAGCGCCACCCCGCCGAAACCGACCAGCACCCCGCCCAGCCGAAGGCCCTGGGAGCGCTCCTCGTGGTCGACCCAGATCGCGAGCAGTGCTGTGAAGAGCGGCACCGAGGCGACCAGGATGCCGGCTAGCGAGGAGGAGATCTGTTCCTCCCCAGCCGAGATCAGCACGAAGGGTCCCGCCACCTGAACGGCGCCGACCAGCGCCAGCCACCCCGCCCTCGATCGAATCCCGCTGAGCGCGCCCTGAGCGGCCGCGACCGGCAGGAGCACGAGCGCCGCCAGGGCGATCCGGACGAAGGCGACCATGGAGGGCGAGAGGTCACGCAGCCCGATCTTGATCAACAGGTAGGAGGCGCCCCAGATCGCGCCGAGCACGAGCAGCAGCGACCATGAGCGACGGTCCATGTCCCCCATGGTTGCGGTCGCCGCCCCTCGGCGAGGCGCGGGCGCGGGCGCCTAGCGAAAGCTCGCCGCGGCCGAGCAGCGGACGAAGTCGATGAAGGCGCGCGCGGCCGGCGTCTGGTGCCGCCGCTTCCGCCAGATCAAGGTCGCGGGAAGGCGAACGGCCGGGCGCAATCCGCGCACGTCGATCGGCGGCCCCTCGCGATGCGTGAGCGATTTCGGCAGCACCGCCGCACCAAACCCGGTCGAGACCAGGCAGCGCAGCAGGAACGGGTCGCCGCTCTCCAGGGAGATCCGCAGCGGCTGCCCGGCACGGGCGAAGAACTCGTCCAGCGCCTGCTTTATCGCCGAGCCCGAGCGCGGGGTGATCAGTGAGTAGCGGCCCAGCTCGGCGGCTCTGATCCGATGGCGATCGGGACCGCCCCCTGCCGGGAAGGCTGCGACGACCTCCTCCTCGCTGAGGGGCTCCACCTCGAACTCGGGCGGGGGGTCCTCCGCGAGCAGCGAGAACGCGGCATCCACCCGGTCCTCCTCCAGGCGGCCACGCATGTCGCCGGCCGTGCCCTCAAATAGGTCGACCTCGATTCCCGGAAAGGCCTCGCTGAAGCGAACCAGCAGCCGCGGCACGTCGACCTCGCCCGCCGGCAGGGTCGCTCCGACCGAGACCCGGCCGCGAACGAGCCCGCGCAGCTCGTCCACCTCGTCGCGGACACCATCGACCTGGGCGAGGATGCCGCGGGCCCGCTCGGCCACCGCCTCGCCCGCCTCGGTCACCGTCACCGTGCGGCTCGTACGCTCGAACAGATCGGCGCCGAGCTCCCCCTCGAGCCGGCGGATCTGGTGGGAGAGCGCCGACTGGGCGACGTGCAGCTCCTCTGCCGCGCGGGTGAAGTGGCGGTGGCGCGCAACCGCCTCGACGTATCTCAGCTGGCGCAGTTCCACGAAACAGCAATCGTAAATCACGATCGATATCGTGACAACAACATCTTGCACAGATAGCTAACCAGGGCCATACTCACTGTCATGGCGCATAGGGATCGAGACCGGCATCTGGAACTCGATGGCCATCGGCGCGCCGCCTGGCAGAGTCCGGTTACCGTGCGCCTCGGGGCCCCAGCCGACCAGGGCACGCTCGAGCGGCTCGCCGAGCTCGACACCCGGCCGCTTCCGCCGGGACCGCATCTGGTCGCCGAGCGGGACGGGCGAATTGACGCGGCTCTCTCGCTCTCCACCGACGAGCTCATCGCCGATCCCTTCCGTCGCACCGCCGAGCTCTCCGAGCTGCTCCGCTGTCACGCGGGCGGCCTCCGCACGGCACCGCACCCCTCACCGTCCCCCCAGCTCCAGCCGCGCCCCCTGCCGGTGGCCCCGTGAGCCCCGATCCGCGCATCCGCCGCGAGCTTGGCCCCGGCGACCTGGGCGCGATCGTCGCCCACCACGGCCGCGTCTACGGAGAGGAATATGGCGTCGACGCGACCTTCGAAGGGCACGTCGCCTTGACCGTGGCCCGCGCAGCCCTTCGTGGGTTCCCCCGTCCGCGCGAGGCGATCTACCTGGTGGAGCTCGACGGCGAGCACGCCGGCAGCCTCGCGCTCACCGACGAGGGCGACGGGCAGGCGGCGATCCGCTGGTTCGTGCTCAGCCCGGAGGTGCGGGGTCGCGGGATCGGCCGCCGGCTGCTGAGCGAGATGCTGAGCTGGGCCGCCGAGGTCGGCTACGAGCGGGTCTTCTTGGAGACCTTCAGCGAGCTCGAGGCAGCCGCACATCTCTACCGCGATCACGGCTTCGAGCTGGTCTCGGCCGAGGCGAGCCCGCGCTGGGGCCGGGAGCGAATCGTCTATCAGCGCTACGAGCTGGAGCTCTCCCCCGCTCCCGCTGAACTCAGCGCCTAGCCACCCGCACGCCCGCGGGAGCCAGAGCTAGGTAGGTTGTCGTTCCGTTGCGCACTGGTGTGATTCGCCGCTAATGCGGATAGGCACCCCCTGACAATGGAAGCCGGTCAAATCACCGGGCGCGTGCCGCGCGCCATTGGGGAGCGGCTCAGGGAACGGCTCCGCCGCCAGCCCTGGCTCGGCGGGGTCGCGGTGATCGTCGCGATCTTCCTCGTCCTGGTCGCCATGAAAGGCATCCACGACGTCGCTCAGACCGGCCTCAACGGACTGTCGCTGGGGGCCATCTACGCCCTCGGCGCCGTTGGGCTCACCCTCGTCTACGGGATCCTCAAGCTGGTCAACTTCGCCCAGGGCGACTTCCTCACCTTCGGGGCCTACATGGCCTATCTGGTCAACGTCACCTGGGGCGCCCCGCTCGTGGTCGCCGTCTTCTGGGCGATGCTGATGACGGCGCTGCTGGGAATCCTCTTCGAGCGGCTGCTCTGGGGGCCGATGAGGGCCAAGCACGCTGGGTTCCTGCAGCTCATCCTGATGTCGATCGGCCTCGCCTTCCTGCTGCGGGCCGTGGTCCAGTGGTTCTGGGGCACCGAGATCCGCATTCTCGACGTCAACACGACGAGACACGGTCGAGCTTCCTCGGTCTGCGCATCGGTCAGACCGAGCTGATCGTGGTGATCGTCGGTCTGGTGGTGCTGGTGGCCGTCGGCCTGATGCTCCGCTACACGCTGCTGGGCAAGCGGATGCGGGCACTCTCGGACGACCTCGACCTCGCTGAGACCGCGGGCATCGATACTCGCCGGGTGATCCTCTACACGTGGGTCTTCGCGGGGACGCTTGCCGGCCTCGCCGGGGTGCTGGCCGCCGCCATCACCAGCCTCTACCCGGAGCTTGGCTTCGAGCTCCTGCTGCCGATCTTCGCGGCGGTCATCCTCGGCGGCATCGGTGACGCCTTCGGCGCGCTGGCGGCGGGTCTGGTGCTGGGCGTGGTGACCGAGTGGTCGACGCTGATCATCGACGCCCGCTGGAAGACCGCGGTCGGCTTCCTCGTCCTGGTCATCGTGCTCATCGATCCGGCCGCAGGGCATCTTCGGGAGGGCGAAGACGATATGAGCCTCGACCTCGCGATCGCTCGCGCCACTCGCCGTCACGCTTGAGTCCCTCACCGACCCAGCCTTCTGGATCAGCGTCGGCGTGATCGCGGGCACTTACACGCTGGTCGCGCTTGGCCTTCAGCTCAACGTTGGCTACACGGGGATCGTCAACTTCGGCCAGGCGGCCTTCATGGCGGTGGGGGCCTACACGATGGCGATCCTGGTCTTGAAGGCAGGCTTCAGCTTCTGGCTCTCGCTCCCGATCGCGGTGCTGGTGGCGATGCTCTTCGGCGTCATCGTCGGCTTGCCCTCACTGCGGCTGCGCGCCGACTACTTCGCGATCGCCACCATCGCCATGGCCGAGGTGGTGCGCTTGTTCGCCCAGAATGCCCGCGGCCTCACTGGCGGCAACCTGGGGCTTTTCTGTGACGAGGACGATCCGTCGCGCTGCTATCCCGACGCCTGGCGAGACGTCTCGGAGTCGATCAACGACAATGTGGTCGCCAACTTCTGGAGCGACCCCGACTCGCTCTTCCCATTGCTTCTGGTGATCTGGCTGACCGTCGGCATCGCGACGATCGCCCTCAGCTACTTCCAGGGCACACCCTGGGGGCGGGTTCTGCGGGCGATCCGCGAGGACGAGGACGCCGCCCTGGCGCTGGGCAAGAACACCCTCCTCTTCAAGCTCCAGTCGCTGGCGATCTCGGCGTGCCTGGGAGCGATCGCGGGATTCTTCCTCGCCCTCAACCTGGCCACGATCCACCCGATCGATTTCGAGCCGCTGGTCACCTTCTTCGCCTTCAGCGTGCTGATCCTCGGCGGCCTCGCCAGCTACAGGGGGGTCGCCGTCGGCGCGGTCCTGTTCTGGTTCGTGCTCGAGGGGACCCGCTTCATCGATCTGCCCGACCCGCCCTTCACCGAGACCCGGATCGCGGCGCTGCGGCTGGCGATCACCGGCGCTGCTGCTGATCGGCCTGATGGCCTTCCGGCCCCAGGGGACTCTTCGGCAAGCGTGAGGAGATGGTCCTTGGTGAGTGACGGTAGGGCGCTGCTCGAGGTCGAGGACGTCGTCAAGCGCTTCGGCGGCATCCGCGCCGTCGACGGGGCGACGATGAGGGTCCGCGAGGGCGCGATAACCGCGCTGATCGGGCCGAACGGCGCCGGGAAGACGACCCTGTTCAACGTGGTGACGGGGTTTTACCGCGGCGAGCGCGGCTCGGTCACCTTCGAGGGGAACCAGGTCTTCGGCGATGCTCCCTACGAGATCGCCCGCAAGGGGATGGTGCGGACCTTCCAGATCACCAAGGCGCTGGCCGCGATGCCGGTGATCGACAACATGATGCTCGCGGCTCCCGACCAGCCGGGGGAGCGATTCCGAAACCTGATCCTGCGGCCGGGTGCCGTGCGGGAGCGCGAGAAGGAGGTTCGCGCGCAGGCGATGGAGGTGCTCGAGATCTTCGACCTGACCGAGCTCGCGGACGACTACGCGGGGAC
This sequence comes from uncultured Solirubrobacterales bacterium, assembly GCA_963801055.1. Taxonomy (GTDB): domain Bacteria; phylum Actinomycetota; class Thermoleophilia; order Solirubrobacterales; family 70-9; genus DASUPK01. The sequence continues at coordinate 630,871 of CAWDDE010000001.1, read as the reverse complement.
CCTCTCCGGCGGGCAGCGGAAGCTGCTGGAGCTGGCCAGGGCGCTGATGGCTCGGCCGAAGCTGCTCCTATTGGACGAGCCGATGGCCGGCATCAACCCCGTGCTCGGAACCCGGCTTCTCGATCACATGCAGCAACTCCGCCAGGAGCGGGGAGTGACCTTCCTGTTCATCGAGCACGACATGGAGGTCGTGATGAACCACTCCGATCGCGTCGTGGTGATGGCCGAGGGCCGGGTGATCGCCGATGGCGAGCCCGAGGAGGTCCGCGCGGACAAGCGCGTGATCGACGCCTACCTCGGAGGCGCGCCGGTGGATACCGTGGCCGGGGAGAAGCCGTACGGATGACCGACGCCGACTCCAACGGGACCGTCCTCGAGGTTGAGGACCTGGTCGCGGGCTACGTGCCCGAGGTCGACATCCTCACCGGCGTCGAGCTGAAGGTGCGGGAGGGGGAGATCGTCACCGTGATCGGCCCGAACGGCGCCGGCAAGTCGACCCTGATCAAGTCGATCTTCGGCCTGCTGCCGCCCCGGCGAGGTCGGGTGATCCTGCGCGGCGAGGACCTGGCTGGACTGCGGCCCCATTCGATCACACGCCGCGGCATGAGCTACGTCCCCCAGCTCGACAACATCTTCCAGAGCCTCACCGTGGAGGAGAACCTCGAGATGGGCGCCGTGGACCCCTCCCGGTCGCGCGAGGAGATGGCCAGGGTCAACGAGCTCTTTCCCCGCCTCGGCGAGCGCCGCACCCAGACGGCGGGGACGATGAGCGGGGGCGAGCGACAGCTCCTGGCGATGGGGAGGGCGCTGATGCCCGACCCGCAGGTGCTGCTGCTCGACGAGCCCTCGGCCGGCTTGGCGCCCGCCTTCGTCGAGGCGATCTTCGCCAAGGTCGAGGAGATCAACCAGGCGGGGGTGACCCTGGTGATGGTCGAGCAGAACGCGCGCCGCGCCCTCGCGATGTCGGACCGGGGCTACGTGCTCGACATCGGGCAGAACCGCTTCCAGGGTTCAGGCAAAGAGCTGCTCGAGGACCCCAAGGTCGCCGAGCTCTACCTCGGCGGCACGGCACGGATAGACCGTGCCGAGACGGCGCCGCGCACCGCTAGTGCTGAGGCTGACGTGGCTCCGCGGCGCGCAACCGCTCGGCCAGCCCCTGCATGATCCGTACAGCGACCGTGGGCACCTCGTTGATCAAGGCGGAGAACTGGCGGGAGCCGAGCACCAGGAGATGCATATCGGTTTCGGCGGTGACGGTCGCCGAGCGAGGGCCCTTGATCGAGCAATGCCATCTCGCCGAAGAACGAGCCGGGCCTAAGCACCGCGCTTCCTCTGCCGCGCATCGTCGCCTTCGCCTGTCCCTCCGCGATCACGAAGCACTCCTCTCCCGTATCACCCTGGCGGACAAGGACCTTTCCCTTTGGGGCCTCGACCTCGTCGACGAGCGAGGCGATCCGCGCGAGTTCACGCTTGTTGCAGGTGGAGAACAGCCGGACGTTCCCGAGCAGTTCGAGCTTCGCGTCTCGGCCCTTCCTGAATCTGGGAGCGCGGCGCGGCACGGGGCGAGTATCTCACGGCTCGCAAGCGAAGCGGCCGGGGCCCGAAGGCCCCGGCCGCTCGTGTGATACTCGGCGTTCGGCTCCCGGGAGCGCTTACTCGCCGCCTACCGGGGGAACGATCGGCAGATCCTCGGTGACCACGAACTCCCCACCCTTGTAGGTGTAGGTGTCGTAGACCTCCGACGTGGCGTCACCGTTCGCGTTCAGGTTGACCGAGCCGGATGCGCCCTCGTAGTCGATGTCGTCACCGTTCTGCAGCGCCTCGATCATCTGGGGGAGCTGCTCCCAGGTGTATTGGGTACCCGGCGGAGCGGTGACGGGCTGGAGCGCATCAGCCATCTCCTTACCGTCGGTGGAGCCGGCGGCCACCGCGGCCAGGTAGCAGAGGACCGTCGCGTCGAAATTCTGGGCGTCGAACGTCTGGGCCTCGACATCCCTCGGGTCCGAGCTGTCGTACAGCGTGCGGAACGCCTGCTCGGCTTCGCCCTTCTCGGGCGCGCCCGGTGCGGTGCCGCGCATACCTTCGATGATCTGCGGCGCCACATCCTCCGGCAAGCTGCTGGAGGCGAGACCATCGGTGCCCCACGCCTTCGTTGGATCCCAGTTGCCCGTGCGCTGCAGCGCCGGACCGACCTTGGCGAAGGTGTCCGGGAAATCGATGATCACGAACGCGGCGGGGTTCCCTGAGGTGATCTCCTGGGCCTCCGAGTTGTAGCTCGGCTGCTCAGGGTCGTAGATGACCTCCTGCACCGATCGTGCCGCCGAGGTTTTCCCACTCTTTGCGGAAGTTCTCGGCGAAGGCCGTGCCGTACTCATCGTTCCGGGCACCGACGTTCACGGTCTGGCCCTGGGCTCCGAGAGACTCGTTGATCGCACCGGCAAGGGTGGCCGCCTGGAATGTGTCAGGCGGTGCCGTCCTGTTGAGCAGGCCGTCGTCATCGATATCGGAGATGGCAGGGGCCGTCGACGCCGGCGAGATCTGAAGGATCTCGTCCGGAATCGAGACCGACTCCGCGGTCGGGATCGTGTCCGACGAGGCCCAGGCGCCGGTGATGCAGGTCGCACCGTCCGCGTCGACCATCTTGCGGGCAGCCTGCACGGCTGGCTGCGGGCTCGTCTCGTTGTCCTCGTGGACGACCTTGACCGTGTGATCGACGCCGGCCTGCTGGATCGCGTCGTTGATCTGAGCCACAGCCAGATCACTCGCCTTCTCGCCAGGGGGTCCGAAGGGCGCCAGATCGCCGGTCAGCGGAATCGAGTCGCCGATCGTCAGATCGAGGGTCGCCTGGCCGCCGCCTCCGTCATCGTCATCGTCGCCACCGCAGGCGGCCACACCAAGTGCCAGCACGAGACCGGCTGCTGCGGCGAGAAATCTCTTGTCATTGAGACCTCGCATGCAATTCCTCCTCATCCTGTAGGCCCTCCCGTAGGCCTCTCGTAAACCGCACCCTACCCATATATCTGGTTACAGACGGATTAACGCGTCGCATTCTGGTTCCCCGCCTGCAGCGCGGGTATGATCGCCATATCACATAGGGCGGAGAGGCAGATCCCTCCCCTCCCGTGTCCGTAAGGGCGGGCGAACCGGAGAATCCCGGCCCCGCCGAATTGGCCGGACTCAATCGGAGATCCCGATGGTGCGGCTGGAGGAAAGGCGGACCGCATATGAAGCTCGATCATGCGAGCCTCGCTGGCGATGGATCAGCCGAGCCCAATCAGGGCTCCAGCGAGCACCTGACTCGCGACGACCGCGTCCTGCTCCTCCGCTACATGCAGCTGATGAGGCTGTCCGAGGAGCGGGGCATCACTCTCTACCGGCAGGGGAAGGTGCCCGGGTCGTTCTACGACGGCCGCGGACAGGAGGCGATCTCGGTCGGCGCCTCGTTCGTCCTCGGGCCCCGGGATCGGATGTGCATCCTGCACCGGGATCTCGGCGCCCACTTAGTGCGCGGGGTCACACCGGACCGATACCTCGCCAACTACATGGGCCGCTCCGGCGGAGTCACCGGGGGGAAGGACGGCAACATGCATTTCGGCGACCGCGATCTCGGGTGTATTGGGATGGTCTCGATGCTGCCCGACATGGCCCAGGTGGCGGTCGGAATCGCGCTCGCGATCAAGATGAAGCGCGAGCCCCGGGTCGCGATGACTTTCTTCGGCGAGGGCGCGACGGCCAACGGGCAGTGCCACGAGGCGCTCAACTTCGCCGGCATCCACCACCTCCCGGTGGTGTTCGTGCTGGAGAACAACAAATTCGCCTACTCGACGCCCACAGAGCTCGAGTACGCCGTCGATCCAGTCGAGCGCGCCGCCACTTACGGCTTCCCCGGAGTGAGCGTCGACGGCAACGACGTCGAGGCCGTCTTCGAGGCGGCTCGTGTGGCCGCGGAGCGGGCACGCCAGAGCGACGGGCCGACGCTGATCGAGTGCCACACGATGCGGATGCACGGTCACGGCGCACATGACGACATGCGCTATGTGCCGGAGGGGATGCACGAGGAGTGGGAGCGGCGCGACCCGATCGACCGCTACGAGCGGCGGCTGCGCTCCCAGCACGGCTTCACGGGTGAGGAGGTCGCCTCGCTCCGCGAGGCCTGTGAGCGCGAGGTGGCGGGGGCCGCCGAGCGCGCGCTGGCCTCGCCGATGCCGGAGCCAGAGCTCGCCCTCGAGGGCGTCTACGCGGAGCGGTTCGAGCCGCTCGGCGACGGCCGGGCGCCGTGGTCCTACTGGGCCGAGCAGGAGAAGCGCGGCGAGACGCCGCGCGAGGAAGCGGGGGTGGCGTGATGGCCGAGATGACCTATCTGGAGGCGATCTCCGACGGCCTCCGCGAGGAGATGCGCCGCGACGAGAGCGTCTTCTGCCTCGGTGAGGACATCGGCGCCTTCGGCGGCGCCTTCAAGGTGACCGACGGCTTCGCCGAGGAGTTCGGCGCCGACCGGGTGCTCGACACGCCACTGGCCGAGAACCTGATCGTGGGCGCCGCCGTCGGGGCGGCGGCTGAGGGAATGAAGCCCGTGGCCGAGATGCAGTTCGCGGACTTCATCTCCTGCGGCTTCGACCAGCTTGTGAACGTGGCGGCAAAGCTTCATTACCGCCAGGGGATCGCGGTGCCGATGGTCGTCCGGCTCCCCTCCGGAGGCGGCTTCTCCGGCGGGCCCTTCCACTCGCAGAACCCGGAGGCCTGGTTCATGCAGGCGCCCGGGCCTGAAGGTGGTCGCCCCGGCGAGCGCCGACGACGCGAAGGGCCTGCTGGTCTCGGCGATCCGCGACCCGAACCCCGTGTGCTTCATGGAGCACAAAGGCCTTTACCGACACGTGAAGGGCGAGGTCCCCGAGGGCGACTACGCGGTGCCGATCGGCGAGGCGAAGGTGGTGCGCGAAGGCAAGGAGATGAGCGTGATCGCTTATGGATCGAGCGTGCCCCTCGCCGTGCAGGCAGCCGAGGAGCTCGGCGAGGACATCGAGGTGCTCGACCTGCGGACGCTGCAGCCGCTCGACGAGGACGCGGTGCTCGCCAGTGCTCGGAAGACGGGCAAGGTGCTCGTCGCCCACGAGGCCACCCGCTCCTGCGGCGCCGGCGCCGAGATCGCGGCGCTGGTCTCCGAGCGGGCCTTCGAGGACCTGGACGCGCCGGTGCGGCGGCTGACGACCCCGGACGTGCCGATCCCGTTCAGCCCGCCGCTCGAGCAGCACGTGCTGCCGCAGCTCGACGACATGAAGGAGGCGTGCCGTGAGCTCATCGCCTACTGAAACTGGGACAGTCGAGGTGACGATGCCCCAGATGGGCGTCTCCGTCGCCGAGGGCACGATCACGGAGTGGGTGAAGCGGCCCGGCGACTGGGTCGAGGCGGACGAGACCGTCTGCATCGTCACCACCGACAAGGTCGACGTCGAGATCCCGGCGCCCGCCAGCGGGCGCCTCTCCCGCGTCTTGGTCGAGGCCGACCAGACCGTGTCGGTCGGGACGACGCTCGCCGAGATCGACCCCGGCGCGAAGCCCGGCCACCCGCACCCCGAGGAGGAGGAGTCGGCCGGCGGCGCAGCGGCGAAGGCCCGTGAGGAGCCCGCCGGCGCAGCCGCCCAAGCCCAGTCAGGCGACCGTGAGCGCCCCTCCGCGGAGGAGCAGGGCGACGGCGTCGGCGAGGATCGCTCGGGTTTCTACTCGCCGGTGGTCCGGCGGATCGCCGACAAGCACGGCATCGACCTGGACCAGGTCGAGGGAACTGGGATCGGCGGCCGGGTGCGGAAGAAGGACGTGCTCGCCTTCATCGAGCGCGGCGAGGCCGCAACGGCAGAGCCGGCCGAGGAGAAGGCTGCGGTCGCTCCCGAGGAGCGTCCGCTTCACATCGAGTCGCCGTATCAGCCCGAGGCGCCGGCCCCAGCCGCGGGGAACGGCGGCGCCCAACCGGCAGCGTCGCCAGCAGCGGCCGAGGCTGGCGAGATGCCGGAGCGGCGGGAACCGATGTCGCCGATGCGGAAGTCGATCGCGGAGCACATGGTTACCAGTCGGCGCACCGCCGCCCACTGCACGACGATCGTCGAGGTGGACCTCTCCGCCGTCACCGCGCGGCGGCAGGAGCTCAAGGAGCAGATGGCGCGACGCGGCGTGCCCCTTACCTATCTCGCGTTCGTCGCGCGCGCCACGGTCGACGCACTCCAGCGCTATCCGATCCTGAACGCGCGGCTCGACGGCGACGAGATCGTCTACCACGACCAGGTCAACCTCGGGATCGCCGTCGCACTCGACAAGGGCCTGATCGTCCCCGTGATCCGCCAGGCCGAGCGGCTCAGCCTCGAGGGCCTCGCGGCTGGGATCGCCGACCTGGCCCAGCGGGCCAGATCCGGGCAGCTCGAGCCGGACGACGTCCACGGAGGGACCTTTACGATCACGAATCCGGGTCAGTTCGGCGCGGTGCTGGCGACGCCGATCATCAACCAGCCGCAGGTCGGGATCCTCGACCTCGAGGCGATCGTGAAGCGCCCGGTGGTGATCACAGAGAACGGCTCGGACGCGATCGCGATCAGGCCGATGAGCTACCTCTGCATGTCCTGGGACCACCGCGCGCTCGATGGGGCGGTCGCCGCCCGCTTCCTCGCTCAGATCAAGGAGACGCTCGAGGGATGCGAGGAGCGATGAAAGGCAACGGAAAGGCCCCCGCGAGCGAGGGCAACGGAAAGCTCGGCAGCAGCGAGGGAAACCGTCGCCCGACCGCCCGGCTTGACCACGAGGAGCTCCTCGTTCGACGCGGCCGGCGCACTGGGATGTACGTGATCGTCGCTGTGCACTCGACCCTGCTCGGGCCGGCGCTCGGAGGTGCGCGGCTCTGGTGCTACGGAACTCCCGGCGATGCGGTCGCCGACGTGCTTCGCCTCTCGGAGGCGATGACCCTGAAGGCCGCCGCTGCGGGTCTCGACCTCGGCGGCGGCAAGGCCGTGATGTGCGCCGACGGCGAGCTCACGGCCGAGCGGCGCCGCGGCCTGTTGCTCGACCTCGGCGACCTGGTCGAGTCCCTCGACGGCCGCTACATCACCGCCGAGGACGTCGGGACCGGCACCGAGGACATGGCCGTGATCCGCGAGAAAACCAGCCACGTCGTCGGCCTCCCGCCGGCGCTGGGCGGCTCCGGTGACCCGAGCCCGCTCACCGCCCGGGGCGTCGAGGCCGCGATCCGGGCTTGCTGCGAGCGGCGCTTCGACAGCCCGGATCTCTCCGGACGGAACGTCTGCGTGATCGGGATCGGTCACGTCGGCGCTCGGCTGGTCGAGCGTCTGGTCGCGGCCGGTTGCAGGGTCACGGCGACGGACATCGATCCCGGCAAGCGCGTCACGGCCGAGCAGCTGGGCGCGCTCTGGATCGACCCCGACTCCGCCATCACCGCTGCATGCGAGGTCCTGGCGCCCTGCGCGCTCGGCGGGGTCATCGACGCGGGCAACGTCGACGAGCTGCGCTGCGAGATCCTCTGCGGCTCCGCCAACAACATCCTTGCCGACGAGTCGCTGGCCGATCGCCTCCACGAGCGCGGGATCGTCTACGCGCCCGACTTCATCGCCAACGCCGGTGGGCTGATCAACGTCTACGCGGAGCTCCACTCGCTCGACCGCGCCCGGACGAAACACCTCGTCGACGGGATCGGCGAGACGATCGCGCACCTCCTGACCGAGGCGGACGAGCGTGGAGCGACGCCGCTGGAGGCGGCGCGCCAACTGGCGGCCGAGCGCCTAGAGCGGGCTCGCCGGCGTGAACCGGCAGCGGCGTAGCCGGACCTAGGCGATCGGCAGCGCCCCGCTGACGCGGGGCTGCTCCCCCACCGCCCGGATCGCTCGCCCCAGGCGCCGCACCCCCTCGGCGAGCTTGTCCGGCCCGAGGAAGCCGTAGGAGAGCCGCACGTGCGTCCCCGTTCCCGGCTCGGGGAGCATCGCCGCACCCGGGACGAAGGTGACGCCGTGGCGGACCGCCTCGGTCATCAGCTCGCCCTCCTCCACGGCGGTCGAAAGCGTCAGCCACAGGTGCCCGCCCGCGCTGGGTGTGGGGATCGTCGCGAGTCCGCCCAGATGCCGTTGGGCCGCCTCCACGAGCGCATCGCGACGCTCGCGGTAGAAGGCGCGAGCCCGCTCCAGATGGCCCGGGTACTCCCCGGCGGCGAGAAAGCGCGCCAGGGCGAGTTGGGTGAGCGTGGCGCTATGCATGTCGTCGGCGCGCTTCTCATGCAGGAGGCGATCGCGCACCGGCCCGCTCGACATGACCCAACCTACTCGGAGGCCGCCGCCCACGATCTTGGAGAGCGAGTCCACGTAGATCACGTGGCTCGGTGCCTCGCGCCGCAGCGAACCGGGGTCGTCTCCCTCGAAGCGCAGGTCCGCGTAGATGCCGTCCTCGAGGATGAAGAAGCCGTGGCGACGCGCCAGCTCCAGCAGGTGGATGCGCCGCTCTCCCGAGAGATCGGATCCGGTCGGGTTGTGGCAGCGCGGCTGGATCGCGAGCAACCGGATCTCCTGACGCCCGACCAGCTCCTCGAGAGCATCGGTGTCGAGCCCCTGTTCGTCGACCGGGACGGGCAGCACCCGCGCGCCCGCATCCTTGAGCGACTCGAGCACGCCCATGAAGCTGGGCGACTCGCAGGCCGCGACGTCTCCAGGGCGGAGCACCGCCCGCGCCGCCAGGGTGAGGCCCTGGCGGGCCCCGGTGGTGACCAGAATGTTCCCCGGCTCCTCGGGCGCGCCGCGGGCCGCGGAGAACGTCGCCAGCTGCTCCACCATCTCAGGCAGGCCGGCGATGTCCGTGTACTGGAGGGCCCGGCTGTCATGGCTGTCGAGCGCCTCGGACATCGCCTCGCGCATCTGATCGAAGGGGAAGAGCTCGACGGAGGGGTAACCGACCGAGAGCGGGATCAGCCCGCGGGCCTGGGAATGGCGGTACATCTCGTCCATCGCGCGGTCTCCGCTCGATTCGATCCGCGGCGGCAGCACGTAGCGCTGCCACTCCACGCTGTCCGGGTCGGCGCCGTCTCGCAGCGTCGCGGCCGCCTCGCGCACGAAGGTGCCGCGGCCCACCTCGGACGTGACCAGGCCGAGCTCCCGGAGCTTGCGGTAGACGCGCACAGCGGTCAGATGGTTGACCCGCGCGAGGTCGGCGAGCTCCCGCGTCGGCGGCAGCTTCTCTCCCACCGCGAGCTCGCCGGAGGAGATCGCGCGGCGGAACGCCTCGACCATCTGCTCGGTCAGCGATCGCTCGGTACCCCGCTTTAAGTCTTTCAATTCAGCTTTGTATGACATACAGCCACCTCAAAGATCAAGTACCCTGCCTAACAGTAGCGCAAACCTCCATCCGGAAGCACCAAAGTGAGGCAATGATGTACCACACGAACTCAAGCGAGAACTCCGGATCGGTCATCATCCGCGCCGCCGGCCCGGTCGACGGAGCGGCGCTCAGGCGGATCGCCCAGCGCGACAGCCGCGCGGTTCCCGACGGCGAGCTTCTGATCGCCGAGGTGGACGGCGAGGCCCAGGCCGCGATCGCCCTCGCCTCGGGCGAGGTGATCGCCGATCCGTTCCGTCACACCGCCGAGCTGGTGCGGATGCTCTTCTTGCGCCGCTCCCAGCTTCGAGGTGAAGTCCACGGTCCGCGCCGTCGCGCAACCGTGCCGCGCCTACGCCTCGGATGAGCACCGACCCGTCGCTACGATTGTCGACCCCGCCGGAGTAGCTCAGTCGGTTAGAGCAGCGGAATCATAATCCGCGTGTCGGGGGTTCGAGTCCCTCCTCCGGCATCCGAGAAAGCCCCGCTAAGGCAGGGTTTCTTTCGTGCCTTGAAGCGGATGGGCGGCGGAATCGGGGCAGGGTGGTAACAGAGTGGTAACTCCACCTCATCGGACCAGTTCCGGTGACGGCAACGGCGAGCAGGCACGCCGAGCCTGGCCCGAGGAGCAGCCTCTCGATAGTCCCAGCGTGATCCTGCGACCTCCACAGCCGGGTCCCACCCCGGCCTGGGCTTGATTGACCAGCCGCCACCGGGCGGAGGGCAGGCGCAGGCGATGCGGGGAAGTTGGTACCTGGCCGCGCTAGAGCCTCCGTGCCGACGGCAAACGGATCACCTGAGTCCCGACGGGACGCCGCGCCGCTGCCCCCTCGCAAGGGGGCAGTGCGCCTCGGGTCAGACCGTTGTCCTCGAACCCTCCGGGAGCCCAGCTGACTCGCCCGGGCATTCAGTCGTAGAACCAGCGCCTCCGCGGTCCGGTATCGACATGGCGGATGACGCCGGTGTTGCGTTGCATCCCGATGCCGCCATCACCGAACTCGCGCAGCCAGGGAGCATTCCAGGCGGTGGTGCTCATGTCGGAGGGCTTTACGGGATCGACGGCCTGGCCGCGGGGGTGATAGCCGAACGCGCCCCCGATGCAGCGTTCGTGGCAGGGATTCCGGTAAGCGGAGATGTTGCGGATCGGTATGTCACCCAGCCGATGCCGGACCCGTTCGACCTTAAACGCGAGTTTCTGCGTCCGGCGAGGGTAGGGGCTGGCGGAGACCGGACAGCCGCAACGATCGGGGTGAGACTTCCACTCGGCAATCGTGATGTGCGTTGAGTAGCGGCCGTGCTGGCGGAGCATCCGCTTGTAGGCCACGGCCCGATCGGGATCGAGCGGGACCGTCCAGGGCCGCAGCCACCAGCTTTTCCAGCGGCGGCGGACCCGCCGGTTCTTGACGTTGCTGATCCATTTCGGGACGGGCATCGGGGGTCAGAGTCAGGCAGAGCAAGTTCAAAGGTTCCCCGATTACTGCTGGGGAGCAGGTCATCGTTCCCCTGCGGATCACGCTACGCGGCAACCCCGTCCGGCTCGGACTCCCGCTCGGCGCCGTTCGAGCGAGAGGACGGGCGACTCGTCCAGGTCGAGCTCGACGCCCTGCCGCCGGACGAGCTGAGGGCGCTGTACGAGGCCGCGATGGAGCCGTTGTGGGACAAGACCAAGTTCGAGCGCGTCATGGAACGCGAGCACGCCGAGAGAGTCGTTCTCTGACGGCGGAAGTGGCGACACCGCCTACTCCCGCAGCCCGGCGGCTTCGAGGGCCTCAGCCCGGTCGAAGTACTCGACCGTCCGGGCGACCTTGCCGTCTCGCATGGTGAGCACGTGCGCCAGCTCCATCTCTACCGGTGCCCCGCTCCCCTCTCCGTGACCGCTGAAACGCACCCAGAGGAAAACCATGTCCCCGCTTCCCTTTGCGTCCAGCGGCTCGACCGTGAGGTCGGGATATGCCTCGACCCAGCGGGCGAACTGTCGTCTGACGGCGTCGATCCCGCGATGGACGGCGGAATCCGGATCCTCGCGGGCGACGTGGTATTCGGCGTCCGGGGTGAAGAACCACAAGCCTGCCTCTTTGTCGCCCGCGTTGAAGCGGGCGTAGCCGTCGAGCACAAACCTGACGTTCTCCTCCGACATCGCCTACTCCCGCAGCCCGGCGGCTTCGAGGGCCTGAATATGCCCGTGGCGCACCGTTTCCCACGACTCCCAGGTGATCCTCAAAATGACGAGGGTGATCGCGAGTCCGATCAGCGGGTCTCCGATTGGAGCCCCGAGCGCAACGACGGCGGCACTCGCGACGACCGCCAGCGAGACGTAAGCGTCAGCACGAGCGTGGTTGCCGTCGGCGATCAGCGCAGGACTTCGCAGCGTTCGGCCCGCCCTGCGTCGGACGATGCTCGCGAGCCAGTTGCCCGCAAAGCCGATCCCCCCAGCGATCGCGAGCGCAACCAGGTGATCGGGAGCCTCGGGATTGATGAGCCGCCGCACCGCCTCGACTCCGGCGACGCAGGCGCTCACGAAGATCGCGGCCACCACCGCGAGCCCCGCGTTCCTCTCCGCTCGGTCGCTCCGCATAGCGAAGGCGACGCCGACGGGGACGGCGGTCAGCGCATCGCCGCCGTTGTGGATCAGGTCCGCGAGCAGGGCGATGCTGTTGGTAGCCACGAAGACAACGACCTGAGCGACGGCCGTCAATCCCAGGATCGCAAGCGAAAGCGATACCGCCCGGATGCCCCTCCGCGACCGCTTGATCGACGCATCGACGAGGCCGTGGGTATGGCCGTGATCGCGGCGTTGGTCGAACGCCTCGATGTTCTCCTGCGACATCGCCCACGCAGTATCTCGCTCGGCGTATGACCGGCGTTTTTGGCGCACGCAGTGGCACAGTGAGCCGGGACGCCGCCTCTAAAGAAACCGGGGTCGCGCCCTACTCCCGCAGCCCGGCGGCTTCGAGGGCTTCGGCCTTGGTCAGGTATCCCTGAGCACGTAGAGCCCGGCCGCCGCTGATGGTCCAGACGGCCGCCCACCGGACGTCGGCAGCGTCCAGCTGGGAGTACCTCATGCGCCCCGTCGTCCGCTGCACGCTCACGACGGTTTCGCCGTCACCGACGTCGATGATCTCGTCCACCTCGAAGTGGGGTTCGTCGATCACTTCCCATGCGTCAACCATCCACTGATGAACCCCGTCGTGTCCGCGATACGGGCCTCGGTTCGGAAAGCTCGCCGGGTTTCTGATCTCTATCCGCTCGTCGCAGAGTCCGAGTGGCGGCGTCCCATCCTTGTTCAGTGTCGCCCACCAGCGGCGCACGACCTCGACGTTCTCCTGCGACATCGCCTACTCCGGCAGCCCGGCGGCTTCGAGGGCTTCGTCCCGTGTCCAGTACTCGCGGCCCCGCGCGATTTTCCCGTCGCGGAACGTGTAGAGGGCGGCGTACGTCAGATCCGTCTCGACGCCGCTCAGCTTGGCGTGCCCGCTGATCCTGGTGACAGCGATGACGTTCTCCTCGCCCGCGTCGATCAGCTCAACCGGCTCGCTCGTGAAATCGTCGAAGGTGTCTTGCCAGTCCTGCACGTACGCGCGCAGGGCGTCCTTGCCGTGGATCGGGCCCTGGTCATCGGGTGCGCCCTCAATCGCCCGGTAGTCGATGTCGTCCGCCAAGTACTCGGCCCACGTATCCAGGTCGCCACAGTTGAAGGCCACAGCTGCATCGCGGACGGTCTTGACGTTCTCCTCCGACATCGCCTACTCCCGCAGCCCGGCGGCTTCGAGGGCCTCGGCCCTGCTTGTGAAGGCCTGCCCGCCTACTGCCTTACCGTCCCGCACCGTCCACAGCTGAAAGATGCTCCATCCCGCCTCCGCGCCGCTCTGCTTGCCGCGGCCCAGCAGCGTCAACGAGACCAGCACCAGATCGTCCGCCTCGGTGATCTCGTTGATCTCCGCTTGGGGGTCGTCGAACTCGGCCCAGAACCCCTCCAGGAACCGCCTGAATCCCTCAGGCCCCCGGTACACCTCCTCCATCCCCGGGATCACCCCCGTGGAGGCGTACTCGAAGTCAGGGGCGATGTTCGCAACCGCGCCCTCGATGTCGCCGCGGTTGAACGCCTCATAGGCTTGGCGCACGACCTCGACGTTCTCCTCCAACATCCCCTACTCCCGCAGCCCGGCGGCTTCGAGGGCCTCTTTGGGATCGAGGTAGCTCCGCATTCGAATCGCCTTGCCGTTCTCAAACTCGACGAGGTAGCCCAGGGGCGACTCCACCTCGACGGCACTCTCCTTGCCACGTGCGCGGAAGCTGCCGATCCCGACGATTCGATCACCCAGGTCCCGGATCTCCGAGGACTCGTAGTGGAACTCCGCCCAAGCCGCGTAGACCTCTCGGAGCAGTTCGCGGACGCCCACGTGCCCCCGATACACCGTCGCTTCTCCTGCGAACAACATCTGAACCGCTGGGTACCACTCGATCTCGGGGTCGAGGTCCTCCAGCGCGGCCTCGACGTCTCGGCGATTGGCCGCCGCAACCACGCGCTTGAACGCGTCCACGTTCTCCTCCGACATCGCCTACTCCCGCAGCCCGGCGGCTTCGAGCGCCGCGGAGCGATCTGCATAGCTGCGAATCCGGACTACTTTGCGCCGACGAAGGATCCAGACCAGGGTGATCGCCTGATGCACCTCGATTCCACTCTCGCGTCCTCGGGCATGCATCGGGTAGGTAGCGACCACCTTGTCGTCTCTCGCGGCAACCTCGCCCAGTTCGATCTGGACATCCACGAACGCTTCCTGCCAGCGCCGCATCGCGTCCCGGATGCCCTCCGGGCCGTGGGCGATGCCCCAATCGCCCCACAGACCAGTGCTGTCCTCCCACTCGACATCTGGATCGAGGGCCGCATCTACGACCTCTCTATCGCCCGTCTGATTTGCCTCAAAGAGCGCTCGAACGACCTCGACGTTCTCCTCCGACATCGTCCACGCAGTATCTCGCTCCGACGTTTTTGCGCGGTGCGGTGGCACAGTGACCTGGAGCACGCTCCCCAAAAAACGTGGCGCCTGGGACGTTCCCAGATGCCACGCCCTACTCCCGCAGCCCGGCGGCTTCGAGGGCGGCCGTCACTTCCCGCACCCGGTAACGAGAAGGGCCGCCGAGGCGGCCCTTCCATTCAGACCGACAGCCTCCATGCGACAATCGCCCTCCTGGTACTCGACCTGGTACAGGGAAGGAGACAAATGTACGCATCGGTGAGACGGTACGAGGGCGTCACGGATCCCCCCGAGGCGGGGCGTCGCACCGCCGAGGGCTTCGTGCCGCTGATCAAGGACGTCCCGGGGCTCGTTGCCTACCACTTCGCGGACGCGGGTGGCGGCGTGATGATCTCGATGAGCGTGTACGAGGACCAGTCCGGCGCCGATGAGTCGGACAAGCGAGAGGGCGAATGGGATGCCGAGAACCTCGCCGAGCTGATGCCGAACCCGCCCGAGATCACGGCAGGTGAGGTCGTCGCCCACGGGTAGAGACGCGTAACCGCGCTAGATCAAGTACATGGCGAGCCGCGCGCTCAGCGGCCCGAACCCCGGATAGACTCGGTACTGCGTTTGCAGCCCGGAGTGTCGGCGCCCGGGTCGTTCCTACTTGACGAGTGTGATCGTGCGCTTCGCGGTCGCCACGTTCCCGGCCGCATCCGTCGCCTTGACGGTGACCTTCGCCTTGACGTTCTCGCCCTCGGCGAGCGCCTTGCGCACCTCTCGGCGCTGCGCCTCCTTCGCCAGCTCCGGCCCCAGGTCGAACGTCCCACCCGCCCGCGGGCAGAGGCAGCGGACCGGGACGAGCTTGTCCCTCTTGACGTTCGTCAGCTTCCCCGTGGCGCGTACGGTGCACGCCTCGTCGCCACAGCTCATCCGGACCTCCAAGTTGCAAGCATGCGATCGCGGGCAGTGACTGGCGCCAATCGGCTTGGCGTTCTGGGGGCTCTGCTTCTTCGGCCCCGAGAGCTGGAGGTCCGGCGGGGTGCTATCGACGGGGTCCCCCGTAGTTGAAGACGCCGTCTGCGCCCCGAGCGCCATCACGCCAGCCGCGGCCACGCCGATCACAATCGCGAATCGCTTACCCATCTCGTGCTTCTTCTTCGTGTTAGCCCTCATTTCGGGCCTCCTTCGAGTCGTGGCGTCGGACCTCCCAACGAGTCGAGGCTCCGGTGCCTGTTTGACGGCCAGAAGCCTCCGACACGGCGGTACACGCTCGGTACACACGGGCCGGGTTAGGCGTGGTCTAGGCGTGCGAAGGCGCGAACCGTCAGCCCGAGGCGCGGCCGAGCGCGATTGCCTCGACGTTCTCCCGCGACATCGGCCACGCAGTTATCTCGCGCCAGGCAGCACGACGTTTTGCACAGCGCAGCGGGACGGTGACCCGGCGCTCCGGCTCCCAAAAAAGCGTGGCGCCTGGGACGTTCCCCAGACGCCACGCCCTACTCCCGCAGCCCGGCGGCTTCGGGGGCTTTGTACAGGCTGAAGCCAAACTGCTCGACCGCATGAAAGAGGGCCCCGCATCGCGGGACCCTCTCAGCACAGCGTGTCTGCTGCTCTTAGTGCTCCTCCTTCGACTCAGCCCACCGGCTGGAAGTAGTGCTCCCGCAGATAGCGGGCGACCTTCTTGCCCAGCACGGCTCCCTGCACGTCGGCGGTGCGGAAGTGGATGCCGGCCCAGACGCGGGCGTCGATGATCTCCTTGATCGCCTCCGAGAACCGCTCGAAGCTCCGCGTTGAGTTGGAGAAGCTGCTGGACGTACTGAACGCGATCTTGTCCGTGCCGAAGAAGTCCTGCAGCGTCTCCACCACGGCCCCGCTGATGCACGTGTGTCCCGACGGGTGCTCGGGGAACGGCGGCGTGGTGAACAGCGGCGTCCAGGTCGGGTCGGCCAGGGTCGCCGGGTTCCCATCGTTGTCGGCCTGGCGGATCGCCGTGATCGGCCGCCAGAAGTTCCAGTAGTACTTGTCTTTCCAGCAGCCGATCGCGCCGTCCGCACCGGCCATGTTCGTCATCGCGAACATCCGGGCCGCCTCGGCGATATCCAGCTCCTGGGTATCGGCGAGCTGCCGGAAGATCGCGTTGAACAGCGCCGCGCCGTTGGCCTGCCAGAACAGGGCCGCGTCCGTCTGGTCCGCGGTGCGGACCGTGCTGGTGAGCGAGCCGAGCCGCTTGACCTCGTTGAAGTCCTCCGCGTAGGCGGCGCTGGTGAGCGCGTTCGGTCCGTCCGATGCGGAGCGCCGCCGCGCTCGGGATCAGGAACGGGCTTCACGTTGCCGACCCACGGGGCCGGTTCGACGACGGGGGCGCCGGTGAACGGTTGAACGAGGTCGACCGCCACTCCCCGGGCTCGGTCGCCCTGGATCACGGTGAAGGGGCTGAAGCGCCCGTCGTTGGCCCGCACGGCGGCGTCCGTCGGCGGCGCACCTGGCCGCGAGCATCGCCGCGGCGGCCGCCGCGCCGACCTCGATCCCGCCGGTCTTCAGCCGGGCCGTCGGGGATCGCGCGCGAGCGAGGTCGCGAGCTTGGCGTCCAGGGTCGCCTGCTGGCTCGGGAACAGCGCGACGAGCACGTCGTGGGCCGCGGTCGCGACCGCGGCGGCGTGCGGAGTCGCCCTGATCGGCCGTGGCCGGCGTGCCCAGGTACGGCTCGTAGCCTCCCTCGATCGCGTTCACCGCGTCGTAGACGGCGCCCTGAACCATCGCCAGGTGGAGGTAGGCGACGGTCGGGCCCTGATTGGCGGTGCCGATGATCGCTGTCTGGGCGTTCTTGTTCCACTCAATCACAACATCCGCCGACTCGGTCGCCGACTCGGTCGTGACCGCGCTCGCCCGCTGCGCCTGCGCCACCGGTCCGCCGTCTGCGCCATCACGGTCTGCGCCCCCAGCGCCATCACGCCAGCCGCAGCCGCGCCGATCACAATCGCGAATCGCTTACCCATCTCGTGCTTCCTCTTCGTGTTAGCCCTCATTTCGGGCCTCCTTCGAGTCGTGGCGTCGGACCTCCCAACGAGTCGAGGCTCCGGTGCCTGTTTGACGGCCAGAAGCCTCCGACACGGCGGTACACACTCGGTACACACGGGCCGGGCTAGGCGTGGTCTAGGCGTGCGAAGGCGCGAACCGTCAGCCCGAGGCGCGCCGCCGAGCGCGATTTCCTCGATCGCGCCGCGGCAGCACGACGTTTTTGCGCGGCGCTGCTGGCACAGTGAGCCGGGAACGGCCCCAAAAAAACGTGGCGCCTGGGACCTTCCCAGACGCCACGCCCTACGGTCGTTTTCTCCCTCGTGGCTATACCGCCGGAATCGCTACCTTCCGCGAGACTCCCGCCAGGCAGTCGACACGCGTGATCTGCTTATCGCGGTCCCGAAGCGCGAGGTGATCTTTGTGCTTTGGGCGGACCGAAGCTCACGACATCGACGGTCCGCTTCTTCGCCTCCACCCGCACGATAGTTCGTACCGGCTGGCAGTTTCGTGGGAAGCTGGCCGGACCAGACTCCAGCCGACGGTCGGACTTACCGGTGTCCAGCGTCGTGAGAAGCACGCCGTTTCTGTATCCAGTAGCTGAAGCCTCATCGACCGGTGACCGCACTTGCTGAACACCTCTCCCTCGCGCGCTCACCAAGTCGCTCTTGTCGAAGGTGGGGTTCGGGCTCCAGCGAAGGCTCAACATGGCTCGGGTGCCGCATCGTCTGGCGACCCGCACACGCGCGCCTTGCGCCGCCTTCTTGTCGCCGCAGAACGGTCACGGTGCGTCCCCCCGGTGGTCTTCTTCTTTCCCGCCAGCGCCACCGCGCTGAACGAGCCGATCCCCAGCGCCGCGATCGCCAACACTGCCATTCAGCTTTCGTCTAGCCCTCATTTCGGGCCTCCTTCGAGTCGTGGCGTCGGGCCTCCCAACGAGTCGAGGCTCCGGTGCCTGTTTGACGGCCAGAAGTCTCCGACACGGCGGTACACGCTCGGTACACAAGGGCCGGGCTAGGCGTGGTCTATTCGCGCGCTGGAGCGGTTTGGGGCGCGAGGCGGTCGGCCGTCAGCCGGAGGGGCAGGCGGAGACGTAGTCCTGCTCCGGAACGATCTCCGCCCACTCTCGGGCGTGAGGCCGCCGCCCATCGAGCCTGCACGCCCGTCGCAGCCAGAGCGCGGGATCGACCTCCCAGCGGATCCCGCGCCAGAGGTTCGAAGCCCCGCCCTCCCCCGGGTGGTCGGGGTCGGATAGCACGAACAGGTGGGCGCCGTCCGGGGTGAATCGCGCCGTCACCGAGGTTCCGCCCCCGTGCGACGCGGGGTCGAGCAGGAGGGGCCCGATCGGCTCCTGCGAGGCGACGTCCCAGAGCGCCACCGAGTGGTCCGACTGCGAGGTCGCAAGTGTGTGCCCGTCCGGTGAGAACTCCACGTGGAGAGTGGAGACGGCTTCGAAGTCACCGGCGGACGCGTTCCGGCGAGCGAGCGGACGTCCCACCCGCCGCCAGCCGTCGGTCGCCCAGAGGAGCGCGCCGCCGTCGACCTTGCCACCCGCGAGCAGGCTGCCGTCGGGGGAGAAGGCAACCGAGCGGACCTCGCCGTCGGGGGAAAGCCTCGCAACCCGCTCGCCGCTTCCGACGTCGAGTATCTCGACTCCGTTGGGACCTTCGTCGGAGAAGGCACCGAACGGAATCGCCAGCTGCGAGCCGTCCGGGCTGAACGCCAGCCCGAGCACGGAGGGAGGCAGGCGCAGCGGCGGTCGAAGCAGCTCGCGCCGGCCGACGTCCCAGATCCGCACCGCGCCCCCCACCTCCGCCGCGGCGAGCAGATCGCCCTGGCCGAAGGCGAGCGCCTAGACGGTTCGCGGGTTGACCGTCCGAGGGCCCCGGGGAGCGCGAAGGAGCGCGCCGAGCTGCTCTCCCGACTCGACGTCCCAGACCCCGACGCCGCCACCCTCTCCCGCCACCGCCAGCCGACGTCCATCGGCTGAGTAATCGATCGCCACCGCCGCCCTGCCGGGGAAGGCCTCGAAGCTCGCCGTCCTGCGCAGCGTCTCGGCGTCGATCAGCTCCACCCGGCCGTCGAGCCTCGCGACGGCCAGGGCGCGTCCGTCGGGGCTGAGCGCGAACGCAGGCGGATAATCGGCGCTCCCGGGCTCCCAGCCGCCCAATCCCCTCGGGAACGGGCGCCCGAGCCGGCGGTCCCCGGCCACGTCCCAGACGATCACGCGGCCGTCGTTGCCGGCCGTATACAGGGTGCGTCCGTCAGGGCTGAAGGCGTGCTGCTCGTCGGTGACGCCCGCGTGGCCCTCGAGGGTTACGATCGGGACCCCCTCCTCGACGTCCCACAGGATCACGTTCCCACCGCCCTCGGCGGTCGAGAGGGTACGCCCGTCGGGGCTGAAGGCCATGAGGTCGCCCGCCCCCGCGCCGGTCAGCGTCCGCACCCTTCCAGAGCCGAGGTCGAGCAGGCCGAGGCCCCCGCCGGGCTGCCCGAACGCGAGGGTGCGCCCGTCGGGGCTGAGGGCGCCGCCGCCGCCGACGGGGTAGCGGCGGATGACGCGAAGCGTTTCCGCGTCGAGCGCCTTGACCCCCCGGTCGGTGGAGACCAGGAGGCGCCCATCCGGGGTCATGAGCGGCGGCGTGTCGAGCTGAGGGCCAACGCGGACGGGCTTTCCGAGCGGCGTGCCCCGGCGGGCGTCGTACCGACGCAGGAAGAAGGAGGCACCGCGGGAGTAGGGGACGAACAAGCTTCGTCCGTCCGGAGCGTAGATGACGATGCCGAAGGGCGCGAACCCTCGGCCGGCGGCAAGCGAGGTCGAGCTCCGCACCCGCCCGGTAGCCGCGTCGAGAATCTCCAGCGTTCCCGTTGCCGAGGAGTCCTCCGCGACGGCGAGCGAGTCGCCCTGCGGATCGAAGGCGATTTGGAAGGCGGTTCCGGGCGCCTGATGATCGCCGACTACCTCGTAGGTATCGGTGTCGAACAGGGTCACGGTACCGTCTGCGTCGCTGACCGCGAGGGTTCCCCCGTCGGGGCTCAGCGCGAGCGCGAGGAGCGCCTCCTCGCCGCCAGGGCTGAGGACGCCGATCGCCGCGGGGCTGCGAAGCAGCGTCGATAGGAGGCTGGAGCGGGTGGCGACCGAGTCGTCGAGGGCGAGCCCGGCGCTCGCGAGCCGCAGCGCTTGATCGAGGCGGTCCTCGGCGAGGGCCTGGGCGCCGAGGCGCTCGGCGTCGGCGACGGTGGCCGCGCTGCGCGCGCCCTGGCGCTCCGAGAGCGCGATCACCCCGGCGACCACGGCGGCGGCGAGCAGCACGCCGACCCCGGCGAGCAGCGTCCTGAGGCGGCGGTTGGTGCGCCGCTGGCGCTCGGCCTGACGCTCGCTGG
Source organism: uncultured Solirubrobacterales bacterium (assembly GCA_963801055.1). Lineage (GTDB taxonomy): Bacteria > Actinomycetota > Thermoleophilia > Solirubrobacterales > 70-9 > DASUPK01. The sequence continues at coordinate 610,157 of CAWDDE010000001.1, read as the reverse complement.
CGGCCCGGCTCTCGTCGAGGAAGGAGCGCTCGAGCTGGTTGAGCTCCGGGTCGTGGCTCGCCGCCCAGTCGAGCGCCGAGGCGAGTCTGGCACCCCGGTAGAGCTCGGCCGGGTCGCGCCCGGAGTCGCGCCACTCGCCGGCGGCACCGATCAGGTGCTGGTGAAGGTGGCGACCCTCGGCGTCCTCGGCGAGCCAGTCGCGCAGGCGCGGCCACTCGCGAAGCAGCGCCTCGTGGGCGACCTCGGCCGCCCCCTCGTCGACGGTGAGCAGGCGGCTCTCGGTCAGCACGGCGAGGGCCCGGGCGGCGCCCTCGTCGCGGTCGAGCTCGAGCTCGTCGAGGGGAACGCGGCGGCGGACGAACCCCTCCGCCTGCTCGTCGTCGGCGCCGGCGAGGCGCAGCAGCATCGGGCGCGCCCGGAGCCGCTCGGCCGGACTGAGGCGCTGGTAGGCGTCCTCGGCAAGGCGCGCGACCGCGCCGCTGACGCCGCCGCTTCGCTCATAGACCTCGTAGCGCAGGGTGCGGCCGTCGCGCCGCTGCCAGAGCTCGACGAGGGCCGCGGAGAGCAGCGGCAGGCCGCCGGGCTCCTCGGCGACGTCACCGACCAGCGCCGAGACCAGCCGCGGCTCGACCCGGAGCCCCGCCCGCCGGGCGGGAAGCTCGATCGCCCGGCGCAGCTCGTCGCGGCGCATCGGCCCGACCAGGAGCTGGTTGGCGCTGACCAGGGTCGAGAGCTCGGCGTGCTCGGCGCAGCGCGCGTAGAAGTCGCCGCGGATCGCGAGCACGATGACCAGCCGCTCGTCGGGGTCACCGGCGCCCTCGACCAATGCGTCGAAGAACGCCTCGCGCTCGGCCTGGTCGCGGCAGGCGACGAAGGCCTCCTCGAACTGATCGATCAAGAGCACCAACCGCTCGCCGTCGGGCAGCCGCTCGAGCGCGTCGGCGATCCACGGCGCCGCGCCCTCGTGTCCCGCCTCGGGCACCGCCCGGGCGAGGGCCCGCGAGAGCTCGGCGAGCGGGCGCGCGCCGGGGCGCATCACCGCCCGCCGCCAGCCCTCCGAGCCCGGGACGACGCCGTCCGCCAGCGCCGGCAAGAGGCCGGCGCGCACGGCCGAGGACTTGCCGCTGCCCGAGGGACCGACGACGGCGAGCAGGGTCGAGCCGACGAGGCGGGCGACGAGCTCTGCGACCAGGCGCTCGCGGCCGAAGAAGTACTCGGCATGAGCGGCATCGAACGGGGCCAGGCCGCGGTAGGGGCAGATCAGCCGCTCGGAGGGACCCGGCGGCTCCTCGACGACGTAGAGGCGCGCTCCGCTCGCTGGTCCTACTGCAGGTCCACGACGCCGCCCGCTACCTGCGGCCTCGGTCGTGCGCAGGCCGGGTTGATCGTCCGCCGCCCGGCCCGCCGTCGTCAGCCAGCCGCTCGGCCACCTCCGCCCGGGCCCAGCCGCCGGCCGCCCGGTGAATGCGAAGCGGCACCCCCTCGCTCTCGGCGAGCAGTGTCGGCATGGGGATGACGACGCCCTCGGCGGGCGTAGAGCGCGGCGATTTCGGCCGTCGCCTCCTCGTTGCAGCGGGTCGAGCCGCAGCCGCTGGGCGGCTCCGCTCCTCCAGCAGGCCGGCGAACGCCGGCGGGCCCTGCTCGTCGTGATGAAGGACGCAGACCATGAGCGGCCGACCCTCGGGCGCGCGGGCGAGCGCCGCGGCGGCCTCGAGCACGCTCGGGGGGGCGTCGTCGGCGTAGTCGAACACCAGAAGCGTCGGTCGGTGGCCCGTGCCGGCCTCCGCTACGGTCGCCAGCGCCGCCTCGGCGACCTCGCCACCGCCGGCATAGAGGACCGCGGCGCCCTCTTGCTGGACCTCGGCCGCGAGTTCGCCCACCAGCCGTGTCTTGCCGATCCCCGCCGGCCCCCAGACCATCACGCAGACAATCCGGCCCTCGCGCGCCCGCGCCCAGCGCCTGCGCAGCCAGTCGAGCTCGCGCTCGCGTCCGGCGAGCAGCGGCGAGCCCCCCTCGAGCTGGACCGGCAGCTCGACGATCGGCGGCGGCGCCTCGAGGGCCGGGTCCTGGGCGAGGATCTGCTCCTGCAGGCGCTTGAGCTCGGGGCCCGGCTCGACCCCGATCTGCTCGATCAGCGCCGCGCGCGCCTCGTGGTAGGCCTCGAGCGCCTCCGACTGGCGCCCGTCGCGATAGAGGGCGAGCATGCGCTGCGCGTGCAGGCGCTCTCGCAACGGCTCCTCGGCGATCAGGGCCTCGAGCCGGGCGACCACCTCGGCGTGGCGCCCGGCGGCCAGCTCGGCATCGATCGCCAGCTCGATGGCCCGCATGTGAAGCTCCTCGAGGCGACCGATCTCTGGGGCGGCGAACGGCTCGGAGGCGACGTCGGCGAGCGGGGCGCCGCGCCAGAGCTCGAGCGCGGCGCCGGCTAGGCCGTTCGCGCCGGCGCCGGTCGGCTGGCGAGCGGCCTCCTCGACCAGGTCCTCGAAGCGCAGCGCGTCGACCGCCTCCTCCGCCACCCGGAGCTCGTAGCCGCGACCCCGGCTGACGATGCTGGCCCCTGCGCCGTCGGAGGCCAATGCCTTGCGCAACTCCGAGACGTAGGACTGGAGGTTCTTGGCGGCGCTCGTCGGCGGGCGATCCCCCCAGAGGCCATCGATCAGCTCGTCGGCGGCGACCGTGCGGTTGGCGCGCAGCGCGAGCATCGCGAGCACCCCTCGCAGCTTGCTTCTTCTGAGTGGTAACGACCGGCCGTCGACGAGCGCATCGACGCGGCCGAGGACGCGGATCTCTACGGCCAACTGCCCCTCTTTCCGGAGCGACCGTACACCCGTGCGGTCGCGCGATCAACCGGTTCGATCGCTGCTGGGTCTCGGCGCCCAGATCGTCGGTGCTCGCCCGTCTACTCGCGCGAGTCGTCAACGGCGCCGGAGAGGTCGCCTCCGCCCACGCCCGTGCGCGTCATCGTCTGCGTCACCGTTTCACGAGCGCCATCACGGTCTGCGCCCCCCAGCGCCATCACGCCAGCCGCAGCCGCGCCGATCAAAATCGCGAATCGCTTACCCATCTCGTCCTCCCGTTCCCCTGGGCAGCGATGCCCGCCTACCCCATCTCCCCCGTCAGTGTGTGCGGGAAGGTAGCAGGGCCGTCCTCCTGCGACATCGCCCGCGCAGTATCTCGCCCCGAGCCGGCAGGGCTGAGCGGGGGGCAGAACCGGAGGGCCATCGCCTTCCCGGGCCGGGACAGCCTGGGCACCCAGTTCCCTGCTTGCCGCTCGGCGAACTCAACCAGGGTGGTAACAAAGTGGTAACGAGCCCAGCCGGAACCGACCGGACCCAGGCGGAATGGCCCGCTCCCGGAAGGGCGATCTAGCGCCGAATCCCCGACTGGACCGGACTCAGCCGGACTCGCGGCGCGGGATCATAATCCGCGTGTCGGGGGTTCGAGTCCCTCCTCCGGCACAAGAGAAAAGCCCCGCTCAGGCGGGGCTTTTTCGTGCCCGCTCCGCCCCCGAGAACGCCGCCACGGGCCGATGGATCAATGGATGGATCAATGCGCGGGCCGGGAACCTACGGGCAGGCGTCGAAGCAGAACCCGTGGACGAACGTAGCGAGCGCATCGAGGCGAAGTTCGAGTGGCCGATGGTGATCGCCGCCCTACTCGTGATCCCGGTGATCTGGATCGAGGCGGCGGAGCCGGGCGAGCCGCTCGAAGCGATCGGGGCCGTGTTGAACTGGCTCACGTGGGGGGCGTTCCTGACGGAACTCGTCGTGATGGTCTACGTCTGCCCGCGACCGACGGAGTGGCTCAGGCGGCATCCGCTCGACGCGGCGGTCGTCGTGCTCTCGCCGCCGTTCATTCCCGGCAGCCTCGCGGCGCTACGACTCCTGCGGCTAACCCGAGTGCTGCGCCTCGCTCCGCTATTCAGGCTGAAGGATCTGCTCTCGCTCGAAGGGATTCGGTATGCGGCCTTCGCCGCTTCGCGACGGCGGCCTCGAGCAGTCCCCGGCGCCGCCGCCGGTCCTCTGCCTCACTGACCCGCTCCTCCAGCTCCGCCCCGGATCCGCTCCAGACGTCTTCCACCGTCGGGCGCAGGTTGCGAAGCTCGCTCGCCGGAAGGCCGAGGACGCTGCCGACGCTGCCGGCGATCCCCGGACGGAGCCGGACTCCGACCACGGTCTCCCCAGAGCGGAGGGGGCTCAGCCAACGACTCGGTGTCGGGGCCGGCGACGATCAGCTCGCCGCTTCGCCAGACCAGGTCCGCGCAGCCATCGGGGAGCACCCGTGTCGTTGGGGCCTCGACCGCAGGTGCCCGGCGTTCCCAGCTGCACTCCACGAACGGATCGAGCTCCGGCGATGGTGCGAACTCCCGATAGTCCATTCCAGAGCCCAGATACCCCGGTAGAGCGGCCTACACGCGCCGGTAGCGCGAATAGACGACGCGGGAGCCGAACGTCTGTGTCTCGATCAGCTCGAGGTTGATCGTCTCCTCCACAGCGGGTAAGAACGGCGTGCCCCCGCCTGCGACGACCGGGTAGACGAAGGGCCGGTACTCATCGACCAGGCCCGCCTCGATCAGGGTGGAGGCGAGGCCGGCGCCGCCGACGGCCAGGTCGTTGCCCGGCTGCTCCTTCAGCCTGGCGACCTCCTCAACGACACCGTCCTTCACCAGCCTCGCGTCGCCCTCGACAGACTCGAGGGTCGTCGAGAAGACCACCTTCGGCAGCTTCTGCCAAATCCGGGCGAACTCGAGCGCGTAGTCGGCGAGCTCGGGATCCTGGTCGGCGGTCTCCCAGTAGACCATCGTCTCGTAGAGCCTCCGTCCGAGGAGGTGGCCGCCCAGCTCCCGCACCCGCTCGTTGTGAAAGCGATGCAGCTCCTCGTCCGGCGCCGACCAGGAGAAGTCCCCGTCGGGCCCCGCGATGAAGCCGTCGAGCGAGACTGACATCGAGTAGATCAGCTTCCGCATCAGGCTCCTCCTGTCCGGAATCCTCGATCCGCACACCTTCGTGGACGCCGGGCGACGCATCGAGCGTCGCCACTTCCCCGGCTAGGTTCCGCGTGTCGGGGGTTCGAGTCCCTCCTCCGGCACTGCGAGGGGACCAATTACGTGGCGACCGTGACGAAGGTCGTGTCCCCGATGATCCCCCCGTCACCATCTCGCTCGACCAGGTCCACGATCCGGACGGTGCCCGGGCGTCCTTCTCGGCTGCGCGAAGGTCAATGACGACTCGTTCCGGGTCCTTCGGGTCCCTTCGAAGGACCCGTGGCTAGGTCAGCTTATGCCGCCTGCGGCTCGTCGGGCGGGGCGCCGGTCTCGTCCAGGCCCTCGCGGAGCTCGCGAACCCTGCGCTTGTAGGCGGCCTCGTCGCCGCCGCAGACGTAGGTCCCCCAGCGGGTGCCGTTGTGGACGTGCGGGACCTCGTCGGCGAGCAGGTAGTCGAAGACCTGGGCGATCTGCTCCTGCCCGCGCTCGACCAGGACCTTGCGCCGGTGGGAATGGCGCCACATCGCCTTCTGCTCGGAGGTCGAGTTGAACAAAGCGAGGCGGCCGAGCAGATCATGGGCGTAGACGGAGCGGAAGTAGGAGAAGCCGACCGGGTAATCCCCCCAGCGGCAGCCGAGCTCCTTCGGCATCAGCAGCGAGTGGATTCGCGCGTGGCGCATCTCGTCCCAGGTCTGGCGCGCCATGTCGACGTGGAAGTCCCACGGCATCTCCGGATGCTCGTGCGAGTTGCGAGCCATCAGCTCGGCGGCGCAGAGCTCGGCGTCCATCAGCGCGTGGAAGAAGTGGCGCTGCTCCTCGCGCTCGACCGGGACGTGGTTCTCATCCGGATCGTTGACGTAGAGCTCGCGAGCGAGGAAGGGATCGCCCTCGGCGGTCACCTCGACGAACTCGTCGCGCGCGGGCTCGACCAGCGGCGGCATCACCCGGAGCGCGCGCGGCTCGGCCTTGAGCCGGATCTCCAGGGCGCCGAGGTCGTTCGGCCAGCCGTCGGCTCCGCCCTCGCCCCCCGACCCGAGCTCGGCGAGATGGCGCTCCTGCCGCTCGACGAGCTTGGTGAGCAGGCGGAGCGAGGGCTCGTCGGAGACCGGGTCGAGGTGCTCGAGGTGGAGGTTGAAGGCGCGCAGGAGCGCCGGCTTCGCCTCGCCGTAGGCCAGCTCGACGTAGGCCTCGGGGCTCTCCGCCTCGCCGAGGCGATCGAGCAGCACCTCCAGCTCCTCTGCCGGGGCGCCGGGGTAGTCGGCTCGGGTGGCGGAGCTCGTAGAGGCGCCGGCGGATCTTGCTGATCGCGCGGGCGTCGTCGTGAAGGTGGTCCCCGAGCGCGTACTTGACCTCGAATTCCGGCGTCAGCGCCAGCCAGCCCGAGGAGAGATGGACCAGCTCGCGCAGCAGGTGGAAGTAGTTCGAGAACCGGATCGCGTTCTCGTCCACGTCGTAGCCGAGGCGGAGCCGGTCAGGCGGCCGTGCCATGTCTCGATCCCTCCTCCTCTCTCAGATCCTCATCTCCCTCCTGATCGGCGAGCAAACGCCGCTTGTGGCGTCCGACCACGCTCGGCAGCAGGCCGCCGCCCGCCGAGACGTTGATCACCGCCCGATCGGAGATCCGGGTGATCATCCCGGCGTAGCGCCCGCCGATCCCGAACGGGTTGATGTTGAAGCGCTTCAGCCGCATCTGCACGTGGCCGTCCTCGACCGTCGGGAACATCTCCTCGGGCACCGGCACGTACTCCTGGACGATGAAGTCGCCCGCCTCGGCGTGCTCCTCGATGATCCGGTCCCATTCCGCCTGCTCCGTCTCGATCCCGAGAGCGACGTCGTGGCCCCCGTACTCGGAGGCGGGCTTCAGCACCAGGCGGGGGCGGTTGTCCGAGACGAAATCGAGCAGGTCGACGACCCACTGCCCGTAGGTCACCCTCCCGGGCCGGAGGATCCGGGTCCAGGGGATGGTGGCGGCGATCACCTCCGCCTCGCGCGGCTCCACCAGGTGCGCGAAGCGGGGATCGTCGAGCAGCGCCATCAGCTTCTTGTTGTTCGCGACCCGGGCGCGGGGCGGGTTGACCACGCAGGCGGCGCCGTCCCGGTAGGCGGCGGTCAGGTCGCCCTCGGAGAGGTCGTCGATCAGGGCCCGGCGGTAGACCAGGTGCACCGGCTCGCCGCCGGCGCGCAGCACCGAGCCGTCGTAGGAGAGCTCGTCGGTGGTCGGGTGGATCGCCTCGATTCCCGCCTCCGCCGCGGCGGCGCAGATGATCCGGAACTCGGGCACCGAGGGGCTCCCGGGGACGTCGACGAGCGCCAGCCGGGGCGCCTCGGGCAGCTCGCGGCCCCTCCCGCCGCCCTGCGCGCATTGCCCGGTAGGCGTCGAGCAGGGTCTCGATCAGACAGCGGCAGCATCGGCTCATACGCGGTGTCGAACTCGCCCTCCACCCGCGGGAGCGCGATCGTCTGCCTGAGCCCCTCGTGGAGCACGTCGGTGTAGCCGATCCCGGCCGGCGAGTCGGCGTTGAACTCGAGGAACTTGACCGTGTCGCCGGCGAGGAAGGCGTCGAGCCGGCAGATCCGCAGCGGCCCCGGGTAGCCCGGGCCGACCCGGACCAGCGAGTCCTCGAAGGTGGGAAGCGCGAGCTCCTCCTGCAGGCGCTCGTCCTCGGGGTACGCCTCGCAGAAGCGGTTCAGCACCCCACACAGCGACTCGACCGCGCGGCGCACATGGCGCATCTGCCTCGGGCTGACGAAGTGCGGCATCAGCACGAACGGGATCGTGTGGCCGGCGAAGACGACGTCGTGGGCGGCGAGCCAGGCCTCGAGCTCGGATTCGAGCTGGGCGCAGCCGTCGCCGAGCTTGGAGAGCTCGACGAGGTGCTGGAGCTTCAGGTCGCTTACCTGGTCAGTCACCTCATACCCCGATCAGCGCCTGCTTCTTGGGCGTCACCCGACCGTTGGTGACCGGGCGCTCGAAGAGGGTGGAGAGCACCACCTGCGTCTCGGTGCGAAGCACCCCGGACGTCTCGCGGATCCGCTCGAGGGCCTCCTCCAGGTGCTGGGTGTCGGTGGCGCGCAGGTGCAGGATCGCGCTCGCGGCGCCGGCGACCGTGTAGGCCCCCTCGACCTCCGGATGCTTGGAGACGGCCGCGCTCACCTCGGCGCCCGACATCCGCCCCTCGCAGAAGAGCTCGACGAAGGCGTGGCTGTGCCAGCCGAACGCGGTCGGCTCGACCGTCGCGGTGTAGCCGCGAATGACGCCCTCGGCCTCGAGCCGGTCGACGCGCCGCTTCACGGCGGGCGCCGAGAGCGAGACGCGCTCGCCGATGTCCTGGTAGGAGCGACGGGCGTTCTCGCGGAGCAGCGCAACGATCTGCTCGTCAGTCTTGTCAGCAATCGCCATTCTCGGGCCGATCACGCAACGAATCGGGGTTGTGAACCCGCCTCCGCGCGGGAACCATAAAGTGCAGATGCCCGTTTCGCAAGGGATTCATTCAATCAGAACAGGAGGAGAGCGATGGAGGTGAAGACCGCACAGGACACGGGCGTCCGCACGGCCACCCCGCCGGTCGCGAAGCATGACGAGATGCCGCTGCTCGGCATCGACCACATCGAGCTCTACGTCGGCAACGGGGTCCACGCCTCCCACTACTTCACCCACGCACTTGGCTTTCGCAAGAGCGCCTACGCCGGACTGGAGACCGGGATGCGGGACCGGACGTCCCACCTGGTCGAGCAGGGCCGGATCCGCTTCCTCCTCACCTCGCCCCTGCACGGCAGCAACGAGATCGCCCGCCACCTCGCCGAGCACGGCGACGGGGTGAAGGTCGTCGGGCTGGCGGTCCCCGACGCCGAGGAGGCCTACCGGGTCGCCGTTCGCCGCGGCGCCCGCGGGCTGATCGAGCCGCACGACGAGTCCGACGAGCACGGCGCCGTCAGGCTGGCGACGATCGCGACCTACGGCGAGACCGTCCACACCTTCGTCGAGCGCGACGGTTACAGCGGTCCCTTCCTGCCCGGCTTCGAGCCGGTCGAGTCAGGGGAGGCTGGTGGGCACTTCGCCGGGATCGACCACGTGGTCGGCAACGTCGAGCTCGGCCGGATGGAGGAGTGGGTGGCCTACTACGAGCGCGTCTTCGGTTTCACGGAGATGATCCGGTTCACCGACCAGGACATCTCGACCGAGTACTCCGCGCTGATGTCGAAGGTGATGGCGGACGGCAAGGGAAGGATCAAGTTCCCGATCAACGAGCCCGCCGAGGGCAAGCGCAAGTCCCAGATCGAGGAGTACCTCGAGTTCCACGGCGGTCCCGGCGTGCAGCACATCGCCCTCTCCACCACCGACATCGTCGCCACCGTGCGCGCCCTGCGCGAGCGCGGCGTCCATTTCCTGACGACCCCCACCAGCTATTACGAGGAGCTTCCGGAGCGCATCGGGGAGATCGACGAGGACCTCGCCGACCTCAGCGAGCTCGGCATCCTCGCCGACCGCGACGACGAGGGCTATCTGCTGCAGATCTTCACCAAGCCGCTCAGCCGACCGCCCCACGCTCTTCCTCGAGGTGATCGAGCGGCACGGCGCCCGCGGCTTCGGCGAGGGCAACTTCAAGGCGCTCTTCGAGGCGATCGAGCGCGAGCAGGAGAGGAGGGGCAACCTGTGAGATACCACCGGCTCGGACGAGCTGCCGCGCAAGCGGCACACGCAGTTCCGCACCAACGGCCGCCTGCTGGTCGAGGAGGTGATGGGACTCGAGGGCTTCTCGGGGAACGAGTCGATCCTCTATCACCACACCTCGCCCTGTCGGATCCTCGAAGCAGGCGAGTTCGAGCCGATCACCCACGAGGAGTGGGTGCCCGACGCCCACGTCCATCGCCACCTCGAGACCGGCGGCATCCCGGCCGAGGGCGACCCGATCACGGGCCGCCGCTGCCTGATGTGGAACAACGACCTCGAGGTCTCGCTCTGCCGGCCCGCGGAAGAGAGCGAGGCCTTCTACCGAAACGGCGAGGGCGACGAGCTGATCTTCGTCCACGAGGGCTCGGGCGAGCTCGAGACCGTGTTCGGCACCCTGCCCTACCGCCAGCACGACTACATCGTCATCCCGCGCGGCACCACCTATCGGTTCCGGTTCGAGGGAGACGAGCAGCTGATGCTCGTCCTCCACACCCCGGGCGAGATCGAGACCCCGAACCGCTACCGGAACCGCTACGGCCAGCTGCTCGAGTCGGCGCCCTTCTCGCACCGCGACCTGCATCCGCCGGTCGAGCTCGAGACGCATCGCGAGGAGGGTGACTTCGAGCTGATCGTGCGGGTACGGGGCGGCCTACAGCACTACCGGCTCGACTACCACCCGCTCGACGTGGTCGGCTGGGACGGCTACGTCTATCCCTACACCTTCAACATCCACGACTTCGAGCCGCGAACGGGCCGGATCCATCTGCCGCCGCCGACCCACCAGACCTTCCAGGGGCCGAACTTCGTGGTCTGCTCGTTCTGCCCACGCGAGCTCGACTACGACCCCGAGGCGGTCCCGCTCCCCTACCACCACTCCAACCTGCAGTCGGAGGAGATGATCTATTACGTCTCCGGGGAGTTCGGCTCGCGGAAGGGGATCGAGGTGGGCTCGATCACCGTCCACCCCTCGGGACTGCCCCACGGGCCGCAGCCCGGTCTGGTCGAGAAGGCCCTCGGCGCGCGGCGGACGGAGGAGCTGGCGGTGATGTGGGACACGTTCGCGCCGATGCGGCTCACGCACCTTCGCCCGCGAACTCGACGACGCGAGTTACGCCTACTCGTGGCGCGAAGGCGCGCCGTCGCCCGTGGCGCAGAGCACAACCGGGTAGCCGACGAGCTGCCCGGGTCGCTTCTGCGCCGCGGCGGCGGGCGTCCAGCTCAGGATGCGGGCACGATCCGCCCACTCACCTCGGCCAGGGTGATCGCGGGCCGACCCTCGCCCGGGGCGCCGGAGCCGCGCAGGACGACCTCGTCGCCGTCCTCGAGAAAGGTCCGCTCGACACCATTGCCCAGGCGGAGTGGCTCCTGGCCGGCGCGGGTGAGCTCGAGCAGGCAGCCCTGGGTGCCCTGAGCCGAGCCCGAGATCGTCCCCGAGGCGAATAGGTCGCCGGCCCGGACGACGGCGCCGCCGATGGTCGCGTGGGCGAGCTGCTGGGCCGCATCCCAGTAGAGGCGGCGGGCGTTCGTTCGGGCGACCGTCTCCCCGGCTCCCTCGGCGTCCGACCCCGCCGCGAGAACCACCTGGAGCTCCAGATCGAGCGCCCACTCCTCCTCGCTGCGCAGATATGGGAGTGGGGGCGGATCTTGGGCAGGACCGGGGACGCGGAAGGGCTCCAGTGCCTCGAGCGGCGTGATCCAGGCTCCGACCGAGGTCGCGAACGACTTCGAGAGGAAGGGCCCGAGCGGCCGGTATTCCCAGGCCTGGATCGAGCGGGCGGTCCAGTCGTTGACGAGGACGAAGCCGAAGATCTGCTCCCCGGCGGCGGCGACGCGGATCGGCCCCCCGCCAATCGGCCCGGGGCCGGAGACGAAGCCGAGCTCGAGCTCGAAGTCGAGGAGGGGCTCGCGCCCGAAGCCGGGCAGGCCGTCGGCACGCTCGGGCGCCGTCTGCCCGACCGGGCGCCTGATCGGCGGTGCCGCTCACGACCACGCTGGCCGAGCGGCCGTGGTACCCGACCGGGAGGTGGCGCCAATTGGGGAACAGCGGCTCGTCATCGGGTCGGACGAGCCTGCCCACGTTCGAGGCATGCTCGATCGAGGAGTAGAAGTCGACGTAGTCGCCGACCTCGATCGGGAGGAGCTCCTCGGCCTCGGCGAGCGGGAACAGCGCGTCGTCGGCGACGCCGGCGTCGGCGAGCTCGCTGTTGCCGGCGCCGAGCAGCTCGGTCAGGCGAGCGCGCAGCCGAGACCAGGTCGGGCGCCCGAGCTCGAGCAAGCGGTTGAGGGTCGGCCCCTCGAGCGCCCGCCGCAGCGCCCCGGGATCGGACTCGGCAACCGAATCGAGCAGGCCCGCCGCCGCCAACGGCGCCAGCAGAAGACCTCGATCCCCGATCCGGACCGCCGGTCGCGGGGATGCTCCCCGCGCGCGGATCACCCCGTAGGGGAGGTGCTCGATCCCGTACCCCGAGCCATCAGCGCCCGGAACCCACGTCCCCAGGGTCTGGCCTGGCCCCATACGGCGACCATACGTCAGACGCAGCAATGGCAGACCCGCCAAGGGCCCTCATTTGCCTGGGACCCACGCCGGATGGCGCCAACGGCTATGCGGCCGCCCCGGTGAGCAGGACGGCGACACGATCGCCAGCCAGCTTCTCGGGATATCGAGAGAGAGCAGCGACTCCCGCGGCGCCGGCGGGTTCCACCAGCACCCCCATCGACTCTGCAATGAGCGTCATCGCCGCCCGGATGTCATCGTCGTCCACGAGGACCACCTCGTCGACCAGCTCGATGACCCGCGCGAGCGACTCGGGCACCGGATCGGTGATCGCAATCGCACCGGCGATGGTGCCGGTCCCGGCGTCCGAGATCGGATGCCGAGCGGCGAAGCTTTGCGCCATGGCGGGCGCGCCGCTCGCGCACACGCCAATGACTCTCGTCTCGGGCGACCGCGATTTCAGCCAGCGGGCGACGCCGGAGATCAGGGCACCGTCGCCCAGCTGGATGACGGCTGTGCCGATCGGACCTGCCTCGGCGAGCTCGACGCCGATCGTTCCGGCGCCCTCCGCGGTCGCGGCATCCAACCCATCGACCACGAGGAGGCGGCGCTCGCTCGCTTCGGAGTGCTCGCGGGCAGCCAAGTCGGGGCGATCCCGAACCTCGACCCGGGCGCCGAGTGCGCGCATGCGGGCGACCTTCGCGGCCGGGGTCTCAGGGCCAACGAAGATCTCGACCGTCGCGCCGCGTTTGCGGGCGCCGTAGGCGACCCCCTGCCCGAAGTTGCCTGCCGTCGCGCACACCCAGGTGAGAGCAGCGTCAAGCTTTCGCGCCAGAACGGAGGTACCTCGCCCCTTGAAGCTCCCGATGGGGTTGATCGTCTCGACCTTGACCAAGACCTCGCGTCCGAGCGCGTCCGACAGCCGATCGGACACGAACTGGGGCGTGTCGAGGAAGACCGGGTCGATCTCGCCGAGGGCCGCCTCGACTCGCGTCAGGGAGAGATCCATGCGCTGGGCAGGCTACCCCCCGTGATGCTCAGGCCGCCATCGCTTCGTGGCCCGGCTGCCCTGCAACCCGATCGAGCCAGGCCCGGATCGCGGGATACCCCGCCAAGTCGAACCCGCCCTCGCCGGCGACATGCGTGTATGCGTATAGGGAGATGTCCGCGATCGTGAAGCGCTCGCTGACGAGGAACTCTCGGCTCGACAAGTGGCGTTCCATCGCGTCGAGCGCGGCGTAGCCGGCGCGGCGCCTGGCCCCGATCTCCGGGTCAGGGGGAGGAGCGTCCGAGAAGGCAACCCAGAAACGCACAACCGCGATGTTGGGCTCGTGGCTGTACTGCTCGAAGAACAGCCACTGGAGCACCTGGGCGCGCTCGTATCGATCCTCGGGGAGGTACCGCGTCCCTTCCGCGAAGTAGAAGAGGATCGCGTTGGATTCCGCCAGCGGGCGACCATCGTCGAGCACGAGGGTTGGCACCCGCAGCGCCGGGTTTAGGTCCCCGAGCAGTTCCGCACGGTTCGAGCGGTCCACGACGTCCATCTCGCGCCGCTCGTATCTCACGCGAAGATGGGCGAACAGCAGCCGGACCTTGTAGCAGTTGCCCGAGACCTGGGAGTTGTAGAGCAGCACCGCGGAAACTCTACGAGCCCGCCTCCCTCACCGAACCCGCCGCAGTGTCGAGCCTGTCAGCCAACGTCGGCGCCGGGCGCTTGACAAGCGCGTTAGCTCTCGGTCCGATCCGGTACCAAGGCGTTACTCAGTCCCGTCGCCGATACATCTCGGCGACCATGAAGGCCAGGTCGAGCGACTGGCGACGGTTCAACCGGGGGTCACACGCCGTCTCATAGCGCTGCATCAGATCGTCCTCCGCAATTTCGTGGCCCCCACCGATGCATTCGGTCACATCGTCCGCGGTGAACTCGACGTGGATGCCGCCCGGATGGGTGTCCAGGGCCCGATGGACTTCGAAGAAGCCGGCCACCTCGTCGAGAACGTGATCAAACCGGCGCGTCTTGTGCCCGCTCGGTGCCTCGAACGTATTCCCGTGCATTGGGTCGCAGATCCATGCGACCGGCGAGCCGAGTCGGGTGATCCTTTCGACAAGCGGCGGCAGAGCTTCGCGGACCTTGCCGGCGCCCAGCCGGGTGATGAACGTGAGCCGGCCGGGCTCCTCATCCGGGTTGAGTCTTTCGATCAGCGAGACAGCGTCGTCGGGTGAGGTCGTGGGGCCGAGCTTCACGGCTATCGGATTGCGGATATGGCGGAAGAACTCCACGTGCGCGCCGTCAAGGTCCCTAGTGCGCTCGCCGATCCACACCAGATGCGCGGAGAGGTCGTACGGCAGTCCGGTGTGGCTATCGATGCGGGTCAGGGTGCGCTCGTACTCCAGCAGGAGGCCTTCGTGGCTCGAGTAGAGCTCGACCCCGTGGATCTCCTCCGTGTCGACGCCGCACGCCTTCATGAATGAGAGTGCACGGTCGATCTCGCCGGCGAGCTGCTCGTAACGCTGCCCGGCCGGGCTCTCTGCCACGAAGTCCTGATTCCAGGCGTGCACCTCGTGTAGGTCGGCGTAGCCTCCGCTCGTGAACGCCCGACAGAGATTCAACGTGGCCGCCGCGCAGTGGTACGCCCGGAGCAGCCGCGCGGGGTCGGGTCGGCGATTCTCGGGCGTGAAGTCGAGGCCGTTCACGGCTTCGCCGCGGTAGGCGGGTAGCTCGACCCCATCCCGCGTCTCCGTTGGACGTGATCTGGGCTTCGCGAACTGTCCCGCCATCCGGCCGATTTTCACCACAGGGACACTCGCCGCATACGTAAGCACGACCGCCATTTGCAGCAGGGTTTGGAGCCTGTTGCGCACGGCGTCGGCCGTCGAGCCGGGAAAGGTTTCCGCGCAGTCACCCCCTTGGAGAACAAACGCCTCGCCTCTGGCCACGGCCGCCAGCCGGTCCTTGAGCTGGTCACATTCGCGCGCAAAGACCAGGGGTGGTTGGTCTGCCAGCTCGGCCTCGACGGCGCTGAGATGCGCGGGGTCTGGCCAATCAGGCCGCTGGGCGTTAGGAAGCACGCGCCAGGTGTCGAGATCGCCGCGCGTAATGGACGGTGCGCTCACAAAGTCCAAGGCTAGGCCGTGCGGAGTCGAGCGGCACCGAGCGCCGCGGATCGCTCACGCCGCGTCCAGGAGTTCAGGCGCTCTGGCTCAGGGGCGAAGCTCAGCGGGCACCCGCCTGCGGCGCCCGGACAAGGCCCGAGCGGCCCCAGCGGTGATCCTGCGGAACCCGCGCTTGGGCGCCAGACCCGGCTGCTCGACGGCGCGGATCCGGGCCGCTCGCAACAACAGCATCTCCGCAAGATCGGCGGTCGGATGGAACGGATCGGCCAGCACCTCGCCGCTCTCCAGCTCGATCGCTGCCCATGGCTCCCCATCGACCTCGGCCATCAGGAGGCTCCCCGACGGCAGGCGCTTGCTGTCCAGTTGGGCAAGCCGAACCAGCGACGCGCCGTCGCCAGCTACGGCCCGAGCAGGTTCTCCTGCGACATCGCCCACGCAGTATCTCGCGCCGGCTTTACTCCGCCAACAGGTGCTCGGAGCGCCCCGCTTTCCAGGGTGCTGCTGTGCATGGGATGCGGCGGTTCGAGTAGGCGCTCCCGCTCTTCGCTGCGAGAATACGACGGCGACCCACATCGGCACCGAGCAGTCAAATAACCAGGAAGGAGACCGGACATGGCCGTGATCGTGATCCAGGAGTTCGAGGCGACAACTGACCAGTACGACCAGGTGACCGAGAAGCTCGGAGGCGAGGTGCCGGACGGGCTGATCGCGCACGCCGGGGCCGAGTCCGGCAACGGCAAGATGAAGGTCGTCGACATCTGGGAGTCCAAGGAGAAGTGGGAGAGCTTCTTGAACGGCCGCCTCGGCCCCGCGGTAGTCGAGGTGATGGGCCCGCCGCCTGAGGGAGCGCAGCCCCCCCCGTTCGAGGTCCTCGAGGCGCGTGACGTGATGACCGGCTAGGCCGGGACTCGCTTGCCTAGCTGAAGTCTCCACCGCTGGCAAGAGGACTCACCAAACAGCCGCTTTGAGGACGACTCGCCGCGCTCGCTCAGCGCATCGAAGAGGCCGAGCGCTCAGGCTGAGGCGGAACCGGCGCAGCACCGCTGCGCTCGCCCTCGGGCCACGGGAAGCCGGACGCCGCGGAGCGCAAGTCGGCGAGCAGATAGAGGCCGACGAGCGTCGAGACGAGCAGCGCTCCGCCCAGGACCGCGAGGTCCGCTGGACCGTGGTTGAGGGCGGCGCCGGCGCCGATCACGAGCAGCCCGAAGGCGACGATGGCGACCGCAATCGTACGGTGGAAGCGGCCCGCCTCCGAGTGCGGCCACAGGTCGAGCATCCGGGTGACCTCTCGGCCGCTGTCCGAGTCGGTGCAGTCCGCCTTGCGCGGGCAGGCGTTGCAAACGTGCGCCCTCGCCCGGTAGCGGGCGACCCGCTGGTGCATGTCGGTCTCGATCCGGTGCAGCTGCTCGCCCTCGGGACACTCCCAGGCGTCGAGATGGGCGTGGTAGGTGAAACCGCCGGTCCGGTAGAGCTCCGAGCGCCGGTGCGAGTGGCGGGCGAGGACATCGAGCCCGATCCCCGTCAGCGCCAGGAAGAGGGCGTAGCCCGCGGCGAGGAGGCTCTCGGTGGCGACCCCGCTCATCTCGAGGTCCCCACCGGTTCCTTCGGCTCGGTCACCTCGGTGAAGAGGATCTCCTCTGGCTCCTCGATCACGACTTGCTTCACCGTGTATCGGACGCCGAGATAGGTCAGGTAGAGGAGCGGCAGGACCCCGATCACGATGAAGTAGATGTCGCCCGGCAGCCTGAGCCACTCGATCACCGTGTTCGTGTTCGTGCTCAGGTAGTCGAGCGACCGGGCCTCCCAGTACCCGACGTTCACCGACTCGTACAGCTGGCGGATGCCGAGCGGGAACAGCGTCGCGAACGCCATCCAGGCGAGCCCGATATTGAGGCCGTAGAAGCTCATCTTCGCCGCCCGGTCCCTCCAGCGGTCGGCCGGGATCAGGTAGCGCAGGCAGAACATCGCCAGCCCGACGGCGAGCATCCCGTACACCCCCATCATCGCCGTGTGGCCGTGGTTGGCGGTGAGTGCGGTGCCGATCTCGTAGTAGGAGACGATCGGGAGGTTGATCAGGAACCCGAAGATCCCGGCTCCGAGGAAGTTCCAGAACCCGACCGCGACCAGGAACATCACCGCCCACCGATGCGGGAACGGCGTCTGCGACTTCGATTCCTGGCGGGCCCCGAGTTGCAGGAAGCTCCACGCCTCCACGGTGAGAAAGGTCAGGGGCATCACCTCGAGTGCCGAGAAGACCGCCCCGAGCGCCATGTTCTCCGCCGGCGCGCCGGAGAAGTAGAGGTGATGCATCGTCCCGATCACCCCGCCGACGGAGTAGAGGATGATGTCCAGGAAGACGACCACGAGCGCGACCCGCTCGCGGACGACGCCGAGCAGAACGAAGATGTAGGCGACCATCACGGTCGTGAACAGCTCGAGGAAGTCCTCCACCCAGAGGTGGACCACCCAGAAGCGCCAGTAGTCAGTGATCGTGAAGCTGTCGCCGGCCCGGGCGAGCAGCCCGACCGCGTAGAAGGCCGGGATCGCAAGCGCCGCGAGGAAGAAGAGCCATGGCATGTTTCCCACCCGCTCCCTGCTCAGCCGCCCCCGGAGCCCGCGGAACAGGATCACGATCCAGACGCACAGGCCGATCACCAGCAGGACCTGCCAGAAGCGACCGAGGTCGAGGTACTCGAATCCCTGGAGGCCGAAGATCGAGCTCGAGAACCAGTCGTGCACCCCAGCCAGCTCGCCGAACAGGCTGCCGAAAACCACCACCGCCAGCGCCCCGAGTAGCGCGAAGGCGAGCGGCGCCTGGCCGCGCGGCTCCCGGCCGGCGATCATCGGGGCGAGGAAGATCCCCGCGGCGACGAACGAGGTGGCGACGAAGAAGATCGCCAGCTGGACGTGCCACGTGCGGACCAGGTTGTAGGGGAGCGCCTGGGCGATGTCGATTCCGAAAAACCCCTCGAGGTCGGCGCGGTAGTGCTGCGAGACCCCCCCGACCAGGGTCTGCAGCAGGAAGAGCGCCGCCATCACGAAGAAGAACCAGGCGGTCGCCCGTTGCGCGGGCGTGAGGGCGACGTCGCCGGGGGCGCGGAAGGTCAGCGTCGCCTGGTCGCGCCCCTGCCAGCCCATCCGCCAGCGCCCGAAGGCCGCGAACAGGATCCCGATCCCGCCCAGCAGGGCGATCAGCGAGATCACTGACCAGACGATCACGTTCGCGCTCGGCTCGTTGCCGACCTGATCCTCCGGCGGCCAGTTGTTCGTGTAGGAGTAGTTGTGGCCCGGGCGCCGCGCGGAGGCGGCCCAGGCCGACCAGGCGAAGAACGCGGTCAGTTGGTGGATCTCCTCGGGATCCTTGATCACCTCGGGTCGGAGGCCAAAGCGCGTCGTGTCGGACGCGAAGAACCGCGTGTAATGAGCCTCGAGCTCCCCGAAGGCCTTCGCCTGCTCGGCGGAGAGGGGGAGCGTCTTCATTCCCTCGTCGTAGTCGTTCGACTGGAACTGGTCGATCGTCTCCTGGCGGGCGGAGTCGGACTGCGCGCCGCCGAGCTGATCCCGAACCGAGGCCGAGGAGCGGTGCAGGTAGTCAGCGGTGAAGTCGGGGCCGAGGTAGGCGCCGTGGCCGAAGATCGATCCGTACTCCATCAGGCCCCTGTGGAGGAAGAGCTTCTGCCCTTCGCTGACGTCGTCGCCGGTGTAGACGACGTTGCCGGCCGGATCCACGGCCTCGTCCGGAATCGGTGGATCGGACTCATAGGTCCGGTACGCGAGCAGGACGAGGACGAAGAAGCCGACTAGGACGACGAGGCCGGCGACCTGCAGCCAGGTCTTCGAGACGAGCAGCTCCCGCTTCCCGGAGGGCTGCTCGGCAGCCGGCATCCCGGTGGTTGACGCTCTTCTGCCTCTTCCGAAAGCCACGGTTTGGACGAGTCGGTGCGGCGGCCGCGCGCGATCCTATGGCGCTGCCCGCCACGGGGTCAAGGATCCCGGCTGCGCCGTCCACCTGGCTGCGGTCGAAGACCCGCGACTCGGTTTCGTTCGGGGACGGCTCGATAGCTTGTTGCCTGATAGCGAAGACAGGCGACTGAACTGAGCGAGCACGTGGACACAGGAAAACGCCGGGTTGTGATCGTGGGCGGTGGCGTCGCCGGCCTTGAGTCCCTGCTCGCCCTCCTCGATCTCGCCCGAGAGCGGGTGGCGCTGACTCTCGTTGCCCCGCAACCCGATTTCCTTTACAAGCCGCTGCTCGTCGAGGAGCCCTTTGACCTCGGGCCGGCCGAGCGACACGAACTCGAGCCGCTCACGACTGAGAAGGGGGCCAAGTTCATTTTGTCTGCAGTCAGCGCGGTCCGCCCCGAGGACCATGTCGTCGAACTCGACGACGGCTCAACCCTCCCTTACGACTACCTGGTGGTCTGCATAGGGGGTCGCTTCAAGCCGGCGATCGACGGGGCGACCACCTTTCCGGATGGCGAGGCGTTCAGCGCGGACCGACTCCTCGAGCGCGCGGAAGCGAAGGGCCACCGCGTAGCGTTCATCGTCCCGGCAGGCGTGACTTGGTCGCTGCCGCTCTATGAGCTCGCTTTGATGACCCAGCGCCGGGCCGCGGAGAGGGGCGTCGACGCGAAGATCGCTGTCATCACACCGGAATCCGCGCCCTTGGCGATATTCGGGCCAGCTGCGAGCGCCGCCGTTGGCGAGCTGCTGGCGGCGAGAGGCATCCAGCTCTTCACCAATTCCACCGTGCGAGACCTCGGCGGAGCAGGGATCACGCTGAACCCTGGCGACCGAAGGATCGGGCCGTCGGAATCAATCGCCCTCCCGCGGATGGAAGGCCCCAGGATCGATGGCCTGCCGGCAGATGACGACGGCTTCATTCCGGTCGACGGTCACGGACGAGTGAAAGGTGTGGAGGACGTCTATGCGGCGGGCGACGGCACGAACTTCCCGATCAAGCAGGGCGGCCTGGGAACTCAGCAGGCCGACACCGTTGCGGCGCACATAGCCCACCGGGTCGGCGCCGGGGAGACGCCAGAGCCGTTCAGGCCTGTCCTCCGCGGCAAGCTGCTGACGGGCGGAGAGTCGATGAGCATGCGGGCGGATGTCGCTGGCGGGGGTGGCGAGGGTGTCGCCTCGCTCGACTACCTGTGGTGGCCGCCTCACAAGATCAGCTCCCGCTACCTGACATCACTGCTGCATTACGGCGAGGTCCATGCCGAACCAGATCCACCCGGGGATTCCCTCGACGTGGAGGTCGCGTTGCCGAAGGACTGGCATGAGGAGCCGATGCCGCTCGATCCGAACGAGCCGCCACGCGTCGATTGATCTAGACGCCCAGGGGTTACGGCACGAGCACGAGCTTGCCCTTTGCCGCCGAGCTCTCGAGCATCTCGTGAGCGCGACGAGCCTCGGCGAACGGCAGGCGCTCGGCCACGACCGGGTGGATCTTGTCCTCGCGCAGCAGCCCGAGCAGCACGTGGAAGTCCTCGGCGAACCAGTCCTGGTGGGGGATGCGCAGGATCTGCACTCGGTACCCCGAAACTCGCCGGCGGGACGAGAGCGTGCCCCACAGCCATGTGATCGCCATCGCCGGCCACCACTCCAGCCACGCGCGCCAGCTCTTGCGGCCATGCACCAGCGTGTTGTAGGCGCCCATCGTCACAAGCCGTCCACCGGGATCGCCCGTTATCTGATTGCCCTTCCGCAACGCGCGGAAGGATCGCAACGCCACCTTGCCGCCGATCCCGTCGAGCACGACGTCCACACCCTTGCCGCCGGTCAGCTCGCGGACCCGTGCTAGGAAGTCCTCATTGCGGTAGTTGATCGCCACCGCCCCGAGCCGCTCGACCGCTGCCATGTCGTCGGCCGAACAGGTCCCGATCAGGCGCAGTCCCGCCACCGCTCCCAACTCGAGCGCCGCCGTGCCGACCCTTCCGGCCGCGCCGTGCACCAGCACCGCCTCGCCGGAGCGCACCCTCGCCGTGCGGTGGAGCATCTGGTAGGCGGTCATGTACGGGAAGATCAGGCTCACGACCTCCGCCGGATCGAGGTCCTCGGGCACCCCGACCGCGTATTGCTCCGGTACGCAGACCCGCTCGGCGTCCGCGCCCCAGACCATCAGGACGCCGACCCGGTCCCCCTCTCGCAGCCTCTCGCAGGCAGGGCCGAGCTCCTCGACGACTCCGACCAGTTCGTAGCCGGGCGTGAACGGCGGCTTCGGGCCGCCGATGTACGTGCCGGCGCGGATCTGCGCGTCGGTGAACGAGACCCCAGCCGCCAGGACCCTGACGCGCACCTCGCCTGGACCTGGTCGGGGCGCGTCCTCCTCCACCAGCTTCAAGACCTCGGGCCCCCCGTAGTGGTCGACGACGACGCGCTTCACGGCCCAACCTCCTTGTCAGGTGCCGTCGAGTATCGCACCGCGAGGCGTCACGCCTCGAGTGCCTTTGCTTCGCTTCGCGGGACGAGGCGTCGGCTGCGTGCCCACCGGCGCTGCATCGTGATGCAGCGCCCGCACGCCGTCATTCGGCGATTCGTACGCGATCAGGGCTGGCAAGGCGCGAGGCCGTCGTGCGGCGCTCCTCCGCCAAGCGGCTGGCTGGGGCGAACGCGCTCCAGGTGAACCAGTGGCCGAACCTACGTTGCAGCGTCCGCGGGCCGCTCATCGTCAGCTTGCCGGATCGAATCGCGCCACCGAGCTCGGCCCGTCCCAAGTAGACGCGGTAGAGCGTGGTGGTGTCGACGATGACCTCGAGGTCGACGTCGAAACCGGGATGCTGGAGGCAGACTGAGACCTCGGAGGGCTCGAGCACCATCCAGTAACGCCGCTTGGGGCGGCGAAAGTCGAACTGAACCACGGTTCGGTTGGGTGCGAGCCGCTGACGATCGACGTGGCGGGCCATCCAGACGATCAACAGGTCGGGATCGAGTTCCTCGGGGCGCGGCTCGGTGAACGACCAAGTCGCCCCCCACTCGCCGATCGCCTGCACGACCGGCTGGAGGTCACGGCCGGCGGGCGTGAGGCGATATTCGAGGGTGCGGCCTTTGGGGCCCGTCCTGCGCTCGATGACCTCGGCCCGCTCGAGCGCGCGCATGCGGTCGGTGAGGACCGAGCGCGAGATCCCTGGGAGGCCGCGTTGGAGCTCGTTGAAGCCGCTCGCGCCGCCGAGCATCTCGCGCACGATCAGAAGCGTCCAACGGTCGCCGAGGATCTCGGTGGCCTTGGCGACCGGGCAGTACTGCGCGTAGCTGCGCATGGCGCCACCATGCTAGCCGCGGATCGGCCACAGGTCTGCTACTCGAACCGGTTGGTTCGAAAGTAGAACTAGTCAGTCCGGGCCGGCAAGCCTACGTTGCTCGCATGGCTACCCGGACGTCATCGAGCAGAGCTGGGAGGACGAGATGACCGCTATCCAGGCACAACGGCGCCGCCCCTGGAGACGACCGCGTTCGGCGAGCTCGGCGGATCGCTCCGCGGAGAGCTGCTGCTGCCGACCAGCCCCGGCTACGACACTGCCCGCAGGATCTGGAATGGGGCGATTGACCGCCATCCGGCCTGCATCGCCCGCTGCACGGGCGTGGCCGATGTGGTCGCGGCGGTGCGCTTCGCGCGCGACCACGACCTGGAGATCGCCGTACGGGGCGGGGGCCACAACGTGGCCGGCACCGCGGTGTGCGACGACGGGGTCGTCATCGACCTCTCGGCGATGCGGGCCGTGTGGGTCGACCCCGCCGGTCGCACGGCCTGGGTGCAGGGTGGTGCTCTGTGGGGCGACTTCGACCACGAGACGCAGGCCCACGGTCTGGCCACCACCGGCGGCATCGTGGGCCACACCGGCGTCGCCGGGCTCACCCTCGGCGGCGGCATCGGCTTCCTCATGCGCAAACACGGGCTCACCGTCGACAATCTGCTTGCCGCCGAGGTCGTCACCGCCGAGGGCAGCATCGTCCGGGCGTCCGCCGACGAACACCCCGATCTGTTCTGGGCGCTGCGAGGCGGCGGCGGCAACTTCGGCGTCGTCACCTCTTTCCGCTTCTCTCTCCACCCCGTCGGCCCGACCGTGATGGCCGGGCCCGTCTTCTGGGCGGCCGACGACACCACCGACGTGCTGCGCTTCTACCGGGACTTCGCCGCCGAAGCGCCCGACGAGCTCGGCAGCGTCGTCAGGCTCGGCACCGTCCCCCCACTGCCGATCATCCCCGAGGACCTGCACTGGCGGCCGGCCATCGCGGTCATCTGCTGCTACGCCGGCGCCCTCGAAGACGGCGAGCGTGCGGTGCGGGCCCTCCGCCGATTCGGGACGCCGCTCGTTGACCTGCTCGCACCCTCGCCGTACGCCGCCTTCCAGGGCGGCCTCGACGACAGCGTCCTCCACGGGTGGCACTACTACTGGAAGGCGTCGAACCTCGCCGGCCTCTCCGACGACGCCATCGCCGTCATCGCCGATCACGCCTACGCCGCCAGCTCGCCCCGGTCGTACGCGACGATGTTCCACATGGGTGGCGCCGTCGCCCGAGTTCCCCACGACGCCAGCGCGTACGCCGGTCGCGACGTGGCCCACAACATCATCATCGACGCCGTGTGGCTCCCTGACGAGTCCCGCGAGCACGCCGCGGCCGAGACCGCTTGGGCGCGGCGGTTCCTCCAAGCCCTCCAACCGCACCGCGCTGGCGGCGTCTACGTCAACTTCCTTGATTCCGACGACGACTCCAGCCGGGTTCGAGAGGCCTACGGCGATCAGATCTACCGGCGACTCGCCGAAGTCAAGGCCAAGTACGACCCTGACAACGCCTTCCACCACAACAAGAACATCCAGCCCGGCTGACGCCCGCTTGGGACGAGGAGCAGGAGTGCCGCGCTTGCTCCGGTGGCGCTCGCGAGAAGCGAGCGCCAGGGTGGGATAGCGCAGGGGTGCAAGAAGCCGGTTCGCGCGTGGAAGGACTAATAGGGTTGACGTCTTGAGACCCTGAAATCTGCCTCCCCTATCGGAAAGGAAGCCCAATGGCCGACAGACCAGTGTTCCTCTATGCCGCGATCTACGACGACGTCGCCGACGCCGAGGCCGACTACGAGGCCGTGTTCGACCTCCACGCCGCGGGAGCGATCGGGACCTTCGACTCGGCGGTGATCGAGAAGGACGAGGACGGCAAGGTCCACGTCCACAAGACCGAGAAGCCGACCCAGCACGGCGCCTGGACAGGGGCCGGCGTCGGAGCCCTGGTCGGAATCCTGTTCCCGCCCGCGATCATCGGCAGCGCGATCGTCGGCGCCGGCGCCGGCGGATTGATCGGGCACCTGAGGGGCGGCGTGTCGCGCGACGATCTCAAGGAGCTCGGCGACGAGCTCGAGGCCGGAAGCGCCGCGGTGATCGTGCTCGGCGAGTCGAAGATCGAGGAGCAGCTCGAGAAGGCGGTCACGCGCTCCAACAAGCTGATCGAGAAGGAGATCGATGCCGACGCCGACGAGCTCCAGCGCGAGATCGACGCGGCGGCCAAGGAGGACGCGGGCTAGGGCCTTCCCGCTTACGTCCTGCTGCTGGACCAAGGCGGCGCAGTCTGCTTCGGCTCTACGGCGGTCCGTCTCCCTCAGTCGCTTGGGTTTTCGCCGCAGCCGTGCGCTTTCCTGGGGGCCTCTCCAGGCGCGATCGCCGGACCGCTGCTTTCACGCGGGAGCGTTATTGCGGGCCAACGCCTTCTTTTGTGGGGAACTGAGAACATGGAGCAGGATCCGTCCGACCGTCCCGCAGAATGGATCAGATCCGCTAGGTGGTGTCGACGAATTGCTCCACAAGGCGGTTGAAGCGCATCGGACGCTCCGCCATCGGAACGTGGGCACAGTCGGCGAAGATCGCGAGCTCGGACTCGCGGATGCGCTCGTGGTATCCGACCGCGTCGCGGGCCGGGACGATCTGGTCGTCGCGGCCCCAGACGATCAGCGTCGGCACCGCAATCCGCTCGAGTCGGTCGAGGAAGTCGTATCCCGTGAGAGCGCGGACGGCTGGCATAAACCCGGGAGAGTCGGTCCCGCCCTGCCAGAACTCCCACAGCAGCTCGCGCGGGATCCGCTGCGGGTGGCGGAACACGTTGCCGAAGGCGAGGTCGCGGAGCCTGGACCATCGCATGCTCGCCTCGCGCAGTCGCACCGATACCGGCTCGATCAGCGGCCCGAGCGGCGCCGAGACCTCCGCGGGGTGACGTTTCATGGTTGCGTGGCTGATCCCGGCTGCCGAGACGAGGACAAGGCGCTCGACCCACATCGGATCGCCAATCGCCACCTCGGCGCAGATGAATCCTCCCATCGAGTTGCCGACTAGTGTCACGGCGTGGAGGTTGAGCTCGAGGCAGAAGTCGTTGACGAGGCTGCCATACGCTCGGACCGAGATCGGCCATGTCGGCAGTGGGCTGGCGCCGAACCCGGGCAGGTCGAGCGCCAGGGCCCGGAAACCGCGATTCGCGAGGACCGGGATGTTCTCGAGCCAGTTCTGCCAGGATCCCGAGAGGCCGTGGATGAAGATAATCGGACGACCCTCGCCGATCTCGACATAGGTGACCGGCGTGCCACCGACGTCGACCGAGTGAAGGTGCTCGCGCCAGTCGATCTTGAGCCAGGCCGGGTCGGCATCGCCATAGGGGTCGGGGCCGTCGGGGGTGCTGCTCTCGATGGCATCCCTCTGCCCGAGCACGGCGGCAACCGGCGGGACCAAGCGGCGCCGCAGGGCGTAGCCCAACGCCCTTGCGATCTCGAGTCCTCGATTGTCCACCGGATAAGCATGGCGACAGGCGGTGCGAAGACGCCGGCTCGGCTGCGACCCGGCGCTACGCCTTCTGCCCGAGCGCGCGGGGGGGATCGACGATAAGCGCACGCCTGCGCCGTCCACTGGCGGCCGCTCGCCTCGAGCGGCTCAGGCGCGAGGACATGGCGATGCTCAGGATCGTGTCACCCGTGATCCTCGGCCATACGCTGAAGGTGCTGCTCCTCGAGCGGGCTGCGGACGGGTCTGAGCTCCGGCTCGAGAAACTGCGCGAGCGGATTGCCGCAGGCCTCGACACCGAGCCGCGAATGCGCCAGCGACTCCGCGCGACGCCGCTCCACCTTGCCCCCCCGGCTTGGGTTCCCGACCCGGACTTCGAGCTCGGGCGGCACGTCCGGTCGAGGCAGCCGCTCTCACCAGGAGACGAGGGGCTGCGGGAGTCGATCGCCGCCGCGATGACCGAGCGTCTGGATCCCGAGCACCCGTTGTGGGCGATCGATCTCCTCGGCCCGCTGGCCGGCGGAGGGGCGGCGGTCATGTGCCGCTTCCATCACGTGATGGCTGACGGCCAGGCTGCGATCAGGATCATGAGGCACCTGCTGTGGTCCGAGCTGCCGCCCACGCCACCGCCCGAAAGCGCCCCGGAGCCAAGGCCGGCCGAGCTTCTCGCGGACGGGTTGCGGTACCGATCGCAGCAACTGCACGAGGCGCTCGCCTCCCCGCTCGCTCACGTGGACGAATGGCGGGATCGGGTCAGAGGCTTCGGGCTGCTGTGTCGAGTCCTGTGGCGTGAGTTAGGCGGGTCGCCGGCGAATACCACGCCGCTGGATGCCCGAATCGGCAGACGTCGCGAGGTGGCGTGGGCGCACGTCTCGCTTGCCGCCGCGAAGCAGATCGCGCACACCAGGCACCCTCGAGCGACCGTTAACGACGTCCTGTTGGCCGCGATCGGGGGTGGCCTGCGCGCCTGGCTGCCGGCTGCAGGAGCGCGGCTTCGCGCCAAAGTCCCGGTCAGCATGCACCGCGCGGGGGAGGACCCGCGCATCGGCAACCGAGACTCGTTCTTCTTCGTCGAGCTGGCCGCCTCGGAGCGTGACCCGGGCGCTCGCCTCGATGCGATCAGCGCTCAGACAAGGGTGCGGAAGCGGACCGACGCGGAGACCTTGCATCGGTTCATCGACGACCTGCGGGCGGTCGGGCCCCTGTCCCGACCGATCGAGCGCCTCGTCGCCGACCCGCATGCGTTCACGGTCGAGATCTCCAACCTGCGCGGCCCGCCAGAGCCGATCAGCGTCGCAGACCATTCGGCGCGCGAACTTCTCACCTTTGCCGAGCCCGCCCAGCGGCACGCGCTGCGCATCACCGCGATCTCGCTCGCCGGGCGGATCGCGATCGGGCTGTGCTCGGACCCCGGTGTCGCGCCTCCGCTCGGGGGACTCGCAACCGCGATCGAGCGCGAACTCGAGGGGCTGGGACAAGCGCGGACCGCCAGGGCGGCGGGCAAGCACGACCCAACCAGGGGTGCTTCGGCCGCCTGAGAGGTGGCTGCTGTTTGTAGTGCGGGGCTGGCGGAAGCCATCACTCCACCGGTCGTGCCTTGGATCCTCGCCTTGGCGCTCAGCGCGATGGTTCCCGTGGTACCAGAGGTGGTACCAAATTGAGCGACGGCCGAGCGAAACCCTTGGCCCGGCGTTGGGTTTCGACTCGCTTCTTTCCCAACTCGATCCCGACAATCGGGGACCGCATTTCGAAGCGGCTGTGCCGCTGGCGTCTGAGAGATCAAGAAGGCGGTCTGGTCATTTCTTCCCTCGCCCTCGCTTTCGCACGACCCGATAGGGGCGCATCATCTCGTTGTCCTCGTGCTCGAGGATGTGGCAGTGCCAGACAAAGAGCCCCGGGCGGTCGAACCTCGCCTTCACCCGGGTGACCTCCTGGGGGAAGGCGATCACGGTGTCCTTGAGCCCGCTCTCCCAGCTCTCCCGTCCCCTCGCGGTGCCCCCCCGTAACGGCCGCCGGTCAAGCACCTGGAACTGGACCTCGTGGATGTGAATCGGATGGGCGTCCTGGGTGAAGTTGTGGAGCTCCCAAATCTCGGTCGCGCCGACCCGCGGGCTCTCGGTGATCGGGTGATCCCAGCTGATCGGCACCCCACGCCCGTCTTTGCCCACTGTCCCGAGTTCCGCCTCCCTCGGCCCCACGTCGGCGAGCACCGCCGAGTCTGCCTCGTTCAGCGACAGCCGCCGCGTCTTGCGGGCGCGGCCCAGCCGCTTCGGGGTCGGCAGGTCGAGCCGCTCGGGCCGCTTGCTCCTGTCCGCGGAGGTGCGGGGGGCGACGACGAACTTCATCACCTGGCCGGTCGTGTTCGGATCGGCAGCCGGGAAGTCGGTCCCAGGTGCGCCGCCGCCGAAGGGCTCGTCCGGTCCCTCGTTGATCAGATAGAGCGCCGTGCCAACCGGGAGCTCGGAGAAGTCGACGATCACGTCGGCCCGCTCGGCGGGGGAGATCAAGAGCTGGAGAAGCTGCACCGGCGCCCGCAGGAAGCCGCCCTCGGCGCCGATCTGCCAGAAGGGCAGCGCCGCCGGCGCCGGCCGGGCGGCGAGCGGATCGGTCGTCAGCTTCAGGATCACGAAGCGAGAGTTGCAGCCGTTCAGGAGCCGGAATCGATAGCGGCGCTGCTCGACCTCCAGCACCGGCCAGGTGCGGCCGTTCGCCACCATCGTGTTGGCGAAGAACTCCGGGTTCCAGATCGGCGCGATGTCGCTGGACCCACTCCCGATGTAGGGGCCGGCGAAGCCGTCGAAGAACTCGCGGCTTCCGGGATAGAAGAGCGAGCCGTCGGCGTAGAAGGAGCGGTCCTGGATCGCGATCGGGATGTCGTCGCGAGGCAGCGCCCGCCGGGGCAGGTCGTTGTCGCCGCCGTGGATCAGGTAGAAGCCGGCCGGCCCCGCGTAGACATTCGCCCGGGTCATCCCCAGGGTGTGGTCGTGATACCACAGCGTCGCCGCCGGCTGGTCGTTGGCGTACTGGGCAACCGCCGTGCCCCGCTTCCATTCCACCCCGAAGCGCTGCTTGAAGATCGACTTGAACTCCCGGTACTGGCTGCCGACACTCGCATAGCCGGCGGGGATGTTGGCCGCGGCGGGCAGGTACCAGGCCTCGGGGTAGCCGTCGCTCTCCTGCCGGCTCTCGCCGCCGTGGAGGTGGGTGACGATCGGAACGGGGCCGGTGTAGGGACCGGGGGTCCCCGTGAACCGGGGATCGCTGTCCCTGCCGGCCCGCCCGCCGGGCGGATTTGCCCAGTGAAGGGTGGGGTCGACGGGCAGGAGGTGGGGCAGGTAGTTGCGGCTTCCGTCCATCAGCCCGTTGATCCACTTCACGCGCACCGGGGTGTTGTGCTTGGCCTGGATGGTGAAAGCCGGGTAGTTGAACGAGCTCGGGTGGTTCACCGACCCGTAGCTCCACACCGTTGTCTCGGGCATCCCGGGCGGGAGGACCTGCTGTCGGAACTGGCGAACGCCGATCGCGTAGAAGTCGACGTCTCTCTTCCCCTTCCGGGGGAGCCGCCCGCTGCGCGGCATCCCGGGAGGGACGACGAGCGGCGCCACGTATTTGTCGATCATCGTCGGATCGAGGACGCCGGGGGCTTGGGCCACCGCCGGCATCCCATCGAGGAACCGCAGCGGCAGCACAATCGACGCCCCGGCGGCCGCGCCGTACTGAAGAAAGCGCCTGCGAGTGAACGTTGTCATCAGTTACCAACTCGCGTCAGCTTCTGGGAGGACTATCACACCACCCCGGCTCATGTGTGAGGCGCTGCGGGCACCGCGCGAACACCGTTTCGGCTGGGACAGCCGTCGCGTTATCGGTCCGGCAGCACGCGTGGCCCTCAGCGAGATGCTGGGGCGGCGAGCTCGTGGAGCTCCGCGACCGATTCGGCGATGCCCTTCGCGAGCACGTCGAGGTCCTCGACGGTGTCGCGATCGGCGTTGACACAGAAGTAGAGCGTGCCGTCGTAGCTGAAGACGGCGAGGCCAACCGCGTGCTCAGCCGCGATTGGGACCAGCGGCCAGATCTCGCGAACCTTCGAGCCGAAGTAGAAGAGCGGGGTCTGAGGCCCTGGCACGTTGGTGATCGTCACGTTGAAGAGCCGGGTCGCGTACATCGACCGAGCCAGGACGCTGTGGACCACTGGCGGCATGTGGCGGGTGACCTCGATCAGCGTCGACGAACCGGTTGTCTGGCTGCCCGACTTGAGCGACTCCGCCTCCTCGATCTGCTTGATGTAGCGCGCCATGGGATCCGCCACCGAGACCGGCAGGTGGACGAACAGCGAGGAGATCCGGTTACCCATCGCCAGCCGGTCGCCGGCTGTGCGGACGTTGACCGGGACCATCGCCCGGAGTCCCTGCTCCGGGGGCTCCTCGCCGCGGCCGATGAGCAGCTTGCGCAACGCTCCGGCGCTGGCGGCGAGAACGACGTCGTTGACGGTGCCGCCGAGGGCCCGCTTGATCTCCTTGAGCTCCTCGAGCTGCACCCCGATCACCGCGAGCCTGCGCTCGCCCGAGATGGGCCGATTGAGGCTGCAGCTCGGTGCGGCGATCACCTCGTCCCGGACGACCAGCTCCGCGAGCGCCCTCGACCGCTGCAGGACCTCGCGCGCCCGGCTCGGATGGGTCGCCACCCCGACCAGAGACTCGATGGTGTTCAGGCCGGCCTCGGCGGTGCGGACGCCTGCGTGGCCGAGCGCCAGACCCGGCCGGACGATCCGCTCGAGGCCGCGGCGCCACGCCGGGCGGACGCTCTCGGCGACGCGGACTCGCACCTGGGCGCCGTTGCCAGTCGAGCCCCCGTTGTCAGAGCGGATTCGCGACTCGCGCTCGGTGTCCAGCAGGGTGGTCGCCATGTCGACGGACCCGACGCCGTCGATCATGCAGTGGTGGGTCTTGGTGACGATTGCCCAGCGGCCGTCGGCGAGCTCCAGGATCGTCATCTCCCAGAGCGGCTTGGTCCGGTCGAGGCGCTGGGAGTAGTACTCGCCGGCCCACTCGCACAGCTCCTCGATCCCGCCCGGTGTCGGCAGCCCCGCCCGCCGGACATGCCGTTCGACCCGGAAGCCGGTGTCCTCCTCCCAGCTCGGCCAGTGCAGACCGCCGGTGTGCGGGGCGGAGAGGCGTTGGCGGTACCGGGGCAGGTCCGGAAGGCGGGTGACCACGTCACGGCGGATCTCCTCGATCGGCGGAGCGCCGCCGCGAGGGCCGGGCTCCAGCACGATCACTCCGCCGATATGCATGTGGGCGCTCTGGTCGGCCTCCTCGAGCTCGAGGAAGGTCGCGTCGAGGGCGGTGAGCTGCTCGCCCATCGCCCTACCCGTCGGACCGGGCAGAGTCCAGCAGCCCACGCACCTGGCCAGCCATCTCCAGGTCCTCGCGGGAGCGAATTAGCAGGGCAGCGACGTCGCTGGCATCGGTGCTGATCCTGCGGTCGCCGGGCTCGGCCGAGTTCAGCTCAGGGTCAAGCTCGATCGGGAGCAGCTCCAGCCCCTGTAGGGCGAGGGCCCTCACCTCGGGCGAGTTCTCGCCGACCCCGCCGGTGAAGACGACCGCGTCGCTCCCTCCCAGCGCGGCCGCCATCGCAGCCAGTTCGGCGCGCAGCCGGTGGATGTAGACGTCCCGGGCGAGACGCGAGTCCTCGTCGCCCTCCTCGGCACGGTCGAGGACCTCCCGCATGTCGGCGCTTCCGGCTAGGCCGAGCAGGCCCGAATCGTGCTCGAGCGTCTCGGCCATCTCCCGCTCGCTGACCGAGTGCCGCTCGAGCAGCCAGAGGAGCAGCCCCGGATCGATCGAGCCCGAGCGAGTCGCCATCACCAAACCCTCGAGTGGCGTGAACCCCATCGTGGTATCGAGAGACTCCCCTCCGCGCACCGCCGCCAGGGAGGCGCCCGCCCCCAGGTGACAGGTGACCAGGCGCAGGTCGGGGCGATCGAGCATCTCCGCTGCGCGCCGAGCCGTGTACGCGTGCGAGAGCCCGTGGAACCCGTAGCGGCGCAGCCCGTAGCGCTCCCGCCACTCCCGCGGCAGGGCGTATGTGCTCGCGGCGGCCGGCAGGGTGGCGTGGAAGGCGGTGTCGAAGCAGGCCACTGCCGGGATGTGAGGGAGCAGCCCAGTGACCGCATCGAGCGCGGCCAGCGACTTCTGCTGGTGCAGGGGGGCGAGATCGGTGAGCTCGCGGAGCGCCCGCTCGACGTCGGGGGTGATCTTCACGGGTCCACGGAAGGCCTTGCCGCCATGGACCACCCGATGGCCGACCGCGTCCGGAGCGGGCATCCCCGAAACCGCCCGATCGAGCTCGTCCGCGTCGATCTCGCCCCCACGGACCGCAAGGTCCACCGATCCCTGTAGCCGGTCGTCGGGGTCAAGCAGTCGAAGCTTGAGGCTGCTCGAGCCGGCGTTGACGGTCAGGACCTGCACCGGCGACCTAGGTGCCGAGCCAAGTCCACTCGCGCACGTCGGGAGGGTCGTCGCCGACCTCCCGCGTGTAGGCGCGGTGGCGGAGGCGCTCGTCGACCATTTCCTGCCGAAGCTCGGCCGCGCGCTCGCCGAGTCCGGGCACGCGGTCGATCACGTCGATGACCAGGCCGAAGCGGTCGAGGTCGTTGAGCATCACCATGTCGAAGGGGGTGGTGGTTGTGCCTTCCTCCTTGTAGCCGCGGACGTGGAAGTTGCCGTGGTTGTGGCGGCGATAGGTGAGGCGGTGGATCAGCCACGGGTAGCCGTGGTAGGCGAAGATCACCGGGCGGTCCTCGGTGAAGAGCGCGTCGAACTCGGCGTCCGACATGCCGTGCGGGTGCTCGGTCGGCTGCTCGAGGCGCATCAGGTCGACGACATTGACGACCCGCACCCGCAGGTCGGGAAGGCGGGCGCGGAGGATCGCCGCCGCCGCGACGATCTCGAGGGTGGGGATGTCGCCGGCCGCGCCGAGGACGACGTCGGGCTCGCCATGACCGTTACTCGCCCACTCCCAGATGCCGGCGCCGCGCGTGCAGTGCGCGACGGCCTCCTCCATCGTCAGGTAGTCGAGCGCCGGCTGCTTGCCGGCGACGATCACGTTGACGTAGTGGCGGCTGCGCAGGCAGTGGTCGGCCACCGAGAGCAGGCAGTTGGCGTCGGGCGGCAGGTAGACCCGGATGACCTCGGCCTTCTTGTTGACGACGTGGTCGATGAACCCGGGGTCCTGGTGGGAGAACCCGTTGTGGTCCTGGCGCCAGACGTGGGAGCTGAGCAGGTAGTTGAGCGACGCGATCGGCCTGCGCCAGGGGATGCCGCGCGTCACCTTCAGCCACTTGGCGTGCTGGTTGAACATCGAGTCGATGATGTGGATGAAGGCCTCGTAGCAGTTGAAGAAGCCGTGGCGGCCCGTCAGCAGGTAGCCCTCCAGCCAGCCCTGGCACATGTGCTCGCTGAGGACCTCCATCACCCGGCCGTCGGGGGCGAGGTGGTCGTCGCCCGGCAGGATCGCCGCGTCCCAGGCGCGGTCGGTCGTCTCGAATAGTGCGGCGAGCCGGTTGGAGGCCGTCTCGTCAGGCCCCATGACCCGGAAGTTGTCCGGGTTCGCCTTGACGACGTCCCGCAGGAACCCGCCCAGCAGCCGGGTCCCCTCGCTGCTCCGCTCCCCCGGCGCGGAGACGTCGACTCCGTACTGCCGGAAGTCGGGCAGCTTCAGGTCCCGCAGCAAGAGCCCACCGTTGGCGTGCGGGTTGGCCCCCATCCGACGAACTCCTTTCGGGGCGAGCTCGGCCAGCTCCGAACACAGCGCCCCGGCCTCGTCGAAGAGCTCCTCGGGGCGATAGGAGCGCATCCACTCCTCCAGCTGGGCCAGGTGGGCCGGATTCGTCTGCAGCTGCGCGAGCGGCACCTGGTGCGAGCGGAAGCTCCCCTCCGCCGGCTTCCCGTCGACCTCCTTCGGCCCCGTCCAGCCCTTCGGGGAGACCAGGACGATCATCGGCCAGCGCGGCCGGGCGTCGTTGGCCCCCTCCCGGGCCGCCGCCTGGATCGAGCGGATCTCGCCGACTGCCCCGTCGAGCGTCGCGGCCATCAGCCGGTGCATGGGGGCGGGCTCGTGTCCCTCGACGAACCTTGGTTCGTATCCGTAGCCCTCCAGCAGCGAACGCAGCTCGTCGCGAGGGATGCGGCTGAGGACCGTCGGGTTGGCGATCTTGTACCCGTTCAGGTGCAGGACCGGCAGGACCGCTCCGTCCTGGGCCGGGTCGAGGAACTTGTTCGAGTGCCAGCTGGTGGCGAGTGGTCCCGTCTCGGCCTCGCCGTCGCCGATCACGCAGCAAACCAGCAGGTCGGGGTTGTCGAACGCCGCCCCATAGGCGTGCACCAGGGCGTAGCCCAGCTCCCCGCCCTCGTGGATCGATCCGGGCGTCTCGGGCGCCGCGTGGCTGGGGACTCCACCGGGGAACGAGAATTGGCGGAAGAGGGCGGCGATCCCCTCGGCGTCGCGGCCGATGTGGGGGTAGAGCTCACTGTAGGTGCCCTCGAGGTAGGTGTTGGCGACCACGGCCGGCCCGCCGTGGCCCGGGCCGGTTACGAAGATCGCGTTCAGGTCGTGCGAGTTGATCACGCGGTTCATGTGCGTGTAGACGAAGTTGAGGCCGGGCGTCGTGCCCCAGTGCCCGAGCAGCCGAGGCTTCACATGGTCGAGGGTCAGCGGCTCGCGCAGCAGCGGGTTGTCGAGAAGGTAGATCTGGCCGACGGACAGGTAGTTGGCGGCGCGCCAGTACGCGTCGATCCGCCCGAGCGCCTCGTCGCTGAGGACTGCCCCGGCCAGGTCTTCGTCGGATCTCATTGCCTGGCGCATGATGTCGAACTCCGTTCGGGCACCGGTGCTGGAAGGCGTGCCCGGTCCGCGGGCGTCAAAACGACTTATGTCTCGGCGCGGGAGGTGAGTTGCGGATGGGCCGAGGGTCCCATTCGAGGGCCCAATCTGCACGCAACTCAGACCAACTCAGCCCCCGCTGGAACCGCATGGGCATGCGAAGAATCAACTGAGAAGCACCCCTTCAGACGAATAAGCGCATTCGGCTGGGGGCCGAAGGGTCGCTGGTTCAAATCCAGTCGCCTCGACATATACCGACCGGCGGAGCGAGTCCAGGATGGCCTACACCCCGAGGGCGGCGCTCAGCGCGAGCATGATCGCGGCCCCGATGACCGCTCCCAGGGGCCCACGCCAGCCGCGAGCGCGGATCGTCCTTGGGAACAGATCCGAGGCGACGAGTGCCAGCATCGCGCCGGCCGCGAAGGCGAAGGAAACCGCCAGCAGATCCTGGATCGTCTCGACCAGCAGAAATGCAACCGCGGCGCCGACTGGCTGCGGAGCACTGGTCAGGACGGCCGCCCAAAACTGCTGTCTGCGGCTGAAGCCCGCCTCGCTCATCGGAATCGCCACGCTCGTCCCCTCGGGGATGTTCTGCAGCCCAATCGCGAGAATCACGAAGAGGCTGAGCCCGGCGACATCGGATGCATACGCCGTGCCGATCGCAAATCCCTCCGGGAGGCTGTGAACGAAGAGGACCGAGAAGACCAGGACGGAGGTCCGCACGCCGGCGCCGCGCAAGTTTCCGACATGGACGTCGGATTTTCGAAGCGCCAGACGAGCCACCGCTAGAAAGGCAATCCCTGCGGCCAGACCGGATCCGACGGCAGCTGTAGATCCCTCGTCGAGGGCGGGCTTCAAGAGACCCACCACCGAGGCCACCGTCATGACACCCGCGGCCAACCCCCAAAGAGCCGGTTCCCAGGCGGACGCTCGGCCACCCAGGAAGAAGACCGGTATCGCCCCGAGGCCGGTCGCCAGGCTGGTGGCCGAGGCGGCCAAGAGGAGGAGCAGCACGATTCGACCCTAGTGGTGCCGGGGGGCTGGGCGCAGCGAGCTAGTCTCTGGGGGCACGCAGTTTCGACGACCCATGCCACGACTCAAACGCGAAGAATTGCCAAGCCGCGATCGGCGGTCCGGCGCTACGCCTCGAGCGGGGTGGCTCCGGCGCCCCGGGGCACCACCATGACGGGGCAGGGGGCCGCGGCCATGACACGGGCGGAGACGCTGCCGAGCAGGGTGCCCTTGACCGGGCCATAGCCCCGGGAGCCGAGCAGGAGCAGGTCGAGATCGCTCGCCGCCTCTGCCAGGGCCTCGGCGGGCTCGCCATGGAGAAGCAGCGGCTCTGACGGCGACGCCATCGGGGACGCGGCCGGAGGCCTCCTCGTAGACGCTTTCCCACTCTTTCTCCTTGTACTCGCGGTACTCCTCGGGGCCGAGCGGCGAGAGCAAGCCGCCCAGGACGTAGTGAGGCGGCCCCATCACGCTGAGGATCGCCAGCGGTGCGTTCGCTCGCTCTGCGAGGTAGGCCGCCGCGGAGAGGGCGCGCCAGGACTGCGAGGAGCCGTCGACCGCGACGCCGATTCGACCCAGACCAGAGCGCCTGTCGGCGTAGCCGCGCGGGGCGACCGCGACGCTGCACCGCACCCCGGAGAGCAGCGAGCCGCCGAGCGTACCGACCTGCACGCGGCCGGACTTGCCGTGCCGGGTGGACCCGATCACGACCGCAGTCGGTTTCTCCCAGTCGGTCAGCTCGTAGATACCGGCGGCAGGAGAGTCGTTGACCATCGGTTTCGCCGTTACCTCGACAGCGTCGATGCGCTCCCGGGCCTTGTCGAAGAGCGGCTCACAGAACTTGGTTACGGCCTCGTCGAAGTCGCTCTCCTCCACGCCGTGACGCGTGTGGGCGATGACCGTGGTGACGATCGGCCTCGCATCGAGGACCTCGCTGAGACTCCGGCCGAACCAGAGCGCGTCGTCTCCCTGAGGGGAGCCGTCGTAGCCGATCAGGACCTTCGGCAGCATTGGCGCGCCTCAGCCTAGCTTGATAAGCCGCTCGCGCCGGGCATCGAGCCCGGCGCCGACGCTGAGCAATCCTTCTCCTCGCGGCCCCTGTGCGCGAGAAGCGAGCGCCAGGTCGAAGAGTGCTCCTTTCCATGCAAAGCAGCACTCCTGGAGTGCGCTCTTCCGACCACCGCGCTCCTTAGGATTTGCCAACCCGAGTTCGCAGGACCGCTCCACGCGAACTTCAGCCACCACGGGCCAGGAGCAGGACGACGGAGGTCCCCGAGGTGGCTACATCAGCAACAGAATCACCAATATCAGCGCTTCACGGTGTGGTGAGTCCTGGCCTACTCCCGCAGCCCGGCGGCAGCTCGCCGCCCCAAAAAGTGGAAGTGGCCCGCGCGGGGGCACGGGCCGCTTCCTGGCGGGCGGGCCGAGGGGCGACCTTCGACCACTTCCCACCCTCCCCGTCCTGTTTCGGGAAGTACCTAAATTGAGGGGGGCTGGCGGGGCCGCTATGAGCCAACAGAAAGCACTACGTCAAGGTCTCCCTCTTGGATCAGGAGGTCACCCGCCTCGACGAGCTTCGGGGAGATGAGGAGCGGGCGGTCTACCTGCGCCAGGCTCCTGCACGAGCCTCCGAAGGAAACAGGTCTGATGCTCGGCCTACTCCCGCAACCCGGCGGCTTCGAGGGCTTCGCTGTTCGTCTGATAGAC
This sequence comes from uncultured Solirubrobacterales bacterium, assembly GCA_963801055.1. GTDB lineage: Bacteria > Actinomycetota > Thermoleophilia > Solirubrobacterales > 70-9 > DASUPK01. Next base: position 572,538 of record CAWDDE010000001.1, on the reverse strand, counting down.
GCGGTGTCGGGTGATCTTTCCGTCTCTTACGGTGATGACCCAGGAGCACGGCGAATCCGTCTCGATCTCGCTGGCCTTGCCCCTAATCGAACAATGGCCGAAGACGATGACCTCGTCGCCAGTTGTCGTGATCTCGGCAGCCACCGGTCGCACCTCGTCCCACACCGCATCAACCTCCTCGAAGTACTGACGCACCCCCTGATGCCCGCGATAGCCGCCGGTCTCGACACGCGTGCCGGTCAGAGGCTCGAACTTGATATCCGGGTCGTAAAGCCCTAGTAGGGCGTCGAGATCCCCGCGTCCTATCGCGTCGAAGCTCTTCCGCACGATCTCAACGTTCTCCTCCGACATCGCCTACTCCCGCAGCCCGGCGGCTTCGAGGGCTTCCGTGGAATCGACGTAGGTCTCGACGCGCACGGCCAGTCCGTCACGCAATGTCGTAACGAACCAGATCGGCTGCTCGATCGGCACCTTGCTCAGCTTGCCCAGGCCCCTGCCCGTCGCGGCGAAAAACACCCTGTCGCCGATAGCCCGCATGTCGGACACCGAAAGGCTCAGCTCCTCGATGTCCTCCCGGATTTCCGCCCAGTACCGCTCCAGCCCCGCACGCCCCCGATAGACGCCCTGATCCGCGAACCGGCCGGTGGTATGCAACTCCGCTTCCGGGGCGAAGCCGGCAAGCCACTCGTCGAGGTCGCCGCGGTTCCAGGCGTCGATCCCCCTGCGCGTCGTTCTCGACGTTCTCCCGCGACATCGCCCACGCAGTATCCCGCGGCGTAGGGGAGGGTGCCGGCCCAGAACTGCTCGCTCAGAAAACCGCCGATTGGCTCGCCACACACACGGGGCGGGTTTTTCAAGCGACTGAGCTGCGGTTGCGGCGATTCGTGCTTATTCCCGCAGCCCGGCGGCTTCGAGAGCTTCGTTGCGGTTCATGTACTCGACCACCCGAGCGGCCTTGCCGTCACGCATCGTGTAGACGTGTGCCAACTCCATCGCCATCGGCACCCCGCTTGCCGCTCCATGGCCGGCAAAGCGGACCCAGAGGAACACTCGGTCCCGCTTGCCCTTGGCCTCCAGCGGCTCCACCTTGAGATCGGGGTACGCCTCGTGCCAGCGTTCGAACTGACGCCTGATCGCGTCGATCCCACGATGGGTTGCGGAGTCGGGGTCTTCCCGGGCGGCGTGGTATTCGGCGTCCTCGTGCCAGAACCCAAGGTCGGGAACTCTCTCGCCCGCGTTGTAGCGGGCGTACCGATTCCGGACGATCTCGACGTTCTCCCGCGACATCGCCCACGCAGTATCTCGCTACCTTGGCAGCCGGTTCGGTGCAGCCCGTCTCGTCTTTCGATTCGGGGATTGCCCGACAGCCAAACTGGCGGCGGCGCTCTCAACCCCCCTTGAGGAAGCTCGCCAGGTCCCGTCGCGCCTTCCAGCGAACCATGGAGCGCACCGCCGGCAGCTTCCCGGCCAGCCCCAGCGCCTGGGCGGCCCAAGCACTGAAGTCGAACTCGTCCACGTGGTCGGCGATCTTGCCATTCTCGAAGCGGAAGCGAGCCTGGATGTCGTTGACTACCGGGCGCCCGGTGGAGAACGTGTAGCGCGCGATCCAGTGTGCGGTGCCCGTGCTCTCGTCGGCATCGTGCTGTGGCAGCTCAACAGCGAGATCATCCGTTCGCGAGCACAGCATTCGCCACATCCCCGCCACCTCTTCGCCGTCAAGCTGCCCGAACGCAGGGTCGCGAAAGCGCGCATTCGGCGCGTAGCAGGCGGCCATCCGCTCCCCGTCATGAGCGTCAAGGGCGGCGTACAGCTCCCGGATCAATTCTCGATTCTGCTCAGACATCGGTACTCATCTCATCGTCGCGAAGGTCCCGGTGTTGAAGCCAGCTCCCGGCTTCCCGCGCTCCATGCCTGCCTTGAACGCCTCCCAGCCCCGCCGGACGTTCTCGACGTTCTCCTGCGACATCGCCCACGCAGTATCGCGCGATCCATCCGGACCATTCACTGCTATGCAAAGCGCCGCTTCTCGTCCAAAGCGATAACGAGCCCTTACTCCCCGCATCCCGGCGAAAGCTGCGGTCGAGAGGTGGTAGCGACTGTCGTTTCTGAGAGGGTGCAGTACGACGAACGGCCCCACCCATCGAAAGGAGTCCCATGAACGCCAAGGCGATCGGTCCCCTGACCGGGATCCTCTTCGTAATCCTGGTCATCGTCGCATTTGTGGTCAGCGGCGAGACACCCAGCACCGACGATTCGCCCTCGGAGATCGTTGACTTCTACCTCGACAACGACAACTCGCAGCAGCTGGCATCGGCTGTGCTTGCTCTGGGGTGCGTGGCGCTGATCTTCTTTCTTGGGACGCTGCGCCGGGCCCTGCGCGCGGCGCCGGGCGATGAGGGCGGGCTCTCGACGGTGGCTCTTCTCGGCGGCCTTGTGATCGCTGTCGGGGCGTCTATTTTCGCCGGGATCGGCTTCACGCTTGGCGATGCGGCGGACGAGCTTCCGCCAGGCGCCATCCTCACCCTTAACGCTCTCAACAGCGACATGTTCTTCACCGTTGCGGTGGGGACGGCTGTGTTCAACTTGGCGCTCGCACTTGCGGTCCTGCGCCACGGAGGCCTTCCGCGACCGCTCGGGTGGGTGGCGCTCGTGTTCGGCATCGCCGGCTTGACGCCGCTCGGGTTCTTCGCCTTCCTGGCCACGGGAATCGTGATCGTGTGGGCGAGCGTCGTGCTGGCGATGAGGGCCGACACGGCGACGGGATCGCCCCCCGTAGCCAATCCCTAAGCGCTGCGCATCGAGGCGCTTGGACTACACGCACGCTTTTCGCGCTAAGGGGGAGCCGGCGAAGCTAGCCCGTTGCTAGGTTCGCCGCACGCCACTGTTCAGCTAACAAGGGAGAGACCATGGAAGCTGCATCGCAGACGAGTGACCTGAAGCGATTCGATGCCTCGCAGGGTCCGCGGATCATCGGACCCGATGGCGGCAAGGCGGTCGACCTGGGATCGATCGGCGCGCGGATGATGGCCTGGACCGAGGAGACGGGCGGGGGGTTCTCGCTCGTCGAGCACCCGATGCCGCCGCGGCGCCTGGCGGCCCCGATCCACAAGCACTCACGTGAGGACGAGTACAGCTTCGTGCTCGAGGGACGGATGGGCGCCCTGCTCGGCGACGACGTTGTTTACGCAGAGGTTGGGGACCTGGCGTTCAAGCCGCGCGACCAGTGGCACACCTTCTGGAACGCCGGCGACGAACCCTGCCGGATCCTGGAGATCATCTCGCCGGGCGGCTTCGAGCATTTCTTCGATGAGCTCGGGGCGATCACGGCGGGCCCAGAGTTCGACCCCGCCCAGCTCGGTGAGCTGGGAGCCCGCTACGGGATCGAGTTCCAACCCGAGAGCGTTCCACGGCTCTGCGAGGAACATGGACTTGAGCACCCGCTGCTGCAAATGGGCGAGCCGGACAGTTGAATCCCACGCGCCCACGGAGCAGCGCTGAGGGGTTCAGCTCGCCCCGCTGAGCTCGCGGTAGAGGTCCATAACCAGCTTCTCGACGGTCTTCTGGACCGGGTACGACAGGCCCTCCCCGGTCTCGAAACTCTCCCCCTCGATCCCGTAGACGATCAGTCGCCCGGGGAGCCGGCCGAGCTCGCGGGCAAGCTCCACCGCCTCGGGGAGCCCCAGCGCGTGTGTGGAGGCGCTGAACACTTGCGCCGGAAGCGGCGCTTCGGTGACATCGAAGCGGTGGAGCTTTCCCGGCGCCGCCCCGGAGCTGATGCAGTCGATCACGAGCGCTTCGTCGACGCTGCTCCAGGCGTCGATCAAAGAAGCCGGCTCGCCCTCCTCCTCGATCAGCCTCACCCCCGGCGGATGCGCGAGTCGAAGACGGCGCACAACCTCGAGCCCAGCGGCGTCATCGCGGCGGAGGCGATTACCGATGCCGATCAACGACAGCAGCCTGCGCTCCTCCCGCTCGAACTCACGCTCGACCCGGACCCCGATTCGCGCCGCCAGTGATCTCGCCCGCTCGATGTCATGGGTGAGATGGTCGCGATCGCGCTCCATCATGTGCAACACGCCCCACTGCCGCTCGAGGAATTGGCGCTCGTCTCGCAGGAACGCCGGGTCCTTCGGCTGAAAGTCGCGGTGGACGAAGGTGCGTGGCATCCTCAGGGTGTGCGCTCAAGCGCGGTCCACTTCCAGCTTCAGAAAGTGGGTCGAGCAGCTGATGCAAGGGTCGTAGTTGCGGATCGCCTGCTCGCACTCCCACTGCAGCCGATCGTCTGACAGGTCGACGCGGGGCCGCACGAACTCGAGCAGGTCCTGCTCGATTCGGGCCTGATTCTGGGAGGTAGGAGGCACGATCCGCGCCTCCGTGATGGAGCCGTCGTCCTCGAGCCGGTAGCGATGCCAGAGCATCCCGCGCGGCGCCTCGCTCCAGCCGGTCCCGACCGCGGCCTTCGGCTCCAGCTCCGCCGCCGGCGGGGCGGGCGGCTCATAGTCGGCGATCAAACGCAGCGCCTCATCGAAGGCGTAGAGGATCTCCACGGCGCGGACGACGATCGACTTGAACGGGTTGCGGCACTCCTCGCCGAGGCCCGCTTTCTCCGCCGCCTCCCGCGCCACGTCCGAGAGCTGCGCAGAGTTCAGCGAGTAGCGGGCCATCGGCCCGAGGAAGTAGGTGCCGCCATCGCTCATCCGGGCCTGGAGCGCCGTCGAGTGCCGGACCTGCTCCTCGGTGAAGTGCTCCTCGTACTCGCCCGGCCCGATGTCCAGCCCGGAGCTCGAGACGAGTCCGCCGTCCTCGATCGCGTACCGCTCCGGGTGTCGCAGGGCGACGAACTCGTAGTCCTGCTCGAAGTCCGGGAATTCGAGGCCAGCAACCCAGGCCACGGACTGACGCGACAGCTCCCTCGCCTCCTCCAAGCTGGGCACCAGCGCATTGAGGTCAGCCTGGCTCGGCGCCTTGTAGAAGCCGCCGACGCGAACGTTGATGGGATGGATCGCTCGACCGCCGATCGCCCGCAGAAGGTCGTTGCCCATCGCCTTGATTTTGAGGCCACTCTCAACCACCTCGCGGTGCTCGCGCGCCATCGCCCAAGCCGACTCGAAGCCCAAGAAGTCCGGGGCGTGGAGTAGGAAGACGTGGAGAGCGTGCGACTCGATCCATTCGCCGCAGTACATGAGGCGGCGCAGAACATGGATCCGCTCATCGATTTCGACACCGAGTGCGTCCTCCATCGCGTTAAAGGCGCTGGTCATGTAGGCGACCGGGCAGATGCCGCAGATCCGGGCAGTGATGTCGGGTGCCTCCCTGAAAGAGCGGCCGCGCAAGAAGGCCTCGAAGAAGCGGGGCGGCTCGTAGATCTGGAGCTGAACGTCCTCGACCTCGTCATCGCGGATCCGGATCTGCATCGCCCCCTCACCCTCCACCCGGGCGAGCGCCTCGGTGCGGATCGTCCGGGTCTCGCCGCCTTCAGCCATCGGCCTCCAGCCTCTCGCTCTCCTCTCGGAACGGCTCCCGGGCTGTGTGGAAGGTGCGGTAGACGCGGACCACGTCGACCTCGTCCATGCCGAGCCCCTCGAACCAGCCCGAGAGCGAGGGGGCGTTCGGGGACTCCATCGGCCCGAAGCAGCCATAGCAGCCGCGGTCGTAGCTCGGGCAGAGCGCGCCGCAGCCGGAGTGGGTGACGGGACCGAGGCAGGGCGTGCCGTGGGCGACCATCACGCAGACGTTCCCGGCGCGCTTGCACTCGACGCAGACGCTGTGGTTCGCGACTGCCGGCTTGCGCTCGTTGAGGAAGGCGCTGATCACCTCGAGCAGCTGGTGGCGGTTGACGGGGCAGCCCTGGAGCTCGAAGTCGACATGGACGTTGGCGGAGATCGGAGTCGACGTCTCCAGCGTCGAGATGTACTCGGGCGAGGCGTAGACGACCGACATGAAGTCCTCCACGTCGGCGAAGTTCCTCAGGGCCTGAATTCCGCCCGAGGTCGCACAGGCGCCGATCGTCACCAGTCGCCGCGACTTGTCGCGGACCGCCTTGATCCGCTCCGCGTCCTCGGGAGTGGTGATCGAGCCCTCGACCAACGAGAGATCGTATGGACCCTCGACCGTGCCGCGGGTCGCCTCGAGGAAGTAGGCCACCTCGATCTGATCGGGCAGGGAAACGAGCTCGCGCTCGAAGTCGAGCAGCGACAGCTGACAACCGTCACAGGAGGCGAACTTCCAGACCGCAAGCTTGGGGCGCTCTCCAGTCACAGCTCCCTCACCCGCAAGAGCGTGCGGATCCGTCCGACCGGGAAGACGGGGCCGTCCTTGCAGACGAAGCGATGGGCGAGCTGGCAGTGGCCGCAATGGCCGGTTGCACACTTCATGTTGCGCTCAAGCGAGACGTGGATGCTCTCGGCGGGGACCCCACGGTCCTCGAGTGCGGTGGATACGAACCGCATCATCACCTCCGGCCCGCAGATCATCGCGGTCGTCCGCGCTCCCTCGAAGCCGGTGATCGGAACCAGCTTGGTGACCAGCCCGACGCGCCCGTCCCACTTCCCGGCCGCTGTGTCGACCGTGTACTTGACGTCGATCCCCGCCTCGCGCCAGCCCTGGAGTTCGGCGAAGAACAGCATCTCGTCGGGCGACCGGGCGCCGTAGAGCAGCGCCACCGCCCGGTAGCTGTCGCGCTTGGCGATCAGGTGCTCGATGGCGGGTCGAAGCGGCGCCAGACCAATCCCGCCGGTGACCACCACCACATCCCCGCCCTCGGCCTCCTCGAGCGGCCAGCTGTTGCCGAAAGGACCACGCACGCCCAGCTCGTCGCCTGGCTCGCACGAGCAGATCGCCCGGGTGGCGGCCCCGACCGCGCGGACCGTCTGGACCAGCGGGCCGCCACCGTTGATCGAGCTGACCGATATCGGCACCTCCCCCGCTCCAAAGGCGTAGAGCATCGAAAACTGGCCCGGCCGGAACTCACCGACGCCGTCCGGGCCAGTCGGCTCGAGCTCGAGGGTCCAGGTGTCGCTCAGCTCTTGGCGCTTGTCCGTGACCACATACGAGCTCGGCAGCATTGTGTCGGCAACCATCGCGCTTAGCTCGCCACGTTTCCGTAGATGTCGAGCATCTGGACCCGGGTCGCCTGGAGGCGCTCGACGATCACCGGGATGAAGCGACGCATCAGCTCGTACCCCAATTCGGGGTCTGCGTCGGCCTTGCCGCGCAGGCAGGCCGCATCAAAAGCGACGACGTGCACCGAGCCGAGCGCACGGGCGTCCAGGTGCACGTGGAAGGGAGGCACGAGCCACGACCAACCGACGAGGCCGCCCTCGTCGATCGTCTCGATGGTCACGGCTCCCCGCTGCGGAACGAAGATCTCGAGCGCGACTCTGCCCAGGCGTATGACGTAGAAGCTGTCCGCCGCTTCGCCCTCCTGCATCAGGTACTCGCCGTCCTCGAAAACCCTGTTCTGCGCGCAGCCGCCGATCAGGGAAAGCTGGGACTGGGACATCCCGTTGAAGGCGGCCGCTTCGGCGAGCAGCTGCTCAATGGTCTGCACTGATCCCCCTTCCCTCTCCCGGGTCCGGACCGAGATCAGTCGCGCGGATCGCCGCCGCCTCCTCGGTGATGTCGATCGCCACCGGGCACCAGGTGATGCAGCGGCCACAGCCGACGCAGCCGGAGGTCCCGAACTGGTCGATCCAGGTGGCGAGCTTGTGAGTCATCCATTGGCGGTACCGCGAGCGCGCCGAGTTGCGGACGCTGCCACCGTGGATGTAGGAGTGGTCGAGCGTGAAGCAGGAGTCAAGCAGTCGCACCCGCTCGGCCTCCTCGCCCAGCGAGGTCGGTGACGTCCTCGACGGTGTGGCAGAAGCAGGTCGGGCAGACCAGGGTGCAGTTGCCGCAAGTGAGGCAACGCTCGGAGACCTCGTCCCAGCGGGGGTGCTCCATGTTGCGGTAGAGCAGCTCCTTGATCCCGTCGGTCTCTAGCTCGCGGCCCATCTGCGAGGCACATTCCTCCGAGACCTCGCCGGCCCGGCTCCGGTCGGCCTCTGTCGCCGCCTCAGAATCGATCATCGAGAGGAGCTCGGCGCCCTCCTCGCTGCCAACCTCAACCAGGAAGCGATGACCGTCCTCATCGACCAGCTCGGTCAGAGCCAGGTCGAATCCGCTCTCGGCCTTCGGGCCTGTATCCATCGAGACGCAGAAGCAGGTGTTTCCGGCCTTCGAGCAGTTGACGGCGACGATGAAGGCGTCACGCCGCCGCGCCTCGTAGTCGGCGTCGGTGTAGCCGTTGCCGATGAAGACCTTGTCCTGAACGCCGATCGCCGCCAGGTCGCAGGAACGCACCCCGATGAATGCGTAGCGGGGGACTTGCTGCTCTTCCGGTTTGAAGCTGATCTCTCCATCCGCACCCTTCCGGCCCCTCCAGAGGGTCAGCGTTGAGGGAAAGAGATGGCTCTTCCAGGAGTTGGGCCCGACGTTGTAGGCGAACAGTGAGCGGTCCTCGCGCTCGACCAGCCGGTAGCTGCCCCCCTCCTGCTCATCGGTGAGCCCCTCCGGCAAGTCGGCGGTCGAAGAGATCTCCTCGTAGAGGATCGCCCGGTCGCGAACCCTCGGGCCGATCACAGTGAAGCCCCGGCGACCCAGCTCGGAGATGAGCTCGTCGAGCGCTGAGCGCGAGATTACGGACGGGGCAGCCACCGGGGATCGGCCATCTTATGGCGATCTCACCCGCTCGGTGGAGCAGCCATGCATTCTCTCGGGCAGCATCAGCGGGCCAGCTCTCCAATCACGTCTCGCCACCAGGCGCGCTCAGTATCGGAGCCGGCATGAGCGAGCTTCCGGCGGGCTTCAGCCTGCAAGGCGCTTGCTGGGCCGACCCCAACGAGGGGGCCCGTGAAGGCATAGCGGCCATCTTCGAGCGTCACCAATGCGCCGGGGCAATCCAACCGAGCGAGCAGCTGTTCCCGCACCGGCGTTCCCAAGACTCGTCTCGGGAACGCCTGATCGCCATCAGCATGTCGCCATGGTCTGACGGTGAGGATCTGAGACCCGGGATGAGCACCTCGGGCGGGAAGCACCTCTGGACCTTCAACCGTGGTCACCCCGAGCGCCTGGGCAAAGGGCTCGAAGGTGGCGCCCTGCAGGAGTGTCGAGAGCAGAACCGCAAAGAAGACGATGTTGAAGAAGTCGAGGCTGTCGGGAACGCCGTCGATCACGGGAAACGTCGCGAGCACGACTGGGACGGCCCCGCGCAGGCCAGCCCATGCGAGCACGGACTGCTCTCGGAAGGTGAATCGGGCCAGCGCAGTGGTGAAGACTGTCGCGATCGGCCTCGCGAGGAAGACAAGCACCAGTGCGAGGACCGTGCCTTCGAGCGCGACGTCCCCGAGCTGGGATGGGAACACCAACAGACCGAGGACTACGAACATCGTCACCTGCGCCACGAGGGCAAGGCCCTGATGAAAGACGGTGACGGCCCGCTTCGCCGGGATTGGCACGCTGCCGAGCAGCAGGCCGGCGAGGTAGACGGCCAGGAATCCCGAGCCGTGCAGGCTGCTCGCCGCACCAAACGCAACCGCTGCCGCTCCGATCGTTCCGATCACGTAGCCCGCCTCGCTGCCGAGCCACGCGCGACGCAGGCCGTGCACGGCGAGCCAGCCGACAGAGACACCGACCGTTAGACCGATGGCAAGTTGCCGCAGGAGCAGCAGCGTCATGTCTCCGAGCCCGTAGTCGGGTAGCTGTATCCAGTCGATCAGTCCGACCACGAGAAGGACCGCGACCGGGTCGTTCAGACCCGTCTCCCCCTCCAGGGTCCGGGCAACGCGGCGACGCAGGCGCGAGTGGCGGATCAGGCCGAAGATCGCTGCGCCGTCGGTGGCGGAGACGATCGAGCCGAGCAGCATTCCCTCCAGCAGCGACAGCCCGAATAGCCACGTAGCCGCAATGCCGGTAATGGCGGCGGTCACCAGCGTTCCGGGAATCGCGAGGGCCAGGGACGCACCTAACACGGGTCGGATCTCGCCGAATCCCACGCTGAGGCCGCCCTCGAACAGGATCAGCGCCAAGGCGATTACCCCGATCGTGCGAGCTAACTCGTAGTCGGCGAAATCAATCCAGCCGGTGCCGTCAGAGCCGATCGCCATCCCGATGGCCAGGAACAGGACCAGACCCGGCACCCGCAGTCGTCCGGCGGCAAGCGAAGCGAGCAGGCCCGCGATCAATAGGCCGCCGACGATCAGGATCAGGTTGGCGTCGCTCACGGCCTAAACCATTCCAGGCTTGCCCTACATGCCGATCGGCGGGCCGGCTCGGCCGCGCGCGCCAGCATGGGGCAACACCCGGCGGAGATCCCCTCGTACTTGTCCGCAGGGCGGCGGGAGGGTAGGTTGGCTACCGCCGGTAAGGCTCTGTGAGCCACTTGTTTCCATCGCTGAGGAATTACCAGCGCGACTGGGTTCGCAGGGACTTGGTTGCCGGGCTGACGGTCTGGGCCGTGCTCGTGCCCTCGGCGCTGGCCTACGCGACGATTGCTGGCGTCCCGCCCGTCGTCGGCCTCTATGCGGCGCCGGCGGCCTTGGTTCTCTACGCGGCCCTAGGCAGCTCGCGGCAACTGATCACCGGGCCATCCGCCGCCGCGGCGGCGCTGTCGGCTGCGATTGTTGGGAACGCCGTTTCAGGGAGCGGCGGGCAGTTCCTTGCGACCACGGCCGCGCTCGCCATCTGCGTCGGACTCGCCGCGTCGATCGCCGGCGTCTTGCGCCTCGGGTTTCTGGCGAGCTTCGTCTCCGAACCCGTGCTCAAGGGGTTCATCATCGGCTTGTCGCTGACAGTCATCGTCGGCCAGATCCCGAGGCTGTTCGGAGTCGAAACCGGCCACGGTCACTTCTTCGAGAGGGCCTGGGACTTTCTCAGCAACCTCGATCAGACCGATGGCCTCACGCTCCTGGTCGGGCTTGGGTCGCTCGCCGTGCTGTTCGGGCTTCCTCGCGTGGCACCGGCGATCCCAGGGCCGCTGGCGGCCGTGGTCCTGGGAGTCGGCGCCGTTGAGCTCTTCGACCTCGGCGCCCACGGGGTGGCGATCGTCGGCTCCATCGACCCTGGCCTCCCTTCGCTGTCTGTCCCGGACGTCAGCCTCGACCGCTTCGGGGGTCTGGCAGCCGCAGCTTTGGGGGTGATGCTGGTCGGTTTTGCGGAGAGCCTGGGGACCGCCAAGACCTATGCCCAACGGGAGAACCGGGAGATCGACCCGAACCGTGAGCTGGTTGGCCTCGGCGTTGCGAACCTCGGCGCTGGGATATCCGGTGGGTTCGCGGTCAACGGGAGCCTGTCCAAGACGGCGGTGAACAGCACCGCCGGTGGGCGGACCCAACTCGTCGGGCTGATCGCCGCCGGTCTGACGACGCTCACCTTGCTCTTTGTCACGGGCTTTTTCGAGAGCCTGCCCGTGGCGACCCTGGCGGCCGTTGTGATCGTCGCCCTGATCGACCTGATCGACTTCTCGGCGCTGCGCGACTTCTATCGGGTCTACAGCGTCCGGCTCGGCCGAGCCTACGGATTTGCGGCTCGGGCGGACTTCATTGCAGCGGTCGCCGCGATGCTTGGGGTGATGATCTTCGGAATTCTGGCTGGGCTGTTCATCGGAGTGCTGATTTCGCTCCTCCTACTCCTCTACCGTGCCTCGCGGCCGCCGGTGACAGAGCTCGGGAGAGTCCCCGGCCCAAGTGGTCACTTCTCGGATCTCGATCGGCATCCGGAGAACCGGCGTATCGAAGGAATCGCGGTGCTGAGGATCGAGGGCGGGCTGTTCTTCGCCAATGCCGAGCCGGTTGCGCGTGAGATCCGCGGCACGGCGAAACGCGCCGACGTTCACACAATCGTCATCGACGCGGAGACGGTCCCCTATATCGATGTGACGGCGGCCCAGGTCCTCGACCAGGTGGCGCGAGAACTGGGGGCCGATGGCGTCCGGGTGGTGATCGCCCGAAACGTCGGTCAGGTTCGCGATGTCATCCACGCCGCTCCAGGCGATTCGATTCTTGATGCCGCATATCCCACTGTCGACCAGGCTGTGAAGCAGGTCGTCTCTCCCCCTGCAAACCCGCGCTCCGAGGAGCCTCGGACCCCGAGATAGGCTCCTCCTGCTGCGATCCGCACCCTGAACCTCGAACGCGGGAGCCCTTGAATGGAGTGGTCGCTGGCGATCGTTGCGCTTGCGGTCCTTGCGGTCGCGTCGGTATCCGGACGCATCGCCGGCACGCCGGTGACGCCGGCGATCCTCTTCGTCGCCATCGGCTTGCTAGTCGGTCCGAGGGTGCTCGACGAGCTCGACCTGGCGACCACCAGCTCGACGGTGCGGGCCCTCGCCGAGGCCACCTTGGCGCTCGTGCTCTTCTCCGATGCCTCGCGGATCAATCTGAGACAGCTGGGACGCGAGGCGAACATCCCGGGGCGGCTGCTTGGGATCGGGCTGCCGCTCACGATCCTTCTCGGCGCTCTGGCAGCGGCGGCGATCTTCGGGCAGCTCAGCCTCGAGGAAGCGCTGATCATCGGGGTGGTGTTGGCGCCGACCGATGCCGCGCTCGGACAGGCGGTGGTCACAGACCCACGCGTGCCGGCACCCATCCGGCAGGGGCTGAACGTGGAGAGCGGTCTCAACGACGGGATCTGCGTGCCACTGCTGTTCATCGCGGTGGCGGCTGCGGACGTTCACTCCGAGCTCACGGGTGGCCGAAGCGCCGCGACGCTCGTCGTGGAGGAGATCGGCTACGGGATCCTCGGCGGCGTGGCCGCCGGGTTGCTGATCGCCGCGATCATCCGTTACGGAGGGCGCCGAAACCTGATCACGGGGGCCTGGCTGCAGGTGATCCCCGCCGCTGGTGCGGGGTTGGCCTACGGGATCGCGGTGGGACTGGACGGCTCGGGCTTCATCGCGACCTTCGTCGCCGGAGGAGTCTTCGGCGGGGTACTCGGCCGTGATCCGGCCGAGGTCAATCGTCTCGTCGACGAGGTGGGAGGCGTGCTCAACGGCGTCACCTTCCTGATCTTTGGCGCAATCCTGCTTGGACCGGCGCTCGGCCACTTGAGCTTGGACCTCGCCCTCTACGCGCTACTCAGCCTGACGGTCGTGCGAATGGTTCCGGTGGCCATCGCGACGGTGGGGACTCGAGCGCGCCCACCGACCATCGGATTCCTGGGGTGGTTCGGTCCCCGCGGGCTCGCGTCGATCGTCTTCGCTGTGATCGTGCTCGAGGATTCCCAACTGCCACACGAGCAGATCGTCCTGTTGGCGATCTATCTGACCGTTGGCCTCTCGATCCTCCTCCACGGGATCACCGCGGCACCCCTGGCCGACAGGTACGGGCGCTGGTACGAGGCTCACCCCCGAGAGACCCGGCCGTCGATGGAAGCAGCGCCGGCAACCGTTACCCGGCCTCGGTGAGGGCCAGGGTCGCCTGCGCGCTCAAAGCCGCTCGGACCCGGCTAGTCTGGGTTTGTGGCCGCTGCGCAGAGGCCGATCGAGCTGATCCAGGCACGGAGCTTGATGGCGGGCCTGTCGACGGCGGCGTTCCTGGTCGACGAGGCCGGCACGCTGCTCTTCTACAACGAGACCGCCGGGGAGCTCCTCGGGCTGCCCTTCGAGCAGGCCGGGGCGATGCAGGAGCAGGAATGGGGCACACGCTTTCGCCCGCGCGAGCCCGGCGGCGGTGAGCTCGCTGTCGAGGACCTGCCGCTGACGATCGCGCTTCGCGACGGCGAGCCCGGGCACGCCCAGATGAAGATCACGGCGGCGGATGGCGAGGATCACCTCATTGCGGTCAGCGCGATCCCCATCAAGGGCAGGGCCGGCCAGCTTGGGGCCTTCGCGATCTTCTGGCCTGCCTCCACCGATTGATCACACGGCCACGGCGATCCAGGATAGGGTCGTGGCTACACCGCTTCGACTCTGGAGGTACAGATATGGCCGATTACAAGGCGATGGCCCAGCGCTGGTTCTCCGAGGTAATAAACGAGGGGAACGAGGAAGTCATCGATGAGATCTGCTCAGCGGACTTCGTCGATCATGATCCGCTTCCCGGCACCGGCGCCGATCTCGCGGGCCTACACGACTTCGTCAGGCAGGTCCGCGCAGCGTTCCCCGATCTCGAGGCGACGGCCGAGGACATCCTCGTCGAGGGTGACCGGCTTGCCGTCCGCTCGACGTTTCGGGGCACCCATCAGGGTGACTTCATGGGAATGCCCGCCAGCGGCAAGAAGGTCGAGGTCTCGAACTACGACTTCGTCCGGTTCGAGAACGACAAGGCAGCCGAGCACTGGGGCACGATCGACTCGGCGGCGCTGATGGAGCAGATCGGCGCGGTTTCGGCTGGCGCCTAGTACCGAGCGAGGGGCCGCCGGAATGGCGGCCCCTCCCCCACCGCTAGCCGTCCGCGAGCCCGATACGCGGCCGCGCCTTCGTGTGCGGGCGGCTCAGCGGCCGTTCTTGGGCTGCCAGAAGGCGACCTCGCCGCCATCAGGCGTCGAGACGACGCTGCGCCAGCCCTCCGGCCCCTCCCGAGGGCTGAGCAGGACGTGGCCACCAAGGCCGCACGCGCGGTCGGCCGTCATCGACACGTCGCGGACCTCGACGTAGGGAAGCCAGAGCGGCCGCTCCGCGGCACACTCGACCACGCCGCCGCCGACCCGGTCACCCATCCCCATCGCCAAGTACGAGCTGGCCCCCGCCTGGATCCGCTCGGGCGCCCAGCCGAAGAGCCTCGCGTAGAAGTCCACCGCCCCCCGGAGATCGCCCGTGTGCAGCTCCAGGTGGACGACGGAATTGGAGTTGACCTGCCTCATTGCTTGCCAGTAAGACTGGGGCAGGCCGCGAAACTCATCGCTCCGGCGATGAGTCTTCCGGATCCTGTCGGTCTACTCTGCAAGCACCGATGAGTCCCGGTCCGACAGAGTCGACGGCTGCAGGAGCGAGAGCTGCTCGAGACTGCCCGCGAGGGCAGCGAGGACGCCTACCGCCGGCTGGTCGAGCCGCACCGCTCCGAGCTCCACGCGCACTGCTACCGGATGCTCGGCTCCGTCCAGGATGCCGAGGACGCGCTGCAGGAGGCGCTGGTGCGCGCCTGGCGCGGCCTGCCGAAGTTCGAGGGCCGCAGCTCGCTGCGCTCCTGGCTGTACCGGATCGCGACCAACACCTCGCTGGACGCAATCGAGCGACGACCCAAGCGGGTCCTCCCGATCGACTACGGGCCGCCCGCCGATCCGCACGGCGGCGTCGGCGAACCGGTGGTCGAGTCGGTCTGGATCGAGCCCTACCCCGACGAGACCCTGGGTATCGAGGACGGCTACGCCTCGCCCGACGCCCGCTACGAGCAGCGCGAGTCCGTCGAGCTCGCCTTCATCGCCGCGCTTCAGCTGCTGCCGGCGAACCAGCGCGCGGTGCTGATCCTGCGCGAAGTGCTTGGCTTCTCCGCACAGGAGACCGGCGACGCGCTCGACACCAGCGTCGCCTCGGTGAACAGCGCCCTGCAGCGTGCCCGCGCGACGATCGAGAAGAAGCTGCCAGAGCAGAGCCAGCAGAAGACGCTTGGCTCGCTCGGGGACGAGCGGCTCCGGGAGATCGTCGAGCGATACGCCGATGCGTGGGAGCGAAACGACGTCGACACCGTCGTCTCGATGCTCGCCGAGGACGCGGCGTTCACGATGCCCCCGATGGCCCGCTGGTTCCAGGGCCACGACGGTATCCGCGGCTTCCTCGCTGACTACTCGATGCTCCCGGACTGGGGCTGGCGGGCGATCCGAACGACGGCCAACGGCCAGCCGGCGCTCGCCTTCTACAGCTGGGATAAGGAGCAGAATGCGCACGTCCCCTTCGCGGTCAACGTGCTCACCTTCGAGGGCGAGAAGATCAAGGAGGTCGACGCGTTCATCCTGCGCGCCTCGATGGATCCGGACCCCGACGTGCAGGCCCGTACTCCGGAGCAGCCGGCGGACTACGAGAAGCTGGCGGCCGCCTACGCGCGGTTCGGGCTGCCCGCCCGGCTCGGCTGACCGGGCCTTCCCTACCGGCAGGTAATTGAGCTCGGCCTTCACGAACGCCTTCACTTCGACCGCGGTCGAAGCCCTACAGAGGGCGATGAGTTTGCCGAGCGAGGCCGGTCTGTAGTTTCAAAAGACGGCACAAGGAGACCAATTTGATGACGCAGGCACAGGCGACAGCCACCGAACAGCAGCCGATCAGCGACCGCAACCGCTGGATCGCGCTCTACGTGCTCTGCATCGGCATGCTGATGATCGTCCTCGACATCACCGTCGTGAACGTCGCGCTGCCCTCGATCAAGGACGACCTGGGCTTCTCGCAGTCGAGCCTCGCCTGGGTGGTTAACGCCTACCTGATCACCTTCGGAGGACTGCTGCTGCTCGCCGGCCGGCTCGGAGACCTGGTCGGTCGCCGGACGATCTTCCTGTGGGGGCTAGCGGTCTTCGTCGCGGCTTCATTGCTCTGCGGTGCCTCGCAGAGCGAGGGAATGTTGATCGGAGCCCGCCTGCTTCAGGGAATCGGCGGCGCCATGACCTCCGCCGTGATCCTGGGCATGATCGTGACGATGTTCCCCGAGCCGCGGGAGCAGGCGAAGGCAGTCGGTATCTACGCCTTCGTCGCCTCCGCGGGCGGCGCCGTTGGGCTGCTGATCGGCGGCATCCTCACCCAGACGATCAGCTGGCATTGGATCTTCTTCGTCAACGCCCCGATCGGCCTGGTCACCGCCCTGCTCGCCCGTCGCCTGCTCGAGAAGGACGAGGGCATCGGCTTCGGCGAGGGCGCCGACTCGCTCGGGGCCGTTCTGATCACCGCATCGCTGATGCTCGGCGTCTACACGATCGTGGAACCCGCCGCCAAGGACGGCTGGGGCGCCCCGCTGACGCTCGGCCTGGGCGCGGCCTCCCTGGCGCTGCTGGGAGCCTTCATCGCCCGCGAGGCGACAACGAGCAATCCGCTGATCCCGCTGCGGATCTTCCGCTCGCGCAACGTAAGCGGCGCGAACGTGGTGCAGGTGCTGACGGTGGCCGGGATGTTCGGGATGTTCTTCATGGGCTCGCTCTACCTGCAGCTGGTCCAGGGATACGACGCCCTCCAGATCGGCCTCGCCTTCCTGCCGGTGACGATCATCATGGGCACGCTGACCGGCTCGCTACTCCGAGCCGCTGATCATGCGCTTCGGCGCACGGAGGCTGCTCTTCCCGGGTCTCGGGCTGGTGACCGCCGGCTTGGTGCTGTTCACGCGGGCTCCGGTCGACGCCAACTACTTCGTCGACGTCCTGCCGGTCCTGATCCTGCTGGGCGCCGGGATCGGCATCTGCTTCCCCGCGCTGATGACGATCGCGATGTCGGGTGCCACCAGGGCCGACGCCGGGCTTGCCTCGGGCCTGGTCAACACCTCCGCTCAGGTCGGCGGCGCTCTCGGCCTTGCCGTCCTCGCGACCCTCTCCACCTCGCGCAGCGACAGCCTCGAGGCTGCCGGACACTCGACCGCCTCGGCGCTGACCAGCGGCTATCACCTGGCCTTCTGGGTCGCTGCGGGACTGGTCGTGGCCGCGATCGCGTGTCGTCGCGATCGTGATCCAGCCCGAGCAGAAGGCGGCCGAGCAGTTCGCGGACGAGGAGCGAGGAGATGCCCGCGGGCGAGCCCGCTCTACTCCGAGGCGGCGTAGACGTACCCTGTTCCGGGTGGACGAGCGGATCCAGCGTGCGCTCGAGAACGATCGGACGATCGACATCACCACGACCGGCCGCAACAGCGGCCAGCCGCGGCGGATCGAGATCTGGCGCTACCGCTACGACGGCCGGACCTTCCTGAGCGGCTCGCCGGGTACCCGTGACTGGTACGCGAACCTGCTGGCGAAACCCCGAGTTCACCTTCCACCTGAAGCGCAGCGCCCAGGCCGACCTGCCGGCCGATCGCGCACCCGATCACGGACGAGGCTGAGCGCCGCGAGGTGATCGCGGGATCCTCGACGACCTCGGGCGCGGCTCCAGGAACTTCGAGGACTGGGTGGCCCGGCAGCCCGCTGGTCGAGGTCGAGTTCCGCTGACTCACGCCTGCTTCGTTACCGTCCCGGCGGTGAGCTCCGACGGCTGGGCGGGAAGGCGGCGGCTGCGGCCGCTCGTGCTCGGGACGGCGGCGCTGGCGGCGCTGGCCGCGGCGGGCTGCGGCGAGAAGTCCGAGCCCGCGGTTCACCCGCCGACCACCGCGGCCGCGACCACGACCGCCACCGGCCAGCCCGCGCCGGCGCCGACGGCCACGAAGCCGACTCAGACGCCGACCGCGCCGGCTCCCGAAGACGACTCCCTAGGGCTGGGCGGTCGCCTGTCCCGGGCGGGACTGCGCGCGGAGGAAGTCCGCGAGCTGCCTGCGCCTGCGGTCGCCGGATCGTCCGACCGCGGAACGGAGGCGGCCGGCGCTGGCGTCGGCCGCGCCTGCTTCGGCTTCGATCGGTGAGTCGGAGTCTCCGGAGCCGATGCGCGATCACGGCCGCCGGCGGCGACTGCCGCGATCAGCGCCAGGCCCGCGGCCAGGCGCGGTCCAGCGCCGGCGGTCGCGCGGCCGGACGTCCGTCGGCGCCGGCCAGCGGGCCGTGGCCTCGCCCGTTGTCGGGAGACGCTCTCGGCTGGTGCGGCCCTGCGACTTGATCCGGCGGACGACGCCGACGGCGCCGTTGCCCTCGACGGTCGGCGAGCGCCTCGCCGAGCTCGCTCGCGTCGGCGAAGCGCTCGTCCGGGATCCTCGCCGCAGGCAGCGCGTCGATGATCTCGCTGCAGCTCGCGGCGAGCGCGACTCCGGGCAGGAGCTCGTCGGCCACCACCCCGCACGCGTAGACGTCGGTGGCGGGGGTGATCTTCCCGTCGGCCAGCTGCTCCGGGGCCATGTAGCGGTCGGTGCCGATCACCTTGCCGGGCCGTCGTCAGGCGGGTCGTCTCCTCGGCGGCGCGCGCGATCCCGAAGTCCGTGATCTTCAGGCAGTCGTCGGAGCTCGCGCAGCAGCAGGTTCTGGGGCTTGATGTCGCGGTGGACCAGCTTCTTCGCATGGGCATGGCCGAGCCCCTCGCAGAGCTGGCCGAGAAGGCGGAGGGCCTCCGTCGCGGTCCAGCGAACGGCGCCGGCGGTTCAGCCGGTCCTCCAGGGTCCCGCCCTCGACGTGCTCCATGACGATGTAGGGGCGGTCCGTCGTCCTCCCCGACGTCGAAGACCTGGACGACGTTCGGGTGGTCGAGCCGGGCGGCGAGCCGGGCCTCGCGAGAGAACCGCTTCCGCACCTCGTCGTCGCCCGGCGAAGTTGTCCGCGAGGAGCTTGATCGCGACCTGGCGATCGAGCTTCAGGTCGTGGGCGCGATAGACGGTGGCCATGCCGCCGTGGCCGAGGCGGTCCTCGAGCTCGTAGCGCTCGCCGGCGAGTGCGGCGGCTCATCCCTGCTCACCCTTGAGCTTGGCCTGGCCGGGAGGCACGAATCCGCCGTGCTTCGAGTGCCGGGTTGCCGATGCTCATCGCCGCCGCCACCCTGTCCCCTTGCCCTGGTCCGTGCTCGCCCTGCTTTGGCTTCTTCGGCTTCTTCTGGGGCTCCGGGCGGCGGCGGCGGTGGCGGGGGCGGCGGGCAGTTGACCTGGTCGACCAGGTCTCCGGCGACGGCGTCGACCCCGGGGCGGAGGTTGGCGGGCAGGTCCGACTCCTCGACCGCAGTGTGCAGGTCGTCGGCGGCGTGCGCCGCGTGGCAGATGTCACCCGCGTCGAGGTCCGACGCGATGCGGTCGCTGAGCTTGGCGAGCCGGTCGGCGGTCGCCGCGAGACGGCCGGCCGGCGCAGCGGTCGTGGTCGTGCTCGCATCCGGACCCGCATGCGCTCAGTACGAGGGCCGCCAGGCAGAGCAGCATCGCCGGCCCCGCAGCCTTCCGGATTCCCGATCCACATCGCTCGTGAATCTCCTGACCGTCAGCCATTACCCAGGCCACGCTCCTGAAAACCGCGGCAGCTTCGCACCGGGAGCCGCGGATAGCGGGGGAAGTCGGGGTCGGTCTTCGACCGCTCGCACAGCGAGAAGACCGAGCCGCGCGTGTTGTGGATCAGGCGCTGGTGGCGGCAGCGGTCGCAGAGCCCGGCGTCGGGACGGCTCACCGCTCCGGCGGATCCGGAGGCCGTGCGGACGCCTCTTCCTGCTCAGCGGATGCCTCCGGTTGCTCCGCGAGCGCCTTCTCCTCGGCGATGACCTCCGCGTCGATCGAGACGCGCGCCGCGCCTCCTCGGGCCCGAAGAGGGCGCGCTTGAGGCGCATCGCCGACGTACTCGCCGCCGCGCTGCGCCCGCTCGAGCGGCTCGGTGAGGCGGACCACGCGGCCCGAGGAGCTCGTTCATGCGCTCGGCCTGCTCGAGCGCCTCATCGGCCTGCCGGCGCATCACCTCGAGCTGCTCGCGCGAGACCTCCATCAGCTCGTTCGCCTCGCGGATGCTGCGTTCCATCGCGCGGGGCAGGTCCACCGCCGTGCGAGCCATCGAGATCGGCCAGCTGATGATCTCTCTGAGCACTGGCCGGAGAGTAGCGAGCCGTCCGGCGAATAGCTGACAGAAGCCGTGCAGGGGTCTGTACTTCACTTTCTATAGTTGAGGTATGCGCCACTTTCCGGCGCCTACTCGGCTTTCTGCGTCCATATCGCCGTCCGCTGATCTTCTCGCTGCTACTCGCCTGGCTGGCGATGGGGATGACGGTGCTGATCCCGCTGCTCATCGGCGGCGCCGTGAACGCGATCGAGTCGGAGCACCGCGACGACATCCTGCCCCTGGTGCTGGCCCTGCTCGGCGCCGGCATTGCTGCGGCTGCTGCTCACGGTCGGCCGGCGACTGATCGCGGGCAAGGTCTCGCTGGCCGTCGAGTTCGACCTCCGCCAGCGCTTCTACGAGCACCTCCAGAAGCTCGAGCTCGCCTTCTTCGACACGCAGCAGACCGGCCAGCTGATGTCGCGGGCGACCGTCGATCTGCAGTCGATCCGCTTCTTCCTCGGCTACGGGCTGATCTGGGTCAGCCAGAGCGCGCTCACGATCCTGTTCGCCGCGGTCGCGATGTTCGTACTCGACCCGCTGCTGGCGCTGCTGGCGCTCGCCCCGGTGCCGTTCCTGGTCGCGACCGCGACTCGTTACAGCCGCCGCAACCGGCCGGCCGAGCAGGAGGTTCAGCAGCGGATCGGCGAGGTGACCGCCGAGGCCGAGGAGAGCATCTCCGGGATCCGGATCGTGAAGGCGTTCGCGCGGGAGCGCCACATGCTCGATCGCTTCCGGCACTCGGTCGAACCGGGTCTTCGAGCAGAGCATGGTCTCCACGCGGCTGCAGTCCTTCTACACGCCGCTGATGGGATTCCTGCCGAACCTCGGCCTGGCGGCCGTCCTCCTGGTTGGCGGCCTTCAGGTGATCCACGGCCAGCACCAGCGTCGGCCATCTGACCGCCTTCTATCTCTACGTCGTGCTGCTCTCCGGACCGGTGCGCTGGCTGGGGATGTCGCTGAGCATGGCTCAGCGCGCGGTCGCCTCGGGTAACCGGATGTTCGAGATCCTCGACCGCGAGCCGTCGATGCAGAGCCCGCCTGGCGCACCGCCGCTGCCCGATGGGCGGCGGCCGGGTCTCGCTGCAGCGGGTGACG
The DNA here is from genome assembly GCA_963801055.1 of uncultured Solirubrobacterales bacterium. Taxonomy (GTDB): domain Bacteria; phylum Actinomycetota; class Thermoleophilia; order Solirubrobacterales; family 70-9; genus DASUPK01. The sequence continues at coordinate 550,866 of CAWDDE010000001.1, read as the reverse complement.
CTTCGCTACGACGGGTCGGAGCCCGCGCTGAACGGGATCGACCTCGAGGTCGAGCCGGGGCGCACGGTTGCGCTGGTCGGGCCGACCGCAGTCGGGCAAGACGAGCCTGGTGGGGCTGCTCGCGCGGCTCTACGACCCCAGCGAGGGACGGGTGGTGATCGACGACGCCGACATCAAGGAGGTCGATCTGGCGTCGCTGCGGTCGCGAGATCGCGTTCGTCGCCGACGACAGCTTCCTGTTCTCCGACACCGTCGCCGCCAACATCGCCTACGCGCGGCCGGACGCGACGCAGGAGCAGATCGAGGCCGCGGCGCGCCGGGCGCAGGCGCACGAGTTCATCGCCGCAGCTTCCCGACGGCTACGAGACCGTGATCGGCGAGCGGGGCCTGACCCTGTCCGGCGGCCAGCGGCAGCGGGTGGCGATCGCTCGGGCGCTGCTGGCCGAGCCGCGCATCCTGATCCTCGACGACGCGACCTCGTCGGTGGACGCGCGCACGGAGGCGCAGATCAAGGCGGGGCTGCGCGAGGCGATGGAGGGCCGGACGACGTTCATCGTCGCCCACCGCCTCTCCACCATCTCGCTGGCCGACGAGATCGTCGTGATGGACCGCGGGCGGATCGTCGACCGCGGGACGCATGAGGAGCTGCTCGAGCGATGCCCGCTGTACGAGGAGATCGCGGAGAAGGGCCTCGAGGACTCGGTCTACCTGCAGCGGGACCTCGAGGAGCGCGAGGAGCTGGCGAAGCTGTGAATGAGACGAACGGCGCCCAGAACTTCTTCGCCCTCTTCCGCTCCCTCTGGCGGCTGATCAGGGGCGCAGGACAACCGCTGGCGGAAGGTCCGCTGGCTGTTCTCGCTGCTCACGGCCGTACCGGCGCCAGGTGCTGGTTGATGCTCGGCGCGCTGGTCCTCGCCACCGGCGCCACCCTGGCGCCGCCGTTCCTGGTCGGCAAGGCGGTCTCGGCCGCGCTGAACGGCGACTCCACCGCTCTCGTCCTGATCGTCGCGGGCTTCCTGGGCGCGGCGCTGATCGCCTGGGGAACGAGCTACGTGCAGACCTACCTGGTCGGCTGGGTGGGCGAGCGGGCGCTGCAGGACCTGCGCATCCGGATCTTCACCCACCTGCAGCAGATGTCGATCGGCTTCTTCACCCGCAACCGGCCCGGGGTCCTGATCTCGCGGATCACGAACGACGTCGACGCGCTCGACCAGCTGATCAGCACGGGCGTGGTGACGCTCTTCTCCAGCACGCTGACGCTGGTCGGGGTGGTCGTGATCATGCTGGCTCGCGGACGTCCAGCTGGCGCTGGTGGTCTTCCTCACCCTCCCGCTGCTCGCGATCGCGAGCCTGGTCTTCCGGATCGTCGCGGCCAGCGCGTACCGGATCACGCGGGAGCGGATCGCGGAGGTGACCGCCTACCTGCAGGAGAGCCTCAGCGGCGTTCGGGTGGTGCGGAGCTTCGCCCAGGAGGAGCGGCACGTCGCGCGGATGGGCGAGCTGAACGAGCTCAACCGGCAGGCCAACCTGAAGACCGTCTACCTGAACGCGTCCTACTTCCCCGCGGTCGAGTTGCTCTCGGCGATCGGGACGGCGGTGATCCTGCTCTACGGCGGCTACCAGGCGCTCGACCTCGCCACCGAGTCGGCCCGCCAGGCGCAGATCGGCATCGTGGTCGCCTTCGTCGGCTACCTGTCGACCTTCTTCGACCCGATCCAGCAGCTCTCCAACCTCTACACGACCTACCAGCAGGGGATGGCGGCGCTGGACAAGATCTTCGATCTGCTCGACACCGCGCCGGACATGGTCGACAAGCCGGACGCGGCCGATCCCGGGACGCTGCGCGGCGAGATCGAGATGGATCACGTCTGGTTCTCGTACGGGCTCGACCAGGCTGCCGGGCTGAAGCGGTCGAGCGGGAAGATCGAAGATGCGAGGGCGCGCGACAGCGCGACCCTGATGTTCACGGGGAGTCGGAGTCGGATGACTGGGCGCTCGAGGACGTCTCGATCCACGTCGCGCCCGGGGAGACGCTGGCGCTGGTCGGCGAGACGGGCGCCGGGAAGTCGACGTTCGCGAAGCTGGTCTCGCGCTTCTATGACCCGCAGCGGGGGCGGGTGCTGGTGGATGGGACCGACCTGCGGGATCTGCGGTCGAGCTGCCTACGGAGCCAGCTGGGGATCGTGCCCCAGGAGGGGTTCCTGTTCTCGGGGTCGGTGCGCGAGAACATCGCCTTCGGGCGACCCGACGCGAGCGACGAGGAGATCGAGGCGGCCGCGGATGTGATCGGGGCCGGCGACTTCATCCGGCGCCTACCGGGCGGGTTCGAGGCGGAGGTCGGTGAGCGGGGCGTGGCGCTGTCCGCGGGTCAGAGGCAGCTGATCGCGTTCGCCAGGGCGCTGCTGGCCGAGCCGCGGATCCTGATCCTGGACGAGGCGACCTCGAACGTGGACGTGCGGACCGAGCGGGCGATCGAGGCTGGGCTGGAGCGGCTGCTTCGTGGCCGGACCGCGATCGTGATCGCGCACCGGCTCTCGACCATCCGGGGGGCCGATCGGATCGCGGTGCTGGAGCACGGGCGGATCGTGGAGAGTGGCACGCACGACGAGTTGATCGAGGCCGGGGGCCGCTACGCCGAGCTGTACGGGACCTGGGCTGACCTGGCTGCGGCGTAACTAGCCGGGGCCGATGCCGCCGGAGGGGCTGCCGCCGGTGCCGCCCCCGGTGCTGCCACCACCACCGCCGGTGGTACCTCCGCCACCGGTGCTGCCGCCCGGGGTCCCGCCCTCAGTCCCGCCGCTCGCTGGGGGATCGAGGAGCTGCTGCTGGGGGCGCTCGGGGCGACGGTGCCCCCTGAGCTCGGGCTGGAGCTCGAGCTGCGAGCTCGAGGTGCTCGTGCCGGATGAGCTGATCGGCTGGCCGCATTCCTGGAATCCGTAGGAGGCGGCGGCGGTCTCGGCCTGCGACTTGGCGTTGTCGAGCTCGGTCTGGAACTGGGTCGGGTCCTCGCCGCGCTGCACGGCGAGGCCGATCTTCTGGCCCGCGGAGACCTGGTCGGCCATCGCGTTCAGGAACTGGTCGAGGGTCGGCTGTCCTCGGCCGGTGGGTCGAGCTGCTTGATCTGGTCGATCACGCCCTGGCGAAGCTGGGAGATCTGATCTGCCTCGGTCTCCCCCTGGCCGGCGGCGGCGAATTGCTCGATCGAGCTGTTCGCCTCCGCGCAGACGGAATCGGCCTGGGCGATGAACTGGGCCTTGCCCTGGGCCGGCTGGGTCTCGGTCGGGACCACGATGGGGGTCTCGGGGGAGCTGTCACCGCCACATGCCGAGAGCGCGATCCCCGCGCCAACGACTGCGGCGGGGACGAAAAGATGCCGCACGCGCCACATTGGCCGGCCAAGGTAGCAAGGATCTCGGAGGCGTCGGGGCAGGAACGGCGCCCGGATCCGCCCTAGGCCACGTCCTCGTCATCCTCCGGCGACTCCACCAGCATCAGGTGCCGATCTGGCTTGCGATGCCCGTTTCGCCCGCCGTAGGTCTCGGTCTGGCTGTGGCAGGTACCGCAGAGGAACTGGATGTTCTCGAGCCGATTGTCCGATCCGTCGCCGTTCTTGTGATGGAGCTGCATGCTCACCGGCTTCCCCATCCAGCGGGTAATGCCGCAGATCTCACAGCGGTTCTGCTTCGATCCCGGCCGCGAGGAGCCTTCGTTTCAGATGGCTGCGGTTTGTCTTCCGGCCAACGACAAGCAGTTGCTGAAGCGGGATCTTCCGGTCGCGTGGTTGTACGCGCCCGGTCGCCACGGCCTTCGACCACGTTGCCCTCGCAAACCCGAACTTCTCGCAACATTGAAGCGCCGAGACGCCGGCGTCATGCGCGCGCTGAACCTCTTGCCAGTCATATCTCCGGGAGAATCTGTCATCCGCAGGAATTCCGAGCCCACGAACGTGATGGGCGATAGTTGCCTTGGAGAGTCCGAGTTCGCTTGGCAATCGCCGTCTGACTCATCCCTCCAGCGAGCAAGCGCTCGACCGCCTTTCGTGTCTTTGAGGGTGGCGGGGCGCTCTTAGGACGAGGAACGACATCGCCCCGAGTCAGAGCGCGATCCCAGGCACCGCGGGACATCCCAAAGTGCCGGCGACATTCCGCGACCGAGTGCCCCGCGTCGTAGTAGGAACGAATCGATCTCCAATCGAACTTGCTTCCGCGCGCCGCACCGAGCCGGCGACCCATTCGTGCCGCGGTCCGGGAAACGGTGCTGTGAGAGACCTCCAGCCGACGGGCTATCTCAAGCCCTGAGAATCCCTCATCCAGTAGCCGCGCGATCCTCTCTTTCCGATCCGCCATACGAACGTATGTTCCCATAGTGGTCGGACGGAATCACCTGCAAACACTGAGGAAACGCTGCGGGGCGTCCCTTCTAACTGGCGGGGAAGGATTCGAACCTTCGTTTCGCGGTCCAGAGCCGCGCGTCCTGCCGCTGGACGACCCGCCATGGCCGCCAAAACGATATCGGCTCAGATTTGGAAATCGGGAAACGCGCGGACCTACGATGTCAGCGCAGCCAAGTCGCTGTCGGGGTCCCCGAGCAGCGCCTTCGCCTCCTCCGCGCCGACGTCCACGCCCTCCGCGAGCAGCGTCCGCGCGTGCGCCAGATCCTCCGAGCGCTCCACGCTCAAGGCGCCGGCCACCTTGCCGTCCTTCAGGTAGAGGACCGCGAACTCGCCGGCGTCCGAGTCCCCGCGCCAGATCTCCTCGTCCCAGTCGGTCGCCGGCCCCACGTATTCCAGGCTCGCCCAGTCCGCGAGGTCGCTGAAGAAGTACGGCACCACCTCGTACGGCTGCGCATCACCCATCATCGCCTGCGCCGCATGCTGTCCCTGCTGCATCGCCACGTCCCAGTGCTCCACCCGCAGCCGCCGGCCGTGCACCCGGCTCTCGTACGAGCAGACGTCGCCCGCCGCATAGATCCCGTCCACCGAGCTCTGCAGCGTCTCGTCGCAGCGAATTCCGCCGTCCCCGTCGATCTCCAAGCCGGCCCGCTGGGCCATCATCACGTCCGGCCTCACCCCCGCCCCGACCACGACCATGTCGCCCTCGATCGTCTCGCCGCTCTCCGTGACGACCGCGCTCGCGTGGTCATCCCCCTCGAACGCCGCGAGCGTCTGGCCGCCGTGGAACTCGATCCCCTTCGACTCCAGCAGCTCCTGGAACCACCGCCCCGCCTGATCGCCGAAGGTCCGCGAGAGCGCAACGTCCTCCATCATCACCAGCGCGCAGTCAGTTCCCTTCGACTTGAGCGAAGCCGCCACCTCGCAGGCGATGTAGCTGCCGCCCACCAGCACCACCCGGTCCGCCTTCTCGGCATCGGCCCGGATGTTGTCCGAGTTCCCGAACGTCCGCAGGTAGTGGATGCGATCCAGGTTCGCCCCATCCACCCGCAGGATGTTCACGTTCGCTCCGGTGGCGATCAGCGCCTTCTCGAACTCCACCTCGTCCCCGCCCTGCAGCTTCACCGTCCGCGCCTCCGGATCGAGCGACATCACATTCGTCCCCGTCCGCAGCTCGACCCCGTTCTCCTCGTACCACGAGACCGGATTCACGTACGCGTCCTCCCTGCTCGCCTCGCCGCGCAAATACTCCTTGGACAGCGGCGGCCGCTCGTACGGCGGATCGGGCTCGCGCCCGACCAGCACGATCGAACCGTCCGCACCTCTCTTGCGCAGCTCGGCGGCGCAGTAGCCGGAGGCGAAGCCCCCGATCAGCAGATACTCAACCTGCTTCTGCGCCATCCGACCCGAAGAAGACCTTCAACTCTTCCTCTAGCCCCGGATCCAGCACCGCGAGCACCTCGTCGCCCACCTCGAGCACGGTGTCGGGGGTTGGCACGAACCCGCCCTGACCCTCACGCAGGATCGAGATCAGCAGGCTTCCCTCCGGCATGTCCAGATCGCCCACCCTCTGACCGGCGACCCGGCTGTCGTCGGAAAGCATCATCTCGATGATCTCGAGCCGCTCCTCCGGCAGATCGAGCAGGTGCACGAGCCCGTACTCAGGCACCTCGTGCTCCAGCAACCTCAGAATCAGATCGGTAGCCGATACGTACGGCTTTATCCCCAGCAGCTCGAAGTGCGGCCTGTTCCGCGGGTTGTTCACCCGCGCGATGATCCGGTCGACCAGATACTTCTCCTTTGCGACCTGGCAGATCAGCATGTTGTCCTCGTCGTCGCCGGTGACCGCGATCACCATGTCGGCGCGCGAGATCCCGGCCCGCTCCAGAACCCAGAGCTCCGAGGCGTCCCCGTACTGGATGTTGTGCTCCAGCTCCTGCTCGACGGTCAGATACCGGTTCCGGTTGTCCTCGATCACCGTCACCTCGTTCCCCTTCTCGAGCAGCTCCCGGGCCAGGTTCCATCCCACCTTGCCGGCCCCGGCGATGATGATGTACTTCCCCTCTCCCATAGTTCAGCTCTACTTCCCCTCTCCCATCATTAGCTGGTTGACCCGGCGCCGGCGGCCTCCAGCACCTCCTTCTCGAGCATCTCGATCGCGATCCGTGTCGGGCAGACCGTGTTGACCCCCTGCTTCTCATACCACTCGGCCCGGAGCGGATCGAGGATACGCGCGACCACAGTCGGCACGTTGAACTTCCGCTTGGCGATCTGCGAGATCACGATGTTCGTGTTGTCGCCATCGGTGGAGGCGATGAATGCGTCCGCCCGCTCGATCCCGGCGGCGGTCAGCGCCTCCTCCTCCAAGCCCGTTCCGACAGTGAACTGACCGCCCGAGTCCTCCCAGGACTTGTCCAGGTTGACCTCCAGGCGAGCATGCGCCTCCGGATCCTCGTCGAGGCACGAGACCTCGTGCCCCTCGCGCAACATCGTGCGCGCGACCGATGACCCAACTCGCCCACAACCGACGATCAGAACGAACACGGCTCGGATCTTAGACACGCGATACGCCGAGCCGACGCCGGTCCGCCGGACGCCATCCGGGGCAACTACTGAGCACCGCTGCGTAGTTCGACCTCTTGTGGCGGCGCCGAGCCCGCCACAGACTTCCGAGCGGCCGACCAGCGATCTGTGCGTGAGGGATAGGGGGAATGACTTCCATCATGGACTCGCCCCAATCTCATATCGGCAGGAACCCCGGCGTTGCACCGGGCACCGAGAGGGAGCGGACGGCTGAGCTCCTGACCGAGCTGGCAGGCTGCGAAACCGACAAGGCAGCGGTGCAGATGGCGCTCGAGCGCGCCTCCGACGCGGTCGACGCGGAGCTCTGCGTCTACGTCGATGGGAATCTGACAGAAAGCGCCACCTCCAATCCCGCCCTGGTTGCGCCCGTGTTCGGCAGGCTCCGCGGCCATCTCATCCTCACCCGCGCCGGGCGAGCTTTCGACGACGGGGAGCGAGACAGGATCGAGCCGATCGCCACGGCCCTCAGCCTGTTCGAACCCGGCGCCGGCCCAGAGCCCCTGCTCGACCGACTCGCCCTTCAGGCGGAGCTGGCCCAGGCCCTAGAAGAGGGGCAGATCCAGGCCCACTACCTTCCCAAGGTCGACCTCCGCAGCGCGCGGGTCACCGGGGTGGAGGCTTTGGCCCGCTGGCTCCATCCCGACCGCGGCGAACTGGTCGCCGGCGAGTTCATGGATCTGGCGGAGGCGGGTGGGCTGATGCCCGCACTCACCGAACGCATCGTCGAAGCTGTCGACTCTGGCAACGGGCGACTGGTGGCGCTCCGGCCTGCGACTCCAGCTTTCGGTGAACCTGCCCGCCAGCGCTCTCACCGAACCCGACCCGGCCCTCGCAGAGTTCGTCTCCGCCGCGCTGCTCGAGCAGGGGACTTCCCGCCGACGCACTCCGCTTCGAGATCACCGAGGACGCGATCATGTCCGCACCGGACGCGGCCCAGACGCTCGAGCGGCTCAAGCGCCTCGGTGTCACGATCTCGATCGACGACTTCGGCACTGGCCACACCTCGCTGGGCCAGCTGAGGGACCTTCCCGTCGACGAGCTCAAGATCGACCGCTCCTTCATCCGGACTCTCACCCGCGGCGAGGGAAAGGCAATCGTCCGCTCCACCATCCAGCTGGGCCGGCAGATGGACCTCCAGGTCGTGGCGGAAGGAGTCCAGACGGAGGAGACCTGGCGTCAGCTCCGCGGCATGGGATGCGACGGCGCGCAGGGCTTCCTGATCGGCAAGCCGATGGCGGCGCGCGAGGTTCCCGCCTGGCTCGCATCGTGGGACGCGCGCGGACGCCAGCTCAACAGGATCCGCCGAGACCAGCTCGAGATGTCCGGGCCGCGGGCGCGGAAGCGCTCCCACGCTCAGACAGGGCGCCCGCCTAGCCCTTCACAGCCCCGGAATCACGGCCCCCGCCTCAGCATCACTCCTCGGGCGGAGCAGTCAGCAGGACTCTGCTGGGCGCCCTCTTCAGCACGTACTCGGTCACCTCGCCGATCTCATCGGGCCGAGCGCCGCCGATGCCACCGAGAATCGCCCCACCCCGGACCCGGGTCGGCGGCTCTCCTCCCATCACGATCACCTCGGCCCCCTTATCGCGGGCCTCCTGGACGATCCCCGACCCCATCGAGCGCGCACGGACCAAGCTGGTGGTCACCTCGACGTTCTCGTACTCGTCCCCGACCTCACGGGCGCGCTCGAGCGCCCGGTCGGCGCGCTCCCGCACCGCCTTCGGCAGCGGCGAGTCGAGCGGCACCGTGAGCGGCAGCTCCGCGACGTAGACGACGTCCAGCCTCGGGGGCCGCTCGCCCTTCTCCACCTCCGCGTCGGCGAGCCGACCGGCCGTGCTGACGATGTCGTCGTCGAGCTTGGTGCCGAAGACCGGGCACCAGGATGGTCGAGTACTCGACCTCCGCCGGCTGCTTCTTCAGCGAGATCTCCGGAACCTGAACGCGCCTGGTCAGTGGCGTGCCCTCGACGTAGCGCCGGTAGATCACGTAGAAGACGAGCCCGAACAGCATCCAGCCCCCACCGACGTAGACGGCGTTGTGGTGCAGGACGAAGACGCTGATCCAGGCGAGGCCGCTGATCACCGCCCCTGACGATCGCGGGCAATGGCAAATCGGCCGAGCCGATCCTCACGTTCAGAGGCACCCGGTAGGGGCGCTCCAGGTCCGGCTCCACCATCCGTAATCGCACGATCGAGAGCTGCGCGATGGTCACGGCGAGAAGTGCCCCGAACGCGTAGACCCGGGCCAGGAAGCGGATATCGCCCGGGATCGCGAGCGCGAGGGCCAGGACCGCCGCAATCCCGATCGCGATGTAGGGCGTCGAATAGGTGCGCTCGAGCCTCCCGGCCCAGCTCGGGATCTGCCGGTTGGTCGCCAGCACGTAGACGTGCCGCGAGAGACCGAGCATCGCCGTGTTCGCCGCCCAGAAGAGGACGGGCACCGCAATCAGCATCACCGCCCACTTCATGAAGTCGGAGAGCCAGCCGTGGTCGTAGTTGGCGACCACCCCGAGTATCGGCTCCTCGATGTACCGGCCGGCCAGGGCCGTCTCGGGCCCGTCCGGGCCGGGCACCACCGGGACCGCCATCAGGGCCACCGCCGCGATGCCCGCGTAGATCAGTGGGATCGCGATGGCGCCGACGCCAAGCACCCTCTTCAGGTCCCTCGGCTCGAACTCGAGATCGGGGGCCAGGTCGCTCGCTGCCTCGATCCCCGCGTACGCGATCGTCGCGATCACCAGCGAGTAGACGATGTCCTTGATGCTCGGCGAGCTGAACAGGTCGAGCTGGTCGGTGAGCCGGTCGGGATGCAGGACCACGATCAGGCCGACGACGATCACCAACAGCTGCAGACCCAGCTCCGCCAAAGCCAGCACGACCAGCCGGCGCTGCCGGTTTCGGCCGGTGACGTCGGCGATGTTGAGGATCGCGGCCAGCCCGATCACCAGCACCGCGATGGCGAGCTCCGCGCCCCCGCCGGCGAAATCGCCCGAGATCGGCGTCAGGTAGTGCGAGACCGTGATCGCCGCCGCCGCGATCACGATCAGGTAATCGATCAGGATCGCCCAGCCGGCGATGAAGCTGACCAGCTCATTGAACGCGTGGCGCGCGAAGGTTGCGGAGCCACCGCGCTCCCTGAGCATCGCGCCGCCCTCGACGTAGGAGAGCGAGGTGAGCGCGAACATCAGACCAGCGGCGAGGAAGATCAGCGGCGTCAGCCCGAGCCCCCGGTCCGCGACGACGCCGATCGAGAAGTAGATCGAGAAACCCACAGCGGCCGACGCCGCCGCATACAGGAACGGCACACCAGGGAAGCGCCTCACCCTCGCTCCGGCCTCCTCATCCGCGCATCGACAGATACAGCCTGGCCGAGCCGAGGGCGATGAAGAGCAGCCCGAAGAGGAAGCCGACTGCGAGCGGACCGCCGCCCCTCGCCAGGGTGACGACCAACATCGCCAGGCCGAAGCCGATGATCGTCACCGAAAAGATGCGGACCGCAAGCTGATACCCCTCGTCGGCCGACGGACGCTTGTTCATGGGCCTGAGCTTAAGTGGCGGGACGGCTGCGCCCTCAGACGCGGCCACAAGCGGCCGCTACAGCGCGATGATCGGGATGATCAGGATCGCGACGATGTTTGCCACCTTGATCATCGGGTTGATCGCCGGGCCGGCGGTGTCCTTGTAGGGATCGCCGACGGTGTCGCCGGTGACCGCGGCGGCGTGGGCCTCGGAGCCCTTGCCGCCGAACGCACCGTCCTCGATCAGCTTCTTCGCGTTGTCCCAGGCGCCGCCTCCCGCGGTCATCGAGATCGCCATGAAGACCCCGACGACGATCACGCCGATCAACAGGCCGCCCAGTGCCTGATAGGAGATCACCCCGACGATCAGCGGGATCACGATCGGGATCAGCGACGGCAGGATCATCTCCCTCTGGGCGGCGGCGGTGACGATGCCCACCGCGTACCCGTACTCGGGCTTCTCCGTGCCCTTCATGATCCCCGGATGCTCGCGGAACTGGCGCCGCACCTCCTCGACGACGCCGCCTCCCGCGCGGCCCACCGCCTCGATCGCGAGCGACGAGAACAGATAGACCATGATTCCGCCGATCAGCAACCCAATCAGCACCGGCGGCTCGAAGATCTGGAAGGAGAGCACCTTGTCGCCCGCCTCCTGCTGCAACTCGCTCGTGAAGGCGTTGAACAGGACGAGAGCGGCGAGCGCGGCCGAGCCGATCGCGTATCCCTTGGTCACCGCCTTGGTCGTGTTGCCGACCGCGTCGAGCGGGTCGGTGATGTCACGCACCTCCTGCGGCAGGTCCGCCATCTCGGCGATCCCACCCGCGTTGTCGGTGATCGGGCCGAAGGCGTCGAGCGCGACGATCAGCCCGGTGAGCGAGAGCTGCGCCATCACCGCGACGCCGATGCCGTAAATGCCGTCCGTCCCACCGCCGGCCAGCTTCCAGGCGCCGAGGATCGCGAAGGCGAGCACTAGGACGGGCAGCGAGGTGGACTGGAGACCCTGGGCGAGCCCCTGGATGATGTTCGTTGCGTGACCGGTCTCAGAGGCACGCGCAATCGTCCTCACCGGCCGGAAACGCGTCGACGTATAGAAGTCGGTGAGCACGAAGAGAGCCGCCGTGACGCCCACTCCGATCAGCCCGCACAGCCAGAGGTCGGTGACCGTGGTGTTCCCGATCGCTCCGCCGCTGAGCGGGTCGTCCATCAGCCACTTGGTGATCGGATAGAAGGCAGCGGCGGAGAGGGCGGCCGAGACGATCAGGCCTCGGTAGAGCGCCGCTTCGACGTTCCCCGTGCGGGTGCGGACCGAGAGCGCCCCGATGATCGAGGCGATGATCGCAACGGCGCCGATCGCGAGCGGATAGATCGCCACCTCGCGGGTGAAGTCGGTGAAGGTGATCACGCCCAGCAGCATCACCGCAACGGCGGTGACCGCATAGGTCTCGAATAGGTCCGCGGCCATCCCCGCGCAGTCGCCGACGTTGTCGCCGACGTTATCGGCGATCACCGCCGGGTTCCGCGGATCGTCCTCGGGGATCCCGGCCTCGATCTTCCCGACCAGGTCGGCGCCGACGTCGGCTGCCTTGGTGAAGATGCCGCCACCGAGTCGCGCGAAGACCGAGATCAGCGAGCCGCCGAAGCCCAGCCCGACGAGGGCGTCGACCGCCTCCTTGTCGGAGAGGTCGGTGAAGATCAGCAGCGCGCCGAAGTAGCCGGCGACTCCGAGCAGGGCGAGGCCGACCACCAGCAGCCCGGTGACCGAACCCCCCTTGAAGGCGATGTCGAGCGCGGGCGGAATGCCGCCGCGGGCAGCCTCGGCCACCCGGGCGTTGGCCCTGACCGAGAGGTTCATGCCGATGAACCCGGCGGAACCCGAGAGCACACCCCCGATCGCGAAGCCGATCGCGGTCTCCACGTTCTGCAGCGGGATCAGGAGGATCGCGACGACCAACCCGACGCCGGCGATGATCATGTACTGGCGCGTCAGGTAAGCGCTGGCGCCCTCCTGGACCGCGCCCGAGATCTCCTGCATCAGCTCGTTACCGGGCGACTTCGCGAGAAGTCGCTGGGTGACGAGCAAGCCGTACACCACCGCCGCGGCCGCGCAGCCGAGCGCGACAAGGATGCCGTAATCGGTCCAAAAGTCAGTCAAGTGGGGCTCCCGTCAGGTTCGTGGAAAGCGGCGCGGCAGTCTATCCGCCACTGCTTCCTGGGGGCGTCCATAGCCCCGAATCGCCTTTCGGCTGCTCCGAAGGTCCCTGCTCAGGAGCACTTTCGCCGCCCGCCTCCTCCGCTGACCCCTCGCCGGCATGCGTGGCGTAGAGCACCTGCAGCTCCGAGATCGCCTGGCGCAGCTGCGGCTGAGCCTCGGGCTGCACCAGATCCACCAGCGCACGGGCGGCATCGATCCCGACCTTGGCCTGGTCGAGATCGCGTTCGTCGTCCTTCGCGATCCGCCTCGCCGAGAGGTTGAGGATGCTGACCGTGCTCTGCAGGACGACGTCCTCGATGCGGACCTTGCCGATCTCCTCCTCGAGCTGCGCCCGAAGCTCTTCCTCGCTCGGCTGCTCTCCGGCCGACTGCTCGTTGGCGCCCGCGTCTGGCGCCTGCCCCTGCTGCTCCTCATCTGCCACTGACCGCTCCTTCCGGTGCGTAGGTCCGGCGAGTCTCCTCGACCGACCGTCGGTAGATCTCCTCGATCGGCGCGCCCTCCGCGAAGCGTGCGTAGGCGCGCTGGGCCCCGTTGCGCTCCGGCAGCTCCACGTCCACGCCCAGCGTCTGCCGGGCGGGCTCGGTCCATTCCACCAGCTCCTCCAGCACGTGCCTGGTGGGAATGACCCGCCGATCGCGGAAGTCGATCATCTCGCCGTCCATTCCGTAGCGGATCGCGCGCCACAGGTTCTCCTCGATCTCACGCTGGCGCAAGGGGTCCCGAGAGGCGCCCTCATCGAGGTCGATCGCCACCTGTGCGACGCAGGCCGAGATCAGGGCCGCCAGGTTAAGCGACTCATCGCCGCGGGTCTGGGCGTCGCAGATCCGCACCTCGACGGTGCCGAAGTGGTGGTGCGGGCGCACGCTCCACCAGAGCTGCGTCGCCTCCGCGATCGAGCCGGTCTCGTGCAGCAGGCGGACGAAGTCCGCATAGGTGCGCCAGTCGCCGAACGGCTCGTGGACGCCGCAGCGCGGAAAGGTGCGAGTGAAGATCTCGGTCCGCACGGAGTGCAGCCCCGTGTCGCGGTGGTCAAGGAACGGAGAGTTCGCCGAGAGTGCGAGCAGCGGCGGCAGCAGCTCGCGCATCCGGTCGGAGACCGCCACGGCGCGATCGGGGCCACGGACCCCGACGTGAACGTGGAGGCTCCAGGTGTTGTTGCGCTGCGCCACCCAGCGGAGATCCGCCTCGAGCTGGCGGTAGTGCTCCGTGTCGATGATGTGCTGGTCGAGGTAATTGGCCCAGGGATGGGTTCCCATCGCCGCCAGGGCGAGGCCCATCTCCTCGGCGATGCCAAACAGCCTCGCCCGCCTCGCCCGCTGCTGGTCGGCCGCCTCGGCGAAGGTCTCACCGCGCCCCGAACGGATCTCGATCTCGGTGTCGATCAGCTCGCCCTTCACCGCCGGCGCGAGCAGCTCGTCGCGCAGGCAGGCCGCCTGCATCTCCTCGAAGCGGTGCTCGAGGTCGAGGATCGCCGGGTCCAGGATCGCGAACTCCTCCTCGATCCCGATGGTGAAGTCGGTCGAGGACTCGAAGGCCTCGCGAACGGCGTCGAGGTCCAGCGCGTCGTGCTGTGGCTCCGGATCGGTTGTCACGCGGCTTGGGTCGTCCTAGGTCAGATAGAAGTAGAGCGCGTAGAGCAGGTCCACCGCCGGACTGGACGTGTGGACGGTCACGTCCGGTGGCACCTGCAGGAGACGCTCCGAGTAGTTGAAGATGATCTTGACCCCAGACTTGACGAGACGGTCGGCGACCTCCTGAGCGGCGTCCGCAGGCACGGCGAGCACCCCGACCACCACCTGCTCGCCCTCGACCACGGAGTCGATCTCGTCGAAGGAGCGGACCTCGAGGCCGCCGACCCGCCGCCCGATCACCGCCGGATCCACGTCGAACATCGCGACGATCCGGAAGCCGTGGTCGGCGAAGATGTCGGAGCTCGCGATCGCCTGACCGAGGTGGCCGGCGCCGAAGAGGGCGATGTTGTGCTGGCCCGCGGTACGGAGGATCTTCCTGATCTCGCTGACCAGCGACTCGACGTTGTAGCCGACCCCGCGCTTCCCGAACTTGCCGAAGCCGGAGAGGTCGCGGCGGATCTGGGTGGAGTTGATGTGGGTGTAGTCGGAGAGCTCCTGCGAGGAGATCGTGTCCTTGCCCATCTTCCGGGCCTGGGTCAGCACCTGGAGATAGCGGGAGAGCCGCGCCGCGACCCCCAGCGAGAGGCGGTCGCCGTCGGTGAGCTCCGAGCCCTGCTGCTCAGCGGTCCCGGCCGCCCCATCGTCGATCATCCGGACAAGGTATCGAGACCTACACCGCAGGTTCTGGCGCTCACCCTCGGCGCTCTCAGGCACGCTGAGTTCATCTGAGTTGCTGTCAGTTCTGCTCCGATTGGTGCCAGGATTGGTGCCAAGCGCGAAGGCTCGCTCGGCCATCGTGTTCTCATGCTCCGATGGCGAGTAGTCGGCGTAGATCATCGTCGTGTTGATCGAGGCGTGGCCCATCCACTCCTGGAGGGTGGTGGCCCCGGAAGACGGTCACGTGTATGCCAAGGTGTCGCCCAAGGTGGGCGATGGGTTCGTGTGCCGCGGCGACCGCTCGCCAACCATCAAGAACGGGCGGACCGACTAGTCGCGGGAGGGCCGGGACGGTGCGGAATCTGCGTCTCGGCCTCTCTGCGCGGCCTGAAAAGCCGCCGGGCTGCGGGAGTAGGGCGACTGCTGCTTTGGACGAGAAGCGGCGCTTTGCATGGGAAGCGGCGGCTTGGCGAGAACGGCGGGTTCGGGCTTCTAATCGACGTTTGCCCGAATCAAATCCCGGGCCACTTTCACCGGCGCCAAGCGGCGCGGGCCGAGCATCTCTCTAAGCGCCCCCTCGCGCGTCTTCGCCCCCCGCCGTTCATCCGGCTCCTTGCTGTTGCAGAGGTCCTTTCGAGCGTCGTCCGTAAGTGCCCAGTGGCCGTCTTCCTCATACGCAATGGACTTGTCCCTGAGCCCCAGAAGGGCGATGGCGAAGTCTTCAGGCGCAAGGTCCCTGTGTGCGTAGGGGCCAGCCGCGAGTTTCTCTGGCGTATCGAGATCCGGGTGCTTGCACAGGCTCTTAACCGCCCGCACTTCTTCGTCGCTGATCGAGCCAGACACAGCGTATTCACCCTAGTTCAACTCCGGCCGAAAGCAACCTTGCCTCGAAGCCGTACGCCGATACGAGCCCGAGCCTAAGTAGCCGCTTTGGACGAGAAACAGCTACCCCGCTTTGCATGGAAAGCAGCAACGGGTGCTCAGACGACCCCGCTGAGCTGTAGGGCTGCCCCGATCAGTCCGCATCCAAGGACGACGTAGACCACGGTCAGCTTGCCGTGCCAGCGGTTGAGAGCCAGGAACGCGCCGATGGCAAGCAGCGCGGTCGGGACGTCGACGACGCTGGTGTCGACGATGTGGACGGTCACGGAGGCGATCAGGCCGATGACCCCGGCAGCGACTCCGAGCAGGAACGGATGTAGGCGTACGTTCTCGGCCACCGCAACCAACTGGCGGTGAAAGAAGATCGGAAAGACGAAGGCCGGGAGGAAGATCCCCAGCGTCATCACAAGCGCGCCGGTCATCCCGCCCGCTACGTAGCCGACGAAGGTCGAGAAGATGATCAGCGGCGCCGGGAGCACCCCGCTCATCGCTAGGCCATCGACGAACTGGCTATCGGTCAGCCAGTGGTGAACCTCGACCGAGCTCTGCTGGAGGAACGGGATCACGGTGAAGGCCCCGCCGAAGGTCAGCAATCCGGCCTTCAGCCCCTCCCAGAAGATCGTCGCGGTCAGTGAGACCGTCACCGTGCCCGCGAGGACGACGAGGACGGCGGGTCCGAGCGAGAGCGAGTGCGCGCGCCCGGTCCAGCGCCCGGCATTCGTCCAGAGCTCGTAGGCGACCCCAGCGCCGAGCAAGACCAAAACGAAGTTCGCCTCGGCGAACAATGTCAGCGCGAAGCTCACGACGGCGATCAGCGCCAGTGGGACGTCTGTGACGAAGGTGCGGCTGAGGCGGACGACCGCCCGCGCGACGACCGCGCCCACCGCTGCGGTCAGACCGTAGAAGAGCTCGTCGAGATGCCCCGCCAGGTTCGCCTCGACGTAGAGGATCGACAGGGCCAGCATCAGGACGAAGCCGGGCAGCATGAAGCCGAGCCCCGCGAGGAACCCGCCCAGCTTCCCGCCGCGTAGGCGTCCGAAATAGACGCAGAGCTCGTGCGCCTCGGGACCGGGGAGGATCTGAAAGACGGCGAGAGTCTTCTTGAAGCTCTCTTCGGAGACCCAGCCTCTCCTCGTCGACGCACTCGTGCTTGATCATCGCGATCTGCGCCGCCGGGCCGCCCCACGCCAGCGCCCCGAACTTCAGGAAGCGAAGGAAGATCGAAAGGGGCGAGTCGTGTGACTCTGAGGACCTCGCGGCGATGGGGCGAGCGGGAGCGGCCAGGGCGGCGGATTGTGCCGCAGTGGCTCCGAGGCCGCGGAAATCAGGCCAAGGCCCCGCTTTGGACGCGATAGTTCTTTAGGGCTCGCGCTCGGCTCACTGTCCCACTGCGCCCGCCAAAAACGTCGCGACCGACGCCGGGAGGTCCGCTTCAGGGGCTTTGGACGGCTTAAGCGTGCGGAATGCCGACCATTACGTCGGAGGCTTTGACCACGGCCCAGCAGTCGGTGCCCTCGCGGAGCCCGAGCTCCTCGACTGCCTCGACCGTGATTGATGCGACCAGACGCTGCCCATTGACATCGAGTTCAACGTTGGCGATTGCCTCGCCTCGGGTGATGTTGGTAACCGTGCCCGAAAGCTTGTTGCGAGCACTAAGTTGCATTGACTCTTCCTTTCTGTTGGAGAACATTGTGGACTCGAAGCCGCCGGGCTGCGGGGTGGGCGACTGCTGCTTTGGACGAAAAGCGGCTATTTCGGGCCAGCGGTCGAAACCTGGCAGGCGGGGCGGCGGGAAACGGTGCCAGATTGGTGCCAGCCCCTTGTTCCGAAACGACGAAACCCCCGCATTGGCGAGGGTTTCGCGCGTCAGCGGGACAAGGTATCGAGCCTCGCGCGCAGCCCGTCGGCGTCGAGCCCGAGCTCGGACACCACCTCGCCGTCGAGCTCGATCACGGGGATCCGCTCGAGGAAGCGTTCGAGCAGCGCCTCGTCCGATTCGATGTCGACCTCCTCGAGCTCGAAGTCGAGGCCATCCGAGCGAAGCCGCTCCAGGCCGGCTCGCGCCTCGTCGCAGAGATGGCAGTCACGCCGCGCGTAGAGAACCAGTCGCGAAGGCATCGAAGTCCAGGTAGTCGGGATACGGGATCGGCTCCGTGAAGCGGGCGGCCGAGGCGATCATCGCCGCGTTGTCGGTGCAGAGGGAGAGCGGCACGAGCTTCAGCCGCAGGCTGAGCTCGCCGCAGAGTGCATCGGTGCGGTCTCGGAGCTCGGCGTTCGCCGCGACGCCGCCGCCGAGCGCGATCGCCGGCCACTCGCCCGAGCGGGCCGCACGTTCGAGCTTGGCCACGAGCTGGTCGGTGATCGCTCGCTGGTAGGAGGCGGCGAGATCCGCGCGCCGGCGCTCGGTCTCCTCGGGCCCGAGCTCGCGGACCCGGTAGACGAGCGCGGTCTTCACGCCGCTGAAGCTGAAGTCGAGCCCGCGGCCGCTCATCGCCACCGGGAACTCGAATGCCCCCGGGTCACCGCCCTCGGCGGCGTTTTGGATCGCGGGACCGCCGGGATAGCCGAGCCCGAGCAGCCTGGCCCCCTTGTCGAAGGCCTCGCCGGCCGCGTCGTCCACCGTCTGGCCGATGACCTCGAAGCCGGACGGCTCGCGAACACCGGCGAGCAGCGTGTGTCCGCCGCTCGCGATCAGGCAGAGGAACGGCGGCTCGAGCGGATCGGGCTCCAGGAAATTGGCCGCGACGTGCCCGTGAAGATGGTCGACCGGCACGAGCGGCTTGCGATGCGCGGCGGCGAGCGCCTTGGCCGTGCTCAGGCCGACCAGCAGCGCCCCGATCAGGCCGGGGCCCTGGGTGACCGCAATCGCGTCCGTGTCGGCCAGGCCGGCGCCGGCCTCCTCGAGGGCGGCGGCCACCACGGCGTTGACGAGCTCGAGGTGATGGCGCGATGCGACCTCGGGCACGACGCCGCCGTAGCGCTGGTGGAAAGCGGCCTGCGAGGAGACGACGTTCGAGCCGATCCGCGCCCCGTCGACGACGGCGGCGCAGGTGTCGTCGCAGGAGGTCTCCAGGGCGAGAATCAAGCGACCGAGGCGCCCTCGGCCGCCTCGAGCCACATGATCAGGGCGTCCTCGCCGTTGTCGTGGTAGTAGCGGCGGCGGCGCCCGGCCGAGCGGAACCCGAAGCGGCGATACATCTCGATCGCCGGAGAGTTCGAGACCCGGACCTCGAGGGTGAACCGTGCGCCCGCTCCCGCCTCGTCGAAGAGCCGCTCGATCAACTCGGTTGCGATACCGCGGCGGCGGCGCTCGGGGTTGACCGCGACGTTCATCAGGTGCCAGACGTCGTCGTAGCGGGCGCAGACCAGGTAGCCGACCAGCCCCTCGGAGTCCTCGGCGGCCAGGCAGATTCCCGAGGGCTTCGAGAGCTCCAGGACGAACATCGCCAGCGACCAGGGGGTCGGGAAGGAACGCCGCTCGATCGAGATCACCGAGGGCAGATCGCCGTACCCGAGCCGGCGCAGGATCAGCTCGCCAGGATCATCCCCGGGCCGTTCCGCGATCTCTCTCAAGCCATCTCTTTGCATCGGGCGGTCTGAGATATAGGGGTTGGATCCGGTCCGGCGGCGCCTCGACTGCCGCCTCCCCCACCGCGCACACGTGCCGTGCGGCGACTCTGTGCGCCGGGTCCTCGGGCGGGGCTACCGTGGCGCCGGCGGCCTCCAGCTCTGCGGCGAATCGTAGCGCCCCGTCCCCGGCCGCCAGAGGGGGTGGATCCAGCTCCCGCACCCTTTCCGCCAGCTCATCGGGCCGAGCGACGAACGGCGGCCAGAGTTCCGTCCCGCCGGGGTCGAAGAGCGCCGCGAACGCCTCCCCCCGCCGGGCGTCGAACACCGGCAGCGCAAGCTTTCCCCTCCCTTCGGCGTGGACCGAGATGCCACGCGCCAGGGCCCTCAGCGATCCGACCGGAGCGAGTCCGAGACCGCGAGCCTGGGCCAGCGCACGCGCGGTCGCGATCCCGATCCGAAGTCCGGTGAACGAGCCTGGGCCGATGCCGACCGCGATCCGATCGATCCGCCCCCAGCCGCCGGCGGCCTCGACGCTGCGCTCGATCTCGGGGAGGAGCACCTGGGAGTGGCGCGGGCGCCCGTCCGGGCCCGGACCGACCGATGCCTCGCGCACGACCTCGCCGTCCGCGGTCACCCCCACGACCGCGTCGGCGGTCGCGGTGTCGACACCGAGGACGAGCATCAATAGAGTCCAGGCAGGCGCGACGGCGCCCAACGATCCCGGGAGAAGGAGAGCGTCCATGGAAGAGGAGTCCAGCAGGTCCAAGCAGGGCGCACGGCGAACGTGGAGCATCGCCGCGGTGCTAGTCGTAGCGGTCTTCGGCGCCGGGGCCGGTGTGGCGGTGGCCGGCTGCGGCGGCGACGACAACGACGACAACGTCGGCGGGGCGATCAGCACCGTGCAGGGTGGTCTCTCGACCGCACAGGGGGCACTCTCCACTGCGCAGCAAAAGGTGGAGAGCGTCGGGACGCAGGCACAGAGCGTGCAGTCGCAGGTCGAGAGCGTCCAGAGCCAGATCTCGACCGCGACCGACGACAGCGGCGGTGGCGGCTACGGGTACTAGACCGGCGCCCGGCTACACACCTTCGTAGTCAACGGCGTCGTCCGCTCGTGGGAGGTGCGCGAATGGGACGAGGCCGTTGACCCTTAGGGACGCAGCGAGCTAGCCGGCCTGGAAGGAAGTGAGCTGCGTCTCCTCGGCCTGGCCGGGCGGCGCTCCGGCGACCTGCTGCTCCTTGACCGTGCCGATGCCGCGGACGTAGTACTTGTGGTCGACGACCTTGGGCTCGAGGGGAGTGTTCTCCCGGGTCAACATCGCCATGTCGGATGAGACGGCCGGCGTCGTGACGCTCGTCGACAGGTCGAGGATCCGGAAGCGATCCTCAGCCTCGCCCTTGAACGACTCCTGCTGGAAGGACTGGCCCACGCGCGGATTCGCCGGCATGAAGATCCCGCCCTTCGCACCGTCGCGGCCGTTCAGGAACGAGCCCTCGGTGCTGGTCACCTTGCCCCGCCCGTTGAGCTCGGCGGTCTTCTCCCCCAGGTACCAGACGGTGCCGTGCTTGTCCTGGGCGTACCAGTCGGTGGTCCGCTCCGCCAGCCGCCCATTCAGGAAGAGACGGTCGGCGACCACGGCCGCCCGGATCGCCGGTGATCGTCTTGACCTTTCGCGTCACCGTCATCACGTCCCGCGCCTGCTTGCCGTCCTTCTGGCCTTCGTAGACGTAGACGGACCCGCGCGCCAGGGGGAACCACGAGTTGGTGACCAGATTCGAGTTGTGGCCGAAATGAGAGGCCTTCGGCGTGGGCAGGCCTTTGGCGTTCGCCACCGGCGCGGAGACGGCCACGCGCCACGACCGCGGCCAACGCCAGCGTCGCAACCATCGTTCTCGTTCTCATCGAAGTCATCATTACCTCCTTGGGGAATGGCCGACGGTAGGCGGACGAGATGAAGGCGAGATGACGGGAGGATGAGCCGCCGATGACCCCGGCCGGGCGGCTCAGAGGTCGATCTCGCGTTCGTCACCTCCGGCATGCCGGATCTCCACCCGCCGGGTGACTCGCTCCAGCCAGGGTTCGGCGGCGGCCGGCCATTCGATGAAAGACACCGAGTCCGGCGGTGAGGTAGTCCTCGAGCAGGGCCGGATCCTCCTGATCGAGCTCCGCGAGCCGGTAGAGGTCGAGGTGCGAGACGGGCAGCGTCCCGCTGTAGGTGTGTCCGATCGTGAACGTCGGGGAGGTCACCGGCTCCCTCACCCCGAGGGCGCGGGCGGCACCGCGGATCAGAGTCGTCTTTCCCGCTCCCAGCTCCCCGCTGACCAGCACCACGTCACCGGGGCCGAGCTCGGCCGCGAGCCTCTCCCCCAGCGCCTCGGTCTCGGCGGCGCTGCGTGTCCGCTCCGTCACGCGGCTCCCGGGACGGTCAGCCGCCGAACAGGCCCATCTGGTCCGGCTCCGGCTCCCGCGAAATCAGCGGCTCCGGCTCCGGAATCGGCTGCGCCAGTAGGTCCGGAATCTGCCCGAAGTCCTCCCGCAGCTGCTCCGCCACGCGAGGCGTGCGGAGCCCGGCGGCAGGATGGAAGAGCGGGAGCAGGTGGACGAAGCGCCCGCCGATCAGGTGCTGCTGCGGCGTGCCGCGGACCTTGGTGATGCCTCTGGGGCTGGCCGTCAACAGCTTCGTCGAGAAGTTTCCGAGCGTGCCGATCACCCGAGGCTGAATCAGCTCGACCTGCTTCTCCAGATAGGGCCGGCACGAATCGATCTCCTCGGGCTGTGGATCGCGATTGCCTGGGCGGCCTGCATGCACTTCAAGACGTTCGCGACGAAGACGTCCTCCCGCTGCAGGCCGATCCCCTCGAGCAGATCGGTCAGGAAGGCGCCGGCGCGGCCGACGAAGGGCAGACCCTGGCGATCCTCCTCGGCCCCGGGCGCCTCGCCCACGAACATCAGGTCCGCGTCGGCATTGCCGGCGCCGAAGACGACTCGGTTGCGGGTCTCGGAGAGCGGGCAGCGCTCGCAGGTCGAGGCCTGGTTGTAGACCTCGACCAGCGCCTCGCGGCGGGACTCGGCGTCGCTCATGAGCCGCCCCGGCGCCGGGCGGCCGCCCGCTCCGCGGCCCGCTGACGCGCAAAACGCTCCGTGGCGCCGTCGCGATCGATGCCGCGCTTGTCCTCCAGCCGACGCCGCTCGTTCGGCGTCAGCTGGCGGTGGAGCGACGCATACGAACTCGAGAGCAACCGCTCGACCTCCGCGGATCCGCACTCCGAGCAAACGACGTCGGAGGTGTCACGGCCGACATGCGACCCGACCAGCTCCTCGAAGCGGCAGCCGCACGACCGACAGACGAACTCATAGACAGGCACCACGTTGATGGTAGTTCGGTCCCATGACCATCCCGACCAGGTTTCCGGCCGCAAATTGGACCGATTCGCCCGCCTCGCCGGTCCCGATCGGACTGGCTGGGGGCCCAGGGCCCCTCTCTATACTCCACCGCGGGCCGCGACCCCCAACGCATCCAAGGCGTGGACCCACGAAATTTCGGGCATCACACTCAAACCTCGTCCCTCTCAAACAAGAGCCGTCTGGTATCTCCGATGCGGGAACTGGAACGGGATTCCCTCCCCTCCCCCCTGAGCGCCAATTCCCTGGTGGTCGGTTCGGCATGAGGATCGTCCGCTCCAGGGCCGAGCTGCGCGAGGCGCTCGCCGGGCCGCGCCGCGAGGGCAAGCGGGTCGGGCTCGTGCCGACCATGGGCTACTTCCACGACGGCCACCTCTCCCTGATGCGCCAGGCGCGGCGCGACTGCGACGTCGTCGTCGTCAGCGTGTTCGTCAACCCCGCCCAGTTCGGCCCCGGCGAGGACCTCGGCTCCTACCCCCGTGACGAGGACCGGGACGCCGAGCTCGCCGGACGCGAGGGCGTCGACCTCCTCTGGACCCCCGATGCCGAGCAGATGTACCCGGAGGGCTTTGCGACCGCAGTCGAGGTCGACAACGACCTCACCGGCGTGCTCGAAGGCGACCCGGAACAGCGCGGGCCCTCGCATTTCCGCGGCGTCACCACGGTGGTGGCCAAGCTGTTCAACTCGGTCCAGCCCGACGTCGCCTACTTCGGCCGCAAGGACGCCCAGCAGGCGGTGGTGATCGAGCGAATGACCCGCGACCTCGACTTCCCGGTCCAGATCGAGGTGCTGCCGACGGTGCGAGACGACGATGGCCTCGCGCTCAGCTCGCGCAATGCCTACCTGGACCGTGAGCAGCGGGAGCGCGCCACCGCCATCTCCCGGGCACTGCGCGCGGCCGAGCGAGCGGCTCGCAACGGTGAGACCTCGACCGGCGCCCTCGTCCAGGCCGCGAGGAACGAGCTTCGTGACGCCGGCATCGAGCCCGAGTACGTTGAGGCACGCTCGGCGGAGGACCTCTCCCCGATCGGCGAGCTCAACGGGCGGCCGGTGCTGCTCGCGGTCGCCGCGCGGGTCGGCAGGGCCCGCCTGATCGACAACGTCGTGATCCCTCCCCCAACGACCGAGACAACGGAGGCCTGATGCAGCGTCAGATGCTCAGCCAGGACCAGGAGGCGCTTCTTTGAGCCGCGACAAGATGACTCTGCCGCGGATCGCGGAGATGAAGAGCGCCGGCGAGCGGATCGTGATGGTCACCGCCTATGACTACCCCTCCGCGCAGATCGTCGACGAGGCGGGCGTCGACATCGTCCTGGTCGGAGACACCGCCGCGATGGTCGTCCTCGGCTACGACGCCACCACGCCGGTCGGCATGGAGGAGATGCTGATGATGGCGAGCGCTGTGCACCGCGGCCTCGAGCACCCCCTGCTGATCGGCGACATGCCCTTCGGCTCGTACGAGGGCTCGAACGAGCAGGCGATCGCGAACGCCCAGCGCTTCGTCAAGGAGGCCGGCTGTGAGGCCGTCAAGCTCGAGCGCGGCGGCCCCTCCGTCGACCGAGCCCGCGCGATCGTGCGCTCGGGGATCCCGGTTATGGGTCACGTCGGACTGACCCCGCAGACCGCGACGGCGCTCGGGGGATTCAAGGCACAGGGTCGCACCGCGGAGACGGCGGCGAAGCTCACCGAGGAGGCCCTGGCCCTGCAGGCCGTCGGGTGTTTCGCAATCGTCTTCGAGGCGATCCCTTCCGCCGTGACCGAGGCCCTGGTGCCGAAGCTCGAGATCCCGGTGATCGGGATCGGCGCCGGCCCGGCGACCGATGGACAGGTCCTCGTCCTCCACGACCTGCTCGGGGTGTGCGCGGGACACAAGCCGAAGTTCGTGAAGCGATTCGCGGACGTTCGCGGCGAGGCGCTGAAGGGACTGCGGGCGTACACGGAGGAGGTCCGCGCCGGCCGATTCCCCAGCGAGGAGGAGCACACCTACTCGATCCCCCAGGAGGAGCTCGAGGAGTTCGCCCGCTACCTCGAGGAGGAGGCACTGGTCGGCACCGATACCCCCTGGGACTGGTAGGGACCAACCATCGTCGGCATCACGGGAGGCGACACGAACGTGCTCACGGGTCGCTCCGGACGGAGCGGCCCGTTTGGTGGCACGACTCAGATTCCCAGGAGCTGCTTCTTCTTCGCCTCGAAGTCTTCGGCGCTGATCACGCCCTCGTCGCGCAGCTTGGCGAGCTTCTCGAGCTCGGCGGTGTAGTCGGCTTCAGCCGGCGCGGCCTGCGGCGCCGCCGGCGCCTCCTGCTCATAGGCGGGCTGGTCCTGCGCGGCCCACTTCTGCTCCTGGTGGTGCCGGACTCTGCCCGCGACTCCAGCGGCCACGCCCACACGAGCCGCCCCGCGGATCAGGCCCGGTCCTTGTCGTACCAATGGCATCTTTCAGTCCTCCTTCGTTGTCAGGCGTTTGCCCGGGCCCACTCGCGCGCGGCGACGACGACCTCGTGAGGGATGCGGTCGTAGTCGTAAACCTGGCCGCCCGCATCTCTAATCGCTTCCGCCACCGGCTTCGCCCAGACGTTCTCCCATACCAGCAGCGCGGCCGAGCAGTTCGGGTCGAGCTCCTCCGCAGCGGCCATCAGGTCCTCCTCGTTGAACAGCCCGCCGGACGTTGCGCCGAGGTTCTCGAGGCCCTCCCGTACCTCGGGGTCGAGGTCGCTGAGCTCGAAAGCGGCGGCCTCGCCGTTCTCATCCTTGCTCGCAAACGCGATGTCGATGATCCGGATCGTGCCGGCCTCGACCAGGTCGGCGAGTGCGGGCGCAATATCGCCCCGGAATTGGTTTCCCGGAAAGGCGACGATCAGGTACTCGACCGGACCGATCTCAGCAGTCTCTGTCATTTCCCACCTCCATTCGTATTCAGCTCCCACTTCCTCCGAATCGGGAGCGCAGCGCGGAGCCCCAACGTGCCGTGCCGGTCTCCCAGGTCTCTTCGTCCCGTCTGCTTCGCATGAAAAGGGCCCCTCTCGGCCGACTCCCGTTTAGGGGCGCGCCGTCTGGTCAGAGGCCGTTGAGGCGTCCGGAAACTCCCGTGCCGTCTGCCGGCGCAGGATCTCGACGCCCACCACGGCCAGCGCGGCGAGAATGAGGATCACGAGGACCTGCCCGAGGTTGTTGATCGTGGGAAGGAACGCCAGCCAGAGCAGGAAGACAAAGGCGAGAACCGCATAGACGACAACCGGGCGGTCGCGCAGGTACGGCGCCAGGAAGCGTCGCACGGCGACCTCGTGGCGGCCGGGCCCTGCGAGGAGCCCCCCCACCGATGAAGGCCAGCCCGATCACGAGTACGAACAGCGCCCGCTCGCGCAGCCCGGCGGAAATGATGTCCCAGGCGGCGGTGATGGCCGGTTTGACCGCGTCGGAGCTCGCCACCGAGTCGACGACCGCGCTGCCGATCAGGCGCCTCGCCAGCAGGGTGAGCAGCGTGGCCCCCAGGATCCCGCCCCCGGCCGCGATCAGCGCCTCCCGCCGCCACCCCTTCGCCAGGTAGAGGGCGGCCAGGTACAGCACGAGCGCCAGCAGCGGCAGCACGAAGCCGAGGTTGCGCAGCGCGCTGACGAGGTCCTGGAGCCCGCTCAGTTCGCTGGACTTCATCACGACGACCTCGCCGGGGTGCTGAACCGCCTGACGGTTGAGCAGGTTGGTGACGCGCGTCTGGAGCGAGGCGAGCGTCGGGTCGAGCTTGATGATGTTCGCCTGGCTTGGATCCTTGAGCACCGCGGCGGCTTGTCGCTGCACTCCGGTCAGCCGTTTGTCGAGCTGGGCCAGCCGGCCCTGGAGGTCGGACAACTTGCTTTGGAGCTGGGCGGGGGCCTTCGGCTGAATGCTCGTGATCTTCTGCTCGAGGCTCCGCGACCGTCGCCTGGAGCGCGGCGGCATCCGTTTCGAGAGTCTGGAGGTTCTGTTGCACCTGCGGGCTGAGCGTGCCCGCCTGCGCCTGGGAGAGGGTCGTTCGCGTGGACTCGATCTGGCTCTGGGCCGTGGTCAGGCGCTGCTTGAGCTCCGTCGAGTACTGCTGGATGAAGCCCTGGATCTCGGAGATCGTCGAGGGGTCCACCCCCAGGCGAGTGGCAAGGTCGGCGACGAAGCTCCCGTATTCGAGGGTGACGACGCCGCCCTGCGTCGAGACGAACTGGCCCTTGTCCTCGATCAGGCTGACGAACCGCTGCTGCGCCCCATCGATCGCGGTGGCGACGAGTTCCTGGACTCGAGGCGAGGCGAGCGCCGTCTCCGCCACGTTCGTGGCGAGCTGTCTCGTCGCCGCCGTGACCGGAGCGGCGAGCGGCTGGGCGGCGGACGGCAGCCTCTGCTCGATTTGGGCCTGGACGTCGACGTTGGCGTAGAGCTGATCGACCGCGAAGATGCTGAGCTGCTCCTGGACGTCCTGGTTCTGGAGGATCTCATCGGTGCTGTCGGCGAACTGGTTGGTGTCGAGGAGCTCGGTCTGAACCCAGTTCGCGATCATCGAGACGAGCAGCACCACCGACGCGAGCACGACGAGGGACCACACGAGGGCGCGGTGACGATGCTTCGGCTCTCGCGCCGCGCGATCCTCCGAGCGCTGGCTCCCGGCGGGCTCAGGCGCGGGTGCCGAGGCTCGCTCGGGGGGCGGGGTGGTGTCGGGCTGGTCGGGCATGCTCGGAGGGGCTAGCGAGTCGAAGACCTAGCGGGGCGCGTGCTCCTTATGTAGCTACTCCACGCTCAGGGTCGCGCCACTTACGGCTCTCCGACACCCCGAGTGGGTGATATTTCTATCAGGTGGGATGAGTCGTCCGCTAGCGTGGCGCCGTGGTCGTTCACAGCGGCGAACTCCACCTCTCGACGCAGGGCGATGCCGACGTGGTCGACATCACCGGCGAGGTCCAGCAGGTGGTCACCAACGGGCCCGTCGACGATGGACTGGTCATGGCGTTCGTCCGTGGATCGACTGCGGCGATCACCACGATGGAGTTCGAGCCCGGCGGCGTCGCTGATCTGCGCGCCCTGCTCGACCGGCTCGTCCCGGTCGAGGGCGACTACGAGCACAACCGCCTCAACCACGACACCAACTCGCACGCCCACCAGCGCGCCTCGCTCGATCGGGGCATCGGAGCAGGTCCCGGTTGCGGGAGGCCGCCTCGCGCTCGGAACCTGGCAGCAGCTCGTTCTGATCGACTTCGACGATCGCCCTCGCGAGCGGACGGTGGTCGTGCAGGTGATCTCCTGAGGACCTAGCCGGACACGCTCGGCGCCGGGCGACCACGCGCCTGGGCCAGGCGGCGCTGCAGCGCCAGGGTGACGACCCCGGAGAGCAGGAGCAGAGTGACGTTCACTCCGAGCACGCCGGCGGCGCCCCAGGAGTCGCTCACCTCGCCGAGGCCGAGCGAGACGCCGAATAGCGCCGACGCCGGGATGGTCGTCACCGAGATCGCGACCCCGACCGCCGCGGCGGCGCGGGTCTCGAAGGAGAGCATCGCCGCCACCCCGGCGGCGAGCGCCACCAGCACGGTCGAGTAGTCGGTGTGCGCGAGGCCGTGGAGTCCCTCCTCCCTGACCTGGAAGCTCGAGCTCAGGATGTCGACCGCCTGCAGCCCCCAGGCGAGCGCCGCGGAAACCGCCCAGGTCAGCGCGATGCCGAGCAGCAGCGTCCCGACCGCGCGGCGGGCCAGCGGGAGTCGGCCGGCGACGATGCCGACGCAGGCAGCGCGAGATGGGCAGCAGGTCCGGGCTGACCGCCATCGCTCCCACGATCAGGATCGGGTTGTCGGTGATCACCCCGAGCGCCGCGATCACGGCGGCAACGGCCATCAGGGCCAGGTAGCGGCCCAGCGGCCGTGAGTGCGCTCTCGCCTCCCCCATCACCTCGATCCACGCGAACTCCTGAGGTGCCGCGAACCGCGCGTGAGTGTGAGGGGCGGGAGCGACCACGTCCTGACGCGTGAGCAGATAGTCGGTTTCATCGACCTCCCAGTCCCGGATCAGCTTCATGACCCGGTCCGCGACCGAGGGCAGGACGTCGGCGGCGAGGACGATGCCTGTGCCGGACCGCTCCGGATTGAGGGCGACGATCCGGTGGACTCCCCCCGTCCCCTCCAGGGCCTCGGTGACGGCGTCGGCTCGGTGCTCCTCGACGGCGAGGCGCAGTCTCAGCACGCGTCGAGTCTAGGAAGCGTCCGGGACGCTTCTGAACTCGATCTCCCGGATCACCTTCGCGGGGGCGCCCGCGGCGATCACCCCCGCCGGCAGGTCCTCGGTGATCACCGAGTTGGCGCCGATCACGCAGCGCTCGCCGATCTCCACCCCGCCGGTGACGACGCAGTTGACACCGAACCAGCAGTTCGAGCCGATCCGCACCGGGCCCTGCGGCTCGAATCCCTGCCAGGTGACCGGCTTGCTCGGGATCGTCATAGCGGTGATCGGAGTCGCCGACGAAGCAGTTGTTGGCGAACATCACGTGGTCGCCGATCTCGATCAGCTCGAGGGCGGCGAGCATCGTGTTCCGGTTGAGGAAGCAGCCCTCGCCGATCCGGATCCGGGCCTCGCCCGTCAGGGTCAGCCAGCAGCCGGGCTCGAGCAGCGTCCCCTCCCCGATCTCGAGCCTCCCGGAGTCCAGCGCCTCGAGCGCCTCCCCCTCGATCGGATGGCGGATGAAGAAGCCGCCCTCGGCCGCGTGCCGGTTGATCCTGAACCGGCGCCGCCAGCGCCGGTTGCGCTCGTACCAGCGCCGCTTCACCCACCAGGTGCGCCATTGGCCCAGCGACGCCACCGCAAAAGCTTGTCAAAGCAGGGGGTTATGGTCTCCGTAGTGAGCCCCGACTCCGATCAGGCACCGCGCGGAGGCATCGACCTCGGCGGGACCAAGATCCAGACCGTCGTAGTGGACGCCGACAACAAGGTCCTCGGCGAGTCGCGGCGCCCGACCCCGACCACCGGCGGGCCGGAGGACGTCGCGCGGGAGATGGCCGCGGCGATGCGTGAGGCGGCCGCCCAGGCCGACCTCGGCACCCGCGACCTCGCCGGAGTGGGCATCGGCTCGCCGGGGGACGCAGACGAGAAGACTGGCGTCGTCTCCGACGCCCGCAATCTGCCTGGCTGGACCGGCTCCTTTCCGCTGGGCGAGTACCTCTCCGAGCAGCTCGGGGTTCCCGTCCAGGTCGGCAACGACGTCCAGGTCGCGGTCCAGGCCGAGTTCGAGCTTGGGGCGGGCAAGCAGTTCGACACGATCCTGGGCGTCTGGTGGGGGACCGGCGTCGGGGGCGGGCTGATCCTCGACGGCAAGCCCTGGATCGGCCGCGGGGCGGCCGGGGAGATCGGCCACGTGGTGGTGAAGCGCGGCGGGGCCCGCTGCACCTGCGGGCGGCGGGGCTGCATGGAGGCCTACGCCGGCCGGCTCGCCATGGAGATCAAGGCGCGCAAAGAGGTCAAGAAGGGCGCCAAGACCGACCTCTTCAAGATCATGGAGGAGCACGGTCGGGACCGGCTGACCAGTGGTGTCTGGGAGCGGGCATTGAACCACGGTGATGATCTGGCCACGAGGCTGATCGACAGGGCCGTGAAGATGCTCGGCGTGGGGATCGCCTCCTCCGTCAACCTGCTCGATCCCGAGGCCGTGATCATCGGAGGCGGGCTCGGGGCGCGCCTCGGCGAGAAGTACGTCCACCGGATCGCCACCCGGATGCACCCCCACCTCTTCATCGCGGATCGGCCCCCGGAGATTCACCTGGCCGCCCTGGGCGACCTCGGCGGCGCGATCGGCGCGGCGCTGCTGGTCGACGCCAGGGTTCCCACGCCTACGACCTGAGTTTGGGAAGCCCGGTCCACCCGCTCGGCCGAGTTGGATGTATAGATTCGCTACGAAACCCGGCTACCCCGAGGCCGGGACCAAGGAGGAGGAAAGAATGGCCAAGGTCGACAGAACCGGGACCATCAGCACGGACCTGGGGAAATGGTGGCTCGTGGGCCTTCTCGGACTGCTCTCGATCGCGGTGGGCGTGCTCGCGATCGTCTATCCGGACATCACGCTGCTCGCCCTCGGCTTGATCGTCGGGATCTACCTGGTGATTGCCGGCGCGTCCTACGTGGCCCTGGCGACCATCGAGAACCAAACAGCCGGCGGTCGGGTGCTGCGCCTCCTCGTCGGCTTCCTGTCCATCCTGGCGGGATTGATCTGCCTGGTCCGACCGGGCGCCGGCGTGCTCGCCCTGCTGATCGCGCTCTCCTTCTGGTTCATTCTGACCGGAGTGGCCGACCTGGCGCGGGCTCTCGATGTGCGTGAGCACCGGGTCATCTCGGCCGTGCTCGGCGTGGTCTCGATCGCGGCCGGCGTGATCATCGTCGCCAACCCCGACATCGGGCTCGCCACCCTGGCACTGCTCGCCGGGATCGGCTTCCTCGTCCGCGGCACGGTGGAGATCATGGCGGCGGGCTGGATGTATCGGCTCGGGCACCAGCAGCTAGCGCTCCGAGCAGAACTCGGCACAGGAAACATGCGCGGGAGCCCGGCCCGAGGCCGGGCTCCCGCGCGCACTCAGCGAGTTTCGACCCGCTCGTCCTCGCCGTAGACGACGATCCCGTAGACCACCCAGACGCAGAGGGCGAAGATCGCCAGGTTCCACCAGGGGTGGGAGTTGCCCATCGACAGCAGCGCATCGATCGCGCCAAGACTGCCTGCGACGATGCCGATCAGCCGCCCGTACGGGTTCCCCGACAGCAGCGAGAAACCACCGGTCAGCTGAATCAGGCCGACGAGAATCAGCAACCACCCGAGGGCGTTCAGGTTCGTGAGGATGTACCTCGTGTCATTCGCGTAGAAATTGGCGTCAGCAATCGCGCCAATTCCGTAGATGATGTTGAGCGTGCCCACCAACAGCAGCAGGATCGCCGCAAAGACGACCCGACCCGCACCTCTCACCTGGGTCTCCTCTCTGTTACCGGCCACCCCCTAGGCGGCCGTGTGCCCGGCCTTCCGTTGACCGGTCAAGCTGATCCTAACCAGGGACCCAGGCGGA
Source organism: uncultured Solirubrobacterales bacterium (assembly GCA_963801055.1). Lineage (GTDB taxonomy): Bacteria > Actinomycetota > Thermoleophilia > Solirubrobacterales > 70-9 > DASUPK01. The sequence goes on along the minus strand of CAWDDE010000001.1, from coordinate 518,979 downwards.
ACGGCAAAGATTGGTTCGCACATTGACCTAAGCTGCGGCCTCCGCTCGGGCCCGGGAGAGGTCCGCGGAGATCCTGACTATCGCGGAGGCGATCGGGGCGGCGAGGATCAGGCCCACTGTGCCGAACAGGGCACCTCCGGCGATCGTCAGCACCAGAACCGCGAGCGGGTGAAGCCCCAGGGCCGCCCCGTAGGCAACCGGCTGGACGATCTGCTGGAGCGGGCCGTTGGCGAGCAGCTGGATCACGACCATGCCCGCCGCCGCCTCTGGGCCGGCCCCGCCGAGTGCGAGGAGCACCGAGAACGCGCCCGCGGTCCAGGCCCCCAGGTAGGGGACGTAGCCGCCGATGAAGGTGACGACCGCGATCGTGCCGGCGAGCGGCACACCGAGCGCCAGGGCGCCCCCGCCGACGAGGACGGCGCTGAACACGGCGACGATCGTCACTCCGAGGAAGTAGCCGCGTAGGGACTGAAGGGCGCGGCCGGAGATCGTGTGAGCGACGTCCGCCGGCAACCCCATGTGGCGTTCGGCCCAGGAGCGGATCGAGGGGCCGTCCTTGAGCAGGAAGAAGAGGCTGAGGACTGTCATCGCGACGAAGAAGGCCAAGGAGGCGAGCTTCTCGATCCCCGTGGCGAGCCCATCGACCAGCGCGTGGAATGAGTCGCTGGTTCCGGAGCTGACGTCGTGGTTCGCCTGCTGAGCGCTGCTGTCGCCAACCCCGAGGTCCTTGAGCCAGCCCTCGATCTTGTCGGCGCCGGCGGTCAGCTGATGGCTGATACTGGAAGTCTCGCTGCCGATCCCCGTCAGGACCAGGTAGGCGGCGAGGGCCCCGGCGGCGACAATCAACAGCAGGACCAGGAATGCGCCGAGCGCCCGGGGCACCCCGTGGCGGTTGAGGAAGCGGACCAGCTGGCCGGCCACCGCCGCGATCACTCCGGCGACCAGCAGCGGAATGACGATCACTGACGTCAACGTGAGGAGCCAGACGACCCCGGCAAGCAGGACCACGACCCCGACCAGCAGCCAGGACGTGAAGCCCGCGTCGCGAAGCCAGCCCGGGGCGGCGAACAGGCGCGAGAGCTCGCCCGGCTCGATCTCGATGTACTGATCCTCTTCGTGACCCTCGGCGCCGCGGAGGCGGCGAAGGCGGCCGCGGATCATCGGCCGGTCCCCTTCATGATGCCCACCTAATCAAACGCCATGGACAGCCTTGGATACATCGGCCACGCGACGACGCTGATTCGACTCGACGGGACCACGGTGCTCACCGACCCCGTGCTGCGCGGCTGGCTGGGCCCGCTGCGTCGGCAGGCAACAGCACCGTCGCCCGAGCTGGCGAAGATTCCCGACGCAGTGCTGATCTCGCACGTGCACCGCGACCATCTCGACGTCCGCTCCCTGCGGCGGCTTCGGCCGAGCACGCCTCTGATCGTTCCGCGCGGCGCGAGAAAGTGGGCGCTGAGGGGTGGCGCCGAAGATGTCCGCGAGATCGGTATCGGCGAGACGATTCCGGTCGGGGCGGTCGAGGTCACCGCCGTGCGGGCCGTGCACAACGCTCACCGCGACCGCACCTGGGGCGAGCCGATCCAGCCGCTCGGTTACCTGCTCAAGGCGCGCGACAGGACCGTCTACTTCGCCGGCGATACGGACCTGTTCCCGGAGATGTCCGAGTTCGGCCCCGTCGACCTCGCCCTGCTGCCCGTGTGGGGCTGGGGCTCCTCAGTCGGCGCAGGGCACCTCGACCCGGAGCGGGCCGCGAGGGCGCTGGAGATGCTCCGACCCCGCCTCGCGGTGCCGATTCACTGGGGGACCTTCTACCCGATCGGAATGCGCCGACTGCGGCCGGAGCCGCTCACCGAGCCGCCGCTCGAGTTCGCACGACTGGCCGGCCGGCTGGTGCCCGAGGTCGAGGTGCGGGTCCTCGCGCCTGGCTCCGAGACAGAGCTGGACCGTTGATGGACAGCAGCATCGGCGCCATACGCAGGATCGTCGGGGCCGCACTGCGCGGCCTGCTCCTCTGGTTGCTTACGGCCCTGATCTTCTGGGCCTTTGCCGCGCTCTTGCCCCGCTTCGACGTCCCGAGCTTCGAGGCCGCCCTGCTGATTACTGCGTTGGTCGCCCTGCTGAACGCGCTGCTGTGGCCCGCACTGATCCGGGTGCTTCTGCCGTTGACCGTGGTCACCTTCGGTCTCGGCTCCCTGGTCCTGAACGCAGCGATCATCTCGGTGTCCGTCAAGGTCGTCGATGGCGTCGCGCCCGACTTCCTGAGCGCGGTCGTGATCGCCTTTGTCCTCTCGGTGAGCCTGCTGCTGCTCGCGCCCGCCCTCAGCATCGACGACGACGCGCGCCAGCTCCGCCTCGTTCGCCGGCGAGCGCGGCGGGCTCGCGAGGCCAACCGCACGGACGTCCCCGGCGTGATCCTGTTCGAGATCGACGGCCTCGCCGAGCCCGTCTTGAGACGGGCCCTCCGCGAGGGACACGCCCCGACGATGGCGCGCTGGCTCGAGGAGGGAAGCCACACGATCGTCCCATGGGAGTGCGACCTCTCCTCTCAGACCGGCGCCAGCCAGGCCGGACTGCTGCTGGGCAGCAACGACGACATGCCTGCCTTCCGCTGGTACGAGAAGGAGACCGGGAGGACGATGGTCTCCAACCACGGGAAGGACGCCGTCGAGCTGGAAAGGCGCCATTCCGACGGCGGCGGCCTGCTGGCCGTCGGCGGCGCCAGCCGGGGCAACATGTTCTCGGGCGACGCGCCCCATTGCTCGGCGACGATGAGCGTGCTGCGCGACAAGCAACGCTCCAGCACGCGCGAGTACTTCGCCTACTTCGCCGACCCCTACGGCTTCACTCGCACCATCGCGCTCTATCTCTGGGACGTGATCCTGGAGCGGCGGGCGGCGCGCCGGCAGCGGAGACGCGGCGAAGAGCACATCGACAGGGGCGGGCTCTATCCGTGGATGAGAGGCGCGATCACGGTGGTCATGCGGGACCTCAACGTCGCGACCCTGCTCGGCGACATCGTCGAGGGGGTTCCCGTCGTCTACTCGACCTTCGTCGGCTACGACGAGGTCGCTCACCACTCCGGTATCGAGCAGCCGGACGCGTTCGCGGTGCTCAGGCAACACGATGCCGAGCTCGCCCGTCTCGAGCGGGCCATCGAGCAGGCGCCTCGCCCCTATCACCTCGTGGTGCTCTCAGACCATGGACAGAGCCAGGGTCGACCGTTTCGGCAGCGCTATGGAGTCGAGCTGGAGGAGCTCGTGCGAGGCGCCCTCGCCAGAGGCGACGTCTACGCCCCGTCTGCCCCCGACGAGGGTCTCAGCTCGGTCGGCGGGGCGCTCACGGATGCCCGCGACGAGGACACGGCGGGCGGCAGGATGCTCGCTCGCGCGACCCGGGATCGCATCGTCGACGGTGATGTCGTCCTCGGACCGAATCGTGCGGCGGCCGAGGAGTCAGGCCGAGACGCGTCGGAACACGCCGCCGTGGTTCTCGCCTCCGGCGGCCTCGGGTTGATCTCCCTGCCTGAGATCGACCGCCGATTGTCGATCGCCGAGATCGAATCGCTGCACCCCCGCCTGATCGACACCCTCGTCAACCATCCCGGGATCGGCTTCCTGATGGTCCGCGCCGACGGCGGCGGCGCGGTGGTGCTCAGCTCCGACGGGAGCCGGCGCCTCAATGACGATCAAGTAACCGGCGAGGATCCGCTGCGCGACTTCGGCCCAAACGCCGCCGATCACCTCCGGCGCACCGACGGCTTCCCCCACTGCCCGGACATCCTCGTCAACTGCATGTACGACCCGGAGGCAAACGAGGTCGCTCCGTTCGAGGAGTTCATGGGCTCGCATGGAGGGCTCGGTGGCTGGCAGTCCCAGCCGTTCGCGCTCGTGCCGTCCGCCTGGAGCGAGCCGGAGCAGCCGATCGTTGGCGTGCGGGCCATGCACGACACGATCAGGCGCTGGCTTGCCGAGACGGGCCTCGAGCTGAGGCCACACGATCGAGATTGACGGCCCGTCAGGCCGCGGTCAGTTCTCGGGTGGCTTCGAGCCGCCGCCCGCGCGGGTGCTCGGCACCGACGGCGCACCACCGATCAGGTCCTGGAAGCGGCGGATGCGGCGATCGTGCCGCTCCTTCCGCTTCGTCGCCTCTGCGAGCTTTTCGCTGCCCTCCCGATAGCGGCGTCGGGCCCACCATGAGCCCGGCCGAGCGAGCCGGATCGCCGCGACCCAAGCGACGGGCGGGATGAACATGCCGATCACCGCGGCGCTGATCTTGCCCTTCAAGGCTACGAAGGTGCAGATGGCCAGCTCGATCAACACCGATGAAACGATCGCGATGATCGAGCCCCCGCTGGCATTCAGCGGGACGAATCCGAGGATCACCCCTCCCCCGATGATCGCGGCAAAGACCACCGCGTCCACGGAGCTTCGTCCCTGCTCCGACCAGTAGACGTCGTCCAGATAGAGCCAGAGCGCGAACTCGTCGAGGCTCAGGCCCATGCCTACTCCGAACACCCCCGCGGCGATCTCGAACCAGGGGCTGGACGGCTGAACCGCGAAGGAGATGAAGCCGGCCAGCATCATCAGCACGATCCCGAAGACAAGGTGGTGGATGTGCAGCCCGCCCGGTGTGACGTTTCCCGGCCACCAGGAGACCTCGGCGCGGATCATCCGGGTGCTGAACCTGATGAACCCGAACGAGAGCAGCATGCAGCCCAGCAGGATCAGCCCGGCCCGCTGATCGGCGGAGTCGAGCGCCGCACTGCTCTCGATCTGGAACTCCAGCGCCCCTAGCAAGACCTCTCCCTCACCCGGCCAGTATGGCCCTATGAACTAAACGGGTTGCGCCGTCGCGCACCCTCGCATCTAGGCGGCAACCGGCGCTTGGCGCTTGCCCGCGCGGCGAACCTTCATCTCCGGCTCGACCAGGTCGGCGAGGAACTCGCCCTGTGTAGGAGCCGGGGGTCGCCGCCACTTCCTCCGGAGTCCCCGTGGCGAGAACCTTGCCGCCCTCCTCCCCGCCCTCGGGCCCGAGGTCGATGATCCGGTCGGCGGTCTTGATCACGTCGAGGTTGTGCTCGATCACGATCACCGTGTTGCCGGCCGTCGACCAGACGAGCGAGCACGTCGAGGAGCCGCTGGACGTCGGCGAAGTGAAGTCCCGTGGTCGGCTCGTCGAGGATGTAGAGCGTGTCGCCGGTGGCCACCTTGGAGAGCTCGGTCGCCAGCTTGACGCGCTGTGCCTCGCCTCCGGAGAGCTGGGTCGCCGGCTGGCCGAGCCGGATGTAGTCGAGCCCGACGTCGTGGAGCGTGTCGAGGCGTCGTGCGATCTTCGGGATGTCCTTGAAGAAGTCGCAAGCCTCCGCCACCGACATCTCGAGGACATCGGCGATCGACTTGCCCTTGAACCGCACCTCGAGGGTCTCGCGGTTATAGCGCTTGCCGTGGCACTGCTCACAGGGCACGTAGACGTCCGGGAGGAAGTGCATCTCGATCTTGATCTGGCCGTCGCCGCGGCAGACCTCGCAGCGCCCGCCCTTGACGTTGAAGCTGAAGCGGCCCGGCTTGTAGCCCCTGGCCCGCGCCTCGCGCGTCTGCGAGTAGAGCTGGCGGATGTGGTCGAAGACGTTGGTATAGGTCGCCGGGTTCGATCGCGGCGTCCGCCCGATCGGCGACTGGTCGATGTTGATGATCTTGTCGACCTGCTCGATGCCCTCGATGCGGTCGTGCGAGCCCGACCTGAGCTTTGCCTGATGGAGCCGGTTGGCGACCGCCGGGTAGAGCGTCTCGTTGATCAGAGTGGACTTCCCCGACCCCGACACGCCGGTGACGCAGCAGAAGACGCCGAGCGGGATAGGCACGTCGATCCGCTTCAGGTTGTGCTGCCGCGCGCCCTTGATGACGAGCTCCCCGCGCGGCTCGCGCCGCTTCTCGGGGATCGCGATCAGGCGCTGGCCCGCCAGGTACTGGCCGGTTAGAGAGGCGGGGTCGCCCTCGACCTCCTCGGGCGTGCCCTCGGTGATCACGTGACCGCCGTGCTCCCCTGCTCCGGGACCGAGATCGACGATGTGGTCGGCCGAGCGCATCGTGCCCTCGTCGTGCTCGACGACGATCACGGTGTTGCCCAGGTCGCGGAGCCGGTCGAGCGTCTGGATCAGCTTGGCGTTGTCGCGCTGGTGGAGGCCGATCGAGGGCTCGTCGAGGATGTAGAGCACCCCGACCAGGCTCGAGCCGATCTGCGTCGCGAGCCGGATCCGCTGCGCCTCGCCGCCCGACAGTGTCCGCGCCGAGCGCGCCAGGCTCAGGTAGCCGACGCCGACGTTGTCGAGAAATGCCAGCCGCTCGGTGATCTCGCGGACGAGGAGCCGCGCGATCGCCCTCTCCGTGTCGGTCATCTCGAGATCCTGGATCCAGCGCAGCGCGGCCCGCGCGGACATCTCGGTGTACTCGTGGATCGAGATCCCCCCGACCTTGACCGCGAGGCTCTCCGGCCGCAGCCTCGCCCCCTTGCAGACCGGGCAGGGCTGCTCCGCCATGTAGCCCTCCACCCGCTCGCGGACGGCGTCCGAATCGGTCTCCTCGTAGCGTCGCTCGAGGTTGTTGACGATCCCCTCGAAGCGGACGCTGTAGGAGCGCCGCCGGCCGAAGCGGTTCGTGTAGGTGACCTTGTGCCGCTCGCCCCCGGTGCCGTAGAGGAAGATCTCCTTGTCCTCGGCGGAGAGCTCCTGCCAGGGCGTGTCCGGATCGATCCCATAGTCCTCCGCCACAGCCTCGACCAGGCGCTTCCAGTAGCGCGAGTGCCCGAGTCGCCAGGGCTGCAGCGCGCCCTCGGAGAGCGACAGCGTCGGGTCGGGGACGACCAGCTCCGGGTCGACCACGCGCTGGAAGCCGAGCCCGTGGCAGCGCTCGCAGGCGCCGTGCGGCGAGTTGAAGGAGAAGATCCGCGGCTCGAGCTCGGGGATCGAGGTGCCGCAGTTGAGGCAGGCGAAGCGCTCACTGAAGGTGAGCCGGTCGCTCACGTCAGGCGGCAGCTCCCCGGCCCCCTTTGCTCCCCTGGCGCCCTTCCTGACGGGCTGGTCCTGCGACTTCGCAGCGTCGGCTTCGCCAGGGCCCTTGACGACGTCGACCTCGACCACGCCGCCGGCCAGCGCCGCCGCCGCCTCAATCGACTCGGAGAGCCGTCTCCGTAGGTCGCCCTTCATCACGAGGCGGTCGATCACGACCGAGATGTCGTGGTTGTACTTCTTGTCGAGCTTGATCTCCTCGTCCAGTCGACGGAGCTCGCCATCCACGCGGACCCGGCTGTAGCCCTCGAGCCGGAACTGCTCGAAGAGCTTCTCGAACTCACCCTTGCGGCCGCGGACGACGGGCGCCATCACCATGAAGCGGGTCCCCTCCTCCAGGGTCATGACGCGGTCGGTGATCTGCTCGACCGACTGCCCCTCGATCGGCTCACCGCACTCGGGGCAATGCGGATGTCCGATCCGCGCCCAGAGCAGGCGCAGGTAGTCGTAGATCTCGGTGACCGTCCCCACGGTCGATCGCGGGTTGCGCGAGGTGGTCTTCTGGTCGATCGAGATCGCCGGCGAGAGCCCGTCGATCGAGTCGACGTCGGGCTTCTCCATCAAGCCGAGGAACTGCCGCGCGTATGCCGACAGCGACTCCACGTAACGCCGCTGCCCCTCCGCGTAGATCGTGTCGAAGGCGAGGCTCGACTTACCGGACCCGGAGAGTCCGGTGATCACGATCAGCGAGTTGCGAGGCAGCTCGAGGTCGATGTCCTTGAGGTTGTGCTCCCTCGCCCCACGGATGACCATTCGCTCCGATGGCGCCATACGAACAAGTGTACGAGCGCCCCCAGACCAGCCCGGCGGAGGTTCTTACCGGGCGATTTCCGGCGCCGGCAGGTGCGTCGGGGCGCCACGCAGGCTGCGCCTGCCGATCGCCGCGGCCAGCAGGGTCAGCCCTCCACCGGCGGCCGCCACGGCGAGGCCCGCGTGTGCGCTCGCCTCGGTCACGGCGACCCCCGCCGCCGCGTTACCCAGCGCCGCCCCGCCGACGATCGCCGTCAGGATCCAGCCCGTCGCCTCTGCCGCGGTCCCGGTGGGGGCGAGCGAATCGAGGAGCAGGTAGATCACCGAGATGGTCGGCGCCAGCGCCACGCCGCTGAGGGCCATCAGTGGGAAGGCGGCGGCGAGGGACGGAATTGCGATCAGGGGAAGCATCGTGATCGCAAAAGCGAGGGAAACCGACCAGCAGCCGTTGCCCCGCGGCGCTTTGCCAGGCGCGGGCCCCGAACCAGAGCCCGCCCACCATGCTGGCGAGAGCCTGGACCGCGATCAGCGCCCCGCCCAGCTCGGGGGCCCCGTGGTGGGAGGCGAAGGCCGTGATCGCCAGCTCCGCGGCGCCGACCGCGACCCCGACGCCGAAGGCGGCGCCCATCAGCACCAGCACGCTGGCCGAACGCAGCGGCCCGGTCTGCCTTTCGTGCGCCGGGGCGCCCTGCCAGCGCCGCGATGCCGCCGAGCTGACGAACACGCCGGAGCCGATCACGGTGAGCAGCATGCAGGTCGACAGCGAGGCGGTGGGCGAGGCGATCGCGATCACGGCCGCCGCAATCAGGGGGCCGACGATGAAGGCGACGTCGATGGCGACGGCGTCGAGCGCGAACGCGGCCTGCCGCAGACCGGGATCGGGAACGAGCTCAGACCACAGCGTCCGCATTGCGCTGCCCGTCGCCAAGGTGCCAAGGCCGGCGACCGTGGCCATGACCGCCATCGCTCCGGCGGAGCCTCCGGAGTGGGCCAGGGCGATCAGGCCGCCGAACCCGGCGATGTTGACCGCGGTCGCCGGCACGATCACGCGGGTCTGGCCGATCCGGTCGATCACCCGGCCCTGGATCGGTAGCGAGATCGCCGCCGCGATCGAGTAGCACGCCATCACCAGGCCGGCGACCGCGAAGGAGCCGGTCGAGCCGCGGACCAGCAGCACCGTGGAGAGCGGCTCTGCCGCGATCGACAGGCGGCCGATGACCACTCCGGCGAGCGGCTGCCGCACGCCCTCCGCGCCGAGCACGCGCTTGTAAGCGTCGGGGAACATCCCGGCCCAGGTTAAGCTCGCCCTCGATGAGCGGCCCGCCCCCCGTCACCGGGATCTCGGAGCTCGTCCTCGAGGTCTCAGACCTCGACGCCGCGCGGCGCTTCTACCGCGACGTGCTCGGCTTCGAGGAGACGCTCTACGGCGAGGGCGCCGAGGGCCGCTACTGGTACCTGGTCGGCGAGACCGCCCGGCTCGGGCTCTGGACCGAGCAGGTCGGGCCTGGCCGGCGGCCGCGGCGGCGCCCACGTCCACTACGCGTTCAACGTCGCCGACGGCGAGATCGACCGGCTCAAGGAGCGGATCGAGGAGGCGGGCGCCGAGGTCGAGGGGCCGATCCAGCTCGGCCCCGGCCGCGCCATCTACGTCACCGACCCCGACGGCAACGTCGTCGAGTTCTGGAGCCAGGACATGGCCGCCTATTCGCGCGGGCGCCCGCGAGGGTGGCGGCCCCGGGACGTTCCGCTCGGGCGAATGACGCCCTAGCGCGGCAGCCTCGACAGGACCTCTTTGAGCAGCTCGGTGCGGTCGCCCGGACCGAACTTCTCGATCAGCTCCGCCTCGATCGCGGCAGGGTCCTTGCCGTCGACCGCCAGCTTCATCGCCACCAGCCGCTCCGCGGCGTCATCACCGTTCTCTGCGGCGGCGACGGCCTGCTCGGGCTCGGGCTCCGGTGCGGGCGGCGAGACGGGGGTCTCGGGAGCGCCGGGCGTCTCCTCCGGCTCGAGCTCGGGTTCTGGCTCCGGCTCGGGCTCGCTCGGCGGCGCCTCAGCCTTCGGGGCCGGCGTGGCGGCGGCCGCCGCCAGGGTGCCGCCAAGCTCGTCTAGCGCCCGCTTCGCCGCCTCGATCTGCGCGCGGGCGTCGGCCTCGGCGCGCTCGCGGATCTGCGAAGCCTCGGCCTCGGCTTGCTCGCGGATTCTCGCCGCCTTCGCCTCGGCATCCCGAACGATCGCGGCCGCGCGTTCCTCGGCCTCGGCTCAGTACCCGCCGGATTGACTCGGCCGCCTGCGCAGCCAGTTCCTCGGCCTGCTGTCCCGTGCTCATGCGCAACAGGGTAATACGGCCCGACGCACCGAGATGCAAGGATGGCGACCGCTTCAGCTCCCATGCGCAAGTGGCTCCCCCTGATCCTGCTGGCGTCGGCCCAGTTCGTCATGACGCTCGACTCGAGCGTCATGAACGTCTCGATCTCCCAGATCGTCGCGGACCTGAACACCTCGATCCAGGGCGTTCAGTCAGCGATCACGATGTACACGCTGGTGATGGCGGCCTTCATGCTCGCCGGCGCGAAGCTGGGCGACATCCTGGGTCGCAACCGGGTGTTCGCGCTTGGGCTCGCCGTCTACGGCGTCGGCTCGCTGACGACCGCGCTGAGCCCCAGCCTCCCCGTTCTCCTGGTCGGCTGGTCGGGCGTCGAGGGGCTCGGCGCCGTGATGGTGATCCCCGCCATCTTTGCGCTCACCGCCGCCAACTATGAGGGCAAGGATCGGGCGCTCGCCTACGCGCTGATCGGGGCGACCGTCGCGATCGCGGTTGCGGCCGGGCCGCTGATCGGCGGGTGGGTGACGACCAACTACAGCTGGCGCTGGGTGTTCGCGGGCGAAACGGTGGCCGTGATCATCCTGCTGCTCTTCAGGAGCAATCTCGCGAAGGTCCCGAGGGCCGAGCACCCTCCGAAGATGGACTTCGGCGGCGCGGCGCTCTCGGCGGCCGGCCTGGGTCTGATCGTCTTCGGAGTCCTGATGAGCAGCACCTGGGGGCTCATCACCCCGCGATCTGCACCCACGATCGGCGGCACCGAGATCACGCCTCTGGGCTTCTCGGTCGTGCCGTTCCTGATCCTGGCCGGCCTCGGATTTCTCGCCGGCCTGGTCCTCTGGGAGGACCGCCGCGAGCGACTCGGACTCGACCGGCTGGTCGACACGACGCTGCTCCGGATCGCGCGGCTTCGCGCCGGGCTGCTGACGCTGCTGGGTCAGCAGCTGGTCCTGATGGGAACCTTCTTCGTCCTCCCCGTCTACCTGCAGGTCGTGCTCGGGCTCGACGCGTTCGAGACCGGCAAGCGGCTCCTGCCGCTGTCGGCGGCGATGCTGGTCGCCGCCCTTTTGGGTCCCAAGATCGCCGGTCGTCGTTCACCGAGGACGGTCGCGCAGTTCGGCCTGGTGGCGATCAGCATCGGGGCGGTGGTGATGATGGCGACGCTCGACGTGAACCTGAACGAGACAGGATTCAAGATCTCGCTGGTCCTGTTCGGGATCGGCGCCGGTCTGCTGGCCTCCCAGCTCGGCAACGTGATCATGTCGTCGGTCGATCCGTCGAAGACGAGCGAGGCGGGAGGCCTGCAGGGAACCGCGCAGAACCTCGGGGCATCGATCGGGACCGCGTTCATCGGAGCCGTTCTGATCGTCGGGTTGATCAACGGCTTCAACGATCGGATCGCGGACAACCAGCAGCTGCCTCAATCCGTCCGCCAGACGATCGCGGCGAACACCGAGGAGGGCATCGACATCGTTCCCGTCTCCGAAGCCAAGCAGCGGGCGCTCTCCAAGGGCGTTCCCGAGGATCAGGCAGACCAGATCGCCTCCGCCTACGGAGATGCTCAGCTCGTGGCGCTGAAGGAGTCGCTCGGGGCGGTGGCGGTGGTTGCCCTGCTCTCGCTCTGGTTCACCCGCAGGCTCCCCACCTCGGCGGAGGAGCCCGCGCCGGCAAAGGAAGCCGAAGCGGTCCCCGCCACCGCCTGAGGGTCTGCGGCCGGCCCACGCAGGAAAAGCTGGTCGCAGCCCGAACGGACGGAAGTGGCCCGAGAAGGCAATGGCAAGGCCTCCGGCGAGGGAGCCCTGGGGATGTCGCGCCGGCCCGGGGAGCGATGGGCGCAGTTCGCCGAGAGGATCGCGAACGCGTTCGGCCTCGTCCTGCTCCTGGTCCTCGCGACCTACGTCCTCGGCTCGCTGACCCCCTTTCACGGGTTCACCGGGGCACTGACGACGACGGTGGCCTGCCTCGCCGCCGTGGTCGGCCTCGCCGGCGCCACCGTGCGGCCTCCCGTCTTCCGCGTCGCTCTGATCCTCGCGATCGTCGGCCGTGTTCCTCGCCGTGCTGTCATGGGTCGCCGACGATCTGCACCTGCTCGGCGCCAGCTCGTTCATCGTGATGGTGCTCCTCCTTTTGGCCGTGGGCGCGATCCTGAGGGCGGTGCTCGCCGAGACCAAGGTCGGATTCCGCACGATCCTCGGCGCGATCAGCGTCTACATGATCCTGGGGCTGCTCTTCACCTTCCTCTATGCGGGGATCGATCGGATACAGGGAAGCCCCTTCTTCGGCACCGGCGTTTCCGTCAAGGGAGCCGACTTCCTCTTCTTCAGCTTCACCACGCTGACCACCACCGGGTACGGGGATCTCGTGCCCGCCGGGCAGCCCGGCCGGATGTTCGCCGGGCTCGAGATGCTCACCGGCCAGATCTTCCTGGTCACGCTGGTCGCCGGGCTGGTGAGCCTGTGGCGTCCCGGAATGCTGGCGCGGCGCCGCGGGGAATCCGGTGAGCAGGCTGGCTGACTGAGGCCGCCGACACCCAACCCATAGGATCAAGCCGCTTCGCCCCCTCGACATGGACTCGACTCAGCTTCAGATACTCCCGCTGGCCCTGATCATGGTGATGGGGCCGCAGATCCTGACCGCGATCTTCCTCGTCACCAGCCATGAGCCGGTCAAGAACTCCGGCGCGATGCTGGTCGGCGTGGTAGCTCGCAGCGTCGCGTCAGCCTCCTGATCTGGTTCGGGCTCTACGACGTGCTCAACATCAAGCCACGCTCGGGCTCCGGGCCGAGCACCGCCGACTACGTGGTCGCGGGCCTGCTGGCCCTGGCGGGCATTCACACCTTCCTCGGCCGCCATCACGCCAGCGTCCCGAAGTGGATGTCGGCCCTCCAGAAGGCCGAGCCACGCCGGGCGCTCACCCTTGGATTCCTGCTCATCCTCCTGATGCCGACCGACATCGTCGCGGTCATCTCCACGGTCCACTGGCTTCATGACAACCACGACAACCTCCTGCATGCCTGGCCGCTCGTGGCCGCCACCACGCTGCTGATGGCGCTGCCGATCCTCGGCTACCTGCTGCTCGGTCGCCGAGCGCGCGAGGCGATGCCGGGCATCCGCGACTGGCTGACCACCAACGCCTGGCTGGTCAACCTCATCGTGATCGTCTACTTCATCTACCAGCTGCTCAAGTGATTGTTTCCGGCTTGAGCAAGCGGCTCCCGGCGTAGTCGCGGGAAGCCCCGGCCGTCAAATCCGGCTAACACCTCGTCGCGCAGCACCGGCTCAAGCGCGAACCGCTCGCGGCCCTCGGGGCTACCAGCAATGCCTCCCCGCTACGCGCTACCGCCAGCAGGGCATCCGCTGGCGGGTGGATGACGAACCCCTTGAACAGCCGCGCCAGGGCGGCCCTAACCGCGTCCACGCCTTGCGCGTCGGTGATCTCGCCAGCAACGGCGCGGCGGATCTCGGTCAGGCGGCGCAGCACGTCCTCCTCCGCATCGCCGAATGGGATTTCCGTCGCCGCCTCGCGTTCAGAGGCACCCAGCCGCTTGGCTTCGGCTTCCGCGGCCTTGCGCTCACCCTCCAGCTGCTCGCGCTGTTCGGCCCAATCGTCGGGCGCCAGCTTGCCGTCCTGGTAGTCGCGGCGCACCCGTGCCAGCCGCTCGGCGGCTAGCTGCGCCTCCTGCTCGGCGTTCGCCCGCAGCGCCCTGATTTCCTCAAGCCTGCGGCCCCGCGCGCTATCCACCTGCTCTTGGGTGGCGGCCACATCCAGGCCGCACCTTCGCGAAGTAGTCGAACACCGCCGCCATCGAACAGCCCGCGGTCAATCGGTTCCACGCTGCACAGGTCCTTGAACCGGGCGACCTTGTCCTGGGCCTCCTTCGCGCTCATACGGGGTGCAGCGTGGCGACCTGACTCGTCGCGACCGCTTGGCGCTGAGACTGGCGTCCTGGAGCCCCGGGAGCACAGCGGCGGGACTTCCTCAGCCAGGCCGACAATTGGGGGCTTCGCCTGCGGGGCGGTGACAGCGAGGTATCGTGCGGGTGAGTCGAGCTGGACTGCGGCAACGGGTTCGGCTTCAGCCTTGATCGAGTTGTCGTATGTCCGATCACGATCCTGGCCCGTCGCCGCCGCGCCGCGCAGGGCGGAGGCGTGATCGAGATCGCCCTGGTATGCGGCAGTCGACCTGGATCGTGGTCAGCGCAGCCGGGTGAACGCCAACCTAGTCAAGCGTCGACGGATCGAGGTCCGTGACATCATTGCCGCCGATGTGCAGCGTGGTGACCTCGACGTCGTCGCGCGGGTTCGGCATTGAGATTGCGCGATCCAGCAGCGGGATGCGCAGCGGGGAACTCGTCTGCAGTCGGCTCGGGCGATCGGGGCCCCGCAACCGTCTTCGAGCTCAGGCGTCCAGAGCAATTGACGTCGTCCTTCCAGGCCTGAAGGGTCAGGCACGTAGCGCCCCGCCCCGCGTCGCGAGCCGAAGCTCGGAGTCCCAAGTCCGCTGCAGGGCGCGGCGATCGTCTGCGGCGGCTGGCGCGGGGGAAGCCGTGAAGGAGGAGACAGCAGCAGAGCCGAGACGACGGAGTACGCACGAGTCCCTTCATGACCCACCTTCCTTGGCGTTTGGCAGTCAATCCGAGTCGTGGCAGCACCTGCAGCCGAGGCAATACTGAGTTCACTCCCGGGACGTGCCCGCTGCTCAGACTTGGCAACGCCCGCGACTTGGACTGCCCACCCAACTCCTGGTCGACCGGGACGAACCCGGCGGTCAACAGCCAGTTCCAGCGCATTCAGGCAATCGACCCCGACCGAAACCTGGTCGCCTTCAACTACGCCGTCTCCGGCGCTCGCTGGGTAAGCCGGATGAGCAGCGGCCGATTGACCTGCTCAGCCAGGCGCAGAGACTGGCTGCCGAACAGGACCCGGACTACGTGACCATCGAGATCGGCGCCAACGACGCCTGCCGCTCCTCGATCTCCGCTCAGACACCGACGGCGACGTTCAGGAACCAGGTGAAGGCGGCGCTGGACACTCTGGTCACCAATGACCCGAAGGTTTACATCGAGATGCTGAGCATCCCGGACGTCAACAAGCTGTGGGCGCTGTTCACAAGCCCACCGAACCAAGATGCGCTCCTCCGCTGGTCCCCTTTTCGGCACCTGCCAGGCGCTGCTCGCGAACCCGCTCTCGAAAGAGCAGGCGGACGTGGACCGCAGGGCAGCGTTCCGCGCCCAGGTGATCGCCTACAACGGCGCCCTCGCGGACGTCTGCGCCGAGTTCAAGCGCTGCCTCTTCGACAACAACGCCGTGTTCAATTCGTCGTTCACGACGGCCGATGTCGCGACCGTGTTGAACACTGCTGGCTTGCCTGGCACCGACATCTGGGACGTCGTGCCGGTCATCGATCCAAACGGATTCCAAGGTTCGACCGCGGACTACTTCCACCCCTCGCTTCTGGGACAGGAGCTGCTCGCCGCCGGCTCCTGGGACGCGACTTTCTCTATGAACTGACCGGCCCAGTCCTTCCGGAGCGAAGCGAAGCCCTCGAAGCCGCCGGGCTGCGGGAGTAGGGCGTAGCGGCGCTACGGAACCAGGATCGGCCCGAACAATTAACGCAACGGCCAGCTGCTGAAGTAGATCGGAGCGCTACCCAGGGGGAGCGAGAACGTCCGCGATCCCGAAGCTCTCCGGCTCATGGGCCGGAAGCGTCGGGGTCCACGAGCGGTCGACGGAGCGGAACGACTCCGGGTCCGCGTCGATGATTCCGACCAGCACCTCCCCGACGATTCGGCCGCCGACGGGCCCGAGCCGGTCGCCGTCGTGGAGCGCATCCGCCTCCCGCAGGACGTAGATCCAGAGCGGAGTCTCGCCGCTCCAGCCGTGCTCGGCGAGGCCCACCTGCTCGGGCGTCAGCGGCTCGGTGCGCAGGGCCTGGGCGACGGCCTCGCCCGAGGGCAGGCCGACCGCCTGTCCGCGCTGCAGGTCGCGGTTGGCGAGCGAGGCGTATGAATCACTGGTGTCGACCCCGGTGATCGCCTGCGGCAGCGCGATCAGCGACTCCGGCAGGCGCCCGTCGATCCGCTTCGCCCGCTGTGCCGGCGGGCGTTCGGGGACGTCGAAGAGGAGCGACCAGTCGACCTGGCGGGCGGCAGGCACCTCGCAGAAGCCGATCAGATCTGGGAAGACCGGCACCGGACCGAGCGTGTCGTTCACCTGGTAGCTCTGGCGGATCTGGCTGTGGCCATAGCGGTAGGCGGCGTCCGCGAACTCGAAGGGGATGTACGGATCGTCTCCGGGGCGGTAGAGGTCGCCGCCGAAGTCGAGCAGCTGGTCGGTGAGCTCGGGGCCGATCAGGGTCGGCAGGAACTCGCGCAGGATCACCCACTGGTAGTGCCAGGTGGCGGCCCGGCGGGCTTCCTCGAACAGGTCCGCCTCGTCCATCCCATCCTCCCGCAGCCGGTCCACCAGGCGGTTGTGGAGCCGGATGAACCCCACATGCATCTGGTTCATGAACAGGTGGATGTCGTTGCGGGGATCGCCGAGCAGCGCGATGCCCTGCTGGTTGCGCGGGACGTCGACGCCGTCGGCGCCGAGCAGCAGCTTGGCTGGGTCCTCGTTGTCGTAGAGGTAGGGCGACCCGACCGGGCCGGCGCCGTACACCACCTCGAGGTTGGCCCGCGGCGTGCGGAAGTTCCGGATCTGCTCGGGGTCGGCGCGGTGCCCGAGCGGCGAGCGGTCGGCGGTGATGTCGTGGCCGATGAACTGCCCGAGGAACGACCAGCCGGCCGCGACCGACGCGTCGGGGTCCTCGCCGTCGACGCCCATGTCCGCCGGCCCGCCCGCCCGGCCCAGCGCGTGCAGAGCCCTTTCGTCGGCCTCGAGCGGCGGCAGGTCCTCGAACAGCCGCCGGTAGCGTCCCCCCTCGATCGGCGCGTCGACGCGCTCGGGCGCCAGGCAGTGATCGCGGGCGATCGCCGCGATGCTCACGAGTAGCTCGGGGTCGGCGGAATCTCCTCGCCTGCCCGAACCGCCTCCACCACCTTCTCGGCATCCGGTAGCCGGTACTCCTCGCCGTAGACGGCGCCGGGCCTGCGCGGCGCCTCCATCACTGCCGCGTCCTCGTTCCTGCCGAGGTCGACGGGGGCATAGCCGGCGTCGGCGATCAGCCCCATCACCAGCTGCTTGGCGACGACGTCGTCGCCACAGACCCACTGCACCACGCGCTCGGGCTCTGGCCGAAACGCCGCCTCCGCCTGAAAGGCGGCGGTCAGCGTGTTGAAGCTCTTCGTGTACACGCCATCGCCGATCCGGGCGGCGTGGAAGGTGGCGGCGGTCTCACCTTCGGCCGGCATCTCGGAGCTGCCGTACTGGTTGGTCGTGTCGATGACGATCTTCCCGTCGAGTGAGCCGGCGGAGGCCACCGCCTCGTCGAAGCCGTCCCAGGGAACGGCGATCACCACTACCTCGCCGAATTCGGCCGCCTCGGCCGGGGTGCCCACGCTCGCGGCGTCGCCGATCTCCGTGGCGAGCGGCTCGAGCTTCTCCGGACTACGGGAGCTCAGCTTCACCTCGTGCCCGCCCCTGGCGAACTGAACCGCGCAGTTGCCGCCGATGCGGCCGGCGCCAACGATTCCGATCCTCATCCTGGGCCCCCTTCGCTCGACTTCGGGCTGACCAGATCCTAGGAAACCGCCCCCGTCGGCCCGGTGCGGCTTGCGGCGAGACGCCGCTACGCGCGGATCGCGTCGAGGTCCGCGCGGAGCTCCTTGAGCTCGTCGCGGATCCGCGCCGCCTCCTCGAAGCGGAGGTCGTCGGCGGCGGCGAGCATCTCCTCCTCGAGCTGGATGACCAGCTTCTCGAGCTCCTCGGGAGACTTCGCGGCGGTCTCCTCGCGCCGGCGGCGCCGGCGGCGGGGCGCCTGCGACTCCATCGCCAGGAACTCGGCCATGTCGGAGATTCCCTTCTTCACGGTGGCCGCGGTGATGCCGTGTTCCTCGTTGTAGGCGAGCTGGATGGCGCGGCGGCGGTCGGTTTCGGAGATCGCCTTGCGCATCGCCTCGGTCTCCTTGTCCGCGTACATCAGCACCTTGCCCTCGACGTTCCGCGCCGCACGCCCGATGGTCTGGATGAGGCTGGTCTCGCCGCGGAGGAAGCCCTCCTTGTCCGCATCGAGGATCGCGACCAGGGAGACCTCGGGGAGGTCGAGTCCCTCCCGCAGCAGGTTCACTCCCACCAGGACGTCGTACTCGCCGAGCCGCAGCTCGCGGATGATCTGGATCCGTTCGAGCGTGTCGATCTCCGAGTGCAGGTAGCGCACCCGGAAGCCGTGCTCGAGCAGGTACTCGGTCAGGTCCTCGGCCATCTTCTTCGTCAATGTCGTCACCAGGACCCGCTCGTCGCGCTCGGCGCGAGCCCGGACCTCGTTCATCAGGTCGTCGATCTGGTTCTTTGTCTCGCGCACCTCGACCTCCGGGTCGACGATCCCGGTCGGGCGGACGATCTGCTCGACGACCTGCGAGGACTCGGCCCGCTCCCACGGCCCCGGCGTCGCCGAGACCAGCACCATCTGGCCGACCCGGTCGAGGAACTCGTCGAACTTGAGCGGGCGGTTGTCGACCGCACTTGGCAGGCGAAATCCGAAGTCGACCAGCGTCGACTTCCTCGAGAAGTCTCCCTCGTACATCCCGCCGAGCTGGGGGATCGTCTGGTGGGACTCGTCGACGAAGACGGCGAAGTCGTCGGGGAAGTAGTCGATCAGCGTGTACGGCGGGCTGCCCGCCGGGCGCCCGTCGAGGATCCGCGAGTAGTTCTCGATCCCCGGGCAGAAGCCGAGCTCGCGGAGCATCTCCATGTCGTAACGCGTGCGCTGCTGGAGGCGATGCGCCTCCAGCTGCTTGCCGTGCTCCTCGAAGTAGGCGACCCGGTTGCGGAGCTCGCGCTCGATCTCGTCGACTGCTCGCTCCATGGTCTCCTCCTTGACCACGTAGTGGGTCGCGGGCCAGACCGAGACGTGGTCGATCACGTCGAGGATCTCGCCGGTGAGTGGGTCGAAGTGCTGGATCGCCTCGATCTCGTCGCCGAAGAGCTGGATCCGGTAGGCGGATTCCGCGTAGGCGGGATAAATCTCGAGTACCTCCCCCCTCGCGCGGAAGGTGCCGCGGCCGAGCGTGGAGTCGTTGCGCCGGTACTGCATTCCGACCAGCTTCCGAAAGACCTCGGTGCGGTCGATCCAGTCGCCGACCTTGAAGAGCTGCATCTGCTCGCGGTAGAGCTGCGGCGAGCCGATCCCGTAGATGCATGAGACCGAGGCGACGATGATCACGTCCCGCCGCGCGAACAGGGACGCCGTGGCGGCGTGGCGAAGCCGGTCGATCTCGTCGTTGATCGAGGAGTCCTTCTCGATGTAGAGGTCCTGAGCCGGGACGTAGGCCTCGGGCTGGTAGTAGTCGTAGTAGCTGACGAAGTACTCGACGGCATTCTCGGGGAAGAACTCCCGAAACTCGTTGCAGAGCTGCGCCGCCAGCGTCTTGTTGTGGGCGATCACCAGCGTCGGGCGCTGGATGCGCTCGATCACCCCCGCCATCGTGAAGGTCTTGCCCGTGCCGGTCGCGCCGAGGAGGGTCTGGAAGCGCTCGCGCGAGTCGAGACCCTCGGCGAGGGCATCGATCGCCTTCGGCTGGTCGGCCGTCGGCGTGTACGCCGGGTTCAGCTTGAACTCAGTCGCCATTGCTTCCAGCGTACTGGGGGGCTCCCGGCGGTCGATACCGCCGCGGGAGGAGCGCCGGGCTCTTCCCGCTGCGGGTCGGCGGCCAGACTCTCCTTCTCGGCGCTATCCGACGATCTTCGCCTTGGCCCGCTCGAACTCCTCGTCGGAAATCTTTCTTTCGTCGTGGAGCCTCGCGAGCGTGGCGAGCTCGTCGGCGGGGGAGCCTGAGCCCGCCGTCTGACGCACGTAGGAGTCGAACTGCTTCTGCGCCTCCTGCTGCTGTGCCAGTGCGCGCTCCCGCATGCCGTCGCCGCGGGCGATCAGATAGATGAGTGCCGCCAGAAACGGGACGACGATCAGGAACAGGACCCATGCCGCCTTCGCCCACCCCGAGAGTGAATGGTCACGAAATAGGTCGCCGATGATCGTGAACAGGACCATCAGGTAAGCGGCGAACAAGAAGACCTCCAGCACGACGAGCAGCGCTTGACCGAAGGTGAAGTCAGCGAGAACCATTCAAGATGCCTCCTGGAGCCGAGAAATGGACGGATTGGCGCGGACGAGTATGGCATCGTGCCCCAATCCGACGGGGGCGCCCGATACCAAATCAGAAAAAGACCCCTACCCGGCGACTGGCGGCCCCCCCGCGTGCTAGCCGGCGTTGATGAAGTCGAGGCTGGACGAGATCCTCGAGTAGACCGTCGGCGCCCCCGGAAGCCCGCAAAGCGCGCCGCCGTAGGAGACGGTGCCGACCTCGACCGGGCCCGTTGCCGTGTCGGCGACCAGCGGCCCGCCGCTGTCGCCCAAGCAGGCGGAGGTGTGGATCTTGAACCGGCCGCCGTGCTTGCGGCGCGCACCGAGCGCGCAGATCATGGTCTCCGGCGCGTACAGGTCCCGCGTGTAGGCCTTCAGGCAACGGCGGTCGGTCCGCACCAGCTCGATCGTCGCCTTCAGAAACGGCGAGCGGTGGACGCCGAACGGGCTGATCGCCCCGTAGCCGGCAACCCGCAGGGGCGTTCCCGTGAGGGTGCTGGCGGCGCTCTGCTGGGGAGTCGGCAATGCGATGGCCGCAGCGCCAGTTGGCCGCGCCAGGTTGAGCACCGCCACGTCATGCAGGCCGGTCTGCTCGAAGTCCGGATGAACCCTGCCCGAGGTCACTCCGATGATCTGCCCGGTGGCCCGATCGCGCAGATTGGGACGACCGATGATCACCTGGAAGTTGGCGAGGTTGAAGCCGTCGACGCAGTGCCCCGCGGTCAGGACCTTGGTCGGGCCGATCACCGAGCCCCCGCAGTGCAGGTGGCCCTTCCGATAGATCGCCACCGCGTAGGGCCACTGAGCCGGATTGGCGGGCCCACCACCGACGATCGAGGAGTGGGCGCGCGCCGTGCCGGCGGCCGCGGGCGGCGCCGCGCACGCAGCCAGCGCCGATACGCAGGCGAGGGCTGCGAGCAGGCTGCGGCTTCGGCGACTCAGCTCCACTGTTCTCCGACCGGATCGTCCTCAGTCGAGTCCGAGCTCGTGACGGTAGTGGCGCGCGTACTCCTCGCGCTTGTCCAGGACATCCTCCACGTACCCGCGCGTCTCGGGAAACGGGATGTCGTCGAGGCGCAGGTTGGAGCCGCCCCAGGCCACCACGTTGTTCTCCCCGGCGTTGTAGGCCGCCAAGGCGGCGACGTCATTGCCCCCGAACTTCTCGATCAGATAGCGGAGGAAGAAGGTGCCGTAGCGGATGTTGATGTCGGGATCGGAGAGGTCCTCGAACTTGAACGTCTGACCTCCGCTCAGCTTCTCGATCAGCTTGGCCGTAGCCGGCGTGATCTGCATGAGACCGCGCGCACCCGCTTTCGAGGTCTGGTCGCGAAAACGGGACTCGGAGTAGATCACGGCCGCGATCAGGTCCGGGGGCACGCCCTTCTCGGCCGCCTGCTGGCGGATGATGTCCTCGTGCCGGAGAGGGAGCGTGACCTCTTCCAGCAGGCGCTGGAAGCGGTCGCTGTTGACCAGCAGGAACACCCCGAGCGCGCCGACGAGCAGCGTGCCGCCGATGACGAGAGCCCGGCGACTGCGCTGGGAGCGCCCGCGCGTCCCGGAGCGGGAGCGTGGTTCGGCTCGCCCGACCGCCGTCGCGCGGCGCACTCTTGCGCCGGGTGCGCACCGAGGTGCTCATCCAGTGTCGTTGGATGTCAACTGTTCGATCGCCTTTCGCACCTCTGACTCCAACTCCTCGAGCGAGGCATCGTTGCGGATCACGTGGTCGGCACGGCGCTCCTTCTCCGCCTGGTCGAGCTGCCGGCCCTCCCTCCCGGCGAGGCCCTGCTGCCCCCGCTGCCGTAGCCGGGCGTCGCGGAGCTCGTCCTCGGCCACCACGGCCACTGTCGCATCGAAGGCATCCTCCATGGCGGTCTCGAACAGCAGCGGCACCTCAACGACTGCTAGCTCGACGTCCGGGCCCAGGCCCTGCCGCCACTCGAGGACATGGGCGCCCACCCGCGGATGCGTGACGCTCTCCAGCCAGGCGAGCTCGTCGCGGTCGTTGAAGACGATCTCACTCACCTTGTCGCGGTCAACGCTACCGCCGGGGGCGGCCTCTTCTCCCCACCGGTCCACGAGCGCGGCCCTGACCTCATCGTCATCGAGAAGATCATGCGCGACCCGGTCGGTCGACAGCGTGGCCGCACCGAGGCGCTCGAACGCTGCGAGAGCCTCCGACTTGCCCGACCCGATCCCTCCCGTGAGACCTACGAAACGGGTCAATCCTGGCTGGGAGATGGCTCCTCGGCCGACGGCTCCTCGGTGGGACGCTCGGACGGCTCATCGTCCGGAACGATCTCCTCCGGGGGCGTCTGAGGGGCGACCTCGGCCGTCGGCGGAGCGGTCTCCGCCTCCGCCGCTTCCGCTGCCGGCGCAGCCTCCTCCGCCGGCGCAGCATCGTCTGCCGGGGCATCCTCGGCAGGCGGCGGCTCTATGCCCTCGGGCGGCTCGGCGTCCTCGATGACGATGTCGTCGCTCGGCTCGCGGGTCGGCAGCTCCTGGCCCTCGACCCGCTTCACGCTCAGCGAGAGGCGGCGGCGCGCATCGTCGACCTCGAGGATCTTCACCTTGAGCTCGTCGCCGGGCCGGACGACCTCGGCTGGGCTCTCCACGTGGTGCTGGGCCAGCTCCGAGATGTGGACCAGGCCCTCGACCCCCGGCAGAATCTGGACGAAGGCACCGAAGGCGACGATCTTGGTGACCTTACCCTCGACGACGTCGCCCTCCTTGTACTCGTTGAGGACGCGCTGCCACGGGTCCTCCTGGGTCTGCTTGAGGCCGAGTGAGATCCGCTGGCGATCGCGGTCGATGTCGAGCACCTTGACGCGCACGGTGTCGCCGATCGAGACGACCTCCGACGGGTGGTTGACGTGGCTCCAGGAGAGCTCGGAGATGTGGATCAGGCCGTCGATGCCCTCCAGGTCGACGAAGGCGCCGAAGTCGACGATGTTCGAGATCTTGCCCTCGACGACCTGGCCGGGCTGCAGCCGGCCGAGGATCTGCTCGCGGACCTCCTTGCGCTCCTCCTCGAGCACGGCGCGGCGGGAGAGCACGACGTTGTTGCGGGAGCGGTTGAGCTCGATCACCTTGCACTCGAGCTTCTGGCCCATGAACTCGTCGAGGTTCTGGACGCGGCGGATGTCGACGAGCGAGGCGGGCAGGAAGCCGCGCACGCCGAGGTCGAGGATCAGACCGCCCTTGACCACCTCGATCACCGTTCCCTCGACCGGCTCGCCTGAGTCCGCCGCCCTCTCGATCCGGCGCCACGCCTTCTCGAAGCGGGCGCGCTTCTTGGAGAGGATCAGACGACCCTCCTGATCCTCCTTGGTGAGGACCAGCGCGTCGACCTCCTCGCCGAGCTCGACCTCCTCGGACGGCTTCACCGTCTTGCGGATCGAGAGCTCGTTGGAGGGAATGACCCCCTCCGACTTGTAGCCGATGTCGACCAGGACCTCGTCCTGATCGATACGGACGACCTTGCCGCTCACCACGTCCCCCTCGCTGAAGGGGTGGATCGTGGCGTCGTAATTGGGGACGAGCTTGCCGTCGACCTCGATCAGCAGGTTGTCCGAGCTCGGGGCGCCGTTGCCTGCGGTCTGCGGTTCCGGGGCCTCGGTCTGGCCGGTCTGCTGCTCAGATTCGGCGGTTGTGTCCGTCTCGGGCACGGCCGCACAGTGTGGCAGACGCATGACCGACGTATGGGCCGGCCGATCCGGTCTCGGCCTGACTTGCACTACCTTTGCCAGCGATGCCGAGGCGCCTGACCAAGCGCGGCGATCAGCGCACGCCGCTGAGCGGGAGCTACGACGTGATCGTCTGCGGGGCAAGCTTCGCGGGCCTCACGGTCACCAGGCAGCTGGCTGGATCGGGGGCCCGCGTCCTGGTGCTGGACCGCTATGAGATCGGCGAGCGCCCCACCTCGGCGTGCGGCATCCCCACGGAGTGGCTGCGCGTGATGGGACTCGAGGCCTCGGCCCGCCAGGAGTTCGGTGAGCTGGTGGTTCACACTCCGCACGGCACCTCGCGCTACGAGCTGCCGTGGACCTTCTCCACGTTCGACTACCGGCAGCTCTGCGAGCTGCTCTGGGCGCCGTCCGACGCCGAGTTCGAGACGGCCAAGGTCAACGGGCGGAGCGGGGAGACCGTCCACACCGACCGCGGCGACGTCTCCGCCCCGTTGATCGTCGACGCCCTCGGCTGGCGCCGGATCCTGGCCTCGGACGGCGGCTACCAGCCGCCCGACGCGCCGCTCTCGCGCGGGCTCGAGGTCCATCCCGAGGGCGGCTCGGACGATCTCGAGATCTGGATCGACCGCCGCTACGTCCCGGCCGGCTACGGCTGGCGCTTCCCCGCGCGCGATGAGCAGCGGATCGGCGTCGGCTCGTTCGATCCTCGCTTCCACGTCAAGGACACCACCGTCCTGCTCGCCGACGACCTCGAGCGACCGCCGGTGCGCTACCAGGGCAACTGGATCCCGCACAAGCTCCGGGCGGGGACCGAGGACGGGATCTTCTTCGTCGGCGACTCGGCCGGCCACTGCATCCCTCTGACGGCGGAGGGGATCAGGACCGCCTTCTACTTCGGGATCAAGCTCGGGGACGAGCTGCGCGCGGTCGTCGAGGGGCGCCGGGACCGCGAGGCGGCCCTGCGGAACTACGCGGAGTTCGTCGACGCCCACGAGTGGAAGTTCCGCTGGATGCTGCGCGCCCAGCGGCTCCTCCCCCGCCTCCCCGCGTGGCTGCAGCGCGCTGTGATCCGCGCCGCCGGCCGCAAGCGCATCGTCGACTGGGCGTTCGGGCACTACCTCCGCATCGCGCCGCCCGACTTCGCCGGCAGCGCACCAACGAAGCGCGACGAGCGGCAACCTGTACCAGCCGCCGCGTAGCGGACCCGCTCAACGAACGACCAGATAAGTGCCGGCCAGCAGCAGGGCGACCCCGCAGCACACGGCCGAGCGTGAGCGGCGTCTGCTCGAGGCCGAGGAAGCCGATCCGGTCGAGGACGACCGAGGTCGTCAGCTGGCCGGTGACGGTGGCCGCGGCCACCCCACCGGCGCCGATCTGGCTGACCAGGACCAGCGCCGAGAAGACGTAGGCGGCCCCAAGCGCGCCTCCGAGCAGGTAGTACCACTCGACGTGCGTCACGTTCGACAGGCCCTCCGTCCTGCCGCTGATGGCGACGATCGCCGCCAGGAGCACGGTTCCCACTGCGAATGAGATCGTGGCCGCGGCGAAGTTCCCGGTCGACTTGCCGAGCCCGGCGTTGATCGGCGCCTGCAGGGCAATGCAGCCGCCGACGATGGCCATGATCAGGACGGCGAAGCCGCGATCCATCGCGTGATCTTCGCTGATCCGGCGTGTCAGAGGTCGAGGGGCCGCACCCATGAGGCCATCCCTCTGAATTCGGCTCAAAGGGTGTGATCTTCGGGCCGAATTCGAGTTCAAGAACGGAATCTCCCGACGCCGTCGGGCTCGTAGTACAGGTGAACGGATGACGCCCCCAGCGAAAAGTGCGCGCTTGGCCACACGGTTCCTGGCTGGCCCCGCACTGCGCTTTCAGCCCGACGGCCGGCTGGTCTCCCTCGTCCGAGACGGCTACGAATCGGCCTTCGAGGAGATCTTCCGCCGCTACGGCGCCGCGCTTCGAAGCTATGCGGCGTCGATAGTCACAGCCCAGCGGGCAGACGACGTCACGCAGGATGCGTTCACCAAGGCATACCTGGCCCTGCGTGGCACCGACAAGGAGATCCAGCTCCGGCCCTGGCTCTACCGGATCGTCCGCAACACGGCGCTGACCAGCATCCGGGACGAGCCCAAGGGGCAGCTCGAGCTCGATGGCGCCTACTCCGCGGGCATCGGCCCAGCAGAGCTGGCCGAGCAGCGCGAGGAGATCAAGCGACTGATGGCCCGCCTTCGGGAGCTTCCGGAGCCGCAGCGTGCGGCGATCGTGATGAGAGAGCTCGAGGGTCTCAGTCACGAGCAGATCGCAGCATCGCTCGGGCTCAGCGGCGGCGCCGTCAGGCAGTCGATCTACCGGGCTCGCCGCGCGCTCCGGGAGGGAGTCGGCCTCATCCTTCCAATGCCCGTTCTGCGGATACTGCTGGAGGAGGGATTTGCGCAAGGGGCCTCGGCAACGGCCGCCGGAGGCGGGGCGGGAATCGCGATCAAGACGGGGGTCGCCGCGCTGCTCGCCGCAGGCACGGTGACCACCGGAGCCGTCATCAAGAATGACTTGAAGGCGCCCGCCGACGCGGACGCGACCCCGGTGAAGACGAAGGCAGACGCAGGAGGTAGTCGAGAGCTCGCGGACGCCTCGTCAGGTGCCGGACCGGGACGCGTCGGCGACGATCGCACTGACCACAGCGGACCGGGAGGCGGCGGGCACGATGGATCGCATGACGGAACGTCGGGCCGCAGCGGGAACAGCGGTCCCGGAAGCGAGCATTCAGGCAGCGGATCGAGCGGCCGCCCCGCATCCGATGACTCCCACTCCGGCTCGAGTGGATCCGGATCGAGCGGCTCGACGTCAAGCGGCTCCTCCGGGTCGAGCGGCTCGGGGACCAGCGGCTCGGGGACCAGCGGCTCCGGGACCAGCGGCTCCGGGTCAGACGACTTGACTTCCGGCACGAGCGGCTCGGACTCGAGCGGTCCAGGACCAGGATCCGACGACGGGTCGAGCACTCCCACGACCACTGCCATAGAACAGCCGGCCACGCCGAAGTGATCTTTGCGGCCGATTCGAGTTAAGGGACTCGTACAAATCGTTCGAGCAACGCTCGAACGCACCCGATCGCAGAGAGGAGCCCCCAGATGGCAAAGCGCAGAAGGCGCCGTCGTCGTCGCGGCAAGATCTCGGATTCCACCCCGGCAACTCCGGGCAGCAGCACGACCAGCAGCGACAGCGTCTCGGAGCCGAGCGTCAGCGAGAGCGACGCTGGTTCGACTCACGGAGGCGAGGGCTGAGAGCCCGGATCCGTTCGCTGTTCTCGACGCCGGCCGAGGGCGAGGCGCTGGTCAGTGCCTCGCCCACGGTTCCGGTGCGCGAGATCTTCCGGCGGTTCTGGCCCTACGCCAGGCCGTACCGCAAGTGGCTGGCGCTCAGCCTGCTGCTGATCGTCCTCGTCCCCCTCGTCGACACCGCGGCGATCTGGATGTTCAAGGTGGTGATCGACGAGGTGCTGGTGCCGCAGGACTTCGGGCCGTTCGCCTGGATCGCGGCTGCGTACCTCGGTCTCACCCTGGTGGCCGGGATTCTCGGCTTCTTCGACGAGTATCTGGCCAGCTGGATCGGGGAGGGTTTCCTGCTCGACCTCCGGACCAGGTTCTTTTCCCACCTGCAGGGCCTTTCCCTCGACTTCTTCGACCGTCGCCGGCTCGGCGACCTGATCTCACGGCTTACCGGCGACATCGCTTCGATCGAGGCCTTCGTGCTCTCCGGCGTCACCGATGCCATCTCCTACCTGTCGCGAATCGTCTTCTTCAGCGCCGCCCTCTTCTACCTGCAATGGGACCTAGCCCTGATCTCGCTGCTCGTCGCGCCGCTCTTCTGGCTCGCCGCGAAGCGATTCTCACGGGCGATCAAGGTCGCGTCCCGGGAGAAGCGCCGCCGCAGCGGCTCGATCAGCGCGGTAGCGGAGGAGAGCCTCTCCAACGCGGCACTCGTCCAGGCCTACGGGCAGGAGGATGCGGAGGTGGAGCGGTTCCACCGCGAAAACCTGGGGGCGTACCACGCCGAGATGGCATCCACCAGGCTGAAGGCCCTCTACAGCCCGCTTATCGACCTGATCGAGCTGAGCGGTGCGCTGCTCGTGATCGGCCTCGGTACCTGGGAGCTCTCGCAGGGCCACCTGACGCTGGGGGGGCTGCTCGTCTTCATGACCTTCCTGACCCAGCTCTACAGCCCGGTCCGAGGCATGAGCCGGCTCGTCAACCGGATCTACGCTGCCTCGGCGGCGGCGGAGAGGATCGTCGAGATGCTCGACGAGAAGCCATCCGTGGTCGGGCCCTCGCATGCGGTTGAGCTTGAGCGGGCGCAGGGACGATTGGAGCTCGACCACGTCACCTTCCGCTATCCGGACACCGGGCGAAACGCCGTTTCCGGTGTCTCGATCACCGTCGAGCCGGGTGAGGTGCTGGCGCTGGTCGGCCCGAGCGGAGCGGGGAAGTCGACCCTCGCCAAGCTGCTGCTCCGCTTCTACGACCCGCATTTCGGCCGTATCACTGCTCGATGGTCGGGACCTGCGCGAACTGACCCTAGCCTCGGTGCGCGACAACATCGCGCTGTTGCTCCAGGAGACGCTGGTCTTCGACGGGACGATCTACGAGAACATCGCCTACGGGCTGCGGGGTGCCACGCGCAAGCAGGTCGCGGCGGCGGCAAAGGCGGCGGACGCCCACGGTTTCATCACCGCGCTACCCGACGGATACTCGACCGAGATCGGCCAGAAGGGCAGGCGCCTGTCGGGCGGGCAGCGGCAGCGGATCGCAATCGCCCGGGCGATGATCCGGGATGCTCCCGTGCTCATCCTCGACGAGCCGACGACGGGCGTCGATGCGGAGTCCGGCAGCAGGATCATGGGACCGCTGCGGCGGCTGATGGGCGGGCGCACCACGATCGTGATCTCCCACAACCTGGTCACGGTGCGCGATGCCGACCGGATCGCGGTGCTCGAGGCCGGCCGGATCGTCGAGCTCGGGACTCACGAGGAGCTGATCGGCCAGGGAGGGACCTACGCGCGGCTCTACCGGCTTCACCACCACGGCGCCGAGGGCGAGGCCGGGAACGCGCCCGTAGCGGCCGAGGTTCCGGCGTGAGCACGTCCAACGGCTCGGTCAAGGGCCTCCTGCACGAGGGCGACCTCGTCTCCCCCGGCTACGAGGTGCTCGCCCATCTCAGCCGGGGCCGAGCCCTGGACGTCTACGACGCCTGGAGCCTCGAGCGGGACTGCCGCTGCGTCGCGAAGGTCGTCCGGCCCGATCGACGGGAACCCCGGGTGCGCAGGCGGCTGACCCGGGAGGGCGAGCTGCTGCTCAAGTTGGCCCACCCGCACATCGTGCGGGCCTACGAGCTGCGCCGCCGTCCCCGGACGGCACTGATCCTGGAGACCCTCGGCGGCGAGACCGTGGAGCACATGATCGAGAGCTCCTCCCACCGCCTCGCGACCGTGGATGTCGCCCACCTCGGCGTCCACCTCTGCTCGGCGATCGGCTATCTGCATCGAGCACGGCTTCCTCCACCTCGACCTGAAGCCCTCGAACGTGATCGTCCAGAGCGGGCAGGCGCGCGTGATCGATCTCAGCCTCGCCCGCAAGCCCGGCCGTGTGCCTCGCGGCATGGGCACGCCGCCCTACCTGCCGCCCGAGCAGGCCCGCGGGGGACGAGCGACCGCGGCGAGCGACGTCTGGGGCATCGGGGCGACCCTGTACGAGGCCGCGACCGGCGCCCGGCCCTTCCCCGATGCCCGCCACCGGAGCTACCCCCAGCTCGAGCGGCGAGCTCCCTCGGTGGCGGAGAGCCGCCGCGCGCCGGCGCGCTTCACCGCGGTCCTCGACGCATGCATCTCGTCGGAGCCGTCCGATCGCCCGTCTGTCGCGGAGCTCGCGGACGAGCTCGACGCCGTGATCGGCGACTGAGCACCCGTTACTTCGCGGCGAGCCAGTCCTTGCCGACGCCGACGTCGACCGCCAGCGGCGGATCGAGGTCGAAGGCCCGGCACATCTCGCGCTCGACCAGCTCCGAGGCGGCATCCATCTCCTCCGCAGGGCCCTCGAAGAGGAGCTCGTCGTGGATCTGGAGGACGAGGCGCGTCTCGAGGTCCGAATCCGCGAGTGCCCTCTGGCAGCGGACCATCGCGATCTTGATGATGTCCGCAGAGGTTCCCTGGATCGGCATGTTGACCGCGAGGCGCTCGCCCTGGCTGCGGACCTGGGGGCGACCGGAGCGGAGCTCGGGAATCGGGCGGCGCCGGCCGAGCAGCGTACTGACGAAGCCGTTCTCCCTGGCGAACTCGATCGTCTCCTCGATGTAGCGCTTGACCGCGGGGAAGCGCTCGAAGTAGCGGTCGATGTAGGAGGCGGCCTCGTCCTGCTCGATGTTGAGCCGGTCGGCGAGGCCGTAGGCGGAGAGCCCGTAGGCGATGCCGTAGTTGACCATCTTCGCCTTGGAGCGCTCGCCTGGGCTGACCTTCTTCGGGTCCGAGCCGAGCACCTCGGCGGCCGTGGCTGCGTGGATGTCCTCGCCGCGGGCGAAGATCTCACGCAGCGCTTCCTCGCCGGCGATGTGGGCGAGGATGCGGAGCTCGATCTGGTTGTAGTCGGCCGACAGCAGGCGGTGGCCGCGTGGCGCGACGAAGCAGGAGCGGATCGGGCGCCCCTCCTCGGTGCGGATCGGGATGTTCTGGAGGTTGGGGTTGGTGCTCGAGAGCCGGCCGGTGGCGGTGGCGGTCTGATTGAAGGTGGTGTGCAGGCGGCCGGTGTCCGGGTCGATCAGCTCGGGGAGGGCGTCGAGGTAGGTGCTCTTCAGCTTGGTGAGCTCGCGCCACTGCTCGACCTTGGCGACGATCGGGTGCTCCTCGCGGATCTGGGAGAGCACGCGGGCGTCGGTCGAGAAGCCGGTCTTGCCGCGCCGCTTCTTGGTGAGACCGAGCTCGTCGAAGAGGACCTCGGAGAGCTGCTGGGGGGAGCCGATGGTGAATTCGTGGCCAGCCAGCTCGAAGATGTCGGCCTGGAGCGTCTCGATGCGGAGCTCGAAGCCCTCGCCGATGTCGGCTAGGCGCTTCTTGTCGAGCAGCACGCCCGTCTGCTCCATCGCGGCGAGGACCTCGATCAGGGGCATCTCGACCTCGTCCATGAGCCGCTCGATGCCGGCCTCCTTCATCGAGTCGCGCTGGCGCTGGGCGATCTCCCAGACCAGGCGAGCCTCGGCGACCGGGTCGGGCGGCGGTTCCTCGCCGAGCTCGAGCTGGCCGTCGCCGTCGGCTCCCTCGGACTCCTTGGGCGCGGCCGCCAGGCCGCGCTGGGCGGCGATGTCGATCAGGTCGTAGGTCCGCCTGGCGGGGTCGAGCAGGTAGGCGCCGACCATCGTGTCGTGGCGGAGGTCGAGGGTCCCGACCCCGGCCGCAGCGAGCAGACCGTGCTGAGCGCCGCCGCCGAGGCTCTTCAGGTCGTGTCCGATCAGGCGGCGGGTGCCGAGGGCCTCGGCGAGCTCGCCGAGGTCCGGGCACTTCCCCTCGACCAGGCGCTTGCCGTCGTAGCCGGCCCAGGTCGTTTCGAAGATCGCCAGGGACACCTCCCCCTCGGCGAGGTCCTCGACGCCCCCCGCCTCGGCGGTGACATCGAGCTCCTCCTCGACCTTCGCGTCGGGGACGAAGTCCGCGCCGAGCTCCTCCTCGAGGCGCTGGAGGATCACCCGCAGTTCGAACTCGCGCGCGACCTCGCGGAGGCGGCTGCGGTCCATCTGCTTCGACAGCAGTTCGTCGAGGTCGAGCTCGACGTCGATGTCGGTGATCGCGCTGGCGAGCTTCTTCGAGATGCGCGCGTCCTCGGCGTGGTTGGTGAGATTCTCCTTGCGCTTGGCGCCGGAGATCTTGTCGATGTTGGCGAGCACCCCCTCGAGGTCGCCGTACTCGTTGAGGAGCTGGGCCGCGGTTTTGTCGCCGATGCCGGGAACGCCGGGGATGTTGTCCGAGGTGTCGCCCTTCAGCCCGATCAGGTCGGTGACGAGCTCGGGGGGGACGCCGTAGCGCTCGATCACTCCCTCGCGGTCGTAGATCTTGGTGTCGGTGACGCCGCGGGAGGTGGTCATGACGCGGACGCCGTCCTCGACCAGCTGGTAGACGTCGCGGTCGCCGGAGACGACCATCACCGGGATGTCCTGCTCGCGGGCGCGCTTGGTGAGCGAGGCGATCACATCGTCGGCCTCCCAGCCGTCCACCCTGATGTTCGTGAAGCCGAAGGCCTCCGCGAGGGGCATCAGGTGGGGCCACTGGTCGCGGAGAAGGTCCGGGCGGGGCTTGCGCTCGGACTTGTAGGGCTCGTAGGTGAGCTCGCGGCCCGACCACCCCGCGTCCCAGCAGACCACGACGGCCGCGGGGTCGCAGTCGATCAGCATCTTGGCGAACATCGAGGCGAGCCCGTAGATCGCGTTGGTCGGCCGCCCGTCGTGCGTGGCGATCGACTCGGGTAGGGCGAAGAACGCCCGGTAGGCGAGCGAGTTGCCGTCGATCAGGAAGAGCTCGCCGGGCTGCTGTGTGGCCTTGGAGCCCTTGGCGGGGACCTTTTTCTGGGTCGTTGTGGGCACGTATCCATCATAGGTTGGGTGCCAGCGGGCTCTGGCCGAGAAAGCGGCGCAGAGTCGCCGCAACGTCCGGGGAGGAGTCGCACACCTGTCGGTAGGTGAACCGAAGCACCCGGTACCCCAGGCTCTGAAGGTGAGCGTCCCGTGACCGATCCGCCTCGAACGCGGCGCGATTCCCGTGGTGGCGGAAGCCGTCGGTCTCCGCGATCAGGCCTCTGTCGCGCCAGAGGAAGTCCACCTCATATTGGCCGAGGCGCGCGTTTACCTCAGGTGCCGGCAGGCGATGCCGGCGACAGAGGCGTAGGAAGAGTCGTTCCAGCTCGCTGCGGGTGAGGTCGGGCTCGCGGCCCAGGTCCGCCTCAGTGATCAGGCGCAGGTCGAGGGCGCGGCGGACCGCCTTCCGGAAGACCGGCTGGGGAAGGGTACGGTGGAGGTCGCGAAGGGTGCGCGCGGGGTTAGTGATCGCGATTCCGTTGCGGCGGGTCACACACCCGGCAGAGACGGTGGCGGAGCGGTGGACCCGTATGCCCTTCCGCTTCTCTCTGCCACCGCCACCCGGAATCGTGACGTCGATTGCGCCGTCGTGCGGCGGAAGCATCCGCCAGAGCGCGCCGGCACTTCGATGGCTGGCGACAGCCTCTGCACCGAGGGCAAGCACGGCCGCCATGCATCGTCCTTCGAAGCTGAGAAGGGCATGCCCCACGGCATAAACACTTCGGTGAAGACGGTGTAGTCGGCCAGTCCGCACCCTCACCGATGTCGCGTTCCGTCCGACTCCGGCTGACCGCAGCTGCGCGGTACTTACCACGCCGTGCTGCTGGCCGGCGATCTTCGCGATCACTTTGTCGCTATTGGCGGGTTGCTCCCCCATACGGGGACTAAGCCGCCAACTCCGGTCACTCGCCCCTTCACTGTCCGGTGTTCGCGCCTCCCCGAGCCGCCCAGAGACGCCCCCTATGATCAGCCCGCGATGGCTGCCTCGGCCCAGTACAGCGTCACCGTTCGCGTCGAGCTCGACGCCCGGAAGGAGCCTCTCGGCAAGCTCACCGCGCAGATCGCCGAGGCCGGCGGGGCACTTCAGTCGGTCGACCTGGTCCCCGGTGCGGGACCCGAGGGCAAGCGCGTGCGCGAGTTCACGATCGACGCCAACAGCCCCGAGCACTGGGAGCAGATCCTGCGCTCGATCGGCTCCACCCGGGGTGCTCGCGTTCTCGGTTTCACCGACCGGACCTTCGAGATGCACAAGAAGGGCAAGATCGAGCAGCACAACAAGTACCCGCTGAAGACTCGCGACGACCTCTCGATGGCCTACACGCCCGGCGTCGCGCGCGTCTGCGAGTACATCGCCGAGGACAAGACCAAGGCCTTCGACTTCACCATCAAGGCCAACACCGTCGCCGTGGTTTCCGACGGCTCCGCAGTCCTCGGTCTCGGCGACATCGGCCCGGAGGCCGCCATGCCGGTGATGGAGGGCAAGGCGATGCTCTTCAAGGAGTTCGCCCAGGTCGACGCCTTCCCGATCTGCCTTGCCACCAACGACCCCGAGGAGATCATCCAAACGGTCAAGCTCCTCGCCCCTACCTTCGGCGGGATCAATCTCGAGGACATCTCCGCCCCGCGCTGCTTCGTGATCGAGGAGCGCCTCAAGGAGGAGCTCGACATCCCGGTCTTCCACGACGACCAGCACGGCACCGCAGTCGTCGTGATGGCGGCCCTCTTCAACGCGCTGAAGATCGTCGGCAAGCCGATCGAGAGCCTGCGCGTCCTCGTGCTCGGGACTGGGCGCCGGCGGGCGTCGCCTGCACGAAGATGATGCAGGAGTCGGGGATCAGCCAGATCATCGGCTGCGACCGCCAGGGCGCGATCTCGACCGAGCGGGCCGACTACGCCGACGGCTCGATGTCAGCCGATCAAGCGCTGGTTCGCGGAGAACACCAACGACGAGAAGCTCTCCGGAGGTCCCAGCGAGGTGATCGAGGCCTGTGACCTCTTCATCGGGCTCTCCGGCCCCGGTCTGATCAAGCCGGAATCCCTGGCGAAGATGAACGATGACGCGATCGTCTTCGCGATGGCCAACCCCACTCCCGAGGTGATGCCAGAGGAGGCCGACGGATCACGTGCGGATCATGGCCACCGGCCGCTCCGATTACCCGAACCAGATCAACAACGTTCTCTGCTTCCCCGGGATCTTCCGCGGCGCGCTCGACGCCGGAGCCCCCCGGATCACCGAGGAGATGAAGCTCGCCGCCGCCCGCGGGATCGCGGAGGTGGTCACCGAGGACGACCTGGCCGAGGACTACATCATCCCCTCGGTCTTCAATCGCGACGTCGCCACCAGCGTCGCCCGCGCGGTCGTCGAGGAGGCGAAGGAGGCGGGACTGGCCCGGTTCTCCGAGGAGACCGGCACCTTTGAGATCGTCGACGGCGACGGCGCAGGTCCGGGCACTCCGAGCGGGTGATCCGAGTGTCGGGCGGAGCTTTTCGCCCGGACGATGAGCGGGTCTCACCTCGGCGGCTACCACCTCAACCTAGCTGGCTAGCATCCCGCGCCGATGCGCGTTCTCGTAACGGGAGCATCCGGCCTGATCGGCTCGGCCCTCTGCGACGCCCTGCTGGCGCGGGGCGACGAGGTCGTGGGGCTGACCCGCGATCCGGAACGAGCCCGCCCGAAGAACCCGACCGTCCGCTGGCACGCCTGGCGGGCGACGGCCGAGCGTCCGCCGCCGGAGGCGCTCGAGGGGGTCGATGGCGTCGTCAACCTGATCGGCGAGGAGATCAACCAGCGGCTCACCGATGAGGCGAAGGTCCGAATCCGGGAGAGCCGTCTCGTAGGCACCCGCAACCTGCTGCAGGGAATCGAATCGTCCTCGACCGAGCCAAGCGTCTTCGTCGGACAATCCGCGATCGGCTACTACGGTGACCGCGGGGCGCAGATCCTCGACGAGGAATCCGAGCCGGGTGAGGGCTTCACGGCCGAGGTTCCGATCGACTGGGAGGCCGCGGAGCGGGAGGCCGAGGGGATCTTCGACCGGGTGGTGATCTTCCGCACCGGTCTGGTGCTGACCAAGCATGGCGGCCTGCTGGCTCAGCTTCTCCTGCCCTTCAAGCTCGGGGTCGGCGGACCGATCGCGGGCGGCGAGCAGTACATGTCCTGGATCCACATCGAGGACGTGGTCGGCCTCTTCCTCTGGGCCCTCGACGACCACCGCGTCTGGGGCGTGATCAACGCAACCGCCCCGAACCCGGTGACGAACCGCGAATTCTCCAAGGCACTCGGCCGTGCTCTGCACCGCCCCGCGGTGATGCCCGTCCCCAAGTTCGCGGTGGCGGCGCTGCGCGGCGGCGAGCTGGCCGACGCGGTGGCCGGCGGGGCCCGGGTACTGCCCCGCCGCGCCCTGGACCTGGGCTACGAGTTCCGCCATCCGGACCTCGACGAGGCCCTGCGCTCGGCGCTCCGCTGATCCGGCTCAGACGGTTCGACGGCGATCCGGCTCGTCGCGCGGCTCCAGCTGGATCTCCCGCTCCGCGTCCGGAACACCCTCCTCGAGCTGCACGTCCCGCTCGCGCTCGGCGTTCAGCTCGTGCCCGAAGAGGATCGCCAGGTTGGTGATCCACATCCAGATCAGGATGATCACCACTCCCGCCAGCGAGCCGTAGACCTTGTTGTACGAGCCGAACTGGGAGACGTAGATCCCGAATCCGGCAGACGCGAGCAGCCAGACCACGAGCGCGACCACCGCACCGGGACGTGATCCACTTGAAGCCACGCTGCCTGACGTTCGGCGAGGCGTAGTAGATGAGGCCGATCATCAGCACGAACAGCAGCGCGATCAGCAGCCACTTGGCGTAGTTCCAGATCGAGACCGCGGTGTCGGAGACGCCGATCGGCTCCGCCACGTCCGAGACGATCGGGCCGGTGAGCACGACGCCGAGCGCCATCACCGCGAGCAGGAGCACGACCACCAGCGTCAACAGGAGCTGCAGGGGACGCAGCTTCCAGAACGGCCGGCCCTCGCGCGTCTCGTAGATCACGTTCGACGCCCGAATGAAGGCGCCCAGGTAGCCGGAGGCCGACCAGAGGGCGACCAGGGTGCTCACGATCAGGGCGAAGCCGGCGGTGCCGCGGCTCTCCGTCACCTGTCTGATCGGTCCCTCGAACGTCGCTGCGGCGGAGTCCGGACCGACCTTGGTGACGATGTCCGTGAGCGTGTTGGTGGTCGACTCCGGGTTGCCGACCAGCCCGACGATCGAGACGAGCACGATCAGGGCGGGGAAGAGGGCGAGCAGGCCGTAGTAGGTGAGGGTCGCGGCCCAGTCGGTCAGGTTGTCCTCCTGGAACTCCAGCGCCGTCCGCTTCAGCGTCGGCCAGAGCCCGGTCTTGCGCTCGACCCCCTTGGGGACATAGTCCTGTCCCCGCTGCTCGACGGGGTCGTCTCCACCGTTGCCAGAGCGCTCCCGCTCCGCGCGTTCCGCTTCCGTGCCTGCCTCAGCCATGGACCGCTACGCCCGCTCGGGGTGCTCCTCCCCAGGCCAGGTTCCGGTCAACCGGGCAAAGCCGCGCCGCGAAGCGTGGTCGAAGAGCCCCTTGACAAGTCGGAAGATGGCGCCCTCGATGAGGAGCGCGATCGCGAGCTTCGCCAAGCTGATCTCGCGGTGCTCCGGCTGAGGCGGCTCCTGCTCGTCGACCTTGCCCCAGATCGCGTCGAACGCCTTCTGACCGATGAATCCGGCCAGGAGCCCTCCGAGGACGCTGATCGGGATGAATGCGATCTTCATATGACATGGTTGCCCGGCTCGGAGGCGATGAAAACCCTGCGAATAAGGCAAGATGGAAGTGGATGAAGCTCGAGGGCGTCCACCACATCACCGCGATCACGGGCGACGCCCAGAAGAACGTCGACTTCTACGTCGGGGTGCTGGGCCTCCGCCTCGTGAAGAAGACGGTGAACCAGGACGACCCGACCGTCTACCACCTCTTCTTCGCCGACGAGAAGGGCGACGCCGGCTCGGATCTGACCTTCTTCGAGTACCCCGGCGCTCCTCAGGGGCGCGCCGGCGCAGGGATGATCCATACCGTCGCCTGGCGAGTCGGCTCCGCCGAGGCGCTCGACTTCTGGTCGGAGCGCCTCGAGGGGAACGATGTGGAGGTGCGGCGCAATGGGGACACGCTGGGATTCTCCGACCCCGAGGGACTCGCGCACGAGCTTCGAGTGAGCAAGGTGGACGACGAGCCGCTGATCGCCGAGCACCCCGAGATCCCCTCCGACATGGCGCTGCAGGGCTTCGACGGCGCGCGGGCGTATTCGGGCAATCCCGAGGCGAGCAGGAAGCTCTTCGAGGAGGCGCTCGGCTTCTCAGCCGCGCGACGACGGCTGGGAGATCCGGGGCGACAGGCGAGGCGGGCTATACGGGTTCGACCCGCCGCCGCCCGAGCGCGGCCTGCAGGGCGCGGGCAGCGTCCACCACATCGCCTGGGCCTCGCAGATGGAGGACCACGAGGCGTGGCGCGACCGGGTGATCGCCGCCGGGGCGCGGCCGACGCCCGTGATCGACCGCTTCTACTTCCGCTCGATCTACTTCCGCGAGCCGAGCGGCGTCCTCTTCGAGATCGCAACCCTCGGGCCCGGGCTTCACGGTCGACGAGCCGCTCGAGTCTCTGGGCGAGAAGCTCTCGCTTCCGCCGGACTACGAGCACCTCAGGGAGCAGGTCGAGCCGGTCCTGCGGCCGATCACCAATCCGCGTGTCCCCGCCTGAGCAGCCTGACGACCGCCCGGGCCAGGTCGTCGAGCTGGTTCACCTCGACCGCGAGCCGGCGGGCGAGCCCGAGGGCGCGCTGATCCTCCTCCACGGCCGCGCCGTCGACGAGCGCGACCTCTATCCGTTGCTCGAGGAGCTCGACCCGGAGCGCAAGCTCTTCGGCATGACGCCCGGCGCGCCGCTCACCAACGTGCCGCCCGGCGGGCGCCACTGGTACGTGATCGAGCGCATCGGCCATCCCGACGAGGACACGTTCGTGGACACGCTGGCGATGCTCTGCCGGTTCCTGGACGACGAGCTCCGCCATCGCGGCATCCCCTGGGAGAAGGCCGTGATCGGCGGATTCAGCCAGGGCGCGGCGGTCGCCTGCGCGGTGGCCCTTGGGATGGGTCGGCCGCGAGCGGCGGGACTGCTGATGATGAGCGGCTTCTATCCGATGGTCCGCGGCTGGAAGATGGATCCGAGCGCGAAGCGCGGCATGCCCGCCTACGTCACCCACGGCGCCTACGACCCTGTGATCCCGGTCGGCTTCGGCCGGAAGGCCCGCGACCTGCTCGAGGAAGGCGGGCTCCAGGTCATCTACCGGGAGGCCCGGGTCCAGCACTCGATCGACTTCGCCCTGATCCCGGAGATCCGCGACTGGGTCGCCTCGGTGATCAGCGGGCAACCGGTGATCGAGGGACCTCCCTCGGCCCGCTAGGCGGGGCCCGCTACTGCGGCGGGCACCGCGCGGCGAGCGGCTGGCGGACCGTGCCGTTCGATCCTGTAGCGCTGGATCATGCACTCGGTGGTGTCCCCGTCCGAGGTGATCGAGTAGCTGCCCAGGACCGAGCCATCCCGCTGGGCGCCGATCACGGCACCCCGAACGTCGTCGCGGAAGGAGGACGCGTCGGTCCCGGCGTCTCGGATTCCCTGCAGCACGAGTGCCATGGCCTCATAGCCGTAGGCGGCGTAGGGCCCCGGCGGCCGGTGAAACCGCGCCTGGAACTGGCGCGGAGAACTGCCGGTCGGGGAGACGGGCCGGATCGAGTTCCGCGCTCAGTTGCAGGGTCTGGGGCGCTGTTCCGTAGACGGCCAGCCGGGCGGTTCCGGGCTCGTAGACGACACGCGTGTCGCCGTTCGACGCGACTGCGACCTGACGCGGCGGCTTGCCGGGGCTCACCTGGATTCCGTGCTGCGTTGCAGCCGATTTGAACTCGGAGGCGGCCAGGTTCTGGTGCGGAGAGCCGTTTGAGGTGACGGCGGCGGCGGTCGCTCCCAGCTCCGACGCCCAGGCGGCGGCGGCCTCGTCCACGACATCGTCACCAGGGACCGTCCGGGCAAAGTTGACGAAGCCCGAGGGCCGGTAGCGGTCGGGCGAGTCCGGGTAGCCGGCCGCAGGCGCGGTCAAGTCGACCGCGCCAGCACCCGGGGAGACCTGAACCATCCCCGCCTGGTTTGTGATCGGTGCCGAGGCGCGGGTCGGCTCGGAGTCGAGCTCGCCGATGTAGGCGGCCGCGGAGTGAGTCCTGCACGGCCGTACGGGCGTTGGCTCCAACCGCGACGGGGTCCCAGGGCTTGCCATTGGCGTCGTCGAGAAAATGAGCGCGGACCTGGAGCGAGCCCGCCTTCCGTTGGGCCTGCTCGAGCGCGAGGCGGGCTCCGTCGGCTGCGTCGCGTCCGTCGGCTCCGCGCGGGCCGGTCAGGGGCAGGCTGACGTAGACCGCGACCGGAGCCTCGATCTTGGCGCTCCCAGTGACGCCGCACCCCGTGGCCGCAATCACGATCAGCAGCGCCGAAAGCGCGACCCAACGCACTAGCCGAAGAAGACCTCGGCCTCCCGATAGAGCGACTCGGGGACGGTCTTCAGCTCGGCGGTCGCCTCGGAGAGGTCGACGAGCTCGATGTCGGTGCTGCGCAGGGCGGTCATCTTGCCCCACTGCCCCTCGTGCGCCGCGTCGATCGCGTGCAGGCCGAAGCGTGTCGCGAGCACGCGATCGAAGGCGGTCGGGGTGCCGCCGCGCTGTACGTGCCCGAGGACCGTGGCCCGAGCCTCATGACCCGTCCTCTGCTCGATCTCGCCCTCGAGCCAGTTGGCGATCCCGCCGAGACGCACGTGGCCGAAGGCGTCGGTCGGCGCCCCCTCGGGGACCGGCATGCCCCCCTTCGGTTGCGCGCCCTCGGCCACCACGACGATCGGGGAGTACTGGCTCTCGAAGCGGCGGACGATGTAGTCGCAGACGCGGTCGAGGTCGAACTCGATCTCGGGGATCAGGATCACGTTGGCCCCGCCGGACAGCCCCGCGTGGAAGGCGATCCAGCCGGCGTGGCGGCCCATCACCTCGCAGATCAGCGTCCGCCTGTGGCTCTCGGCGGTCGTGTGGAGCCGGTCGATCGCCGACATCGCGATGTTGACGGCCGTGTCGAAGCCGAAGGTGTAGTCGGTCGCGCTCAGGTCGTTGTCGATCGTCTTCGGGACGCCGACGACGTTCACCCCGCGCTCGATGCAGCTGCGACGCGGCCCCGAGGGTGTCCTCCCCGCCGATCGCGATCAGTCCGTCGACGCCGTCGGCCTTGAGATTGCCCGCGATCGTCTCCGCGCCGCCGTCCTCCTTGAACGGATTGGTCCGCGAGGAACCGAGAATCGTCCCGCCCCGAGGCAGGATCCCTCGCACCTCGGGAACGCCCGAGCGGACGGCTGTCCCGCTCGAGCGGCCCCCGCCAGCCGTCGCGGTAGCCGAGGAAGTCGTGCCCGTACTCCCCCACCCCCTTGCGCACGATCGCCCGGATCACGGCGTTCAGCCCCGGGCAGTCTCCGCCTCCGGTGAGAACGCCGATCCGCATCGGCGATCAATCTACTCCGCCGCCATCCCCGGCGACCCCTCTCAGCGCTCGGAGATCTCCGCACTGAGGACGGGCTTGACATCGATGATCGGCGTGCCGTCGAGCGCCTCGAGGTTGCTCACCTTCATCCTCGGGCCGTCGATGAGAGGACTTCGACCCGGTGGAGCCCGATCGGATTCGGCCGATGGTGCGACCGCGTCGTGAAGACCCCGGCCGGCGGCCGGGAGGTGTCGCCTCGCGGATGGACGACCAGCACGTCCCGGTCGGCACGATCGAGCCAGCTGAGCAGGACGAGCTCGTCGCCCGCCTCGATTCCCTGCAGGCCGTCGCGCACGTCCGGTTCGAACTCGATCCAGGCGTCGGGCGCGCCCTCATCCCCCTGCCTGGGCGCCGACTCCATCTCGGTCAGGGGAGACTCGACTCGGCCGATGACGGTGAGCTCGTACGTGGCTACGGCCGAGTGATCCAGTCGATGAGCGGGCGGGCGACGCGCAGCAGGGCGCCCGTGAAGACGCCGCCCAGGAAGAGCAGGGCATCGACGGGCCCCGGCACCCCGAGGGCGTAGGCGATCACCATCACGCAGCCGCCGAGCACCGTGAAGAGGATCACCTGCACGGGCGGAACCCTATCCAGCCAGGGCGGAGCGGGTGGCGTGCAGGAACTCGGTGACGCCGCGAACCGCGGCCTCGCGGTCCGGAGCCTCCGCGACCTCGCGGACGAGCCTGGTGCCGATGATGACCCCGTCGGCGAGCTTGCCGACGGTGGCCGCCTGCTCGGGCGTCGAGATCCCGAAGCCGACCGCAACGGGGACGCTCGACTCCTCCTTTGCGGCGGCGATCAGCTCGGTGAGCTCAGCCGGAAGCTGCTCGCGCTCGCCGGTCACCCCGACGGTCGAGACGAGATAGACGAACCCGTGCGCCGAGGCGCAGATCTGGGCGCGCCGTTCCGCTGGGGTCGTCGGCGCGACCAGCGGGATCAGGGCCAGGCCGCGCCCCTCGAGCGTCTCGCGCGATCGGTCCCTGCTCCTCCAGAGGGAGG
Source organism: uncultured Solirubrobacterales bacterium (assembly GCA_963801055.1). Classification (GTDB taxonomy): domain Bacteria; phylum Actinomycetota; class Thermoleophilia; order Solirubrobacterales; family 70-9; genus DASUPK01. The sequence continues at coordinate 476,687 of CAWDDE010000001.1, read as the reverse complement.
TCGGGGACGATCACGCCCGAGGCGCGAGCCGCCGAGGCGAGCGCGGCGAACTCCTCGACCCCCTTCGCGAGGACCATGTTGGAGTAGACCATCAGGGCGACCGGAATCCGCTCGCCGACCGCGGCGCAGGTCTCGAGCACGGATTCGAGCGTCGCCCCGGCGGCCAGGGCGGCGGTGTCGGCGGCGTGGATCGTCGGGCCGTCGGCGAGCGGGTCGGAGAAGGGCACCCCGAGCTCGATCAGATCGGCGCCGGCGTCGGCGTAGGCGCCGGCGAGGGCCGTGGCGGTCTCCTGGTCGGGGAAGCCGCCCATCAGGTACGGCATCAGCGCGGCGCGGCCCTCCTCGCCGCGGCCGCTTCGAAGGCCGCGGCGATTCGGGCAGCGCCCGTCTCGGTTGCGGTCCCGTCAGGCATCGAGCGCCGAGAGCTTCGCGGTGACCTCGTCCATGTCCTTGTCGCCGCGGCCGGAGAGCGTCAGGACGTCGAAGCCCTCGCCGCCGCCGTTCTCGAGAAGCCAGGCGATCGCGTGGGCGGGCTCGAGCGCCGGGATGATGCCCTCGAGACGAGCGAGCTCCCGGAAGGCGCGCAGGGCCTCCACGTCGGTGGCCACGTCGTAGGTCGCTCGGCCGGAGTCGCGCAGGTAGGCGTGCTCGGGGCCGACCCCCGGATAGTCGAGGCCCGCCGAGACCGAATGCGCCTCCAGGATCTGGCCGTCGGTGTCCTCGAGGACGGCCGAGAAGGCGCCGTGCAGGACGCCTTTGCCGCCGGCCACCAAGGAGGCACCGTGGTGGCCCGTCTCGAGTCCCTCTCCGCCGGCCTCGACGCCGATCAGCTCGACCGGGTCGTCGAGGAAGGCGTGGAAGCTCCCGATCGCGTTGGAGCCGCCGCCGACGCAGGCGATTACCCGCTGCGGCAGGGATCCCTCCGCCTCGAGCGCCTGCGAGCGGGCCTCGTCCCCGATCACTCGCTGCAGGTCGCGGACCAGCGCGGGGTACGGGGCTGGGCCGACCACGGAGCCGATCACGTAGTGCGTGCTCTCGACCGAGGCCACCCAGTCGCGGATCGCGGCGCTGACCGCTTCCTTCAGCGTCCGGGCGCCCACCTCGACCGGGATCACCTCGGCGCCGAGCAGGTGCATCCGGTCGACGTTGGGGGCCTGCCGCCGGATGTCCTCGGCGCCCATGTACACGGCGCACTCGAGCCCGAAGAGCGCGCAGGCGGTCGCCGTGGCGACGCCGTGCTGACCCGCGCCGGTCTCCGCGATCACCCGGGTCTTCCCCATCCGCCGCGCCAGCAGCGCCTGACCGACGGCGTTGTTGATCTTGTGCGCGCCGGTGTGGGCGAGGTCCTCGCGCTTCAGGTAGACGCGACGGCCAACCCGCTCCGAGAGCCGCTCGGCGAGGTAGAGCGGCGTCGGCCGGCCGACGAAGTCGCGCAGCAGACGTGGCGAGCTCGGACTGAAAGCGCTCGTCCTCGCGCGCCTCCGCCCAGGCCGCGCTGAGCTCGTCCAGAGCCGCGATCAGCGTCTCGGGGACGAACCGGCCCCCGTAGGGGCCGAAGCGCTCCTCGACCGCGGTATTCATCGCGATGCCGCTCTCGAGGGCAGCTGCACGCCCGCCGCCTCCAGGAACGCCTCGACCTTCGCCTGGTCCTTGCGTCCCGGTTCCGCCTCGACACCGCTCACGACGTCGACCGCGAACGGCCTCACCAGCTCGATCGCGTCGGCCACGTTGTCGGCGGTCAGCCCCCCAGCGAGGATCATCGGGACCTTCGAGCGGCGCTTTGCAACCAGGTCCCAGTCGAAGCTCTGGCCTGTCCCGCCGTGGAGGCCGTGCCAGTAGGCGTCGAAGAGGTGGAAGTCGATCCGGAACGCCTCGGCGGCCCTGACGTCGGCGGCGCTCTTGACCCTCATCGCCTTGATCACCTTGGCGCCGGTGCGACGGCTGGCCTCGATGCAGAACGACGGCCCCTCCTCGCCGTGGAACTGGAGCAGGGTGAGGTTCTCGCGATCTGCCGCGTCGACCACCTCGTCCAGCGAAGAGTTGACGAACACGCCGGCGATCTCGCAGCGGCGTTTCAGCGCCGCGCCGATCTCCTCGGCGACCTCTGGGCTGACGTAGCGCGGGCTCTCGCGATGGTGGATCAGTCCGATCGCCCAGGCCCCGTGGCTCGCCGCGTGCTCGGCGTCGGCGAGATTGGTCATGCCGCAGACCTTGACCTTGGTCATGCGACGAAGGGTAGGCGGATTCACGACGGTCCTCCATGCGAGCCTGCCTTCTCGGGCGTAGGCTGAGGGCGATGACCGCGACCGAGGGAGCCTGCCAGACGATTGGCTCTCGGGGCGCTCTCCCGCCTGCGTCACGGCCGGCTGGACCTGGTCGAGCCCGGCGGCCAGCCGCCTGCACTTTCGGAGATCCCGATGCGGATCTCGCCGCGACCGTCGAAGTCCACTCGCTGGGCTTCTATCGCGCCATGCTCGGGGGCAGCGTCGGACTCGGCGAGGCCTACCGGGACGGCGTCTGGGACTGCGACGACCTGGTCGGATTGGTGCGGATCGCGGCCCGCAACATGGCGCCCCTCGACCGCTGGCGACGCCGCCTCCACCCCATGCTCGCGCCACTCCAGCGAACGCTCTGGCGCTGCCGCGGAACAGCCGACGGGCAGCGCGACGCCACATCTCGGCCCACTACGACCTCGGCAACGATCTCTTCGCGCTCTACCTCGACGAGTCGATGATGTACTCGTCCGCCGGTCTTCCCCCATCCGGACGCATCGCTCGCCGAGGCACAGGAGAACCGTCTGGAGCGGATCTGCCAGGCGCTGGAGCTCGGCCCCGACGACCACCTGCTCGAGATCGGAGCCGGCTGGGGCGCGATGGCCGCACACGCCGCCAGCCATTACGGCTGCAGGGTGACCACGACGACGATTTCGCGCGAGCAGCGCGACGGCGCGCTGCTTCGGATCCGTGAGGCTGGTGTCGAGGACCGGGTTACGGTGCTGTTGGACGACTATCGGGAGCTGCGCGGCCGCTACTCGAAGCTCGTCTCCCTGGAGATGATCGAGGCGGTCGGCTGGCAGTACTTCGACGTATTCTTCCGCCGCTGTTCGGAGCTGCTCGAGCCAGACGGGCTCCTCTTCCTGCAGGCGATCGTGATCGACGACCGCCTCTACGAGGTGGAGAAGGCGGCGCGGAGCTTCTCCAACACTCTGATCTTCCCGGGCGGCTGCCTACCGTCGGTCGAGGTGATCCAGCGCTGCGTCGCCCGCCAGACGGACATGAGCACGATCTGGCTGGAGGAAATCGGCGCCCACTACGCCCGCACCCTCGAGCTCTGGCGGGAGCGCTTCACCGCCAACGCCGACCTCGCCGCCGAGCTCGGCTACGACGAGCCCTTCCGCCGCCTCTGGACGCTCTGGCTGGCGATGAGCGAGGCCGGGTTCCGGGAGCGGCGGTTGCGCGACGTGCAGATGCTGTTTGCGAAGCCGCAGCGCACGACTGCCGAGGTCTCGGAGGAGACGCTGGCCGAGAGCGACGGCAAGACCGTTCTAGTCACGGGCGGCTCGGGCTACCTGGGCGGCTGGTGCATCGTCGAGCTGCTTCGGCGCGGCTATCCGTGTGAGGACGACGGTCCGCAATCCGGCCCGCGAGCGGGAGGTGCACGCCAGCGTCGCCTCGCAGGTCGACCCGGCTCACCATCTCACCGTTCACGCAGCCGACCTGATGAGCGATGAGCACTGGGCGCACGTCGATCGAGGGCTGCGACTACGTGCTTCACGTCGCCTCACCGTTCCCACCGAAGCAGCCCAAGGACCATGACGAGTTGATCGTCCCGGCGCGAGAGGGGACGCTGCGCGTCCTGCGGATCGCGCTCGACACGGGCGTCAGGCGCGTGGTCGTCACATCCTCGATCGCGGCGATGAGGCTCGCCAAGGGCGCCGATGCGAGAACGCTGAACGAAGAGGACTGGACCGACCCCGACGAGAGCGGTCTCACCCCTTACGTCCGCTCGAAGACGATCGCCGAGCGCGCGGCCTGGGATCTCGTCCGTGAGCGCGGCGATGAGGATCGGCTCGCCGTCGTCAACCCCGGCGCCATCATCGGCCCGGTGCTGAACGACGACCTCTCCTATTCGCTGCAGTCAATCGAGCGGCTGCTCAAAGGGATGCCGGGCGTGCCGAGGCTGGGGTTCAGCTTCGTTGACGTTCGCGACGTCGCCGACCTCGAGATCAGGGCGATGACCGCGCCCGAGGCGGGCGGCGAGCGATTCATCGCCGTTACCAAGTTCCTCTGGTTCGAGGAGACGGCCCGGATCCTTCGGAACCGTTTGGGCGACGGAGCCTCGAAGGTGCCGACCCGGACCATCCCGGACTTCGTCGTCCGGGGCATGGCCCTGTTCGACGGCGGCATTCGCTCCGTGGTCGGCGGCCTCGGCAAGAGGACCGAGCTCTCCTCGGAGAAGGCCAGGACCACCCTGGGCTGGTCGCCGCGCCCGATCGAGGACACCATCGCCGAGACCGGCGAGAGCCTGATCGACCATGGAGTGGTGGCCGCGCCGGCGGCCGCCTAGGCGAGACCGCTACGGCTGCGAACTCGAGCTCGAGTCCTGGACGTGCGCGGGGCGGTCGCCGAGCTTGACCGTGACATCCTTCTGCTGGCCGTTGCTCCACACGGTCAGCGTGAGGTCATCGCCGGGCTTGCGGTCGTTGACCGCCGAGATCACGTCGTTCATGCCGGAGATCTGCTTCCCGTCGACCTTGGTGATGATGTCGCCGCCGATCGGGACTGTCTGGCCCGCGATCGTCGCCTGGCCGGTGGCGCCCTTGATGCCGGCGTCGTCCGCCGGCCCGCCGCCCAGCACCTGCTCGATCAACACGCCCTGATCGACCGGGAGGTTGAGGGCCTGAGCGATGCTCCGGCGTGATGTCGCCGCCGGTGATGCCCAGATACGCGCGGTGGACCTCGCCGCCGGACTCGAGCTGGGAGACCACGTCGGCCGCGGTCTTGATCGGGACGGCGAAGCCGACGCCCTCGTTGCCGCCGCTCTGGCTCTCGATCTGGGAGTTGATCCCGATCACCTGGCCGGCGCCGTCGATCAGGGGGCCGCCCGAGTTGCCGGGATTGATCGCGGCGTCGGTCTGGATGACGTTGCTGATCGAGAAGCCGTTGGGTGCCTGGATCTGGCGCTGGAGCGCCGAGACGATGCCACTCGTCACCGTCCGGTCGAGTGCGAACGGGTTACCGATCGCGACGACCGGGTCGCCCACCTGCACCTTCGTGGAGTCGCCCAGCGGCAGCGGGTTCACTCCCTCGGTGTTGTCGACCTTGAGCAGGGCGATGTCACTGGATGGATCGGTCCCGACGATCTGGGCCTGCTGCGTGTCGCCGTCTCCGAGCTGGACGTCCACACTCTTCGCGCCCTGGACGACGTGGGCGTTGGTGAGGATGTGGCCCTCGTTGTCGATCAGGAAGCCCGAACCGGTGGCGGTGCTCTGCTGCTGCTGGGGGAATCCGAAGACGGACTGGGTCTGCTGCACGATCTGCGACCGGATGAAGGCGACGCCCTCGGCGTCGCGCTGGTAGATCTCATGGACCGTCAGGCCCTTGTCTTGAGAGCTGCTTGCGGGGCGAGCGAGAGCAGAGGGCGCGACCACTGCGGACGAGGACGAACCTTGCGCTCGTGTCGACGACCCCCGACTCGATCAGGATCAGGCCGGCGATCAGGACGACGAGGCCGCCTCCGACGGCTGACCCGAAGCTGGTCGAGAGAAATCTCCTGACGCTCTGCACGCAGGCCAGTGTCGGCGCAGGCGATTAACTGTCTCTAAGCGGCTTCTACGGGTTCCCTAAGGAGTTCCCCGGCGCCTAGAGGAAGTGCTCGCGTGTCGACTCCTCGTCCGCCGTCAGCTCCCTGACCTTGGCCGCCGGGTCGTCTGCCCGCATCAGCGCCTCGCCGATCAGCACCGCGTCGACTCCCACCCGCTCCAGCTCCTCGAGCGTGGAGCGCTCGGCTATCCCGCTTTCGGAGACGACCGTCTTGCCGGCCGGGACGTCGGTGATCAGCTCGAACGTGGTCTGCACATCCACGCTGAAGTCGTCGAGGTCGCGGTTGTTGATCCCGATCACCTCGGCGTCGACCGTGAGGGCGATCTCCAGCTCACGCTCCTTGTGCACCTCGACCACGCAGTCCAGGTCCAGCCCGATGGCCTCTGTGCGCAGAACGGCCAGGTCCTGCTGGTCGAGAGCCGCGACGATCAGCAGCATGGCGTCGGCGCCGGCGATCGCAGCCTCGTAGAGCTGATAGGGGTCCACGATGAAGTCCTTCTGCAGCACGGGAAGCTCGCAGGCCTCGCGCGCCTCCCTGAGGTCGGAGAGCGAGCCGCCGAAATGCGGCCCATCGGTCAGGATCGAGAGCGCTGCCGCGCCCCCCTCCTCATACGCGCGCGCGATCTCGGCCGGAGCAGCTCCATCGCGGATCTCGCCAGCGCTCGGCGAGCGCCGCTTGAACTCCGCGATCAGCGAAAGGCCCGGCCTGGTCAGGGCCTCGCGGAACGGGCGCTGCTCAGGCCGCTCGCCAAGGCGGCGCTCCAGGTCCGGCAGCGGGACCTCGCCCCGCCGACGCGCGACGTCGGCCCGCGTCGCTCCGACCAGCTCTTCGATCATCCCCATCTCAATGTTGGGACCTTAGCTCGCGCCGGAGAGCTCGCGGGAGCGGGCGACCAGGCGCCCGAGCACGTCCCTCGCCGCGCCGGAGTCGATCGCCTCTGTCGCCTTCGCGAGACCCTCCGGAAGGTCGGCGGCTCCGCCGGCTACGTAGATCGCGGCGCCGGCGTTGAGGGCCGAGACGTCCCGCGCCGGGCCCGGCTCGCCCTCCAAGATGGATCTGACCACCGCGGCGTTCTCGGCGGGCTCGCCGCCCGGAATCGCGTCGAGCGGTGCCGGCTCCAGACCGAGCTCGGCGAGCCTCGACGAACCACTCCTCGGTCCCTCCGTCGGCAACCTCGATCACCCGGGTCGGCGAGGCCAAGCTGAGTTCGTCGATGCCGTCGTCCGCGGAGACGACCAGTGCCCGCGCGCAGCCGAGCTGGAGCAGGGCGTCGGCGATGATCTCCTGGTAGCTGCGATCGGAGACCCCGAGCAGGTGGGCGGTCGCGCCCGCCGGATTGGTGAGCGGGCCGAGGAAGTTGAAGATCGTGCGGACCGCGAGCTCCTTGCGGACCGGGACGACGTGCGCCATCGCCTTGTGGTGCTTCGGGGCGAACATGAAGCCGAAGCCGATCTCCTCGATGCAGGTGGCCACCTCGGCAGGCGAGAGCTCGATGTCGACCCCGAGCGCCTCGAGCACGTCCGCCGAGCCCGAGCGGCTGGTGGCGGAGCGGTTGCCGTGCTTGGCGACCGGGCAGCCGGCGCCGGCGGCGATCAGGGCCGCCGTGGTCGAGATGTTGAAGGTCGTCGGGCCACCGCCCGTGCCGGCCGTGTCGACCAGGCCGGGCTTGTCGATCTCGACGTGGGCAGCGAGCGATCGCATCGTGCGGGCGAGTCCCGACGAGCTCCGAGACCGTCTCTCCCTTCGCGCGCAGCGAGACGAGGAAGGCCGCAGTCTGCACCTCGCTCGCTCGGCCCTCCATGATCTCCGCGAGAGCCGCTGAGGTGTGGTCGGCGGTCAGGTGGGTGCCGGCGCAGATCTCGTCGATCGCGCGGGTGAGGATGTCGTTGGGCATGATCGAGGCTTCTCGGCTAGGAGCCGAGGAAGTTAGCCAGCAGCCTCTTTCCCTGCGGGGTGAGGACGGACTCCGGGTGGAACTGCACTCCCTCCGCCGGGCAGCTCGCGATGACGAACACCCATCACGACGTCGTCGTAGGTCGAGGTGAGCTCGAGCTCCTCCGGCAGGTCCGGGTCAGCGATCAGCGAGTGGTAGCGGCCGGCGACCAGCGGGTTCGAGAGCCCTCGTAGATCGTCTTGCCGTCGTGCTTCACCTCGGCGTCCTTGCCGTGGATCGGATCACCGCGAACGACCTGGCCGCCGAACGCCTCGACCAGCGACTGGTGACCCAGGCAGACGCCGAGAACGGGCGTGCCGCGCCTCGGCGAAGGCGCGGATCGCCTCGACCGAGATCCCCGCCTCCTTCGGCGTACACGGCCCCGGGGAGACGACCAGGCGGTCGGGTCGGAGGCCACGCAGGTCCTCGACGGTCGCCTTGTCGTTCCGCACCACCCCGACCTCCGCCCCGAGCTCGCCCAGGTACTGGACGAGGTTGTAGGTGAAGGAGTCGTAGTTGTCGATCACGAGCACGGACCCGGCACCACGATGTTCGCGCTGCGCGCTCACGGCCACTCCGGCTGTTCGGCCGCCAGCTCGACGGCACGGAAGACGGCCTTCGCCTTGTTGACGGATTCGTTGTACTCGTACGCCGGCTGCGCGTCCGCGACCGTGCCGCCGCCCGCCTGCACGTGGACGAGTCCGTCCTTCACCACCACGGTGCGGATGTGGATCGCCGTGTCGAGGTCCCCCGTATAGGAGAGGTAGCCGATCGCGCCGCCGTAGGAGCCACGCTTGTGCGGCTCGAGCTCGTCGATGATCTGCATCGCGCGCACCTTCGGCGCGCCGGACAGCGTCCCGGCGGGGAGCACCGAGCGCAGCACGTCCATCGCGCTGACGTCGTCGCGCAGCATCCCCGAGACCTGGCTGACGATGTGGAGGACGTGCGAGTAGGTCTCGACGACCATCAGCTCGTCGACGTTCACCGAGCCGTACTCGCAGACCCGGCCGAGGTCGTTGCGGCCCAGGTCGACGAGCATCACGTGCTCGGCGCGCTCCTTCGGGTCCTGGAGCAGGCGCTCGGCCTGGCGGCGGTCCTCCTCCTCGCTGGCCCCGCGCGCGTAGGTGCCCGCAATCGGCCTCGTCTCGACCCGGCGACCGGTGACCTTGACCAGTGGCTCGGGCGAGGCCCCCGCGATCTCGAAGTCCCCGAAGTCGAGGAAGTACATGTAGGGCGACGGATTGACCGTGCGCAGGCCGCGGTAGATGGAGAAAGCCTCGACCGGAGTGGGAGCGCTGAAGCGCTGTGAGGGGACCACCTGGAAGGCGTCCCCGGCGTGGATGTACTCGATGATCCGCGAGACCGTGGACTCGAACTGCTGCCTGCTCATGTTCGACGCGAAGGTCACCTCGGTCGATTGGGCCGACGACTCAACCGCCGGGACCGGCTCCCGGAGCCGCTCCCGCACCTCGCCGATCGCCTCCACGGCGCGCTCGTGGGCCTCCCCGATCCCGCCGTCCTCGACGAACGCGTTCGCGATCAGCGTCACCTCGTGCCGCTGGTGATCGAAGGCCACCAGCACGTCGGTGATCATCAGCGCCATGTCGGGGAGGCCGACCGGGTCGGGGTTGGCCTTGCCGAGCGGCTCGACGGTGCGGACCAGGTCGTACCCGAAGAACCCGACGGCGCCGCCGGCGAACGGCGGCAGCTCCTCCGGCTCCGCGATCTCGAAACGGGCAAGGTACTCCGCCACCGCCGCGTAGGGGTCGGGGGCCTCGGTGACCCGGTCCGGCGCGCGCTCCCGAGCCCGATTCCGGCGCCGACTCGCCCCCCCACTCCGAGAGCTTGCCCTCGCTCCAGCGCAGGATCGATCGCGGGCGGAAGCCGAGAAAGGACCAGCGGCCGAGCCGGCCCTGCTCCGCGGATTCGAGCAGGAAGGCGGGGCCGGCGCCGCGCAGCTTGAGGAAGGCGCTGACCGGCGTCTCGCAGTCGTCGATGAAGCGGTAGCGGACCGGTACCAGGTTGGCCGTCCGCGCCAAATCGCGGGCGCGATCCAGGTCCGGCTCGAGACCCGGCAGACTGGTCGTCGCCCCGATCGCGTTCATCTCGAGCGCCGACGGCCGTTCAGGATCTGCAGCACCTCAGCCATCGAGACGCCCCGCGAGACCAGCAGCACCGCCAGGTGATAGACGAGGTCGGCGCCCTCCTCGGCCACCCGCTCCTCCGACTCGGACGCTGCGGCCTTGACGACCTCGGTCGCCTCCTCTCGTACCTTGTCGCCGGCGAGCCTCGGGTCCTCGAGCAGCTCGACGGTGTAGCTGCCCCCCGGGCGGTATCGCTGGCGGGCGACCAGGGTGCGCTCGAGCGCGGCAAGCGCCTCGTAGGGGAGCGGCGTGGGCTCACCGGGGGCCGGGGGTGCATCGACGCCGGAGTCGGCGGTCCCCTCCAGATCGCGGTAGAAGCAGGAGCGCTCGCCGGTGTGACAGGCAGGTCCGACCGGCTCGACGAGTGCGACGAGGGCGTCGCCATCGCAGTCGTAGCGGATCTGGCGAACGCGCTGGATGTTGCCCGAGGTTGCCCCCTTGCGCCAGATCTCGTGCCGGCTGCGGCTGTAGAGGTGGATCTCGCGGGTCTCCAGTGTGAGCAGTAAGCGACTCTTCGTTCATGTAGGCGAGTGTGAGGACCTCGCCCGAGCGGGCGTCCTGCATCACGCATGGGACGAGCCCCCGCTCGTCGAAGCGGACCTTCGCCGCGTCTCTCGCGATCTGTACGACCATCGCGCGATTGTACGAAGCCCCTGCTCGCGCGCCCGAGAGCGCGAGTTCAGCTATTCGATCCCGAGCCGGTCGAGGAGTCCTTCGTCCCGGCGCCAGCGCTTGCGGACCCTGACCTGGAGGTCGAGGAAGACACGGCCACCGAGCTCGCGCTCCAGCTCGGCTCGGGCCGCCGTGCCGATCTCCTTGATCTTGCTGCCCCCGGCACCGATCAGGATCCCCTTCTGGGACTCGGTCTCAGCCCAGATGTGGGCGTGGACCTCCACCACCCCATCCTCGCGGTGGGCAACCTCGGAGACCTGGACCTCGACGGCGTGAGGCAGCTCGTCGCGGGTGCGGCGCAGGACCTGCTCGCGGATCAGCTCCGCCAGCAGCACCTCGCTGGGTAGGTCCGAGCGCTGCTCCGGCGGGAACATGAACGGCCCCTCGGGAATGATCTCCACCAGCGTGGAGATCAGTGGCTCCAACCCGGTCCCCCGGCGGGCGCTGACCGGGAAGATCTCGTCGACGCCCTCGAGCTCGGCGACATCCGCGAGGACGGCCGCGGTCTCGGCGTTGTTGAGCCGATCGACCTTGTTGACGGCGCAGACCACCGGGATATCCGCATTCGCGCGCAGCAGTGCCTTGGAGATGAACCGGTCGCCCGGACCGATCCCCTGCTCGGCGTTGACCACGAAGAGGACCGCATCGGAGTGGGCGATCTCACGCTCGACCCGGCGCTGCATGCGCTCGGTCAGAGTGTCGCGAGGACGCTGCACGCCCGGCAGATCGGTGAGGACCAGCTGCCAGCCGGCTTGGACGTCCGTGGCCACCCCCCGGATCGCGCGGTGGGTGGTCTGCGGCCGCTCGGAGACGATCGCGACGCGCGCGCCGACGATCGCGTTCACGAGCGTCGACTTGCCGACGTTCGGCCGCCCCGCCACCCCGACGAATCCCGACTTCATCGCCTTCGGCTTCTCCGCTTCGCGTCCGCGCGGGCGCATCTACCGTAGAGAGGCCATCACCTTGGCCTGCAGTTCGAGCATCTCCCCGTCGTCGGTCTCGTGGTCGAAGCCGCAGAGATGGAGCGTGCCGTGGACCGCGGCCTCGGTCACGTCGGTTGCCTTCTCCGGGCAGATGAAGACGTCGCCGAGCTCTCGCGGCCCGGAATCCACCTGCTGCTCGTCGATCGGGAAGGCGAGCACGTCTGTCGCCTCGTCGACGCCGCGGGCCGCGTAGTTGAGGGTTCGCATCCGTCCCACGCCGACGATCTCGACGCCGATGTGGCCATTGCTCACCCCGGCCGCATGCAGAGCCGCGCCGACGGCTCGCCTCAGATCGCCCGGGACGTCCGAGAGGTCGATGTCAATCGCCCCTGGACTCGTCCGGCCGGGCGCCGCTCCGGCTCTCGGCCTCACCGTACGCGGCGACGATCCGCTGCACCAGCTTGTGCCGGACCACGTCCTCGCCGCCGAAGCGGATGAAGCTGATGTCCTCGACCCCCGTGAGGATGTCGCCCACCTGGACCAGGCCGGAGGTCGAGCCGCGCTCCAGGTCGATCTGCGTGATGTCGCCGGTGACGACGATCTTCGAGCCGAAGCCGAGGCGGGTGAGGAACATCTTCATCTGCTCGGGGCTCGTGTTCTGGGCCTCGTCGAGGATGATGAAACTGTCGTTGAGGCTGCGACCGCGCATGAAGGCCAGCGGGGCAACCTCGATCGTGCCGCGGTCGAAGTAGGAGTTGACCTTCTCCGGATCGAGCATGTCGTAGAGGGCGTCGAAGAGTGGCCGCAGGTAGGGGTCGACCTTCGCCTGCATGTCGCCCGGAAGGAAGCCGAGCCGCTCGCCTGCCTCCACCGCTGGCCGGGTCAGGATCATCCGGCTGACGTCCCCGCGCGAGAGGGCCGCGGCGGCCATCGCCACCGCCAGGAAGGTCTTGCCGGTCCCCGCGGGCCCGATCCCGAAGGTGATCGTGTGCCTGCGGATCGAGTCGACGTACTGCTTCTGGTTGACCGTCTTCGGAGCCACCCGCGTGTTGCGGTGCTGCCAGACGACGTCCTCCAGGATCTCCGCCGGGCTCTCGTGCTTGTCGAGTGCGCCGGTGACCGCCTCGATCGTGCCGGGAGCGATCTCGTGGCCCTGCTCGATCAGGTCGACCAGCTCGCCCACCACCGTCTCGGCCGTGCGGACGTCCCCGGCGTCGCCGTCGAGCGTGAGGACGTTGCCGCGCAGGAAGAGGGCGACTTCGAGGTGCCCCTCGAGCGTCCGCAGGACGGCGTCCTCGGATCCGGCCAGCTCGGCGGCGACCGTGTTGTCGATCGTGAGCTGCCTACGCGCCAAGCTTCTCGCGCACCGCCTGGCTGACCCGCTTGCCGTCGGCTCGGCCGCCGACCTTCGGCATCAGAACCTTCATCACGCCGCCCATGTCCTTCGGCTCGCTCGCGCCCGTCTCCTCGACTGCGCTCGCCACCAGCTCCGAGAGCTCCTCATCCGAGAGCTGCTCCGGGAGATACCCCTCGATCAGCTTCGCCTCGGCCTCCTCGGTGTCCGCCTGGTCCGTTCGGCCGCCTTCGCGCAGGGCCTCGGCGGCGTCGAGCCGCCGCTTGCGCTCGCGCTGCAGAGCCGCGATCTCGTCTCCCTTCCCCTCCTTCTCCTCCGCCTGGAGGGCGTAGACGATCATGCGCAGCTGACCGACGCGCTGGCGCTCGCCGGCCTTCATGGCGGTCTTCACGTCGTCCTGCACCTGCTCGAGGATGCTCACCGGCTAAAGCGTAGTCCTCGACGTGGTTGTTCCATTCGTCTCCAGACCCGCCGCGCGCAAGACCATGTCCAGCGAAGCCGGAGGGCCGGGCCACGCGTCGCGCACGAGCTCGCCGCCACCGCCGCGCACCAGCACTCTCAGCGCCAAACCCAACAGGACCGCGTCATCCAGCTGGCCAATGCCAGGCAGGAAGTCCGGGACGAGGTCGATCGGCAGGGCGAGATAAGCGAGGACAAGGAAGAGAATCGCCCTCCTCGCCCGCGAGATTCGCCTGTCTCGCGCCAGTCGCGAGACGAGTACGAGGCAGTCGGGGATGAAACCCGCCAGCGCGCGGGCGTCCTCGCGCCGGCCGGCGGCGATCAGTGCGGCGACGGCGACGACATACAAACCCAGCGCAATGAGGACTAGACCCCAGGGGAAGAAAGGGACCTTCTCAGGCGTAATGGCCACCATCACCCAACTTGTGGACGGTTGCGGTGTCTATAGACCCCAAACCGTCCATTAGGGCAGCTCCACGCGCTCGATCTCACCCAGCGGCATCTGCAGGAAGCGCGTCCCCAGCTCCCGGAAGGACGCGGGGTCCCCGGTGCAGAGGAAGCGGTAGGTCCCCTCTTCGTTGCCGGTTTTCGTGAGTCCTGACTCCTCGAGGACCCGTTGCGCGGTCGCCGCGATCGCGTGGCCGGCGGTGACCAGGCTGACGTCGCGGCCCAGCATGCGCTGGAGCATCGGCGCCGACCAGCGGGTAGTGCGTGCAGCCGAGGATCACCGTGTCGACCTCCGCCCTCTTCAGCGGCTCGCAGTAGGAACGCACCATCTCGACGACGCCCTCGTCGAAAGGGAAGCCGCGCTGGATCACGGCAGCCAGGTCCGGCGCCTCAACCTCAGTCACGGTCAGCGAGCGCTGCTCGCGCGCGAGAGCCCGAACATAAGAGCGGCTGCGCACGGTCGCCGGGGTGGCGAGCACCCCGACCTTGCCTGTCTGGCTGAGGGCGGCGGCGATCTCGGCCTCGGGCTGGATCACCGCAACCACCTCGATGCCGGCCTCGGCCGCGACCTCCCGGGCCGCCTCCTGGCCCGCCGAGGCGGCCGAGTTACACGCGATCACCAGCAGCTTCGCGCCCCGGGCGAGCAGGAACCGGCTGACCTGCTCGACGTGGTCACGGAGCTCATCAACCGACCGCGCGCCGTAGGGGAAGCGGGCGTCGTCGCCGAGGTAGACGTAGTCCTCCTCGGGCAGTGAGACCAGGCACTCGTGGAGAACGGTGAGTCCGCCGACGCCCGAGTCGAAGACCGCGATCGGAAGCTCGGGGCTGAGATCGACCGCCATCAGCCCTCGGGTTCGCGACGCAGGAGCAGCGCCCCCCATTCGTGCTCGGTGAGCCGCCGAGCCTCGCTGAGCCCGACAGCCGCAAACGCGGTCGAGACCTCATCGGCCTCGCTCTCCAGCATCCCCGAGCAGATCAGCGTGATCGGGCGGTCCGCGGCGTCGCCCAGATGCCGCGCGCAGTCGCCGAGCAGGTTGCCGGTCAGATTTGCCACCACGGTCCGAGCTACGCGGAGGCGGGCTCACTCGTACGTCGACTCGCCCCAGGGCAAGGTCCACGTCGTTCGCCTCGGCGTTGGCCGCCGCGGCCTCGAGAGAAGCGTCCTCGCGGTCACAGCCGGTGACCGGCGACCAGCCCAGCTTCGCCGCCGCGATCGCCAGCACGCCCGAGCCGGTGCCCCAGTCGGCAATCGGGCCGAAGGCCTCGCCGGCCTGCTCGAGCTCGACCAGCATCGCGAGGCTGAGTCGCGTGGTGGGATGGCCACCGGTGCCAAAGGCGCGGCCGGGGTCGACGACGACGTCGATCAGCCCATCCTGCGGATCCCACCACGACGGTCTAACGCCGATCCGGCCGGCCACCTCTATCGGCCGGTGAAAATCGGCCCAGCGATCAGCCCAGTCATCCGGCACCGAGGTGGTGGTGACGTCGACGAGGCTGCCGCCCGCCGCCGCCTGGAGCTCGCCGAGCTCTGGCACCTCGCCCGGCGGCCCGTAGATCGCAAACTCGACCCAGCCGGGGCCGCGCTCCTCCTCGAGCCCGTTCGGGGCGAGCTCGAGCAGGTTTGCCATCACGTGCTCGGCGTACTCCGGCGCGCAGCGAACCGCGAGGCGGATCATCTACGCCGGCTGATGCGAGGGGACTCCGCAGGCGAAGCCGAGGAGTCACCCTTCTCGTGATGGTCGCCGAGCGCCTCGGCCAGTCGCTCCGCGGCCTCCCGCTGTTCCCCGTCCAGGTCGGTGGGAACGACAAGTTCGAAGACCACGTGCTGATCGCCACGGCGTCCGCCGTGAAGTGGCGGCAGCCCTCGTCCGCTCAGCATCCCCATGTCGCCGTGCTGCGTCCCCGCCGGCACCTCGATGGCGACCTCGCCCTCCAGCGTGGGGACGAACACCTCGCCGCCGACGATGGCCGTCGTCACGGGGACCTCGGCTCGCGTGATCAGCTCCGTCCCCTGCCGAGCGAACCGATCGTCCGGCTCGATCCTCAGCTCGACATACAGGTCGCCCTGTCGCGCTCCGCCGGCGCCGGCGTGGCCGGCGCCGGCGATCCGCACCCGCTGGCCGTCCTCGATCCCGGCGGGGATGTCCACTTCCCAGGTGCGCGACTCGGTCACGCGCCCTGCGCCCCCGCAGCGCTCGCAGGGGGTCTTTGGGATGCGGCCGTCGCCGCCGCAGCGATCGCACGGCATGGCGCGGACGACCTGGCCGAAGATGCTGCGGCTCACCTCGCGGATCTGACCGGTGCCTTCGCAGCGAGGGCAAGTCTCGATGGGAGTGCCGGGCTCCGCGCCATTCCCGCGGCAGCGATCGCAGACGCTCACCGCCTCGAAGGAGACTTCGCGTATCTGGTCCTCGAGTACGTCCTCCAGTCCGATCTCCACCACAGCCGCTACGTCTGCGCCTGCGGCAGACGCGCGACCGAAGCCGCCGAAGGGATCGCCCCCTCCGAAGATGGCGTCGAAGATGTCCTGGAAGCTGCCGAAGCCCGCACCGGGCGTGAAGCCGCCTGACCGGAGCCCCTCATGGCCGAACCGGTCGTACGTCTGGCGGCGCTCGGAATCCGAGAGGACCTCATAGGCGTCGGCGGCCTCCTTGAACTTCTCCTCGGCCTCGGGATCGTGAGCGTTGACGTCGGGGTGGAGCTCCCGCGCGAGCCGGCGGAATGCCTTCTTGATCTCGCCATCGGAGGCGTTCCTCTCGACGCCCAGCACCTGGTAGTAGTCGCGCTTGGCCATCTCGCCGATCCCAGCCGGCGCTACTCGTCGTAGACCGTCTCGAAGAAGCGTGAGAGCTCGCCGGCGGCCCCCCGCACGCTGGCAATCGCGGTCGCGTAGTCCATCCGCAGCGGACCGATGATCCCGACCGCCCCGAGGTTGCGGTAGCCGAGGCCATAGTTGGCGCCGACCACGCTCACGGACCGCAGCTCCGGCGCCGGGTTCTCACCGCCGATCCAGACGAAGACCGAGCGGCGATCCAGGGCCGTGCGCAGGGCGCGCAGGACGTTCACCCGGCGCTCGAGCGCCCGCATCAAGTCGTCGGCGTGCGGCAGGTCGGCGAAGTGCTCCTCGGAGAGCAGCCGTGCGGCACCGTCCACGTAGAGGGTGGCCTCGGCCGACTCCTCGAGATCGGTGAAGGCACTCGAGATCTCTGCGATGAATCCGATCTCCTGCGGGCCCAGCCCCTCGTCGCGGAGACGGTCCACCGCCATCCGCGCGCCGAGACCAAGGCCGGCCAGCCTCTCGTTCAGGTAGCTGGCCGCCCACTCGACAAGACCGGGATCGACCTCCTCCTCGAAGGTGAAGGCGCGCTTCGTGACACCACCGTTGGATGCGATCACAACCACCATCACCACCCGCGGCTGCAGTCGAAGCACCTCGATCCGGTGGATCGTCGCCGTATGAAGCGGCGGGGCCGTAACCAGCGCAACGAGGTCGGTGATCTGGGAGAGCGTGCTGGTCGTCTCCCGGATCGCGACGTCGACCTCGCGGCGCATGCGGGAGAGGCCGAGCTCGTCCGACGGTCGCAGCGGCAGACGGTCCTGCCGGGCGAGCAGCTGCTCCACGTAGAAGCGATAGCCGGCGTCGGTGGGAACGCGGCCGGCGGAGGTGTGGGGGTGCGTGAGGAAGCCCTCCTCCTCGAGGCTGGCGAGCTCCGCACGCACGGTGGAAGCGCTCCAGCCGATGCCGGGGCGATTGGCGAGCGCGCGCGAGCCGACGGGGCGCCCGTCGTCGACGTAGCGCTCGACAACCCGTCTCAGGATCTGGCTCTGGCGTTCGCTGAGCACAGAGCGGATGATAGGAACGTCAGGGGCCGGCCAGCTCGGCCTCGGCGTTCCTGATCACCTGGTTGTCGCCCTGCGCGGCCGTCGTGTCGATCACGACGCGGTCCCCGTCGGCCTCCTTCACCGTCCCGCTGACCACCAGCTCCTGCTCGGGGAAGCCCATCCCCCTGAACTGGACCGAGAGGCGCTTCAGCGCTCGCGGGTCGCCGTCAGCGAGCTGGGCGTTACCGCGCGCGACCTGGGCCATCATCCAGAGC
This sequence comes from uncultured Solirubrobacterales bacterium, assembly GCA_963801055.1. Lineage (GTDB taxonomy): Bacteria > Actinomycetota > Thermoleophilia > Solirubrobacterales > 70-9 > DASUPK01. Next base: position 458,835 of record CAWDDE010000001.1, on the reverse strand, counting down.
CCGTGCAGGATGTTCCCAGGCAGGCCCACCTGCCTGGCGAACTCGGGGTCGATGTGAATTGGGTTGAAATCGCCCGACGCCCCCGCATAGCGGTGGGGCAGGTACTTGTCAGGGGTGACCTTCAGCTCGGGGATGGCGTCGCCTGGCTTGATACTGCGAAGGGGCTCCGCAGGCGAAGCCGAGGAGCCACCTGTTTCATGACCTGACATCAGACGCCCCTCACGATGTTGGTCCAGGTCCCCTTCACGGTCCGCTCGCCCTCCTGGTTGGTCGAGATCGTCTCGAAGACATAGAAGCCCTTGGCGTCCTTCTCGTAGATCTCCTTGCAGGTGGCAACGGTCTCGATCACGTCGCCGTCGCAGACGGGCTCGTTCCACTCGAACTCCTGGGAGCCGTGCAGCATTGCGGCCAGGTTGATGCCGATCGCGGGATCCAGAATCGCCGGCCCCATTGCGCGCGCGCTGTAGACCACGCAGAACATGGGAGGAGCGACCAGGTCGCGGAACCCCGCGGTCTGGGCGGCCTCATGGTCGCGGTGCACGGGGTTGGCGGCCCCGATCGCGTCTGCGAACTCGCGGACCTTCTCCGCCCCGACCTCGTAGGTCACCGGATCCCACTGCTTACCTATCCCGTCGGTCTTCACCGGCATCGGCGCCGAGATTCTAGGAGCGGTGCGGATCCGGGGGCCTTCCCGCCCGCGGCTAGGCTAGGTATCGAGTGTGTCTCCGTTCCTGACGACCAGGGATAACGAGGGCGGATTGCGCTTCCGGCCCTTTGCGATCCCTTTGATCATCGCGGCGATCGGCATTGCGATCGTTGCGGCGATGGCGCTGGCGGGCACCTTTGGGGCCGGGCTCGGGATGGCGGTGGGGGCGCTCGCGGCGACGTCACTCGTCGTGTTTGCGGCTCGCTCGAAGCCGCAGCCACGGCTGGAGGTGGCCCCCAGCGAGGACGCCGGACACCGGGTGCTGGTAGTCGCCGTCGCCGAGGCGACCCCCGAGTCGGCACAGCGTATCGCCGACATCAGTGGGTCGCCGTCGGACGTGCGCCTGGTCGTCCCGGTTCCGAGCCACCGCCTGGATCGCTGGCTATCGGCCGAGGATGATGCGCGCCACCAGGCCGAGGCGCTCCTTGCCCGGTCGGCGGGCACGCTGGTCGCGGCCGGGCTGCCGGTGAGCGGCTCGATCGGCGACGCAGACCCCGCTCAGGCGCTGGAAGACGAGCTGCGGGGCTACGCGGCCGACGAGGTCGTGCTGCTGACCGCGGGCGACAAGGACCCGCTCGGCAAGGTGGAGGCGCGCATCGGTCTCCCGCTCAGGCGCGTGACCGTCTAGAACCGCTCCCTCTGCTCCGTCGCTGGAACGCCTCTCCGGATGTCGGAAGCATCGCCAGGTAGCTGCACAGCCCGTAGTCGCTGAGCGCCTTCAGCTCCTCGCTACTTGCCACCGCCGTCCATTTCCAATACGGCGAGGAACGCCTCCTGCGGAACCTCGACCGCGCCGACCTGCTTCATCCGCTTCTTGCCCTTCTTCTGCTTCTCCAGCAGCTTGCGCTTGCGGGTGACGTCGCCCCCGTAGAGCTTCGCCGTCACGTCCTTGCGGAGCGCCTTGACGGTTTCGCGCGCAATCACGTTCGAACCGATGGCCGCCTGAACGGGGACGTCGAAGAGCTGGCGGGGGATCGTGTGCTGGAGTCGCTCGACCAGCGCCCTGCCGCGATCCTGGGCCGAGTCGCGGTGAACGATCAGGGAGAGCGCATCCACCCGGTCGCCGGCCAGCAGGACGTCCAGCTTGACCAGGTCCGAGGGCCGGTTGCCGATCGGCTCGTAGTCGAGCGACGCGTAGCCGCGGCTGCGTGACTTGAGCTGATCGAAGAAGTCGAGGACGATCTCGGCGAGGGGCAGGTCGTAGCGGATCTGCACGCGCTCGGGCGAGAGGTAATGCAAATCGACATGGGTGCCGCGCCGCTTCTGGCAGAGCTCCATCACGGCGCCGACGTACTCATTCGGCGTGATGATCGTCGCCCGAATGTAGGGCTCGAGAATCTCCTCGATCGCTGCCGGATCGGGCATCTCGGTCGGGGAGTGGACCTCGACGATCTCGCCGCCCCTGACCCGGACCTCGTAGCGGACGTTGGGTGTGGTGGCGAGGAGCTCGAGGTCGTACTCCCGCTCGAGCCGCTCTCGGACGATGTCCATGTGGAGCAGTCCGAGGAACCCGCAGCGGAAGCCGAAGCCCAGGGCCTCGGAAGTCTCGGGCTCGTAGGAGAGGGCGGCGTCGTTGAGGGCGAGGCGGTCGAGGGCGTCACGGAGGTCCTCGTAGCGGTCGGTGTCGATCGGGAAGAGCCCACAGAAGACCATCGGCCTGACCTCGCGATAGCCCGGCAGAGCCTCGCCCGCCGTCCGCTCGCGGCTCGACAGGGTGTCGCCGACCCGGAGCTTGGTGACGTCCTTGATCCCCGTGATCACGTAGCCGACTTCGCCGGCCGACATTCCCTGCGCCGGGGTCATCTTCGGCGTGAAGAAACCGATGTCGTCGATGTCTGCCTGCGTCCCCGCCTGCATCGCCACGATCGGCTCGCCCTTCGAGAAACGGCCGTCGACCATCCGCACGTATGCGACGACGCCGCGGTACTGATCGAACTCGGAGTCGAAGATCAGCGCGCGGGGTGGCGACTCGGGCTCGCCGTCCGGCGGCGGGACGCGCTGGACGATCGCCTCGAGCACGTTCGTGACCCCCTCCCCGGTCTTCGCTGAAATCCGCAGCGCCTCCGCGGGATCGCCCCCGAGCAGATCGGCGACCTGGGCGGCCACGCCGTCCGGGTCCGCGCCCGGGAGATCAACCTTGTTGAGGACGGGGATCAACTCCAGTCCCGCGTCGATCGCCGCATAGGCGTTGGCGACCGTCTGGGCCTCGACCCCCTGTGCCGCATCGACCACCAGCAGCGCACCCTCGCAGGCCGCCAGGCTGCGCGAGACCTCGTAGGAGAAGTCGACGTGGCCGGGCGTGTCGATCAGATGCAGTTGGTAGGTCTCGCCGTCCGCCGAGCTGTAGGCGACGCGCACGGCCTGCGCCTTGATCGTGATGCCCCGCTCGCGCTCGAGCTCCATCGAGTCGAGCATCTGCGGCACGTGCGCCCGCGGATCCACGGCACCGGTCAGCTCGAGGATCCGGTCGGCGAGCGTTGACTTGCCGTGGTCGATGTGGGCGATGATCGAGAAGTTGCGGATCCTGTCCATCTGAGGAGAAGAAGGGTAGGCGCCGGTGCCGGGCAGCTTTACGTGCAATCGCCGGCTCAGATCCGGCGCAGCAGACGCAGGATCTGATTCGCCTCCGGTACCCGCAGAGCCAGGACGGCCGCGAAGTAGGTGGCGAACCCCGCGAGCAGGGCGACACCGAGCGAGACGATCTGGGCGATCAGATTGCGGCCCAGCGCCTGGTCCAGCCCGTACCAGACCAGGTAGCTCACCCCGGCGAGCGCCGCGGCCGCGATCGTGACGCGAACAGCGTTGTCCAGAAAGCGACCCAACTCGATCCCCCCGAGCTGGCCCCGCAGAATGACGGCCTGCGCCAAGACGCTGATGATGGTGGCGACCACCGTTCCAACCACGATTCCGCCAACCCCAAACGGGGAGTAGAGGGCGAGCGCGACGATTGCGGTCACCGCCAGGTTGATGCCGGAGATCGCGGTCGGGATCCACGGGCGCTGCAGGCTGAAGAATGTGCGCGAGAGCAGCAGGAACAGCCCGTTGAAGGGCAGGGAGAAGGCAAACCAGAAGAGGGCCTGGGCGACGAGATGGGTCTGCTCGGCGTCGAATTCGCCCCGCTGGTACACGAGCCGCGTGATGGGGACCGAGAGCACCAGGACGAGGGCAGCGGCCGGAACGAGCAGAAGCAGGATCTGCCGCATCCCATTTGCCATCGTGGCCCGCAGGTTGTCGTACTCCCGGCGCGCGGCGAAGCGGGCCAGTGTCGGGAACACGACGGTGGCAACGGCCACCGAGAAGATCCCCTGGGGCAGCATGTAGATGCGGAACGCCTTGTCTATCGCTGCCGGACCCTGGTCCGAGACGAGCGTGCCGAAGAAGCTGTTGATCAACAGGTTGAAGTTGATCAACCCGAGACTGAGCGTCACCGGCAGCATCAGCAGCAGCACGCGGCGCACGTCCGGCAGGCGCCAGTCGATGTCCCGCGTGAACCTGAACGGCGTATTGCGCAAGTCGAACGCCGGGATCGCGAGCTGGACGACCGTTCCCGACCAGGACGCCGATCGCGTAGGCGTAGATCCGGTCGTTGCCGTGGAATGCCGGCTCGAGCAGGACGAGCACGAGGATGATCACGACGTTCCAGAAGAAGGGCGCGATCGCGAAGGCGGCGAAGCGGTCGTAGCTGTTCAGGACCCCGACCACCATCCCCGTGACCCCGAGCAAGATCAGGATCGGAAAGAGGATCTGCGAGAGAGTGACGGTGAGGTCGAGGATCTCCCCGCTGAAGCCCGGTGCGAAGATCGGAATGATCAGGGGCGCGGCGAGCACGAACACGGCGGTAACCGCGCTGAGCACCAGGGTGACGAGGTAGATCAGAGTCGAGGCGAGCCGGAAGGCCTCGCGCTTGTTGCCCTTCTCGAGCTCCTCCGTGAAGACCGGGACGAACGCAGCCTGGATCGCCGCGTCCGCGAACAGGGACCGGACCAGGTTGGGGACCTGGAAGGCGATGGTGAACGCGGACATCGGCCCCGTGATTCCGAAATAGCTGGCAGCGACGATCTCGCGGACCAGGCCGGCCACCCGCGAGAAGGCGGTGGCGATCGAGAAGAAGGCGGTCGAGCGCCCGAGCCTGCCCGGTCGCTCGTCGAATTCCGGCGGGACAAACGGCGTCGTCGGAGTCGGCGCCGGGATCGCCATGAACGTCGAGGTGTCCATCGTGACCGCCTCGTGGCGCTGCTCGATGCGCTCAGCCTCACCAGCCTCGTCACGGTCGACCGCTGGGGAATTCGCGCGTCGAGGGATCGAACGGCTCGTGGGGAGCCGGTGGCTCCCCGCCAACATCAAGACGGGTGGCGCCTCGGCTTCGCCTGCGGCGCCCCCTCGCATCATCTCGGTCGCCCCTCTCCGTCATTGCTCTATTCTCTTCGCCGCCCGCGTCGGGGGTCTTTTCATGGCCAACATCGCGTCACAGAAGAAGCGGATCGCCCGCTCAGACCGTGAGCGTCTCGAGAACCTGCGCTTTCGGAGCTCGGTGAAGACCTATTTCAAGCGGCTCGAGGCGGCGATCCATTCCGGCGACGCCAATGCCGTCTCCGCGGAGCACAAGGCGCTCGTCTCCCGCATCGACAAGGCTGTCCAGCGGGGCGCCCTTCATCGGAACACCGGCGCCCGCAAGAAGGCGCGAGCCGCGGGCCTGGTCGGCGGCGCCTCGCGAAGCCAGGGCTAGCGGAGCGCCCAAGCGAGCGCCTCGGTGTCGTCGCGCACCAGGCCGATCGCCCTGCGCAGGGTGAGCGTGAACGCAACGCGCTCGGGATAGTCGGATCCGCCCCGGGACCAGAGCTCGAGGTCCGCGAGGGCGCGGATAGACGCATCGAGGTCCTCCGGCGAGCGTCCCTTGACCTTCGAGACGAGCATCTTGGCGGCGTACGGGTGCATGGAGAGCCCCTTGGCCACCTCCCCCGACCGGCCTGCCCGCCTCCAGCTCGCGGGCCGCCCTGCAGCGCCTGACGGAGACGGGGCGCCAGGGAATAGACGATTCGAGGAAGCCCCTCGCCCTGTGCGACCAGCCGCTCGGCGACGCCTCATCGTCTCCGCCTCGTCGCCCGCGACCACGGCATCCGCCAGGCTCCAGATCGCCTCCTCGGAGGTGTCGGAGATCATCGAATCGAGGTCGTCGGCGCCGACGCTGCCCCGACTCCCCGGCCCAGAGCGCGAGGCGCTCGAGTTCCGTGCGGAGCCGCATCGGCCTGGGCCCCAGGCGCTCGACGAGCAGGCGGGCGGCGCCGGGCTCCAGCTCGAAGCCGAGCTCGCGCGCCTCGGCGACCAGCTGCTTCGGCAGATCCCGCTCCCGGGGCAGCGTCGAAGGTGAGCACCTCGCCTTCGGCCCTCTCGACCGCCCTCGCGAGCCCGGCGGGCGCCTTGCCGTGGGCGACCAGGGCGACGGTGGTCTCGGGTGGGATCTGGTCGAGCGCTTCGACTGCGCCTTGGACGTCGGCCTTGCCCCAGCCCTCGACTCCATCGACGAGCAGATAGCGGCGCGAGGCAATCAGGGAAATCGCGGCGAGGGAGGCCACCAGCTCCTCGACGTCGGGCGAGCGCCGGCCGTCCCCGGCCTCGAAGAGCTCGAGCGCCCCGGCTCCGCCCTCTCGCTCGGCGCGTTCTCGCAGCCGGCCGCGAGCCCTGGCGATCTTCGCCTCGTCCTCGCCGGCGATCAGATAGGCCGGCTTGATCTCCGCCATGCGTCCGAGTCTAGGGAGCAGGCACGATGCCGGCCACGGTGACCATCGAGGCTACCCACCGTTCGGCGCGACCAACCACCCAGACCCGTCGGCTTCGATGTCGATCTCACCGTCTTCGTCCGTGCGCATGGTGGGCACGCCGTGGGCGTGAAGCTCGGCGAGCGTCCGAACGGTCGGATGCCCATATGAGTTGCCGGCGCCGACCGAGATCACCGCCAGCTTCGGCACCAACCGTTCGAGCAGCCCGCCGAGGCCGGCGTCCTCAGAGCCGTGGTGAGCCACTTTGAGCACGTCGACAGGGCCTGCGTCGATCGGCACCGCCTCGGCCTCGGCGTCGCCGGTGAGCAGCATCGAAAAGTGATGCCATCGCGCCACCAGCACCAGACAGAGAAGGTTCGGATCCTCGTCGGTCTCGCCAAGCAGCTCGCGGGGCGGCCAGAGAGCGCTCAGCTGCAACTCGCCAGAATCGAATTCGCCGCCTGCCGCCAACCGGTAGGGCTCGACGCCTGCGGCGAGGGCGGCTGTGTGCAGCCTGGAATCGGGGCGTCCGTAGACGAGGCGATCGACGTCGATCGAGCGGAGCAGCTCGGCCAGATCCCCGGCGTGGTCCGACTGGTCGTGGGAAATAACGATTGCGGCGAGGCGGTCAATCCCGAGCTCGCGCAGGCGGTCCTCCACCCCGATCTCCGGCGGGCCGGTGTCCACCAGGATTGGTTTCGCACCGCGCGGCTGAAGCAGAATTGAGTCACCCTGCCCGACGTCGAGAACACGGACGGCAAGGGCGGGCGGCGGCGCGGACGCGCCGGAACCAAACGGCGACCAGAGGAGAGACGCAACCGCCACTGACAGCACCACGAGCGGACCGGCGATCGCCGCGCGTGGCAGGACCGGCCGAGGTCTTCGCGGTAGCCAGCGGAGCAGGAGCCCCATTGCGGCGAGCAGCGCCGTGTATGCGCCAGCGACCGACCAGAAGGAGCCGAGGTGCACCGTCAGCAGCGCCCAGTCCGGGGCGGCGAGCCAGTGCGCGATCTGGGCGATGTAGGCGAGGCAGAGCGAGTCCAGCCAGTTGATCGGCTCGACCGGTATCACCGGAATCTGGCCGGCGATCCCGGTGAGCATGCCCAGCCACATCGCCGGGGCGACCGCCGGCAGGGCCAGGACGTTCGCCGGCAGGGCGGCCGGAGAGAATTGGTCGAATGCCGCGGCCATCAGTGGGGCCGTTGCGACGGTCGCCGAGACGGTGACGGCCACCCCCTCCACGAGCGCGCGGCGCACGGAGCCGCGGCTCGCATCCCCGGCGAGCGCTTCGGCCAGGCGCTTGCGCCCAGAGCAGGATCCCGATTACCGCCGCGAAGCTCAGCTGCCAGCCGACATCCCCGTCGGCACGCGGGTTCACGGCAAGCGTGACGGCCGCCGCGAGCAGCACGGCATACCAGCGCGAGCGCGGCCGATCGGCAAGCGCGGCGATCAGGCCCGCGGCGCCCATCACTCCCGCGCGCTGGATCGACGGTCCCGCCCCGGTGACCGGCACGTAGACCGCGATCAGGCAGAGCGCGCCGACCAGCCTCGCCCGCAGAGTCAGTCCGAGCAACGCCAGCAGCGGCCAGGCGAGGACGCAGAGCAGGATCACGTTCTCGCCTGAGACCGCGAGGAGGTGCGTCAGGTTGGATCGCTGGAAGTCGTCGCGCGTCTGTGGGTCGATCCGGTCGTCCTCCCCGAGCACGAATCCGCGCGCCAGCGCGGCTCTCACGGTCCGGCATTCCGCGGCCAAGGGCCTCCTCAGCCCGGCTGCGCACGTCATCGATCCAGCCGGTCAGCCCACCGCGCCGCCCCAGTTCGGGATCGATCCGCTCGACCCTCAGCGTCATTGCGATCCCCTGGCGGCGCAGGTATCCGGCGCGCCACGGCTCGGCCGTCCGCAGAACGCCCTGGGTGCTCACCTCCGAGCCGACCGGCAGGTCGCCGACCGGCTCTGGGGCGACCACCAGGACGCGGCCCGCGGGCGAATCCACCCGCACATCGACCTCCCCGTGGTTGCGGCGGGGTACGGCGGAGACGAACCCCTCAACCGAAGCATGGATGCCGGGGCGGGCACGGAGGGCACCCGCGTCGATCGCGTGCACCCGGGCCCCGCCAGCGAGGAGGCCCGCAAGCGCGGCAACCAGGGCGGTCAACCCCAGCCAGGCAAGGGCGGCCCAGTGATGCGCCTCGGCCGGCCGCAGAGCGGCGAGCCCGATCACCGCGATGGGCGTGACTCCGAGGGCGCTCAGCGAGGGATCCGCGGCAGCCAGCGGAGCCACGGCGAGCCCGGCCGTCGCGCCCGCGAGGGCGGCGAAGCGCCATTCGCGGACCCACCGGGTCCCGGGTTGCCCGCCGTGTTTCACCCAGTGGTCACGTGGTACGCGGCACTGAATGCCAGCTTCGACCGATTGGAGGACTGATGACTTCGAACCGCGAACAAACTGCGCGCGGGGCAGCTCACCGCACCCGGACACAGCCCGACCAGGAGACGCAGCTCGAGCGCAGGCGTGCCGAGATGCACGCCGCGGAGGGCCACGCGGGCAGCATTCCGCGGGGCAATCAGGAGCCTGAGCAGGACGACCTCGGCCAGCGTCGCCACGAGTGGGATCGCGTCCTCGGCCACTGATCCTCAGGGCTGCAGAGCGGCCCTGAGGCTCGCCATCGTGGACGGCCCGATGCCGTCCACCTCGTCCAGCTGGTTGATCGAGGAGAGGCCGCCATGCTGGTCGCGGAACTCGATGATCTTCTGCGCGGTGACCGGCCCGATTCCATCGATCTTGTTGAGCTGCTCGACCGTGGCGCTGCCAAGGCTGATCGGCCCCGTTTGTCCGGCCGCCGACGCGGACGCGGCCGTGCCCGGTGCTGGGACGACCACCTGCTGGCCGTCGCTGAGGCGGGCCGCGAGGTTGATCGCGTCCTGGTTTGCTCCACGCACAAAGCCGCCCGCCCGCCTGACCGCATCCATTACCCGCGATCCGGCCGGGAGCCGGTACACACCGGGGCGCTCGACGGAGCCGGCGACGTGCACGACCGCGTCCCGGGTCCCCTCCGCCTCGTGCGCGGAATCGGCGGCAAAGCTGAGGTCGGCACGGCCCGTTGGCCCTCCTGCCGCTGGAGCGGATCCAGCGGGCGCCGATGACGAGGACGGCCACCGCGATCGCCGCGTAGACGAGCAGCTGGGAACGACCCAGGTCCGACACGCGAGCAACCTCGCCGCGCAGTGCTCGCGTGGGCCGCTCGCTTCGCGCCGGATCAGCGACCGATCAGGGTCGGATCAGCCCACCTCGAAGCCGGAGAGCCCCTCCGGTTCCTCCTCCACCACCTCGACGGAGGTGACCTCCGCGCCGCTCGGGCCACGGCGGCAGAACTCCACCAGCTGATCGACCGCCTCCGGGTCGCCCTCGAAGACGGCTTCGACAGCCCCGTCGGGCCGATTCCGGACCCAACCGGCAACGCCCCCCGACTCGGCCCTACGCCGCGCGGTGTCCCGGAAGAAGACCCCCTGGACGCGACCGCTGACGACGACCCGCCTGCGGGTCAGCCGACTCTCACTCCTCGTCGTCGTACTCCGAGGCGACGCCGACGCCGGAGCGCCCGAACACCTCGGAGGCGGTCACGGGCGGCGACTGCACCGAAACGCAGCAGAGGTCGGCCGCATTCGAATTGGCGATCGAGTGGTCCGTGGCCGGCGGGACCAGTACCAGGTCGCCCTCGGCGACCTCCTGGGTGTCGCCGGCCACGGTCATGGTGCCGCGACCGGAAACCACGATGTAGACCTGCTCGGCCTCCTCGTGCGAGTGGAGCCCCTGATCGATGCCCGCGGGTACTTCGAGCCAGGTGACGGACATGTTCCGCGAGCCGAGTTCTCCCGCATCCATGAGGATGTGGTTGCGAAGCCTGTGCCACTCCTCGGTGGGAGCCTCCGCGAGCCGCCTGACCAGCACGGGCCTTTTTCTAGCAGACCTAGCGAACGACGAGGTTGACGAGTCGTCCCGGAACGACGATCTCCTTGACGATCGCCTTGCCGTCGAGATGCCGCTGGACGTTCTCGCTGGCCCGGGCCAGCTCCAGGAGCCGCTCCTCCGTCGCGTCGCTGTCCACCTCGATCCGATCGCGGAGCTTGCCGTTCACCTGCACGACCAGCATGTAGGTCTCCCGCTCCAGCAGATCCGGATCCGCCTCGGGCCATGGCTGCTCCCAGACCCGCTCACCGGTCAGCCACTGGTAGACCTCGGAACCGAGGTGGGGGGCGAACGGGAAGAGCAGAGAGGCCGCCGTCGCCGTGGCGAAGCGAACCGCGGCGGCCCCCGTCGCATTGCCGTAGAGCGTGTCCTTGAGGCGGTAGATCTCGTTGACCAGCTCCATCACCGCGGAGATCGCCGTGTTGAATTGGAAGCGAGGCTCGATGTCCCGGGTGGCCTTGTCGATCGCCCAGTGAGCCTTGGCGAGCAGCTCGCGGGCCGGGCCATCGGCTCCGTCCATGGATCCGCCTGCGTCGGTGCGCTCCGCAACCTCGCGCGCGAGACGCCAGAGCCGGGCGAGGAACCGGAAGATCCCCTCCACCCCCTCGTCCGACCAGTCGCCGCCCTTGATCGGGGGGCCCATGAAGCAGATGTAGGTGCGCAGCGAGTCCGCGCCGTAGCGGTCGACGTACTCGGCCGGGTTGACGGTGTTGCCGCGGGACTTGGACATCTTCGCCCCGTCGCGGGTGATCATCCCCTGCGTGAAGAGGTTCGCGAAAGGCTCGCGTGCCTCCAACAGCCCGATGTCGTGCAGCGCCTTCACGAAGAAGCGCGCGTACATCAGGTGGAGAATCGCGTGCTCCACCCCGCCGATGTACTGGTCCACCGGCATCCAGTAATCGGCGACCTCCCTGGCCCAGCACTCCTCGTCGTTGCGGGGGTCGAGGTAGCGGAGGAAGTACCAGGACGAGTCGACGAAGGTGTCCATGGTGTCGGTCTCGCGATGGGCCTCTCCCCCGCACGACGGGCACTCGGTCTTGACCCAGTCCTCGGCTGCCGCCAGCGGGCTCTTGCCCTTCGGCGCGTACTCCTCGATGTCCGGGAGCAGGACGGGCAGCTGGTCCTCGGGCACCGGGACCATCCCGCACTCGTCGCAGTAGACGATCGGGATCGGGGCGCCCCAGTAGCGCTGGCGCGACACCAGCCAGTCCCGCAGTCGGTAGTTGACGGCGGGCTTGCCGCGACCCTCCGACTGCGAGCCAGGCGACGATCTCGTCATAGGCCTCGCGGTTGTGCTTGCCGTCGAAGCGGCCGGAGTTGACCATCGTGCCGTCGCCGATGTACGGGCAGGCCCTCGTCGTCGCGGGCCTCCTCCGGGATCCGTCCCCTCGATCACCCGCCGGATCGGCAGGTCGAAGGCCCTGGCGAACTCGTAGTCGCGCTCGTCGTGGGCGGGGACGGCCATCATCGCGCCCGTGCCGTACTCCATCACGACGTAGTCGGCGACGAACATCGGGATGCGCTCGCCGTTCACCGGGTTGATGACCTCGCGCCCGAGCGGCACCCCGGTCTTCTGGTGCTCCTCGTCCGCGCGCTCCTCGGCCGTGGCCCGGGCCGACTCGTTGACGTACTCGCGGACGGCCCGCTCGTGCTCGGTGCCGGCCGCCAGCCGCTCTACCTCCGGATGCTCGGGCGCGAGCACGAAGAAGGTCGCCCCGAAGAGCGTGTCCGGCCGGGTGGTGAAGACCGGGAAGTCGAGGTCGAGCTCTTCGCAGCGGAAGATGACCTCCGCCCCCTCGGAGCGGCCGATCCAGTTGCGCTGCATGGTGATCACGTTCTCGGGCCACGACTCGAGCAGAGCGAAGTCGTCGAGCAGCTGCTGGGCGTACTCGGTGATCCGGAAGAACCACTGTTCGAGCTGACGGAGCTCGACCGGCGTGCCGCACCGCTCGCAGCGGCCGTCGATCACCTGCTCGTTGGCGAGCACGGTCTGGTCCTTCGGGCACCAGTGGACCGGCGCCTCGTGGCGGTGGGCGAGGCCGCGCTCGTAGAGCTTCAGGAAGATCCACTGAGTCCAGCGGTAGTAGCTGGGCTCGTGCGTCCCGAACTCGCGCGTCCAGTCGATCGAGATCCCCCAGCGCATGAACTGCTCGCGGAAGGCGGCGATCGACTTCTCGGTCGCCTCGCGCGGGTGCTCACCGGTCTCGATCGCATTGTTCTCGGCGGGAAGCCCGAAGGCGTCGTAGCCCATCGGGTGCAGTACGCGGTAGCCGCGCCGGCGGCGGAAATGGGCGATGGCGTCGCCGACGGAGTAGGTCTTCAGGTGGCCGACATGGGGCTCACCCGAGGGATACGGGAGCATCTCGAGCACGTAGCTCTTCGGCTTCGACGCGTCGAACTCCGGGGATCCCGGATTCGCCACCACCCAGGTGTTCTCCGCCTCCCAGACGAGCTGCCATTTGCGCTCGATCGCCTCAGGGTCGTAGCGGTCCGTGCTCTCGGGGATCTGCGGTGCGGTGGCCATCGTGAAACGGGTCGCTCCTCGGCTAACCGCCTCGGAGCGCCCTGGCATCCAGTTTACGAACGGGGACCCGGGCGTATATTCGGACGCCGAGAAGAAAGGAGATCGCATGTCGAGATTGATCAGGCTGGATCGGACGGGGCATACGGAGCTGGCCACCTGGACCGCGGGGGACGGCGCCTCCGAGGAGGCCGCGATCGAGACCTTTCGCCGCGAGCTCGACGAGGGCATGCTCGCGAGCGCCACGCTCCCGGATGGGTCGGCGGAGGTCGTGCGCGAGCTGCCGCTCGACGCCGATCTCGTCGTGATGCGCCGACCCATCGCCGGCGGCTAGATCCAGATGGAGGCGATTCTCGCCGAAGCCGCGGGGATGCCGTGGCGGCGGCGCGCGAGCGAGCGGAGCCTGGCCCGAGAGGGTCGGATCTGGACCGTGTGGTGCGTCGGCATCCTCGTCACCTTCGGCCTCCCCGCCGCGCTACTGATCTGGATCGAGCCATTGGCCCTTCCGGTGTCGGCGATCTTCCTCGGGCACGGTCTCGCAGTGCTCCATCTGCAGGCGCGGCGGGGCGCCCGCGGGGTGGAGCCGCTCGGCGATGCGACGGATCGAGCGGATCGCATGGCCCTCGGGCTGCTCGCCGACCTGCTGGGTCACGAGGCGAGGGACCTGCTCGGCGAGACTGGCCTGGCGGTCCAGAGGGGCCGGCTGGGGGCGTGGTTGGTCGGTCAGGAGGGCGCGATCCTGGTGCGGCCGGGCGGCCACCGCGTCCACTGCTTCTGCGTACGCGTCGGGGAGGCGGACGATCTGCCGCCGGCCGACCGAGTGGCCCACCTGCTGCTCGCGCTGCGGGAGGACGAAGAGGGCTTCGCAACCGTCGCGAACCGGAACTTCTCCGGCGCGACCTGGCGGCTGCGGCGGCTGCTGCCGGAGCGGTCCCGGCCTGCGCTTCGTGAGGCGCGGCGGCTCGCCAGTCCCGTCTAGGCCGGCGGGTTAACAGTCGGAAACAGCGGGTTCAGGGGCGAAGCCCCCTGCCTCCTCGTTGAGGACCCGCATGCCCTCCATGAAATGAGCGCGGGCCGCGGCGTGCGCCCGCCGCCCGCGTTCAACGAGGGCGGTCAGTCCTCCTGGGCCCGGATCTCTTCGACCTTCTCCTCGAGCTGCTCCATCACGGCGGGGTCGCGGAGCGTGGTGACGTCGCCCAGCTCGCGGCCCTCGCCGATGTCTCGCAGCAGCCGGCGCATGATCTTGCCGGAGCGGGTCTTCGGCAGGTCGCCTGCCCAGATGATTCGCTTTGGCCGGGCGATCTTCGAGATCCGGTGGGCGACGTGGTCGCGGATCTCCTGGGCGATCTCGTCGTTGCCCTCGAGGTCGCCCTGGAGCGTGACGAAGGCGACGATCGCCTGTCCGGTGTCCTCGTCCTGGATTCCGATCACGGCGCATTCGGCGACCTTGGGGTAGGAGACGACGGCGGATTCGACCTCAGCCGTCGAGAGCAAGTGGCCGGAGACGTTGACCGCGTCGTCGGCGCGCCCGAGGATCCAGAAGTAGCCGTCCTCGTCCTTGCGCGCGGCGTCGCCGACGTAGTAGTGGCCGCCGAACTTGGAGTAGTAGGTCTCCTTGAAACGCTCCTCCTCGCGGTAGAGGGTGCGGAGGATCCCCGGCCAGGGCCGGCGGAAGACGAGATAGCCCTGCTCGCCCTCGAGCTCGTTGCCCTCCTCGTCCAAGACGGCGGCTTCGACGCCCGGCAGCGGCTTGGTCGCCGAGCCAGGCTTGGTCTCGGTCACTCCCGGCAGGGGGCTGATCAGGATGTGACCCGTCTCGGTTTGCCACCAGGTGTCAACGATCGGACAGCGCTCGCCGCCGATCACCTCGTAGTACCAGAGCCATGCCTTCGGGTTGATCGGCTCACCGACGCTCCCCAGCAGGCGGAGCGAGGAGAGGTCGTGCTTCGCGGGGTGCTCGGGGCCCCACTTGATGCAGGCGCGGATCGCGGTCGGGGCCGTGTAGAGGATCGTCACGCCGTAGCGCTCGACGATCTCCCACCAGACGTTCTTGTCCGGATAGTCCGGGGCGCCCTCGTACATGACGCTGGTGGCGCCGTTGGAGAGAGGGCCGTAGACGATGTAGGAGTGGCCGGTCACCCAGCCGACGTCGGCGGCGCACCAGTAGACATCGGACTCCGGCTTCAGGTCGAAGATGTAGCGGTGGGTGAAGGTGACGCCGACCAGATAGCCGGCTGTGGTGTGCAGGACGCCCTTCGGCTTCGCGGTCGACCCGGAGGTGTAGAGGACGAACAGGGGGTGTTCAGCTTCGAGCGGCTCGGGCAGGCACTCGGCGTCGGCCTCCTCCATCGCCTCGTGGTACCAGACGTCGCGGCCCTCCTGCATCTCGCATTCGGTCTCTGTGGCCTTGACCACGAAGATCGTCTCGATCGATGAGACGTCGGCGATCTCCTCGTCCACCGCGCTCTTCATCGGGGCGGTCTTGCCCTTCCGGCGGGCGCCGTCGACGGTGACCAGGGCCTTCGCCTCCGAGAACTCCATGCGCTCGCGGACGGCCTCTGGCGAGAAGCCGCCGAAGACCACGTTGTGTGGGGCGCCGATGCGCGCGCAGGCGAGCATCGCGACGACGACCTCGGGGATCATCGGCAGGTAGATGCCGACGACGTCGCCCCTGCCGATGCCGCGGTCCTTGAGCGCGTTGGCGAAGCGCTGGACGTCGCGGTGGAGCTCGGCGTAGGTGATTTCGCGCTCCTCACCCTCCTCCCCACGCCAGTGGTAGGCGACGCGGTCGCCGTTGCCCGCCTCGACGTGGCGGTCCAGGCAGTTGTAGGAGAGGTTCAGCTTGCCGTCGGCGAACCACTTATAGAAAGGGGCGTTCGACTCGTCCAGTATCTGTGAGGGCTTCTCCGCCCAGTCGACGAGCTCCTCGGCCTGCCTGGCCCAGAAGCCCTCGAGGTCCTTCGCCGCCTCCTCGTACATCGACTCGTCGGTGACGAGCGCGTGCTTGCGGAACTCCTCCGGCGGCGGGAATTTCTCGACCTCCAGCAGTGCCTCGAGTCGCTTCTCGAGGTCCTCGGTCTTCACTTCAGTAGCCATCTCTCCTCACTCCTTGGATCGACGATCCTTGCCTGCAACTTACCCGGACGGCGGCCTTTCTAGAGGTGCCTCCCGGTCAGAGGCCGGCTGCCTCGGCGAGAAGTCCGACCTGGTCGGGGTTGGAGGAACAGGGGAAGAAGATGAGCTCGTCGCAGCCACCCTGCTCGTAGTTCGAGATGAAACCCTTGACCGTATTCGCGTCCTTCGCCGCGCTGCCCGCGATTCCCTCGGCCGCCTCGTCCCCCAGCCAGGTGTAGTAGGAGAGCAGGGAGGATCGCGCGTTCTCCTCGGCGTTGGGCCCGAAGGAGAAGTAGGCGAGGGCCATCGTCCTGGGCTTGCCTTCGCGGCCGCGCTCCTTCCAGGCTTCGTCGAGTTTCTTCTTGTCTTCGATGAACGCGTCGGGGCCGGAACCGCCCTGGGTCCAGCCGTCGCCGAATCGAGCCGCCCGCTGGAAGGAGGTCTCGACGTAGCCTCCGACCAGCAGGGTGGGGCCGTCGCCGATCGGCCGGGGGCCGACCTTCGCCTCGAGCTCGCCCTCCCCGTTCCAGATCGCGCGGATCTTCCCCAGGGCGCGGTCGAGCCAGGCGCCGCGGGTCGACATGTCCACGCCGCTGATCTCGAAGTCGTCTTCGCGCGCGCCGAGCCCGATGCCGAGGACGGCGCGGCCACCGCCCGCCAGTGTGTCGAGGGAGAGGATCTGTTTTGCAACCATCGCGGCGTTCACGCGCAGCGGGCCGAGCATCACGTCGGTGGCAAGGCGGATGCGCTCCGTGACCGCCGCCGCCGCGGAGAGGGCGATCAAGGGCTCGTAGTTGGGATAGACGACGCGGTCGATGGTGCCGAGAGTGGAGAACCCGGCGTCTTCTGCGTCGCGCGCCCAGTCGAGGAGCTGGGGGCGGGAAGTTCCGGGCACAACGCTGGGGAGTCCGATTCCGAGTTCCATTCCGCTCCTTTCATCACTCCTATAGTCGCTTCGTGGCTGCGTCCCAACCTACCGAGCTACCGGCGTGGGCAAACGAGCTCCTGGAGCGTGGGCGGGTCGGGAGGTTGGGGTTGCTCGACGAGGAGGGCGGGCCGCGGGTGCTGCCGGTGACGTTCGCGGTCGCGGAGGGGCGGATCTGGAGCGCGATCGACCAGAAGCCGAAGCGGGCGGAGGAGCCGGCGCGGCTGCGTTTTCTGCGGCGGGACCCGAGGGCGGCACTGACGGTCGATCGGTACTCGGATGATTGGGACGAGCTTGCCTGGGTGCAGGTGCTGGGGAGGGTCTCGATCCTCGGGGTTAGTGAGGGTCCCGTGCGGGCTCGACGCGCTCAGCGCGAAGTACGAGCAGTATCGGGCGGAGGCTCCGCCGGGACCTCTGCTTGCCCTGGATCCGCAGCGATATCTGTCGTGGCGAGCTGTGGATCGGCAGGGCCGAGGCGGGCGTAGCGACGTCCACGGCGAGTGATCAGGATCTCGTCGCCCGCGGCAACCCGCTGCATCCAGAAGCCGAGCTGATTACGAAACTCGTGGGCCCCGACGGTGATCTCCGCGCCCTCGGAATCGGATGAGGAAGTGGAGCTGACGGGACTCGAACCCGTGGCCTTCGGCGTGCCACGCCGACGCTCTCCCAGCTGAGCTACAGCCCCAGACAGTTCGTATTCAGCTGCCCAGTGTATCGACGCCCTCTGCCCGTTCCTGGGAGGCGTCAAACGAAGGTGGATGCCGCTTTCCCTCTTCCACGCGATCGAAGGGGATCAGGTAGTTGCGATCGGCGACGCGCAAGACGTCACGAATCCGTGACGACATCAGGCCGAATTGAGATCCGGCGCTACGCCGCGCGGTCCTGCTCGCGCCCGTCCTCGTCGACGTCGAGGATCAGGCCGTCGCGGCGCCTGTCGCGCACGACGAAGTCGAAGGGCGCTCGTTCCTCGAGCTCCCGCAGCAGCTCGACCGGGTCGCTCAGGTTCATCGAGACGGTGGCCCTTCCCCGTGAGACCCGCCTGACGCGGATGTCAGACGCGCCGTTGATGCCCGCGGCCGCGTCCTCGAAGCCGGTCAGCTGGGCGAAGTCGTTGAGGGGCCCCACCTCGACCTCGATCGGCCCGGAGTACATCCCGTCGGCGGCGGACCCGCTGGCCGACTTCCTGCCGAGCGCCTGCCCCTCTGTCTCCATCCCGAGTCGCGCCCGCGCCACCTCGGCCAGTTCCGCGATCCGCGCCCCCAGCTCGTCGCGCAGATTGGTCAACTCCGCCACCCGCTCGGCCATCTGGACCGCGTCGTCGAGCGCCTTCATCCGGATCCTGGTCGCCTGCCGCCTTGCCTGCCCATAGATCTCATCGATCCCCCTGCTGACCGCCGCGGCGACCGGCCGCTTCAGCGCGTCCTGCAGCTTCCTCTCCCGCTCGACCACCCGCTCTGCGAGCCGCTGCGCCTCCCGCTCGAGCCGAGCCAGTCGCGCATCGCGGGCGTCGATCGCCGCGTCGACCTCCTCCGGGTCGTAGCCGCGCAAGGCGCGCCGGAAACGCTCCCTCGACACGAGCGGCAGACTACGGCCGCGCTCGGACGGCTTCGGCGAGCGGCGCCTAAGCGGCGCCGCGCGCCCCGGCCAGGTTCAGGTCGAGCCGGTCCGCCTCGCCCCAGAGCACCTCGAGCCGGTACCGCTCGCGCAGCTCCGGCGTGAAGATGTGCAGCACGGAGTCCAGATAGTCCATCAGCACCCACTCCGCCTCCCGCTCCCCCTCCACGCGCGCCGGCAACCATCCGTCCCTCTTCAGCTGGTGGTAGATCTCGTCATGGATCGCCTTCGCCTGCCGCTCGTTGCGGGCGGTGCAGATCACCAGATAGTCCGTGTAGCCGACCAGCGGCCGCACATCGAGCGCGACCAGCTCCGTCGCCTTCTTGTCGTCGGCGATCGCGGCCAGCCGCCGCGCCAGCTGCTCGGGGCCCATCTCCCTTCCCCGGCTCATCGGTAGAGCCCCCTCTCCCCGATCAGCTGGATGACCTGGTCCGGGACCAGATGCCGCAGCGGCCTTCCTCCCCGAGCTCGCTGCCTGACTGTGGTCGAGGACGCTCCGCAAGGTGGCATCTCGATTATCTCTGCTCGATCGGCGGCACCGAGCCGCTCGAGCGCCGAGCGCACCGCTGCGAGCCCCACACCTGGCCGCGGCACCACCCCCAGCCGTGCCAGCTCGACCACGCGAGCCGGCTCCTTCCAGCTCGCCAGCCCCGCCGCCATATCCGCGCCCAACAGGAAGAACACCTCCCTACCCGGGTCCCGCTCGGCCAGCATCTCGAGCGTCCGGTAGCTGTAGGACACCTCGTTCCGGCTGACCTCGAGATCCGAGGCCTCCACCCCCTCCTCGTCCTCCGCCGCCAACCGCGCCATCTCGAACCGGACCTCCGCGCCCGGATCGTCCTCGATCTCCTTGTGCGGCGCCCGGTTGGTCACCATCAACAGCACCTCGTCCAGGCCGAGCTGCCAGCGTGCCTCCTGGGCGAGGAGCAGATGACCGACGTGGGGCGGGTTGAAGGCCCCGCCCAGGACCCCGATCGGAGCGACCGCACTACTCCCTGATCTGCCCGCTGCCGTGCACCACGTACTTGGTCGTGGTCAGCTCGCGCAGCCCGATCGGGCCGCGGGCGTGCAGCTTCTGGGTCGAGTTGCCGATCTCCGCGCCCATCCCGAACTCGTAGCCGTCGGTGAACCGCGTTGACGCATTGACGTAGACCGCGGCCGAATCGACCGCATCCGTGAACTCGTCCCCGACCTCCTCCGAGCGCGGTCACGATCGCATCGGAATGACCGGTGCCGTGCCGGTTGATGTGCTCGATGGCCTCGCCGAGCGAATCCACCACCCCCACCGCCATCTTCAGCCCGTGGTACTCCGTGTCCCAGTCCGCACCGGTCGCCTCGCCCACCGCCACCGATCCGGCTGAATCCCGAGTCCGCGCATCCCCGACCAGTTCCACCCCGGCATCGCTCAGCTTGGCGAGCAGGCCCGGCAGCAGATCGGCGGCGACGTCCCGATGGACCAGCAGCGTCTCCGCCGCGTTGCAGACCCCCGGCCGCTGGACCTTCGCGTTGTAGGCGACCCTCTCCGCCATCTCGAGATCCGCATCCTGGTGGACGTAGACGTGGCAATTCCCCGCCGCCGCGTACATCACCGGGACCTTGGCGACCCGCTTCAGCGCCTCCTTCAGCCCCTCGCCACCTCGCGGGATGATCAGATCGATCAGGCCCTCCTGCGTCGCCAGCTCCTGCAGCTGCTCGTGGCCACCACCGGAGAGAAGCGAGACGGACGCCGCCGGCAGCTCGGCTGCGGCCAGCGCCTCGGCGATCAGACCCGCGAGGAACAGCATTCGAGCTCTCGGCGCTGCTCGAACCGCGCAGGACCGCCGCGTTCCCACTCTTCAGACAGAGCGCCGCGGCGTCGATGGTCACGTTCGGGCGCGCCTCGTAGACGACGGCCACCACGCCGATGGGGACCCGCTTCTTCGCGACTTCGAGCCCATTTTCCAGCGTCCAGCCCTCGATCACCTCCCCGACCGGGTCGGCGAGGTCCGCGATCTCGCGGACGCCCTTCGCCATCTCGGCGATACGCGCCTCCGTCAGGGTCAGCCGGTCGATCAGGGCCTCGTTCAGGCCCTCCTCTCGCCCTGCCTCCACATCCGCGCGATTCGCCTCCAGGAGCGCCTCGACGCTGCCATCGATCCGATCTGCCAGGTCTCTCAGGCAGGCGTCCTTGGCCTCCCTGCCGCTGCGCGCGAGCAGGTGCGACGCCGACTTCGCGTCCCCGCACACCTCGGCGACGGATCGAGTGGCTGTGGCCATGCCCAAAAGGGTAAAGCGCCCCCGTCCCCGTCGGCCGGAGGACCCGGGCGGTGGGTCAGCCCGTGCCGGCCTCGGCGCGGGCGCGCGCAAGCTCCGTTGCCACCGTGGAGCGCTGGTTGGGAATGAGCAAGCGACGCTCGAGCACCGGGATCGCCTCCTCGGGATGACCCGAGAGGCGCAGCGCGTTCCCGAGGTTGTAGAGCGCGTACGCATAGTTCAGATCCGTCGATCCCTCGGGATAGGAGTCGACCGCCTGGCGCAGGATCGGCACCGCCTCCGCCGCCCTCCCCTGGTTGATCAGCGAGAATCCCTGCGCATTCAGACTGGCTCCGTCCGCAGACGACGACGATGAAGGCGCGCTCGCCTGATCCTCAACCACCGGAGCCACCGGAGCCGTGGTGGCGCTGCCCTGGCTTGCGGCAGCCTGCGAGCCGGCCGAGTCGCCGGAGTCACCCGTGCTCTTTGCTGCTCTCGCACCCTTCTTTGATGGCGTCCCATCGCCGGAGTCACCCCCGATCAGCGCGACGCCGACTGCCGTGAGGCCGGCCAGCGCGACCAGCGTCAGCGCCAGCGCGGCTCCGACGCGGGACCAGCGGGAGCGAGAACCTCCGGGGGCCCGCGACAGCATCGGTCTGGTCTGGCGCCTCGACAGGTTGGCGGTCAAGGGCTGGGTTTCCTGCTCGCCGCGGCGGACCGCGTCATCGAGTTCGGCCACCAGCTCGCCCGCGGAGCTCTGCCTGCGCGCCGGATCGCGCGAGAGCCCTCGCATGATCACGGCGAAGGGCGCTGCGGGGGCATTTGGCCAGCGTGCCGCGAGCTCCTGGCGATCGGCTAGATGCTCCCGGCCAGGTACTTCCCGATCCACGGGACTCCCGGAGAGGAGCTCGTAGGCGACCGCGGCGAGCGCGTAGACGTCGCTCGCCGGGCCGCCGGCGCCAGCCGCCTCCAGGCGCTCCGGGGCCATGTAGGGCAAGGTGCCGATCACCTTGCCCTCGGCCGTGATTTGAGT
This sequence comes from uncultured Solirubrobacterales bacterium, assembly GCA_963801055.1. GTDB lineage: Bacteria > Actinomycetota > Thermoleophilia > Solirubrobacterales > 70-9 > DASUPK01. Next base: position 436,969 of record CAWDDE010000001.1, on the reverse strand, counting down.
CGCGTCCATAGCCCGAGCAATGCCGAGATCCGCCAGCTTCACGGCACCGTCCTCGCGAACCAAGGATGTTCGCCGGCTTGATGTCTCGGTGGACAACCCCTTGCCTATGGGCGTGGTCGAGGGCGTCCGCGGCTCCTCTCAGGATCGACACCGCCTGGCCGGGATCCATCGGCCCGCCCTTCGCCAGCTCCTCGAGCGACTGGCCGGGCACGTACTCCATCACGATCAGCGCGCCCTCGTCGGTCGCGATGGTGTCGAACACCGACACGAAATTCGGATGGTTCAGGGTTGCGCCCAGGCGCGCCTCCCGCCTGAACCGCGCGAGGCTCTCCTCGGGAGCGTCCGTGTTCAATCGCTTGATCGCGACATCCCGACCCAGCCGCTCGTCCTCGGCGAGCCAGACCGTGGCCATCCCGCCCGTGCCGAGCCGCCGGATGACGCGATAGCGATCCGCGAACAACTCCCCCCTCCGAATCTCCCTGGTGATCATCGGGCCGCTGACCGTCCTTCCGCTATGAAGCCGCCAGCGTCTTTTCGCGCTGCTCCTCGTGGATACCCTCCGCGAACTCCTCGACGATCTTCGAGTTGAACGCCGGGACGTCGTCCGGCTTCCGGGAGGTCACTAGGCCGGAATCGACGACGACTTCCTCGTCGACCCAGTTGCCTCCCGCGTTGCGAATGTCCGTCTCCAGGCTCGGCCACGAGGTCACCCTCCGGCCGTCGACCACGTCCGCCTCGACCAGCATCCACGGCGCATGGCAGATCGCGCCCACCGGCTTGCCCGCCGCGAAGAACTCACGCAGGAAGCGCACAGCGTCCTCATCCGTGCGCAGGACGTCCGGGTTGGCGACGCCACCTGGCAGGACGACCGCGTCGTAGTCGTCGGCCTTCGCGTCCGAGACCGTCTTGTCCACGTCGAATCTGTCGGCCTTGTCCAGGTGGTTGACGGCTTGGATCTGTTCGGCCTCCGGCGCGATCACGTCGACCTGAGCGCCGGCCTCCTCGATGGCCTTGCGCGGCTCGGTCAACTCGACCTGCTCAACGCCCTCGTTGGCCATCAGGAACGCGACGCGCTTGCCCTTCAGTTGATCCGCCATACCAATCGACTCCTTTCATCTCAAGCTTTCTCAGACGTGGGTACCCGTCGACTCGGGCCGGGCAAACCAGAGGCGGCCGGAGGGCAGTGCCCTCAGGCAGCCAACCCATGCCCTACGTTCGGACACGCCCCGCCTCCGCCCCAGGTGACTCTCAGGTCTGAATCGATTTGACCCCGAGGAATCTCCTCGACGACCGTGTCGCAGACGGAGTCAGGATTGCGCGCTGCGAATCGCTCAACCGCTCGTTGGCCGCTTCCTCTCCAGGGGCCATCGCGGGGACTTTAGGACGGCGGACTGGCCAGCTGGCCAGTGATCGGTGCGTGCCTACGTCAGAACGAAGTAGTCGCGGTGCACCGCCTCCTCGGAGGCGTGCGGCAGGAGCTCCCGGACCTTCTCGGTCCGCAGGCCCTTGATGCGTCGCAGCTCGGCTGCCGAGTAGTTGACGATCCCCTTGCCGATCGACCTGCCGTCGGCGGTCACCTCGACCGCATCGCCGGCCTCGAACTCGCCCTCGACCTCGGTGATACCGACTGGCAGCAGGCTGCTGCCGCTCTCGCGAAGGACACGGGCGGCCCCGTCGTCGACCCGCAGCGTGCCGTGGCTCGGCTTGGCGTACCGGAGCCAGAGCTTGAAGCTCGAGGCCCGCTCCCGATGCGGCCGGAAGCGCGTGCCGGTCGCATCCCCAGCGGCGGCCGCGAGCAGCGTCCCCTCTGCTGTTCCGTCGCAGATCACGGCGGCGATCCCAGAGGCTCCCGCCATCCCGGCGGCCGCGACCTTGCTGCGCATCCCCCCGAGCCCGAAGGGCCCGGTGTGCTCCCCGATCTCGTAGGCCGCCAGCTCCGACTCGTCGCTCACCTCGCCGACCAGCTCCGCGCCGGGATGCTGCCGCGGATCCTTCGTGTAGAGCCCCGCCTGGTCTGTGAGCAGGACGAGCAGCCTCGCCTCCAGCATGATCGCCACCTGTGCGGCGAGGAAGTCGTTGTCGCCGAAGGTGATCTCGTCGGTCGCCGTGGTGTCGTTCTCGTTGACGACGGGGACCACGCGCCAGGCGAGCAGCCTGCTCAGCGTCTGCCGTGCGTTCAGGTAGTGCCTGCGCAGCTGCAGGTCGGAGGCAGTCAGCAGGACCTGCGCGGCCCGGACCTCGCCCTTGGCGAGGCGCTCCTCGTAGGCGCGGAACAGGCTGCCCTGGCCCGACGGCGGAGGCGGCCTGCAGCTCGTCGATCGCCGAGGGACGGCGGGGGAGCTCGAGGACCCGCATTCCCCGGGCGATCGCGCCGGAAGTGACCATGCACGACGTTCTCGCCCCCGGCATGAAGCTCGGCGACCTGCGAGCAGACGCGATCGAGGACGTCGGTCCTCAGCGCTCCCTCCTCCCCGGCGACGATGGAGGAGCCGAGTTTCGCCACCACGGTCATGGCGCGGCAAGTGTAGGTACGGCACATGTCGCGCCCCGCGGGCGTATGCTCGCCGCATGACCGAGCTCAGGACCGTCCGCGTCGCGGCCGTTCAGGCGACCCCGGTGATCCTCGATGCGCCGGCCATCGGTCGAGAAGGCGGTCGGACTGATCGGAGAGGCCGCCGCCGACGGAGCCGAGCTGGTCGTACTGCCGGAGACCTTCGTCCCGCTCTACCCGTCGGGCAGGCTGGGCGAAGGCGGCGGCCGCGTTCGAGGGATTCGATGATCTCTGGGAGCGGCTCTGGTCCAACTCGGTCGAGGTCCCGGGGCCGCTGGTCGACGAGCTCGTCGCGGCCTGCGCGGAGCACGGACGTGCACTGCGCGATCGGGTCAACGAGCGTGAGCTGGAGCGGCCCGGGACGATCTACAACGCCCTGCTGCTGATCGGCCCCGAGGGCGTCTCTGCGAAGCACCGCAAGCTGATGCCGACCCATCACGAGCGGCTCTTCCACGGGATCGGGGCCGGCGGTGACCTGGACGCGATCGAGACTCCGCTCGGCACGGATCGGAGGCCTTGATCTGCTGGGAGAACCGGATGCCCCTCGCCCGCTACGCGGTCTATCGCACCGGCCCTCAGATCTGGGTCGCGCCGACCGCCGACGACTCGGACGGCTGGCTGGCGAGCATGCGGCACATCGCGATCGAGTCAGGCGCCTACGTCGTCTCGGTGCCGCAGTACATCCCGCGCTCGGCCTTCCCGGACGACTTCCCGGCGGACCTCCCCGACTACGAGGTCTTCGGCCGGGGCGGCGCCGCGATCGTCGAGCCCGCCGAGGGAGACGTGATCGCCGGGTCCGCTCTACGACCGAGGAGGGCATCGTGACCGCCGACTGCGACCTCCGCGAGGGCCTGCATGCGAAGCGCTGGTTCGACTCGGTCGGCCACTACAGCCGCGAGGACGTGCTGCTGGCGCGAGATCGAGGCTCCCGGCCGGGGCCGACCTGCGCCTTCCACGCATTCAGGACGGCTCGAGCTCGAACTCGAGGTCGCCCACCACCACCTCGTCGCCCGGCTCGAACCCGGCCCGCTGAAGCGCCGCGATCACGCCGATCTCCCGCAGCCGACCCTCGAGGTAATCCAGAGCCTCAGGGTTCTCGAGGTCGTGACGGGCGATCAGGAGCTCGATGCCCCGGCCGGAGACCCTGAACCTGCCGTCCCCCTCAGGGATCACCTCGAAGCCCTCGTCCTCGCCGGGGCGGTAGACGCGGTGCTCTGCCTCGAACTCCTCCGCGATGGCGCGGTGCGGCCTCCTCGGGAAGCGCGGCGAAGATCGTGCGCACCAGCTCGTCGAGGCCGGCGCCCGGTCGCCGCGGAGATCCCGAGCACCGCGACGGCGTCCGACCCATGGCGCTCGCGCCATTCGGAGACCAGCCGGTCCGGCCTCCTCCTCCGGAACGCAGGTCGATCTTCGAGAGCGCGATGATCTCCGGCAGGCTCGTCGAGGCCGGCGCCGTAGCCGGCGAGCTCGCTTCGCACCGCCGCGGTAGTTGGACTCGGGATCACCCTCCGCCGGCGCGACCTCGACGAGGTGGACGAGCAGCCGGCAACGCTCCAGGTGGGCGAGGAACTCGTGACCGAGGCCGGCGCCCTCCGCGGCTCCCTCGATCAGACCGGGGATGTCGGCGAGCACCAGCTGCCGGTCGTCGAGCTCGATCGTCCCGAGGTTGGGCTCGACCGTCGTGAACGGGTAGTCGGCCACCTTGGGATCGGCCCGCGTGAGCCGCGCCAGCAGCGACGACTTGCCGGCGTTCGGCAGCCCGACCAGCCCGACGTCGGCGAGCAGCTTGAGGCGCAGCTCGATCTCCCCCGACTCGCCCTCGAGCCCCCGCTCGGCGAAGCGCGGCGCCTGGCGTGTCGAGGTCGCGAAGCGCTTGTTTCCGTGTCCGCCCGAGCCGCCGCGGGCGACCACGACGCGCTGCCCGTCCTCGAGCAGCTCGGTCTCCGAGCCGTCGAGGCCGCGCACCACGTCCCGGGTGGCACCGCGATCACCCGGTCCTCCCCCCGCTCCCCGTGCTGGCGCTTGCCCTTGCCGTGCTCGCCCCGGCCGGCGCGGAAGTGGCGGCTGCGGCCCAGTGAGGAGAGATCGCGTCGCTGCGCATCGCAGACCAGCACCACGTCGCCGCCCCGCCCGCCGTCGCCGCCGTCCGGACCGCCGCGGGGCACGTGCGCCTCGCGACGGAAGCTGACCACGCCGTTGCCGCCGCGGCCTCCCTCGACGTAGATCTTCGCTCGATCGAAGAGCATGCCGCGAAGTTAGCCCCCGCGGTGCAAATGCCGCTAGCCGGTCTCGGGTGCCGGCTGCCCGCGTCGGACGTCAGGGTTTCCCGCGGGCGTCCACCGTACCCGCGGCCGGCCGCCGTAGGCCTTAGGTCTAGTCGGCTCGCTCGCCGCCCTGCTCGCGGATGCTGAAGTTGACCTGATCGTCGACCACGGTCGCGTCGAGCTGCTTGTCATCAAGCATCACCGCAGCGCTCGGCTCGACGCAGACGGCGACCTCCTCACCCTCCACGATCTGATCGTCGGGCGGCGGGGTGTCGATGACAGAGACGGTCAGTCGCCCCGCCGCGGACGCGGTGTCGGTCTGCTCGGGGCTGATGCGGAACATCGAGCCATCGGGGACGTCTGACGCATCGAGAATGCCGCGGATGGCCTGTGAGGCTTCGGGGGAAATCGTGAGCACGATGGCTCACCTCCTCCTGTCGAGAGCATGAACCAGCACGGTAGCCGGGATCGGGCCCCGGGAACCGCGATGGCGCTCGGACCGCTACTCGCCCTCGACGACCGAGATGGTGCGACCCCGCCGGCCCGTGCTGAACTGCACGACGCCGGGGCGGATGGCGAAGATCGTGTGATCGCGCCCCATCCCGACGCCGTCCCCGGGACGGAACCGCGTGCCGCGCTGGCGGACGATGATCTCGCCGCCGTTCACCGACTGCCCGGCGAAGATCTTGACGCCGAGCATCTTCGGGTTCGAATCGCGCCCGTTCCGGCTGGACCCGAGCCCCTTCTTATGAGCCATCGCCGGTCTCCTTCTTTCTGGCTGGCCGCGCTTTCTCGTGCGGATGAGGCCGCAGGCTTCCGCGAGAGCATCTTCACGTCGGTGATCTCGAGCCGGGTGAGCTCGGAGCGGTGCCCGGCGCGGCGCCGGTAGCCCTTCTTCGGGCGGTACTTGAAGACCCGGACCTTGGGCCCGCGCTCGTGTCCCGCGACCTTGGCCTCGACCTTGACCTTCTCGAGGTCCTTGCCGAGCACCATCTCCTTGTCCCGGTAGGCGACCGCGCGGAGATCGACCTTGTCGCCCTCCTTGGCGGAGAGGCGATCGACGAGCAGGGTCGAGCCCTTCTCGATGCGGTACTGCTTGCCGCCTGTCTCGATCACTGCGTAGCTGGCCATGGGATTTCTCTCAGTTCTTGCTGCTACCGCCGGCGCGTGAGCGTCGCCTTCCGCCCCTGCTTCCGCGACGCCTGCGCCCGCCGGAGGCCGAGGATTCTACCTTCTCGCCCCCGTCTCCATTGGAGGCCGGAACCACGTTCCCCTCGCTGTCGAGCAGGGACGCGGTCGCTGAGGAGCGCCCGACGCTCTCGATCCGCACCATCCGCTGCTCGCCGACATGGGGACCGCCACCCGTGACGCTGACGATGTAGGAATCGACCCGCGCCACGGCATCGTCCACGTTGTACATGTGGGGCTCCTCGATGGTGACGAGGACCTCGTTGCCGACCCGGAAGGGCAGCGCGCGTTCCTCGATCTCCTCCCGTGTGCCTGTCTCGACGACGTGGAAGGTGTCGAGCGGCAGCGCTTCGCCACCCTCGAAGTGGAAGCGCTTCCCGGTTTCCTCCTCGAGATCCGTGAGTCCCGAGTCCGCTCGCAGGAGCTCGGCCGCCACCCGGGGATTGACCCGGATCAGGTAGGCATCCGGCTTCGGATCCTTCTCGACCACCTCCTGGAGCTTGCGGACGATCGAGATGGCCATCGTCTCCTCGGAGGCCACCACGCCCTCGCCGCCGCAGGTGGGACAGGTCTTGGTGAGGATCTCGCGGACGCCATCGGTGACGTTCTGGCGGGTCATCTCGACCAGGCCGAGTGGCGAGACCTCGACCACGTAGGTCTTGGTCCGGTCCTCGTCGAGCGCCGAGCGCAGTGTCTTCAGGACCATGTCGCGGTTTCGAGACCGCGCCATGTCGATGAAGTCGATGACGATGATCCCGCCGATGTCGCGCATGCGCAGTTGCCGGACGACCTCCTCGGCGGCCTCGACGTTCACCTTGGTGATCGTGTCTTCGAGGCGGCCCCTTCCCTTGCCGGTGAAGCTGCCCGTGTTGATGTCGATCACGGTCAGCGCTTCCGCGTAGTCGATCATCAGGTATCCGCCCGAGGGCAGGTCGACCCGGCGCGAGAGCACCGAGGCGAACGCCTCCTCGACGCCCCACTTCTCCAGCAGCGGCTCCTTGCCCTTGTAGAGCTCGACGCGCTCCGCGAGCTCTGGCGCAGTGCGCTGCAGGAACTTGGTGACGCGGTCGTTCTGCTTCTCGTCGTCGATGATCGCGCCCTCGAACTCCTCGACCAGCACATCGCGGACGACGCGGATCGAGAGGTCGGCCTCCTGGAAGACCATCTGGCCCGCCCCGGACTTCTCGGCGCGCTCGGTGACCACCTCGTTGAGGCGGTGCAGGTAGGCGATCTCACGGACGAAGTCCTCCTGCTTCGCTCCCTGCGCGGCGGTGCGGACGATCACGCCGCCATCGCCGATGTCCACCTTCTCGATCAGCTTGCGAAGGCGCTGCCGCTCGTTGTCGGGCAGCCGCTTCGACACCCCGATCCCGCCGCCCTGCGGCATGTAGACCAGATAGCGGCCCGCGATCGAGAGCTGCATGGAGAGCCTGGCGCCCTTCGTCTTCAGGGGGTCCTTGACGACCTGGACGATGATCTCCTGGCCCGGCTTGATCAGCTCGTCGATGCGCCGGCCGCGGCCTCGGCCTCGCTTGGGTACCGCCTGACCGCCTGGGAGCACGATCTCGTCGACGTGCAGGAAGCCGTTTCGCTCGAGGCCGATGTCGATGAAAGCGGCCTCCATACCGGGCAGGACGTTGTCGACCTTGCCCTTGTAGATGTTGCCGACGATCGAGCGGCGGCCACGCCGCTCGACGTAGAGCTCGGCGACCTTCCACTCGTCGCTCGGGGATGCCTTCTTGTGCTTCTTGGCCGGCGTCCCCTTCGCCTCGAGAGTCGCGACCCGGGTCTCGCCCGGGTCCACGCTGACGAGGATGTTCTTCTTCATGACTTTCCTTTCCAGCCACCAGCACTAATCGGGTTGCTCCTTGCGGAGCACCCTCGTGCGACAGCACGAACGTCCAGCCCTCCGCAGTGGTCGGGGCCGGACGGGTTGGCTGTGAATTGAGTGTGCTCTCGGTGGCTCAGCGCAACAGTGGTGTAGGCGCCCTGCTGGGTGTGGAGTTGAGCCGCGCCTGTGAGTGGATGCTCTGCAGGAGCCCGATGGCCAGGAAGGTGGCGATCACCGAGGAACCCCCGTATGACATCAGGGGCAGGGTGAGGCCGGTCACCGGCATGATGCCGAGGGTCATGCCCACGTTGACCAGGATCTGGAACATGAGCATCGCGGCGATGCCGCCGGCGATCAGGGTCCCGTAGAAGTTCTTGGAGAGCGTCAGGATGCGCAGAATTCTCCAGATAAGCAGGACGTAGAGGGACAGGACGAATGCTGCTCCCGCAAAGCCGAAGCGCTCCCCGATCACGGCGAAGACGAAGTCGGTGTGCCGCTCCGGGAGGAACAGGAGCTCGGTCTGGGTCGAGTTGTCACCGCGTCCGGTCTTCTCACCGGAGCCAATCGCGGTGACGCTCTGGTTGACCTGATAGCTCGCATCGCTCGGGTCGTTGCTGGGATGCAGGAATGCAGTCAGCCGGTCCTGCTGATAGCCGTGCAGCGGGCTCGGCAGGCCGGTAGCCGGGGCGATGACCAGGACGAAGCTGACGGCGATCGCCGCCAGACCTCCGATCGCCGCGAAGTGCGACCAGGGCACCCCGGCGAGGAAAAGAATGGTGAGGGTGATGACCATCAGCACGATGCCCGTGCCGAGGTCGGGTTGCAGGAAGACTAGTGCCGCCGGGGCGAGGCCCAGCGCCAGGATGCGCAGCGTCTGGCCTATGGGCGTGCCGCGGCGGGTGCGCTCGATCACGAACGCCGCGAGGGCGACGATGAGCAGGAGCTTGGCGAGCTCCGAGGGCTGGAAGCGGAAGTAGGGGAGCTCGATCCAACGGCGCGAGCCGCGCGCGGCCGCGCCGAACATCAGGACGAGGACGATCGTCCCGATCATCAGCGAGTAGATCCCGACCCGGATCTCGCGGAAGCGCGAGTAGTCGACCCTGGCCACTGCCAGCATCAGGGTGATCCCCACGACCGCGTAGACGGACTGCCTGATCCCGAAGAAGAGCGGCTGTCCCTGGACCGCGTCCGGCGTGGCCACGGCCAGGGTGAAGATGCTGAACGCGATCAGTCCGCCTGCGGCCGCAAGCAGCCAGCCGTCGAAGTAGGCCAGGCCGAGGCGCTCCCCGATCCGGGCCCGCCTGGGAGTGAGGGTTAGAGGTGCTGCTTCCATCGTCAGTTCCCGCCCCGAACGGGGACGAGATTGCCAAAGAGGGTAACCATCCGCCGGGATATGGCCGCCATCACTCCTGCGTGTTCGCGGTGCTCGACGCGGGCGTGATCGGTTGCTCGAAGTAGTGCTCCAGGATGCGGGCCGCCACCGGCGCCGCCGTATCGACGCCGAAGCCGCCTCGTTCGATGGTCGCCGCGACCACGATCTGGGGGTTCTTGGCCGGGGCGAGCACGATGTACCAGGACTGGTCCGGCTGGTTGGGGCGCTGCGCCGTGCCCGTCTTGCCGGCAACCGCGATCGGGAAGTTCCCGAAGACCTGATAGGAGGTGCCGCCCGGCTCCATTGCGGCGCGAGTGAGGCCGGTCATGATCGTGTTTCGCGTCATCGCGGAGATCTGAATCTGGCGCAGCGGCGCGGGGCGGACCTCCTCCAGAACCTTGCCCGTGACGCTCTCGACGTCGTCGGCCAGGTGGGGGCGCAGGACCGTGCCTCCGTTGCCAAGCGCCGCATAGGCGACCGCCATCTGCAGCGGGTCGGCCTCCAGGTCCCCCTGCCCGACGGCGAGGTTGACGTTGTCGCCGGCGCTCCACGGCCGGTCGGTGAGCTTCTCGGCATAGAGCCGGTTGCGCCAGGCCGGCGTCGGGATCAGCCCGTCGACCTCGGCCGGGAGGTCGATGCCCGTCTTCGCCCCCAGGCCGTACTTCCGCGCCCAGTCCTGGATCATCCCGTGGCCCTTCGAGGCCTTCGCCCTCAGCCCGAGGTGGTAGAAGTAGATGTCGGAGGAGACCTTGAGCGCGTCGCTCATGTTGATCGGGCCGTTGATCGCATCGCCGGCGTTGTGCAGAGTGAGGTTGGCGTCGAGCTTCAGCGACCCGGTGTCGTTGAAGATCGCGTTCGGCGAGATCAGGTGGTGCTCGAGCGCCGCCGTGGCTGTGATCGGCTTGAAGGTCGATCCCGTCGGATAGAGGCCCTGGATCGCGCGGTCGGCGAGCGGGGCGTCGGTCTGCCTGGAGGTGAGCGCGTGGTACTCGCGCTGGCTGATCGCATGGGTGAATATCGAGGGGTCGAAGCTGGGCGCCGATCCCATCGCGAGGATCTCGCCGTTCTGAGCGTTCATCGCAACGAAGGCACCGGGCAGGCCGAAGGAGTCCAGGGCCTCCTCCGCGTAGCCTTGCAGGCCGGAGTCGATCGTCAGCCGCACGTCGTTGCCGGGCTGGGCAGGCTTGCTCCTGAGCTGCTGGGTGGGTCTGCCGAGCGCGTCCACCTGCACGCGGTCGGTTCCGGGCTTGCCCCGTAGGTAGCGGTCGTACTCGTACTCGATTCCCGACTGGCCCACCTGGTCGCCCGGGTGGAGCCCGGCGTAACGCGGCTCCTTGAGCTGCTCGGCCGTAACCTCCCCGACGTTCCCGAAGAGGTGAGCCGCGATCGTCCCCTGCCTGTACTCCCGGCTGAACACCCGCTCCACGGTCACTCCCGGGAAGCTCGACTGGTTCTCGCGCAGGTAGTAGACCTTGTCGACGCCGAGGCCCCTCTTCAGGATCACCGGGCCGCCGGGGGCAGCGCGGCTTCCGCTCTGCAGCGCCTTGTCGATCTCCTCCATCGACATCTCGGTGATGGTCGAGAGCTGGTGCAGCTCGCGCGAGCGCTCCGGTCCCGGGGGCGGCAGGTCGTTGGGGCTCACCTGAACCGCGAGCTCGGTCCGACTCGCGACCAGGACCTTGCCGTTGCGGTCGAGGATGTCTCCCCGTGGCGCCTGCACCCGGATCTCGCGGATCCGGTTGTCGTTGGCCTGGTTTCGGTACTTGTCGCCGGAGAGCACCTGGACGTACCAGAGGCGCAGGAAGAGCACGGAGAAGATCGCGATCGCGAGGCCGGAGACGATCGAGATCCGGAGCGCCAGCGGCGAGGTCCGCTTCTCAGGCTCGGCTTCTTCTCGACGCAGATACATCCGGGCTCATCCACTCTCCACGACTCGCGGTGCGGCGGTGCGCCGCGCCGCTCTGCGCTCGTCCACCAGCGACGAGCGCACCACCAGTCTGACGAGCAGGAGGACGGGAATGGCGAGGACCATCCCGATCAGGCTCTTGACCAGAGCGTCGCGCACGACCAGGAAGCTCACAGTCGCGTCGATCCCGGTGCCGATCTGGATGGCCGCGATCACCACCGCCCCGAGCAGTGTGAGCGCGCCGCCCAGCAGCGCGACCGCCGCGCGGGTTGGGCGGCCCACCGACTCTCGATAGCGACCCGCGACGTAGCCCACGGTGAGCATGGTGAGCGCGAAGGCGCCGAGGGTCTCGAGGAGCAGGCAGTCGATCAGGAGGCCGATCGAAAAGCCGGTCACTGCACCGCTCAGGCTCCCTCCCAGCAGCCCCACCGAGATCACGACCAGCATCGCGACGTCCGGGCTGGCGCCGAAGACGTCCATCTTCGAGAAGCAGACCACCTGCGCGACCGCGACCAGCGTCCCGAGGACGGCGAGCCGCACGATGATTCCCCGCGTCAGGATCATCCGTTGCCCTTCCCGGAGTGCGTCGTCAGGACCTTGACGAAGTCCATGTCGCGCAGGTCGGCAAACGGCTCGAGGTGGACCCGCTGGTACGCCTGCTGCTCCTCCACGGTCGCCCTGGTGATTTTCCCGATCGGGATGCCCGGCGGAAAGATCGATCCGAGGTCGCCTGTCGAGAAGCCTGCGGTGACGACCATCTGACCCTCGGCGATATGGGTGCCGCGCTCGAGGTAGTCGAGCTGGAGGTCGTTCGGATTGCCGACGTCCGGCTCCACGACGCCGGTGGCCCCACTCGGGGTCACCCGGGCGGTCACCGAACTGTCCGCGTCCGTGATCAGGGTGATCTGGGCGGTGTTCGGCGTGGTCTGCGTGACCTTGCCCGCGAGTCCCTGCGCCGCGACGACCGGATCGTCGACCCGGACTCCATCTCCCGACCCCTTGTCGATCGTCACTGTCGAGTACCAGACCGTCGGGGAGCGGCCGACGACCCGCGCGGTCACTGGCTTGGTGCCGTCCGGGACGATCCCTCCGCTGGCCAGCTCGTTCAGCCGGGAGAGCTCCCTCGCCTCGCGCCGAGTGGTCTGCGCTCTGGCGAGCTGGTCGCGCAGGCTGGCGACCTCGTCCTCAAGCCGGGCCTTGTCGCCCCGGGCGTCGAACGTCTCACCGAACCAGTTGACCGTGTCGCGCGCCGGCTTCAGGGCGCGGTCGGCACCAGTCTGGAGGGGTCCGAAGATCGTGGAGACCACCTCTTCCGTGCCGTGAAGCGGCCCCCCGTTGCCCTCCCGGTAGTAGAGGCTGAGCAGCGTCAGCGAGGCGGCGACGAGCAGCAACAGCACCGCCCGTCGACGGCGCACCTGCTTGCGGTACATGTGCTCTTCTTCCTTGCTGTCAAGGTAGGTCGCATTAGCCCCAGCCCGGCATCAGACGGGTTGCTCCTCGGCTACACCTCGGAGCACCCTCGCGCGACCCGAGAGTAGCGCCTAGGTTCAACGAGACTTGAAAGAGCCCTTACTAAACGGGTGGCGGCTAGCGCCGCCCCCTCGCATATTGGGCATGGATGCTCTGCAGCAGCCCGAGCGCCAGGAACGTCCCGAGCACCGAGGAACCCCCGTAGCTGATCAGGGGCAGCGTGATTCCGGTGACCGGCATCAGCCCGAGATTCATGCCGACGTTGACGATCACCTGGAAAGCAAGCATCGCCACGATCCCGCCGGCGATCATGATTCCGTAGTAGCTCGTCGAGATCCGCATCACCCGCAAGGCCCGCCAGAAGAGCAGCGCGTAGAGGAAGATGACGAAGGCCGCGCCGAGGAAACCGAAGCGCTCACCGATTACGGCGAAGATGAAGTCGGTGTGCCGCTCGGGCAGGAAGAGGAGCTCGGTCTGGGTGGCGTCGTCTCCCCGGCCTGACCTCTCGCCCGAGCCGACCGCGATCACCGCCTGGTTCACCTGGTAGCTGGCATCGCTCGGGTCGTCGCTCGGGTGCAGGAATGCCGTGAGCCTGTCCTGCTGGTAGCCGTGGAGGAACTGGACGCCCGCGGCCGAGCCCGTCAGGTAGGCGCCTCCGGCGATCAGGGCGACGGCGGCGCCGATCGCGGCGAAGTGCTGCCACGGTATGCCGGAGACGAAGAGGATCGTCACCGCAATGGCAACGAGGACGATCCCCGTGCCGAGGTCCGGCTGCAGGAAGACGAGCGCCGCGGGCGCCAGGCCGAGGCCCAGCAACCCGACTGTCTGGCCCAAGCCGAACGGACGCCTGACCCGCTCGTAGACCAGCGCCGCGAGCGAGACGCAGAGCAGCACCTTGGCGAGCTCGGATGGCTCGAACTGGAAGAACGGCAACTCGATCCACCGGTTGGAGCCCCGCACCGCGGTCCCGACCAGCAGCACGAAGGCGATCGAGCCCACCATGACCGCGTAGATGCTCACCCGCAGCTCGCGGAGCCGCGTGTAGTCGAAGTGGCTGACCGCGATCATCAGCACGATCCCGATCACCGCGTAGAGCGACTGACGCTCGACGAAGTAGAGGGGATCTGCCGCCACCTCGTGCCGGCTGGCTGATTCCAGGGTGAAGATGCTGAAGGCGATCAGACCGATCGAGGCGCCGAGCATGACGGGGTCCAGGTATCGGACGTTGAGCAGCTCGGCCAGCCTCGAGCGCCGCGGGGCGATCGTGAGCGACGGCTTGGCGGCTTCCATCACTCAACGCCTCCCGCCGATGCCGCGGCGGCGCCGCTGGCGCCACCGGCGTTGAGACGGAAGTAGTGCTCGAGGATCGAGCGGGCGATCGGCGCCGCGGACTCGACGCCGAAGCCGCCATGCTCGACCGTGACGGTGACCACGACCTGGGGGTCGCGGTAGGGCGCGATCACGCTGTACCACGACTGGTCCTCGGTGCCCGTCCCGCGCTCGGCCGTGCCCGTCTTGCCCGCGACCGCGAACGGGAAGCCACCCATCACCGGATACGAGGTGCCGCCCGGCTCCATCGCCGCTCGCTCAAGCCCTCCCAGGATCACGTTCCGCGTCTCCTCCGAGATGCGCAGATGCCTCTTCGGCGGCGGCTTGATCCGCTTGACGGTCTTGCCGCGCACGTCGACGATCCGGCCCCCGACGTGCGGCCTGACGAGCGTGCCACCGTTGGCGAGTGCCGCATAGGCCCGGGCGAGCTGCAGCGGCGTGACCATCACGTCGCCCTGCCCGACGGCGAGGTTGACGTTGTCGCCCTGGTTCCAGGGGCGGTCGATGTAGGGGTTCTTGTGGCTCCGATAGACGCGGTTGCGCCACGCGGGTGTAGGGATCAGGCCCGCGCCCGCATCGGGGAGGTCGGCGTCGGGCTTCTGGCCCAGGCCGAAGGCGTGAGGCCCAGTCCTGGATCTGGCCGCCCTTGCCGCTCGCGCTGGCGTGGAGCCCCAGGCTGAAGAAGTAGACGTCCGAGGACACCTTGAGCGCGGTGCTCATGTCGATCGGCCCGTTGGCGGCGCCGCCCGCGTTGTGGACCACGAGCCCACCGATGTCGAGCGAACCGGTGTCATTGAAGATCGTGCCGGGCGAGATCAGGCCGTCTTCGAGCGCCGCGGTGGCGGTGATCGGCTTGAAGGCGGAGCCGGTCGGGTAGCCGCCCTGGTCGGCGCGGTCGACGAGCGGGTCGCCGGCGCGGCTGCCGAACGCGTCGTATTGCGCCTTTGTGTGCGGCTGGGTGTAGAAGGACGGGTCATAGGTCGGGTACGAGCCCATCGCCAGAATGGCGCCGCTGTGGACGTTCATCGCCACGAAAGCACTGGGCAGGCCCTTCGCCTGCAGCGCCGCCTCGCCGGTCTCCTGCAGGCCCGAGTCGAGCGTCAGGCGCAGGCTGTCCCCGGCCTGGGCGGGCCTGCTGGCCGAGCTCGCCGCGCGGGCCGTCCCAGGGCGTCGACCTGGATCCGCTGGCTGCCGGCGGTGCCGCGCAGGAACTTGTCATAGCTGTACTCGACGCCGGACTGGCCGATGATGTCGCCGGGCCGGAGGCCCCGGTACTTCGGGCCTGTTCAGCTGATGAGGGCTGATCTGCCCGACGAAGCCGAGCATGTGGGCGGCGAGGGAGCCGTCCTTGTACTCGCGGACGTAGGTGCGCTCGACGCTCACCCCGGGGAAGCTCTCCCTGTTCTCGAGCAGGTAGAAGAGCAGCCGGCGATCGAGCCCCTGCTTGAGCACGACCGGGTAGCCGGCGTACTGGGGCGTCGCACGGACCCTCCGCCGGATTTCTCGCTGCGACAGGCCGAGCAGGTCGCCCAACCTGGCCAGCTCGTGCCTGCGCTCGCTCCGATCGCTCGGCAGGTCCGAGGGCCGCAGCTCGAGGCTCATGACGGTGCGGTTGTCGACGAGTACCTTGCCGTTCCGATCCAGGATCTCCCCGCGTGGCGGGTGCACCCTGACGTCGAGGATGCCGTGGTCCTTGGCGAGGGCGCGGTAATGCTCGCCCGAGAGGATCTGAAGCGACCAGAGCCGCAGCACGACCATCGCCACGGCCGCAACCACGACGGCCCCCAGGATCGCGATGCGCAGGTTGAGGCGGTTGGTCAGCCGCGGCGGGATGTCCTCGGGACGGTCTAGGAGGTACAAGGCCGCGTCTCCCCCTCAGCGGGCGCTCAGTAGCGTCTCCGCACACGGGAGTTCTTCAGCGCCCGCTTGATCGCCTCGAACTCCTCGAGGGCCTGCCCGGATCCGGTGGCCACACAGGTGAGCGGCGACTCGGCGAGCCTCGCCGGCATCTGACACTCCTCGCTCATCCGGTCGGCGAAGCCCTGCAGGAGCGCCCCACCTCCGGCCAGTGTCATGCCCCGCTCCATCAGGTCGCCGGCAAGCTCGGGCGGGGTGCGATCGAGCGTGTCCCTGACCGCGGCGATGATCTGCTGGATCGGGTCGTCGAGCGCCTTGCGGATGTCCGCCGAGTTGAGCTTCACGGCGCGCGGCAGGCCCGAGCCGAGATCGCGCCCGCGGATCTCGATCTCGATCTCGTTTTCGAGCGGCGCCGCGGAGCCAGCCTCCTGCTTGATGTCCTCCGCCGTCTGGTGGCCGATCAGGAGCTGGTGATCCCGCTTGCAGAAGTTCATGATGCCCTCGTCCATCTCGTCCCCGCCCACTCGGACGGACTGGGAGACGACGATGTCGCCCAGCGAGATCACCGCCACCTCGGTCGTGCCGCCGCCGATGTCGACCACGAGGCTGCCGGTCGGCTCACTGACCGGGAGCCCGGAGCCGATTGCGGCAGCCATCGGCTCCTCGATCAGGTAGGCCTCGCGCGCGCCTGCCCCGAGGCAGGCCTCCTCCACCGCCCTCTTCTCGACGCCGGTCACCCCGGAAGGAACGCACACCACCACCCGCGGATGGGTGAAGCGGCTGTGATTGGCGCGCTTGATGAAGTAGCGGAGCATCGACTCGGTGACCTCGAAGTCCGCGATTACGCCGTCCTTCAACGGCCGCATCGCGTTGATCGTCGACGGCGTGCGCCCGAGCATCTGTTTCGCCTCCGCGCCGACCGCGTGCACCTCGCCGGTCGCGGTGTCAACCGCGACGACGGACGGCTCAGAGAGCACGATCCCGCGGCCGCGGACGTAGACGAGCGTGTTGGCCGTGCCGAGGTCGACGGCCATGTCACGCGCAGGGCTAATGGTGCTGAGGACGCTCATCCGGGGGTCGACTACCTGATTTCGTCAGCCTAGCGGCTCGCCATAAACGGCCCAATGTCCGCAAGTTTTCGCGGTGGAAACGTTGCGCACCGGCTACGGAGGCGCGACGAGCTCGGGGGCGATGCGAAGCAGGAGCCCGACCGGCAGGCCGATCACGTTGGAGACGTCGCCGCGGACGATCTCGACCAGCGCCGAGCCCAACCCCTGGATCGCATATGAGCCGGCCCGCCCGCGCCACTCACCCGAGGCGAGGTACGCGTCCAGCAGGGCCCGATCGAGCTCCCTGAACGCGACCGTCGCCACGTCGACCCCCGTCCGGAGTTCCATGTGACCGTCCTCGGCCGGCCCAAGCAGCGCCAAGCCGCCGATCACAAGGTGCTCTCGCCCCGACAGCCGATCCAGGTGAGCGCGAGCATCCGCCTCGCTCTGCGGTTGTCCCAGCACCTCGCCGTCGATGACCACCTCTGTGTCTCCCGCGATCACCAGAGCGTCGCCGCCTTGTGGCGCAACCGCCTCAGCTTTGCGTCGCGCGTTGCGCACCACGAGCTCGCGGGGCTCCCCCGTGGTCTCTTCCTCTACCTCCGGGACGCGCACCTCGAAGTCCAGCCCGAGGGCCGAGAGCAGGGCGCGCCGCTGGGGCGACCCCGAGGCGAGAATCAGAGTTCGGGGAACCAGATCCCGATCTCGCGCTCGGCCGACTCAGGGGAGTCCGAGCCGTGGACGAGGTTGAAGGTGACCTCGGTGGCGAACTCGCCCCGGATGGACCCGGCGTCCGCCCCGAGCGGGTCGGTAGCGCCGATCACCTGACGGGCGGCGTTGATGGCGTTCGCACCCTCCAGGATCATTGCCACCAGCGGTCCCTTCGTGATGAAATCGACGAGCTCGCCGAAGAAGGGCTTGTCGGTGTGCTCCTCGTAGTGGACCTGGGCGAGAGGCTCGTCCGCCTGCATCAGGGTGAGGGCAACCAGGTCGAGTCCCTTGCGCTCGAAGCGGGCGATCACCTCGCCGGTCAGGCCGCGCTCAAAGGCGTCCGGCTTGACAAGGATCAGTGTCCGTTCCGTGGCCACGGGGCGGAGAACCTACAGATCTGCAGCCGCGGGAGCCGCGCCGATCAGCGGCTGGAGCGGCTTGAGCGGCTCGGCCGCTGCTCCTCCCGAGCCGCGACTGGGGCTGGCGGCGAGCGCCTGGTGGGCCCGTCGTTTCGGGCAGAGGCCTGACGCTGCGCAGCCGCGCGCGCGGTGCGCTGGCGATCGGTGCGGCGGGTCTCCCGCTCCGGTCGCTCCCTTCGGACCTCGGTCTCGCAGTACGGACAGATTCCCCAGCGCGGATCGAGCGGCTTGTGGCACTTGCGGCAGGGGTTCCGCAACCGCCGCTCGCAGTTGGGGCAGCGGAGGTAGCTCCGCTCGATTGGATACTCACAGTGCGGGCAGGACAGCTCGATCCGCTGGCGCAGCTCGAGCTCCGCGGCACGCAGCTCTAGCTCCCGCTCGTCGCGGTCCTCCAGGAACTCGGGCGGGCGGAGGATCGTGTAGACGATCGTGCCGAGGTAAGGGA
Source organism: uncultured Solirubrobacterales bacterium (assembly GCA_963801055.1). GTDB lineage: Bacteria > Actinomycetota > Thermoleophilia > Solirubrobacterales > 70-9 > DASUPK01. The sequence continues at coordinate 418,577 of CAWDDE010000001.1, read as the reverse complement.
AGACCGACGCGGCAGTCGCGCAGGCGATCAGCACCGGATCCTCGATCCGCCGTCGGGCGTCGAGGTAGGTCCAGTAGATCAGCGCCAGATAGACGACGATCAGGAAGAGGATCAGCAGGTTGACGATGAGGCCGAGCGCCCCGCCGTCTATTCCGAAGAGTGCGAGAGGCATGGGGAAGTGGGAGCCGCGAGTGTACGTACTTCCTTATGGGGGCGTGTAACCCTGCCTGGGTGTGGGATTTGGGCGCTCTCCGTAGCTTCAGAGGAAGAGCAGGCCGAAGACGTAGCCGAGGGCGAAGAAGATCAGGATGACCACCGCGACGACGATGGCCACCAATCCCATCATCGTCAGGAGCTCTGAGCGGGCCTCTCTGTCCATATCGACGACAGAAGGTAGTGGCTGCCGGCCGCGAGCGCGACACCGTCGCGCTCCCTGGCAAGGTCGCGTGCCCGGTCCCAGGCCTCTTGCGGGTTGCTGATCGCCTCCGCCTCACGGCCGGCCTTCTGGCAGAGCGCTGCGATCTCGAGCGCGGGGCGGGCTCGGCCACCGGGCCGGCCCGATCCCTCGATCTGCTCGGGTGGAATCTCGGTGCAGACGAATTGCGCACACGACCGGCGCGAGGCCGTTGACGATTCCGACGGCGTCCTTGCCCTCGAGGATGGCGACACAGCAGACCACCTCGCGGCCGCCTGCGAGTTCCGGGAGCGCGTCCGCAAGCGCCTTCGCTCCGTCGGGGTTGTGGGCGGCGTCGAAGATGGCGGGCGGATCTCCCAGGACCAGCTCGGCCCGTCCGCGAATCGAGAAGTCGCGGCTGACGAGCCTCTTGACGAACGCGACCAACACATCCGGACGCACGTCGCCGAGCACCACGCGCGCGGCTGCCTCGGCGAGGGCGAGATTCTCGCCCTGGTAGCCGGGAACCATGTGGCTGGCGACCCTCGTCGTCCGGACCTTCTTCGCGTGCTTCTCGGTCACCTCCCGGTCGATCACCTCGTTGACTTCCTCTGGGACCTCGCCCACCACCAGTGTCGTGTGGTCGCGGAGCACCGCCACCTTCTCCGCGGCGATCTCCTCCAGGGTCTCGCCCAGCCACTCGGTGTGGTCGTAGCCGACCGAGGTGAGCACCGTGAGCTTCGAGGGGATCACGTTGGTTGCGTCGAGGCGGCCGCCTAGCCCGGCTTCGATCACCGCATAATGGACACGAGCCGCAGCGAACGCCACGAACGCAGCCGCCGTGAGCAGCTCGAACTGGGTGACGGGACCCTCGTCGCCGGCGGAGCGGTCGGCGACCTCGGCAGCCTGCTCGGCGCGCTCGAGCGCCTCGTTGAACGCCTCCGCCGAGATTGGCTCGCCGCGGATCAAAACACGCTCTCGCCAGGACGTGATGTGGGGGGACACGTAGGCGCCGGTCGAGACTCCGTGCCCCTCGAGCAGCGCCGCGGTCATCCGCGAAACCGAGGTCTTGCCGTTGGTGCCGACGACGTGGATCGAGGCGACGCGGTTCTGCGGCATCCCGAGCAGCAGGCAGAGCCGCCGCATCCGCTCCAGGCCGAGCTTCCAGCCGAGGACCTCCCGCCGGTGGAGGATCTCTTCGGAGGGCGCGGTCAGCCGCCCAGTTCCTCGAGCTCCGACCGGTAGGCGTCGAGCTTCTCCCGCTCGGCGTCGACGACGTCGGCGGGCGCCTTGGCGACGAACCCCTCGTTGGAGAGCTTGCCCTCGCCTCTCCTCACCTCGGCGCGGAGCTTCTCGCGACGCTCCTCGATGCGGGCCGCCACCGCCGCTGGATCGACCCCCTCCGTCTCGAGCAGCTCGACGCCGCCGACGCTCGCGATCGGCTCGCCCCCGTCCTCCGAGAACTCGACCCGGGCGAGCCTCGAGACCAGCTCGTGCGGCCGGGTGTCATCGGCTCGCGCCGTCAGGACCTGCTTGACCGGCACCCCCGCCAGGTCCCGCCAGCGCCGCAACGCCCGGGTCAGCGTGATCGCCCGGCCGATCTCCGCCTCCGCCGTCTCGTCGATGAGCGACTCGTCGACCTCTGGGAACGGATGGATGACGAGGGCCTCTGCGGGCTTCTTGGGCAGGTAGGAGTAGATCTCCTCGCTGACGAACGGCATCAGCGGGTGAGCGAGGGCGAGCACCTGCTCGAGGGCCCAGAGCAGTGTGGCCGAGGCGTCCTCGTCGCCGTCGTAGAGCCGGGGCTTGACGATTTCCAGGTACCAGTCGCAGAGCTCGGACCAGAAGAAGTCGTAGAGATCGAGGGCGGCGTGCGCGAAGTCGTAGGCCTCGATCGACTCGGTCACCGAGCGCACGGCGCGCTGCAGCCGGGAGGCAATCCAGCGGTCCTCGACCCGGCTCGTCCGCGGACCGGGCTCGACGTCGTCGCGGGCCTCCATCAGCACCAGCCGCGAGGCGTTCCACATCTTGTTCGCGAGGTCGCGGCCCTGGCGGACGCGCGCCTCCGAGAAACGAACGTCCTGGGTCGAAGACATCGCGAGCAGACCGAAGCGCAGGGCGTCTGCGCCATGCTCGGAGATCTCGTCGAGCGGGTCGATTCCGGTGCCGAGGCTCTTCGACATCCGCCGGCCGTCTGGCGCCTGGATCACCGAGTGGACGTAGACGTCGGAGAACGGGATCTCGCCGGTGAACTCGAGCGACATCATGATCATCCGCGCCACCCAGAGGAAGATGATGTCCCGGGCGGTGATCATCACGTCGGTGGGGAAGAAGGCTTTGAACTCGGGGGCGTCGGTGTCCGGCCAGCCGAGCGTCGCGAACGGCCAGAGCGCCGAGCTGAACCAGGTGTCGAGTACGTCCTCCTCCTGCTCCCAGCCCTCGCCCTCCGGCGGGTCCTCGCCGACATACGTCTCGTCGCCGCGGTACCAGACGGGCAGCCGGTGCCCCCACCAGAGCTGGCGGGAGATGCACCAGGGACGGATCCGCTCCATCCAGTCGAGATAGACCCTGGTGTGAGGCTCGGCGGGGATGAAGCGCACCCGCCCCTCGTTCACGGCCGTGATCGCCGGCACCGTCATCTCGTCCATCCGGCAGAACCACTGCAGCGAGATCAGCGGCTCGATCCGCTCGCCCGAGCGGTGCGAGAACGGCACCGAATGCGTGTACGGCTGCTCGCCCCGGATCAGGCCCTGGTCACGGAGCTCCGCCACCACGGCCCCCAGCGCCTCCTGTGTGGTCATGCCGCGAAATCGTTCGGGCGCCTCGTCCGTGATCCGGCCGTCCTCGCCGATCACGCTGATCTCGGGAAGATTGTGGATGCGGCCGATCTCGAAGTCGTTGGGATCGTGGCCCGGGGTGATCTTGAGAGCCCCCGTGCCGAACTCCGGGTCGACGTGCTCATCCGCGATCACCGGCAGTCGTCTGCCGACCAGCGGCAGGATCGCGTGCTTGCCGACCACGTCGCGGTAGCGATCGTCGGCGGGATTCACCGCGACGGCGGTGTCGGCGAGCATCGTCTCCGGGCGCACGGTCGCAACGATCAGCTCGCCCCCGTCCTCCAGCGGATAGGCGATCTCGTAGAGCGTGTCGGTCATCTCGCGGTTCTCGACCTCTAGATCGGAAATCGCCGACCGGGTCCCCGGATCCCAGTTGACCATGTAGTTGTCGCGGTAGATCCAGCCCTTGCGGTAGAGCTCCGCGAAGACCCGGTAGACCGCGCTTCACATACCCCTCGTCGAGCGTGAAGCGCTCGCGCAGGTAGTCGCAGGAGGCGCCCAGTCGCTTGTACTGCTCGATGATCGTGTTGCCGTACTGGTCGCGCCACTCCCAGACCCGCTCGATGAACTTCTCCCGGCCGAGCTTCTCGCGCGAGCTGCCCTGCGAGGCAAGCTCCTTCTCGACCACCGCCTGGGTCGCGATTCCGGCGTGATCGGTGCCGAGGATCCACATCGTGTTGCGCCCGCGCATCCGGGCCAGCCGGATCAGGACGTCCTGGACCGCGCCGTTGAGCGCATGGCCCATGTGGAGGGCCCCGGTGACGTTCGGCGGGGGAATGGCGATCGAGTAGTTCTCGGCGGGCGAGCCCTCAGCGGGCGGATGAAACCAGCCGCCCTCCATCCAGTATTCGAAGACACGCTGCTCGACGGCAGCGGGCTCCCAGCGGGTGGTCTCCTCGAGGGTCTTGCGTCGCTGCGCGTCCACGCGGCCGATTATTCACACTCACGGCCGGAAACCGGGCGGACACTCCTGGATGGCTGTTGCGTGGCAACAGCTCAACAGGACGGTCCCCCTCTTCAGGACGCGTCGGGCTGGGACTCGAGCGACTCGAGCACGCCGAGGATCTCGCCGACCCGGCAGACGAGCAGGCGCTCCTCGTCTATCTCCACCCAGACGCCTGCCGAGGACGGGAAGACGACGTGGTCGCCGGGCTGCACCGGCATGTCGACGCCTGCGTTCTCCCACCAGTCGAGCCCGGGCCCTACCGCGAGCACGATCCCCTGCTGGGGTGGCGGCTCATCGGTCCCGGACGGGACCACCAGCCCCGACCGGCGCATCCGGTCCTGATCCAGCTCTTTGAGGACCACCTGGTCGAACAGCGGCCGCAGCTGGTGCCTGACGGTCTCGATCGGTTCACGTGACGATCGCGTGCTCATGGCATGAAGAATAGATCTCGGCCCTGTTTTGAATGCCCGCCCGCCTAGAGCTAAGCGGTCTGCTCGCCGAGCGCCGGGTCCTCGAGCACGATCTCGTGCTCGCCGGTGGCGTCGGTGACCAGCATCGGGCGCTGGCCCTTGTCGATCGTCTCGCGGGTGACGACGCACTTCTCACGTCGCCGCGCGAGGGCAGTTCGAACTGCACGTCGAGCAGGGTCTCCTCGAGGATCGAGCGAAGCCCGCGGGCGCCGGTCTCGCGCTCGAGCGCCTTGTCGGCGATCGCGCCGAGCGAGTCGGGGGCGAAGATCAGCTCGATGTCGTCGAACTGGAAGAAGCGGCGGAACTGGCGCGTGAGGGCGTTGCGCGGCTCGGTCAAGATCGTGATCAGGTCGTCGCGGGTGAGCTGGTGGATCGCGGCAACGACCGGCAGGCGGCCGATGAACTCGGGTATGAGCCCGTACTCCATCAGGTCCTCGGGCAGCACCTGTTCGAAGTACTCCCCAGTGTCCTTGTCGGCGGCGGAGGTCACCTCGGCGCCGAAGCCGACGCCGTGGTTGCCGATGCGCTTCTCGATCACCTGATCGAGCTGGCCGAAGGAGCCGCCGCAGACGAAGAGCACGTTCGAGGTGTCGATCGTGAGGAACTCCTGATGCGGGTGCTTGCGGCCGCCCTGCGGGGGGACCGAGGCGGTGGTGCCCTCGAGGATCTTGAGGAGGGCCTGCTGGACACCCTCGCCCGAGACGTCGCGCGTGATCGAGGGGTTGTCCGCCTTGCGAGCGATCTTGTCGATCTCGTCGATGTAGATGATTCCGGTCTCGGCCTTCTTCACGTCGAAGTCGGCGGCCTGAATCAGCTTGAGGAGGATGTTCTCGACGTCCTCGCCGACGTAGCCGGCCTCGGTGAGGGCGGTGGCATCGGCGATCGCGAAGGGGACGTTGAGGATCTTGGCGAGCGTCTGGGCAAGGAGGGTCTTACCGCAGCCGGTCGGGCCGAGCAGCAGGATGTTCGACTTCTGTAGCTCGATCTCCGACTCCTCGCCGGCAGACGACATCTGGACACGCTTGTAGTGGTTGTAGACGGCGACCGAGAGGGCCCGCTTGGCGCCCTCCTGGCCGACCACATACTCCTTGAGGACGTCGTAGATCTCCCGGGGCTTCGGGAGGTTCTCGAGCTCGAACGTCGGTGGGGCGGTGAGCTCCTCATCGATGATCTCGTTGCAGAGATCGATGCACTCGTCACAGATGTAGACGCCCGGCCCGGCGATCAGCTTCTTGACCTGGCGCTGCGATTTGCCGCAGAAGCTGCAGAGGAGCTGCTCGTTGGATTCGGTGGGACGTGCCAGCGGAATTGCTCCCTCGGTCTCGCTTCGCCCGGCCGGCGGCTTCCTCGCTTCGAAGCTTAGACGCCCACCGACCTCGGCCTGACGGAGACGACTACGCCGCGCGCGGGCTGTTTCCTTCCGCCGGTACATCGGCGCCAGGCGCATCGACCGCAAGGTGCCGAATCGGTGCAGGTCGCTCGCGTCCAGTCGGCGGGCGACTAGCTGTAGCGGTCCCAGCCGCGCAGGTAGGGCCCGGGATCGACCGGCCGGCCGCCGACGTGGATCTCGAAGTGCAGGTGGCACGGCGCACTGCCCGCGTTCCCGGTCCGACCGATGTGGCCGACGATCTGGCCGACGTGGACCTGATCGCCGCGCTCGAAGGGGGAGGGGTGGACCATGTGGGCGTACCAGTACTTCCGCCTCTCCCCCAGTCCCCTGATCACGATGAAGTTGCCGTCGAGCCGCGGGTCGTAGGCGCGCTTGACGACGGTTCCGGTCACCGCGGCGGCGAGCGGAGTGCCGCAGCGGCCGGTGACGTCGAAGCCCTTGTGCCGGCGCCCACCGTTGCGCGGCGCTCCGAACTCCCCGACCGGCCCGCGGGCCCCGTGCGGCCCGCGTACCGGGAAGAAGTGACCTGTGCAGCTCGACGCTCCCCGCCTCCCTCTCGCTCCCACCCGCAACGGCGACGATGACCCGGTAGGTCCCGTCGGCGACCGGCCTGCCGCCGTTGGTCAGCCCGTTCCACTTCTCGACCCGGTCGATTCCTGGCTGCACCCCCGAGAGCTCGATCCGGCGCACCTCCTGGCCCGAGCCGGCGATCCTGATGGTCACATCGGCCGGCGCCGAGCCGGCGATCCGGAACGCAATCCGCACGCCATCGGCCGAGTTCGTGAAGCCATTCTGCGGGGAGACCGAGGCGCTCCGCACCACTGCGTCGTCGGCCACGCTCCACGGCGCTGCCGCAAGCAGGGCGGCGAGAACGGCGAGAACTGGAGGGAGGCGCCTCAAGCGGCGCGCGAGTCTAGAGGAGGCCAGCGGTTACCGGTGCTCGATCACGCGGTCGACCAGCTTGTACTCCTTGGCCTCCTCCGCGCTCATGAAGTAGTCGCGCTCGGTGTCCTTGGCGACCTTCTCCAGCGGCTGTCCGGTGTGCTTGGCGATGATCTCGTCGAGCCGCTGGCGTACGTCGATTATCTCCTTGGCGTGGATCTCGATGTCGGTGGCCTGGCCGGAGAATCCGCCCGAGACCTGGTGGATCAGGATCTTCGAGTTCGGCAGCGCCATCCGCTTCTCCTCGGCGCCGCCGGCGAGCAGGAGCGCGCCCATGCTCATCGCCACGCCCACGCAGATCGTTTGGATATCCGGCTTGATGAACTGCATCGCGTCGTAGATCGCCAGCCCGGCGTAGACGGAGCCGCCCGGCGAGTTGATGTAGATGCTGATGTCCTTGTCCGGGTCCTCGGACTCGAGGTGGATCAGCTGGGCAACGATCAGGTTGGCGATGTCCTCGGTTATCGGCGTGCCGAGGAAGACGATCCGCTCGTTCAGCAGGCGCGAATAGATGTCGAAGGCCCGCTCGCCGCGGGAGGTCTGCTCCACCACCATTGGGACCAGGGGACTCATAGGGGGCGTGAGTCTAGCGGCCACCCGGGCGCGGCATTTGGGGAGCGAAGGGCGAAGCCCGTGATGCGAGGGCGCGCGTCAGCGCGACCCGTTTAGTGTCTGCTGGGGCGCCCGCTGTGGACGCGATCTGATGGCGAAGCCGGATCACCCAATCGAGATCCTCACCATCGGTCATTCGAACCACGAAGAGGGGGAGTTCCTCGAGCTTGTCCGCGGCGCAGGCGTGGAGCTGATCGCGGACGTGCGCGCCAATCCCCGGTCGCGCTATCCGCAGTTCAACCGCTCGGCGCTCGCCGGGACGATGAAGGCGGCGGGGATCGGCTATGCGCCGCTGGGAGCCGAGCTCGGCGGCCGCCGCGAACCGCGACCCGACTCGGTCAACACGGCCCTCGAGGACGGACCCTTCCGCGGCTACGCCGACCACATGCGAAGCCCGCAGTTCGAGGCCGGAATCGACCTGCTCGAGGAGCTGGCCCGGGAGCGTCGCAGCGCAGTCATGTGCGCCGAGGCGGACTGGACCCGCTGCCACCGCAGCCTGCTGGCCGACGCGCTCACCGTGCGCGGCTGGCGGGTCCTGCACCTCGAGCCGACCGGCGCGCTCACCCAGCATGAGCTGACCGACTTCGCCGTGGTCGAAGGAGGCGTGGTCACCTACCCCGAGCCGCAGACGAGTCTCGGGCTCTAGCGCGTCCCAGCGTGCCTGCGGCCGGCCCGCGCAGCCGCCCGGCGGGAGCGCGCCCTCCCTCGCTGTCCGTTCCCGACCTGGACCAGGAACGGCATTGCCCGCCGGAGCTTCCGAAGCTCACGCGCCCTGATCAGGTAGAGCACGAGAAGTCCCGACATCGCCAGGAACGAGGCGATGCCCGCGACAGCGCCGACGTCTTCGATCGTGCCGAACAAGGCGCAGGATCGTAGTGATCTCGGACGCGCCTAGTCGGAGCCGGGCGTCCAGAGGCTGCCCTTCTCCTCGCGCTCCTTCTCCGGGGTCCAGATCTCCTCGCGGGCCTGCGCCTGCTCCACCGGAATCGGTTTCGCCTGCTCGGCGATCAGCTCGAGTGCGCGGCGCATCCGCAGGTCCTCCTTGAAGCAGCTCCTCCCGGCCGCTCTCGCGGATCTCCTTGAGGGCATCCTGCGGGCTCGGGATGCCCGTGGTCCTCGTGGCCCGGCGGGATCTGAAGCGCCTCGAGCTCGTCCTCCTCGCTGATCTCGATCCCCTCCGCTTCGGCGACAGCCTCGAGCACGGCCTCGCGCTTCAGCGCCTGCTCGGCGTCGGGGCGCGCCTGGGCGATCATCTCCTCGCGGGTCTTTCCCTGAAGCTGCAGGTAGTTGTCGGGTTCCATCCCCTGCCGGCTGAAGCGAGCGCTCCACCCGCCGCCACATCTCCTCCGCCCTGGCGTCGATGACCGAGGCGGGCAGCTCCACCTTCGCCTCTGCCACCGCCGCGTCCAGGGCGTCCTCGCGGAAGCGCTCGGCGATCTGGCGGTCGAGAACCTGACGGATCTGCTCGGAGATGTGGTCGCGCAGCTCGTCCAGGGTGTCGAACTCGGAAGCCTCCGCAGCGAAATCGTCGTCGAGGTCGGGGAGCTCCTTCTCACGGACCTCCTTGACCTTGATCTCGAACTCGGCGGTCTTCCCGGCGACCTCCTCGGTGGGGTAGTCGTCCGGGAAATGAACGGTCGCCTGCCGCTCCTCGCCGTGGCGTCGGCGCCCTCCACCGCCTTGCTCCAGCTCCGGCAGCACCCTGCCCTCGCCGAGCTCGAGCAGGTAGTCGCGCGCGGTGCCGCCCTCGAACGGCTCGCCGTCGATCCTGCCCTCGTAGTCGATCAGCACCACGTCCCCTTCCTTGGCGGCGCGCTCGACCGGGTTCAGCCTGGCGAAGCCCTCCTCGCAGCCGGCGAGCTCCGTCTCGACGGCCTCCTCGGGGACCTCCGGCTCCTGCACGACCGACCTCGAGGCCCTTGTATTCGCCGAGCTCTGCGCTCGGCCGCACGGCGACCTCGATCGAGAAGCGCAGCGGCTTTCCCTCCTCGGGCAGGTCGGAGAGGTCGAGCTTCGGGTCGCCGACGGGGTTGACGCCCGACTCGACCATGGCGCGCTCGTACCAGTCGCCGAGCGACGACTCGAGCGCCTGGGTGAGGACCGTCTGGCGACCGAGTCGCTGCACCACCATCTCGGGCGGCACCTTGCCCTTGCGGAACCCGGGCAGCTTCATGTCCTGCCCGAGCTGGCGGGCGGTGCGGGCGATGCTGCCCTCTACGTCCTTCGGGTCGACGTCGACGTCGACGCGGACCCGCGAGTCGGGAAGCTCCTTTACCGTCGTCTCCATGGAGGAGACCACCTTAGACACCGGCAGGCGCGAGCGGCTCGGCGTCTGGCTCTACACCGGCGCACCAGGCCGACTGATCTCCTTCTCGATCGATCTCGGGCTCTCGCTCGCCGCGCTCGGGATCTACGGGGCCCGCCAGGCCTGGAGGAGAATCCGGAGAGTTCAGTCTCCAGCCGCGTAGCCGAGGATCGAGCGGTCGACCAACCACTCGACGGGGGCGCGGTCGTCGGTGTAGAGCTCACCGCCGGGGAGGGCCGGTCCGAGCCGAGAGGCCTCCACCCGGGCGATCGTCTGAAGCTCGGGCGCGAGCCCCGCAGCCATCTTGCGCAGGTGATCAGCAGATCCCTGCTCGCCCCCGATCATGAGAGTGTTCTCTTCCTCGATCGGGTCGCGAAGCACGGCCGGGAACGCCTCGGACATCGTCCGGCCGATCACCCTCTCGAGCTCGGTCGAACCGTCGGGATGGCCGACGTTCACGATCAGGAGGCCGCCCGGCGCGAGGCGATCGCGGACGAGCTCGAAGAACTCCCGGGTCGCGAGGTAGAAGGGGATGTAGGGCTGGCGGTACGCGTCGAGGACGATCACGTCATAGCCGCCCTCCGAGTCCCGTAGCCAGGGACGGGCATCCTCGTCGTGGACCGCGAGGTGCGGGGCCCTCATGTCGAAGTAACGGCGGCCGATCTCGGCCAGCTCCGGGTCGATCTCGACCGCGTCGATCTGGGTCGCCGGGAAGTAGTGGCCGTATGCGCGCGCCACGGTCCCGGCCGCGTTGCCGAGGATCGCGACACGTGAGGGGACCTCGGTCAGGCTGGCGAACGGGACCACGACGAGCCCGTCCCAGTAGTTGCCGGTCAGGTAGCTGCCCGGCCGGTAGAGGGAGTGCTCGGCCACGCCCTCGTTCAGCTCGAGCTTCCGCGTCCCGTCGGGCTCCTCCACCACGCGTGCGTACTGGAGCCGGGTCTCCGTCTCGAAGATCACCCGATCGCCCGAGTCGGTCTCCGCCTTGACCGTCCCGACCGGAACCGCGATCACCGCGCCGACCGCCGCCGGGACGGCGAGGTAACGCCAGCCGAGTCCGGCGGCTGCGACCAGCGCCAGCGTCAGGGCGAAGAAGAGAAAGGTGCGCTGGGTGCCGATGAACGGGATGAAGAGCAGCGCCGCCGACATCGTCCCGACCAGCGATCCCGCGGTCGAGATCGCGTAGAGCCGGCCGGCAGTCCGGCCCGAATGGTCCACGTCCGGGGTCGCGAGGCGGACGGCCCAGGGTGAGCAGGCACCGAGCAGGACGATCGGGACCGCCACCAGGGCGAGCACGCCGATCAGCGACCCGACGAAGGCCCCGGCCGAGATCTCGTCCAGAGCATCCACCGAGACCGACAGGAACGGTCTTGCGGCGAACGGGACGAGGGCGAGCAGGATGGCCGCCCCGGCGACGAGCGAGCAGAGGCCACGCAGATGCGGATGGTCGTCGCCAAGCCGCCCGCCGAGCCAGTAGCCCACCGAGAGCGCGACCAGAACGACCGCGATCGTGTTCGCCCAGACGATGGTCGATGCCCCGAAGTACGGCGACATCAGGCGGGCCGCGGCGATCTCCGCGCCGAGGCTGGCCATCCCCACGACGAAGACGAGCACGTAGAGGAACCGCTGCTCGCGGCTCAAGTCGACTCCTTGATCCTCTCCTCCAGCCGCGCCCCCTGGCCGGCAGCTGCCGCGCGGGCGGCGCGGGCCTCACTCAGCGGCACGCCACGCGACTCGGCGAGATCGAGGAGCCGCTGGCGCTCTGTGTCCTGCTGCGCCCACACGAGGAAGAGCCAGGCGAGCACCCCGAAGGTGACGAAGCCTCCCTCCACCATCATGATCACGCCGGCGATGCTCTGGTCGGTCACCGCCGAGATGTGCCACTTCGCCTCTCCGGCGGCGTAGTCCGGATAGAAGACCGTGTTCGACCACATCAGGACGTTGCCGAGCACGATGCCGGTGAAGCGGACGCCGACCAGGTAGCCGATCTTGGCCGGGATCCCGAACCACTTCGGCTGTGGCAGCGGCCCGACCAGCGGCATCCACATCAGCACCCCGAAGCCGATGAAGCAGGCGTGTTGGAGGGCGTGCACCGAGCTGTGCGCGACGGCCCCCTGGTAGAGGGCGGGGATATGCCAGACGTAGAGGTCGACGCGCCCAGAGCGGCAGCGCCACCAGCGGATGCGCCAGATGCCGCATCCAGCCGAGCCAGCGATTGGCCAGCAGTGGCTGGAGGAGCGGGCCGGTCAGGCCGAGCACGATCAGGAGCGCTCCGAGGTCCCCCATCAACAGGTGCTGGGACATGTGCGCGAGCACCAGCTCGGTGTCGAGGTGCCCGAGCGGAGAGAGGAAGGCGATCGCGATCAGGAGCAGCCCTGAGGCGAAGCAGACGGCCCGCCAGGTCGGTACGGGCCGGCCCTCCTGCGCCAGGGTCAGCGCGCGAAACCCGTAGGCGGTCGCGACCAGGGTGAGCGCGGCGATCTGGAGTGGCTCGAAGGCCGGGCCGCCGACATGAGCGATGGGGAACACGCCCCCATCGTAGGCCTGCCTAGATCCAGTCGATGCGTCTGAAGAAGGTGGCCAGCGCCACCACGCAGAGCGCCATCAGCCCCAGCGCAAAGGCGTAGCCGTAGTGCCAGTGCAGCTCGGGCATGTTGTCGAAGTTCATGCCGTAGACGGAGGCGATGAACGTCGGCACGGCGATGATGCCGAAGACCGCCGAGATCTTCTTGATCGTTTCGTTCTGGTTGACGCTGACCAGCGAGAGGTTGGCCTGCAGCACGCTGGTGAGGAGCTCCCGCTGGGCGCTCACCTGCTCGTCGACCCGCTTGGCGTGATCGGCGACGTCGCGAAAGTAGCTGCGCAGCTCCTTCGGGCACGCGCTCGAAGCCGCCCTGCTCCAGCGTCTCCAGAGGGTTGAGCAGCGGCCAGACAGCACGATGGAACTCGATCACCTCGCGCTTCAGGTTGTAGATGCGGGCCGTCGGGGCCGGGATGTCGTCGTCGAAGACGTCCTTCTCGACCTCCTCGACGTCGTCCTCGATCGCGTCGACGACCGGGATGTAGTCGTCGACGACCTTGTCGAGAATCGCCCAGACGGCCGACGTGGCCCCGAGCCGGAGCAGGTCCGGGCGTAGCTTCGAGGCTCTGCCGGGCCGAGTGCAAGCTCGCTGCCCGGGCCCATGCCGCACCGTGATCACGTACCCGGGGCCGGCGAAGAGGTGGATCTCGCCGAAATGGACCTCCTCGCGATCCTCGTGGTAGTGGGCGGTCTTCAGGACGATGAAGACGTCCTCGTCGTAGTCCTCGATCTTTGGCCGCTGGTGTGGATTGCTGGGCGTCCTCCACGGCGAGCTCGTGCAGCCCGAACAGCTCGCTGAAGGCGCTCGAGGTCGCCGGGCTCCGGCTCGTGGATGCCGATCCAGACGAACTCGCCGGCTTGCCGGCTGCTTCCTGAGCTCCGCCGCCTGCTCGGGCGTTAGCGCCTCCTCGTGCTGGCGCGCGCCGTCCTTGTAGTGGGCGCTGTCGACGATCATCGTGCGGCTCCGGGTCCCTGCTTCCGGGCGCGCACACGGCTTCCTGCCAGCAGCGCTTGCAGCGGACGCCGCTATCTCAGATGTCTCTGGTCGACCTCCACCCGGCCCGAGTCGGCGGCGGCGGAGAATGCCTCGTAGTCCCGCTCGTTCTGGTCCGCGTACGACTCGGCGAAGTCGGCCATGGCCTGATCGAACTTGTCGCCGCCACCGAGATAGGAGGCGATCGCGATGCGGTCGCCGGACCGCGCATGCGCCCGGGCGAGCGTCGCGCCGCAGAGCTGCGCGTAGAGCCCCATCGTGTGCGGCGTCATCGTCTCGATCTGGGCCGAACCCTTGCCGTCCCAGAGCTGCCTGACGTAGAAGTCGTGCCGCCCACCGTCGATCCCCTCCTCGTTGGTGAGCCAGCCGAGGAGGATGTCGCTGGTCGCCTGCATCAGCCGCTGTCCCTCGACCACACGCCGGCCCTGGTGCTTGTACCGGCCGCCGCCCCCGGCGAAGGGCGCCAACACCGAGGGCCCCGCTTCCTTGACCTGCAGGAACAGTGGATCGTTCGAGTCGCTTCCCGAGCAGCAGGACGATCCAGCAACGGGTGCCGACACTGCCGACGCCCACGACCTTGTGGGCTATGTGGACGAAGCGATAACCATCCGCCAGCGACCGGATGTCGGGAGAGAGACTTGCTCGGTACTGATTCAGCAGGTCTCTCAACGCGCCCTCGAGCGCTTTGAGCTTTCGCTTCGGCACGAGCTCCTCGATCGGCACGATCAGCGGCGGGTCGCTGATGATCCGCAGCTCCCCGTCCTCCTCACGGGTGAGCTTGGCGAGCGCGCGCAGGCTGTTCTTGCTCTCGGCCTTCGCCTTCGCCTTGTCGAAGCTGCGGGCGACCTTGCGGCTCACCTGCGAGCGGTACTGCTCGATGACGTCGAGATCGACTCGCTCGTACCAGGCGTCGATGTTGCGCTCCGCCGCAAGCCGCCTGATCTCCTCCCGGTACGCGCGTCCGGCCGAGGTCACCACGTCCCGCCGCTCCTGCCTGTTGAAACCGCGATCGCGGCCGGCGACCGCGAAGCTCGCGGCAAGCCGCTTCATGTCCCATTCGAACGGCCCCGGGATGGGTCTCGTCGAAGTCGTTGATGTCGAAGATCAGCCGCCGGTCCGGAGCCGCGAAGACGCCGAAGTTGGAGAGGTGGGCGTCCCCGCAGAGCTGTACGTCCAGTCCCGAGCGCGGAGTCACGCCGAGGTCCGCGGCCATGATTCCCGCCGCGCCCCGATAGAAGGTGAAGGGCGAGGCGAGCATCCGCCCGTGGCGGATCGCGATCAGCTCGGGAATCCGCGTCCGGTCCTGCTCTTCGAGGATCTCGACGGGATCGGGGCGATCCGGTCCCGGCTCCCAACGAGCCCTGGATGGAGCGGGGCGCACGACGACGAGCGGACCTTGCCGGCGGACCTCGCGTTCGCTGTCGTCGAGTAGCTGAGTGGAGGCCACACGCAAAGCCTCTCAGCCAAGCGCCGCGCTACGGCTTCAGGCGAGCGCGGCTTCGATCTCGCCGATCGCGGCGCGCTCGGCATCGCTGACACGCTCACCGCTGAGCCCGAGGAATCCCTCCTTGCGGGCCTCGGCGACCCGCTCGGCGAGAGCGAGGATGAACTTCCTGTACTCCTCGACCTCCTCGTCGGTCGCCTTGCTCTTGAGCAGCGCGATCGCCTGCCGGACGTTGTCCAGGGAGTGCTGCTTGAGCTCCTCCGGGGAGCCGGCGCGGGTGCGATCCATTTCTGGCTTGGCCGCCACGATCTCGTCGAGGAGCTCGCTCTCGCCGTGCTGCTGGCGGGCCTCGGTGTAGGCCTTCGCCATCGAGAAGGTCTCCCGGATGGAGCCGCCGCGGTCAGACAGGATCACGACCAGCCCTCCGCTCGGCGGGCCCTCCAGGATCGTCTTCCACTCCTCGTCCGAGAAATCGGCCTTGCCAGTCACAAGCGTGCAGTCTTTCGCAACTCAGCCAAGTTCGTCAGCCGGGACCCAGGCGGCGCCCATGTCGACCCGGGCTCCCCTGAACGGGACGCCCTCTGCCTCGAGCAGCCTGCGCTGCCTATCACCCTTGGCCAGTGAGCCGTCGGCACGGACGACGCGCTGCCAGGGCACGCTCGGGTCGTGGCAGCGGGAGAGCACCTGGCCGGCGAAGCGCGGCGCCCCCGGGGAAAGGTCGCCGTAGGTGGTGACGTGCCCGGGTGGCACGCGCCGGATGCGTTCGAGAGCTTCCCGCTCCCGGGCCGATCTCAGCTCAGACGCCATGCCGTCCACGCTCCGGCGAGCCGCCGCGGGCAGGGCGGCCGCGATCCCGCGGGCTCCCGCGGTGCGCTCCGGGGTGCCCAGCGCCAGGCCGAACGCCAGCGTGTCCCCGGCGTCGGCGGCGGCGTTCGCCAGCGTCGCTGCTCGCAGCCGGTCGCGGTCCTCGAAGCCGCGGCCAGCGTGGCGACTGCCGAGCACGAGGTCCCGGACGCCCGCGACGCGGCCGATCGCCACCGTCGCTGGGCTCACCTCGCTGAAGCCGAGCGCCCGCAGAGCCGGCTCGGGCGCCGCCAGCATCCCGACGCCGATCGCAATGCGGCCGAGGCCCGAGGCCAGCGACCAGGCGCGGATGTCCGGGTCGTTGACGGCTGCACTGCTCATGACGCAGCTAGTTTGGCGAAATGGCGAAGGCCGAGTTCCGCGTGGACGAAGTGCTGGGGGAGGTCATCATCGCGGACCCTCCGCTCAACCTGTTCGGCACGGGCCGCCGCCACGCGACCTTCGAGGGTCGCTGACGACGCCCGCCTGCGCGAGCCACGACCAAGGGTTCCGTCAGCCACCAGCTATAGCGTCGGTTCGAGCAGCGGCTGGCGCCGTGTGTACTCGTCCGAGAGAGGTGGATTGTGAAGCTGGTGATCGGCATCGTCCGGCCCGAGAAGGCCAACGACGTGCTGGAGGCGCTCTACAGGGCTGAGGTGCGGGGAATCTCGATGAGCAGGGTGCAGGGCCACGGCGGCGAGCTCGACCGAGTCGAGACCTACCGCGGCACGACCGTCAAGGTCGAGGTCACCGACAAGGTGCGCTTCGAGATCGCGGTCTCCGACACCTTCGTGCAGCCGACGATCGACGCGATCTGCGACGGCGCCCGGACTGGCGAGGTCGGCGACGGAAAGATCTTCGTTGTTCCAGCTCGAGCGGGCGGTGCGGATCAGAACCGGCGAGACCGATGAGGCCGCCGTGACCCCGGTGGGTGCCTGATGGACGCGCCGCTACTCGCCCAAGCAACGCAGATCGACACCGGAGACACCGCGTGGATGCTGGCGGCGACGGCGCTCGTCCTGATGATGACCTTCGCGCTGGGGCTCTTCTACGCCGGGCTGGTCCGAGCCAAGAACGCCCTGAACACCTTCATGATGTGTGTCAGCGCAATCGCGATCGCGGGCGTCATGTGGGCGCTGATCGGCTACTCGCTGGCCTTCGACGGCAGCGGGCGATCTGATCGGCGGGCTCAACTACGTGGGGCTGCACGACGTCACCTTCGCGCCGCAGGGACGGGACCACGATCCCCCATCTCGTCTTCTTCGCCTTCCAGGCGACCTTCTGCATCATCACGGTGGCGCTGATCTCCGGCGCGGTCGTGGAGCGGATGCGATTCGGCCCCTGGATGGTGTTCGCCGCCCTCTGGTCGGTGCTGGTCTACTCCGTGCTCGCCCACTGGGGCTTCGGAGGCGGCTGGCTGCAGGAGGGCGGGACGCTCGACTTCGCCGGCGGCATCGCGGTCGAGATGGCCTCGGGCTTCTCGGCGGTGGCGGCCGCGATCGTCGTCGGGGCCCGAAAGGACTATGGCCGCATCGGCCTCTTGCCGCACAACTCGGTGCTCGTGCTGCTCGGCGGCGGGCTGCTGTGGTTCGGCTGGTTCGGATTCAACGGCGGCAGCGGCTTCGGAACCGGTGATCCGAGCGTGCTGGCCTTCACCAACACGCTGCTCTGCCCCGCCGCCACCCTGTTCACCTGGATGATGCTCGACCTGATCCGCGACAGGAAGGTGACGGCGGTGGGCGCCGCGACGGCGATCATCGCCGGCTGCGTGCTGATCACCCCGGCGGGCGGCTTCATCAGCCCTGCCTGGTCTCTGGTCCTCGGCGTGCTCGGGGCGTTTCCGGTCTATTTCGTGATCGTCTACAGGCCGCGGACCCGGGTCGACGAGACCCTCGACGTGCTCGCGGCCCACGGCACGGCGGGGTTCCTCGGGATCCTCTTCATCGGGTTCGTCGCGCAGCAATCCTGGAACGGCGTCTCCGACGGCTGGTTCTACGGCAACATCAGTCAGCTCGGCGACCAGGCGCTCGCCGCCCTGGTGACGCCGCTTTACGCCTTCGGGATGACGTTCGTCCTGCTCAAGGCGATCGGCGCGGTGATGCCGCTGCGCGGCCCGGAGCACGACGAGTCGCTCGGGATGGACTCGATCTACCACGGCGAGGAGGCCTACCCGAGCGGCGAGGGCGCGATCCTGGTCACGGCCGAGGCCGGCGAGGAGGCTCCGGTGCCGGTGGCGCAGCCCTAGCCGAAACCCAAAACCGTCGCTACTCGTACGCCAGCGCCTGGAGGACGTCGAGCCGCGCCGCCCGCCGCGCCGGGGCGATCGCCGCGACCACCCCGGCGAACGCGGCGACGACCAGGATGAAGACGAGCTGGCCGACCGGGTAGCTGAGCACGAAGCCCTCGTCCTGGAGCGGCACCGACATCAGCGCGGCGAAGATCAGGCCCGAGGACCATGCCGAGCACTGCGCCGATCAGCGCCGTGATCACCGACTCGTAGCGGATCAGCCGGCGCACCTGGCGGCGCGACATGCCGACCGCCCGCAGCATGCCGAGCTCGCGCGTGCGCTCGTAGATCGAGAGCGCGAGCGTGTTGGCGATCCCGAACAGGCTGACGATGATCGCCAGTGAGAGCAGCGCGTAGACGAGCCCGAGCAGCGGGTTGATCTGGTTCTCCTGGTTCTGCTTGAGCTCCTCCTGATTCAAGACCTCGGCCGTCGGAAACCGCTGCGTGAGAAGGGCGTCGATCCGGTCCTGGACCGTCGCCGGGTCCACCCCCGGTTCGAGCTTCACGAAGTCGAAGGTGTCCTGGGTGACGGCGAAGTCCCGCGCCATCGCCTCCTGGGTGACGACCAGGCTGCCGAGCAGATCGGCGCTGTCCTTGACCTCGCCGACGATTCGCAAGCTCGCCCGGTTGCCGCTCTGGCCCAGCGTATGGATCGTGTCCCCCACCTCGAGCCCGTTGGAGTCGGCGAACGACTTGTCGACGATCGTCTCCGAGGACGTCAGCTCGCGCAGCGTCTGCGCGCTGGTGTCGCCCTGGAAGTCGAGGCTTCAGCACCTGGGTCGCCGTGGCCGGATCGAGCCCCGTGGCGCGCGGCTTGCCCCCCACCCCGTCGATCTTGATCTGGGTGGTCTGCAGCGTCGAGACCGTCTGCACCCCGGGCACCTTGCGGACGGCCGCCGCGGCGGCCGTCGGGATCGGGTCGAAGCCGTTCGTGTTCTGGATCTCGAGCTCGCCCTGGAAGCTGTTGTCGATCGCGTCGGCGATCGATGCCTTGAGCCCGGCCGCGAACACGGTCACGAACGAGACCAGCGCCAGCCCGATCATCAGCGCGGCCGCGGTGGCCGCGGTGCGCGATGGGTTTCGCTGCGAGTTCTCGCGCGCCAGCCGGCCGGTCAGGCCGCGCAGCCTCTCGAGCGGCGCTCCGATCGTGCCCGCCAGCGGCCGCACCAGCCGCGGGCTGTAGAGCGAGACCCCGAACAGCACCAACGCGGCGCCCGCCGCCGAGCATCAGTGCCGCCTGGCCGCTGTCCTCGATATTGCCGAATAACCCGACCAGCACGAGGGCCAGCCCTCCCAGCATCAGCAGCCAGGCGATCGTCACGGTGACGATCGATCGGCGGCGGCTGGCGGTCAGATCGAGCTCCTGCATCGCCGCGATCGGCGGCACCCGGGTAGAGCGCAGGGCCGGGTTGAGCACCGCGACCAGGGTTACCACGATCCCGATCAGGACCGAGACGACCACGGTCCGCGTCGCGACCACCAGCGCCGTGGTCGGCAGGCCGATCCCGAGCGCGTTGAACAGCGACTCGATTCCCTTCGCGAACAGCAGCCCGCCGAGGACTCCCGCCAGCGCACCGACAAGCCCGATCAGAGCCGCCTCCACGAGCACCGAGGCTGAGGACCTGCCTTCGAGACGCACCGAGGGTGCGCAGCAACCCGTATTCGCGGACGCGCTGCGACACGGTGATCGAAAAGGTGTTGAAGATCACGAACGCCCCGACGATCAGCGCCACTGCGGCGAACACGCCGAGGAAGATCGGCAGGAAGCCGAGCGCGTCGTGGATCTCGTCGGAGGAGCGGTTGGCGTTCTGCTCCGCGGTCTCGACCCGGAGCGTCGGAGGGACGACCCGCTCGATCCGCTGCTTCAGCTCCTCCGGCGATACATCGGGGTTGAGCCCGACCGAGATCTGGTTGAAGCGACCGACGTTGCCGGTGATGAACTGGGCCTCCGGCAGCGTGAGCTGCGCGATGCTGGCACCGCCGAACGAGGTGCCGCCGAGCTCGGTGAGACCGACCAGCCGGTAGGTGCGGGCGCGCCGCTCGCCCGCGATCCGGATCGGGTCGCCTACCTGATAGGCCGGCGTCGTCGGCCGCGGCCTTGTCGAGCGTGGCCTCGTGGGCGTTGGTCGGCGGGTGCCCGTCGACGGTCTTCAGGGTCTCGATTTGCGGCGGCAGCACGGCGGAGATGAACTTGGGCGCGAACTGCGAGCCGACCTGCTCGTCGCCCTTGAAGATGCCGCCGCCGGTGAAGATCGTGCCGGCGGCGAGCGTCACGCCCGGCACCGCGCGCACCTGCTTGAGGACCCCGGCGGGGAAGCTGGTGGAGGTGTTGGTCTCCTGGGTGACCGGCTGCTTGTTGGTGATCACCACCGCCGTGCCCTTCAACGAGTCGTGGAAGATCTCGTCGAATGCCTTGTTGATCGTGTCGGTGATCACGTAGGTGCCGGCGATCAGCGAGACGCCGACGAAAACCGCCACCGTCGTGCCGAGCGCGCGCAACTTGCGCGCCCAGAGGCTCTTGACCGCGACGCTAACCAAGCTGCTTCATCAGCTCGATCACGTCGTCGGTCGAGCCGGGGGCGGCGTCGGAGACGATCTCGCCGTCGCGGAGGGTGAGCAGGCGATCCGCATAGACCGCCGCCTCCGGCGCGTGGGTGACCATCACCACCGTCTGGTCGAATTCGTCGACCGCCTGCCGGAGCAGCTGCAGGACGTCCTCGGATGCCTTGGAGTCCAGGTTGCCGGTCGGCTCGTCGGCGAAGACGACGGCGGGTCGCGAGATCAGTGCCCGGGCCACCGCGACTCGCTGCTGCTGGCCGCCGGATAGCTCCGACGGCAGGTGGGTGCGGCGGTCCTGCAGCCCGACAGTGTCGAGCAGCTGCTCGAGCCACGCCTCGTCGGGCTTCCGCCCCGCGATCGACAGGGGCAGCACCAGGTTCTCCTCAGCCGTCAGGACGGGCAGCAGATTGAAGAACTGGAAGATGAAGCCGAACTTGTCGCGGCGCAGCTTTGTCAGGTCGGCGTCGTCGAGCGCAGTGATGTCGGTGCCCTCGACCAGAACCCGGCCGCTGGTGGGGCGGTCGAGCCCGGCGAGCACGTGCAGGAGCGTCGACTTCCCGGAGCCCGACGGCCCCATGATCGCGGTGAAGCGGTCGCGCTCGAACTCGACGCTGACGTGACGCAGCGCGTCGACCGCCGCGTCGCCCTCGCCGTAGCGCCGCCTGACGTCGATCGCTTGCACGATGTGACCGTTGCGAACCGCCGGGTCGGCTGTGTCGACCGCCCGCGTGTCTGTCTGCTCATCCACTGGCTCGGTCATCCGTGACGTTCCCGCGCACACCGAAGGACCGGCCGGAAGCTACCGATTCGGGCCGCTCGGCCGGGCGGAGACACTCGGCTTCGTGCGCTCGGCCGTAGGACAAGTTGCCAGCGCTGGCGTCCATACTGGGTGTCCGATGTCGGTCGAGGGAACGATCAGGGGCAGCGGGCCCGACCAGGCTGCCCGCGGGGGCTGAGTTCGCCGGATTCAGGATCGAGCGCACGCTCGGGCACGGCGGGATGGGGATCGTCTACCTGGCCCGGCAGGTCAGGCTCGACCGGCTTGTCGCTCTCAAGGTGATCAGGGCCGAGCTCGCCGACAGATGAGCGCTTCCGCGCCCGCTTCCAGGAGGAATCGCGGACGGCGGCCTCGATCGAGCACCCGCGTGTGGTCACGATGTTCGGCGCCGGCGAGCAGGACGGGCTTCTCTACGTCGCGATGCGGTACGTGCCGGGGCGGGACCTGGATCGACTGATCTCGGCGCAGGGGGCGCTGTCCGGCGACGAGGCCGCCTCGCTGATCGCTCAAGTGGCCGACGGATTGGATGCGGTTCATGCAGCGGGGTTGGTCCATCGCGACGTCAAGCCCGCGAACGTGCTGGTCGGCGAGCCGGAGCCGGGTGAGGACGGCTCGACGGCGTACCTGACGGACTTCGGGCTGGCGAAGCTGGCCGCCTCGACGACGGGGCTGACTGCAACCGGGGAGGTGATCGGCACCGTCGACTACATGGCGCCGGAGCAGATCGAGGGGCGCAGGGTCGACGCCCGCGCCGACGTCTACGCCCTCGGCTGCGTGCTCTTCCATGCGGTGACGGGCGACGTCCCGTTCCCGGACCGCGAGACCTCGGCGAAGATGTGGGCCCACCTCAACGAGCCGCCACCGGCGGTTAGATCCAGGGAGGGTCGCCGAGGCCTGCTCGATCCGGTGATCGGCCGGGCGATGGCCAAGGACCCGGCGGACAGGTTCCCCTCCGCAGGTGACCTGGGAAGAGGGGCGCTGGCCGCGACTCGCGGCGAGGCCGTGACCGAACCCGAGCACGCGGTAGGAGTCGGGGATGCCGCTCCGGCGCCCGAGACGCTCCGCCTCCCGCGTCACGGCACCGACTGACCGTCTTCCGCGCCGCCGACGCCGACCGCGCCACCGCTCGCGGCGGCTGATGATCGCGCTACTCACGCTGCTCGTCGCGGCCGGGCTCGGCGCCGCCGCCCTGATCGTGGTTCCGAAGCTCACCGACGAAGGCAGCTCGTCGGCGAAGCCGAGCGGCATCACGGTCCCGTCACTCGTCGGTCAACCACTCGATGTCGCGGAGCGGCGGCTCGACGATCTCGGCCTGCGTGCGAGCGAGGAGGGCGGCGGAATATTCGGGGTGCTTCTCCCCTCCGACTGGGAGGTCTGCGCAGACCTCGCCCCCGGCGGACTCCACGGTCCGCCCGGGCACGACAGTCCGACTCCTGATCGATCGCCCGGGCGCCTGCTGAATGGACGTCGGCGCGCCCTGTCGTGCCGTGCCACGCGTAGTAGTGTCGGACGGTCAGCCGTTCGCCGGGATCGGCAATCCGAGAGGAGGACCAATGGCCACAGCCACCCTGTCGAAGGAGATGCTGGAGGCACACCCGTGGCCCGCTCAGATCGACCGCGATCTGCTCGCCCGGTGCATCGATGAGTGCCTCGCGTGCCAGCAGTCCTGTACCGCGTGCGCCGACGCGAGCGTGGCCGAGGACGACGTCGTCGAGATGCGCAGATCCATCCGCCTCTGCCTCGACTGTGCCGACGTATGCACTGCCACCGGCCGCGTTCTCAGCCGGCAGACGGAGTACGGCGCCGAGACCGCCAGGGCGCAGGTGAGGTCGTGTAGGGAGCTGTGTGCGGCCTGCGCCGAGGAGTGTGAGCGCCATGCCGATCACCACGAGCACTGCCGGATCTGCGCCGAGGAGTGCAGGCGCTGCGAGGAAACGTGCGACGCGGTCCTGGACGCGATTCCGTAGCCCGCCATGGCTTCCGACGACTTCAAGGACGCCCTGCAGAGAACGAGTGAGGTTGACCTGACCGTCACCGGGCGCAAGTCCGGCCAGGAGAGCACCCGACCCATCTGGTTCGTCCTGGACGGCGAGAGGCTCCTGCTGCTCCCCATCCATGGCACGGATACCAGCTGGTACCGGAACATCGCGAAGACGCCGGAGATCCGGCTGGCGGCCGATGAGACGGAGTTTCGGGTGACCGCGAAGACCATCGAGGATCCGGAGGGTGTGGCGGACACCGTCGAGAGGTTCGGAGAGAGGTACGGCGCCGATCGGGTGGCGGAGTACTACCCGAAGCAGGACGCCGCCGTCGAGGTTCAGCTCAGCTGAACGGCTGACGCGCGGACTGCGCTAGGGGCTGACCGCGGCCTTGGCCTGGTCGGCGGGCTCCTCGTCAGGCAGCGGGACTCCGGCGACCTCGTAGGCCTCCGGCTGGTCGAGCGTCTCGCGCTCGAGCAGCGCGTTGGCGAGGGCGTCGAGCTTGCTCGCGTTGCTCGGTAAGGAGGTCGATCACGTCCTGTTCGGCGCCGTCGACGATCCGCCGGACCTCCTGGTCGACCAGCTCCTGAGTCGGCTCGGAGGGCGGCATCGCGCCCGGCAGGAGCGGGCCGTCCTGGCGCCCGTCGGTGACGGCGATCGGGCCGACCGCGTCGCTCATCCCCCAGCGACCGACCATGCCACGGGCGACCTGGGTGAGGTTCTGGATGTCCGACTCCGCGCCGGTCGATAGGTCGTCGAAGGCGACCCTCTCCGCGGCGCGGCCGCCGAGCGCGACCTTGATCTGGGCGAGGAGCTCATCGCGCCGGTAGTTGTAACGGTCGCTCTCCGGCGTGGCCAGGGTGACGCCGAGAGCCTGTCCCCGGGGGATGATCGACACCTTCCGCACCGGGTCGGCGCCGGGGGTGAGCATCCCCACCAGGGCGTGGCCCGACTCGTGGTAGGCCGTGCGCCTGCGGTCCGCGTCCGTCATCACCACCTGCCGCTCGGCGCCGAGGATGATCTTCTCGATCGCGTCGGTGAAGTCGCGCTGCTCCACCGCGGGGTGCTCGCGGCGCGCGGCAAAGAGAGCCGCCTCGTTGACGAGCAGCGCGATGTCGGCGCCGGTCGAGCCCGGGATCGAGGCGGCGATCCGCTCGAGGTCGACGTCGGGCGCGAGCTTCACGTTGCGGGTGTGAATCTTGAGGATCTGGACACGGCCCTTGCGGTCGGGCGGGTTGACGGCGATGCGACGGTCGAACCGACCTGGGCGAAGCAGCGCCGGGTCGAGGATCTCGGGACGGTTCGTCGCGCCCAGGACGATCACGTTCGTGCCCGGCTCGAAGCCGTCCATCTCGGTGAGGATTTGGTTGAGCGTCTGCTCGCGTTCGTCGTTGCCGCCGCTCAGCCCGGTGACGTTGCCGGAGCGCGAGCGCCCGATCGCGTCGAGCTCGTCGATGAAGACGATCGCCGGCGCCGCCTCCTTGGCCTGCTTGAACAGGTCGCGCACCCGCGAGGCGCCCACGCCGACGATCGCCTCGACGAACTCCGAGGCCGACAGCGAGAAGAACGCGGCGTGCGCCTCGCCCGCCACCGCCCGCGCCAGCAGCGTCTTGCCGGTCCCGGGCGGGCCGTAGAGCAGCACCCCGTGCGGAATGCGCGCCCCGAGCCTGGTGTAGCGCTGCGGGTTCTTGAGGAAGTCGACGATCTCGACGAGCTCGTCCTCGGCCTCGTCGATCCCGGCCACGTCGTCGAAGGTGACCCGCTCCTGCTCCCGCGGCTGCACCCGCCGCGCGGTCGAGCGGCCGAAGCCCCCGAGTATCCCGCCCCCTCCCCGCCCCCGCCCATCTGGCGCCGGATCAGCCAGATGAAGAAGCCGATCAGCAGGATCGTCGGGAGGAACCCGAGGATCAGCGTCCCCAGCAGCGAGCGCCCGGAGTCCGGCGGCTCGGCGTTGATTACGACGCCGTGCTGGGTGAGCAGCTGCGTGATCGAGGCCGGGTCGATGAACGCGGGTACCTCGGTTTTGAAGTCCTTGTTCACGTCTACCGACTTGGCGTCGCCGGGCGGGTCGTAGGTCGCCTCGTTCTTGAGCGTCCCCTCGATCGAGTCCTCCTGCGAGCTGATCTCGCCGACGTTGTTCGCGTTCACCTGGTTGATGAAGAACGGCTGGTAGGGGACGCGCGGCCGGTCCGCGGGTCCGCTCGTGAGGAACGAGATCAAGAGGTTCACCGCGAGCAGCCCGAGCAGGAACGCGACGAAGGCCCTGCTCCGCGGGATCATCGGCGGCTTCTCAGGCGGAGGCGCGCCGCGCCCGTCGGGCGCGGGGTCCACGCGCCAGCCCTTCGGGTGCTGCGCCGGCGGCGGCTTGCTGTCGGTAGGCGAGTCGGGGGCCAAACGTCGAATGTACTCCCCCTGCAAACGCGGAGCGAGAGCCAGTCCGGCCGTTGGAGCTATCTCCGCCCCGAACCCGCAAGTACGCGACGGACCTGCGATGCGATCTCGATGTCTTCGCGCGAGCGGACAACCGACGCGGAAACGGCGCTCTGCGCCGTGCTGATCATGCCCTCGTCGACGGAGCCACGCTCGGGCCTTGGCTGTGGATGATCTCCGCGCCCGCCCGGAGGTGTGGCATCCAGAAACACCTCGCTGACGTCCGGGACGGCGCCGCGAATGCTCCGTTCGATCTCACTCGAAACCGTTTCGACGCGGGCGGCGTCGAGATCGTCGCGCAGATCGACGCGCGCGGTGACGAGGAGCGCCTTGGGAGCGAGCACGATCGTGAGCAGCTCCTTGGTCCCGACCACTTCGTCGTAGCTCTCGATCGTGTCCTCGATCAAGGCCCGCTCCTCAGGCGTCGCGGACGATCCGAGCAAGAGGTGTCTGGCGTCTCGTCCAAGCCAAAAGCCGACGAAGATGAGCAGCACCCCGATCAGGATGGAGGCCGTGGGATCCCAGAACTTTGAACCGGTGATCGCATTGAGCCCAATACCGAGCGCGGCGATCAGAAGCCCGGCGAGCGCCGCGGTGTCCTCGAACAGGACCATCTTGACGTTGGGATCCCGCGTCTCGCGGGCATAGCGGCGAATGCTCTGGCCTCGGTCGCGCGCCTCGGCACGGGTCTGTCGAAAGGCACGCACCCAAGAGCTGCCCTCGGCAACCAAGGCGACGGCCAGCACCGCGTAGGCGATCGCGAAACCGCTCGTCTCGCCCTCGTGCCGCATCAGCTCATAGATCCCGAAGCCGACTGCGAAAACCGCGCCGGCCAGGAACATTCCGATCGCGGCCATGAAGGTCCAGAGGTAACGCTCACCTCCGTAACCAAATGGACGTTCGGGAGTCGGTTCCCGGCCCGCGAGCTGGATCGAGACGAGCAGGAAGCCCTGATTGGTCGTGTCGGCGACCGAGTGGGCGGCCTCCGCCAGCATGCCCGCGGATCCGGTGACGAGCCCCCCCAACAGTTTCGCGACTGCGATCGCGCCGTTGGCGCAGATGGCGACGATCACCGTCTTTCGACTCTCGCCGGCGTCACGCGCGCGCTCGAGGCTCCTGCTGCTGAACTGGGCGGCGCGTGAGCCATCGCGCTGACCTTTCACCCTGGTGTCACCGGTAGTCCCCATCGTCGATGGAACGCGTACCCCGCCGCCGGGGGTGCCTAACTGCCGACCCTACGAGGGGAGAGCGACCGGACTCGAACCGGCGACCGCCTCGACCAACAACTCGAGGGTACGGGTCGGGCAGGATTACTCTCAGACGTCCTCAGGCACGGCGTCTTGCTTTGAGTTGCCCTCACTTGTGCTCAGATTGATGGCCGAATTGATGCCCGTTGTCTCAACCGAAGGGAGAGCAAGCATGATCCGTATTAGACGCAAGCCCTCGCCCGCCATGATCGTGGCGATTCTGGCTTTGATCGTGGCGATGGCCGGAGGGGCATACGCCGCCGCGCTGCCCAAGAACAGCGTCGGGCCGAAGCAACTCAAGAAGAACGCTGTGAAGACCGGCAAGATCGTTAACGGAGCGGTCACTAGCGACAAGATCGCCAACTCGGCCGTGACCAGCGGGAAGATCGCCGACAAGGCGGTCACCAGCGGCAAGTTCTTCCTCAGCGTCGTCTCGAACCAGAACATCGGCCCCGTGGCCGGGAGCACCTGCTCCACCTTTGCCATCTCCACGCCCGGAATCCAGGCGAGCGATCACGTCGTGGTGACGCCGCCGCCCGGCTGGACGGATACGTTCACCCTGGTCGGCGATCCGGACCCAGCGGGCAACCAGGTCGTGGTGCAGTTCTGCAACACCTTCACGGGCGGTGGTGCCGCCGACCCCGACGGTGGTGGCGGCCCCTACAAGGTCCTGTTGATTCGCTGAGCGCAGCAGAGTTCGGCTGACCGATTGGCGCGGGCGGAGCCACGGCTCCGCCCGCGCCGCCTACCGCTCGGCAACCTCGAGGTCCTCGGACTTGATTGCTTGATGCCCGCCGGGGGCCGTCTTTGCCATGGCAAGAACAAAAACCCCCGCCTTAGCGGGGGCTTCGTTACGGGGTGAGCGACCGGATTCGAACCAGCGACCGCCTGGACCACAAATCCCTGTCGGGCACGGACTCAGGCGGTTTCGTGCGTGGTAAGGGCGTTTGAGTTGGTCTGAGTTGACCCGTTTGTCTGCACTTTGATGTCACCGTTGATGTCACGGGCGAATGCCCTCTCGACCAACTCGCCCTCTTGCTCCGGGCATGTAGTCGGCGTAGCGGAGGGTCGTCGCGAAGTCGCGATGACCGAGCCACGCTTGGAGCGTTTCGCATCGGGACGCCGGTCGCCGCCATGCGGGTAGCGAAGGTATGGCGGAGGTCATGGAACCGCACGTCGCGCACCTTCGCCGCCTTGACCGCTCGCTTGAACCGCTTGCGCAGCATGGAGCGGTCGAGCGGAACCCCCAGCTCCGGGTGAGGGAACACGAGGTCATCGTCCGCCTGGAAGGTCGAATCACTGAAAGTTCACGCGGAGAGCGGCGAGGAGCGATGGGTTTCGCCGCTATTTGGGGTCGAATGAACATCACGCCATCGGCCTCGCTGTGGCTCACCCGCCAACGAAAGGGAGAACCGAAATGGGAAAGATCGCCCTAAGCCAGAGCTACTCGCTCGACGGGGTCATGCAGGCGCCCGGCGGCCCCGATGAGGATCGCCGCGGCGGCTTCGAACACGGGGGCTGGGCCATGGACTTCGACTTCAACTACGGGGAAGGGGTCGGGCTCGAGCAGGCGCAGAACTGCGAGGCCCTCCTGCTCGGACGGGTCACCTACGAGACCTTGCAGGCCTACTGGCCCAAAGCGGAAGGCAAGCTCGCCGACAGGCTGAACGAGTTGCCGAAGTACGTCGTCTCCTCGACGCTCACGGACCCGGCCTGGAACGCGACCGTCCTGGGCGACGACTGGCCGGAGGAAGTGGCCAGGCTGCGGAAGGAGCTCGACGGCGACATCGTCGTCTATGGCAGCCGCCGCCTCTCGCAGGCACTGATCGGGATGGGGCTGGTGGACGAGCTGCGCCTAATGGTCTACCCGGTGGTGCTCGGTGCCGGAGCTCGCCTGTTCGGGGAGACGCAGGACAAGATCGCGCTGCGCCTGGTCGAATCGCGTCCGCTCGGGGGAGGCGTGGTGAGCATGATCTATGCACCTGCCATGGCGGATGGGTGATGCGGACGCGAGAAGCGAGCGCCAGGTCGAATAGCGCTCCCGTGACGACACGGAGCACAACCTCAGCCTGTGCTCCTGGTCGGGGGAGCGCTCCGTACAACGTCGAGTTGCGCACGAGGCGCTATCGGCGAGTGCCGGATGGTGACGCTGATCTGCCGAATACCCGGATCGCGATTCGGGCTCTTGCCAGACGCCGGCAGGGGCCTACCCTGAAAAGCAGTCGCGGCAGCCAGTCAGAGGCTCACCGGCGGGTTCTCGGCGCGCCTAAAAGACCGGAGCCTTTAGAGCTCGGCCGGTGCAAACGCCGAGAAGCTGCCATGAGCCTGGAGCGCTGTCCGCACGCGGGCGGCAGCGTCCTCATCGTCGCGCGCGTTGACGGAGACGATGTAATCCAAAACCTGCCCGTCCCACCCCGCCGATCGGCGCCGGTCAATCATCGTGATGTTGGCCACTGAGAGCGAGCCCCTCGCCCGTCGCGTCAGAGGCGGCCCCAGGAAGCCCACCCACCGAGACGAGAGAGCACCGTAGGGGGCTCCGTCGATCACCGCGACCTCCAAACATCGTCGGTTGTCGCCCCTCTTACGTAGACAAGCGCGATGGGCAGAGTTGCGGCTTGAGACCCAACGTACTGCGAGCGGCGCGCAGCCAGGCAGCGAGTCGAACGCACACCGAGGTTACTCCCTTAAGCGGCCCGTAACGGGCGGCTCAACGCGCCAAAGACTAAGGGGCGAAGTGACACGCCGCGAATCCCAGCGATTCATGATGTGAGTGAGGGGAGAAGGCGCCGCTTCCCATGCAAAGCGGGATAGCCGCTTTTCGTCCAAAGCGGCGGTCTTGAGGGTTGGGGCGTCGATCAGCGCAGTGACCTGAAGGTCGCCCGAATCTCCTCCGAGAATGTCTGCGGCTGTTCCCAGGCGGCGAAGTGGCCGCCTTCGTCGACCTCGTTGAAGTGGATGAGCTTGGGATAGGCCGTCTCCGCCCAGCTACGCGGGGCCGGATAGAGCTCGTCCGGGAAGACGGTCACGCCGACCGGGATCTCGACGCCCTTGACGTCGAAGAACCCCAGCTTGCTCTCCCAGTAGAGGCGCGCCGATGAGATCCCGCTGTTCGTCAGCCAATAGTGGGTGACGTTGTCGAGGACGTCGTCTCGCGAGAGCCCGCCCGGATTGCCGGTGAAGGCGCGCGCGATCAGCTTGTAGCTGGCCTCGTCGTGATCGAGCATCCAGGCCGCCAAGCCGACCGGCGAGTCCACGATGCCGTAGAGCGTCTGCGGCCGGTTGCCCATCTCCCCCGCATAGCCGGTACCGGTCGCGAAGAAGTGGACCAGGATCTCGTACGCCTTCTTCTCGTCGGCCGAGAGGCCCTCCGGCGCCGGTTCGCCGGCCTGGACCCCCTTCGAGATCTCGGGCGAAAGCGTCGCCGGCATGTTGGTGTGGATGCCCACCAGCCCCGGGGGCTTCAGCAGGGCCAGCTGCTCGGTGACGGCATTGCCCCAATCGCCGCCCTGCGCCACGTAGCGGTCATAGCCGAGGCGCTCCATCAGCACGGCCCACGCCTTTGCGATTCGGATGGGGTCCCAGCCGGTTTCGGTGGGCTTCCCGGAGAACCCGTGGCCCGGCAACGACGGGATCACGAGATGGAAGGCGTCCCCCGCGCTCGCCCCATGCTCCATGGGATTGGAGAGCGGATCGATGATCTTGAGCTGCTCGACCGTCGAGCCCGGCCAGCCGTGCGTGACGATGAGCGGCAGCGCGTCCTCACGCTCGGAGCGAACGTGAATGAAGTGGATGTCGACGCCGTCGATCTCGGTGATGAAGTGCGGGAAGGCCGCGAAGCGCTCCTCGAAGCGGCGCCAGTCGTAGTCGGTCGACCAGTAGTCGGCCAGAGCCTGGATCGTGTCGAGCTGCACGCCTTGGGAGGGATCCACCTCCCGGTCGGGCCACTTCGTCGCGTTGATGCGGCTGCGCAAGTCCTCGAGCTGCTCCTCGGGGACGTCGAGCGTGAACGGGCGGATCTCGGCGGCGGTCTCGACGGTGTCGCTCATAACAACCTCCGGTGATGATGGGGCGGATTCTGGTTCGGCGACCTCGTATGACCTTACTCCTGCTCGTCAGGCCAACACCAGCGACACCAGCGACACCAGCGAGCCCCGCTCGAGCCCGGGCAGGCGGAGACGCCATCGAATAGAAAGCGCTGCTTTCCATGCAAAGCAGCACGTCTGGAATCGCGCTTGTGAGCGAGGACGGTGAGATGCGCCAGGCTCGAACAAGGCCGCGAAGAGCCCATGCGCGCCCGGGATAACTCGCGTCAGAAATCGGAAAACCCCGCCGGAGCGGGGCTTTCCTGAGGGGTGAGCGACCGGATTCGAACCGGCGACCGCCTGGACCACAACCAGGAGCTCTACCAGCTGAGCTACGCCCACCGCGCCCCTCAAATCTAGCGTGAGGGTCGGCCTCAGGAGGCCGGCGTATGCGCTCAGCGGCGGGCGGGCGTCATTTAGGTCACCTGGTGCCGGCCGCGACCAGGCGATGGGGAGTGGACGGTCGTCGTCTTCTGGGTCGCTTTGGATCCCAGATGCTTGGAGGCGCCCCCGGCAGGACTCGAACCTGCGGCCATCGGCTTAGAAGGCCGACGCTCTATCCAGCTGAGCTACGGGGGCCGGGCAGGGCGGAGCGTAGCGCCGAAACATGCCATCCCCAGGGCTTCGTATGGCCGCTGCATGATCCGGGGGGCGGTGGGCGCAGAAATCGCCTCCCCAAAACTCGTCACTGCCGCCTAATCATTTTTAGGGAGCATAAAATTGGGTATAGTGCTCGTAGGCTTTAGGTCGTACTCAGGGGTACACGACGGGGAAGTCGCAAGGGACCGGCGCGCGGAGCCAAACGGGAGAGCTCCTCGGGTCGGTCCCCTCCCCATGCTTCATTGCCAATCGGCTTCAGAGTTGGCCGGCGAGCCGCTCGGCAAAGCCATAGATCGTCACGGGGGGACCGGCGGAGCCGGGTCGCAGTTCTCACTAGGCTGGACGCGATGCAATCGCGTGAGGTCACCTCGGTCGGACACGCACGGCGGGAATTCCTTCGCAAGGAATCACCGTGGGCGATCGGAGCCGGGATCCTGGCGCTCGTGCTCATCCGGATCCTGGTCGGTGATCCGAGCTGGCGAGACGCGGTCGCGGTCGCGGCGATGCTGGCCGTATATCCATTCGGTGAGTGGGCGATCCACGTCTACCTGCTGCACGCGAAGCCGATCAAGATCCGCGGCAGGAATCTCGAGACCGTCGCTGCCCGTGCGCATCGCGCTCACCACTCTGACCCGAACGACCTCGACATGGTGCTCCTCTACTGGTGGCAGGCGGCCTTTCTGATGCTGGTCGCGGTGCCGTTCACGGTCGGGCTCGGCGCGCTGCTCGTGACGCTCCTCGCCGGTCCGGTTCCGCTCGGCGCGCTGCTCAGCGCCGGGATCGCCGGCTGCTGCATGGTCTTCATCTACGAGTGGACCCACTTCCTGATCCACACCGCCTACCGGCCGCGGTCCGCCGCCTACATGAGGATCTGGCGAAACCACCGCCTCCATCACTTCAAGAACGAGCACTTCTGGCACGGAATCACCAACAACCTGAGCGATCGCGTCCTTGGGACCAACCCTGATCAGCGCGACGTTCCGAAGTCGGAGACCGCCCGCACACTCGCCCCCGAATGAGCCTCGACGAGCGCTGGATCCGGTCGCTGCACGTCGAGGCGATGCGGCACGCGGATCTGCACGCGGGCGCGGAGCCGCACGTCCTCTTCCAGGCCTCGACGATTGGGGCGCTCCTCGAGGGCTCATACGAGGGAGACGTCACTTTCGCGGAGCTCTCCGAGCACGGTGACCTCGGCCTCGGAACGGTCAACCACCTCGACGGCGAGATGATCGCGCTGGACGGCCGGTTCTATCGAGCGGACGTCGAAGGCCGAATCGAGGAGCTGCCCCGCTCCGAGCGGACCCCATTCGCCGTAGTCGTGCCGTTCGCGCCCGAGGTCAACTTCGAGCTCGAGGGCTCGATCGGCCACGAAGCGCTGCTGGCGGAGATCGACAGGCGGGTTCCGGAAGGCAGGGCCACGTGCGCGGTGCGGATCGACGGCCGCTTCGAGCAGGTCCAGGCGCGGTCGGTCCCGCGCCAGGAGCCGCCTTACCGACCTCTCACGGCGGTGGTTAAGGACCAGCGGGTGTTCGAGTTCTCGAAGGTGGACGGGACCATGCTCGGCTTCCGCTTCCCCGACTACGTCGAGGGAATCGAGGTGAGCGGGTGGCACCTGCATTTCATCAGCGAGGACCGCTCGCGTGGCGGGCACGTGCTCGGCTCCCGCTCCGCGACCCTTCACGTTCGGCTGGACCCATCCGGTGAGCTGCACGTCGAGCTCCCGCCCGGAATCGAGCTTACGGCCGACCGGCACGCGATCGCCACCCACGAAGCGATCGATCGCGTCGAGCATCAGCGGTGAGACGGCTCAGACACCGGCGAGCCGGCGACAGAAGGGCCTTAAGAAGGAGGCTGCCCCTGGCTCAGGTCAGGCTCCAGACCCTGATCTCCTCGGCCCTGCCGCGCACCGGCAGCGAGTCCACGAAGTTGAGCTCGCCGTCCGTCGCCGCGAGCAGGTCCCTGGTCGAATCCGCGACGAACAGGCTGTGCCCGGTGCCCTTGGTCATGCCCTCGAGGCGGGCGGCTGTGTTGACGGTGTCGCCGATCGTCGTGAATTCGAGCCGTTGCTGAGAGCCGATGTTGCCGGCCATCACCGGGCCGCTGTTGAGCCCGATCCCGATCTGGAACTCGTCGTCGACTCCCTCATTCCGCATCCACTCGTTGAAGGCCGGAAGCCGCACCGTCGAGCATCTCCCGTGCGGTCGCGAATGCGCGGTCGGCGTGGTCGGGCATGCTCGATCGGGGCGCCGAAGACGGCCATGATCCCGTCGCCCATGAACGAGATCAGGGTGCCGCCGTGATCCATCACCGCGTCGGTCATCTCCTCGTGGTACGGTTGAGGACTCCAAGCACCTCGCCCGGGTCCCTCGCCTCGGAGAAGGTCGTGAAGCCGCGGATGTCGCTGAAGAGGACCGTGACCTCCATCCGCCTGCCGGCCAGGCGCAGGTCGTCGTCGGTTTGCGCGAGCACCTGGCCGACGACCGACTCCGGGACGAAGCGGGCGAAGGTGTCGCGCACCGCCGACGGATGAACGCCTCGCGAACGTAGTAGACGAGCAGCGACCCGACCAGCGACAGCCCCAGGGCGATCATCGGATAGAGGACCGGGATGATCCAGCCCGAGTTGAAGGCGAGCTGGGCGCAGACCAGGTAGAGGGCTGCGGCGCCCAGAGCCAGAGCCAGCGCGGTCAACGGGGAGAGCCGGTAGCTCGCCAGCGGCGCCATGACGCCCATCAGCGCGATCAGGAAGAGGTCGAGCGCGAGCGGGGTCGATTGGAGCGGGAAGTCGTCGAGAGCGGTGGCGATCGCGTTGGCATTGATCTCGGACCCGGACATCAGGTTGTCTGATCCGCTGGTGGGCGTCTCGACGACGTCCTTCAGGGTCGGATCCGACGCGCCGACGACGACGACCTTGTTCTTGAAGGTCCCCGGCGGGAACTGGCCGTTCAGGACGCGCGAGAAGGGAACCGCCGGATAGGTGCCCGGGGGGCCCGCGTAGTCGATCCAGGCGTGGTCGCCGCCCATGTCCGAGGTGGTGATCGTGCTGCCTGAGGCGACCTCGGCGGCGACGATGGGAAGGTCTTCATGTTCCCGACGTAGTAGGGAATGCGGCGGCGCACGCCGTCGGAGTCCTCGCCGATCTGATTGTTGCCGGCGCGCGCCTTGATCTGGTCGAGGACCTTCTCGCCGCCGAAGACGCCGCTTCGCCCCTGCGGGTCCGGCTGGCTGTCGGCGAGGACGACCTTGTTGGGACCGGCTCGCGCGACCGCGTTGATCAGCGCGTTGTCCTCCTTGGGCTTCGTGGGCTGAAGGAACTCGACGTCGTAGGCGATCGCCTTGGGGCCCTCCCGGCTGATCGCGTCGATCACTCGCGCGTGCAGCGAGCGCGGGAAGGGGAAGCGGACGGGCAGCTCGCGCGAGGTGGTGTCGTCGATCAGGACGAGGACGATGTCGTCGCGCGGGGTCTCGTCGCCGCGGATCGAGAAGCGGGTATCGACGCTCGAGCAGCTCGGTGTCGTGGAAGAGACCGGTGGCGTAGAGCAGCAGGGCGATGCCGGCCGAGGCGATCGCGACGGCCATCAGCAGATACGCGTAGGTGCGACCCTGAACCGCGGACTTCATTTCGTCACCTTCTCCCCGCCGCTCCGATGGGCCAGAGGGCTACGCGCAATGTACCTGGGAAAGGGGGAGGCGTGAGGGCCGATAGTCGGGGCGCCTGGATTCGAACCGGGGACCTCCCACTCCCAAGGCAGCGCTCTACCAGGCTGCGCTACGCCCCGAGTGGCGTAACGCGCGAGTCTAGCCAGCGCCGCCGCAACAGATCGACCCACGCTTGCAGCCGCGCTCGGAAGTAGGTGTCGTGCGTGGTAACCGTCAACACACCATGCTTCGAACGCCACGTGCGGCCCTTTAGTTGATTGCTATTTGACTTCCGCAGGAGGCAGATCTCGCCTGGGTCAACTCTGACCAGAGCGGCCCAAAACCGCTGCAGCGAGGGAAGGTCCTGGTCGGCGTGGTACTGGACCCAATACGTCAGCTTGTTGCGCGACAGGCGCCGGAGCCATCGATCTGCAATTGCGATCACGGCGGGGTCTGAGTTCGCAACCGAGACAAGGTTTCGGTTGCGCTTATATCCCTCTGCGATGAACAGGGTCACGAAGTCGGTGAACCCCTCCTCTTCTGTCATGGAGTCGAAACTCGCTACGCCTTCCTCATAGGCTCGCTCGCGCAGGCGGCGGTATTTGGCCTGCATCGCGGCATTACCGAGCGCGTGCCCTGCGCCCTTTCGATTCCGGCATCGAGCCGGCCTCGGCATGTCGCCGACCCAGAAGAACACAGTGGTCCTCGAGACCGCCAGACGCTCGGCAATCTCGTCGATCGTCAGCTGCTGATCTCGGCGCAGTTGACGTGCCTTCTCCCTCATGTACGGCGGATATGTCATGGATCGATTCGAATCGAGCGGATGTGGTGGGTGGCGCGCGGAACGTGTCGAATGTGTGCCGTCTCGTGGCTGATTAGGGTTCCGCGCCCGTGGCCGAGGTCAGTCCACTTCAGGCGGTTCATTACGACCTCGGCAAGGTCGGCTCTCGCCGACGTGGTCGCTCCTCCGTATGACGTGATCGACGACGCGCAGCGGGCCGAGCTCGCCGCCCGCTCGCCCTACAACGTCGTCGAGCTCGACCTGCCGCGCGACCCGGCGGGCGGCGATCCCTACGAGCACGCCGCCGAGCTGCTCGGCGAATGGACCGACGAGGGCGTTCTCGACGCGGCGATTCCGACCCGACGATCTGGGCGCTCGAGCAGGACTACAGCGCGCCGGACGGCTCACGCCTCACCCGCCGCGGCTTCCTTGCCCGCGTCCGCCTCGCCCCGTACGGCGAGGGCATCCGCCCGCACGAGCGGACCCAGCCCGGCCCAAAGGAGGACCGGCTGCGGCTCACCCGCGCCACCCGACACAACCTCTCCCCCATCTTCGCCCTCCATCCCGGCAACGCCTGGCGCCACCTCGAGCCCGCGCTCGTCGGCGACCCCTGGGGCGAGGTGACCGACGGCGACGGCACGACCCACCGCGTCTGGCGGATCGGCGATCCGGCCGTCCACGAGGCGATCACCGACGAGCTCGCGCCCGGCGAGCTGCTGATCGCCGACGGCCACCACCGCTACGAGACCTCGCTCGCCTACCAGCGCGAGGTAGGCGCCGGCGGCCCCGCCGACTACGTCCTGATGGCGCTCGTCTCGCTCGAGGATCCCGGCCTCACCGTCTTCCCCACCCACCGGCTGATCTCGGGCCTCGCCGACGATCCCGCGAAGCAGGAGGCGCTCGGCACCGGACTCAGGGAGCTGTTCGAGGTCGAGGAGGTCCCCGACGGACCGAGCTCGACCCTGCCGGGATCGAAGGGGTCGGCGTCTTCGGCTACGTCGACTCGCATTTCAAGCGCGCCTACCGGCTGCGGCTGGCCTCCAACCCGGCGCTCGATCAGGCGCTCGCGGAGCGCTCCGAGGCCTACCGGACGCTCGACGCCGCCATCCTCGAGGAGCTCGTCCTGAAGGGGATCCTCGGGATGACCACCGAGGACATCGCCGCCAAGCGCGGCATCGGCTACACGCCGAGCATCGACGAGGCCCTGGCCAAGCTCGACGCCGGCGACTACCAGGCGGCCTTCCTGCTGCGCCCCACCCCCGTCGATCAGGTCCGCGAGGTCGCCGCCGCCGGCGAGACGATGCCGCCGAAGTCGACCTACTTCTTCCCCAAGCTCCTCACCGGGATCGTCTTCAACCCGCTCGCCTAGCTGCCCGGCCGGGCGGGCCGGGTATGGTCGGCTCGTGGTCAAGATCTACACGCGCAAGGGCGACGATGGCACGACCAGCCTCTGGTACGGCGGCCGCGTGCCCAAGACCGACGCGCGGACCGAGGCCTACGGGTCGATCGACGAGGCGAACTCCGCGCTCGGCGTCGCGCGGTCGCTCTGCAAGCGAGGACAACCAGGCCGACCTCCACGCCACGATCCTCTCCCTCCAGCACAACCTCTTCGTCGCCGGCGCCGAGCTAGCGACCTCGCCCGAGGCGGCCGAGCCGGCTCGAGGACGGCGTCAGCCGGATCACGGACGAGATGGTCGAGTCGGTCGAGGCCGACATCGACCGCTACATGAGCCAGGTCGATCTCCCGCCCCAGTTCGTCATCCCGGGAGGCACCGAGCTGTCGGCCGCGCTCGACGTGGCCCGCTCCGCGATCCGCCGGGCCGAGCGGCGAGTGGTCGAGCTGCGTGACTCCGACGGCCTGGCCTCCGACGCCGTCCTGCGCTACCTGAACCGCGCCTCCGACCTCGCCTTCGCCCTCGCCCGATTCGCAGACGAGCCGAACCCCCAGATGTTCGAGGGCAGGAGCGGGACCTGATGAAGAGCGCCGTCGCCCGCCGGCGCCAGGGCTACGAGCACGAACTCGAGATCCGCGAGCACCGACTGATCGTCGATGAGCCGGAGGAGAGGGGCGGCACCGACCGGGGCCCGATCGCCGACCGAGCTGCTCGCCGCATCGCTGGCCAGCTGCACCGCGATCACGATCGAGATGTACGCCAACCGCAAGGAGTGGGGTCTCGGGACGGTCGAGGTGGCGGTCGACTACACCGAGGCGACGACCGATGACCCGCCGACCTTCGACGTGCGGATCACCCTCGGCGCCCAGCTCAGCGACGAGAACCGCGACCGGTTGCTGACCATCGCCGGCAAGTGCCCTGTGCACAGGGCGCTCAAGTCCCAGGACGTCGTGCGTCAACGACTCGCTGGAGCTGATCGAGGACTTCGAGGACGAGGACTGACCCGTGGATCTTGGGACTCAGCGGTCGCGCCTGCGTGGTGACCGGCGCCAGCCGCGGCATCGGCCGCGCCACCGCCCGGATGCTCTGCGCCGAGGGAGCGGACGTGCTTCTGGTCGCTCGCTCCGAGGAGCAGCTGATCGAGGCGGCGGACGAGTGCGCGGCGGCGGGCGAGGACGGGGGCGGCCGCGCCGAATCGCTGGTCGCCGACGTCGCGCGATCCCGCTGCGACGGATCGGATCGTGCGCGAGGCGAACGACCGCCTCGGCCAGCTCGACGTCCT
Organism: uncultured Solirubrobacterales bacterium; assembly: GCA_963801055.1. Classification (GTDB taxonomy): domain Bacteria; phylum Actinomycetota; class Thermoleophilia; order Solirubrobacterales; family 70-9; genus DASUPK01. The sequence continues at coordinate 379,762 of CAWDDE010000001.1, read as the reverse complement.
CGTCAACAATGCCGGCACGCGCGAGGTGGCGAGACCTCGACGAGGTGCCCGACGAGGACTGGTACGCGGCCTGGGAGCTGAACGTGATGGCCCCGATGCGGCTGATGCGAGCCGCGGCGCCGGGCATGCGCGAGCGCGGCTGGGGCCGGATCGTCAACGTCTCGAGCACCGCAGGCAAGCGCCCGTCGGCATCGATGCCGGAGTACTCGGTGGCGAAGGCCGCCGAGCTCTCCCTCTCGCGGCTCTTCGCCGACCGCTACGCCGCCGCATGGCGTGCTGATCAACGCGATCTGCCCCGGCCCGGTCAAGTCCGAGCTCTGGATGGACGAGGGCGGACTGCTCGACCAGTCGAAGGAGAAGGACGGCCACGTCGAGCCGCGAGGAAGCCCTCGATGTGCGCCGGATCGAAGCGCCCGATCGGCCGGCTGGCCGAGCCCGAGGAGATCGCGGGCGCCATCGTCTTTCTCTGCTCGGAGCACGCCTCGTACACGTCCGGGGCGGCCTGGAGCGTCGATGGCGGAACCGTCCAGGTCATCATCTGATCTGCGGTCGCTGCTGCTGGACCCGGCCGAGGCCGCGGAGCTCGAGGCCCACGGTCGTACCGAGGCTGCCGTGCTGGTGCCCGATGCACGGCTGGCCCGACAACCCGGGCCTGGTCTTCACCGAGCGCCGCTCCGACCTGAAGCGCCACGCAGGGGAGATCTCCTTCCCCGGCGGCAGGCGGGATGAGGGCGAGCAGTTGATCGAGACCGCACTGCGGGAGGCCGAGGAGGAGATCGGCCTCTCCCGCGACAACGTCGAGGTCGCGGGCGCGCTGCCCCCGATCGGGACCTTCGTCACCAATTACAAGGTTCACCCCTTCGTCGGGCTGATCGAGGAGGGCATGCGCTTCGAGCCGAATCCGGCCGAGGTCGAGAGCGTCCTGGTGGCCTCGCTGGACGACCTCGCCGCCGGCTACGAGAAGCGGCGGCTGGTGCGGCGCGGCGTCCCGATCAAGACCGACACCTACCTGGTCGCCGACAAGCTGATCTGGGGCGCGACTGCCCGGATCCTGGCGATGCTCTTCGAGCGCCTCGACCGACGGGGCGATGAGTTTCCGGACCATGGACCCCGTCTATAGAGACATGAGCAAGGTGAGAGTCCACATCTCGGTTTCGGCTGGACGGCTACGTCGCCGGGCCGAACCAGAGCGAGGAGAACCCGCTCGGCGAGGGGGGCGAAGCAGCTCCACGACTGGATAGTCGAGCTGAAGGCGTGGCGCGAACCCCACGGCAAGGAGGGCGGCGAGGACAACGCCAGCACTCCGATAGTCGAGGAGGCGACTGGCCAACGTCGGCGCCGAGATCATGGGGCGCGGCAAGTTCGGCCCTCCGGACGGCGGGCCCTGGGGCGACGATCCATGGCCCGGTTGGTGGGGCGAGGACCCGCCCTTCCACAAGCCGGTCTTCGTCCTCACCCACCACGAGCGCGAGCCGCTGACGCTCTCCGACACCACCTTCACCTTCGTCACCGACGGAATCGAGTCGGCCCTCGCCCAGGCGAGGGAGGCGGCCGGCGACAAGGACGTCTTCGCTCGGCGGCGGCGCCGACTCCATCAACCAGTACCTGGCGGCCGGACTGGTCGACGAGATCGAGCTGCACGTCGCCCCGATCCTGCTCGGCGACGGCGAGCGGCTCTTCGACGGAGTCGGCCGGACCTGAAGCTTGAACAGCTCCGCGCGGTCGAGGCACCCGGGGTAGCGCACCTCAAGTACCGCGTCGTGAAGTGACGGGAGGCGGCCGGCCGATCGACGCCGGCCGGCCGCCCCTCACTAGTCAGCTGACAGCTAGCGTCCTTCTCGATCGGGACGTCGACCAGGTTCCCCCACTCGGTCCACGAGCCGTCGTAGTTCTTGACGTTGCCCTCGCCCGAGCAGCTCGTGGAGAACGAACCAGGTGTGCGCCGAGCGCTCGCCGATCCGGCAGTAGGCGATGATCGGGTTGCCGTCCTCGATCACACCCTTGCCCTGGTAGAGCTCGCGGAGCTCGTCGGCGGACTTGAAGGTGCCGTCCTCCTTGACGGCCTGGGCCCAGGGAACCGAAGCGGCGCCCGGGATGTGCCCGGCGCGCTGCGCGCCCTCCTGCTCGTAGCCGGCCATCGCGATCAGCTCGCCCGAGTACTCCTGCGGGCTGCGGACATCGACGAGCTTCGTGTCGGAGTCGAGCGCCTCCAGCACCTCGTCGCGCTTCGCCCGGATCGAGTCGTCGCCGTCCTTGGCCTCGAAGGTCGGCTTCGGGATATGACGGCACGTCGGTGCTGGTCGGCTGGTCCTCAGCGATCCACTTCTCGCGGGGGCCGTTGATCAGCTTGACCTTGTCGTGGCCGTAGTAGAGGAAGTACCAGTAGGTGTAGGCGGCGAACCAGTTGTTGCGGTCGCCATAGAGGAGGACCGTGTGGTCGTTCGAGATCCCGCGGCTCCCCATCAGCTTTCCGAACTCCTCCGGGCCGAGGAAATCCCGCTTCACCTGGTCCTGGAGATCCGTCTTCCAGTCGAAGCCGATCGCCCCCGGGATGTGCGCCTCGGCGTAGAGCGCGGGGTTCTCGTCGACCTCGACGATCCGGATGTCGTCGTCATCGAGGTGGTCGGCGACCCAGTCGGTCTCCACCAGTACGTCGTTTGCGTAATCGGCCATCGCTTCGCCTCTCTCTCGTGTCTAGCCATGAATTCATAACTCTGTAATCCTGATCAGACTTTATCCAATTGCGACCCGCAAGCCGGGAATTCGGCCCTGACGAGGTGGCGCGGCCCCGGGAGACCGGCGCTATGGTTGCCGCGGGATGGCGAAGTGGAGGAAATCCGGGGGTCGATCGAAAGTCGACCCGGCCGAGCAAGTGAGGGAGACCTGGGGGCTCGGGGCCGTGCCCGAAGCGACGGCAAATTCGCCCAGATCGCGGAAATCCGGGAGTCGATCCCCTTCATCCGGCTCGCGGAGCTCGAAGTCCAAGAGCTCCAAAGGCGACTGCCTCGGGCAGCTCGAAGTCCAAGAGCTCCAAAGCGACTGCCTCGCGGAGCTCCGAGTCCGAGACGACCAGAGGCACCGCTCCGAGCGCGGCGGACATCGACAAGCTCGAGAAGTTCGAGCCCTCCGAGGAGGCGAAGCGCACGCAGCCCTCGACGTCGACGCGATGGGGCAGGACAAGCGCCGGCAGGTGGTCGGCCACTCCTACGGGCCCTCGGCGCGCAGGCAGATCATGTTCTTCGTGGCCGTCGGGCGGTGCTCGTCGTCATCGTCGGCGGCTGGCTGGGGCTGGTCGCGCTCTTCGACAAGCCACCGACCCACTTCAAGGACCGCGCGCCCTGGTCGAAGACACCGACCAACTCCTCGCTCGCCGCGGAGCAGAACGCCAAGCCGGTCTCGCCGGCGAGATCCCTGCGGTGAGCCCGGTAACCCGTACCCGATCCCCCCGCAGAGCCCCTGCGCCCCGCCCTCGAAGGCGAACGCCTTCCAGGGCAACTCATCCGGCACTAGCCCCGCGACCGCGGCGGCGGCGTGCGTGCGGCCCACCCCGGCTCCCGCCGATCCTCGGTGAGCAGCGTCAACCGGGATCCGCCACCTCTCCCCCGCCCGCTCGACGATCCGCGCGCCCTCGGCCAGCGTCTCTCCGTCCACCGACCCGGCCGCCTCGTAGGCGAAGCCCCGGACCGGGCTGTCGACCAGCTTCTCCAGCAGGCTCTCGCAGCCGCGGCGCCGTGGATGGCCGAGATCGCCTCCGACTCGCCGGTCGCGGAGCCGAGCAGCCAGACGACCACGGCGACGTCGCCGCAGAGCTCGAGCACCGTTCCCGGCCGGTCCGGGATCCGCCGGGGCCGGCTTCGATCCCCGCCGCGCTCGATCGCCTCCAGCCCGTCCGCCCGGCGGCTGGTCCCGCGCACCTGCCAGCCCGATCTGGCGAGCTCCGCCGCGAGCTCGCGGCCGCGGCAGCCGCAGCCGACGATCAGCGCCCGAGCCAACTACTCATCTGTCGAGCCCCGCCACCCTGCGGCGAACGGCCCGCGGCCCCGTGCCCGCAGCGCCCTGGTCCTCGCGCGCCTGGCGCTCGACGTCCTCCTCGGTGATCTCCGGGGCCCCCCGCTTGCGCCGGTAGACGTTCTGCGCCTCGATCATCTGGCGGACGTCGTCGACCTCGTTCTGGGCCTCCACCTCGGGCGAACGCGTCGGCTTCCAGTCGATGATGTCGGCCACCCTGTTCCCTTCGAAGGCGCGCGCGAGCGCGACCATGATCAGGAAGAGCAGGACGAGGAGCCCGAGGGTGAGGGCGATGAGGGCCATCTCCCAGCGGCTGAGGCTACAGTCCATCAGCCGTGCCCGAGGCCGTGATCATCGACGCGCTGAGGACGCCGATGGGCGGCTATCGCGGCGCCCTCTCCGAGCATCAGGCCGGACGACCTGGCGGCGCATGTCGTCTCCGCGGCGGTCGAGCGGAACGGGATCGATCCCTCCCGGATCGATGACGTCTACATGGGCGCCGCCAACCAATCCGGCGAGGACAACCGCGACGTCGCCCGCATGGCTGCACTGCTGGCGGGACTTGCCGGTCGATGTGCCGGGGGTGACCGTGAACCGGCTCTGCGCCTCCGGCCTCGAGGCCGTCAACCAGGCCTCGCGCGCGCTCCGCCTCGGCGAGGGAGACCTCTACCTCGCCGGCGGCGTCGAGTCGATGAGCCGCGCCCCCTGGGTGCTGCCGAAACCCGAGAACGGCCTGCCGCGTGGCGAGCAGACGCTCTACGACACGACGCTGGGCTGGCGGATGATCAACCCGCGGATGGCCGAGCGCTACTCGACCGAGTCGATGGGCGAGACCGGCGAGAACGTCGCCGAGCAGCTACGGGATCTCCCGTGAGGAGCAGGATCGATTCGCGCTGCAGAGCCACCAGCGGGCCGTCGCCGCCCAGCGGGACGGCCGCTTCGCAGAGCAGATCGTGCCGGTCGAGATCCCGCCGCGGCGCAGGCGGTGAGGAGCCACGCATCCTGGACGCCGGACGAGGGACCACGTGAGGACACCTCGATGGAGAAGCTGGCCAAGCTCAGGCCCGCCTTCCGCGAGGGCGGAACGGTCACCGCCGGCAACTCCTCGACGCTGAACGACGGCGCGGCCTGCCTGGTCCTCGGAACCGAGGAAACCGCACGCGAGCTCGGCAAGGAGCCGATGGGCCGGATCGTCTCGATCGGGGTCGCCGGCGTCGATCCCGCCTACATGGGGATCGGCCCGATGGTCGCGATCCCGCGGGCGCTCGAGGCGGCCGGGCTCGAGCTCGACCAGATCGAGCTGATCGAGCTGAACGAGGCCTTCGCGTCGCAGGTCCTCGCCTGCGCCGAGGGGCTCGGCATCGACGAGGAGCGCCTCAACGTGAACGGCGGCGCGATCGCTCTGGGCCATCCGCTCGGCTGCTCGGGCGCCCGGCTGATGACCGCCCTGGTCTGGGAGCTGCGCCGCCGCGGCGGCCGCTACGGCATCGCCACCCTCTGCGTCGGCGTCGGGCAAGGGGTCGCGACGGTGGTCGAAGCCCTGTAGCCGCCCGTTCTGCGGACCCTTCTGCAGGCTGCGCTCCGATAGCCTCGCCTAGGCATGAGCCCACGCGAGTTGGCCAGCGTCGATGGACAAATCGTCCGATACGGCCGACGCGCGGATCCCGGCCGCGGACGACGGGCTTCTACGTGGCGACGGCGTGTTCGAGGTGATCCGCCTCTACGGGGGACGGCCCTTCGCGCTGAGCGAGCACCTGAACCGCATGGAGCGTTCCGCAGCGGCGATCGAGCTCCCGATCGACCGCGAGACCTTCGAGGGGGAGATCTCGGCCCTGCTGGCGGAGTTCGGCGAGGACGAGGGTCAGCTGCGCCTGGTGGCGACGCGCGGGGGGCGCCGCCTGGCCTTCACCGAGAACCTGCCGCCCCTGGGTGAGACGGTCCGCCTGGCAACGGTGACGTACTCACCAACCGTGATCCTGAGCGGCGTGAAGTCCCTCTCCTATGCGGCCAACATGCAGGCCACTCGGATCGCCCAGGAAAGGGGCGCGGAGGAGGCGGTCTTGGTACGCCCCGACGGGATCGTCCTCGAGGCTCCGACCTCGACCATCTTCTGGGTCTCCTTCGACGGGGTGCTGCTCACTCCGGCGCTCGACGTCGGCATCCTCGAGTCGATCACGAGGGACCGGATCGTGCGGGAGCTCCACGTCGAGGAAGGGGCGTTCCCGATCGAGGATCTCCGCGGGACCCACGAGGCATTTCTGGCGTCGACCGTCCGTGAAGTGCAACCCGTCTCGGCGATCGACGGCAGGGACCTGCCGCAGAATGCCCCGGCGAGCGGACCCGGGAGGCGATCGAGTCGTTCGACTCGGTTCTTGGCCGCGAGATGCAGGTCTCAGGCTGAGGCCGAACGCCGAGCGTTGGACTTCCAGCTGACAGACGAGCAGCGGCTGATCTCCGAGAGCGCCCGGGAGTTCTGCGACAAGGAGATCGCCCCGCGTGTCCGCGACAACGATCGCGCCGGGCGCTTCGACCGCGAGCTCGCCTCGATGCTCGGCGAGATGGGTTACCTCGGCGCCCCTGTCTCCGAAGAGTACGGTGGCCGCAGCCTCGACTACCTGAGCTACGGCTTGATCGTCGAGCAGGTAGGTCGCGTCGACTCGTCGGCGCGCACGGTCGTCTCGGTGCAGACCTCGCTCGTCGCCGGATCGATCGAGCGCTGGGGCACCGAGGAGCAGAAGCGCGAATGGCTCCCCCGGCTCTGCTCGGGTGAGTCGCTCGGCTGCTTCGCCCTCACCGAGCCGGACGCCGGCTCCGACCCGGCCAGCCTCCGCACCCGCGCCACCAAGACGGACTCGGGCTGGACGATCACGGGCAACAAGATGTGGATCTCCATGGGGAACGTCGCGGAGGTCGCCCTCGTCTTCGCCCAGACCGATCCCGAGAAGAGGCACAAGGGACTCGCCTGCTTCCTGGTGCCGACCGCGAACGACGGCTACAGCTCGCAGGAGATCCACGGCAAGCTGGGGCTGCGCTCATCCGACACCGCGGAGATCTCGCTCGACGAGGTCGAGCTCCCAGAGGACGCGATGCTCGGCGAGATCGGCGACGGCTTCAAGGTCGCTATGAGCGCGCTAGACAACGGCCGCTACAGCGTGGCCGCTGGCTGCGTCGGAATCTGCGACGGCTGCGTCGATGCGTCGGTCGCCTACGCGAAGGAGCGCCAGCAGTTCGGCGTGCCGATCGGGAGCTTCCAGCTCGTGCAGGAGCTGATCGCCGACATGATCGTGAAGAGGGACGCAGCGAGGCTGCTGGTCTATCGCGCGGGCGAGCTCAAGGACCGCGGGCGTTCGCAACACGGTCGAGACCTCGATCGCCAAGTACTACGCGACCGAGGCGGCGGTCGACTGCGCCAACGCGGCGATCCAGGTCCACGGCGGGTCGGGCTACGTCGACGACTATCCGGTCGAGCGCTACCTGCGGGACGCGCGGGTCACGACCCTCTACGAGGGGACCTCGCAGATCCACAAGCTGATCATCGGCAGGGACGCGACCGGCATCAACGCGATGGTGCCGCCGTCTGGTTGACGATTCGTGAGCCCGGGGACGGTCGAGCGGGTCGGCGTCGTCGGCGCCGGCACGATGGGTGCGGGGATCGCGCAGATCGCCGCGCTCGGCGGCTACCGAGACCGTCCTCTACGAGATCGACGAGCACAGCACTCGAGCGCGGGCTGGAGCATGCTGCGCAACCGGCTGCGGCGGGGCGCAGAACGAGGTGCGCTGGAGCGCGGCCGACGCCGCCGACGCGTTCGAGCGGCATCGAGACCGACACGATCATCGAGATCCTGCGCGATTGCGAGCTGGTGATCGAGGCTGCGCCCGAGGACCTCGACCTGAAGCGCAATCTGTTCGAGCGACTTGTTTCTGTCTGCAGGCCCGACTCCGTGCTCGCCACGAATACCTCGTCCCTTTCGGTCACTGCGATTGCCTCGGTCGGTGCCGAAGCCGGAGCGGATCGTCGGGATGCACTTCTTCAACCCGCCCGCCCTGATGCGGCTGGTCGAGATCGTGGCCGGCGACGAGAGTGGCGACGCCGCACTCGAGCTCGCCACTGAGGTCGCCCGCGAGATGGGCCGAACCCCGATCCGCGCGCGCGACTCGGTCGGCTTCGTGGCCAATCGCTGCGTCCGGCCCTTCTTCCTCGAGCCGCTGCGGATGCTGGCCGAGGGGATCGCGTCCGCACGACGAGATCGACCGGATCGTCCGGCTCGGTGCGGGGCTCCGGATGGGCCCCTTCGAGCTGATGGACCTGATCGGAATCGACGTCAATTTCGCGGTCGCCCGCTCCTTTTGGGAGCAGTCGTTCGGCGAGCCCCGCTGGCGGCCCAGCCCGATCCACGAGCGAATGGTCGCCTCGGGGCGGCTGGGTCGGAAGACCGGCCGCGGCTTCTACAGCTACGAGCAGGGCACCCTTCATCGGCCGCGCGACCCGGACATAGAAGGCGAGCGCCCGATCCTCGACGAGGACGAGCTCGAGCGGGTCGCCGGCCCGAATCGCCCCCGCGATCCTGACGCGGCTGGCGTCGACGATCGTCAACGAGGCCTGCTTCGCGCTGGGCGAGCGGGTCGCCTCGGAGGACGACATCAACACCGCGATGCGGCTCGGGTACAACTGGCCGATCGGCCCGCTCGAGTGGGGAGAGCGGCTCGGCTGGAGCCGGGCGCTCGGAGTCCTCGAGGAGCTGCGAGAGATGCAGGGCGAGGCCTACCGGCCGGCGCCCGCACTTCGCGAAAGGGCCTCCTGAACCTCGGTGATCCCGTCGAGGTCGAGGCCCGTGGCCGACACAGCCGTGCCGACGAAGAATGCCTCCCTTCCGCGAGCGGCTATGGGGCGCCGTTGCCGCTCGCGCCAGAGATGACCGTGCCGTAGTTCATCCCGCCATAGCTGAAGGTGGGGACGATCGGCCACTGGCGCCGCCAGCTGGTCAGCTCGGACGAAGGGAAGACGTTTTTGAAGCGGGGATCGCGCGTATTCGAGTCGGCGATCGCCTTTTCCTTGAGCATCGAGTCGTACTGGTCGATCGAGTCCTCCAGCGTGTTCGAATTAAGCACGACCTCGCGATTGAAGAACTCGGCGAACTTGCGCACCCCCGGGATCTTCGAGAGGTGCGGATGCCAGTTGTCGGCGGCGACTCCATTCTCGGAGGACACCCAGACGCCGCCCTCGGTGTTGATGCAGAGCGAGTGGTTGCCGTCCGTGTGCCCCGGCGTCCAGACCAGCGCGACGCCCTTGCCGAGCTCGACGTCGCCCTCCAACAGCAGGACGTTCTCCTCCGGGACCCCCTTGATGCCGTCGGCGACGTACCAGGCCCACTGCATCGGGTGCAGTGACCGAAACGTGTCCCACTCGAGGCGTTGGGTGATCAGCTTCGCGTTCGGAAGAAGGGCCGGCAGCGGCGTTGAGTGGCCCGGTGGTGGCTCTGTCGAGCCGAGCAGGAAGCGGACGTCCTGGACGTGCAGGTGGTCGAAGCTGATGAAATCGACGTCCTCCGGGCGCACGCCCGCCTTCGCTAGCGCCTCGGGCACCTCGTTGTAGATGGTGGCGAACACCTTGTAGGAGAGGAACTCGCCGTACCTCGACAGCATCTGCTCGTAGAAGGGCGCCTCGGCGGGTCCCTCGGTGACAGTCGGCTCGTAGACGAGAGTGCGGAGGTCGCCGTCGAAATCGTCGTACTGAACAACGACCAGGCGGTTGATGAAATTGATGTAGGGGTTGACCGAGTGGGCCGCCCCCCCGAACGCGAACTTGACTGGGTAGGCGGCCGAGGCGATGTCGACGGTGCGTACGCCCCTGACCCGATTGTCCGGATCGGCGAACCGCGCCCGGAACTCCGAGGCAGCTTTCCGGATTGCCGCCGGCCTGTCCCCCCGCGGCCAGGTCTCGTTCGCCTCGCTGAACTCGTCAAACGGCTTCAGTCCGAGCTTCTCCGGGCTCTCGATCGCCGCCATCTCCAACCTCCTCCTTCGCTGTCGGGCGGGTCAACCATACCCCCACCCGCCGGCTCAACCAGAGTGCGGATCCGAGAGGGCGGCCTCTGACGAGAGCTGCAAGAGAAGAGAAATGCGAGGTAGTCGGCGCCGAGTCTACGAGGCCTCGACGGCCTCGATGATCGCGCCAGTGTTGGTTCCCCAGTGCTCCTCGGGATCCGGCGGCATGTCGCGGAGATACCACTCCGCGTCAAGGGCGCCCTTGGTCCCGCTGCCGGCCGCGGTCACTGCCTGGCGGTAGGTGTGGTCGACCAGGTCGCCAACCGCGAAGACGCCCGCAAGGTTTGTCTTGGTCGACGGTTCATCGACGACCACATAACCCCCGTCATCAAGTTCGACCTGTCCCTCGACCAGCTCGGAGCGGGGCGTGTGGCCGATCGCAATGAAAGCGCCGCCGGCCTCGAGCTCCTTCTCCACCCCGGTCTCGGCGTGCTGGACCCGGACCTTGGCGATCTTGCCGTCGTCGCCGGCGACGAATTCGACCGGGACGTACGGGGTGAGGAACTCGATGTTCTCCTTGCCGCGAGCGCGCTCCTGCATGATCTTCGAGGCGCGGAACTCGTCGCGCCGGTGAACGATCGTGAGCCCCTTGGCGAACTTCGAGACGAAGATGGAGTCTTCCATCGCCGAGTCGCCGCCGCCGATCACGACGACGTCCTCGCCCTTGAAGAAGGCGCCGTCGCAGACGCCGCAGGTGGAGACGCCGCGCCCACCGAGCTCGATCTCACCTGGGATGCCGAGCCGCTTCGGCTCCGCACCCATCGAGAGGATCACGGCCCTCGCCTTGTAGTTGTCCTTGCCGATCCGGACGTTTTGAATCTCGCCGTCGGTCAGCTCGAGCTCGGTGGCGTCGTCGGTGATGAAGCGGGTGCCGAAGCGTTCCGCCTGGGCGCGGAAGTCGTTCATCATCTCCGGGCCCATCACACCCTCCTCGTAGCCCGGGTAGTTCTCGACGTGGGTGGTGTTCTGGAGCTGGCCGCCCCACTGGAACCCCTCGATGACCAGAGGCTTGAGCTCCGCCCGGGCGGCGTAGAGCGCGGCCGTGTAGCCGGCGGGACCGCCACCGACGATTATGAGCTCCTCAAGCGGAGAGTTTTCGACCTTCTCCGTGTCAGTCGTCTTCATCTCGGTCACCTTGGTCCTTTCGGAGCCTACCCAGAGCCGCGGTGGTAGACCCTTGCGGGCCTCGTCTCGACCCTTACTTCACTTTTTATAGTAGCGCCAAGGGCACCGATGTTACGAGCCGGCGGCTGCGGTTTCCGGCTCCCCCACGCCGATCCGGGCGGGTTGGCCGCGGCCCTCGCGCTCCCAGCGGTGGACCGTGTTGCGCAGTTGGAAGAAGGCGATGATCCCGGGTGGAATCGGCAGCCAGAAGGCGATCACGCGGTAGGTGAGCACCGCTGCGAACACCTCCGCGCTCGGCAGGCCGAAGAGGACGAAGGCGCCGATCATCCCCGCGTCGACCGCCCCCACGCCGCCCGGCGCGAAAGGGAATGAGGTTGGCGAGCATGCCCAGGAAGAACCCCTGGATGACGACCCCGAGCGGGACCGACACGTCGAAGGCGTGGAAGCTCGCCCAGAGGATCGCGATGTTGGCGCCCCAGAAGCCCACCGCGCCGCCGATCGCCATCGCGCCGTCGCTCGGATGCCGGACGAAGGCGAGCGCCGTGCGCGTCCCCTCGGCGAAGGTCGCTGGGACGGTGGCGAGTCGCTGGGCGGCCCGGCCGAACCGGCCCGAGGTGTGGCCGCTCGATGCGGCGCTCGATGTCATCCGGCAGGAGCGCGAGCAACAGGCCGATGATGATCGCGGCCCCCGCGAGGGCCGCCGGAATCACAGTGCCGGACAGGGGCGCCTCGCCTGAGAGGACGCCCGTGCGCAGCAGGATCCCGAAGATCACCAGGCTGCGAGGTAGACCGAATAGAGCACGACGAGAAACGCAACCATCCGGCAGACCGACTGGCGCCGCTCCATCCCGGCCTTGCGCAGCGCCCAGTAGGTGAGCAGGATGCCGCCCGCTCCCCCGGCCGAGAAGAGCCGCGTCGCCGCCAGACCGGCCATCGTGATCTGGTAGCTCTCCCGCCACTCGAGGTGGACGAGCTGCTTCCCGACGACCCCTCGGAAGAGCGCAACGTAGGCGGCAAACATGGCGATGCAGAAGACGACGCCGACTGCGATCCAGACCGGATCCCCCTCCCCGATCTTGTCGATCGCGTCCTGGAGGTCGAACAGCCTGGGCACCAGGACGTAGATCGCGACGAGACAGCAGGACCACCGCGATCGCCGTCTGGATGAGGCGCTTCGGGTTCGCGAAGAAGCTCGGCTCAGCCTCCGCGACCATCTCGCGGACGCGTCGTCATGCTGCTCCGAAGCGCTTTGCGGGCGCTCCTCCCTCACGCCCTAGATGTTCGCAAACGGCGCGACCGGAGCGTTGACGCGAGTCAACCCTCGTTCGCGATGCGCTCCAGGCGCTGCAAGCGCTCGGCTCAGCGCCTGCGCGACCGGCTCGACATAGCGCTCGCCGCGCCGGACCGCGATCACGATGGCGGCGCCGGCCAGCAGGTCGACCACGTAATGCTCCCCGAGGTAGACCAGGGCGAAGCCCAGCGCGCCCGCGTATGCCCAGCCGAGGGCGCCCTGCCGCCGGGCCGGCTTCAGAGAGGAGCAGCGCGGCCATCAGCGAGGTGGCGAAGTGCAGGGAGGGCATCGCGGCCCAGGGGTTGCCCCCGAGCGTCTCGTAGAGGACCGGCCAGGCCCGGCCCCACTCCTCCTCGCCGACCTCCTGCATGATCCGCCGAACCTTCTCGTCGGTGTACCCCTCCGCAGAGGCCCACCATGGTGGGGCCGTCGGGACGGCGGCGTAGACGATGCAACCGAGATCGAACACTCGCGGACATCTGCCGGGCGGAACGCGCGAAGTGCTCCGGATCCTTCGCGAGGATCCAGGCGAGGGCGCCGTGGGGTTCGAGGAACCAGGCCCAGTGGACCCAGGAGAGGAAGCGGTCGACGACGTTTCGCCTGCCCAGGCCCGCGAGGGCCCTCTGCAGGCGGACGTTGGGCAGCTCTCCGGCTCCGAGAAGTCGATCGACCCTGATCGGATACCCCACTCGAAGGCGGCTGCGAAGCGCCTCGGGGTCGTCATACGGAAGCTCGTGACCCATCGTGAACATCCACATCTGAAGGGCGTACATGCCGGCATCGCGAAGGCGGGTGCGGGGCCGGACCACGGCCAGAGCGGGAGGGCCCGCGGAGAGGGCCGCGACGGTAACCCCGGCCGGAATCCGATGCTTCTTGCGCATCAGCGGGATCGCCACCGCTGCGGCCAACGCCGCCGCGGCCACGCCCTTCACCAGCGGACGCCAAGGCGAGCTGCGTGTGGATGCGCTGCCAGTCCGGAACAAGGCGGGCGCGAGTCTAAGGGGCTCCCCGGAGCTCGGGGAGTCTAAGGTCGAGTGACTCGCTCGAGCGGGATCAGGACGGACTCGTAGGCGGCCCCAGTCCCCTGCTGCAGCGCGATCTCGCAGGTCCGGTTGCTGCAGAGGTAGGCCTCGTGCGTGCTCGCGGCCAGCTCCGAGGCCTCCTCGGAGGTCGCTGATACCGGCAGCTCGGGGTGAAGCAGCCCGCGGTCCCCGGCCATCCCGCAACAGGTGGCGCGGATCGGCTGCACGACCTCGTCGGCGATCGCGCCGGCAACCTCGCGCAGCTGCCGCTCGAGGCCGAGGTGACGGATGGAGCAGGTCGGGTGCACGGCGGCGGAGCGGAGCTTCTCCGGAATCTCGAGCCTGGGCAGCAGGCGCTTCGCCCAGGAGACCGAGTCGAGCACCTCGAGCGTGGCGTGTCGCTCGCGATTCTCGTCGGTGAGGCTCGCCGTCGCCTCGGAGGCGAGCCCCAGCGCGCAGGAGCTCGCGTCGACCACCACGGGCAGGTCTCCCTCCCCGCTCCAGCGCCAGATCGCCTCGACCGTGTGGTTCGCCATCAGGGCCGCGCCGTCGGTGTAGCCCTTGGAGGTCCAGGGCACTGCGCAGCAGTGGCCGGCCACGTCGTCGGGAATCCAGACCGGCAGCCCGGCCCGGGCCGAGACCGCCACCATTGCCTCCGGCAGTGGGAGCCCAGCACCGTCTCCTCGCGGCCTCCCGAAGATCCGGTTGACGCAGGCGGGCATGTAGACGGCGCTCGCCCCTTCACGGGGGGTCCGAGGGAGGCTGGCCGGTGCCGGCTGGCGGCATGTTCTGCGGCCACGTCGGGACGAGCTCGTCGCTGAACAGCGAACGAGCAGCTGCGGCGCCAGCCCGCATCAGCGGAGCGGCGACCGCCCCGGCGCGCAGGCCCGCGCGTGCCGTGCGCTCCACCGACCCCCAGTGCTCCGCGATCCGCTTCGCGTGCCGCTGGGCGGCGTCGGTGTGCTCCCGGGCCCGGAAGCCCTTGATCAGCTTGCCCGTATCGATTCCCAGCGGGCAGGCGATCTGGCAGGTCCCGTCGGCCGCGCAGGTCTGGATCCCGTCGTACTCGTACTGCTCGAGCAGCGCGCGCTGCACCGGGGACCCGGCGGGCTGGCGAGCCATCTCGCGACGGATCACGATCCGCTGCCGGGGCGTCGTGGTCAGGTGGCGGCTGGGGCAGACGGGCTCGCAGAAGCCGCACTCGACGCAGGTGGTCGCCACCTCCTCGATCTCGGGAGTGGTCTTCAGGTTGCGCAAGTGGACCCCCGGGTCGCGGTTCAGCACGACCCCGGGGGCAAGGACCCCGTCTGGGTCGGCCAGGGCCTTCACTCGCCACATCAGCTCGGTCGCCTTCGCGCCCCACTCCCGCTCTACGTAAGGCGCCATGTTGACGCCGGTCCCATGCTCCGCCTTGAGCGAGCCGTCGTACTTGTCGAGGATCAGCGCGACCAGCTTCTCCATGAAGCCCTCGTACCGCTCGACGTCCTCCTGCTTCGCGAAGTCGGGCGTCAGCATGAAGTGGAGGTTTCCCGCCGAGGTGTGGCCCGCCACGCCGGGCAGGAAGCCGTGCTCGGTGAGCAGAGCCTGGATGTCGCGGGCCGACTCGGCGATCCGCTCCGGCGGTACGCAGACGTCCTCAATGATCAGCGACGACCCGGGCGGGCGGAAACGCCCGATCAGCCCGTGCAGGCCCTCGCGGACCGTCCAGGAGACCTCGATTCGCTCCGGATCGCGGGTGAAGTCCGGCGTTCGAATCAGCTCGTGCTCGCGGAGAATCTCCTCGGCGCCCGCTACAAGCCGGTCGAGCCCCCCCTCGGTGTCCGCGCCGAACTCCACCAAGAGCGCGGCCGAGGTCGGCGGCAGCTCCAGCCAGTCCTGGGGCGCCCCGGCGATGTTCTGCGCGGCGACCATCAGCGCTGGCGCCACCATCAGCTCAACCGCGGTCGCCCCGACATCCACGAGCGCGGGCACTGGCTCGGTGGCCGACTCGATCCCGTCGAAGTGGAGCCAGGAGATCGTGGTCTTGGCTGGCAATGGCACGGTCTCGAAGACGACCTCGGCGATGAATCCGAGGGTCCCCTCGGAGCCGATCAGCAGGCGCCGGAAGATCTCGACCGGCTCGTCCTCGTCCAGGAAGGCGATCAGCCGGTAGCCGGTGGTGTTCTTGATCCGGAACTTCTTGCGGATCCGCTCGCTGAGCTCGGTATCGGCGCGGATCTCGTCTCGGATCTCAGCCAGACCACGGGCCAGCTCAGGCTCGGCCGCGGCGAAGCGCTCCGTGGCGTCGGCGGCGCCCGTGTCGATCACCGTCCCGGACGGCAACACGAAGGTGAGCGAGCGAACGGTGCTGTAGGAGTCGGCCACCACCCCGCAGCGCATTCCGCCGGAGTTGTTGGCCACCACGCCGCCGACGCAGGCGATGTCGGTGCTCGCCGGATCCGGCCCGAGCTTGCGTCCGTGTGGCGCGAGCACGCGGTTGGCGTGGCCCAGCACCGTCCCCGGCTTGACGCGAGCGCGAGCGCCGTCGTCGACCACCTCCACCCCGCTCCAGTGCCGGCGAACGTCGACGAGGATCCCGTCGCTCTGCGACTGGCCGTTGAGGCTTGTGCCGCCCGCCCGGAAGGTCACCGGCACCCCCGCGCGGCGGCCGTAGTCGAACACCTTCGCCACGTCCGAAGCGTCCCGCGCCATCACCACCGCCTTGGGAAGCAGCCGGTAGGGACTCGCGTCGGAGGCGTACCGAATCAGGTCGATCACCCTGGTCAGGACCCGGTCCGCCCCCAGCAGCCCGGTCAGGTCCCGCCGAAGCGGCTCGGGCGTGCCCGAGGCGAGCTCGTCCGGGGCCCGGTCCTCCGACGGCTCGCCTCGCTCAGGCGCGATCCGGTGCACATCCGGCGCCAGCAGCTCCATGGTTCGAGCCTATCTGTGCGGCCGCGCTAGAACAGTGCCATGCCGGGGGTCACGGGCACCTCGACCAGCTCGGGCTGCTCCGAGCCGATCGCGGCCTCGAGCGCGGAGTGCAGCTGATCGCGCCCGGAGACCATCTTCGCGGAGACGCCATAGGCCTCGGCCACCCGCGCGACCTCCAGCGCCGGGAGGTCGAGGCCAGGTGCGCCCTTCACCTCCTCGATGTCGGCGAACCACTTGAGGATCGCGTACTCCTCGTTCCGGAGGATGAGGAAGGTCACCGGCACGTCATAGGCGGCCGCAGTCCAGAAGCCCGTGATCGCGTACTGCGCCGAGCCCTCGCCGAGCACGCAGACCACCGGTCGATCCGGCTGCGCGAGCTGGATCCCGATCGCGGCGGCGAGCCCGAAACCGAGGCCGCCGCCGGCGCCGAAGTAGTAGCTGCCGGGATGGGAGAGGCGCATCTGATTGCGGAGCGACAGGGTGCTCGACGGGGACTCGAGGACCACGATCCCGTCGTCGGGGAAGACCTGGGCCAGGGTGTGATGAACCATCGTCGGGGTGAGGGGGTCGGTCTCCTCGCCGGCGCTCGGCTCGGGGAGCGGCGTCGGCTCGGGGCGATTCGCCTCCCCAACCTCCGCGAGTAGTGCCCGCAGAGCGAGGCCGACATCCGCCAGGATCACGTCTCCCATCGGGGCCCGGGCCGCCTCGTCCGGGTCGCTGGTGATCGCGACCAGGGAGGCGCCCTCCGGGAGGAGCGGGCCGGGGATGTACGGGTAGTAAGGGAAGACCGAGGATCCGACGACCAGGATCAGGTCGCGGCCCTTGAGCGTCTCGGTGACGGGCCCGATCGCGGGCGGCAAAACGCCCTGGAAGAGCGGGTGGCCCTCTGGGAAGCCGAGCCGCCCTCCGCCGGGAGCGGGCGAGGCGAAGACCGGCAGCCTCTGGCGCTCGGCCAGAGCGACGGCATCGTTCCAGGCGCCGGCGGCGTCGATGTCGGGGCCCGCGACGAGCACGGGGTTGCTCGCCGCGCCCAGGCGCTTCGCCAGCGCCTCGATCGCGGCGGGGTCGGGGCCCATTCTTGGCTCGGTGGTGCGGTCGATCAGGTGGCTGGACTCAGCACCGGCCTCCTCGGTCCAGTCGTCCAGCGGCAGCGAGACGAATGCCGGTCCCCTTGGAGCCAGAGACGCGGTGTGGATCGCGCGCGTCAGGGCGGCCGGGACGTCCTGCGCCCGCGGCGGCTCGAAGCTCCACTTGACGAACGGGTGCACGACCTGGGTCGCGTCGCGGTTGGTGAGGTTCGCCTGCATGGTGATCTGGGCTCGAACCTGCTGGCCGGCGGTCACCACGAGCGGCGAGTGGTTGGCCTGCGCGTTGAAGATCGCCCCCATGCCGTTCCCAACTCCCGGTGCGGTGTGCAGGTTGACGTGGGTCGTCCGGCCGGCTGCCTGCGCGTACCCGTCCGCCATCCCGACGGCCACGGCCTCCTGGAGCCCGAGGACGTATCGAAAGTCGTCGGGGAACTCGGCCAGCATCGGCAGCTCGGTCGAGCCCGGGTTGCCGAAGATCGTCGTCATCCCGTGCTCGCGGAAGAGCTCGAAGGTGACCTCCCGGACGCTCGCCATGGCCGGGGAGCCTATGACTCCCGAAGTGGCGATGAGTTCCGCGCTCCGGCGTGGTCATTCTCGGTGATCGACGAAAGGAGCGAGCGATGCTGGAGAACGCCAAGGTGGCGACGCGACTGCCCGCCCAGGATCTGGAGCGGGCGAGGGCCTTCTACGCGGAGAAGCTCGGGCTCGAGCCCGCCGAGGAGAGGCCCGGCGGTCTGCTCTACCGGTGCGGCAACACCGAATTCGCGCTGTTCGAGTCAGCCGGCGCGCCGTCCGGTGGGCACACGCAGATGGCTTTCGAGGTCGAGGACATCGAGGCGACGGTCGAGCAGCTGCGCGGGCGCGGAGTCACCTTTGAGGAATACGACCTGCCCGGCCTGACGACGGTCAACTCGATCGCGGAGGTCGAGGGGAACTACCCGAGCAAGGGCGGCAAGGGCGAGCGGGCGGCATGGTTCCGGGACAGCGAGGGCAACATGCTCGGAGCAGGTCAGGCGGTCCGCTAGGAGCCGCCGGCCTCGGCGGCGAGCACGCGCCTCTCGGCCAGGCCCCGTAATAGACTCACGCCGCTTTGCTCGCCCTCCTCAGTCCTCAGAGCGGCCACTCGCCGAATGCGGACGATCTCAACACCCTCTACTGGGTGATGCTCGTCATCGGCTTCGTCCTGTTGATTGCGATCAACGGCGCGCTGGTCGCGCTGGTGATGCGCTTCCGCTCGGCGCGAGGGCGCCAGCCGAGGCGCCTGGTGGTGCGCCGGCCCGCGCAGATCGGAACGGCGGGGGCCTTCGCCGCCCTGGCGATCGTCACCTTCGTCCTCGGAGTGATCGTGACCCACGACGCGAAACAGGTGGAGGCGTCCGGACCCGATGGGCTGCAGGCCGCGTCGCTGATCACCGCCCAGCGTGGCCTCGACCTCCCGGCCGGCCCGCGACGTCGGCGCCGCTCGAGATCACGGCCTGCGGCCAGCAGTGGATCTGGCGCTACGAGTACCCGGACGGCACCTACTCCTACTACGAGCTCGTGGTGCCGGTCGACACGGCCGTGGTCATCGATCTCTGCTCGACCGACGTCGTCCACCGCTGGTGGGTCCCGGGCCTGAGCGGCAAGTTCGATGCCACCCCCGGCTCGAGCAACAAGACCTGGTTCAAGGCGGACCAGACGGGGATCTATGACGGCGCCAGCTACGCGTTCTCGGGCGCCTCGTACGCGGTGATGCGGACCCGGGTGCGTGTCGTTGACGTTCCGACCTACCAGGCGTGGCTCGAGCAGCAGGCCGCGGGGATCCAGGAGGCTCAGTCCTTCGTGCAGCAGGTGAACGGGGAGAGCTGATGAGCGACGGACGGACACTCGCGCCGCATCGCCCCGAGCTCGTTACCGATGCCCCGCCGGCGGTGCGTCCCCGCTGGCTCGAGATGACGATGAGCTCCGACCACAAGGACGTCGGGCGCCTCTACATCGGCGCCTCCTTCTCCTTCCTGGCGCTCGGAATCGTCGCCTACCTGCTGATCCGGCTGCAGCTCGCGGTCCCCGAGAACAACCTGATCGAGCCGGTCACCTTCAACCGGCTGCTCTCGGTGGGCAGCGCCACGCTGATCGTCCTCTTCGCCCTCCCCTTCGCCTTCGGGCTCTTCACCTACATCGTCCCGCTCCAGATTGGGGCGCGGTCGCTGGCCTTCCCGCGCCTCGCCTCGCTCTCGTTCTGGCTCTACGTCTTTGGCGGGGCGCTGCTGTACGTGAGCTTCGCCTACACCCCGCCGGAGGCGGGCTTCAACAACTGGCCGACCCTCTCCGACACGGTCTTCATCTCGAACAACGGCCCCGACGTCTGGATCGCGGCCGTGGGCCTGACCGTGGTCGGCCTCGTACTCCAGTCGATCAACCTCGCCGTAACGGTCGCGAAGCTCCGGGCGCCGGGCCTCGCCTGGCGCCGGCTCCCCACGTTCAGCTTCTCGGCGGCCGTCTCCAGCTGGACGATGATCGTCGCCGGGTCAGCGATGGTGGCGGCGCTGGTCATGCTGGAGACGGATCGCCACTTCGACGGCGTCTTCTTCGACCCGGGCGCGGGCGGCGCGCCGATCTACTACCAGCACCTGAGCTGGATCTTCTTCACCGGCTGCTACCTGATCTTCCTGCTGCCCACGATCGGCGCGATCTCGGAGATCCTGCCCGTCTTCTCGGGCAAGCCGCTTCTCTCGCGGCGGGCGCTGATGGCCTCGACCGCGGCGATCATGCCGCTCGGCCTGCTCGCGTGGATGCAGAACATGGACAGCGCCTCGATCCCGATCGGCTGGCTATACGCCGCCATGCTGATGGCGCTGCTGCTGGCGATCCCGATCGGGGCGGTGTTCGTCAACTGGATCGGCACGCTGGCCGGCGGGGTCCTCCGGATGCGCGCCCCGATGATCTTTGCGCTCGCCTCGATCTCCACGCTGAGCTTCGGGCTGATCGGGGAGCTGATTCAGAGCGTGATCCCGGTCAACTGGCTGCTGGCAGACACGACTGCGTCCACCGCGGCGACCGGGTACGTGTTTGTCGGCGGCCCGGTGCTCGGGGGACTCGCGGCGCTCTCCTACTGGTTCCCGAAGATGACCGGGCGGACGATGGGCGAGGGATTGGCGCGGGCCTCGGTGGCGCTGATCGTGCTGGGCGCGCAACTGACCTTCATCCCGATGTTCCTCGCGGGGGTGGAGGGACAGCAGGTCGAGATCTTCAAATACTTTGCGGCCAGCGACGCGATCAACGCCCAGCACCTGGATGCGCTCAACCTGATCGCGACGATCGGCGCCTTCGTGCTCTCTCTGGGCGTGGTGATCTCGATCGCCAACGCGTATCTCTCCGTCAAGCGGGGGGTGCCGGCCGGGCACGACCCCTGGGGTGGCGAGACGCTCGAGTGGTTCGCGACCTCGCCTCCGCCGCCTCACAACTTCGACGTCGTTCCCGACGTGCGAAGCGACGAGCCGCTGCGCGACATCCGCGAGGCGGTACGGCGCCGCGACACCTCCGAGGCCCGCACGGACGAAGACCGGCGAGCCGGTAGCCTGACGCCATGGCTGGACCCGTTGCCGGCGGCGGCGGTGCAGGGCTCCGCCGGTTTCGCCGCCTGGCAGACCTGACTGCGCTTGTCACCTTCCTGCTGATCATCGTCGGCGGCGTCGTGCGCGTGAGCGACTCCGGATTGGGCTGCGGCCCGGGCGGCAGCGGGACGAAGGGCTGGCCGCTCTGCGGCGGCGACGTGATCCCGCTGGTCGGCGACGAGAACACGCTGATCGAGTTCTCGCACCGGCTGTTGGCGGGCATCGTCGTGGCCCTGATCGCGCTGCTCTGCTGGCGCGCGTACCGCGACCTCCGGGATCGGAACGGCTGGGCCTTTCGCGGCAGCGTCGCCGCCGGCGCGCTGGTCCTGGTCCAGGCAGGGCTGGGCGGCCTGACCGTCGAGCACAGCCTGAAGGAGGAGTTGGTGGCCGCGCACCTCGGCACCGCGATGCTCCTGCTCGGCCTACTCCTCTGGCTCAGCTTCAAGGCGCGCTCCGCAGCGGCCGCCGACACCGACGAGCCTGTCCGGCCGCCCGTCCGCGGGCTGAAGCCCTATGCCGCGACGGCCGCCGTGCTGCTGCTCTGCGCGATCGTCGCCGGCGGCTACATGGCCGGCACCGAGGAGGAGGGCGTCGACGAGGTCGGACCGAACATCGCCGGCGCACACCTCGCCTGTGGCCACCAGTTCCCGACCTGCGGGGACGGCAAGTTCCTGCCCTTCGGCAACAACCGGCTGACCGATATCCACCTCACCCACCGACTCTTCGTCTACGCCGCGACGTTCGCGATCATCGCGCTGCTCGCCGTGGCCTTCGCCCGCGGCTCGCGCGACCGTTTGCTCGCTCTGGGAGCGCTGCTGCTGCTCTGCCAGCTCCTGCTCGGCGCGCTCAACGTCTGGCTCGGCGAGCACGGCCCGCTGATCGTCGCCCATCTCACCATCGCCACCCTGCTCTGGGCGACGGTGATCTCGATCGCCTATCGGGTCGCCTGGCTCCCCAGCCCTGTGCCCTCTCGCGGGCGGGCCCCGCGGACGGAGGCGTCGGCGGCGCCGGCATGAGCGTCCATCTCGGCACAGGGTCGGAGCGCGTCGGCCGGAGGGCGCCGCGCCCGGGCGGCGAGCGGGTTTCGGTGACCCCGGATGACGCGCGGGCCCGGACCATGCGGGCCGCGATCGGGGTGGCGAACGACTACGTCACGCTCACCAAGCCGCGGATCATCTCTCTGCTCCTGCTCACCTGCGTGGCGACGATGTTCGTCGCCGACCCAAGCGGCCCGGCCCTCTCGACGATCCTGTGGACGTGCCTGGGCGGCTACCTGGCGGCGGGCGGCGCGGGGGCGATCAACCATTACATCGAGCGGGAGCCCGATGCCCGCATGGCGCGAACTCGCGGACGTCCCCTCGCGAGTGGCCGGATCGAGCCGCGGCGGGGCCTGCTCTTCGGCTCCGCCCTCGGCATCGTCGCGGTCGCCCAGCTCGCGATCACCGTGAACGCGCTGACCGCAGCGCTCGCCGCCGCCGGCCTGCTCGGCTACGTCTTCGTCTACACGCTTTGGCTGAAGCCGCGAACCCCCCAGAACATCGTGCTCGGTGGCGCCGCGGGCGCGATGCCCCCGCTGGTCGGCTGGGCGGCCGCCACGGGCGGCCTCTCCGCGCAGGCGCTCTGGCCGTTCGCGATCGTCTTCTTCTGGACGCCGCCGCACTTCTGGGCGCTGTCGCTGTTGATCTCGGACGACTACGCCCGCACCGGGGTCCCGATGCTGCCGGTCGTGAGGGGCGAGACCACGACCCGGCACCAGATCGTCGCCTACGCGCTGCTCCTGGTCGCGGTCACGATCGGGCCCGTCCTCACCGGTCTCTTCGGCACCGCGTACCTGGTCGCGGCGCTCGCGCTCGGGGCCGGCTTCGTCGGACTCGCGCTGGTGCTGCTGGCGCATCCCACCCGGCAGGCAGCGCGCCGCCTCTACCTGAGCTCGCTCGCCTACCTGGCCCTGCTCTTCGTCGCGATGGCACTCGACAGGGCGTTATAGGGTTCCCGCCGTGGACCGCGAGCGCGCCAGGGCCACCCTCCGTGCGGGCATGGTCGCCGGCTCCCTGGCCCTGCTCGTCTTTGCGCTGGCCTTCTACGTCTCGATCCTCTACCTGCGATGAGCCAGCCCCCCAAGCCGACCGAGTCCATCTACCTCCCGAGGCCGTCGGTCTTTCCCGCGCTACTTGCCCTCGGCCTGAGCGCCGTGGTGGTGGGCCTCTTCGCCTGGTGGCCCTATTCGGTGATCGGCGGCTTGATCGCGCTGTTCTCCCTGATCGGCTGGCTGCGCGCCAACCGCAACGAGATCGCGCGCATGCCGCGCCACCAGCGCACGGACACCGCCCCGATCCCGCTGTCGGTATCGCCGCCGGACCAGAACTAACCGGGTTGCTCCTCGGCTTCGCCTCGGAGCACCCTCGCGTCACGGCGGCGACATCGACGAGGTCGCACCGACCTCCGTCCAGCAGCGGACGATGTCGCGCATCGATAGCACGCCGACGAGCTCGCCTCGATCGACGACGACCAAGTGCCGGATGCCGCGCCGCACCATCTCGTCGGCCGCCTGCTCGAGGCTCCAATCCGGGGCGGCGGAGATGACGCTCTCGCTCATGTGATCGGCGACCTTCGTGGTGTCGGGGTCCTTGCCGGTGCCGACCGCGTTCAGGATGTCGCGCTCGGTGATGATCCGCGGCGCGGGCGACTCGTCATCGAAGACCAGGGCGGCGCCGGTTCCCTTCTCGGTCATCTTGGTCGCGGTCTCCCGCAGCGTGTGACCGGGCCCGACAGCCAGCACGACGCTCGACATGCCCTCGCGAACCTGCACTCGCCTCCTTCCCGGCTTCGCCATCAGGTCGCGACTGCAAGCGGCCGCCCCACACAAGTCGCTACGGGCTGCGCCCTCCGCTCCAAAGTGCTGCGGCCTGGCAGTCGCTAAGTGCCGTTCGGCGCAAGCTTATCCCACGCCTGACGCTCGGCGAGGCGACTCAGCGCCGACATATAGGATTCCGGCGCTCATGAAGCGGTCCAGGGACCACGGGCGGGCGATCGGGATGTTCGCCACGATCGCCGCGGCCGCCGCCGTCGTCGGCCTGACGGGCTGCGATCTCGGCCCGAAGCCGAACCTCGACCAGGGGCCAGCAGCTCTTCACGCAGAAGTGCGGGACCTGCCACACGCTGACCGGCGCGGGCACCAACGCCACGGTCGGGCCCAACCTCGACTACGCATTCAAGGAGGCGCGGGAGAACGGCCAGGATCCCGACACCTTCGAGGGCGTGATCAAGGCGCAGGTCGAGAATCCCCGGCCGGCCGATCCGCAGCAAACCGATGTCTACATGCCGGCCGACCTCGTCACCGGGGACGATCTGAACGACGTGGCCGCCTATGTGGCGAGCGTCGCGGGGGTGCCCGGGATCAAGCCGCCGGTCTTCGCCCCGCCGCAGTTCTTCGCCACAAACTGCGGCGGCTGCCACATCCTTGCCCAGGCCGGGACGACCGGGACAACCGGCCCCAACCTCGACGAGGCCCTGAAGGGGATGAGCGCCACCCAGATCTCCCAGTCGATCACCGATCCGAACGCCGTGATCGCACCGGGTTACCAGCCGAACGTGATGCCCCAGAACTTCGGCCAGACCCTCACCCCGCAGCAGCTCCAGCAGCTGGTCGCCTATCTGCAGCAGGCGACCGGTGGCGGTGGCGGCGGTGCCGCAGGCGGCGGCAAGAAGAAGTAGTCGCGGCCCTACCGCTCAGCCGGGTCCGAGCCATAGCGCCGCCAGTCCTGGATCAGGTTCCAGGTCCGCCACAGGCCGATGGCGACAAGGATCGCCCCGACAATCGCCCCCGCCAATGAGCTGATCAACAGCGTGACCGCGATCACGATCGCACCGGCCACAGCGAAGATGATCAGCACGCGGAACATGTCCCGCTCGTTCCGGAGCGGGTTACGCGGCCTCGGCTCGTACATGGGGCGACCTTAGAGCCTTAACGGATCCGCAACCTCCACCGGCGCTCAGAGGGCGCTGCTCACCTCCGCCCTCTCGGCCTCGAGGTCGACGATCACGTGTGTGATCGGCAGCTGGATGTCGCGCCTGGCGCGATCGACCACGCCCCGCTCGAGCCAGCGGGAGCGCTCCGGCGGATGGGTGGAGATGATCACCTCGTCCGCTGGGAAGCCCAGCAGGGCGGTCTCGATTGCGGCATTTGGATCGGGGTCGCCGATCTCCCCGGTGACTCGGAAGCCAGCTGCCTCGATCACCCGAACCGACTGCTCACGGCGCTGATCGGCCTCGACCAGAGCCTCGTCCACGTCCGAGGTCCAGTGCTGGAGCTGCGACCTCGTCAGTGCCGGCGTGACGACCAGGATCTCGCTGTCGCGACCCTTTCCGCGAGTGCGGATCTCGTCCAGCAGCGCTCGACCGCCGACGGTCTGGTTGGCGACGACCAGGATGCGGTAGCGCCCGTCGGTGGGAGATGCGGCGATTCCAGTCAACCGTGGCTCGCTACCCCGGGCTCCGCGCCAGGCACGGCCCAGCCCGAGCCCAAGGAGCGCCGCCGCAAGGATGGCGCCCACCGCCGGACGAGTGAGCAGAGCCAGCGCGATCACCGCCCCCGCTCCCACTCCGATGATCACCACAAGACGAAAGGCTTCGGCCTCGGAACGAAGCGGATAGTGCATCTCGCCCTCCTTTTCGAAGAGCCGAGGCGCACCTCCAGGCTACTCCTGGAGGAAGGCCCTGTCGAGGCGAGTCGGCAAGCCTCCGACTTCGCGCCAGCGCTACGCCGCGTCCGATGAGGCCGAGACCCTGATCGCCGCCGTTCTTGAACGCGACCGCGCGACCTGGGCGACCGCGATGTATGCGGGATTGAGGCTCGGCGAGTTGCGCGCCCTCCGTGTCGATGACGTCGATCTCGCGGGAGGCGTTATCCGCGTTGAACGCGGCTGGGACCCAGCCGAGGGAGCGATTGAGCTCAAGTCACACGCGGGTAGGCGCAAGGTTCCGATCGCCCCCACCGTGCTGTAGATGCCTGCTTTTGCATGGAAAGCAGCGGTCTTCAAGAGATACTGCGTGGGCGATGTCGGAGGAGAACCTTGAGACGTTCCGCCGTTCGCTGGAAGCCTTTGATCGCCGCGACAAGGCTTCCTGGCTCGAAGCCAGGGACCAGGACTACGAGGTCGTCACCAGCAGCGAGTGGCCGGAAGGGGACGTGCGCGGACGCGAGGCTGCCTGGGATTTCTACGTCACGATTGCGGATACGTTCGAGCGTCGGCCCTTCAGTGACGACATCGAGGTCATAGACGCCGCGCCTGACAAGATCGTCGTCCATCAGCGAAACGACGTGCGCGGCGGTGAAAGCGGCGTGAACGTCGAGATCGACTACTGGGTTGTCGTCAGCTTCCGCGACCGAAAGATGATTCGCGACCAATGGTTCGAGGACCGAGACGAAGCCCTCAAAGCCGCCGGCCTGCGGGGGTAGGCGATGTCGGAGGAGAACGTCGAGATCGCTCGTCGAGGCTACGAGGCGTTCAACAAGGGTGATCCGGACGGCATGGTCGCCAACTTCGCGCCGAACTTCGAGTACGTGACCACGGGGGGAATCCCCGGCGTCGATGCCGTCTACCGGGGTCCAGAAGGATTGACGGAGTTCGTCGGATGGATGTGGGGCGAGTTCGAGGATCCTCGCATTGAAGTCCACGAGCTGACCGAAGCAGGCGATCAGGTGCTCGCCGAAGTGACCCTGCGAGGACGCGGCAAGCAGAGTGGCGTCGAGACCAGCTGGAACATCTGGCACCTCTGGACCGCGCAGGCCGGCAAGATCGTGCGCGGGCAGGCATTTACGTCCAGGCAGGAAGCCCTCGAAGCCGCCGGGCTGCAGGAGTAGGCAAACCGCCGCTTTGGACGAGAAGCGGCTCATTAGCATCGCGTCGGTGCCCTCGCCGAACAGCCTGGACTTCTACGACGCCGAGCTGCGGGCTCACCACGAGCACCTTCGCGCCGCCTATGGGATCAGCCCCGGTGACGAGGTAGTCGACATCGGGTGCGGAACCGGGCTGACGACTCGCGAGGCGGCGCGCGCCGCGGCGCCGGGCCGCGTTGTCGGCGTCGACGTGTCCGAGCGCATGCTTGAGCGCGCCCGTCAGGTGACGGCGGCCGAACGGCTCGACAACGTCCGGTACGAACTAGGCGACGCCCAGGTGCATCGCTTCGACCCCGCCGGCTTCGACGTGGCGATCAGCCGCTTCGGGACGATGTTTTTCTCCGATCCGGCCGCCGCGTTCGCCAACATCGCCGCCGCCCTTCGACCCGAGGCGCGCCTGGTGCTGCTCGTCTGGCAGCGACACGAGCACAACGAATGGGCGCGGGCGATCGACGCCGCGCTGGGCGACGCGGCGCAGCCACCGCAGCCGGGCGCGGACCCGTTCTCGCTCGGCGATGCCGAAGCCACCGCGGGCATCCTCGAGGGCGCCGGCTTCGACGGGATGCGCTTCGAGGACGTCCACGAGCCGGTCCTCTACGGACACGACCTCGACGCCGCGCTCGCGTTCGTCCGGGGGTTTCAGGACACGAGCGCGGCCCTCGCGAGCCTGAGCGACGGCGAGGCGGCTCGTACCGTCGAGCGCCTGCGCGAGACGCTCGCGGCGCACTACAGCGACGAGCGCGGCGTGGTCCTCGATTCGCGTTCCTGGTTGATCACGGCCCGGCGACGCCGCTAAGACATTGACTGGTCGCACCAGCTGGCGCACGAGTGGCGCACTAAAACGGAAACCCTGCCCATTGCAGGGGAGCTACAGCACGTAGACCGTCGTGAAAACGATGATCCACATCACGTCGACGAAGTGCCAGTAGATGCCGGGCACCTCGACGCCGAGGTGGTCCTTCGCTGCCGGGCCGTAGTGGCCGCGGAAGGCGCGGATGTTGGCGATCCCGAGGAGCACGAGGCCCACCGTGACGTGGGCGCCGTGCAGGCCGGTAAGGCCGTAGAAGATCGAGCCGAAGGCATCGTCCCGGGCGCTGAAGCCGATGTGGACGTACTCGTTGAGCTGGATGAAGAGGAAGGTGGCGCCCAGGAGAAAGGTCGTCATCAGGCCCATCTGGAGGCCGCGTCGGTTGTTCTTGCGGATCGACTCGAGCGACCAGTGCATGGTGAAGCTCGACGAGACCAGGATCGCGGTGTTCATCCCGGCGACCGCGACCGGCAGCTCGAACGGGTCCGGCGGCCACGGCCCTGTTGGCGACGACCCGGAGGAAGAAGTACGAGGCGAAGAACGCCCCGAAGAGCATCACCTCGGAGACGATGAAGAGCAGGATCCCGAGGGTCTGGCGGTCTATCCGCGAGCTCTGGTTGGCCTCCGGCGGATGAGCGTGGTGCTCCTCCGCGTGGCCGACGGCGACTGAGGCGGATCTCCATCAGGCCGCCTCCCCCGCCGCCGACACGCGGCGGGTTCCTTGGTCGCGCTGAACGGCTCGGTCCCCGACTCGATGTGCTCGAGCGGCTTGTCCGTGAGCTGCTGGACCTTCTCGATCAGCCCCTCCTCGAGCCACTTCGACTGCTCGCCCTTCAGGGTCGAGATCAGGATCTCGTCGATCCGGTAGTGCTCGATCGCGTTCTCGATCGCGTGGTACGGATCGGGGCTCATCGGCTGCCCGGTCGCGTCGATCTCGTGGCGATACATCTCCGCGAGCGTCGCGGCGAGACGAGAGGCGACCTCGCTCGCGGCTGATCGCGCCCGAGCGCGGGCAGATGAAGGTGTAGCGGTGGGGCCTCTCCCTGGCGCGCTCCAGGAGCCGGTCGACGAGGTCCTTGCTGTTCACCGTCTGGGTGGCCACGACCAGGGTGTGGGTGAGGTCCCAGCGCACCGCGTCGTCGTCGACCCGAACCGGGATGTGCTCGACCCGGCCGTAGCGGGCCTTCGCCCACTCGACGAGGTCCTTGCGCATGAAGCCGAAGCGGGTTTCGTAGAGGCAGGAGAGCAGGATGTAGTCGGGCTGCGTCGCGCGCACCGCGTCGTCGAGCGCGAGGGCCGGCTCGGGGTCCATCACCGCGCCCTCGGAGGAGATCCCGAACTCGCTGAGCACCGACTGGGTGACGTCCACCCGGCTCTGCGCGGCGCCGCCGGCGCTCCTCGACGTCGACCAGCTGGCCGACGATCGGAAGGTTCTGGGGAGCGACGACGCCGAAGTATTCGGCGCCCCCGTCCGCGAGCTCGCGGCAGGCGGTGAGCAGCTTGCGGCCGCCCGCGACCTCGTTGAGGAAGACGAGGACCCGCTTGACGCCCTCGCGCGACGGGGGCGGATCCGGATCGCCGAAGGTCGCGACCTCGCGCCGGGCGACCACCTCGGAGGCGTGCTCCGGAAGGGGTGCCGACGTCGGTGATCGCGGTCTCGCCCTGCTCCGGCTCCGTGGCCGGGTGCGAGCGCTGCTCCTCCTCGTGGACATTCACGGGTCGCGCTTTCGCGCGCCCTCGCATCTCCCCGGTCACGTGGGCGCCCCCACCCCGGCTCTCTCGGGCTGTCTGACCTCCGCCTCCTCGCCGGGCATGATCACGTGCCTCGCGCCGGGAACGCCGAACTCGTACGGCCCGCCGACGACTCGCGGGATCTCATCGAAGTTGAAGACCGGCGGCGGCGAGGAGACCTGCCACTCGATCGTCTTGGCGCGCCATGGGTTCGGGCCCGCCTTCGGCCCGTAGCGCCAGCTGACGATCATGTTGTAGAGGAAGACCAGCTGGGCGGCGCCGAGCACGAACGCGCAGATCGAGATGAACAGGTTCCAGTCGCCGAAGGTGGCCGAGTAGTCGGCCACGCGGCGCGGCATCCCCTCCATGCCGATCCAGTGCATCGGGATGAACGTGCCGAGCATCCCGACCAGCGTCAGCCAGAAGTGGATGCGGCCGAGCCGCTCGTCGTACATCCGCCCGGTCATCTTCGGGAACCAGTGGTAGATGCCGGCGAAGATCGTGAACACCGAGCCGCCGAAGAGGACGAAGTGGATGTGGGCGACGACGAAGTAGGTGTCCGAGACGTGGATGTCGAGCGGGATCATCCCGAGCATCACCCCCGAGATCCCGCCGATCGTGAAGGTGGCGATGAAGCCCAGGGCGAAGAGCATCGCCGTCGATCTCAGGTGGATCACCCCGTAGAAGAGCGTCCCGAGCCAGGAGAAGATCTTGATGCCGGTGGGTACCGCGATCAGCAGCGTCGTGATCATCATCGGCACGCGCAGCCAGCTGAACATCCCGGCGACGAACATATGGTGGGCCCAGACCGAGTAGGAGAGCACCACGATCCCGATCAGCGCCAGGGCCATCAGCCGGTAACCGAAGATCGGCTTGCGGGAATGCGAGGAGATCACCTCGCTGACGATCCCGAAGCCGGGCAGCATCATGATGTAGACGGCCGGGTGCGAATAGAACCAGAAGATGTGCTGGTAGCTGACCACGTCGCCGCCGAAGGCCGCCTGGAAGAAGTTGGTGTGGAGCGCGCGGTCGAAGAGGACCATGAACTGCACGCCCGCGATGAACGGCGTCGCGGCGACCACCAGCAAAGAGGTCGAGAGGTTCGCCCAGACCAGCAGCGGCAGGCGCCAGAAGTTCATGCCCGGCGCCCGCATGGTCACGATCGTGACCAGGAAGTTGAGCGCCGTGGCGATCGACGAGGCGCCGGCGAACTGCACCCCGAGGTTGAAGAACGACTGACCTAACGGCGCGCCGGTCGAGAGCGGCGCGTAGCCGGTCCATCCCGCGTCGAAGGCGCCGCCGGGTGCGAGGAAGCTCCCCACGAAGAGGATCCCCGCGATCGGCAGCATCCAGTAGCTCAGGGCATTGAGCCGCGGGAACGCCATGTCCGGCGCGCCGATCATCAGCGGCAGGACGTAGTTCGCGATCCCGGAGAAGGCCGGGATCACGAAGACGAAGATCATGATCGCGGCGTGCGTGGAGAACAGCCCGTTGAAGACGCCTGGGTCGACGATCTGGGTCCCGGGCTGGGCCAGCTCGGCGCGCATGATCATCGCGATCAGCCCGCCGACGAAGAAGAAAAAGAAGGTCGTGACGAGGTACTGGATCCCGATGACCTTGTGGTCGGTGTTGACCTTGAAGTAGTCGCGCCAGCAGTAGGCGCCGTGGCTCTCGTGCTCGCGCTCCTTCGGGAAGGTCGGGGCGCCGACCGCCCAGCGGAACCAGTAGTCGAAGCAGCCGATCCCGATCAGGAAGCCGAGCGGGGCGGTGATCGCGGGCACGATCACCTGCGGGTAGCCGGTCTGCTCGGTCTGGAATGCCGGCAGCCCCGAGATCTTTCGGAGCACCACGACCAACGCGAGACCGAATGCGCCGGCGAGGATCGTGTAGGTCAGGGCTCTCCACCAGCCCGGCCGTCTGAACAGGGCCGCAGTCACTCCCGCCATCCTTCCATCGCGGCAATTATCCCAATCCTCGCTGGGACTCATTGCCTCACCTGCTTGGGGGTGGTCTCGCCGGGCTTCGGCTCGCTGGCCGGGATCGGGTCGCTGCGAGCCCGCCCACTGGTCGAAGGCGGCCTGGGAGTCCTCCACCTTCACCGGCGCCCTCATCGTGGCGTGGCCGAAGCCGCAGAGCTCCGTGCAGACGAGGGTGAAGTCCCCCGTCCTGTCCGGCGTCACGAACGCGTGCGTGTTGATCCCGGGAACGGCGTCCTTCTTGATGCGCCACTCCGGCACCCAGAACGAGTGGATCACGTCGAGGGCATGTAGCCGGAACTCGGTCTGGCGGTCGACGGGGACGTGGAGCTCGCGCGAGGTGACCCCCTGCTCGGGATAGTTGAAGTGCCACTCGTACTGCTGGCCGTAGACGTCCACGACCATCCGGTTGGGGTCGTGGGCCTCGATGTCCGAGAGCGTGATCCAGGAGTAGATCGCGCCGAACAGCACGATGACGGTCGGGATCACCGTCCAGGTGATCTCGAGCCGGGTGTTGCCGTGGATCGGCGCCCCGTCGGACTCGTCGCCTGGCCTCGCCCGCCAGCGCCAGAGCGAGTAGACGAGCATCACCATGACGATCGAGAAGACGAACGACGAGAGCACGATCATCACGTCGAGCAGCGTGTCGATCTTGGGCGCGGCCGTCGACGCCTGCTCGCCATCCCAGTTCGGGATCAGCATGATCACCGAGGTGACGACCGTGAGGACGATTACCGCGGCGATCAGCTTGGGAATCGGGACGCCCCGCATCGGCGGGCATTCTATTCAGGGAACCTGAAGCAGCCCGCCCTAGGGTCTGTGCCCTCAAATGACGACCGGCGGCAGCCCATCGAGCTCGCCGCGGGAGGCGGCGATCACCGTCCGGGCCACCCCCTCCCAGCTCCAGAGCTCGTCCACCCGCTTCGCCAGGGCGAGGCCCGCCTCCCGGCGCCGCGCCGGGATCGAGCGCCAGCCAGCCGCAGAGCCGATCCGCCAGCTCGGTGACCGCCGCAGGGCCCACCGGGAAGCTGAGCAGCGGGGCCAGGTCCGGGATCGAGTCGCCTCCGCGAGCAGCTGCGATACCTCGCGCATCCCGGAGTGATCCGCGGAGACCGGCGGCACCCCGCAGGCTGCCGACTCGGCCGGGACCATGCCGAAGGCCTCCGGCCAGGTGCTGGTCATTGCGAAGGTGTCCGCGGCGGGCATCACGTCGGCGACCTCGTCGTGGGCGAGCCGCCCGCCGATCAGGATCGAGCCGGCAGCCTCGCGCGCTGCCTCCGCGTAGCCATCGGGAGGGTGGCTGAGGAAGCCGGTGAGGATCGGCAGCGGGGCCTCGTCCATGCCCTCGTAGCCGCGGCCCCTGGCGGCCACCCGGAGGGCCGCCTTCGAGATCGCCCCGGTCGAGTGCCTCGACGAGAGCGCGCAGGCCCGGCTTCGTACGCGCCGAAGCCGACGAAGAGAAGCCGCGGTGAGCTCGCCCCTGCGGCGCGCCGCCCGCGATGGACCAGCGGCCAGGCCGCCGCCAGCAGGTCGACGCCCTTGCTGACCAGGAACTTGCCGACGAAGAGCACCCGCGGATCACCCTCGGCCCAGCCCCGCAGGGCGGCGGCGATCGCCGGGCCGTCGCGCCCGAACGAGTCCTGGCCCTCCGCCGCGCCGGGCAGCTCCGATTCGAGCCGCTCTGCGAGCAGCTCCAGGTTCCGCAGCGCCTCGGCGGCCGGATGGGGGCGGAAGCGGTGGACGTCCACGCCGGGCGGACCGAGCCGGGTGCGCTCGGGCAGCGCCGGATCCGGGACCGTCTCGTAGAGCACCTGCGCGGTGTGGGCGGACCCGGCCAGGATGCCGGCCGCCGCGTCGGTCCCCTCCCGGGCGTAGGGGACGAACCGCTCGGGATGAGGGGCACCATGTAGGAGAGATCCGAGCCGTGGACCTTGATCGCGAAGCGCAGCCCGGCCCTGGCGAGGATGACGGGACCCATGATCAGGTGGTTGGCGAGCGCGGCGTCGGGCTCGCCCTACCGCCGCGACGACGTCGCGCACGGCCGCGACGTTCGCGTCCAGGTACCGGTCGAGCTCCTCGTCGGTCAGCTCCGGGAAGGTCTTCACCTCGAAGCCCTCGTAGCGGTCGGCACGAACACCGGCAGCAGGCCGCCGATCTCCGGCCTGTAGGCCGTGATGCTGCCCGGTGGCCGGCCTCACGGACCTGCCGGACCCGCAGCTCGCCGCCCTCCCAGTCGCCCACGGCGTCGACCCAGTCCAGCTCGGAAACGGTGCGGTCCTGAGAAAGCAGATGGACCTCATGCCCTTGCCGCGCGAGCGCCTGGGCGAGGCTCGCGTTGTAGACGTTGCTGCCGGTGCCGTGCAGCAGGTAGCCGTGGAAGATCAGCACACGCATGGCAGCACGGTATTGGCGGTATGGTCCCCGCCGTGCAGAACCCGGAGCAGACCTACCGGCTCCGTGCGCCGGCGTCGGGGCGCGAAGCATTGGCGAAGGTAAGGCCGGACGGGGTCTATGTAGACCGGGAGACCGGCGAGGAGATGCGCGTCGTCGCCGCCAAGCTGCCACTCGCCCCCTCCGAGTCGGCACTGGTCAGGGCGCCCGAGAACCTGCGCATCTGCCGGCGGTGCAACCAGCTGATCGGGCTCGACGTCAGCGACTGCCCCTACTGCGGGCTTCGCCAGCCGGCCCTCGACGGCTCCGCGTGAGCCGGCCCGCTGTCTCTCACGAGTGCGAACAGAACCCGCAGGCCTGCGGGTAGCCGCCGTTACCTCTTCTTCTTAGGCGGCGCCTGATTCGGGTCCGCGACGACGGTCGCCGAGTAGAGCAGGCGGGCGGTCTTGTAGGTACAGCCGTAAGCGCGCTGCGAACCAACCGCCTCCTGCGGGGTGCCGGCGAGGATGTCCGCAGTCTCGTTGCACTTCCCCCGCTTGCGGCTCGCCTGCCACTTGGTGTCGGCGCTCTGGTTGATCGCGAAAGCCGGCGCCCAGGTCGGAACGGTCAAGCGCGACGATGTTGTTCGGCTTCACCCGCAGCGGAGAGTCGAGCGTGAACGTGGTCGTCTGCCCGAGGTAAGTCGCTCAGGTCCTCAACCGGCGACTGTGACTTGAGCTTGTAGATCGGATGGCCGGCCTTGATCTCCTTCATGATCGGCTTGAGCACCGAGATCCTCGCCTTCGGCGTCCCACCGAAGGTCTTGTTGAAGAAGTCGAAGTCGCTCTGGTTGTTGTTGTTCGGGTTCGGCTTCGTGCCCGGGGACGCCTGTCTTGATCGACCAGGCGACGATCCGTCCCCGGGAGGAGGCGACGAATGGGTTCCTGGCGCCCGGTGATCGAAGTCTGGAAGCCGGTCGTCTTTCCCACCGCCTGGCAGGTCGCTGGGCAAGAGGGTGTCGCCGGGGCCGCCGCACCGAGCACCACGACCCGTGGCGCGGCCCCCGCCTTGCCCAAGTCGAGGCAGCGGCGAGCAGCGCCGCGAATACGGCGACGGCGATCGCCACGGCGAGCATGGGCAGGCGCGCGAAAGCGTGAGCATCGTGGCCCATGGACTTCATTGAACACGGCATTTCCAGGAGTGTTGCGGGGTTTCCTTGCAAGCGGCCGCCAGGCCGCGGCCGCGATCTGGCGGCCGGCCGGTAGGGTTCGCCATCCGATGGAAGCGGGGTCCCCATTCCAGGGCTATTTGGCGGCTGCGGTCGAGACGTTCGGTATCGAGGCGGACGAGACCGAGCGCGCCGTCATGGCCGGCGTCTGGTCGATCTGGGAACCGGGCATGAGCCTGCTTCGAGACGCGGAGCTGGACGGAGTGGAGCCCGAGCTTGACGCCGACGTCTCCGCTCCTCCCCCCAGATGAACGCCCTCGATCTGCCGCTCAGGGAGCAGACCGCCGGCATCGCGGCGGGCGAGATCGATCGCCAGGGAGCTCCTCGATGCCTGCCTGGCCCGCATCGAGGAGCGAAATCCGGAGCTGAACGCGATCGTCGCGACGTTTCCGGAGCAGTCGCGGGAGATGCTCGACCGGGCTCCCGATGGCCCGCTTCGAGGCGTCCCCGTCGTGATCAAGGACGAGTGGGCCGCTCCCCTGGCGGGCGGAGACGGTGGGCGCTGCGGCGGTGCCCGGCGTCAGTCTGGAGCCGGGCGAGTCCGGCCCCTACCGCGCGCTCCGGGACGCCGGCGCGGTGATCGCCGGGGTGGGCAACATGCACGAGCTGGGGTCGGGCAGCACCGGCAACACCTCGGTCTACGGACCGACCCATAACCCCTGGGATCTGGCGCGGTGCCCGGGTGGCTCCTCGAGCGGTCCGGCCGCGTCGGTCGCCGGGGGGCTCGTCTCGGGCGCGGTGGGCGCCGACGGGCTGGGATCCATTCGCTACCCGGCGGCGTATTGCGGGCTAACCGGGCTCAAGCCGACCTTCGGCCGCTCGGCGATGGAGGGACACCACATCCCGAACACCGTGACGATCGTCTCGGGTCCTCTCTGCCGCGACGCCGCCGATTGCCGGCTGCTCGCCTCCGCCCTGTTCCGCGAGGACCTTCCGGCCGGCCGAGCCGAGTGGATTGAGGATCGGCGTGATCCGGGACCCGTACTGGACCGACAGTGCCCCCGGGGTCCGCGAGGCCTGCGACTCGGCGCTCGAGTCACTGAGGGTCGAGGTGGGCGGCGAGGTGATCGATGTCGAGCTCCCCGGGCCAGGAGCTGATCCTCCCCGCCGCCGTGCTGGTCGCGCAAGCGGAGGAGGCCGCTCACCTGACACCGCAAAACGTCAATGCCCTTCCGGAGGAGCTCGGGGTGATCAACCGCGGCGTGCTGAAGTTGCGGGCAGTGCTTCCGGGCACCCTCACCGCGCGGGCCTTTCTCGCGCGTGCCCAGGCGCGGCGCACCCTGGCGGAGCTCTTCGACCGCATCGACCTGCTCGCCTGGCCCACGGTCCCGGCGGTGGCCCCTCCCCTCGCCGATCCGACGATCGAGCTGCCCTCCGGCCAGTGCTCGGCCGACGCCGGCAATGCCCGGCACGGCGTGATCGGCAACCTGACCGGCGTGCCGGGGGTGAGCGTGCCCGTCGGCCTCGACGACGGCATGCCGGTCGCGCTGCAGCTGCTCGGCCCCTGGGGCTCCGACCCACTGCTGCTTGACGCCGCCGAGGCCCTCGAGCGGGCCACCGAGCGAGAATTCGTGGAGCTGCGCCCGGAAGCGGTCGCTTAGCACTCTGTGACGAGCTTCCGGGCCCGGTTGTGGCCGCCGGTTATCTTGGTCCCACCGTGGCCGCAATCGAGACGCATCAGCTCGCACGCGAGTTCGAGGGCGGCATCAAAGCCGTCGACGGCGTCGATCTCGAGGTGGCGGAGGGCGAGATCTACGGCTTCTTGGGTCCAAATGGAGCCGGCAAGACGACCACGGTCCGGATGCTGACCACCCTGCTTCACCCCACCGGAGGCCGGGCCGTGGTCGCGGGCTTCGACGTCGCCAAGGACCCCGGGGCGGTCCGGCGGAAGATCGGCGTCGCTCTGCAGGAGGCGGCACTGGACCCGCTGATGACCGGCCGTGAGCTCCTCGAGCTGCAGGCGACCCTTCACGGCATCTCCAGGAGGGAGGGCGAGCTGAAGGGCCAGTGGCTGCTCGACCGTGTCGGGCTCACATTGGCCGCCGATCGCCGCGTCGGGACCTACTCGGGCGGCATGCGGAGGCGTCTTGACCTGGCCGCCGCGCTCGTCCACACGCCGGACGTCCTCTTCCTCGACGAACCGACCACCGGGCTCGATCCGGTCAGCCGTAAGGCGATCTGGGAGGAGGTACGCAAGCTGAACCAGGAGGGGACGACCGTCTTCCTCACCACGCAGTACCTAGAGGAGGCAGACCAGCTCGCCGACCGGGTGGGGATCATCTCCGGCGGAAGGCTAGTCGCGGAGGGGACGCCGCAGGCGCTGAAGGCGGAGGTCGGGAGACCGCACCTCGAGCTCTGCCTCGTGGACCAGGAAGGGAACGAGTCGCGCGCGGAGCAGGTGCTGTCGCGCTTCGGGCGGCCTCTGCCCGTCCGCGACGGGACGTTGATGGTCGAGCTCCAGAACGGCAGCTCGGAGATCGGGCCGATCGTCGTCGCCCTCAACAGGGAGGGGCTCGACGTCGAGTCCCTGGACCTCGTGCAGCCCACGCTCGACGACGTCTTCGTGCACAAGACCGGCCAGCACCTCGAGGGGGCGCAGCAGGAAACCGGCGACTTGGAGGCCGCTGCCGAGTGATCCAGAGGCTGGCGGCCAACGCCCGGGTGGTCCTCGCCCTGGGAAGACGGTCGGTCAAGCAGACACTCAGGCGGCCGCAGCTCGCCGCGCCGCTCGTCATCTTCCCGACCGCCCTGCTGGCAATCCAGACCGCAGGGGCCGGGCGGGCCGTCGACCTACCGCAGTTCCCTCCGGTCGCCAACTTCCTCTCCTTCATGCTCGCCGGAGCGATCGTCCAGTCGGTGATGATGACCGGCAACTCCGGGGCGATCGCGTTTGCGATCGACATGGAGATGAGGTTCACCGATCGCCTCTACGCGGCGCCGATCTCGCGCTCCTCGGTCGTCCTAGGCAGGCTGACCGCAACTGCGGCGCTAGGCGCGATCATCGCCGTCTATTTCATCGTGCTCGGGCTGATCTTCGGGGCCAGCATCCATGAGGGCGTGCTCGCGGTGATCTGGATCGTCGTGCTGACCGCGGTCTCCGCACTGGCATTCGGGTCAATCGGCGCGGCGATCGCGCTCCGCTCGAACAGCGCGAGTGTGGTGCAGGGAATCTTCCCGCTCGTCTTCGTGATCCTCTTCCTCTCGGACGCGTTCTTTCCGGCGAACCTGATGCTGGAGCCTGCCTCCTGGGTCGCGCAGTACAACCCGCTCAGCTTCATCGTCAATGGCATCCGCGAGCCGATCATCGGCGGCTGGTCGGCAACGACCCAGCTGAAGGCGATCGCATCGGTGATCGGGGTCGGGGCGCTCGGCTTCTTGCTCTGCGCCGCCGCGATGCGGGGCAGGTTGCGGAGGGGCGTATGAGCTGGCAGCGCTCGGCGGCCACGGTCACCGTCCTCGTCAGGAGGGCCCTGAACGAGATCACCAGGGTGCCCGGGGCGGCGATCCCCGGCGTGCTCGCGCCGACCATCTTCTTCCTCGGTCTGACGAGCGTGTTCGGGAGCCTGACGCTGCTGCCCGGCTTCACCACGAACAGCTACCAGAGCTTCCTGATCCCGGTCAGCCTGCTCCAGGGCGCAGCCTTCAGCGGGGCCGCCACTGGGGTCAATCTGGCCCGGGACATCGAGCAGGGGTGGTTCGACCGGCTGCTTGCCTCCCCGGCGCCCCGCCCGGTCCTGCTCGCGGGGCTGGTGCTCTCGGCGAGCCTGCGCTCGCTGCTGCCGGCCTCCTTCCTGCTGATCGTCGGGTTGGCCGTCGGCGTCCAGTGGCCGGGACTGCTCGGCCTGCTGATCGCCGTGAGCTTGGTCATGGGGATGGCCGTGGTTGCCGCAACATGGGGGACTTCGCTGGCCTTCCGCTTCCGCACCCAGTCCGCCGCACCCGTGATGCAGGTCGGGATGTTCCTCGCCGTCCTGCTGACCACCGCCTACGCACCGCTCGAGCTACTCACCGGCTGGCTGCAGAC
This sequence comes from uncultured Solirubrobacterales bacterium, assembly GCA_963801055.1. Taxonomy (GTDB): domain Bacteria; phylum Actinomycetota; class Thermoleophilia; order Solirubrobacterales; family 70-9; genus DASUPK01. Next base: position 340,644 of record CAWDDE010000001.1, on the reverse strand, counting down.
CGTCGCTCGGATCAACCCCGTGACCCAGGTAGTCGAGGCGGCGCGGCAGGGCTTCGTCGGCTCGGTGACCTGGGGCGACACCTGGCCCGGGTACCTGGCGCTCTTCGGCCTCGCTGCCGTGCTCATCTTCTTCGCCCTGCGCGGCATGCGGCGGATGACGTTGTGAGCGCAGCCTTGCCGCGCGTGGTGGAAGCGGACCGCCGCGACAGCGTCCTGAGGATCGCCGAGCACACACTCCGGCAGAGCTGGATCGAGGGCGAGCGCCACGGCGTCCGCTTCGCATACTCGCGACCGAGCCCGGGCCACTACCCCTGGCAGTGGTACTGGGACTCCTGCTTTCACGCGATCGTCTGGCGGCGCTTCGATGCGACCCGCGCCGAGAGCGAGCTGCGCAGCCTGCTCGACGGCGGCCGCGGCGATGGCTTCATCGGCCACACGATCTTCTGGGACCGCCCGGTCGACTGGCAGCGGCGCTGGACCTACAACGTCACCTCGCGGAGCGCCCCCAGTACCTCCACCATCCAGCCTCCTCTGCTCGCCTGGGCCTGGCGGATCGCCGTCGGCGACCCAGCACGAGAGCCTCGCATCGACGCCCATCACCGCTGGCTCGAGAGAAATCGTGACCTGGACGGAGACGGCTTACTCTGGCTTGTTCAGCCCGACGAGTCGGGTCTCGACTCCTCCTCGAAGTTCGACGCCGTCTGGGGCCTCCGCGCCCACGCCAGGCCTCTGTTCCCGTTCCTGATCGCACGGAACCGCAAGTACGGCTGGGATGCGCGCCGGCTCCTGGCGGCCGGTGGCCCGCTCATGTGCGAGGTCGTCACCAACGTCCTCTGGTGCCTCGCCCGGCTCGCGGCCGGGGAGCCCTCGATCACCCCCGCCCTGGTCGCCCGTCTCTGGGACGAGCGCCGCGGGCTCTTTCTCGACACCGCCCGCGGTGAGGTCGCCAGGCTCGATGACACCGACCCGATGGGGGGCGACCGCCGCATCCGGGTTTCCACCTGGTCCGCGCTCGCCCCCCTGGCGCTACCGGACCTGCCCGAGGAGATCGGCAGGCGCCTGGTCGAAGAGCACCTGCTCGACCCGCGCAAGTACTGGCTCCCCTACCCCCCGACCTCGGTCTCGGCCCAGGAGCCTAGCTTCGAGCCGCGGAGGTGGAAGGCGCCGCTGCGGCGCCTGTACTGGCGCGGCCCGACCTGGATCAACTCCGCCTGGCTGATCTGGATCGGCCTGCTCCGAGCTGGATACGAGCCGGAGGCGCTCGAGATGACCAAGTCGCCTCGCCGGAGCCGTCGCCAGGGAACGGCTGCGCGAGTTCTACGAGCCGCACACCGGCGAGGGCCTCGGCGCACGCGAGTTCGGCTGGTCGTCGCTGATCGCCGAGCTCGTCGAGCCCGATCCGGTCGCGCCGCGCTCTTATCTCGGTTAGGCCTGCTCGGTTATCGGCTAGGTCGCCGGAATCGCCACGTTCGGCGAGACTCCCGCCTGGCAGACGAACTTCCCGACGGCCCGCTTCTTCGCCTTCACACGCACATAGTTCGTCCCGGCCGGCAGGGTCTTGGGAAGCTGACCGGACAATGTCCAGTTCCCGCTCGCATCGGACGTGGAGCCGTCCAGCGTCGTGAGAACCACGCCGTTTGTATCCAGTACCTGGAGCCTCATGGCCCGGTTCGGCTCGCACGTGCTGGCTGTATTCAGCGACCCCTTCGCGTTCACCTTGCCGCCCTTGTTGATCTTTGGGCTTGTGGTGAAGAAGATCACGCTGGTCTTCTTCTTCTTCCCCGCCAGCGCCACCGCGCTGAACGAGCCGATCGCCAACGCCGCGATCGCCAACACTGCCAACACCTTCACTGCCCTCATCGGAAACCCTCCTCCTCGCTGGTGACCCTGGGGCGAGTTTAGGCCGTCGGCGCGGCAGGCTACTTGTAGCGGTAGGTGATTCGCCCGCGATCGAGGTCGTACGGAGAGAGCTCGATCTTCACTCGGTCACCCGGCAGGATGCGGATGTAGTGGCGACGCATCTTGCCCGAGATGTGGCCGAGAACCTCGTGGCCGTTGTCCAACTTGACGCGGAACATCGTGTTGGGGAGCGCCTCGGTGATCTCGCCTTCCATCTCGATTTTCTCTTCCTTCGCCATGCGGCGGGCCAGGGTAGCGCTTCGCTCTAACGCCCCTCGAATGTCGCCTTGCCGGGCCCCTCGGCGAGGAAGCTCGCCACCCCGTTCTTGAGGTCCTTGGAGGCGAACAGCTCAGCGAAGACCTCGGGCGTGACCCGATCCGCCTCGTTCACGCCGCCGGCTCGGTAGGCGCGGATGATCTGCTTGGTCGCGCCGTGGGCGATCGTCGGTCCGTCCGCGAGACGGTGGGCGAACTTCATGCCCTTCTCGAGCAGTTGGTCGTCGGGTAGGACGCGGCTGACGACGTTCCACCGCTCCAGCGTCGAGGCGTCGTAGAGGCCGCCGCTCATCACGAACTCTGCGGCTCGCGCCGGGCCCGCGCGCTCGGCCATCCGCTGGGTTCCGCCCGCCCCGGGAGTCAGCCCGACGACCGCCTCGACGAGCCCGAAGCGCGCCGATTCCGTCGCCCAGATCATGTCGCAGCCAAGGGAAATCTCGAGGCCGGCCGTCAGGCAGAGGCCATGCACCAGGGCGAGGGTCGGGATCGGCAGCTCCTCCAGCCGGCGCACCACCGGGATCAGCGAGGCGAACGAGTGGGCGGTTCCGCCCTCGTCGACCACCCGCTGGAGGCTGTGCACGTCCACGCCTCCGGTGAAGATGTCCCCCTCGGCACGCCAGACCAGCGCCCTGGCGTCCGAGCCCTCGACCTGCTCGATGCAGGAGACGAGCGCCCCCCAGGCGTGATCGCCGAACAGGTTGAGCGGCGGGTTCTCCAGCACGATCACCGCGACGTTGCCCTCTCGCTCGAGCCTGATCGGGGCCGTGTTCGTCTCCGTTTCAGCCATCTTCTCCTCGCAGTCTCCGGGCGATCTGGGCGATCTGGTCGGCGTCCCCGGGCGCGGGGACCCACGGAAGCTTGAGCGGATCATCCTCGTATCGAGGGACCACGTGGATGTGAAAGTGGAAGACGGTCTGCCAGGCGACGGCTCCGCAGGCGTTGATCAGGTTGACCCCGTCCGCGCCGAGGACGCTCTTCATCCGCTTCGCAAGGCGCTGAGCGGCGAGGATCGTCGCGGAGAGATCATCCGCCCCGACCTCGAGCAGGTCGGCGGTGTGCTCCCGCGGCACCACAGAGCGAATGCCCCGGGGTCGCCGGATTGATGTCCATGAAGGCGACCGTCCGGTCGTCGGAATCGATCGTCTCACTCGGAATGGAGCCGGCGACGATGCCGCAGAAGAGACAATCGGGATCCGAGTACACGGCGGCAGGCTATCGGCCCCCAGACACGCGAGAGGCCCGCGAGGAGCGGCCACTCGACTCCGGCTAACGGAGCTGTCTGGCCCGCTCGAGCGCCTCGGCCCGGCCGCTGATCTCGCCGGTGAAGGCCTCGGCGCGAAGCTCCTCCAGCAGTCGGCCCATCTCCGGGCCAGGCTCGAGGCCGAGTTCCGCGGCCAGCTCGTCCCCCGAGATCGGCGGTCGCGGCGGACCGTCGCGATGCCAGGCGAGGGCGTCGCGAAGCATCTCCCGGGCCAGGTCCAGGTGGGCCTCGACCATCTCCGGGCTTGCGAGGGGGCCCTCCCCGCGTGCGGCGAGCCTGTCGGCGACGCTGAGCAGGGTGACGTCCGCCGAGACCGGCTCGGTCGCCACCAGGTAGTCGTAGACGGCTCGCCGGGACAGAGGGCGCTGGTGGATCAGAAAGCCCAGGCGCAGATGGTGCAGGGCAAGCCCCTGGAGGTGAGTGGTCAGCTTCCGGCTAACGCGCAGGCGCCGGCCGATCCGGGCGATGATCTGCGCGCCGGCCTCGTCGTGGCCGATGAAGGTCACGTAGCGCGCCCTCCGAGCGGGTCTCCGGCTTGCCGAGGTCGTGGAAGAGGGCCCCGAAGCGGAGCGCGTCCCGCCGGGTGAGCTCGTCGGCGAGGGGCTCGGCGAGGAAGCGCTCGAGCTCCGCCCCCTCCTCGCCGGCGAAGGCGCCCAGGTCGGCCTCGAGGCCGAGCCATTCCTCGAGCACCGCCAGCGTGTGCCCGAGGACGTCGAGGTGATGATTGGGGTTCTGGACGACGCCCCGGAGGGCCTCCAGCTCGGGCAGGACCACCGGCGTGAGGTCGAGCTCGTCCATCAGCCCGATCCCGCGCAGCGGGTCCGGCCCGGCGACGATGCCGCGAAGTTCCGCGAACTGCCGCTCCCCGGCTGGTTCGGCGGCCTGGGTCGCGGCGGAGCGGGCGAGCTCGGCCGTCCCCGGCTCGATGGAGAGACCGTGCACGGCCGAGAGCCTCGCGGCGCGAAGCAGCCGGATCGGGTCGTCGCGAAACGCCCCCTCGGACGCCGCGCGGAGCAGATGGGCCTCGGAGTCCGAGAGGCCCCCGGTCGGGTCGATCGGCTCGCCGCCCCCCAGCGGAATCGCGATCGCGTTGATGGTGAAGTCGCGGGCCCGCAGATCGTCTTCGATCGTCCCGGCGCGCAGGGCGGCCACATCGACGTGCCAGCCGTCCGTCGGTGCGACCGCGCGCCAGGTAGCGTGCTTCTCCGAGAGCGGAAAGGCCGAGCCGCCCGCCACCCTCGCGATCGCCCGCGCCGCGCTCTGCTCGCTGCCCGGCTCGACCGCCAGATCGGCGTCCGCGACCTGCTTGGAGAGCAGGGCATCCCGGATAGCACCGCCCACGATCCAGGCCCGGCCCCCCTGCTCGAGCGCAGCGCGCGCCGCGGCGATCGAGGGGGCGGCGTCGAGAGCCCCGAAGCGGCTGCTCATTCCCGGAACTCCCGCGGCACCCGTTGAGAGATCCCGCAGGTGACCTCGTAGTTGATCGTCGCGAGCCGAGTCGCCATTTCCTCGGCGAGGATCCGCTCCGAGCCCTGCGGGCCGATGAAGACGGCCGGCGCGCCGGGCTCGACGTGCGTGTCAGGTCCCAGGTCGATCGTGACGTTGTCCATCGAGACCGTCCCGACCAGCGGATAGCGACGGCCTCCGACGAGCGTCTCCCCGTTGTTGGAGAGACCGCGTCTTATCCCGTCCCCGTAGCCGATCGGGAGCACTCCCACCCAGGTGTCCACGGGCGCCCGCCAGGTCCGGCCATATCCTGCGCTCGCCCCGCGCTCGAAGCGCTTCACGTCTGCGACGTACGAGCGGAGCTCGAGCGCCGGCTCGAGGCCATGCTCGGCGGGATCTTGGTGGAACGGATCGAGGCCGTAAATCGCGATCCCGCAGCGCACCATGTCGAAGTGGGTGGCCGGGTCACGGAGCGTCGCCGCGCTGTTCGCGGCGTGGACGGTGCACGCCGGGGCGATCTCCCGCACCGCGTCGGCGACCGGGCGGAAGGCAGCAAGCTGCTCCGCGAGATACTCGTCGCCGGGCTCGTCGGCGGTGGCGAAGTGGGTCCAGACGCCGGCCAGCTCGAGCACGTTCATCCGAGGCGCAGGCGCGGGCCAGCTCGATCAGCGCTGACCGGATCCCGCTCCCCGAGCCTTCCCATCCCGCTGTCGAGCTTGACGTGCACAGCCGCCGTCTGGCCGAGCTCCGCCGGCGACGCGCGAGCAGAGCTCCCTGAACCCCTCCCGCCAAATCGCCACCTCCGCTCGGACGCGCCAGCGCGGTGCGCAGCTCCTCCTCGGTGAGCGCGCCCATCACCAGGATCGGGACATCGGGAAAGTGCAGACGGAGCTCGTGCGCTTCAGGCGCGGCGGCGACCGCGAGCCGGGTAGCCCCCCCACGCATCGCCGCGGCTGCGCAGGCGGCGGCCCCGTGGCCGTATCCGTTGGCCTTGACCACCGCGCACAGCTCGGTGCCCTGGCCGACACGCTCCTTGAGCGTCCGGCAGTTTCGCTCTACGGCCCCGACGTCGACGATCGCCAGCGCCCGGCCGATCCGCTCGGCCATGCTCAGTGCGCCAACCCCGCCGGGATCGAGTCGATGACGTCGCCCGCGATCACCGCGTCGTGGCCGACGCGCTCTCCGGCGTCTCGCCCCGCGCGCGAATGGGCCACCACCGCCGCGCAGGTGGCGGCGAAGGGCTCAACGCCCCGCGCGATCAGCGCCGCGATGACGCCGGTGAGGACGTCGCCGGTCCCCGCCGTGGCGAGCTGCGGGCTGGAGACCGTGTTCACCGCGAGCCGGTCGCCATCGGTGACGATCGAGTCGTCGCCCTTGAGCAAGACGATGGCGTCGCTGCGCCGCGCCGCCTCGCGCGCGCTCTCGACGCGCTTCGCATCGATCTCGGCGGAGGCCCGGTCGAGCAGGCGACCCATCTCTCCGGCATGCGGGGTGAGGACGAGCGGACCGCTGCGCCCCGCGAGCTCTTCGATGCGGCCGCCGTGTGCGTTGAGGCCGTCGGCGTCGAGGACCAGGGGCGCCTCGATCCGCCGGGTGAGCTCCCGCGCAAGGCGCTGGGTGCCCTGCTCCCGGCCCATGCCGGAGCCGAGCACGACGCCGGCGGCACGCTCGGTGGCACCAAGGATCTGCTCCGACGCGGCGGGCCGAAGCCTCCCTTCGCGGCTTGCGCAGCCCAGCGACATCACCTCGGTGAGCTTGGTCTCGAAGATCGGCTCGAGATCCGCGGGCACGGCCACGGTCGCGTATCCCGCTCCCCCGCGGATCGCTCCCAGCGCCGACAGGCAGACGGCACCGGTGAGCCCGCGCGAACCCCCGATCACCACGACCTGTCCAGAGCTGAACTTCGTCGATCCCGCTGCGCGGTGCGGCGCCAGCTCCAGCACGCGCGTTGTGATCAGCCCGTTCTTCGGCTGTGTAGGGGCCCCGTCCGGAATCCCGATCGGTGCCACCCGGAGCTCGCCGGTGTGCGTCCTTGCCCGGCGCGACCCAGTGTCCGAGCTTGGGGGCGTGGAAGGTGACGGTCACGTCGGCCTCGACCGCTTTGCCCTCGACCTCCCCCGTCGACGCGTTCACTCCAGAGGGGATATCCGTGGCCACCACCGGGGCGTCCGCCTCGTTCATCGCGTCGATCGCAGAGGAGGCCGGATCGCGGGGGACGCCCGCGAACCCCGTCCCGAAGATCGCATCGATGACCACCCCGGCTCCATCAATCCCGCCGCCCAGCTCTCCGGCGTTGACGTGGCGCGCGCCCTCCAATCGCTCCAGGTTGGCCCGGGCGTCCTCGGAGAGCTGGTCACCTGGCGCGAGCAGCAGCGCATCGACAGCGAAGCCCGTCTCGCGCAGGGCGCGCGCCGCCACCAGCCCGTCTCCGCCGTTGTTGCCCTTGCCGCAGACGACCGCCGCCCTACCGGAGCTCGCCACCTCGGCCGCCGCCTCGGCGACCGCCCGGCCGGCGGTCTCCATCAACTGCAGCGAGGCCACTCCCCGATCCTGGATCGCCCAGCGATCGGTGGCGCGCATCTCATCCGCGTCGAGGCAGGGGTCGAGCCAGTCGTCCATCGGCCGCCAGCGTACCCCTGCTGTAGGTCCGGCCCGCGCTATCCGGCGACCGCCACAGCGGCGGCGGAATCACGCGAATGAGTCAAGGAGATTGCGATCTCCGCATCGCCGGCAGCCTCCGCCGCCTGGCCGTGCAGCCGAAGCGTGGGAGGCTCACCGCTCACGACCTCGATCTGCCGGGGCGAGACTCCCTGACCCAGTGCCTTGATCACAGCCTCCTTGGCCGCGAAGCGAGCCGCCAGGTGACGACCGGGACGCGCGCGCTTGCGGGCGTAGGCCAGCTCGGCTGGGGTGAAGAGCCGGTTCGCCAGCCGCGGGCGGCGCTCCAGCGCACGCTCCACCCGCTCGATCTCGATCAGGTCGATGCCGACAGAAAGGGCCACGGTGCCTACCTGAGGCCGACGACAGCCTTGAACTCGGCCTGGTCGCCCTTCGCGCCCGAGCCAGTGACCACGTAGCTGAGTGCATCGAGGTAGGGCTTGGCCCGGAGGTAATCCGGGTCCGAGTTCGAGCCGGTCGACTCCGCGAGCCGGAACACCGATGGGAGGTCGAGGAAGAAGTCGGTACCGAGGCTGGAGACCTGGCTTTGAGCGGCGGAGAAGGTGGGATTCGATTGCAGGTTCTGCGCCGGAGTCAGGGTCCGCTCCGCCGAACCGGCGCCGTAGCCGATCACGATCCGCTCTCCCTGCTGCGCGATCTCGACCGGCGCCGGGGCGGCGCTCGGATCGTTGATCTGGAAGCCGCTGCCTCCCTCGGAGAGATGCAGGGGCTTCACCCCACTGCTCCCGCCGATCTGGAGCAGGCCCCGCAGCTGGTTGATGAGCCTGGCCGTGAGGTCGGTGTTCTTGCTCTGGACTATGAGCGCGCCGGTGAGGGTGGACTCGCGTCGTGCCCTCCACGTAGAGCGCGGCGTTGCCGAGTGAGCCGGTGAGCTGATCCAGCGAGGATCCGGTGGTCGCCTCGAGCTGCTGCACGGCTTGATCGAAGTTCGGGATGCTGTCCTTGACCTGATCGAGGGTCCGCTTCACAACCTCGCCCAGGTCGGCGGCCCCGAGCGCTAACCAGGCCTGCGAGGGGAGGTCGCCGATCAGGGAGCTCTGGGGGGTGTCAACCCCATTGCTTCCTCCGGTTGCCTCGAGATCGATGCTGGTTGCCGAGGCTGTGAGAGCGCCGGAGACCGGCTGCTCAAGCGAATCTCCCGCGCTTTTCTCGAGTAGCTGCTGGCTGCTCGCATCGATCTGCCCTGGACCCAAGGCGCCCAGCAGGCTCTTCGGGATCGTGTAGATCGTCCCCAGCCGGTCGTCGGGCAGGTTTCCGATCGCATCCTGGAAGCCGCTCGAGTCGCCTAGCGATTCGCCCTGGGACGCGTCCACCGCGGCCCTGAAGCCGGCGACGTCGCCCTCGATGAGGAAGTTGCCGACGGTTCCGAAGACGTTGTCCGCCTGGCTTGGGTCGGTCTGATACTGAGACCCCTTTGTAGCTCTGCGGCGCGGGGTTCGTCGGGGTCGCTCCCGAGGCCTTGCGAGCGAAGGCAAGCGAGGCGTTCACGTCGGTGGTCTGCACCACCGCCGCCCCCTTCTGGGCGTTGTCGGCGAGGCTGGTGAAGAACACGCCCGCCTTCTCCCCCAGCCACGGCGCCACATCCCGCTGGTAGTCGATTGGGTGACCGTCCGCCTTGGCCTCCCGCTCGATCAGCGAGACGATCTTGCTGCCCGGGTCGTTGGTGCCGATGATCTTCCGCGCGGCCGACCGGGCGCCCGCTTCGGCGGAGCCGGTCGGCTTCACCGTTCCGTCGAGGTAGAGCGCGGCGTTCTGAGGTACCGCCGCGGCGGGGCCGACGTCGACGACGCCGCTGCCGCTGTCGCCGCCTCCGCAGCCGGTCACGATCGCGGCCAGCGCGGCGGCCCAGGCGGGCAGGAGAGCGATGGCGCGGGGCTTCACGAGGGCGGGAATCGTAGCCGGACTACTCGACCGTGACCGTCTTGGCCAGGTTGCGCGGCTGATCGACATTCAGCCCCTTCTCGCGAGCGATGTAGTACGCGAGCAGCTGGAGCGGCACGATCGCCACGATCGGCTGCAGGATCCAGTCGGTGCGCGGGACGAACAGGGTCTGGTCGGCGGCCTCGCCGATCTCGTCCGACCCCTCGGTCGCGACCGCGATCACGTCGGCGCCGCGGGCGCGGACCTCCTCCATGTTGGAGAGGATCTTCTCGACCACGGGGCTGTCGGTGGCGACGGCGACGACCGGCGTCGACTCGTCCAGCAAGGCGATGGGCCCGTGCTTCATCTCGCCGGCGGCATAGGCATCGGCCGGGATGTAGGCGATCTCCTTCAGCTTCAGGGCGCCCTCGAGACAGACAGCCAGCCCGATGTGGCGCCCGATGTACATGAAGAAGCGCTGCTCCTGCTGCGAGCGGGCGATCGCCCTGACGCCCTCCTCGGTGCCGACGATCGTCTCCTGGAGCTTCGACGGAAGCGCCTTCAGCTCGGCTACCAGCTCCGCAATCCGGGCCTGCGGCAGGGTGCCGCGGAGCTCGGCCAGGCGAAGTCCGAGCAGGTACATCGCGGCAACCTGGCTGACGAAGGTCTTGGTCGCAGCCACGCTGATCTCGATGCCCGACCGGGTGAAGAGCACGGCGTCCGCGTCGCGGGTCGCCTGGCTGCCCATCACGTTGCTGATCGCCAGCACCGTGGAGCCGCCGTCCCGCGCCAGCCTCATCGCAGCCAGGGTGTCCGCGGTCTCCCCCGACTGGGTGATGCCGATCACCAGGTCGTTCGGCCGGTGGACCGGCTCCCGGTAGCGGTACTCCGAGGCGATGTCCATCTCGACAGGCACCCGCGCCCAGCGCTCGATCGCGTAGCGGCCGATCAGCCCCGCGTGGTAGGAGGTCCCGCAGGCGACGATCACAATCCGCTCCACGTCGCGCAGGAAGTCGTCGTCGAGCTCGACGTCGGAGAGGTCGACTCCATCGAGTGTCGGCAGCCGGTCCGTGATCGTCTCGGCGACGGCGTCCGGCTGCTCGTGGATCTCCTTGAGCATGAAGCTCGGATAGCCGCCCTTCTCCGCCGCGTCCTCGTCCCAGGTGACCTCCTCGGGCTCGCGCTGCTGCACGTTGCCCTCGGCGTCGGTGATCGTTACGTCGCCCTTGTGGATGGTGACGATCTCGTCGTTCTTGATCCCCAGCGACGTCCGGGTCTCCGCGAGGAAGGCCGGGATCGCGGAGGCGACGAAGTTCTCGTGCTCGCCCAGCCCGACCACGAGGGGGCATTCCTTGCGGGCGCCCACGAGCGTGTCGGGGTGATCGCGGTGTATCGCGACGAACGCGTAATGCCCCCGGAGGTCGCCGAACGCGCGGCGCACGGCCTCGGTGAGGTCGCCGTCGTAGTGGCGCTCGATCAGGTGGGACACGATCTCCGCGTCGGTCTCCGAGGTGAACTCGTGGCCGTCCGCCTGCAGGTCACGCCGCAGCTCCGCGTGGTTCTCGATGATCCCGTTGAGGACGATATGGATCTTGTCCTCGCAGTCGCCGTGAGGGTGGGCGTTCTCCTCGGTCACCCGTCCGTGGGTGGCCCAGCGGGTGTGGCCTAATCCGATGGTCGCGGGCGGTGCGGCGACCGCCACGGAGCCGGCCCCGTCCGAGGAGTGCTCCTCGACGGCCTGGCGCAGGTTGGCGAGATTGCCGACCGCGCGCACGCTGTCGATCTCGCCGTCCGAGATCACCGAAACGCCGGCCGAGTCATAGCCTCGGTATTCGAGCTTCTCCAGTCCGGCAATCAGTAGGTCTCGGCACGGTCGGTCACCCACATATCCGACGATGCCGCACATAAGGGGGGTACAGAGTAATGCCCGGTCTGGCCCTCAGACCAACCTTCTATGCGAGCTCGCGCTGGGCCAAGTCGACGAGCCGCCTGGTGATCGCCTCACACTCACCCTCATCGGGAGCCTCGACCATCACGCGCAGCAGGGGCTCGGTGCCGGACGGCCGGACGAGCACGCGGCCGCGGCCCCCGAGCTTCTCGTTCTCCTCCTCGACGGCACCCCACAGCTGCGTCGCCCCCTCGACTGCGCCCCGATCGGCGATCTGGACGTTCTCGAGAAGCTGCGGCAGGCGCCGGAAGGGCTCCACATCTTCAAGGCGGCGTCCGCCCAGGGCTCGAAGCACCAGCAAGGACGCGGCGATCCCGTCGCCGGTGGGAGTGAACTCCGTCCAGACGATGTGCCCGGACTGCTCACCGCCAAGGCGCCACCCGCGCTCGAGCAGGGCCTCGATCACGTAACGGTCGCCGACGCTTGTCTGTGCGACCTCGATCCCGGCCGCCTCCATCGTCGTCAGGAAGCCGAAGTTGGTCATCACGGTCACCGCAACGCCGCCCTCGAGCTCGCCCCGATCCTGCAGGTCCCTGGCGATCAGGGCGATCAGGTCATCGCCGTCGTGGAGACGGCCGGCGCCATCCACCGCGAGCACCCGATCGCCGTCGCCGTCGTACGCGAATCCGATCTGCGCACCGGACCCCCTGACCAGCTCGATGAGCGCCTCCGGGTGCGTAGAGCCGCGATCGGCGTTGATGTTGCGCCCATCCGGCTCGACCCCGATCAGCTCGAGGTCGGCGCCAAGCGCGCGGAAGATCACCGGGGCTGCCCGATAAGTGGCCCCATTCGCGCAGTCGAGGGCGACTCGCGTGCTCGAGAAATCGAGCGCGAACGCGGTCCCCAGCTCCCGGATGTAGTCGTCGAAGGCACCCTCCAGGTTGCGTACGCCTCCGACGCGCTCTCCGGTCGGCGCGTCCATGCGCGCCTCGATGGCGACCTCGGAGCCGTCGTCGAGCTTTCGCCCGCGCGAGTTGAAGAACTTGATGCCGTTGTCCGCGAACGGGTTGTGGGACGCCGACACCACGCCGGCCAGGTCGAACCTCAGCCGGCGAGCGAGCACCGATGCGGCGGGGGTGGGCAGGACGCCGGCGAGCATCGCATCCCCTCCCCCGGCGGCGACCCCGGCCGCCAGGGCCTCCTCCAGCATCGGCCCCGACTCGCGGGTGTCACGAACGATCAGGACCTGAGGGCGATCCGAGTCGGCCTCCAGGGCCGCCGCCCGTCCCAGCCGGACGGCGAGATCCGGAGTGAGCAGCTCACCAACGGGCCCCCGGACACCATCGGTCCCGAACAGTCTTCTCTGCGCCACCTCGGGCGGACGCTAACGCTTGGAGAACTGTGGCCGTTTCCTGGCCTTCTTGAGGCCGGCCTTGCGGCGCTCCTTGACCCGGGCGTCGCGGGTCAGCATTCCCCTGCGCTTGAGCTCTGGCCGCAGCGCCGGATCCACGTCACAGAGGGCGCGGGCGATGCCGTGGCGGATGGCCGCAGCCTGGCCGGAGACGCCGCCGCCGTGTACGCGGATCCGCAGGTCGACGTTTCCCTCGTAGCCGCTCTGCACGAGCGGCTGCTTGGCAACCGACTGCAGGTAGGAGCGCGGGAAGTAGTCCTCGAGCCTGCGCTTGTTGACCTCGATGCTGCCGCTGCCCGGCCGCAGGATCACCCGCGCCACGGATGACTTGCGCTTGCCGGTCGCCGCGTAGCTGGCGTCACCCGAGAGCTCGGCGGGCTTCGCCGCGACCGGAGCGACCTCCTCGACGTCTCCGATCAGCTCGCGCTCCCGGCGGGCGCGCTCTTCCTCCTCGGCCTCGCGGCGGGCGCGCTCCTCGGCGTCGAGCTCGCCCTCGGGCTCGATGGCGATCGGATCGAGCTCGGCGCCGGGGACGACCTCCTCCTTCTTGCCGCCCTGCTGCGCGGGAGGGGCCGGGGGTCGCTCGGCGGCGGACTCAGGAGTCTCGTCCTCGCCGGCCTCCTCCGCCGGAGTGTCGTCCTCAGTCGCCGCGTCCTCGGCTAGGGCCTCCTCGGGCGGAGACTCGTCGGACTCTCCCTCGCCTCGCTCGGGGGTGCCCCCCTCGGACGGCGAACGCTCCTCCGGAGCCTGCTGCTCCTCCGCCTGCTGCTGCTCCGGCGTCTGCTCTTCGGGCTGCTGCTGCTCTTCGTCCTGCATCTAGGTCTCTATCCGAAGCTCTTCTGGCTTCTGGGCCTGGTGAGGATGGTCCGGGCCGGCATAGATCTTGAGCTTGCGAAGCTGCTGCCGGGCCAGCCGGTTGCGGGGGAGCATGCCCTTGACCGCCCTGCGGACGACCTCCTCGGGCCGCTTCTCGAGCAGGTCTCCGAGGGTGCGGGAGCGGATCCCGCCGGGGTAGCCGCTGTGGCGCCAGTAGCGCTTGTCCTCGCGCTTGTTTCCCGTCACAGCGACCTTTTCGGCGTTGACGACGATCACGAAGTCGCCGACGTCCACGTGCGCCGTGTAGGTCGGCTTGCGCTTCCCGCGCAGCACGTCCGCGATCTGGGTTGCCAGCCGACCAAGGGTCTTGCCCTCGGCGTCGACGACGTACCAGTCCCGCTCTCGGTCCTGGGCAGTCGCCTGGTAGGTCTTCATCGCCGTCGCTGTAGCCATAAAAAGAGCCGCGCACCGACCGCGGCGGGCGGATGATAGCGCCGGTAGGATCGCCGTAGTGCTGGCTGGGCGCCCGGCAGCTTCGGTGTCGTATCGGGGCGTCACCAAGAGCTACCCCGGTCAGGGCGAACCCGCAGGGCCCGGGTCATCCCCCGGCCCTCTGGTTATACTGCCGCGCCAGCAAGGGCCAAGTCCCCCCGGAGCTACCGGAGGGAACGGAGGACCCAAAGGGGTTCACACCCCAGGGGCGAATCGCAACCAACTGGTTCGTAGCGCCGCTCTCGGCGCGAGCCCGCCAGCTAACTCCGTAGGCCGCAGAGAGAGTGCGAAGCGCGTTGATCGACAAGTCGGTTGGTCGTACGCCCCACAGGCTGGTGGCGCTGATCGCTGCGTTCGCACTGGCGATGGCTGCACTGGGCTCCCAGCTCGCCTTCGCGCAGAGCGGCGGCACGGCCGCTCCAGGCGGGACCACCGCGGATCCCACCACCACAGCCACACCGAGCGGTGCCCAGATGTTCCCCGTGGCCGGCCTGCACTCATTCGGCGACGGCTTCGGGGCGGCCCGCTCCGGCCGCACTCACCAGGGGCAGGACATCATGGCCGCCTGCGGCATACCTCTGGTGGCCGTGAGCCGAGCCAAGGTGAAGTGGGTGAGCTATCAGAGGCTCGCGGGCAACTACGTCGTGATCCGCAACAAGAAGCTTCACCAGGACTACATGTACGCCCACCTGGCCGCTCGCGCGCCGGTTGTGAAGGGCCAGGTCGTCCAGCCCGGCCAGCAGATCGCCATCGTCGGCCAAACGGGCAACGCCGCCGCCTGCCACCTCCACTTCGAGCTCTGGCTCGGCAAGTGGTACCGCGGCGGACATCCGGTGAACCCGCTGCCGTACCTGCAGACCTATCAGGGCTACTAGGCGGTGTGGACAATTGGCGCGTTTGTCCCGCTATGCGGCACTAAAGCGCCAACTGGCAGCCTGACTCACTCCCACTCGATCGTGCCCGGCGGCTTCGAGGTGAGGTCGAGCGTGACCCGGTTGACGCCCCGAACCTCGTTGATGATCCGGGCAGAGACCCGCTCGAGCAGGTCGTAGGGCAGCCGCGCCCAGTCGGCGGTCATCGCGTCGTCCGAGGTGACGGCGCGGATCACGATCGGGTGGGCGTAGGAGCGCTCGTCGCCCTGCACGCCGACGGAGCGGACAACCGGAAGGACGCAGAAGGACTGCCAGAGCTCGCGGTAGAGGCCGGCCGCGCGGATCTCCTCCTGGAGGATCGCGTCGGCCTCGCGGACGATGTCGAGCCGCTCCCGAGTGACCTCACCCCCGACCACGCGGATCGCCAGGCCCGGGCCTGGGAAGGGCTGCCGCCAGACGAAGCGCTCGGGAAGCCCGAGCTCGGCGGCGACCGCGCGGACCTCGTCCTTGAACAGCATCCGCAGCGGCTCGACCAGCTCCATCTCCATCTCCTCCGGAAGCCCGCCCACGTTGTGGTGCGACTTGATCGTCGCCGCGGCGCGGCCGTCGCCGCCCGACTCGATCACGTCCGAGTAGAGAGTGCCCTGCACCAGGAAGCGCGCGTCCTCGACCTTGCCGGCCTCCTCCTCGAAGACCCGGATGAACTCCTCGCCGATGATCTTGCGCTTGGTCTCCGGGTCCTCGACCCCGGCGAGGCGATCGAGGAAGCGATCGGCGGCGTCGACGTGGATCAGCTGGATCCCGTGCTGCTCGCGGAACGCCGTCACCACCTGCTCGGCCTCATCCTTCCGCATCATCCCGTGGTCGACGAAGACGCAGGTGAGCCGGTCGCCAATGGCACGGTGGACCAGCAGGGCCGCGGTGGCGGAGTCGACCCCGCCGGAGAGGCCGCAGATGGCGCGCGCGCCGCCGACCTGGGCGCGGATCGCCTCGACCTGCTGCTCGATGACCGAGGCCGGCGACCACCTCTCGCGGCAGCCGGCGACGTCGCGGAGGAACCGGGTCAGAATCTCGGTGCCGTAGGGCGTGTGGACGACCTCGGGGTGGAACTGGATGCCATACAGGCCACGCGAGGTGTCCTCCACCGCGGCCACCGGCGACTCGGTGCTGGAGGCGAGCGCCGTGAACCCCGGCGGCGGCTCGAAGACCGTGTCGCGGTGGCTCATCCAGCATTGCTGTTCGTCCGGCAGACCCTCGAGGAGCGTTCCGCCGCCGTCGCGGAGCACGAGGCGGCTGCGTCCGAACTCCCCCGCCGGCGCCTGCTCCACGCGGCCGCCCAGCTCCTGGACCATCAGCTGCATGCCGTAACAGATGCCGAGCACCGGGATGCCGAGCTCGAGCAGCTCCTTGCGCAGGCCCGGCGCCCCCTCCTCATAAACCGAGGCCGGCCCGCCCGAGAGCACCAGCCCGCGGGGACCGCGTTCCCTGATCCGATCGAGGTCGCTGTCGTGCGGGAGCAGCTCACTGAAGACACCGCACTCGCGGATCCGGCGGGCGATCAGCTGGGAGTATTGACCGCCGAAATCGAGGACGAGGACCTCCTCGATTGCCTGGGCCGGCGCGGCCTTCTCTACCTCGACGCAGCTCTGGGTCGGCGCCCGGCACGCTGCGCTCGGGCACATGGATCCGCGCGGCTGCCTCCTCCGTGGAAGGCGCCGCGGGCTCAGTCATCCGAGACGGCGACCCCCACCGCGACCGTTGCGCGTCCATTCGAGCCCATCCCCACGGACTGCTCGCGCTGGAGCTGCTTGCCCTCCGACATCAGCGCCGGGGCGACCATCACCTCAGCCCGATGGAACTCGGGGATGTCGGCGTAGCCCGTGGTGGCCATCGAGGTGCGCAGCGCGCCCATCAGGTTGAAGGTGCCGTCGTTCTCCTGGGCCGGCCCGAGCAGGATCTCCTCGAGAGTTCCGTCCTGGTTGGTGGCAACCCGGGCGCCGCGGGGCAGCGAGGGATGGAAAGTAGCCATCCCCCAGTGGTATCCGCGACCCGGAGCCTCCTTGGCGCGCGCCAGCGGCGATCCGATCATCACGGCGTCGGCGCCGACCGCGATTGCCTTGGAGACGTCGCCCCCGGTCCGCATTCCGCCGTCAGCGACCACATTGCAGTAGTTGCCAGTCTCCATCATGTGCTGGCCGCGGGCGGCGGCGACGTCGGCGATCGCGGTTGCCTGCGGCACGCCGATCCCGAGCACGCCGCGGGTGGTGCAAGCGGCGCCCGGACCGACCCCGACCAGCACGCCAACCGCGCCGGTGCGCATCAGGTGGAGGCCGGTGTTGTAGGAGGCGCAGCCACCGACCACGCAGGGCACGTCGAGTGACGCGATGAACTCCTTCAGATTGAGCGGCTCCGTCTGGTTGGAGACGTGCTCGGCCGAGATCACCGTGCCCTGGATGACCAGGATGTCCAAGCCGGCCTCGAGCGCGGTCTCGTAGTACTGGGTCACACGCTGCGGTGTGAGCGATCCGCACGCGACGGCGCCCTCGGCCTTGATCTCCTCGACCCGCTTGGCGATCAGCTCGGTTTTGACCGGCTCGGCGTAGATCTCCTGCATGATCCGCGTCGCGACCTCCTTGGGGGCCGCCGCGATCTCGTCGAGCTTCTCGTCCGCGTTCTCGTATCGGGACCAGATCCCCTCTAGGTTGAGGACGCCAAGGCCGCCCAGCTTGCCGATCAGCCCCGCCGTCCTCGGGCTGACGACACCGTCCATCGCTGAGGCGAGCAGCGGCAGCTCGAAGCGATAGGGACCGAGGGTCCAGGTGATGTCGATGTCGTCGGGATCGCGCGTCCTGCGTGAGGGGACGATCGCGATGTCGTCGAAGCCGTATGCCCTGCGGCCCTTCTTGCCGCGGCCGATCTCTACTTCCATTAAGCCCACCCTACGTTCGTTCGCGGACGAAAAAACCCCGCGTCGCGGGGCCGAAATTGCGGTGCACAGCAGCGTTTCGGAGGTCCTTCACCAACGCCCCGCCAAGGATAACAGCGGGCAACTCGACTCCAGGATCGTGCTCGTCCGACGTTGCGCAGTTTGGGAGCCCATAGGGACCCTCAGTCTTCAATCGATACTGCGGCGCGAACCTCAGACCTTCGCAGGCGCCTCGAGCTCGCGCGACTCGACCCCCGGGAGCAGCCGCCCCACCTCGGCCGGGTCGATGCTGCCGGCGCCGAAGTGCTGGGTCGACTCGGCGCCGCAGGCGACCGCATAGCGCAGGCACTCCTCGGCCGGGCTGCCCGTCGTACCGCGAGCCGCGACGAAGCCGGCGAGGAACGCGTCCCCCGATCCGACCGTAGCGACCGGCTCGACCTCCGGCGCGGTCACCTCGTAGACGTGGCGTTGGTCGTCGGCACCCTTGATCGAGGCTACGCAGCCCTCCGGACTGGTGATCACGGCGTCCGTCGCGCCGAGCTCGACCAGGCTTCGCAGGCCGTTCAGCAGGTCCTCACGGTCGTTGAACTCGTGGCCGACGGCACCCTCCGCCTCGCGGACGTTCGGGCGTCACCGCCACCGGCTCAGCGCGCAGCGAGGCGAGCAGCGGCTCGCCCTCGGTGTCGACGATCGTCTCGACGCCCAGCGCCTTGAGCTCCTCCACCATGCGGGCGGAGAACGACGGCGGCACCGAGGGCGGCAGGCTGCCGGCGATCGTGCAGATGCGCGCGCCGCGAGCCAGGTAGAGCAGCTTCTCGAGGAACCGATCGAGCTCCTCGCCGCTGACGTCCGGGCCGCGCTCGTTGATCTCGGTCTGCTCGCCTGACGTTGGGTCGATGACAGCGAGGTTGGTCCGCGACTCGCCGGCGATCCAGGTGAAGTCGGTGAGGATCGACTCCTCGGCAAGGCGCTCGATCAGCCGGGCGCCGGTCGGTCCGCCCGCGAGGCCCGTGGCGATCACCGGCCGATCGAGAAGCTTGAGGGCGCGGGCGACGTTCACGCCCTTGCCCCCGGCGACCGTGCTGGCCTCGACCGCGCGATGGCGATTGCCCTGCCGGAAGCTCGGGACCGCGACGGTCCGGTCGATTGCCGCGTTCAGGGTGACGGTGAGGATCATCCGGTTCCTCCCTCCCGCTCCATCCGCTGGCGCTTCCGGCGCATCCTCTCCTCGTGCATCCTGCGCCTCTCCTCTGGGGTCCGCTGTCGGGGGGATTGCTGCCGGTCCTGACGAGCTCGCGGAGCGTCCTCCTCGGGGCCTTCGCGACCCGCGCCCTCTGACCGTCAACAGCACTCCTACAAGTATCACGATCGCAACCAGTGCAATCAGGACGATCGGATTCTGGGCGGTCGATCTCGCCTTGTCGAGCGTGGTGGCCGCGCCCACCGCATGAGCTGCGACCAGCGGGCTGACAGCCGCCCGCCTCCCGTCCACGCTCACGACGACGCGCCCGAACACCTCGCCCTGCCGACCGCCCCGCTGATCTCGTCCGGCGCGGTCACCTGCGTGGTGACGTGCTGGCCCTCGCCGCACGTTGACCATGAGGGCCGCTTGGCGATCAGGGGCAGATGATCGCTGCGGTAGTCGAGCTTCGGAGAGGCGACCTCCTCTCCGCGGCTCACCGGCTGGACCGGGTGATAGAGCGAGAACCCGTAGTCGAGGAGCTGAGCGTGTCCGCGTCCCGTGCGGACTCGCTCGGGGTGCCGAGCACCGCCGAGATCAGCGTCGTGGAGTGCTGGGTCCCGGAGCCGACCAGCACGTAGCCGGCGCCGAGGGTATGACCAGTCTTTACGCCGTTCAACCAGGGCGCGCGTCCGAGAAGCGTGTTCCGGCTGATGACCGTACGCGGGTGGTCTCCGCTGTGGAGCGTCGCGCTCGGTGTGTCGACGATCCGGGCGAAGAGGCGGTTGCGGAGCAGGATCGAGGCCAGGGTGACGAGGTCGTGGGCGCTCGAATAGTTGTCCGGGTCGTCGAGGCCGATCGGGTTCGCGTAGCTCGTGTCGGTCAGACCGAGCCGCCGCGCGGCCCGGTTCATTGCCGTGACGAATGCCGGCACCGATCCCGAGACCGCCGACGGCCAGGGTCTCGGCCGCATCGCTCGCGCTCGGCAGCAGCAGGCCATAGAGCAGGTCGCGAACCCTCATCCGCTCGCCGGGGCGGAGGCCCGAGCTGATCTCTGCGGAGGCGCTCGGCTGGTACGCGGGCGCCACCACCATCTGGTTCGGCTTCAGCTCGTGGAGCGCCAGGTAGGCCGTCATCAGCTTCGTCGTGCTGGCGATCGGCAGGTGCTTGTTCGGCGCCTTGCGCCGCCAGGACCGACCCGTCCCTTGGGTCGATCAGGACCCAGGCCCTGGCATCCAAGCTCGGCGGGTCGCGGCGGCGGCGGAGCCGGGACAGGCCCGACGAGGATGGTCGCGAGCGCGATCGCGAGCGACGCGCATGCGCGAACGCGCCCCGCCTGAGTCCCGAGCAGCGCCACTGTCAACGCAACGCTATTCGCTGGCCCTCGAGAAGGGCCTGCGGGTCCAGGTCCGGGTTGAGCTGCAGCAGGGTGCGTTCGTCGATGCCCGTCTTCACCGAGATCTCGCCGAGCGTGTCGCCGGAACGGACGATCCAGACGCCCTTGCGCACGGCCTTCCGGCCGACCTTGCTGACGTCCTCGTTCTGCCGCCGCTCCCATTGTCCCCGCCGCCGAGGCCGCCGACCGAGGTCGCCACCACCACGACACGAGCACGAGGGCCGCGATCAGGGCCAACACCGCGAACGCGCGGACGAAGCTAGGTTCGGCTTGAAATCCGGCATCCGCGGGCGGCGATGGTAGCTGCCGCTACCCCAGGCTCCACACCGCCGCGCGGAGCTCCTCCGCGGCGGCGCGCAGGGTCATCGGCGCCGGCGATGCTCCGCGAGAGGCGGCGACCAGTACCGAAGCCGGGCGCCCGACCGCGAGCGCAGGCCCGAGGTCCTCGGGCTTGCCGCCCTGTGCGCCGATGCCCGGGATCAGGAAGATCGGAGTCGGGCATCAGCTCACGGAGCCGGCCGAGGTGCTGCGGGGCGGTGGCGCCGACCACCGCGCCCAGACCCGAGAGCCCGGACTCCCCGGCCAGGCGATCGGCTCGCTCCGGCGACCAGCGCAGCGAGCTCCTCGTGCATCGGATGGCCACCCAGTTGCGCGTCCTGCAGTCGGGCCGCGCCCGGGTTCGACGTGCGCACGAGCAGGAACATCCCGGCACCGGCAGCGGCAGCCGCCTCGACCAGCACCTCGATCGCGTCGTCGCCCGAGCAGCGGATTCGCCGTGAACGCGTCGGCGCCGAGGCCGCGGACCGCGCCCCAGGGCGTCTCCGTCTCGCCGACCAGGGCCTGGCCGTAGGCCGCTCGCGGTCACCGGGACGTCCCCGCGCTTGCCGTCGGCGACCACCAGCAGCCCGGCCCGCTGGGCCGCCCGGCACACCTCGTCCAGCGCCCACCAGCCTTGCGTGCCCAGCCGCTCGAAGCAGGCGAGCTGCGGCTTCACCGCAACGCACGCCGGCCCGGCCGTCTCGATCAGGCTCCGGCACTCCTCGAAGACCGCGGCCGACGCCCGCTCGGCGACGTCGGCCGGAGATCCGCGCCTCGGGCGCGACTCCGGGGGCAGCGAGGCGGGGTCGGGATCCAGCCCCAGGCAGATCTGGCTCCGACGCTCCTCGACGAGCGCCGTCAGCCGGTCGGCGAAGGGCCGCGCCCGGTTACTCGCCGCCGCCCTTGACCTTCTTCTTCAGCCCGGAGCCGGCGGAGAAGCGGGGCACCTTGCCGCCCGGGATGAAGATCCGCTCGCCTGTCCGCGGGTTGACGCCCTGCCTGGGCCCACGCTCGGCCACGGCGAACTTGCCGAAGCCGGTGAAGTTCACCTCGCCCTCCGCCCTGGAGGACGTCGGTGATCGCGTCGAGCACGGCGTCGACGGCCTGGCCCGCCTCCTTCTTGTTTCCGATTCTGCTGTCGCGCGCGAGCACGTCGAGGAACTCAGCCTTGGTCACGTCTTCGCCTCCTCGGGATTCGGACTGAGCGCCGAGCCTAACAGCGCCTCCCGAGCGACGCTTTCTGACGCGCTAGGAGCCGCCGATCGCCATCTCGCCGACCAGGATCGGGGCGCTGTGCACCGAGCCGCCGAACGGCACCCAGCGGGACTCCGAGCCCACCGCCCGCACCGCGGCGAGGGTGCCGAGCAGGTCACCGGCGATCGTGAACTCGCGCAGCGGCTCCGCCAGCTGCCCCATCACGGATCGCCCTGCCCGTGGCGCCGACCGAGTAGCGGCCGGTGACCGGGTTGACGCCCGAGTGGAGCCCGGCGACCTCGGTGACGTAGACGCCGTCCCCCGCCCTCTCGAGCAGCGCCCTCCAGCGAGAGCTCGCCCGGCTCGATCATCAGGTTCGAGGTGCTCACCGAGGGCGGCGAGCGGTAGGAGGCGCGCGACGCGTTGCCCGTCGAGGTCGCTCCACCGCGCCGGGCCGTGTAGCTGTCGTGCAGGTAGGCCAGCAGCTTGCCGTCGCCCGAGCAGCGGCGTTCGCCCGCGCGGCGTCCCCTCCCCATCGAAGGGCGCGCTGGCGAGCCCTGCCGGGATCGATCCCGTCGTCCGCGATTCGGAGGGCCTGCGGAGGCCAGCTCGTCGCCGAGCCGATCGGCGAAGGGAGACCGCCCGCGCTGAATCACGTCCGCGGCAAAGCGCCCCGCCGATGAAGCCGGCGAAGCTCGCGGCAACCCGGTCCGACAGCAGCACGGGGCAGGTGCGGGACTCGGGCTTGGTCGCGCCGAGCATCGAGCTCGCCTCGTCGCCCGCCTCCGTGCCGATCCGTTCGGCGTCGAGCTCGCGGGGTGACTCGGCCGACCCCGAAGCCGAGGCCCGTCTGGACCTCGGAATTCTGGGTCGCCATCGCCTGCAGAAACGAGTAGGCGACCGAGGCGCTGTAGCCGCCCGAGACGCCGCGGGAGGTGGCGATAGCCGCGCGGCGAGTCCTCGTCGACGTAGACGACCTCCTCGACGCCGGTGACCCGCGGGTCGCGGTCGAGCGCCGCCTGCTCGATCCGCTCTGCCAGGTCGATCACCTCGGAGGTCTCGGTCGAGGCGACTCCCTCGTCGCGGAGCCCCGCGATCTCGGCCGGCGTGCCGGAGGGCTCGGGGGCGGAAGAGTGCTCGTCCTCGTCCGCGACGCGCGCCGCGCCGACGGCCGCCTCGGCGATCTCGGCCAGGCCGGAATCGGAGAGATCGGTCCCGTATGCATAGCCGGCCCGCGCCCTCGATCCAGGCGCGCACGCCGACCCCGCGCCCGGATGCCTCGGTGAGGCTCTCGACCTCCCTCCGCGCGGACCCGGACCTCGCGGCTGCGCGATCCCTCGCGCCCACGCCTCCGCGTCGGTGGCGCCGGCGGCGGTCGCGCCTCGAGCGGCGCGGCGCGCCAGGTCCTCGAGCTCGCCCGACCTGCCGGGCTCGCTCATACCGCCGTCCCCCCGACGGTCATGCCACGGATGCGGACGTGCCCCTGGCCGGTCCCGACCGGCGCGGTCTGGCCGGCCTTGCCGCAGAAGCCCGTCTTCATCTCGAAGTCCGATCCGACCGCGTCGATCCGGGCGAGCGCCTGCAGGCAATTGCCGATCAGGGTGGCGCCGCGACAGGGCTTGGTCACCTTGCCCCCCTCGATCAGGTAGCCCTCGGAGACGCCGAAGACGAAGTCGCCGGTGGCCGGCTCCACCTGGCCTCCGCCGAAGGAGACCGCGTAGAAGCCGCGGTCGACCTCGGAGATGATCTCCTGGGGGTCGGCGTCTCCGGGCTCGATGTAGGTGTTGGTCATGCGCGGGATCGGGAGGTCCCGGAAGCTCGCCCGGCGACCGTTGCCGGTCGACTCGGTCCCGATCGCGGCTGGCGCGTAGGCGGTCGTAGAGGTAGGAGTTCAGACGGCCCTCCGTGATCACCGCCGTCTTGCGGCTGGGCGTGCCCTCATCGTCGATCGCTCCCGTCCCCCACTCGTGGGGCATGCTGCCGTCGTCGTAGGCGGTGAGGAGCGGCTCGGCCACCTTCTCGCCGATCCGGTTTGCGTAGACGCTGGCTCCCTTCTGGACGGCGTCGGCCTCCAGTCCGTGACCAGTCATCTCGTGGAAGAGGACGCCGCCGAACCCGCCGCCCACCACCACCGTCATCTCTCCGGCAGGCGCCGGGTCCGCGCCGAGCAGCGTCGATCGCCTTGCGAGCCGCCTGCTCGGCGATCCTGCGCCGGATCTCCCGTCCAGCAGCTCGAAGCCGCGATGGGCACCGAGGGTCTCGAAGCCCGTCTCCACGCGTGCCGTTCCGGCGGGCCACCACCTGGGCGCCGAGCCGGACGCGGGTCCGATCGTCGGCTGGCCTGCAGGCCCTCGGAGTTGAAGACGGCAACGCGGCGACGCCCCTCGCTGTAGCTGGCCGAGGCCTGCGCCACCTCGGACCCGGCCGAGCGGGCGCGCTCGTCGAGCTCCCGCAGGACATCGCGCCTTGCGCTCCGCCGGGACCGACGCCGGATCGACATCGATCTCCTGCAGCTCGGGCGGCTCCGGCGCCCGCAGTGGCAACGGGCTCTCTGGCGATCGCCGCCGAGCGCCCCGGCCAGCCCATCGGCAGCGCGCATCAGATCGGCTTCGGCGAGCCCGTCGACGTGTGCGAAACGGGTCACCTCCGCCGTCGATCACCCTGATCCCGGCGCCGCGCTCGCTGCCCGACTGGGGCCGTTCGACTCGCGATTCGTCGATCGAAAGGGAGAAGCCGCTGCGCTCCTCGCAGAAGAGCTCGGCGAAGTCCCCACCCCGGGCGAGCGCCCGCTCGAGCGCCGTGGCCGCGACGCTCCTGTCCACCAGCGTCACGGGGTCGGCGCTCACTTCGAGCCGCTCCGGGTCCGGCGCGGCTGGCTTGCGATCTCGATCAGGCGCGAGGCGGCTAGGAAGAGGTCACGCCCCTCCCCGGAGTCGGCGGGAAAGGAGGCGCTTCGCCCACCGGGGTAATAAGTCCTCGCGAACGGCTTGCGGAGGTGCCTGCGACGGCGGAGATACGCGGCGGCCTCGTCGGCGTAGCCGGAGACCCGCTCCAGCAGCACCCGATGCGGCTTCGTCGTCACCCTGATCCCGCGCCCGCGGCAGCAAGCTCGCGCAGCGTGATCCGCATGTCGAACAGCATCAGCGACGCGAGCGCGAAGCGCTCGGTGACGGCGACGGCCACGAGCCCGCTCTCGCGGACGCAGAAAGCCTCGCCGTCGCCGGTGGCGACATGGGCGTGTGCGACCGGCTCGCCGCCGGCGGCGTCGGCCGCGGCGATCAGCTCGCGCCCGGCCTCTCCCCAGCCCTCGACGTCGCCGCTCGCCGCCAGCGGCTCGCCCGCCTCGGAGAGGATCGCGCAACCGCGCACCTGAGGCGAGATCTCCTCCAGATAGGCGACCGCCCGGCCGGCATCGGAGAGGGTCGGGGCGATCGACGGGGGACTACTGGTTCAAAATAGCGAGCGTGACTCTCGAGCAGGGCTCCTGGCTCACGGTGGTGATCGTCTGTGGGATCGCCGTCCTGCTGCTGGCGATCGGCGGCTATACGGGCTACAGCATCGTCGTGGGCGCGGTGGGTCTGGCGGCGGCAGTCAACCTCGTTTAACCCGCCCTGAACTCCCTCGGGGACTCCGCCGGGTCGCGGCGGGAGCTCTCCGGCTCGACATGGATCAGCACCTCGGCATCGCCGAGGTCGGCCTCAATCGCGTCGCGCAGCCGGTGGGCCACCTCGTGTGCCCGCTCGAGGGTCGTGCCACTGCGGAACTGGAGGTGCAGGTCGATGTAGCTCCGCCGGCCCGTGGTCCGGGCGCGCAGCTTGTGGTAGCCCACCACCTCCGGGTCGTCGGCCCGGGCCCTGGAAATCGCCGACTCGATGCGATCCATCTCCTCGGCGGGCGGCGCCTCGTCGACGAGAACAGCGGCCGAGCGCCGCAGGATGCGCACCCCCGCGACGACGATCACGACGGCCACCGCGATCGCCACCGCCGAGTCGATCGCGTCGGCGCCGGTGATCTGGACGAGCAGCAATCCCAGCAGCACGCCGAGCGAGGTGAAGGCATCGGTGCCGAGGTGCGCGGCGTCCCCCGCCAGGGCCGGGGACCGCTGGCGCCGCGCCTGGCGCGAGAGGAACTGGGAGACGATGGCGTTCGCAAGTGCCGAGAACCCGATCACGACGATCCCGACCCCGAGCTTCTCGACCGAGGCCCCCGTCGTCAGCCGATGCACCGCCTCGTAAACGATCAGCCCCGCGCCGACGAGGATCAGCATTCCCTCGATCGTCGCCGCGACGTCCTCGAGCTTCTCGTGCCCGTAGGGATGCTCGACGTCGGCGGGCTCCTCCGCCTTGCGGACCGAGACGAAGGCGACGACCGAGGCGATCAGGTCGATCGCCGAGTGAAGGGCCTCGCTCAAAATCGCCACCGAGCCGGTGATCGCCGCCGCGGCGAGCTTGAGGGCGATCAGGGTCGAGTTGGAGGCGATCGAGACCGCGGCCGCGCCGGGCTTTGAGATCCGAGATCCGGCATCGACCGACCCGACCGCGTTCACGGGTCCACCCCCACCCCGAGGTGGACCGCCAGGGCGCGCGCGGCCCGTCCGCGATGGCTGATCGCGTTCTTCTCCTCGGGGATGAGCTCCGCCATCGTGCGCTCGTCGCCGGGCCCCCGGTCGTCAGGGACGAAAGCCGGGTCGTACCCGAAGCCACCGCTCCCGCGCGGCTCGGTCGCGAGCGTGCCCTCGCACCGACCCTCGAAGATCGACTCGTTGCCGCCCTCATCGACAAGGGCGATCACGCAGACGTAGACCACCCGCCGGTCGTCCTGGCGGCCAACCTCCTCGAGGAGCTTGGCCAGGTTCTGCTCGTCGGTTGCGCCCTCGCCGGCGTAGCGGGCCGAGCGAACTCCGGGCTGACCGCCGAGCCCGTAGGCCTCGATGCCCGAGTCGTCGGCGATCGTGGCGCGACCGGTCGCGGCGTGCGAGGCGCGCGCCTTGCCGAGCGCGTTATCCGCGAAGCTCTGCCACTCTTCGGGGGGCAGCTCGACGCCAGGCGGCAGGGGATCGAGCTCGACGCCGGGCAGCGCCTCGCGCAGCTCGCGGAGCTTGTGCTCGTTGCGGGTTGCGAGCAGGAGTGCCGACATCGCCGCTCAGGATCTCAGGCGGGGAGCGCTCCGAGGGCAGACTCCTGAGCTGCGCGCAACCTGGTGATCCCACCCTCGGCGAGCACCAGCAGCTCGTCCAGCGAGGCGCGGGACAGCGGCGTCCGCTCCGCGGTCGCCTGTACCTCCACGAGTCCGCCATCCCCGGTCATGACGACGTTCGCATCAACCTCGGCGGCAGAGTCCTCTGTGTAATCCAGGTCGCAGAGCGCCCTGCCGTCCACGATCCCGACGCTGATCGCGGCGACCGACTGATCGAGCGGCAATCGCTCGATCGTCCCCGCCTCAACCAGCGCGCGAGAACGCCTGTTGCAGGGCGACGAATCCGCCGGTGATCGCCGCGCAGCGCGTGCCGCCGTCGGCCTGGAGCACGTCGCAGTCGACGTAGACAGCGCGCTCGCCGAGGGCCTGGAAGTCGACCACGCCGCGCAGCGACCTGCCGATCAACCGCTGGATCTCCACCCCGCGGCCGTCCTGCTTGCCGCGGCTGATGTCACGTGCCTTCCGATCGCCGGTGGAGGCCGGCAGCATCGCGTACTCGGCGGTCACCCAGCCCCGGCCCTTGCCCTCCAGCCAGCGGGGCACGGAGTCGGTCACCGACGCCGTGCAGATGACCCGCGTATCGCCCTGTGAGATCAGGGCGGAGCCGTCGGCCGTACGGACGAAGCCGGCCTCGATGGTGATCGGGCGCGGGTCGGCGGGGGCGCGATCATAGCTGCGGCTGGCGGCCATGCGCGCCAGTCTCTCACGCCTGGAAATCACGGTTTCGCGATCAGGCGCAACAGCGGCGGCCGCCCCACCCAGGGTGAAACGGGTTGCTCCTCGGCTTCGCCTCGGAGCACCCTCGCGCCAAGGGCTTCGCCCTTCGCTCCCCACGTGGAGCGGCCGTCGCAAACGGTTGTTCCTCACTGACTAGACGGGTCGCGCCTGGCGGTGCGACCTCGCATGATCGGAGCACCGTCGCATCACTTGAACTTGACCTGGCCCACCGCCTCTCGGATCTTGTCCACGATCGTCTGGGCGAGCTCCAAACCCTGCTTGCCCTGGAAGCCCTTCATCGCAGCCACCATCCCCACCATCAGCAGGGCGACGAGCAGGATCAGACCGACGTACTCGACCGTCCCCTGGGCCCGACCGGGCGGCTGGGCGAGCAACCGGCGGCCCGCCATCTGCGCGGCGAGCTGCAATCGGGCGACGAGTTCTGACATGCAAACCTCCTCGGGCTCGTTTCCGCGAGCCTCGCCGCCCGGCTCATCCCAAACCAGACGGGGATGCCGCGAAAGAAGGGCACCGCAGCGCCGAAACTGCGACCTCGCAGCTCGCGGCCCCGAGACTCCCTCGCACCTCGAATAGAGTGACCGCCCTCGATGACTGGCGAGCGCGATGAGCGGCTGAGGGACGCCCCGGACACGGCGCGCCGGCAGGCTGAGCGCAGTGCCACCGCCGAGATCCTCGCGCTCGAGGGCGACCTCGAGGAGGAGCGCCGGCGCGCCACCAGGTCGCTGGAGGCGGTTCAGGGGCGTCTCCAGGAGGCCGAGGCGCGGGCCGAAGCGAGTCTCACCGTCATCGACACCCGGGAGCGCCTCGACGCCGAGCTGCGACGTCTGCAGGCCGAATCCGAGGAGAGCATCCGGGATGCGCTCGCCAAGGTCGAGGCCGACACCCGATCGCAGACCGAACAGCAGGCCGAGCTTCGCCTGGCCGAGCGGGAGGCGGCGGTCCGCGAGGAGGCCGAGGAGCGTGTTCGCGTGACCCGGGAGACCGTGCGCCGGGAGACCGAGGCCGGCCTCCGGGAGCAGCTTCGGGCGGACGCCGAGGTCGACGCCCGGGCCGCTGCCGCCGAGTGGCTGCGGGGGCAGTCGGAGGCGCTGCGCCGGGAAGGAGAGCAGTCTGCTGCGCGGGAGCTGAAGGGAGCCGAGCGCCAGCTGCGCGAGGCGACCGAGCGCGCGGATTCCGCGGAGCGCAAGCTCGCAGAGGCGATTGAGCGGGCCGAGTCCGCGGAGCTGAAGCTCCGCGAGGCCTCCGCACGGGAGCGTCGCAGGGCCGAGGAGGCCGAGGAGCATCTTCGAGTCAGCCGCGAGACGGCGCGCCGGGAGGCGGAGCAATTCGCGGCGCAGAAGCTGAAGGTCGCCGAGGACGAGCTGCGAGAGGCGACAGAGCGCGCGGAGTCCGCGGAAGCCAAGCTCGGCACGACGACCGAGCGCGCGGAGTCCGCTGAGGGAAAGTTCCGCGAGGCCGCCAAAAGGGAGCGTCAGGCGGCCGAGCAGGTCAAGCGCCCGGAGCTTCCGGAAGCCGCAGAAGACGGACGAGCAACCCGCCATCGATCAGCCTCGGCTCGCTCCGTGGCGCCGGGCGGCCGAGGCGGGTCGTGCCAGGCGCGCCCAGAGGGCGACCGAGCGAGTCAGGGAGGCGAAGGCAAGTGCGGGCGGGTCGCGGCTGAATCTGAACGAAGCGTCGTTCGATCAGCTTCGGGGGCTCGGCCTCTCTGTGACACACGCGACCCGGGTGATCGCCTACCGCGAGCGCAGAGGGGGCTTCGACTCCGTGGATGATCTGCATACCGTTCCCGGCTTGCCCGAGGCCATGCTCGGCGAGCTCAAGGAGCAGCTGACAGCCTGAGCTAGGCGGATCCGGACAGGACGGGCCAGAGGCGAGCGAGGCGATCGCAATACCCCGCGGCCGGCGCGGTGGGAGCCTCGCGCGGATCGCCGTCGCCGCGGAAGGCGTCGAGTGTGGCGACCACAGAGCGCGAGAGGGCGCCGAGCGAGTAGCCGCCCTCCAGGCAGATCAGCACCGGAGCGCCCAGCTCGATCGCCAGGACTCGGATGGCCGCCGCCATCTCCCAGTAGGCCGCGTCGTCCAGCTCGCAGTTCGCGAGCGGGTCGTCCCGGTGGGCGTCGAATCCGGCCGAGATGCAGATCAGCCCGGGGCGCCACTCGCGCGCGATGGGCGCGACCACCGTCTGGACGAGGGACAGGAACTCGTCGGGACCGGCGCCCGGCGGCACCGGGAGGTTGACGGTGTATCCCTCGCCGTCGCCGTCGCCGAAATCCGTCGCGGCCCCCGTGCCCGGATAGAGCGGGCTCTGGTGGATGCTCGAGTAGAGGACCCAGGGGGAGCCGTAGAAGATCGTTTCGGTGCCGTTGCCATGGTGGACGTCCCAGTCGAGGACCAGGACGCGCTCGACTCCGCCTTCCTCGAGAGCGTGCGCGGCGGCTACCGCGACGTTGTTGAACAGGCAGAAGCCCATCGCTCGGTTTCGCTCGGCGTGGTGCCCGGGCGGCCGCAGGCCACAGAAGGCGAACCCCCCGTCGGCGAGTACCCGCTCTGTGGCGTGCACTGCCCCGCCGGCCGCGTGAAGCGCTGCCTCCCAGGAGCCGGCGCTCGCGACCGTGTCGAGGTCGATCAGCCCGCCCCCGCGCCGCGTGAGCTCCTCAATGGAGACGACGGTGGCGCTCGTCGTGGACCCGCAGAAGCTGCTCGCGCGTCGGCCGCCGGCGCCTCGACGAGCTCGAGGTCCAGCCAATCGCGCTCGGCCATGGCCTCCTCGATCGCAACTAGACGCCGGGCGTTCTCCGGGTG
The DNA here is from genome assembly GCA_963801055.1 of uncultured Solirubrobacterales bacterium. Lineage (GTDB taxonomy): Bacteria > Actinomycetota > Thermoleophilia > Solirubrobacterales > 70-9 > DASUPK01. The sequence continues at coordinate 309,994 of CAWDDE010000001.1, read as the reverse complement.
GCCACCGGTGTCGTGCTCGAACGAACTCGGATGTCGAACGTAGATTCCCTCGACCGCAGCACAGTAGGTTCTCGGCTCCGATGACGCCCGACGACCTCCTCGACGTCGTGGTGGTGGGCGGAGGCGCCGCCGGCCTCTATTCGGCGCTGACCGCGGCCGAAGCGGGTGCACGGGTGGCGATGGTGTCGAGGAAGCCCCTCAGCGAGAGCTCGAGCTTCTGGGCGCAGGGCGGCCTGGCAGCGGCGATCGGCAGCGACGACTCGCCGGAGCTCCACGTGGAGGACACGCTGGCGGCGGGGCGCCACGCGTGCCGGCGATCGGCGGCCGAGCTCCTGGCGCGCGAGGCGCCCGGCGTGGTGGCCGAGCTGGAGCGCCGCGGGGTCGAATTCGACCGCAATCCGGACGGGGAACTGTCCCTCGCGCTCGAGGGCGGGCACTCACGCCGGCGGGTGGTGCACGCGGGTGGAGCCGGCACCGGGCGCCGGATCACCGAGCGGCTCGCCTTACTCGCGGCAGAGGACGGGCGGATCGACGTGATCGAGCAGACCTCCGCCGTGGCTCTGTGGAGCGGAGGGGGCCGCTGCTTCGGCGTGCTGACCGACCCCGGGCGGATCAGGGCGAGGGCGACGATCCTGGCGACCGGCGGAGCCGCCGCCCTCTGGGCCCGGACCACCAATCCCTGGGGCGCAATCGGGGCCGGTCCCGTGATGGCGCACGCGGCGGGCGTGGAGCTCGCCGACCTCGAGCTCTGCCAGTTCCATCCAACGGCGCTCGCGTCGCCCGGCTCGAGGTACGACGGCCTGCTCGTCACGGAGGCCGTCCGCGGTGAGGGCGCGACGCTGCTCGACGCGAACGGCGAACGGTTCACCGACGAGCTCGCCCCGCGGGACGAGGTCACGCTCGCGGTGCTCGACCGCATGGCGCACGACCGGACAGATCACGTCCTGCTCGACCTGCGGGAGCTGAGCGCGGCCCGCTTTCCCAACGTCTTCGAGGCCCTGCGCTCGGCGGGCCACGACCCGGCCCGCGCGCCGGTCCCGGTCTCACCCGCCTCCCATTACGTGATGGGCGGGATCGCGACTGACCTGGATGGGCGCTCGTCGCTGCCGGGATTGTTCGCCGTCGGCGAGTGCGCCTGCACCGGCCTCCATGGCGCCAACCGGCTCGCCTCGAACTCGCTCACCGAGTGCTTCGTGCTCGGATCGCGGGCGGCGGCCGCCGCCGCGGCGGAGCCGGACGCCGGGCCGCCCCCCGAGCCTTCCTCGTGGCGCTTCGACCCGCCGCCGGCCGAGACCCGCGAAGCGGTCTGGGCCCTGGCCGGCCCCCTGAGGAGCGCCGATCAGCTCGAGCGGCTGCTCTCGGACCCCTATCCGCTCGCCCGGCTGATCGCCCGCTTCGCCCTGGAGCGCAGGGAGTCCCGCGGATCCCATCGTCGCCTCGAGTTCCCCGAGCGCGATCCGCGGCTCGACGAGCGGCATCTCGTCTGCGCGGGCTGGCGAGCTGAGCTGGCGAGCACTGGGCCTAAAGAGGGCTTGACTACCTAAAAAGGGCGGGGCTGGGATACTTAAAAGTGCTTAATAGATGCTTAACTCTACTCACTTTTGGGCATGCTTGAATCCCATTCGCCTGAAGAGTCCAGGGCAAGGTTGCCCGACGGACAAGGAACTTCAGGGGGGTTAGGAGAGATGATCCGGATGTATCAATTCAGTCGTTCCATCTACCGGGACCTCGTTTCTCGCATCGACACGGCCGGTGGGGCGGAAAGGACGTTCGCAGCCCGGCGGAAGGTTCTGGAGGCATGTGAGGCCACCATCCAGCGGTTGGTCTGCGACCGCCGCTATTTCGCTCGCCCGACGAAGACACTCTTCTCGGAGGTTCGCGAGCATTTCGCGCTCGCCGAGCAGGTGCGGGTGTACATGGTCATCGAGCGGCACATCGAGCAGGGTCGAGGAGTTCCTCGATTCGCTTCCCGCCGACGTGAGGCTCGACGGCCAGCAGAGGGACTGCCTGGCCAGCACTCGCAAGGGCACTCCGTGCCAACGCGAGCCGCTGCCGGGGAGGGACTACTGCCCGTCCCACAAGCATCTCGAGGAGACCATCGAGGTCCGCGAGGTGGAGGCGGCGGCAGCCTAGGGTTTCTGGGTCAGGTGTGATGCGGCCGCCCGTTTCGGGTCGGGCGTCCCGCACCCTGGCCGGTAGGTTGGCGCGATGCTGCTCGGGCGTCGACGTCGGTGGGACCTTCACCGACGCCGCGCTGCTCGACGGCGAGCGTCTGCACACGGCAAGGTGCCCTCCACGCCCGGACGATCAGTCGCACGGCGTGATGGCGGCGGTCGAGGAGATGCATGCTCCGCGCGGGCGTGGAGCCGGCCGACGTCGAGGCGTTCACCCACGGCATGACCGTCGGCACCAACGCGCTGCTCGAGGAGCGCGGCGCCCGGACCGCGTTGGTCGCCACCAGCGGGTTCGCGGACCTGCTCGACATCGGTCGCCAGGACCGCCCCAGCCTCTACCACCCCTGCCGCCCGAAGCCGCGCCCGCTGGTCGACGCCGAGGCTGCGATTCGAAGCGGCGGAGCGGATCGGCGCGACAGGCGTGGTCGAGGAGCTCACCGAGGAGGAGCTCGAGGGTCTGGTGGACCGGATGCGGGACTGCGGGGCCGAGTCGATCGCGGTCTGCCTGCTCTTCGCCTTCCGCGACCCGAGCCACGAGCAACGCATCGCCTCGGGCGCTGCGCGACGCGCTGCCGGACGTCCACGTCTCCACCTCGCACGAGGTCCTGCCCGCCTTTCGCGAGTATGAGCGCTTCTCGACCACCGTCATCGACGCCTACCTCTCCCCGCTCCTCGGCCGCTACCTGACCAGCCTCGCCGCCGCCTGCCGCGAGCGGGGCCTGGCCGAGCCTGAGGTGATGCGCTCCTCCGGGGGCACGGCCGCGGCGGACGAGGCCGGTCGGGCGGGCGCCTGGAGCGTCCTCTCGGGACCGGCGGGCGGGGCGGTCGGAGCCGGCTTGCTCGCCAGGACGGGCCGGTACCCAGGACGTGATCGGCATCGACATGGGTGGCACCTCCTGCGACGTCTGCGTGGTCGACGCGGGCCAGGTGAGGCGAACCGATTCCCGCGAGATCGAGGGCCGTCCGATCCAGCTGCCGATGGTGGACGTCCACACCGTCGGCGCCGGCGGCGGGTCGATCGGCTGGCGCGACGCGGGCGGCGCCCTGCGGGTGGGGCCCCGCTCGGCGGGGGCCGAGCCCGGACCGGCGTGCTACGGCCGGGGCGGTACCGAGGCGACCGTGACCGACGCGAACCTGCTGCTCGGCTACCTCTCCTCCGACTCCGACCTCGCCGGCGGCGTCGCCTTGGACGAGGACGCCGCTCGGCATGCGGTCGCGGCGCTCGGGGGCGAGCTTGGCCTCGGGGAGACGGAGACCGCCGAGGGAATCGTCCGGGTCGCCAACCAGGAGATGATCCGGGCGTTGCGCGTCGTCACCGTGGAGCGCGGCGTGGACCCGAGGGGATACGCGCTGCTGCCCTTCGGAGGCGCGGGACCGATGCACGCCGCGGCGCTGGCGAGCGAGCTCGAGATCTCGCACCTCGTCTGCCCGCGGGCCAGCGGCGTGCTCTCGGCACTCGGCCTGATCGCGGCCGGCCACCGCCGCGATACCGCGCGGACCGTGCTCCTCCGTGGCTCGGAGATCACCGCCGAGCGCGTGGCGGCAGAGGTGAGCGGCGCTGAGTGAGCCGCTGCTCGCCGGGATGGAGGGCGCCGAGCTAGAGGTCGTCTACGAGCTTCGCTACCTCGGCCAGGCCTTCGAGCTCCCGGTGCCCGGGCCTCCGGCGCCCGACCCCGATCGGCTCGCCGAGGACTTCGCGCGCGAGCACGAAGCGCGCTACGGCTACCGCGATCCAGGAGGCGAGCTCGAGCTCGTCACGATTCGGCTGGCGGCGGTGGAGCCGGGACCCGACCCCCAGCCGCGGGCGGCCGGGAGCGGAAGCCTGGCCGTGGCCGAGCGCAAGGCGCGCTTCGGCGGCGCCTGGGTGGACACCCGCGTGCTCCGCGGCGAGCCGGCGGCGGGCTTCGCGGCCGAGGGGCCGTGCGTCTTCGAATTGCCGGAGGCGACGCTGGTGCTCCCACCGGGCTGGAACGCGTCCGTCGATGAGACCGGCACCATCCACGCGGAGCGACGGGGATGAGCCGCACAGCACTCGATCCCGTCGCCCTCCAGGTGATGACCGGCGCGCTGCGCGCGGCCTGCGACGAGATGGGCGCGGTGCTGATCCGCTCCGCCCACTCACCGAACATCACCGAGCGCCACGACTGCTCGACCGCCCTCTTCGATGCGGCCGGCGAGCTGATCATGCAGGCCGAGCACATTCCGGTCCACCTCGGCTCGATGCCGGACGCCGTCGCAGTGATCGTCGGCGAGGAGCATCACGAGGGCGATCTCTGGATCCTCAACGACCCGTACCGCGGCGGCACCCATCTCCCCGACATCACGCTCATCTCTCCCGTCTTCGAGCGGGAGGAGCTCCTCGGCTTCGCCGCGAGCCGCGCCCATCACGCGGATATCGGCGGCCCGACCCCCGGTGGCATGCCGGCGCTGTCCAGATCACTCGATGAGGAGGGCGTCGTGATCCCGCCGACGCGAGCCGACGACGCGCTGCTCTCAGACCTCGCCTCCCGGATGCGGAACCCGAAGCAGCGCCTCGCCGACCTGCGAGCCCAGCGAGCCGCCAACCTGACCGGCATCCGAAGGCTCCGCCAGCTGGCAGAGCGCCACGGGATGGACCTGCTCCGCAGAGCGACCGCCGAGATCCTCGACTACGCCGAACGCCGCACCCGCGCCGCCCTCTCCGCGATGCCGGACGGCGAGAGCACTGCGGAGGAGGTGCTGGAGGGCGTGGGCGGCGACATCCGGCTGAAGCTGAGGGCCACCGTTCGCGGCGACAGCCTCGAGCTCGACTTCGAGGGCACAGCCGAACAGGTGGAGGGGAACCTCAACTGCCCGCTCTCGGTGACCAAGGCCGCCTGCTTCTACGCGGTCCGCGTGGTCTGCGACCCGGACGCGCCGCCGTCGGCCGGCGCCTGGCGGCCGGTGACGGTGACCGCACCCGAGGGATCACTCCTCCATGCCCGCCCTCCTGCGGCCGTAGTCGGCGGGAACGTAGAAACCTCGAGCCGGGTGGCGGACCTTGTCTTCGATGCCCTCGCCGCGTTCGCCCCGGTCGGCGCCGACGGACAGGGCACGATGAACAACCTGACGCTGTCCGGGGAGGATTGGACCTACTACGAGACGATCGGCGGCGGCCAGGGAGCTTGCCCGGATGCAGACGGGCCGAGCGCCGAGCACGTCGCGATGTCGAACACGCTCAATACGCCGATCGAGGCACTCGAGACGGACTTCCCGGTCCTGGTCAGGGAGCTCTCGGTGCGGCGTGGAACCGGCGGGGCGGGCCGCCATCGAGGCGGCGAGGGCATCGCGCGCGAGCTCGAGGCACTCGAGCCGATGAGATTCACGCTGATCGGCGAGCGCCGTGAGCACGCTCCCCAGGGCAGGGACGGCGGCGGGCCGGGCGCCACGGGGCGTGATCTGCTCAACGGCCGGCCGATTCCGGCCAAGGGCGAGGGGCAACTCCGGATCGGGGATCGACTGCGGATCGAGACCCCCGGAGGGGGCGGACTCGGTTCGGAGGCGAATTCTTAGCACTCGCTAGCGAATTTCCGCACCGTCCGCCGATTGGCCGATCAACCAGGCTCGGGACCGCATTGCAATGGGCGATACGGTTATTACAACTAAGCCTTCCAGGCTTGTGACAAGTGATCACAAGCCTTGTCAAAGGCACTCTCGTCCTCTAGACTGCGCGCCTCCGAGGGGGCTCCGATGAGCCAAGGGCGCGCCAGAGCGACCCGTCAGAGGTAGGAGCATCCCGCCCCCCGCTCAGGAATCCGAATCCGATCATTACCTGACCTCATGCCGATTGCTTTCAAAGAGTGGGCCGTGACCGTGCGAGCGCTGGCCGAGGGCGAGCAGCTGGTCGCCCTCCGGAAGGGCGGAATCCGCGAGGAGAACAAGCATTTCGAGGTAGAGCACGACCAGTTCTTCCTCTATCCAACCTTCGACCACCAGCGGAACGACCTGGTTCGCGAGTCCCATCACCCCGAGCTTCGTCGCGCCCTCGAGGAGGGCGTCTGGCCCGACGAGGAGCCGCCCCCGCGGGCGCTGCTCCAGGACGGCGGCATTCCGCAGCCCGACAGGGTCCGGATCCGGGCCTGGGCCGAGATCACCGATCACTTCACGACCGACGATCACCGCGTAGTCGAGGCGCTGACGCCGTTCCACATCTGGACTTCCGACTACGCGCAGAAGCGGCTCGCGTGGAAGCGACGCCACCCGCTTCACGTCCTGCTTGCTTCGGGTCCATCGGATCCCGCGCCCTGTGACCGTCCGAGTCAAGGACGAGCACCAGGGCTGCCGGTCCTGGGTCGAGATCGACCGCGATCTCCCCTTCGAGGGAACGCCGGTGATGGCCGACGAGGAGTTCGAGCGCGCGGCCGAGGCGATCCGCGAGATCTGCCAGGGCGAGCTCGTCCCGGCATAGGTTTCGGCACTCCAGGCACTCAAAGACGCTGATCGCGCCCTACTGATCGGCATGGGCGGTGGCGGGGACATCGTCGGCGCGCTCGCCGTCAGCGCGCTCTTGGACGACCTCGGGACCGAATGGGTCCTCGGCGGCGTCGCCTGGGAGCGCTCACCGATCGATCCGCGCCCCGGTCCTCGCTCCCTCGCCGAGATCCGAGGCGGGCGGCCGTGTGGGTCGGCCGCCGTGCTCAGCGAGGGCGCGACGACCAGCACCGACGGCGTGGAGTTCTCGGAGTCGCGGATGGCCACCCACATCGGCAGGCCCACGCTCGTGCTCGACATCACCCGTGGCCCGCGCGCCCTCGCAACCGGAGTCGCCGAGGCGGCGACGGAGCTCGGCTGCGACACGGTCGTGCTGCTCGATGTGGGCGGGGACGTCCTCGCGCATGGCGACGAGCCGGGACTGGCGAGTCCGCTGTGCGACGCGATCGTCCTCTCCGCCGGCCTCCACCTTGCGAGAGGGGCCGAACGCGGCGCACCCAATAGACCCGTGTGGGACGGTGAGGTCCTGGCGGCGGTCTACGGGCCCGGTTGCGACGGCGAGCTCACACCGGCCGAGGTCCTCGAGCGGGTCACCGCGCTGCAGTCCGGCGGCGCCCTGCTCGGCGCCTGGGGGCTGACGACGGAGGCGTGCGATCTGGTCGAGTCCGCGGCCGAGAATGTCCCCACCGAGGCGAGCCTGATGGCGGCGAGGTGCGCCCGCGGCGAGCGCGGCAACGCGCCGATCCGGGGCGGCAGGCGGATGGTCGAGCTCACGGCCCTCGGCGCGCTCACCTTCTTCTTCGATCCGGTGGCAGCCGCAGGCTCCGCGGTTCCGCTCGCCACCGCGGTCGCGCCGGCCGCGAGCCTGGAGGAGGCCCATGACGCGCTGGTGGCGATGGGCATCAGCACCGAGCTCGAGCTCGAGCGGGCCCGCCGTCATTGACGGCGGCCACAAATACCGCCGCCGGATCAACATTGACGCCGGGGCACGCGAGTAGCCTGACAGTGGGGCCCGGGGCCGTCGATGACTTGGATCGAGACCGACTCGCTGAGCTTTACCGCGCGTCACGACGACGCCGACCTCGCCTGCGCGCACCGGGTGCTCGACTCGCTCGAGGACCTGCGGCTGCGCCTCGAGGACCGCTTCGACCATACCCCCGGGAACGTCACGATCATCCTGCACGACAACCCGGCCTGGCTCGCCGCCGCCCATCCGCTGCTCCCCGCGGTGCGCTGGTCGGCGGCGCCGGCGGCGCGGCGGTACCTGGCGGGCTGGCCGATGGCCGGCGAGATCCACACCCTGAACGACTCCTGGCTGGAGCGTCGAGCAGCCGGTGAGGACTCACTGCGCGCGCTGCGAGGGACCGCCGAGCGGATGTACTGCCAGATCGTCCTCGCGGCGAACAACACGGCGCTCCCGCCGATGTGGACCCCCCGGCGCTTCGTCACGTACCTGCGCTGGGCCTGGCTGGTCGAGGGTGCCGCCCAGTACTTCACGGGGCAGACCTCGCTGCTTCCGCGCGGCCGTGATCACCCGGCTGCGGGAAGGCGAGCGCCCGGCCTTTCCGCCGACCCGGCGCGACGCCCTGATCCTGGGCGGGACCGTGTTCGACATGCTCGACCGCCACGCCGGGCCCGACGCGTGCGTGCGGATGGCATCGCGCCTTCACCGCCAGGGCCCTCGGGGAAACCTCGAGCTCGCCTTTGAGGCGCGGATGCGGGACATCGAACGTGCTTGGCGCGGCCACCTCGACGAGATCCTCTACCCGCAGTCGGAGTCCCTGGAGGCGCCCTCCCTGAACGACGCCCTCGAGAGGCCCGACCTCGACCTCGGCCTAGGCTCTCCTCCCGACTTCAGCTTCGATCCGACCAGGACGCGGCGCTCACGAAGAAAGCTGGTAGAGGAGGAAGACGAGTACGAACGCCACCCCGACCGCGACCAGTACGCCGACCGCGAGTCGGAGCGGCGAGCCGATCCCTGGCAGTGAGTCCGCGCTTCCTTCGGCCGTCAGCAGGTCGGCTCCACGGTGAGCAGCTCCCGCGCGCGCTCGTAGCCGGAGGCGGGGACCAGCACGTCTCTCGGCCCTGCCGCCAGGAAGTCCGGAACGTCGAACCCGCGGGCCCGGCGGAGCAGGGAAGGAATGCCTTGTTCGAGGAGAATCCACTGGATCATCTCCCCGTCGGCGAGGTTCCGAGCGCCCGTCACCCGGATCAGGTCGCCGCGCGCATATTGGGGGCGAACCTTCCGCGCCCTCTCGTGGGCCTCGGTGATCGGCTCCTCCTCGCGGGTACCGGCGTAGACCAATGGCATCCCGCATTCACGGCAGAACCGCTCGCTGATCGGATGCGGACGGGCACAGCGCGGGCAGGCGAGCGGGCCGTTCACTCCACCGTGACGTCGACCTCGGTCACCTCGCCATCCGTGATCTGGAAGCCGCGCAATGGCTTCTCCTCATCGGCGAGGCTGACAGATCAGATAGAGGGCGTCCGGATAGGCGGCCAGGTTGATGTCCGTCTGCGAGGGATACGCGGGGCTCGCCGTGTGGGAGTGATAGATCGCCGACAGCTCCTCCCCCCTCTCCTCCATCTCGGTCATGATCCGGAACTGGTCCTGGGGGTCGAGGTTGTAGCGCAGGGGGCTGGCCTCGGCGTTGTGCGCCCGGTAGATCGTCCTGGCGACGCCATCCGTGCCGCCGATCAGCCCACAGCATTCGTTCGGGGCCTCCTCGCGGGCATGTTCGAGGAGCTCGTCGTAGATGTTGGCCGGGATCCGCACCTGATGAAGCTAGTAGAAGATCACGCCCTCCCGGCGAGGAGGTTCGCTCAGGTCGCCCGCCTCGTTGCCGATCAGATCGGGCTCCTCCCGGCCCTTCTCCCAGAGCAGGTCGTCGAGCACGGGCGGGCTGATCCCCGCCTGCTCCGCGACCTGCTTGAAGGCGTCGCGCGTGGCCTCTCGGACCTCCTCCACGTCGCCCTCCTCGACGAGCCCGGAGCGCAGCGCCAGCCGCATCAGCACGTTGTCGGAGGAGACCTCCCAGCTCTCCGGGTCGGAGACCGTGAGCCATCCGCGGCGGTCCCAGATCTTGCAGACGAGAAACGCCTTCTTGCGAAGCGGGTCGGCGAACGCGTCGAACTCGCTCAAGCGGACGAGCGCACCGCCGGGGCCGGCCAGCTTGCCGCCGGAGGCCTCGATCAGCTGCTCGGCCTGGCCCCCGTAGCTCTTCAGCATTCCCTTGGCGAGGTCGTCCCAGAGCTTGGCGCGCCGCTCGGGGTCGTGGAGAGTGTCCTGGCTCGGCGCGGAAGACCGCGGCGATCGCGGCCGGATCGACGCCGAGCAGCGAGCGGGCCGTGAGCGCCCCAGGGGCCCGGCGCTCCGCCCGCAGGCCGAGTGCCCAGAGAAGCGCGCTGCCCTCGTACGGGCCCTCCCCGTCGACCAGGTGCGGCTCGGTGTAGCCGGTCTGGTGGTCGATCGCCGCTAGGAAGAGCACGGCGTCGGGGTTGGGGACCTCCGCGAAGTCGGGCGGCTCGTAGTCCGCCGCCAGTTCCTTCACCCGCGCGACGACGCGGTTCAGTGCATCCGGTCGGCGTTCACAGAGGGGAGGCTACGAGAGCCCGGCTACCACCAGACGGTGGAGTCGATGTCCTCGAGCTCCTCGATCGGCTTCGTGTAGACCCCGGAGGAGAGGTACTTCCAGCCGTCGTCGGGCACCAGGAAGACGACGTTGCCCTCGTCCAGCTCGCCGGCGATGCGGTGCGCGACGTAGGCGATCGCTCCCGAGGAGACCCCCGCGAACATCCCCTCCTCGTGGAGGAGCTTGCGGGTCCAGACGATCGCGTCGCGGTTGGAGACCATGATCTTCCGGTCGAGCAGGCTGAGATCGAGGATCGGCGGGATGAAACCGTCGTCGAGGGAGCGCAGACCCTGGACCAGCTCGCCCTGCATCGGCTCGGCGGCGACGATCTTGGTGTCTGGGTCGTCCTCCTTGAGGCGCCGGCCGTTCCCCATCAGGGTGCCGCCGGTGCCGAGGCCGCCGACGAACGCCGTCACCTCGTCGAGCTCGTCGAGGATCTCCTTCGCGGTGCCCTCGTAGTGGGCGCGGGGATTGGCCTCGTTGCCGTACTGATACGGCATGTAGTACGAGGGGTCTCCCTCGGCCATCTCCAGGGCCAGCTCGACCGCGCCGTTGGAGCCCTTCGCGCCCTCCGAGTAGACGATCTCCGCGCCGTACATCTGGAGCAGCTGGATCCGCTCCTCGGTGACGTTGTCCGGCATCACCACCTTGAGCGGATAGCCCTTGCGCTGGCAGATCATCCCCAGCGAGATGCCCGTGTTGCCCGAGGTCGGCTCGAGGATGGTGTGGCCCGGGCTCGATCGCGCCCCGCGCCTCGGCGTCCTCGATCATGTACTTGGCGACCCGGTCCTTGACGGAGCCGGTCGGGTTGCGCCCCTCGAGCTTCGCCCAGAGGCGGACCTCCGGCTTGGGCGCCAAGGCGCGGCAGCTCGACCAGCGGGGTGTTGCCGATCGCCTCGAGTACGTTCTCGAAGTGGCCGCCGCAGGGACGATTCAGGAGCGGTTCGGTCGCCATCTCACTCCAAGCATACTTCACAAAGTGAAGTACGACGTCGGCTCATGGGTGGCGCGTGCCCACCGAGCACGGTGGCGAAACCAGCGCAGTACCCCGTCCGTCCCGCTCGGCTATCGTCCGCGCGCAACGGAGTGCTGACGCCTACGCGTAGCTGACAGGAGGGGAAACGAGAAATGCGATTGCGACTTACGGCATTGCTGGCGGCCCTGGCGATCATCGCCATGGGCGGCTTCGGCGCAGGATGCGGCGGTGACGATGACGATGACCAGGGAACCGGACCGCTGCGGCGGAGCTGACGGCCACCCCGGGACTCGACGACATTCAGGCTGATCAGGCGATCGCCGCCGCCGTTCCCGCCGACATCAAGTCCCAGGGGACCCTGATCGTCGCGGCCGACGCAACCTACCCGCCCGACGAGTACATCGCCGAGGATGGAAAGACGATGATCGGGATGGATGCCAGACCTGGCGAAGGCCATCGCCCAGATCATGGGTCTGAAGGCGGAGATGCAGAACATCACCTTCGACAGCATCATCCCGGGCCTCGCCGCCGGGAAGTACGACCTCGGCATGTCCTCCTTCACAGACACGAAGGAGCGCGAGCAGACGGTCGACTTCGTCACCTACCTGACGGCGGGCACGGCCATCTACGCCAATGCGGACGGCGATTTCAAGCCGGATTCGCTCGATGCGCTCTGCGGCCACACGGTCTCGGCGGAGAGAGGCACGACCCAGCAGGACGACATCGAAGAGCAGGACAAGAAGTGCAAGGCCGAGGGCAAGTCTGGCGTCACGGGCGTGATTCTGCCCGACCAGAACCAGGTCAACCTGGCGCTCTCCAGCGCTAGGGCCGAGGCGGCGATGGCGGATTCACCGGTCGCGGAGAACATCGCCGAGCAGTCCGATGGGCAGTTCGAGGTGACCGGCGGACCGTTCCCGCCCGAGCCCTACGGGATCGCGATCCCGAAGGGCAGCGGGCTCGCCCAGCCGGTGCTGGATGCGGTGAAGGCCCTGATGGCCGACGGCACCTACGACAAGATCCTGGAGTACTGGGGCCTCCAGAACGGCGCCATCGATAACCCTGTGATCAACGGGGCGGTCAGCTAGCAGAATGGATGGCCGGTGGCCACGGCTCCCGGCAAGACGGAAGCGATAGCGAGACCGGAACCGCCTGACGAGATCGAGGCGGTTCCGGTCCGCCATGTCGGACAGTGGATCGCGGCGGCGATCGTCGCGGTCATCATCGTCGCGGTCGCGAAGTCGGTGGCGACGAACGACCGCTTTCAGTGGGACGTCGTCGGCGACTACCTGTTCGACAGCCGGATTCTCGACGGCCTCGTGAAGACGCTCGAGCTGACGGTCCTGGCGATGGCGATCGGGATCGTGCTCGGCGTGATCCTGGCGCTGATGCGGCTTTCATCGAACTGGATGCTGAGCTCGACGAGCTGGGTCTACATCTGGTTCTTCCGCGGCACCCCGCTGCTCGTGCAGATCATCTTCTTCTTCAACATCGCGGCGCTCTATCCGATGATCGACCTCGGAATCCCGTTCGGACCCTCGTTCATCCACATCGACGCCAACGACGTGATCACTCCATTCGTGGCAGGGCTGCTCGCCCTGAGCCTGAACGAGGGCGCGTACATGTCGGAGATCGTCCGCGCGGGAGTGATCTCGGTCGACGAGGGACAGACGGAGGCTTCGAAGGCTCTCGGTATGACCCGCATGCAGACGATGCGCCGCGTCGTCCTGCCTCAGGCGATGAGGGTGATCATCCCGCCGACAGGCAACGAGACGATCTCGATGCTGAAGAACAGCGCCCTGGTCAGCGTCATCGCCGTCACCGAGCTCCTCTACTCGGCCCAGCTGATCTACTCGGTGAACTACGAGACGATTCCGCTGCTGATCGTCGCCAGCATCTGGTACCTGGCTGCGACCACGGTCCTCTCGATCGGCCAGTACTACCTCGAGCGGCACTATGGACGCGGCGGACCCGGGGCGCAATCGACTGACGCTCTTCCAGCGAATTCGGCGCGGGATCGGGGCACGCCATGACGAGGCTGCCATGCAGGACGCGGGTCCACCGCCGAGCTTCCCCGGACACAACCGATGACCGAGCTGATGGTGAAAGCCGACCACGTGCGCAAGCACTTCGGGCCGCTTCAGGTCCTCAAGGGAGTGTCCCTGGAGGTTGCACCGCGCGAGGTCGTCTGCCTGATCGGGCCTTCCGGTTCCGGCAAGTCGACGTTCCTGCGCTGCGTCAACCATCTCGAGAAGATCGACGGTGGGCGCCTCTCGGTAGACGGCGAGCTGGTCGGCTACCGCCAGGAGGACGGCAAGGTCTACGAGCTGCGGGAGAACGAGATCGCGCGCAAGCGCGCGGAGATCGGGATGGTCTTCCAGCGCTTCAACCTCTTCCCTCACATGACCGCGCTCGGCAACGTGACCGAGGCGCCGATCCGGGTCAAGGGATTGCGCAAGCGGGAGGCGGCCGCGCATGGCCGTGAGCTGCTCCAGCGGGTCGGTCTCGAGGACAAGATCGACGAGTACCCGGCCCGCCTCTCCGGTGGGCAGCAGCAGCGGGTGGCGATCGCCCGGGCCCTCGCCATGGAGCCGAAGCTGATGCTCTTCGACGAGGTGACCAGCGCCCTCGATCCGGAGCTGGTCAAGGAGGTCCTCGACGTGATGCGCGCCCTGGCGCGCGAGGGCATGACGATGATCGTCGTCACCCACGAGATGGGCTTCGCGCGCCGATGTCGGCGACCGCGTCGTCTTCATGGACGACGGCGTGATCGTCGAGGAGGGTCCCGCGCGAGAGCTGATCGAGAATCCCGAGGGAGGAGCGCACGAAGCGCTTCCTCGGCCTGGTGCCTGGAGCATGCGGCTGACTCTATGCGGTCAGAGCTATGGTCGGCCAACGCGACCTCGGCTCGCCTATCCCCCCGCCATAGCCGGGAGGATGACCACCGTGTCCGACTCCGAGGCACCCGTGTCGAGGCCGTCGAGCACTCGGACGTCCTCGTCGTTCAGGTAGATGTTGACGTACCGGTTGAGCTCGCCCTCCGGCGAGAAGAGCTGGTCCCTGGTGGACGGGTAGCGCTCGGCCAGCGCCCGCAGCGCCTCGCCGACGGTGCCGCCGCTGACGCTGAGCTCTGCCTCGCCGCCGGTCTGCGGGCGCAGCACCGGTGGGACCTTGATCGTCGGCATGGGCGGGAAACCTAGCGGCTGCCTACGCGGGCGCTACCCAGCGCAGAAGAGCTCGTAGTCGGGGAACTTGCCCATCTCGGACTCAGGAATCTCCTGGGCGTTCGGTCCGCAGATCGGGCACTCGGGGTCCCGCCGCACCTTGAGCTCCGTGAAGTGGGTGCCGAGCGAGTCGTAGAGGAGCAGGCGCCCGATCAACGGCTCGCCGATCCCGGCCACGAGCTTGATGACCTCGTTCGCCTGGAGCAGGCCCATCACGCCGGCCATCACACCGAGCACGCCGGCGGCGCCGCAACTCGGGGCGAGCTCGGCGGGAGGCGGAGTCGGGTAGAGGCAGCGATAGCACGGACCCTCGAAGGGGACGAAGGTGGAGATCTGACCGTCGAAGGCGAGGATCGAGGCCGAGATCACCGGCTTGCGGAGCCGCACCGAGGCATCGTTGAGCAGGTAGCGGGTCGGGAAGTTGTCCGCCCCGTCGACGATCACGTCGTAGTCCCTGATGATCTCGATGATGTTGCTCGCGTCCAGTCGGGTGCGGTGCTCGACCACCTCGACGTCGGGATTGAGCGCCTCGATCGTCTTCCGCGCCGACTCAGTCTTCGGCTGACCGACTCGCTCGGTGTTGTGAATCACCTGCCGCTGCAGATTCGTCTCGTCGACCTCGTCGTCGTCGATCAGGCCGAGCGTGCCGATTCCGGCCGCGGCCAGGTACAGGGCGGCGGGGGCGCCCAGACCGCCGGCGCCTACCAGCAGCACCTTCGCGTTCAGCATCTTCAGCTGGCCTTCGACGCCGACCTCCGGCAGGAGCGTGTGGCGCGAGTAGCGCATCCGCTGTTCGGCGCTCATGCCCTCGGGCATGACGACCGGGAGGCCCTCGGCCTCCCATGCCTTGATGCCCCCGCGAACCGAGGCGGCGTGCTCGTAGCCGAGCTCGCGGAGCTGATCGGCCGCACGGGCGGAGCGATTGCCGGAGGCGCAGTAGAGAAGCACGCGCTGGGAGTGGTCGGGGACGACCTCCTCGATGCGGTCGGCGACATCGACCGGGCGAACCAGCTCGGCGCCGTCGATATGGGCCTCCATGTACTCGTTGGGCTCGCGCGTGTCGACCAGCGCAACGCCGCCCCGCTTCAGCTCATCGCGGGCCCCGGCGGGATCGACCTCCTCGATCCTCTGCTTGACCTGCTCGATCGTCTCGGTGCTGGCCATCAGGTTGTCTCCTCCTCGCCTTCCAAGTGTGTCTCAGCTTCCTCGTCGCCGACCGTGATCTCTCCCTCGATCGGATACCCGAGTTCGCTCCAAAGCTTCGCGCCTCCGACCATCGAGGCGACGTTGGTGAAGCCGTGCTCGTTCCGAAGGGCATCCGCGGTGCGCGCGGAGCGGTTGCCCTCACCGCAGATCAGGATGATCCGGTCGCCGAAGTTGGCACCCGCATTCTCGATCGCCTCCACGTAGGCGGCGTCGTGAGCGTCACGGGCGCTCTCCCCGGAAGGCACATTGACGGCGCCCTTCAGGTGCCCGGCCTCGTACCGCTCAGGGTCGCGAACGTCGATCACGACCACGCCGCTGCCCTCGATCTCGCTCTGCGCGGCAGGCGGCAGGAGCTCCTCGATCCGGCTCTTGACCAGCTCGAGGGGCGGCGGGACGTACTTGCGGGGCATCTCCACGGTGCTCATATTCCCAAATCCTGATCGGGTTTTAATGCTTTCAAGAAGTATAGCTTCGTGGGTTAGGCCTGGGGCTCGAATTGGCCGCCGCCGAGCTCCGGCGGCAGTGCCTTCGGCCCATCGGGATACATTTCTCCCAACTGCTGCTCGCTCATCTCCAGGGTGTTGGCCACCTCAGGAGGGGCGCCCACGACGAGCCAGAGAGCGTCCTCTTCCCTGTCGTTGAAGACCTGCCGGACGTGCTCGGGCTCCACAAGTACGGCCGAGAGGGGGTTGAGGGTGAGCAGCTCGTCGTCGACCCGGATTCGACCGGTGCCCTCGAGGAGGACGTAGAGCTCGTGCTGGGTTGGATGGCGATGCTTCGTCGAGGCCTGGCCGGGGTGGAGGCGCCAAAGCCGCGCACCGAGCGTCTTCGCTTCGAGCTGCTTGGCGAGGTCCGTGTTCTCGACCCGCATCTGGTTCGAGGGACGCCAGAAGGCGTCCCCCGAACTCAGAACCCGATATGCCAATTACCCGATGCTGGGCCGCATCTGGCGGAGCCGGCGGACCCGCTCCTCGATCGGCGGATGCGTCGAGAAGAGGGACGCGATCCCGCCGCCGCTGAACGGCTTGACGATGTAGAGCGGCTCCTGGGCCTGGTTCACCTGCATCGGGATCGCCTGAGCCCCTTGCTCGAGGCGCAACAGCGCCGAGGCGAGCGACTCGGGGTTCCCGGAGATCTGCGCGCCCGTCGCATCGGCCGAGTACTCACGCTGGCGCGAGATCGCCAGCTGGATGATCGTCGCGGCGAGCGGCGCCAGCAGGACCAACGCGATTGCGGCGACAGCGCCGAGGGGCGACTCGTCGTCCCCGCCGAACCACAGCAGCGCGTACGCGATCCAGGTGATCGCGGTGCCGATCGCGGCCGCGACCGAGGTCAGCAGGATGTCGCGGTTGCGGACGTGACCGAGCTCGTGGGCGAGGACGCCGCGCAGCTCGTCCTCGCTGAGCAGCTCGCGGATCCCGGCCGTCACCGCGACCACAGCATGCTTCGGATTGCGCCCGGTCGCGAAGGCATTGGGTTGCTCCTGCGGGATCACGTAGAGCTTCGGCATCGGCAGACCGGCTCGCGTGGTCAGGTCGCGGACGATCTGGTAGAGCCGCGGGTCCTCCTCTTCCGAGATTGGCTTTGCCCGGGCCGCGCGCAACGCGATCTTGTCGCTGAAGAAATAGGTCGCGAGGTTGATCAGCAGCGCGATGACCAGGAAGAGGGTCGCGCCCTGCACCCCGCCGATCAGGGCACCGATGACGACGAGCAAGCCGCCCAAGCCGGCGAGCAGCAGCGTCGTCCGGATCGCCGCACCGAAGTTGGAGTGCCTGGTGGTGGTCATAGGTCGAAATCTCCTTTGCTTGAAGTCTCGACACGAGTATACGCGCCCGGGTCGCGGCCAAACCAACTTACGATCGATATAAGACAGTAGTAGATTGATACTATCTGACTTGTGACTACTACCAGGCGCCGCAGCGAACGTCAGCAGTGGAATCCCGACCTCGGGGTGCTCGCAAGCCAGCTCGCCTTCTCGCTGCAGGAGGAGCTCTTCGCCCGCCTCGCCGAGGACGGGTACGATGATCTCAATCCGCGACACTGGATCGTCCTGGCGTACCTCGACGAGGACGGGATCCGGTCCACCGAGCTGGCGCGGCTCTCCGGCCGCCACAAGCAGGTCGTCGGCCGGCTGGTCGACGAGCTCGAGGAGCTCGAGTACGTCGAGCGCCGTCCCGACCCTGCCGATCGGCGGGCGAAGCTGATCGTCCCGACGGCGAGAGGTCTCGAGCAGCTGCGACGTGGCGACGAAATCGTCGCCGACATCGAGGCACGCCACGCTGAGGAGCTCGGCGCCCGTAGCTTCGCGGAGTTCCGTGACGCCCTCCGCGGGGTGGTCGCGAGGTCCCGACCCGTGGAGACCTCGAGGCTCATGCCGGGCTGACACGGAATCTCTGCTCGGCAATCCGCTCGACCGAGCTCCCCAGCGACCCGCAGGCATCCGCGAGCCTGGCTGCGATCCACTCGGCCTCTCTGCCGTACGCGAGATCCGTCCGGCAGTAGTCGAGCTTCAGGCCAACCAGCTCAACGGGCGTAACCGAGTTGCCAGGCCGCCATAGCGCGAGAACACCGAGGTCGTTGCGCAGTCGGGGATCGACTGCATAGTCGTCGAGGGCGTCGCCAAGATCGAACAGCACCGGGCTGTCCCCCTCCCAGCCCACGCCGTGGAAGATGTGTGCAGAGTGGCCGGCCACCAGGGTCGCCCCGGCGGCGAGCATCTCGGCGGCGGCCTTCTTCTGCCAGCGGGCGGTACGAGGGTTCATGTTCGGGCCCCAATGTGGAAAGGCGATCACGAGCCCGCACTCGGCCCGTAGCCGCTCGAGCTCTGCGGTCAACCAGCCCGGAAGACCGCGGGCCAGATCGGCATGCGCGATACCAGAGGCGTCGGCGTAGGCGGCGTACTGGTGCGGATGGTCGGAGACCGCAAGCAGGCCGACGCGCGTACCGTCTCCTTCGACGATCACGCCTCTGCGCGCCGCCTCCTCGCCGACCCCCGCCCCCGCGGTCGCAATTCCTGCCTCCCCGAGGAGCTCCAGCGAGTCGAGCAACGCCCTCTCCTCGTAGTCGAGAGCGTGGTTGTTCGCGAGGCCGACCGCGGCCGTCCCGATCGCGCGCAGCGATTCCATCGCTACCGGAGGCGCACGGAAGAAAAACGGCTTGCCGGGGATTCGGTCGGTTGGGCTGCCGCGTTCCGAGACGCAGCATTCGAGGTTGCAGATCACCAGGTCGCAGGAGAGACAGAGCCGGCGAAGCTCGGGCGACCAGACGTCCTCCGGGGCCACCTCCGCAAGGCGCGCGGCCACGCCGCGGCCGAGCATCACGTCGCCAAGCAGCCCGATGGTCGGTGCCACGTGCAAAGCGTTGCACCGGGCATAACCGACCATTCCGCTAGGATTTCCTGGCGATGCTCTTTTCCACCCGAGCCGAATACGGGGTGCGCCTGATGGTTGAGCTCGGCCGTCAGGAGGACGGGGCGCCGGTGGCGCTCAGCGTCGTCGCGGAGTCGGAGCGCCTCCCCCTTTCCTATCTCGAGCACCTGGTCGCCAAGCTTCGCAAGGCCGGGTTGGTCGAGAGTCAGCGCGGGGCGCACGGCGGCTATCGCCTGGGCCGGCCCGCCGACGAGATCGAGATGCTCGAGGTGGTGCAGGCCCTGGAGGGCGCGATTGCGCCGATGGAGTGCTTCCAGGCCGACCCAGAGGGCAAGGTCTCGTGCTCGCACGAGACGGACGGCGACCGCGCCTGCGCGACCAAGCTTCTCTGGACTCGCGTCCAGGGCGGCGTCACCAAGGCGCTGCTCGGGACGACGCTCGCCGAGCTGGTCGAGTTCTCCGACCTGCACGCCACGGCGCCCACTTCCAAGGCGACCGCGGTCGGCGCGGCGTAGCGAAAACTTCAACCCACCACAGGAGTCGAATTGGCAGAGCTTGAGATCCGCAACCTGCACGTGACCGCAGAGGACAAGGAGATCCTCAAGGGCGTCAGCCTGGACGTCGAGGCGGGATCGATCCACGCCCTGATGGGCCCGAACGGCTCGGGCAAATCGACGCTGGCGAACGCGATCATGGGCCACCCGAGCCTCGAGATCACCGAGGGGACGATCGCCTTCAAGGGCCAAGACATCACCGAGGCCGACCCCGACGAACGCTCGCGGATGGGCCTCTTCATGGCGTTCCAGTACCCAGTCGCGATTCCAGGCGTCACGGTCGCCAAGTACCTGCGGATGGCCGTCAACGCCCACCGCGAGGCCGCCGGCGAGGAGCCGGTGAAGCTGAAGGACTTCCGCAAGGAGACGGAGGAGGCGATGAGCCTCACCAACATCCCGAAGGAGTTCTCATCCCGATACCTCAACGACGGCTTCTCCGGCGGCGAGAAGAAACGGATGGAGATCCTGCAGCTCGCCATGCTCCGCCCGGAGATGGCGGTCCTCGACGAGACCGACTCCGGACTCGACATCGACGCCCTGCGGGTCGTCGCCGAGGGGGTCAACAAGTTCGCCGGCCCCGGGATGGGCGTGCTGATCATCACCCACTACCAGCGGATCCTCCACCTGATCAAGCCGGACGCGGTCCACGTCCTCTACGACGGGCGGATCGTCAAGGAGGGCGGCCCCGAGCTGGTCGAGCAGCTCGAGGAGAAGGGCTACGGCTGGATCGGGGAGGAGGTCGAGGCGGGAGCCGCCGCCTAGGCGAATGCCGATGGAGCCGACGGCGACAACCGCCCCCAGCCTGCCGCGGTCCAGCGAGGAGATCCGGGCCGAGTTCCCGATTCTCGCCCGTGAGATCCACGGCATGCCGCTCGCCTACCTCGACAATGGCGCCACCGCCCAGAAGCCACTGGCGGTGATCGAGGCGCTTGACCGCTACTGGCGGGAGCAGAACGCCAACGTCCACCGCGGCGTCCACACCCTCTCGGAGGAGGCGACCTCACTCTATGAGGAGGCCCGCCGGACGGTCGCCTCGCATCTCGGTGCCGACCACCGCGAGGTGATCTTCGTCCGCAACGCCACGGAGGCCCTCAACCTCGTCGCCTATTCATGGGGACGAACCAACCTCTCGGCCGGCGACCGGATCGTGGTCACCGAGATGGAGCACCACTCCAACGTCGTGCCCTGGTACCAGGTCGCCCAGGAGAAGGACGCGCACCTCGACTGGGCGCCGATCGACGGGGAGGGCCGGCTGGACCTGGAAGCACTCGCCTCATTGCTGGAGCGCGGTCCGAAGCTCGTCTGCGTCGCCCACGTCTCGAACGTGCTGGGCACGATCAACCCGGTCCCGGAAATCGCGCGCATGGCACACGAGGCCGGCGCTCTTCTGGTCGTCGACGGTGCGCAGGCGGGGCCGAAGCTGGAGCTCGACATGGCCGAGCTCGGCGCGGACTTCTACGCAATCACCGCCCACAAGATGTACGGGCCGACGGGAGTTGGCGCGCTGTTCGGACGCCGCGAGCTGCTGGAGGAGATGCCGCCCTTCATCGGCGGCGGCTCGATGATCCGCAAAGTCTCCAAGGGGCTGATCACGTGGGCCGATCTACCAGCCAAGTTCGAAGGCGGCACCCCCGCGATCGGTGAGGCGATCGGGTTCGGTGAGGCTGTGCGCTGGCTCGATCAGCTCGGCCTGCCCGCCGCCCACGCCGCCGAAGTTGAGCTCACCTCATACGCGCTCGAGCGGCTTGCCGAGGTGCCGGGAGTCACCGTCTTCGGGCCGCCGGCCGGAGATGACCGTGGCGGCATCGTCTCGTTCGCGATGGACGGGGTCCACGCACACGACGTCTCCGAGATCCTCGACCGCCACGGCGTCGCCGTGCGAGCTGGCCATCACTGCGCCCAGGTCCTGATGGAGCGCCTCGGCGTGGCGGCCACCACGCGGGCGAGCTTCGCCGTCTACAACACCCGCGACGAGGTCGACCGCCTGATCGACGGGATCCTCGACACGCGCCGCGTCTTCGAGCTCTAGCAGCATGGACGAGCTCTACCGGGACCAGATCCTCGAGCACTACAAGCGGCCGCACCACTTCGGGCGCCTTGCCGACTACGACCTTGAGTTCGATGACTCCAACCCCTTCTGCGGCGATGAGCAGCACGTCTTCCTCAAGCTGGACGAAGACGGCAAGGTCACCGACGTGGCGTTCGAGGGACAGGGCTGCGCGATCTCGACGGCGGCGACCTCGCTGCTGACCGACGAGCTGGAGGGGATGACTCGTGAGGAGATCCTGGCGCTGCCCAAGGATTTCGTCCTTGACCTGCTCGGGATCGACATCTCGGCGACGCGGATGAAGTGCGCGATGCTCGGCCTCAAGGTGATCAAGGGAGCCAGCCTGGGCCAAGCCGCCGACTGGGAGGACGAGGGCGAGCAGGGAGACCCCACCGAGGCCGCCTCCCTCTAGACGGAACGACCTGGGAGCTGAACACCAAGCGATCCGTCCCACTCCAGGCGCGGCCGCCGTGATCGCTAAAATCCGACTACCGAAGTAGGAATAACGTGACTGAAAGCACGAAGGAACAGATCGAGGTCTGCACGGCAAGCGAGCTGCCGAGCGGCGAGATGAAGCTGATCGATGGCCCGGATGGGATCAAGATCGGCGTCTTCAACTGCGCCGGCACGCTCTACGCGATCGAGGACCGCTGCTCGCACGACGATGGACCCCTCGCCGAAGGCCCCTTCGACGCGGACGCCTGTACCGTGGAGTGCCCACGCCACGGGTCTCTGTTCGACCTCACGTCCGGTCGTCCGAAGACCCTCCCCGCCTACCAACCGGTTCCCACCTACCCGGTCACGATCGAGGACGACACAGTCAAGCTGGAGGTTGCCTAGATGGCCACGCCCGAGACCGCCGCACCAGAGCGCCCCGCCGAGGAGCGCGAGCTCGCCGGCATCAACGCCGACTACAAGGAGAAGTTCGGATTCCACGATCCCGAGTCGGGCTACGCCTACAAGGCGCCCAAGGGCCTCTCACGCGAGGTCGTCGAGTCGATCTCCGCCTACAAGGACGAGCCCCAGTGGATGCGCGATTTCCGCCTCAAGGCCCTGGAGCACTTCGAGAGCCGACCCACCCCGCAGTGGGGCGGGAACCTCAACCAGATCAACTTCGACGACATCCACTACTTCGTCCGCGCCTCGGACAAGAACAGCCGCGACTGGTCCGAGGTCCCGGAGGACATCAAGAACACCTTCGACCGCCTCGGGATCCCCGAGGCCGAGCGCAAGTTCCTATCAGGCGTCGGCGCTCAGTACGAGTCCGAGGTCGTCTACCACCAGGTGAACGAGAAGCTCGAGGAGCAGGGCGTGATCTTCACCGACATGGACACCGCCCTCCGCGAGCACGAGGACCTGGTCCGCGAGTACTGGGCGACGATCATCCCGCCCAACGACAACAAGCTCGCCGCGCTCAACTCAGCCGTCTGGTCGGGCGGCTCCTTTGTCTACGTCCCGGCCGGCGTCTCGGTCGCGATGCCGCTGCAGGCCTACTTCCGGATCAACACCGAGAACATGGGTCAGTTCGAGCGGACGCTGATCATCGCCGAGGAGGGCTCGGACGTCCACTACATCGAGGGCTGCACCGCGCCGGTCTACTCGACCGACTCGCTGCACTCCGCGGTGGTGGAGATCATCGCCAAGCCCAAGTCGCGGGTCCGCTACACGACCGTCCAAAACTGGTCGCAGAACGTCTACAACCTCGTCACCAAGCGGGCGGTCGCCCACGAGGACGCGACGATGGAGTGGGTCGACTGCAACCTCGGCTCGAAGCTGACCATGAAGTACCCGTCGATCTACCTGCTCGGCGAGCGAGCCCACGGCGAGATCCTTTCGATCGCCTTCGCGGGTCAGGGCCAGCACCAGGACGCCGGCGGCAAGATCATCCACGCGGCGCCGAAGACGACCTCCTCGATCTTCTCCAAGTCGATCTCCAAGGACGCGGGCCGGACGAGCTACCGGGGTCTGCTCGAGATCGCCAAGGGGGCGAACGAGTCGAAGTCGAAGGTCGTCTGCGACGCGCTCCTGCTCGACGAGCACTCCCGTTCCGACACCTACCCGACGATCAGGATCGGTGAGGACGACGTCGACGTCGGCCACGAGGCGACCGTGTCGAAGATCGGCGAGGAGCAGATCTTCTACCTCCAGTCCCACGGGCTGGACGAGGAGGAGGCCTCCAAGATGATCGTCAACGGGTTCATCGAGCCGATCACCAAGGAGCTCCCGATGGAGTACGCGGTCGAGATGAACCGCCTTATCGAGCTGCAGATGGAGGGCTCGATTGGCTGAGTCCGCCGCCGCCCAGGCGGCTGCGGAGCCGGACTGGTTGACCGAGCGGCGCCGCGACGGCGCCGCTCTCGCGACTGAGCTCGGCCTGCCCGGACAGAAGACCAAGGGCTGGGAGTTCACCGACCTGACCGAGCTCGTCGAGGCCGACTTCGAAATCCCCACGGAGGCCGACCCGGCTGCGCGCCAGCACGCCGACGCGGTCCTCAACTCCCCCGAGGAGGCTCTCCGGGTGGTCCAGATCGACCAGACCATGCTCGATGGCACCCCAGCGGAGGCGCGAGACGGCAAACCGACCGAGCCGGTCGTCACCAGCCTCGCCGCCGCGTCGGAGCTCTATCCGGATCTGGTCAGGGAGCGACTCGGGTCGCTCGTCGCTTCCGACGACCCCTTCGTGGCCCGCAACGACGCCGCCTGGCGCGGTGGCGCCTTCGTCTACGTGCCGGCCGGTCAGCGGCTCCAGACTCCGGCGCAGATCGAGGCGATCCACGACGCCGACCGGGCGGCTCTAGGGTTCCGCACGCTGATCGTCGTCGAGGAGGGCGCCGCAGGCGGAGGTCTGGGAGCAGTGGCTCGCCACCGACCACGAGCGCGCCGGTCTGTTCAACACGGTGACCGAGGTGTGGGTGGGCCCGGGCGCGACCCTCCGGTACGTCAGCGCTCAGGGGCTCGGCGAGCACAGCTGGATCTTTGCTACCCAGCGGGCCGAGGTGGAGCGCGACGCGAACCTGGACTGGGTCGCCCTCGGCTTCGGCTCGTCGCGCGGGAAGGTGCGAATGGAGACGCGCCTCAGCGGGCGCGGCTCGAGCGCCCGGGTCACCGGCGCGTATGCGGGGAACGGCTCGCAGCACCTCGACTTCGACACGACCCAGGAGCACGCCGCGCCCAACACCACATCCGATCTCGCCTTCCGCGGCGTGCTCGAGGAGTCCGCGACCGCGGTCTGGCGCGGCATGATCCGGGTCGACCCCGGAGCTCAGCAGACGGACGCCTTCCAGGAGAGCCGCAACCTGCTGCTCTCGAAGTCCGCGCATGCCGACGCGATCCCCGGGCTCGAGATCGAGGCGAACGACGTGCGATGCACCCATGCCGCCGCCGTCGCCCAGATCGACCCCGAGCAGCTCCACTACCTGCGCTCGCACGGTCTGCCGATCGAGGAGGCGAAGCGACTGGTGATCGAGGGCTTCCTCGAGGCGCTCGTCGAGCGGCTGGAGCGGGGCCCGGTGCGGGCGGCGGTCTCGGTTGCCCTGGAGCGCCGCCTCGGCGAGATCCTGGGCGAGCGCCAGGTCGCGGTCGCCTGATCGGCGAACGTCGGGCGGTGCCCCCGAAGCGGACGCTTCGGGATGCTCGCGGTTCGCGCTCTTACGATAATGAGAATCAATCTCATCTAGCTGCTAGCCTGCGTGCGTGGCCGCTGCCTTCACCACCGACTGGGAGAGCTCCGCGCATGAGCGTCTGAGCGAGGCCGGGCACAGGACCGGTGGCGCGCGCGAGGCGGTGGTGGAGTTGCTCGGCCGGCAGAGCTGCTGCCTCTCGGCGCAGGAGATCTCGGATCGGCTGCGCGAGGCGGGCAACGACGTCGGGATCGCCAGCATCTACCGGGCGCTCGAGCTCCTGCACGAGTTGGGCCTGGTTCAGCGGGTGGAATTCGGCGAAGGCGGCGCGCGCTTCGAGTCCGTCGTCCCGGGGGGCGAGCACCACCATCACGCGGTCTGCGAGAAGTGCGGCCGGGTCACCGCGTTCGAGGACGAGCGCCTGGAGCGGCAGCTCGAGCGGCTGGCGGGCCGCCTGCGGCACTCGATGAGCGAGCACGACATCGTCATCCGGGGCGACTGCGCGCGCTGCGCCGCAGGCTGAGCAGGTTGCCCGGCAGATGGGTTAGCCGGTGGACGGCCAGCTGATCGCGATACCTCTGACCGCATTTGCGGTGCTCACCACCGTCACGGGCGGAGCTGTCGCCTTGCGCATGGCGCATTCGCTGCCCACGGTGATCGCGCTCAGCGGCGGGATCGTGGTGGCCGTGGCGCTTTTCGACGTCCTGCCTGAAGCGATGGAGCTGCTGCCTGATGACCCGAGCACCATCGGTGCGCTCATGGGGGCGGGCTTCCTGACGTTCTTCCTGTTCGAGCGCGTGCTCGTGCTCCACCATCGTGACGAGCCCGCTGATGCCCGGGCCCATGGTCAGGTGGGAACGATGGGCGCGCTCGGCCTCTCGGCGCACAGCTTCCTCGACGGCCTTGCGGTGGGACTCGCCTTCGGCGCCGACACCTCCACCGGCGTACTCGTGCTGGTGGCCGTGCTCTCACATGACTTCGCGGACGGCCTCAACACCGTCAGCTTCGTCCTCAGCCAGTCCCAGGACCGGCGGCAGGCAATCCGGTGGTTGGCGACGGACGCGGCCGCGCCCCTCGTGGGAGCCACCGTCGGGGCGCTGGTCAACGTCTCCGACGCGACCCTCGGGTACTTGCTCGCTTTCTACGCGGGGTTTTTCCTCTACATGGGCGCGACGGACCTCCTTCCGGAGGCCCACGAGCACGCGTCGTGGGGCCGCGTCGGCCTGACACTGCTCGGATTCGCGGCGATATTCGGAATCTCGCTGATCGGCGGCTAGACGCGAGAGCGCAAGCGGTCCGATGAGAACGTCCGAAGGGATCGGAATCCTCCTGCCTGCGGCCACGATCCGCTCAGGCTGTAAATAAGATCAAGTCCCGCCCCAGTTCGCCGGGGCAGGCGCCACGAGAGGAGATTCCCGAAAATGCCGATCGAGTTCTACGACGTCAAGAAGCGCGAGAAGGTTCAGATCCCCGAGTCCGAGGTCACCAAGACCACCTATGAGCGCCAGGGCAAGGACGGCAAGACCCAGGTCCGCTACGCGTTCAAGGCGGTCAACGAGGGGACGAGGCTGACGAAGTTCGCCAGCAAGGAGGACTGGGACGCGCTCGACGCACCGGTGGAGTAGCGGCCTCCACGGCGGCTTGGCCTCCTAGGGCCGGCGAACCTGCTCGTGAGCGCGGTCCTCGCGCCGTTGCTGCCTGAACGCGCGGTAGGAGGCCCCGAGCACGATCAGCACCGGGACCAGGTACGGAACCCAGAGGTACCAGTGCCCGACATGGGCAAGGAGTGGCACCGCGCTCATCGTTGACCCAGTTTGCCAGCCTCCACCTAAGCGAATGCGTCCGGACCCCTCAGCCGAACAACCAGTGATTACGCGTTCGCCTGCGAGAGGAGGAACAGCCCGAAGCAGGTGAACCCCACCATCACCGCCAGCATGAAGTACTGCGAGCGGGAGGCGTTCCGGACGTTGTCGTACACCCCGAGGGCCCGGTCATGGGCCAGGGTGAGCGCCGTGACGTGGCCGATGACCAGGGCCGCGACCTGCACGTACCAGACGGTGTTCGAGCTGACGATCCCGTAGTTGATCCCGCCGCCGGCCGTCCCGAAAAGGTCCGAGCCGTGCCCGAGCGGGTCGGAGAGGATGTAGGTGAACTGAGCCTGCTCCTGGTAGAGGAAGGCGCTGAAGTAGTGCGCCACCAGGTAGGCGAGCGCGATCGGGATCAGGGTGTGGGCGAAGGAGCGCGCCAGCTCGCTGACCGGCGGCGACCCTCGAACCGTGTGCATCCCCTGGATGCCGAGCCAGTAGAGCAGTGAGACCCCGGCGAAGACGATCAGCAGCCAGATGCTGTTCGCGATCCGGAAGGAGTCCGGCAGGCTGAAGCCGAGGTCGCTACAGCGCTCGAATGTCCACCTGATCGCGCCCGACAGGGCGCCCTCCTGGGCGCCGTCGAAGCTGGTCACAGCGATCGAGGCCAGCACCAGGGCGGCGGCCCCGGGCACCGCGGCCCACTGGGGTGCGCCGGTCAGGAACTTCCTGGTCCCCAGCTTGCCTTGCCGCGCCTCGAACGGCCCCAGCCGGGAGAACATCCCGAAGTACGCGCTGAACGCCTCACCTCGCCCGATCCACTCCTCCACCCCGAAGAGCGCCATGCAGGCGAAGGTGACAGCGCTGTAGATGACCGTCGCGACCGCGATGTTGTGTGGCGACGGGGACGCGCCCCCACCCGCGATCAGCTCGAGCCAGATGAACAGCAGCACTCCGATCACGGCCGGCCAGCGACCGAGGCGATCCGGATATCTCAGCGGCGCCGGGGCCGATTGACCGGCGACCAGCCGGAATCCCCCGGAGACCAGACGACCCAGCGCCCGCCATGGATTGAAGGCCCTGAAGACGTCCCCCAACAGGACGCTGACGAGCACCATCCCCAACCAGAACGTGTAGAAGACGAAGACGATCGAGAAGTTCTGCGTCGGGTCCGAGATCCCGCGAAACCCGGCGTACAGCACCACGACGAACAGCCCGACGCCGATCAATCCGCAGAGGACATCCGTCGCAGGGTTGACCACCGCCCGGGATAGCGATCGCGGTACCTGCCTCCACTCCTCGCGCTGCAGGCGCGCGCTCGTCCAGGCGACCGAGAGCAGGGCAAACGAGATGATCAGGACGAGAGAGGCCCCCCAGGCGAACAGCCAGGCCGGAACCGGCAGGTCCTTGCGGCCGACGAGCGCGTGGGCCGACGCCATCTCCGGGAACACGAGCGCCGCGGCCGACCCCGCCACCACCAGCGCGGCGAGGCCGGCGGCCCGCTGCTTCGGCCAGAGCGCTCGGCTGCCCGGCGGCATCACGGATTGACGTGAAGCTCGGCGATGGGCGCCTCGGTGTGGTCGAGCTTGTGGAGCTCGATCTCGAAGACGCCGTCGAGTTCCGCCGGGAACGAGAGGCGCACCGGGCTGTGCTCGGCCGGCTTCTCGATCTCGTAACCGTGGACGTGGACCTCCTCCTCGGGCCTGTTCAGGCGCACCTCGAGCTGGACCTGGGCGCCCTTGTTGTAGGTCAGCGTCTTCACGCCCCCGACCGGGTTGCCGTTGTTCACGGTCAGGACCTGGACACCCTTGGAGGTGTCGCTGCTGCGCTCGTCGCCGTTGTTGTTCCGCAGCACGATGAAGAGGACTATTGCCGCGACGATCACCGCCGCCAGCACGCCGAGTCGCGCAGCCCTGGATTGCATCGCTACAGACCTCCTTTGAAGTGCGCACGTTGTCCGCGCTGGCTAACGGCCAACGCAACGCGCGCTGGTTCGCACCTGCTCAGGCAGCAGCGAGCGGAGGCGGCCGCCGGGCGAGGCCGAAGGCCAAGGGGGTCGACGGCAGACGCAGCCCGCGGGCCGGAAGCGGCCGTCCGCGCACGGCCGGCGGGCGCGAGCGCACCCGCTGCGTGTGAGTCACCGCGATCACGCCCTCGACCGCCTCGAGCGCCCTGGCCAGCAAGGCTCCCACGGCACCGATCGCTAGCGCCAGCGGAGGGGCGATCCAGCCGCCACCGGCGAGCATCGCGCCAGCTCCCGCCGGGTGGCCCGTGGTCAGGATCGCTTCGAGGGACTCCTGGCCGACGTGGATCGCGAGGAGCGCCGCCGCGAAGACGGCGATTCGCCGTCCGAGCCGCGCGCGTGTCGGCGAAGCCCCTTCGGTGCCACGGATCAGGGTCGCCACAGCTGCCGCAAGGACCAGTGCGGCGATCGGCGGCAGGAGGTCCGTCATGTAGCCGTGGCGCGCGAGCTCGCCGGAGGACGAGGCTCCAGAAGCGATCAGGTACCGCAGCTGATGGAGCGCGAAGGCGCCGACCGCCAGAATCGCCGCGAGCCGGACATTATGCGCGAGGCGCATTGGCGATCTCATCGCACAAGAACCCTACTGGCGAGTCTTTAGCTTCGGCTCAATTGGCCCAGGGGCCGGCTGCGTCTGGGTCTGGCTCTGGGTCTGCGTCCCGGACCCCGAGAGGGAGGGCTCATCGATCGTGTCACGCGAGCCCAGGAACAGAAACAGGACGATGATCAACAGCCCGAGCAGAATGCCGAGCGCGATGCCGAGCACGCGGTCGCTCACTTCGTGAAGCGGCCGCGCATTTCGAGAGCGGCTCAGCTAACCCCGTCGAGCAGACGCCAGTTGGCCCGGAAGGCGGACTCGGCCGCCGCCACCAAAGCGTCCTCGTCCTCCGGCGTCATCTCCTCCTCGATCAGGCGCCGCGCCTCCTCGGCGTGAGCGTGATCGGCCTCCTCGTGAACGCGGAAGTACCGGCTGCCCGCGCCGCCATCGATCGCGTAGAAGCGAGCGAGGCCGTCTCGCTTGACGCGGGCGATCTCCGGCTGGCCGCTCTCGATCGCGTACATGCGCGCCAGCTGGGTCAGGTAGCCGTCCAGCGAGGTCCACGCCGTGACGCACTCGGCGGTCTCCGGAGTGGGCTCGGCGCCGATCTCCCCGCCCACCGCCTCGACGAAGCCATCCCAGAGCCCGATGTGCGATTCCTCTTCCGCGGCGTGGACCGCGATCTCTTCGCGGCTCGAATCGGGCGCGACGTCGGCGGTCTCTCGGCAGAGGCGGGCGAGCGCCTCGGTCGCATGACGGTACTGGCCGGCGTAGCGAGCGAGCTCCCGGTGCGAAAGCTCACCGGCGGACCACCGCACGTAGAAGGGGTGCTGGAGAACGTTGTGACGGGCCCGGCTCTCCTCGATGCGCTCCCAAACCGATTGACTCACTGAACCTCTCCTTTGTCTTGGACGCGGGGAGCATACCCTCCGGCGTCTGCGACCCCCGCGCCCCGACATCGCCGTCCCCCCGCTTGTGCCGGGCCTCGACTGGATTGGTGGGCCGATCGAGTCGATCGATCGACTCGTCGCGACCCGCCCCGCGCTGGTGCACTTCCTCGACATCGCCCAGCTCAACTCGGTCCGGACGGTGCCCTACCTGCGGGCATGGCACGCGCGATATGCGGACGACGGCCTGGCCCTGGTCGGCGTCCACTCCCCGCGATTCCCCTTCACCCAGGATCCCGGAGTCGTCGCAGACGCTGCCGAGCGTCTCGGAATCGATTGGCCCATCGCGCTCGATCCGGAGTTCGCCGTCTGGCGCCTCTATGAGCCTCACGGCTGGCCCGCTCTCTTCCTCTGGGGGCGCGGTGGCGCGCTGCGCTGGTACCAGCTCGGCGAGGGTGACTACAACGGCACCGAGCAGGCGATCCGCGAAGCGCTCTCCGAATCCGACGGCGGCCACGATTGGCCACCCGTGCTCGAGCCGATGCGGCCGTCCGACGCTCCGGGCGCGAAGGTCATTCCCCCCACCGCCGAGATCTTCCCGGGCGGATCGACCGAGGAGCCGTGGTCGAGCTCGCCGGATGACCCCTCGCTGGAGTTCGAGTACACGGCCGGCGGCGCCTATGCGGCCACGGATGGCGGAGGGGAGATCGCGATCCGCCTCGACGGCGAAGTCGGCGACCCGATCGAGGTCACCTACTCAGGGCTTCAGGAGCTGACGATCCACGACCACACCGAACACCACACCCTCGCGCTCGAGCCGTCGCCGAACCTACCGATCTACTCGATCCAGTTCGCGGCGGCCGTGCCGGGCTAGGCGCCTGAGCCGGCGAGCTGCGCGCGGATCTCGCCGGGGAGCATGAAGCGAACGTCCTCGTCGACCGTCCTCAGCTCGGAGATGTCGGTCGCGCCCCGCTCTCGGAAGAAGGCGACCAGCCGCTCGACGAGCTCCTCCGGGGCGCTGGCGCCGGAGGTGATGCCGACCACCTCGACACCCTCCAGCCAGGCCTCGTCGACCTGGAGGTGGTTGTCAATGAGGTGGGAAGCCGCGCCGTGCTCACGCGCTACCTCGACCAGCCGGTTGGAGTTGGACGAGTTGGTGGAGCCGATGACGAGGACGAGGTCGCACTCGCGGGCGAGCTCCTTGACCGCAGACTGGCGGTTCGTGGTCGCGTAACAGATGTCGTCCGTCTTGGGCCCGACCGCGTTGGGGAACTTCTCACGCAAACGAGCGATGATCGAGCTCGTCTCGTCCACCGAGAGCGTGGTCTGGGTGATGTAGGCGATTCGATTCGGATCCTCGACCTCGAGCGCGTCGACGTCGGCCTCCGTCTGGACCAGCACGGTCCTGTCGGGAGCCTCGCCGGTGGTCCCCTCGACCTCCTCGTGGCCCTCGTGGCCGATCAGGACGATCGTGTAGCCATCCTTCGCGAACTTGCGGGCCTCGACGTGGACCTTGGTGACCAGGGGACAGGTCGCGTCGATGGTCCGGAGCCGGCGCTTGGCCGCGTTCGCGTGCACGCTCGGGGCGACCCCATGGGCCGAGAAGACGACCATCTCCCCCTCCGGCACCTCGGTCTCCTCCTCCACGAAGATCGCTCCCCGCTCCTCCAACTTGCCGACGACGTGCTTGTTGTGGACGATCTCCTTTCGGACGTAGACGGGCTCGCCGTAGAGCTCGAGCGCGCGCTCGACCGTCTGCACGGCGCGATCGACACCCGCGCAGTACCCGCGCGGCGCCGCGAGGAGGACGCGTGATGGGCTCCTGAGTCTTTCTGCGGAGGAGGACTGCATGCCCGGGCGAAGGGTAGCGGCCGCACCTCAGCGTCAAGAAGCTAGGCTGATGCGAGGGTGCTCCGCAGGCGAAGCCGAGAGGAGAGCAACCCGTTTTGTTTCCCATGGCACAGGCACACATGGACAGGCTCACCTCGATCGACGCGTCATTCCTGACGAACGAGACCTCCAGCGCCCACATGCACGTGGGGGCAATCCTGATCTTCGAGGGCCCGCCGCCGAGCTACGACGACTTCCTCGCCCATGTGGAGAGCCGCCTCCACCTCGTCCCGCGCTTCCGTCAGAAGCTCGCCTTCCCGCCGGTCGAGACCGGCCGGCCATTCTGGATCGACGACCCGAGCTTCAACCTGGCCTATCACGTTCGCCACTCGGCGCTCCCGGCGCCGGGCTCGGAGGAACAGCTTCGCAACATCGCGGGGCGCCTCTTCTCGCAGGCCCTCGATCGCTCCAAGCCGCTCTGGGAGCTCTGGCTGGTCCAGGGCCTCGAGCGAAATCGGTTCGCGCTGGTGACCAAGACCCACCACGCGCTCGTCGACGGCGTCTCCGGCGTCGACATCGCCACGGTCCTCTTCGACCTGAAGCCGGTGCCCGAGCCGATCGAGCCCGACCGCGACTGGGTGCCCCGCCCCTCGCCGTCGGCCGCCGAGCTCGCGGCCCGCGGAATCGTCGAGGCCGGCGAAGCGCCCTTCAAGCTCGCACGCCGCGCGATCCGCGCCGCCAGCCACCCGAGGCAGACGACCCGGAAGGTCGCCGACGCCGGCGAGGCGTTGGCCGAGGTCGCCTGGAACCTGAGCAATCCCTCCCCGGACGTGCCGCTGAACGTGGAGATCGGATCCCACCGGCGGTTCGCCTGGGCCCGAGCGGAGCTCGCCGACTTCAAGCGGATCAAGGACGCGCTCGGCGGGACGGTCAACGACGTCGTACTCACCGTGGTGAGCGGCGCACTGCGCGGCTGGCTACGCAGTCGCGGCGTCAAGCTCGCGGGCCTCGACCTGCGGGCGCTCGTGCCGGTCTCGATCAGGACCGAGGACGACCAGGGCCAGCTCGGCAACCGGATCGCAGCGATGCGCGGCCCGCTGCCCGTCTACATCGGGGATCCGGTGAAGCGGCTCGAGGTCGTTCGCCGGGCAATGGACGGCCTCAAGGAGTCGAAGCAGGCGCTGGGGGCCGAGGTGATCTCGCGCTTCAACGACTTCGCGCCGCCGACGCTCCTCGCTCAGGCGTCACGCCTGAACTTCTCGACTCGGCTCTTCAACCTGATCGTCACCAACGTCCCCGGCCCGCAGATCCCGCTGTATGTGCTCGGCCGCGAGCTGCAGGACATCTTCCCGGTCGCCTTCCTGCCGGAGAATCACGCCCTGGCGATCGCGATCATCAGCTACAACGGCAGCATGGACTTCGGCCTGCTGGGCGATTACGACGCGATGGACGACATCGAGACGATCGCCACCGGGCTCTCGGAGTCGCTCGCCGAACTGCTGTCGGCGGCCGAGATGGCGGAGGCCGACTCCGAGGTGAGCATGAGCGCCGGCGTCGACCTGCCGGGCTAGGGCTGCGCTCCTAGTGGCGATGCCGGTGGGGACCGCCCTACGTGACCTGCACCCGCTCGCGCTGGCGGCGCGCTAGGGCGTCGATCGTCACGGCGACGAGCAGTACGGCGCCCGTGATCATGAACTTGATGTCCGAGTCCAGCCCGAGCAGGTCCATACCGTTCGAGATCGACCCGATCACCACGGCGCCGAGCAACGCCGACCAGATCGTGCCCCGGCCGCCGAACAGGCTGGTTCCCGCGATCACCGGTCCGGCGATCGCCAGCAGCAGGACGTCCCCCGAGCCGGATGACTGGTTGACGGCTATCAGCCTGGACGCCGCCAGGATTCCGCCGGCCGCCGCCAACGTCGAGCAAAGGGTGAAGGCGGCGATTCGGACGCGATCGATCGGGATACCGGCGCGTCGCGCGGCCTCGGCGTTGCCGCCGACGGCATAGAGGTGGCGCCCGAACCTGGTCCGCGTGGTGACCCAGGCGAAGAACGCACAGAAGGCGAGCAGGATCAGCACTGACAGCGGGATGCCGCGGTCCGAGTCGAGGACCGACACCGCGATGAAGGACGCCGCGCCGACGATCACCGTGCGGACGACGGTCCCCGCCAGTCTTGGTCCGGGTGCGGAGCTTGTCGGAGATCCCGCTGAAGATGCCCATACCTCCTCCATGAGTTCGGTATTTCGGGCCAACCCTACCCAGCCTTGGCTTGATCTAACGGGATGTCCCGGCTAGCAACGTCGCTTAGGTCTTCCCCACGCTGCCCTGCCGGCCCGAACGCTGACGCTCCCAGATAGCCGTGAGAAGGCGAGGGGGAAGAAGGGTCATGAGGGACCTCCCAACCTCGGACCAGCTCGCGTCGCTTTCGCCGGTTGCAGCCTTCCTGACGAGTAAGACCAGCCGGTCGCGCTCCTTGCTGTCCAGGTTCCAAGGGCGACCTCGCCGCTGTCGGACGATGCCTGCGAAATCCCGCCGCTCCCTCTCGCTGAGGTTCTCGTACACACGGTCACGCGAGTTGAACCAGAGGGATCGCCCCACCTCCCACACCACAGCCCACGGGATTGCTCGACCTCGTGCCCGGAGGGTACTCAGAGAAGACACGTTTTCGCCTCTAGTAGTAATGGCGCCGACCGCCCACTGCGCGGCCCATCGCGCCCAATATCCAAAAGATCACACCCAGGATGACCAGGATCACGCCGAGCACCCAAAGGATGCCGATGTTGAACACAGCACCGAGGACGAGTAAGACGATCCCAAGGATGATCAACGTGCACCTCCCGTGCGAGGGGGAATATTCAGCGTCGCTCTACCCGTCCCGGGCCTCGCACTAACGCGTGTAGGGGTCCAGCGGCGGTGACGCCGCGATATCTCGGGCCGTCGTGCCTTCCCCTTCGCTGTTTGGAGGGTCGGTTAGCGAATCGCTCATCGGGTAACCAGCCTTGTGACCACTGCCAAGGAAGGGAGGTGGGACACAGTGCTCTGGACCATCCTCGTAGTGGTGGCGATTCTCGCTTTATTGGCCTGGCTGCTCTAGCGGCCAGGTGCTCTGGCGACGATTCAAGCCGAACTTGGCTGGAGCCGATCTGCGGGTGCTGAGCGAGCGGAATCCGGGCAACGGAGACGTGCATCAGGGCCCCTGATCGGCGGTCGCTGCATTCGGCGGTTTTCTGAGCGGGCAGGTTCCAAGACCAAGCGCCGAAGGACAAATGTGACTGACGAACAGGAAGGGATCGCGAGGGCCATGCAGGAGTCGCTGGCTGTCTTCGCCCGACTCCGCGAACAGATGCGCCAGGGCGGTCCACAGGCTGTGGCGGCTTCGCTCAAGTCGATGCCCGAGGACGACATCCGGCAAGTCCTGCTCGCGCTGGTGCTGACGACCGAGCGTGCGGGGGAGCAGAGGAGCTGAAGCTCGAACCCGCCGTTTCGTAAGCGGGGAAACCGCATGCATCTACTCGCACGCGATCCCGGCGATGTCAGCAAGACGTGGCGGCCAAGATCGCGGCGTTGCTCGAGCGTTAATTAGGCTCTCGCCAAGCCGCGGGCACTGATTCGCGCCTGCCCAATCCGATGAGGAGGAGCCGCATGTACGCACGCGTCGTCAGATTCAACGACTGTGACCTTGAGAGGATCTCGGAGCTTGTTGCCCGGATCGAGGAGGAGGGACCTCCGCCTGGCGTCGACTCAACGGGAATCCAGATGTTTGTCGACGAAGCAAAGGGAACGGCCGTCATCGTCGGGTACTTCGAGACGGAGCAGAAGATGCACGATGCGAACGCGGTCTTCGAAGAGATGGATCCGTCGGAGACGCCCGGCATCCGGGCCTCCATCGACCTCTGCGAGCTCAAGCTAGAACACTCCAGTTCCTGAGGGCTCCCGCCGCCAGGCCGTTTAGTAGCCCAAAGCGAACTTGGCGTCCTCGCTCATCATCTCCGGGGACCAGGGCGGATCGAAGACCATCTTCGGGTGGACCTTGTCGATCCCATCGAGCTGGCCGACGAACTCGCGCATCTGCTCTGAGACCTGCGGGCCGATCGGGCAGGCCGGCGTGGTCAGCGTGAAGGTGATGTAGGCCTCGGGGCCCTCGATCTCCACGTCGTAGACCAAGCCCGAGGGAGACGAAGTCCAGACCCAGCTCGGGGTCGATGACCTCCTCGAGCGCCTCGTAGATGTCCTCTTCGGTTGCGGTTCCGGTTGCCATGTCCGCCCTAAGGATAGGGGGACCGGATCCGAGCCTGCCGGATTGGCTCCCTGAGTAGCCTTGCGAGGCCGTGTTCTGGCTGGTCCTGATCTTCATCCTCGTCCCGATCGCGGAGCTCTACGTGATCATCAAGGTCGGTGGAGTGATCGGCGTCCTCCCCACGTTGGCGCTCCTGCTCGCGGACGCCGTCCTGGGCTCGATGCTGCTACGGCATCAAGGACGTGCGGCGTGGATTCGGTTCAATCGGGCGCTCGCAGAAGGCCGGCTGCCGCACAAGGAGGTCTTCGACGGAGTGCTGGTGATCATCGGCGGAACGCTGTTGCTGACGCCGGGATTCCTCACCGACATCCTCGGGCTGATCCTGCTGATCCCACCGACCCGCGCGCTGGTGCGGGGCATGTCGGCGCGCTGGGTCAGGCGGCGAATGGCGATGGGAGGCGGGGCCACGATCTTCACCTTCGGCACGGGCCCGAGGCCACGCCGTCGCCCGGCCCCGGGCGGGCCCGGGCGTCCGCCCAGGCGACCCGCACCCGAGGACCCCTTCGGCTGGGAAGAGCCACCGCCGCCGCCGCCGCCGCGCACCGGACCGCGGCCCGATGACATCGAAGGCACCGGCCAGGAGATCCGTGATGAGGACGAGCTGCCACCGGGCCGGGAGCCGTTCGGCGGATGAGCGACGCAGGGCATGGGCCCGTCCTCTGTGGGTTCGGCGACGCCGAGGCCGGCCTGGGTGGACTCGCCTGGGACGTCGGCGAGCCCGGCGCTCTCCTGCTGAACGAGGGCGAGGTCCGCGCAGCCACCTTCGCGCTCGAGGAGGGCGGCGACGCGGCGACGCTCGAGATCACGACAGGTGACGTAACGGTCGAGGCGACGCTCATCCCCCAGACGGCCGCGATCACGCTGGATGGCGAGACCAGCCGGATCGCCCTCGACGTCATCGCCTGCGCCTCGGAGGTCCGCCTTGCGGGTGAGGCGCAGACCTCCCGATGCCCGGGGCAGATCAGCCGCTGGTTCGGCGACCCGCTCGAGGGCGCGGCCACCTTCCGCCATCTGGCGATCAATGCAGGGGACGCCTCACTACTGGTGGCCGAAGCGCGTGGAGAAATCGGGGCGCGAGGTCACGGCGATGAGCTCTCGGAGGCCTGGCTTCTCCAGGGCGAGGATGTGACTCGATTCGAGGATGTCTTCATCTCGACGGAGTACGACGGCGACGGTGACCCAACTCGGCTCGGCCTGGAGCTCTGGCCGGCGGAAGCGGAGCGCGCGAGCCGGGCCGCGGCCACCAGGGTCGCCGGGTCGGCGCTGGGCGGGGTGAAGACCGGTGCGGCCTGGGCAGGGCTGTTCCGCTGCAACACCCATGGCAGCGAGGGCTCAGGCAGCTACCTGCTCTGGCGGGGATGAGCGAGCCGGGCCGGATCACGACCGTGATCTCGGACTTCGGCGGCGTGCTCACCACGCCGCTCGTCCAGTCCTTCGCCGCCGTCCAGGACGAGACCGGCATCCCCTTCGAGGAGCTGGCCAAGGCGATGGCGAGGATCCAGGAGGAGGACGGCCGCCATCCGCTATTCGAGCTCGAGACGGGACGGCTCACCGAGGCCGACTTCCTGCGGAAGCTCGGCGAGGCCCTCGAGCCGGCCCTCGGCCACAGGCCCGAGCTGCACCGCTTCAGCGAGATCTACTTCGACGCGCTCCATCCCAACGAGCCGATGATCGACCTGATGCGCGAGGTCAAGGAACAGGGGCATCGCACGGCCCTGCTCACCAACAACGTGCGCGAGTGGGAGCCGCTCTGGCGCACCATGTTGCCCGTCGATGAGATCTTCGAAGTTGTCGTCGACTCGGGCTTCGTCGGCTGCCGGAAGCCGGATCGGGAGATCTACGAGCTCACCCTGGAGCGGCTGGGCGGGACGGATCCGAAGCAGTGCCTCTTCATCGACGACACGAATGTCAATTGCGACGCCGCCCGGGAACTCGGTATGTCGGCCGTCCACTACCGGGACTACGAGCAGGCGATCGGCGAGATCCGCAGCGCGCTCAGGCTAGATCTGCAGCATTGAGGGGGCTAGGGCGCCACTAACGCTGCGGAACCCGAGCGGCGGCGCCGACTAGTTGTCCGAGCCGCCGCGGTCCCACATGTAGAGCTCCATCGCCTCGCGGCAGAGCTCCATCAGGCGGGGCGGCGAGAGCCATTCGAGCACGAGCTCGAGGGCGCGCTCCTCCGAGATGCCCTCCTCGAACGCCTCCTCGCCGCGGAAGCCGGCGGCCAGCTTGAGGGCCTCGCGGCGGTCGTTCCCGAGCGACTCGAAGGCGCCCATCAAAAAGTCGCGGTTGGGAACTGGGTGACCGACCTCCATCGAACTGTGCCAGGCGGCGAGCATCGAGATGTCGTGCTCGTCGAGCTCGGCGATCGCCTTGGCGTAGTGCTCCTGGAGCTCCTCGTCCGGGATCTCGTCGACCCAGGCGCGCACCGCCTCGCCGAGGAGCTGGCGGCGCGCCTCCCGGCCGACCGAGTCGGCAATCGCCCTGATGGCGTCGGCTGGATCTACGAAGCAAAGTGTCATTTCGGTGCCGCCTCCCGTTTCGAGTCTGGAGGTGTGATCTGAGGCCAACTTAGACTCGCCCCCGGCGGAAAAAGTCCCGCACTGGTTTCCGCGCGTTATGCGTGAATCCACGCGGTTTTCGCGCCTTGGACCGCGCCGCGGCCCGGCCTATGCTGGCCCAGATGGCCGTCAAGCTGATCGTCGGACCCCCCAACTCGGGGCGAACGGGCGCCACGCTCGACGGGTTCAGGGCGGCCGCGGCCCGCGACCCGGTCCTGGTGGTCCCCACCGTGGACGACGTGGAGCGCTTCGAGGAGGAGCTCACGCGCGACGGCGACGTCGTGATCGGAGCGACGGTGGGCACGTTCGACCAGCTCTTCGGGCTGGTCGCGCGGGCGACCGACGCGCCGGCGGGCCCCGCGGTCAGCCGTACCCAGCGTCTTCGGCTCGCGCGGGAGGCCGCCTCCCGGGCGGAGCTCAGAATCCTCGCTACCTCGTCGCGGAGGCCCGGCTTCCCGGCGGCCCTCGAGGAGCTCGTCTCCGAGCTGCAGTCCGCACTGGTCGATCCGCTGGCGCTTCGCGAGCGGGCGGCGGAGGCGGGGCCCTACGAGCTCGAGATCGCCTCGCTGTATGGGTCCTACCTGCAGGTCCGCGATGAGCTCGGCGTCCACGACGACCATTCCCTCGCCGCAGCGGCAACCACAGCGTTGCGCGAACGTCCCGACGCATGGGGAGCGCGACCGGTCTTCGTCTACGGCTTCGACGACTTGACGCTGGAGCAGCTGGAGCTGGTCAGGGAACTCTCGGCGAGCACGGACGTGACCGTCGCCCTGCCATGGGAGGACCGCGAGTCCCTCACCCTCGCTCGCGGGGCCCTATTCGCGGAGCTCAGGGACTTCGACGGGGTCTCGATCGAGCGCCTGGCGGCCGAGCCCCGGTTCACGAGGAGCACCACGCTTTTCGAGATGGAGCGCCGCTTCGGCGAGCCCGAGGGCGGCGAGCCCATCGAGAACGACGGCGGCGTCGCGCTCCTGGCGTCGGCGGGAGAGCTGGCGGAGGTGGAGGCCGTGGGCGCGCAGGTGGCGCGGCTGCTCCACGACGGCGTCCCGCGCGGGAGAGATCGCGATCGTGCTCCGCGACCCCCGCTCGGCCGGGCCGCTCTACCGAAGGGTGTTGACGCGCTTCGACATCCCGGTCGCCGTCCAGGCCGATCTGGCCGCCACCCGGACCGCCACCGGCGCGGGGCTGATCGCGCTGCTTCGGGCGGCGGTCGGCGGCGGTGGCGCATCCGACCTGCTCGCCTACCTGCGCACCCCCGGCGTCGTGTCCCCGTCGAAGGTGGACTGGTTCGAGCGCCGCCTGCTGCGTGGCCGCATGCGGACGACGGACGAGGCGCTCGCAGTCTGGCGGCCCGACGCCGACAACGGTGACGGGCACCTCCGGGAAGTCACGAAGCTGCGCGAAGCAGGGTCGGGGCCGGCGCTGCTGCGCGAGGCGGGCAAGCAGGCTCGCTGGATCGCGGAGTCGGCTGTGCGCCGCGCGGGGGCGGTGGCGGAGGAGGACAGGGCTCTCGAGATCCGGTCGGGTGCCGAGATCGAGCGAGCACTCACCGACCTCGCGGAGCTCGGTCTCCCCCATTCCCCTCGTGACGTGATCGCCGCGGTCGCCGATCTCGACGTGCCGATGTGGCGCGGTCCGACCGAGGGCAGGGTCCGGGTGATCAGCCCATACCGGGCCCGCGCGCGCCGGGTGGCCCACATGTTCGTCTGCTCCATGCAGGACGGCGACTTCCCTCGCCGTGACACCGGCGGGCCGCTGCTCTCGGACGACGCTCGCCGGGCGCTGGGCCTGCCCGAGAGGAAGAAGGCCGAGGTCGAGGACCGGTACCTGTTCTCGGTCTGCCTCTCGCGACCGAAGCAGCGCCTCTGGCTCTCCTGGCGAAGCGCGGACGACGAGGGCGGAGCGACCTCGCGCTCGCCCTACGTCGACGAGGTCCGGGACCTGCTCGCCCCCGAGCTGCCGGAAGGGCTCGAGGAGCGCGACGAGGCGATCGTCGCGGAGGCGGGCGGCCGCGGCCTCGCCGAATCCACTTTCGAGGTCGGCTCGGCGCCCAGCGAGCGGGAGCTCGAGAGGGCGAAGGCCGCCATAGGGCCGAGAACCGAGAACGGCAGGCTCCGACCGGGGCCACTTCAGCTCGAGCCGGTGCTGGCGCGGATGCGGGAAATCGAGCTGTTCGGACCCTCGACCCTCGAGGAATACGCGCTCTGTCCCTACCGCTGGTTCATCGGCCACGAGCTCAGGCCGCAGCGGATCGGACCCGAGGACGAGCCGCTGACCAGTGGTTCGATCGTCCACAAGGTCCTTGAGGCCCTCTATGACGAGCCGCCCGGCCCCGAGCCGCGCCCCACGCCGGAGTCCCTCGATGTCTGGCACCGCCGGGCCCGCGAGCTGATCTCTGAGATCGGGGCCGAGCGCCTGCCCCGCGAGCGGGCCGACACCGCCGCCGCGCTCCGCCGGGTCGAGGGCCTGGTCCTGGCGTTCCTCGTCGACGAGGCCGTCACGGCCACCTCCTTTGCGCCCTCCCATACCGAGGCCGCCTTCGGCTTCGACGAGTCCGAGAAGGGACCGCTGCAGCTGGCCGGCGGTGG
This sequence comes from uncultured Solirubrobacterales bacterium, assembly GCA_963801055.1. GTDB lineage: Bacteria > Actinomycetota > Thermoleophilia > Solirubrobacterales > 70-9 > DASUPK01. The sequence continues at coordinate 268,220 of CAWDDE010000001.1, read as the reverse complement.
CGTCCACGGACAGATCGACCGCATCGACCTGGGGCCGGGCGGCGAGGCCCTCGTCCAGGACTACAAGTCCGGCGGCAAGGTCGAGGGCGGCGCCGGGATGCTCGAGAAGCGGGGCAAGCTCCAGCTGCAGCTCTACATGCTCGCCGCCCGGGAGCTCTGGGGGCATGAACTCGCCGGGGGCCTCTATCGGCCCCTCGGCGGCACCGGCGACCGAACGCCGAAGGGCCTGCTGCGGAAGGAGCTGGCCGAGGAGCTGGCGGGCCTCGACCCCCGCCCGAACGACCATCTGGACGACGAGGGGTTCGAGGCCGCGCTCGATGAGGCCAGGGAGAAGGCCGAGGAGATCATCGCATCGGTCCACGCGGGGAAGGTGATCCGTGATCCGCTCGGTGGCAGCTGCCCCGACTGGTGCAGCTTCCAGCCGATCTGCCGCCGCGATCGCGGGCTGCCTGAGGAGGAGCCCTGGTCGGAGGAGGGCGAGGAGGAATGAGCACCGAGAGGACCGACCAGCAGGTCGCCGCGGTGGAGAGCCGCGAGCGCGACATCTTCCTGCGCGCGGGCGCCGGTACCGGCAAGACCAGCGTGCTCGTCGACCGGTTCTGCGCGGCGGCGCTCGACCCCGAGGGCGGCGTCGAGCGCATCCTCGCCTTCACCTTCACCGAGCGCGCAGCCGACCAGCTCCGGCGCAGGATCCGGGAAGAGCTCTCCGCCCGCTTGCGCAAGGCCGAGGGCGAGCGGCTCGAGGCCTTGCGAGATGCCCTCGAGGCAACCGACCGGGCCTGGATCTCGACCATCCACGGGTTCTGCCGCCGGCTGCTCGCCTCCCACCCCGCCGCCGCGGGCATCGATCCCCGCTTTCGCGTGGTGGACGAGGCGGAGGCCGAGCGGCTCGCCGCGCGGGCCTTCGACTCGGCGCTCGAGGAGATGGTCGAATCGGGCGAGCGCGAGGCGCTCGAACTCGCCGCGGCCAACCGTCGCCGCACGCTGCTCGAGATGACGCGCGGTGCCTACGACGAGCTCCGCAGCCACGGCGAACCGCGGCCCACCCTGCCCCAGCTCGCGCCCCCGGACACCGCCGGCGCGATCGCGGCGTTGATCGAGGCCGCCCGCGAGGCCCATGACGAGTGCGAGGACGCGAGCGGCAAGGCGGTGGCGAGCCGCGAGCGGATTGCCACCGCGATGCAGCTCGATCCGGCCCTGCCTCCCGACGATGAGCTGCTCGAGTCCCTCCGCGACCTGGAGGTCAGCTCGACGGCCAAGGCGTTCAAGGGCGAGGCCTGCGAGCGCTACACGAGGGCGCTCAAGCGGGCCCAGGCGGCGGTCGCCGCCCACGTCCTCGGGCCCGCCTACGAGCAGCTCCGAGAGCTGGTCGCCCGATTCGGCGCGCGTTACGAAGAGCTCAAGGAGGATCGCGCGGCCCTCGACTTCGAGGACCTCCAGCTGAAGACGGTCGAGCTGTTGAGCACATCCGACGTCCTACGGGACCGCTACCGCGAGCAGTTCGACCACCTGATGGTCGACGAGTTCCAGGACACGAACGGACTCCAGCTGCGGCTGATCGAGCAGCTGCGCGGCACCGACACGCGCCTCTTCCTGGTCGGCGACGAGTTCCAGTCGATCTACGGCTTCCGGCACGCGGACGTCGAGGTCTATCGCCGCCAGCACCGCCGCTTTGCCGAGGGCGAGGAGCCCAACGGGGAGGCCCTGCCGCTGACCGGGAACTTTCGTGCGGCACCGCAGCTCGTCGCGGTCACGAACGCCATCGGCGCGGGCCTGCTCGACGGCTTCGAGCCGCTGACCGCGTTCGTCGAGGAGCCGGCGGCCGGCGATCCACCCGTCGAGCTGCTCCTCACCGTCGACGATCGGAAGGCCTGGGAGGCCGAGGAGACCGGGCTGCCCCGCCTCGCAGACGATCCGAGCTCGGGGTCGAAGGTGGCGGAGGCGCGCCGTCTTGCCGGGCGCCTGCGGCAGCTCGTGGACGAAGAGAGGGTGGACCCCTCGGAGATCGTCGTCCTGATGCGCGCCTTCACTCATGTGGCGGCGGTGGAGCGAGCCCTCAAGGACGCCGGGCTCGATCCCTACGTCGTCGGCGGGCGCGGCTTCTGGTCGCAGCAGCAGATCGACGACCTGCGCTGCCTGCTGGCCGTAATCGCGAACCCGCTCGACGACGAGGCAACCTTCGGGGCGCTCGCCTCACCCGCCTGCGCCGTACTGCCCGACACCCTCTGGCTGCTGCGGCGGGCGGCAACCCGCCGCGACGAGGAGGATCGCGAGCGCCTCGATCACATCTGGCCGCTCGTCCGCGATCTGGTCGAGACCGGGGCTCCGACACGCGGCGACGCAGAGGCCGCGGCCCTGATCCCGCCCGAGGAGCTCGAGCGCCTTCGCCGGTTCGCCACCGTGCTCACCGACCTGCGCGAGCGCTCGACCGAGGGCGGCCTGGAGACGCTGATCGAGCTCGCCGCCTCGGCGTTCGACTACGACCTGGCGACGCTGCGCCGAGCGGATGGGAAACCGCGGTGGGCGAACGTGCGCAAGCTGATGCGCCTGGCTCGCGAGTTCGAGGCGAGCGAGGGACCGGATCTGGGCGCCTTCCTCGAATACCTCGACTCCAGGGCGGCAAGCCGCGACCGCGAGGCGGAGGCCGCGACTCGCGCCGAGGGCCACGCGGGCGTCCGGGTGATGACGGTGCATGGCGCGAAGGGGCTCGAGTTCGAGGTCGTCGCGGTCGCGGATCTCGGCCGGAACCTGCAGCTCGGCTGGACGCCCCTGCGCGTACAGCCCGGGGAGGAGGGTCCCGAGGGAGGCGAGCTCGCCAGGGTCGGAGTCCAGCTCGGTCGCCTCGGCCGCCCCGCCGAGCGCCTGCACGACTACCAGGAGCTCACCGAGCTCGCCGCCGAGCGCGACGCCGAGGAGGAGGCCCGACTTGCGTACGTCGCAGCCACCCGGGCCAAGCGGCGGCTGCTGCTCAGCGGGACGTTCAACCCAAATGCCCTGAAGAAGGAGATCGACGCCCGCAAGCCGATCGCCCTGCAACTGATCCGCTCGCTGCTCGCGGGTGACGTGACCAAGCGCGAGATCGAGATCGCGGCCGCGGGCGACGGGTACCCCGAGGGTCGCCTGCGCGTCAGCGTCAGCGAACCCGGACCGGGTGTGGGCGCCGAGCTCCTCGCGGCGCGCGACGCCGAGCCGACGCCGGAAGCGGCCACCGACGCCGAGCCGCCCCTCGGCCGGCCCGAGGTCCCGCCGGCCCTGATCGGCGGCCTCTCCTACTCGGCCCTCTCGGCCTTCGAGAACTGCGGTTACCGCTTCTACGTCGAGCGCGTCCTGGGAATCGCCGAGCCAGAGGTCGTCTCCGTGGGTGGCGACGAGCCGGCCGGGCCCGAGGTCCGCAGGCGCTTCGGCCCGGGTCTCGCAGTCCACTCGCTGCTGGAGTGGAGCGCGCGAAACCACTGGCGCGAGCCGAGCGACGAGCGAGTCGCCGCCGCGTTGCGAGAGCAGGGACTGGAGGAGAGCGACGACGGAGCGGCCCACGTGCTCGAGCTCACGAGCGCCTTTCTCGGGTCGGAGCTACGCCAGGAGATCGGCGACTGGACGGCGAGCCCCGAGGTCCCCTTCGTGCTCTCGGTGGGCGGAACCCTGATTCGCGGCTCGATCGACCTGCTGGTGGAGCGCCCGGACGGCTCGGTGCTGGTCGTCGACTACAAGACCGATCGGCTCGATGGGCGCGATCCGAAGGAGATCGTCTCGCGATATTCGATCCAGCGGGACCTCTACGCGCTCGCCGCCGCGGCCCGCGGCGCTCCGGTCGAGACCGCCTACGTCTTCCTGGAGCAGCCCGAGGCGCCGGCGCGAGAGAGCTTCGGCGAGGCCGAGCTCGGGGCGGCGAACGACCGGGTCGAGGCACTGCTGAAGCGGCTCGCCGCCGGCCGGTTCGACGTCACCAACAGCCCGCACCGCTCCCTGTGCGCCGACTGCCCGGCGCGGGAGAGGCTCTGCAGTTACCCGATCGAGCTGACGATGCGCGACTCGCCGGAGGCGGTGTCGGCATGAAGATCGGCCTCTTCGGCTACGGCTCGCTGGTCCTCCCTGAGAGCGCCTCGATGACCCTTGGCCGCCCGGCGGGCGAGTTGCGCCCCATCCGACTCCACGACTGGCGGAGGCGCTTCTCCCAGCGTCGCGACAACCTGACCTGCGAGAAGACCTTCGAGTGTGCCGGCGGATGGCGACCGGAGTGGATCCTCGGGCTCAACGTCGAGGAGGGCGAGGACGGGGCGGGACCCGTCAACGGCGTGGTCATCGAGCTGACCGAGGCCGAGCTCGACCGGCTGGACATTCGCGAGATCCGCTACGACCGAGTCGACGTCACCAGGTCGGTCGAGGGCGAGGACCTGCCAGGGCGGATCGTCACCTACACGGCGAAACCGTTCCATTTCGCGCCACAGCCTCCGGAGGACGCGGTGATCCTCCGCACCTACGCCGAGGCCGTTGAGAAGGGGTTCGAGGCGCTCGGGCCCGACGAGCTCGATCACTACCGGGCCACCACCCCATACCCGGTCGAGCGCGTCGAGGCGGAGCTCGTGATCGACAAGATCCCGGACGGTAATCCCAGGGCTTGGTAGGAACCGGCGCGTCGCCGCCGCGCTTGACTGCGGTCTGGCTAAACCCGCATCAGGCGGGCGCGCTACCTGTAGGGCTCAAGCGATCCGATCCTGCCAGCGTCGCGCGCCCTACGCGCGGTGCCACGCACGGGCCCACTCGCGAAGGCCGCCCATCACCGGCTCGAGTGAATGCCCCTTCCTGGTGAGCTCATAGCTCACCCGCACGCGCTTCCCCGAGGAGTGCACCTCGCGCCGCACCAAGCCGGCCTCCTCGAGCTCCTTGAGTCGGCAGGAGAGCAGCCGGTCCGACATTCCGGGGACCGCGTCCTTGAGCTCGGCGAAGTGAAGCGGGCCGCTGGTGAGTGCATAGAGGATCGCCCCCGCCCAGCGGCGGCCGATCAGCTCCACGGCGCCGTGGTAGTGCGGGCACACCTGTCTTGGCTTGGCCATCCCCCGCGGGCCGGCGCCGGACTTGGATCTCACCTCGCTCCAAGCTTACCGATCGTAAGAGACCGCCAAACTGGCGTTGGGCGCCTACCGTGTGCAGGGGCCCGTACTCACCTGCCCACTCGAGTCGCCGAGCGCGCGGGCGACGCTGGCGTTCGGCACCGCGTAGCCGCCAGGCTTTCCCTCGGTGGTCGCCGCGAAGACCGTGCCCATCACCTTGCCGTCGGCGTCGACCAGCGGGCCGCCCGAGTCGCCGCTCCTGACCTCGCCGCGGAGAGCGGTCAGCTCACGGGTGAACGGCCCCCGCCCGTAGGAGTCCTGGGTGATCACCGGACCCGTCGACCCAACCCGCGCCGGCGTGATCGTCAACGGCCCGTTCTCGGGATAGCCGAGGACCGCCCCCGGGGTCCCGCGTCGCACCTGGGCGGCGAACGAGCAGCGGGGCCTTGTTGAGCCCGCTGACCCGAAGCAATGCGAGGTCGTTCGTCGGGTCGTAGTGCACGGCCATCGCGTCGAGCGACGAGCGGCCGGGTGGCGTCACCGTGGTGTCGGTTTCACCGGCCACCACGTGCGCATTCGTCACCACCAGGCCCGGCCCCGCGACCCAGCCCGATCCCTCGACCCCGAGGCCGCAGGCGGTCCCGAGGACGCGGACCACACTGTTCGACGCCGCCCGGACATCGGGGTCCCGCGCGATCTTCGAGTCTGGCGCGGCGACCTTGGGACTCGGCCCCTGGACCGAGAGCCGGGGATCGATCCGGTTCAGGGCGTTGATCAGATCGCTCGACGGCGGGAACGCGTCGTTCAGCGCCCGCAGGATCGCCGAGCGCTGAACCGCCTTCCGGAGCCCCTTCGCCCCCGGTGCGTTGAGCGCCACGGCGCCGAAGAGCCAGGCGAGGCCGAGCGCGAGCGCTACGAGCAGCGCGGCCCCACCCGAGGACTCAGCGATCGCGACGCTGCGATGCCGCCCCGCCGCGCCGAGGAGGCGCCGGCGCAACCCGAACGCGACACTCTCCAGCGAGACCGCGACGATCCCGCCGATCAGGAGCGCGCCGGCGAGCGCCGTCGCGGGCGCATACGGAGAGTGGGACCCCTCGCGGAGCAGGGCTGGCCCGAGCCGGCTGCCGAGGAAGGCGCCGATCGCGAAGCCGCCGAGGCTGAGTAGCCCTACGATCAGCCCCTGCTGGTAGCCCCAGAGCCCCATGGCCAGGGCAAAAGCAACGATCAGCCAGTCGAGGCCGGTCACAGTTTCCCGAATACAAGCGTACGAGCGACTACCTTTGCCCGCGTGAATCCCCCCGTGACACGGTCACGGAGACGAGGACGGGAGAAGCGGCCGCCGCAGCGGCCGAGCCGCCTGCCCCGCGCGCAGCGCGGGCCCCTCAGCGAACGCCAGCGTCGGCTGCGCCAGCGGGCGCTCCCTCTGGCGGTCGTCGCCGTGATCGCCTTCATCTTCGGCGTGATCAGCTCGGCGGGAAGCCCCGAGCAGGACATGGCGAAGCGGTTCGCCGACGACTGGGCCGATCAGGACTTCAAGGCGATGCACGACGAGCTCTCCGACTCCGCGCAGGCCCAGTACTCCGCCGCCGAGCTTGCCAGCGCCTACGGCGCCGCGCAGGAGGCCGCCACTGCCACCGCGATCGATCCGGGTGATGCAGACGGCCCGAAGAGCGTCAATGGCACGGAGGTGGTCGACCTCCAGGTCGGAGTGCGAACCAGACTCTTCGGCAAGGTCGACGGAACCCTCCGGCTGCCCCTCGACGGCGGCAAGGTCGCCTGGGCCCCGCACCTGACCTTTCCGGGCCTGCAGACGGGGGAGCGCGTGGGGAGGCGCCTGAGCTTGGGCCGGCGTGCGTCGATCCTCGCCAAGCACAACGTCTCCCTCGCCGAGGGCCCAACCGACGATCGCTCCTCCCCGCTCGGCTCCGACGCAATCGACGTCGCCGGCGTGACGGGTGCCCCCGACGCCGATCAGCAAGCGAAGCTTCGGCGCGCCGGCTACCCAACGAACCAGAGCACGGGCATCAGCGGGCTCGAGCTCGCCTTCAACCCGCGCCTCTCCGGGACACCGAGCGGCCAGCTGCTCGCGGTCCCGGCGGACACCCCGCTTCCAGATGTCCCCGCGCGGACGAAGGGGCGGGTGCTCGCCACGGCGCAGGGGAGACCCGGCCAGCCGGTGCAGACGACGATCGACCCGCTCCTGCAGGCGACCACCGTGAACGCGCTCGGGGGCCAATCGGGCGGCGTCGTCGTGCTCAACGCCAAGAACGGCAACGTGCTGGCGCTCGCGGGATCAGCGTACTCAGCTCCGCAACCGCCGGGGTCGACCTTCAAGGTGATCACCACGACGGCCGCGCTCGAGGGCCACGACGTGAAGCTCGAGCGACACCTTTCCCGTGCTGACCGAGATCAACCCGGACCTGCAGAGTGGCGCCCGCGTCGTACACAACGCCCACGATGAGTCCTGCGGCGGCACCTTCACCCAGGCATTCGCGAACTCGTGCAACACCGTCTTCGCGCCCCTCGGTGTCAAGGTCGGAGCGAAGCGACTGGTGGACACCTCCGAGAGGTACGGCTGGAACCAGCCGACGAGTCTCTACAACGCCTCAGCGACCGCCGCCGCGGAGCCCGGGCGCATGACGATGCCGACCGACTTCAGCGATGACACCAGCCACACGGAGCTGTCGGTCACCGCCTTCGGTCAGGGCAGGGTGCTGGCGACGCCCCTCGGGATGGCGTCCGTCGCCCAGACCGTCGCCAACGACGGCGTCCGCAGCCCGACGCCGATCGTCAAGGACCCGGCGCTGCAAAGCGACGCGAAGCCGGTCGAGGTCACCTCCAGGGAGAACGCTCGGGTGCTCACCGGGCTGATGCGCGCCGTGGTCACTTCGGGGACCGGCGTGGCGGCGAACATCCCCGGGGTCGAGGTCGCCGGCAAGACCGGGACCGCCGAGCTCGGCCCCAGGCCGGGCGCGCCGCCCGCGGCTCCGGGCCAGCAGGAAAACCAGCTGATCGACGCCTGGTTCCTCGCCTTCGCCCCGGCGCGGCACCCGAGGCTCGCGGTCGCCGTCATGCTGATCGACGCCTCGGGCGACGGCGGAACGACCGCCGCGCCGATCGCGCGCGAGATCCTCGCCTCGGCATTGTCGAAGTAAGACGGCTTCGCCATCAGATCGCGGCTGCAAGCGGCCGCTACGGATAGCCGAACGCAACCCCGACGATGGCCATCCCCCCGCCGACGGCGGTGAGCAGGCCGCCCGGCGCCTCGAGCGCCAGGCCGAGGGGTACGCCGATCAGCGCAAGCGCCGTCCCGCCGGCGAGCAGAGCCCACCAGTTGAGCCCACGGGTGCCTGGCTCGGGGGCTGCAGGAGCGGTGAGGATCGTCGAGACGACCATCAGACCAACACCCACGAGCCCACCTGCCACGCCGAGCAGCTGGATCAGGGCGAGCCCCGCGCCGACAGCACCGATGATGAGCAGCGCCTGGAGCTGAGTCTTCCTCATCCCACCAAGGGCTTCCGTGGCGCGACGCTAGATATCGAGCGTGATTTCGCCGGTCTCGCCCTGGAATTCGATCTCGAGCTTGAGCGGACGGTTCTCGCTGACCCCCTGGTCGACGAGAAAGACAACGAGCGCCCCCTGCGTCGGCCCATTCGCCGCGGCTGTGCCCGGCGCGGGCACGTCGGCTCCGCCAGCGAGCTCTGTCCCCAGCGGAGCCGCGAAGTCCGTTTGACTCGGGATCGCCTCGTACGCGGCGCCGGTCGTGTCGACAACGCTGATCTGCGCGTTGTCGGGCAGTCTGACGGCCGTATCGCCAGCGTTGTGAATCGTCAGGAAGACACCGAGGTAGGACTTGCCCGCCGGCGGGGGCAGCTGCTGGCCCTGCAGGTACTCCTTGTCATCGGGCTGCGCCGGGTTCAGGAAGCGAGTCTCCTGCACGTTGATCTTCAGATCCCCGAGCTGGATCGGGACGCCCTCGTCGGCCTCCTCGCCCAGGTCGTTGCCGCAGCCGGATAGACCCAGCAGGGCGAGGGCGAGCACAAACGCGAAGGCCAGGGCTCCCTTGTGGCCGGGGCGCATGAGGGCGCGCAGTCTATCCGGCGCTGGCCGGGACACGATCAGCCCCGGCGACCTCGATCCGGTGGGCTGGCGCACCGGATTCGATCTGCTCACGCATCCGCCGCAGGGCCTTTCCCCACCGCCGGCGCCACCACCGCTCTCGGCCGAACTCCCTGATCCGGTCGATCGGCAAAGCCGGAGCGGTCCAAAATGTGAGCGTCACCGTAGTGGTCGGGCCCGCCTCCAGCTCCCAGACGAGGTGCATCGGCACCCGGTCTAGCCGCCCTCCCCGGCCGTGCTCGACAATCCGATACGGACGGTCAACCTCGGCGATCACGGTCTCCATGTAGCGAACGCCCGCGGGAGCATCGACCCGGAACCGTGCGGCCGCACCCCGGCCCGCTGCGGGGATGCGCTCGAGACGGTAGTCCCGGGCGAAGTGATCGATCCAGCTGGGACGGGTCGCCAGGTCGGAGATGAAGTCGAAGACGCGCTCCCGCGAGGCGTCGATGGAGGTGGTGATCGTGATGGGCCCCACGGGCGGGCGATTGTAGTCGTCGTTCGGCGCGGAACGGCTCGCGGACGATCCCTGGAAATCATGGACTTTCCGTACTAAAGGGCAAGAATTCCTAGCCATTACGCAGTATGCGCAGTAGTATCCGCCGCACCCCCGGATGGCCGTATTAGGACAGAGTCAGGACGATCTCCACCACGCGGGAGAGACCGCTGGCGGCGTCGGATCATTTGTTTGTCAAGGGTGCTCCTTCCCGGTCTCGTTCGAGCCGACCGAGTCGATTCCGAACTGCCCCAATTGCGGCGGCACCGACTTCCGTCGTGCCTCCCTCTTCGAGCAGCCGACGCTGCGGAATATCGCCGTCGTGCGTCCGGCGGCCAAGCCGGCGGACTGGCTCGACGACGTGCGCGAGTCGATCGAGCAGCCCGGGAAGTACCTTGCGATGTTCGCGGACGGACGAACCCGGGTCATCGAGCTTTCCACGGGCTGGTCGCGGATCGGCCGCAGCCGCTCGGCGGACATCCGGCTCGATGACCCGACCGTGTCACGGCGGCACGCCGTGGTCGTGCAGACGCCCGAGGGTGAGCTGCGCGTCCTCGATGACCGCTCCATGAACGGCATCTCGGTGAACGGTGAGCCCGTCGACTGGAGCCCCCTCGGCGACGGTGACGAGCTTCAGATCGGGCGCTACACCCTCAGCGTGGTCATGAGCGCGGGCGCCAGCGCCTAGCCGGAGGCCTCGACCGCGCGCAGGGCGTCGTCCAATTGCGCATCGATTGGGACGGACCGCTCCATGGAGACGGCCGCGAGCACCTCGCCGACGAAGGAACGAGGCGTGACCACGAGCCGCAGCTCCTGGCGGCGATTGCGCAGGCGGGCCGCCGCGTCGAAGATCAGGGTGATCCCCGCACTGTCGATGTAGCTGGTCTCGCTCAGGTCAAGGACGAGGGCGCGCGCCTTGTTGGAGACCGCGGCGAGCAGCCGCTGGCTCAGGTCCGCGACGTTCGAGGAGTCGACCTCGCCCGCGACCTTCGCCAGCTCGACATCGCCCTGGCTCTCGAGCGACAGCCTGGCCAGCGGGGACATCACGACCCGGCCCTCAGGCGCCGCCGAAGCCTCACCGTCGTTCCCCGATCCGGCCTCTCGATCGAGACATCATCCATGAACTCGCGCATGATCGGAATTCCTCGGCCGCGGTTTTCCCCACGAGGCTCCCGCCACGTTCCCCGGTCGCGAATCGCGACCGTCGCCACGCCGTCGACGAGCGCCGCGCGGATTTCGATCTTCGCATCCTCGGGGCCATATGCATGCTCGATTGCGTTCGCGCAGGCCTCGGAGACGGCGATCGCGAAGGCCGCGCAGTCATCGTCGGAGCCGTCGTTTGCCTCCACCCACCGCCGGATCAGGTGTCGGATCGTCGCCAGCTGCTCGGCCGCCGCGGGCATCTCCACTTCCAACAGCTCGTCCAGGCCGACGGTCTGCACGGCGAGCACCGCGATGTCGTCGGCGATCTCAATTCCCTCCGTCAGCCGGGAGGTGATCGCCTGGCACATGAGCTCCGGCTCGTCCGGCGCGTGGATCGCGGCATCCACGAGCTTCGCCTCGCCCTCGGAGAGCCGCCACCCGCGGCGCTCGATCAGCCCGTCCGTGTAGAGCAGGAGCGTCTCGCCCGCGGAGAGCGCCACCCGCTGCTCCTGGTACGGCGATGATCCCCCCGTTCCCAGAGGCGGCCCGCCGGCATCGGAGAGGAAGTTCGCGCTTCCGTCAGAGCGCAGGAGTAGCGGGTACGGGTGACCGGCGCGCGCGAAGCGGACCACCCAGGTATTCAGGTTGAGAGTCGCGTAGACCACCGTCGCCATCCGTGTGTGCGTGCTGTGCGAGAACTGCGCGAGCTTGGTGACCACCTCCCCGGGGGCCTCGGTGTCCAGCGCGTAGGCGCGGATGGCACTCCGCAGCTGCCCCATGAAGGTGGCGGCCCCCATGCCGTGGCCGGCGACGTCCCCGATCACGAAGCCGAGCCGCCGGTCGCCGAGCTCGATCACGTCGTACCAGTCGCCGCCCACGGCGGACTCGTGCGCGGCGGGCAGGTAACGGGCCGCCATCCGCAGCCCCGGCAGCTGGGGCAGGGTGCGTGGCAGCAGGCTGCGCTGGAGCGTCTGGGCGATCTGTCCCTGGACCATGAGCCGGGATCGCTCGATGGAGAGCGCGACACGGTCGGCGACCAGCAGGAGGAGCTCGATGTCGCTCTCCCGGAACTCCCGCGGGGTGAGGGAGCCGACGTGCAGGACCCCGATCACGTCGCCCTCGACCACCAGGGGCACCCCCAGCAGGGATCGCACCCCCTTTTCCCGGAGCAGCGGATTGACCACCTGACCGGGCGTGCGCTCGAGGTCTTCGATCACCACTGGCTCCCTCGTAAAGGCGACCCGCCCGGCGAAGCCGTGGCCAATCGGCAGGCGGAACCCCCTCTCGACCTCCTCCTCGAGCCCTCTCGCGGCTCGGGCGGCGAGCGTGCGCCGGTCTTCCTCGACCAGCAGCACGGCCGCGGTATCCGCCTGGAGAATGCCGGTGATCCTCTCCAGCAGCTCGGCAAGCAAGTCGTCGAGGTCGAGGTAGGCGAGCGCGGACTCGGTGACCCGCTGGATGTCCTCGAGTCGGACGACGGCCTCCTCCGCGGCCACTGTCTCCGGAGCGGCCTGCTCGTGGTTGCTCGGATTTGGCGTCATGGGTCCCCGGACCGGTTTCTAGGTTCGCAGGTTGCCCGGCGAGGTGGCGGCGATGACCGGGTGCCGGCTGGCCTCGGACCGCGCCGGTATCCGCACCCGCACGGGTTGCTCCTCGGCTAACCCTCGAGCTCCGCTCGCATCTCACTCAGTCGAGATGCTCGGATCGGCCTGGACCTTCTCCGGGATGATCATCAGGAAGTTCACCTTGGCGTCCGCGGCGAGCCCGAGCACCCGCTCGGCCTCCTCAGCCTGGTCGGTCGCGCGCAGCTCGTTGGCGTAGTGGCCGAGCAGGTCCTCGATGTCGAGCTGGCCCTCGGCGTCGAGTTCGGAGAGCGTCACCTTCGCGCCCTCGCCGAGGCGGCGCTGAATCGCGGCGCGATCGAGGTTGAGCCGGTCGTTGACCCGTACGTAAACGCGCCCGCCGGTCATTCCCGCGCAGGCCCATGGCCCGATGTCGCCGAGCACGATGGCGCGGCCGGAGGTCATGTACTCGAAGGCGAAGCCCTTGGCGTTGGCGCGGTCGACGATGCAGCCCTGCGCATCGTCGAGCGGCTGCTCGGGCTCACCGGCAAGCACGATGTCGGCGCCGGAGAGCCGGATGCCGAAGCGCGAGTCGGCTGAGCCCTGGACGAAGAGGCGGCCCCTCTGGGCGCCATAGGCGAACGACTTGCCGACGGAGCCGTTGATTCGCCGGCCCTCAACGTTCTTGCCTTTAAGGATCGAGACCGTGCCGCCGAGCATCGTCTTGCCCACCCCGTCCTGGGCGCCACCCTCGACGCGGCAGATCACGCCCCATTCGTTGAAGGCGCCGAAGCCCTGGCCCGCCACCGAGCCGCCGTTGAAGACCAGCTGGGCGAGCTCGTCGATCTCGCTCCCCTCCGGTGCCCCGTCGTAGATCCGGGCGCGGGCGATCGCACCCGAGAGCTCGGTGCCGAGGACGCGGTCGTGGGCGTCGGTGCGCCGCGGGAACTCGACGCTCACGCAGGAGCCGTCGAAGACCCTGTCGGCGACCTGGGCCAGCTCCGCGGAGGCCTGCTTGGGCTCCATCCGGAGCGGCTTCGCGCGGACCAGGCCGGCCTCGGCGCGGGCCTCGACCAGCACCTCTTCCTCAACCGGAAGGTCGATCGGCTCGAGGTCGAGGAACTCCTCGAGCGGCGTGATCAGCGGAGCGAGATCGATCCTCTCCTGATGGGAGATCTGCTCGAGCAGGTCGTAGCGGCCGACCAGGTCCTGGGCGCGGTCGTAGCCGAGCGAGCCGACGAGGGCCTTGACCTCTTCGCCCATCGCCTGGAAGAAGCGGGCGCAGCTCTCTGCCGCGGAGTCGACCGCCTGCGGGGTGAACTTCTTGAGCCCGTGGTCCTGAGCCTGCTCGACGGTCTCGATCTGGGTAGCGATCCCGACGTGGCAGGTGTCGAGCTGGCAGCCACGGCAGATCGTGCAGCCGAGGGAGACCATGGCGAGCGTCCCGAAGGCGACCCGGTTCGCCCCCATGCAGTGGAGCTTCACGATGTCGTGGGCGTGGCGGTAGCCGCCGTCGGCCCAGATCTCGACCCGGTTGCGGATTCCGGCCTCCATCAGGGCGCGGTGCACGGCCCTGGTGCCGATGTCCGAGGGCAGACCCACGTGGCGCAGCGCGTGCTGGCGAGCCGCCCCGGTGCCACCCTCGAAGCCGCTCAGGGTGATGATGTCGGCGCCCGCCTTCGCGATGCCGAGGCCGATCGTCCCGATGTTGGGGACCACCGGGACCTTGACCGACACGCGCAGATCCGGGTTCACCGTCTTGAGCTCGTCGATCAGCTCGGCCAGATCCTCGATCGAGTACAGGTCGTGGTTGTTGGACGGCGATATCAGGTCTGTGCCGGGGCTGGCGTTGCGGGCCGACGCAACCTTCTCCGAGACCTTCTTGCCGGGCAAGTGGCCGCCCTCGCCGGGCTTCGCGCCCTGGCCGATCTTGATCTCGGCGACGTATGAGGAGTTGAGCATCTCGGCCGACACCCCGAACCGGCCCGAGGCGACCTGCTGCCCGCGCCACTTGCGGTACCTGCCGTACATGTCCGGGATCTCCCCGCCCTCGCCGTTGATGCAGAGGATGTTGATCGCCTTGCCCGCCTCGGCATAAGCGCGGAACGCGGGCTCGGACTGTGACCCGAAGCTCATCGAGCTGATCACGATCGGGTAGTCGTGATGACCGACGGACACGTCTACCTGCGAGGCGCCGACCGGATCGCGGTTGGGCTCCTTGCGGAGGCCCATGATGTGGCGCATCGAGATCGGGCTCTGCGCCTCGAGCTCACGGACCTTCTGGGAGAACTCCTCGAAAGTCGCAGTCCCGTTCGCGGCTGCGATGGCGGCCTTGTAGACCTTGGGGTAGAAGCGGACGGTCTTGGCGGGCTTCGCCTCCTCGTCGCCAGCAAGGATCTTCTGGCGCTCGTCGGTGTCGGCGTCGAGCTGGGCGAAGCCGACGCCGCCCTTTTCCGAGGCGGCGAACGCCTCGGTATGGAAGATCTCGGCGAGCTCCGGCTTCACACCGATCGACGAGAACTGGCGCGCGTAGCCGCGCACCTCGTGGATCCCGATCGTCGAGATCACCTTCTCGATCCCCTTGCGCAGCGCCGAACAGAGATTGCCGACGTCGTTCTCGTAGTCGTCGACGCAGATCACCTCGACCATCACGTACGGGCAGACGCCGTTGGCACCGAGCCCGAGGGCGATCATCACGTCGTGGACGTTGCGGATCGCCGCCGAACGCAGCACGAGTGAGCAGCGGCGCCGCAGGTTCTCCTTGCCCGCGCCCACTTGGAACTGCTTGAGCGCCTGGTCGATCGCCGAGGTCGCCAGGTGGGGATCGATGTAGCGCCGGTCGCCGTCGTAGACGGTGCGATCGGTGAGCACGATCAGCTCGGCGCCCTCACTGACGGCCTTGACCGCCTCGTGGCGGAGGCGCTCGATCGCCCCCTGGGTCGTCTCCGACTCGAGCAGCGCGATGTCGATCGCCTTGGCGCGGTCGCCGAACGCCGCCCAGAGGTCCTCGAGGACGAAGGTTCCCTGCTCGTTGGCGATCCGCCGGTAGGTGGTGTGCGGGAGCGGCGCCAGGTCGTGGTGCCCCCCGAGGATGACGGGGAAGTCCGTCTCGATCGTCTGTGTGTCGGCAGAGGGATCGCCGAGCGGGGGGCGACGGCCGAAGACTGCCCGGGTGGAGAAGTGCTCGATCTCGCGCTCGCGGTCGATCGCCGGGTTGGTGACGACGGCGACCGTCTCCTTGAAGTAATCGGCCAGGTTCTGGCGCTCGGGCGAGAGCGCGGCGAGCGGTCCGTCGTATCCGAGCGAGCCGATCGGCTCGGCGCCGCTGTCGGCCATCTGCTGGACCAGCTTGACGTCGTCGCGCTGCCAGCAGAACCCGGCGAGCACGCGGTCCTCGACCTTCACGGGCTCCTCGGGCCCGGCGTCGGTGTAGCCCGGGATCTCGGGCCCCTCGAGTGGACCGCCCGTCTCGAGCGCACGATCGAAGGCGGCAACTCGGTCCATGCCGACTCGGGCGCGCCAGCGCTTGCGGACCGCGCGCAGCATCTCCGCGTGCGGATGGAGCGTCGAGCGCTTCCGATCACGGTCGATCAGGACCATGAACTTCTCGCCCGGTGCCATCGGCTTGGGCTCGCCGGTCATCTCGTCGACAGAGACGACGCCGGGCTCAGAGCTGAAGATGAAATCCTGGTTGGTCTCGACCTGCCAGAGCGGTCGCAGGCCCATGGCGTCCGCTGAGAAGACGCACTCGTCGCGGTGCCGCGCGATCAGCGCAACCGGACCCTGGGCGAACGGGCCCATGGCCTGGCGCAGGTACATGTAGAAGGAGTGGAGCTCCTCGGGGAGCCCGGCAATCTCGTCGACGATCGGCGGGACCACCATCTCCATCGCCTCCGCGAGGGAGAGGCCGTGGCGGCGGACCAGCGTCTCGATCGTGCGGTTGAGGTCCTGCGAGTCCGAATTGCCCTCGCCGATCGGCACTCCGAGCATGCGCGCCTCCTGGCGGAGCTGCTCGATCGTGTTGATCTCACCGTTGTGACCGAGGACGCCGAAGGGCTGCACCCGGGTGAAGGAGGGCCAGGTGTTGGTCGAGTAGCGGTTGTGACCGAAGGCTCCGATGGTCTCCATGCGCTCGTCCGAGAGGTCCGCGTAATACGACCCAAGGACCTTGGGGCTCCCCATCACCTTGTAGACGCAGGTCTTCCCAGAGAAAGACGCGACGTGGACGCCGAGCTTCTCCTCAAGGGCGACGTTCAGGTTGAAGACGGTGCGGTCGGCGTCGGCCGGCTCGGGCACGAGGCCGGCGAACTGCCAGAACTGCGGCTCCTCCTCCCGTGCGGTAGGCCCGAGCGCCGCCGAGTCGACGGCCCCGACCCGCTCCGCGAGGATCCGGAAGCCGGCCGCGCCGAGGATCGCGCGGGCGCCGTGCCGGACCTTCTCCAGATCCTGGGAGCGCTCGACGAAGACGTGGGCGACCGCGAAGGAGTCATCGAGGGCGAGCGCGGGGTTGTGTCCGCCCTGCCGGACCTCCTCGGCCCAGATCTTGGTCGGGATGTCGACGAGCATGCCGCAGCCGTCGCCCTCACCATCGACGTTGCCGGCACGGTGGAGCATCTTCTGGAGCGACTCGAGCGCCGAGGTGACCGGCTCGTGGCTGGGTGTCGCGTCGCGCCGCACCGACGCATAGATCGCGCAGGCGTCCTTGTCCTCCACGCTCGGGGGAGAGACGCGGGGACGGTAGGCGCGCTCGGGCGAGAAGCGCTCACGCTCTGGGGACGGGTTCTTCAATTTGAGACTCCGGTTCCGCGCCTTCTTCGAGCGGGCGCGCGACGGGGTGGACCGACGGGGCGGAGATTATAAGCGGACCCCCACCCGGCACGGTCGCGCTTCTCACCGGCTTCCAATCCGGCTCTTCCGCAATTTGCGAAACCGCGCCTCACCACAATCCGACGCCTTGCAGCGCTACTTTCAGCCGGGTGAGCGGTTCTACATAGTGTTTAGGAAACGCTCACAAACGGTGCTACAACTAGTGACATCAACGGGCAAATGGGAATGAAACGGGTTGCTTCTCGCCTGCGGGTCGGAGCGCCCTCGCACCAACGGAGAGGGATGAAGGAAGCAAACGAGCCGGAACCGGGAGAGCAGGGGACCGAGGAGCCCTCCACTCCGGGCTCCGAGACGGAGCGTTTCAGGGCGATCGTGGATGTGAGGCACAACGAGGCCGTCACCGGCGAGTCCGGCGTCCCCGCGAAGCAGCGGGATCACGAGCTTCGCTGCCAGAAGCGCTCGCTCGACGAGTTCTCCTGAGCACGCTTCGCGCGCTACGCACCCTCGCCGAGGGCCTCGCGCGCGGCGCGCACCCTGAGATCCTCCACCAGGTCACGCTGCGTCTCGGCACGCTGGGCCAGCTGGGTGAAGTCGAAGCCCGGAACTTTCGCGCCGTTCACAGCCTCCATGGAGCGCCAGAGCTCGAGCTTGCCGGTGATCCCCATGGTCAGGGTCTCCAGCTCGAGGACGCGGCTGAGCGGCGAATAGCGGATTAAGTTCCCGTTCGGCTTCAGGCGCATCGCCTTCTCCGCGACCCAGGCCATCGCCATCCGGGCACGCTGCTCACCGATTCCGAGGCGGTCCATCAGCTCGCGCAGCGTCGCCCTGTCCTCCTCGATCTCCCTCGCGATGCCGGCGAGCTTGGTGCCGTACTCATTGCCATCGTTCTGGCGCACGATCCGCTTCGCCAGCCGGCTGCCCATGACCGAGCCCGCGAGGTGGTCGTTCAGGTAGATGCCGATCATTCGCTGGTTCATGCGGGTTGGGATTCCCGCATGAACTGAGGACAAACTCGGGCGAGGCCTCAGTCGTGGGTGTGACCGTGCTCGCCCGGCGGGTGGGCGTGGGGATGGGAGTGCACGTGGTCGCCGTGGCTGTGCTCGTGGGTGTGCGACTCGTGCGCAGCCGCTCTCCCGCCCTTCCCGCCCCCCGCGCTCGTCTCGGCGAGCTCCGCCGAGCAGCTCTCGCAGAGGCCGAGGATCGGGAAGTGCGTGAAGCGAGCCTCGTAGCCGAAGCGCTGGCGTATCGAGCGCCTGATCGAGTCGAGCTTGCGCGGCTCGACGGAGGTCACCCGGCCGCAGCGCTCACAGGCAAGGTACTCCCGCTCGTCCCGTCCGCTCAGGGCGTACAGCCCCGGGCCGTGCCCGATGTGGACGTGGCGGACGAGTCCGAGCTCCTCGAGCTGGGCCAGGTTGCGGTGCACGGAGGCGACATCCATGGGGGTGGACGCTCCGCCTACGCGGCGCGCCAGGTGCTCGGCGGACGCCGGCCCGTCCACGTCGAGGAGCGCCTCGATCACCAGGCGCCGGGCGGCGGTGACGCGGTGTCCGGATTCCCGCAGAGCGTCGAGTGCGTCCTCCAGGCCCTCGACCTTGACCCCTTCCCTGAACGGCGCGTCGCTCATGCCTCGAACGCTAGCCCGCCGGCGTCCGCAGGTGTGCGGACCACTTCTCCTCGATCCGGCCGAGGCGCCAGACGGCGAGCGCCGCCACCCAGGTGAGGATGAACAGCGCCACGATCGCGTAGCCGACCAGGTTCAGGTCGAGCTCGGAGACGAAATCCCACGGAGGGCCGGTGAGGCTGAGCCTGTCCGCCAGGACCGACATCAGCTCCACCGTCCCGATCAGCAGGGCGACCACGACGGAGAGGCCGGTGACGGCCAGGTTGTAGAAGACCTTTCTGATCGGCTCGGAGAACGCCCATTCATAGGCGAAGTTCATGAAGGCGCCGTCGATCGTGTCGAACAGCGTCATGCCGGCCGTGAACAGGATCGGCAGGCAGAGGATCGCGTAGAAGGGCAGGCCGCTCGCGACCGCCCCCCCGGCCATGACCAGGAGGGCGACCTCGGTCGCGGTGTCGAAGCCGAGCCCGAACAGGCACCCCAGCGGATACATCTGCCACGGCTTGGTGATCCCGCGGGTCGCGCGGCCGTAGAGGCGGTTCAGGAGCCCCCTCGACTGGAGCTCCCGCTCCAGCTCCTGCTCACCGAGCCCTCCGTGTCTCATCCGCCGGAAGATCCGCAGAATGCCGACCAGCACGGCGAGGTTGAGGAGGCCGATGGCGAGCAGGAACAGCCCGGAGACGGTCGGGCCGATCAGCCCGGTCGCGCCCTGCAGGAACGAGCCGTCGTCCTCGACGGCACCGCCGATGCCGCGAACCCCGATCACGACCACCGCCCCGAGCAGGAAGACGATGGTCGAGTGGCCGAGGGCGAAGAAGAACCCGACGGTGAGCGGACGCTGTCCCTGGCCCATCAGCCTGCGCGTCGTGTTGTCGATGGCGGCGATGTGGTCGGCGTCGAAGGCGTGTCGCAGGCCCAGTGTGTACGCGGTGATGCCGACGCCGAGGCCGAAGGCTCCGCTGGCGCCGAGGCTGTAGTTCTTCGGGACGACGAGGGCGAGGAGCACGAAGAAGCCGACGACGTGCAGCCCGACGATTACCGCCGTCATGGCGATCACCGTTCGCCGCTCTCGCGCGTTCAGCTCGGCTGCGATCCGCCTCATACCGCCACCGCAGCGACCCTATTACGGGGCAGATCGCAATTGCAAGCTGATCGCAGCTAGAGAGGAGCCCAGCGCTTGACAGGAGAGCTACGGTGGATCTTTGATGCCGAGTCGACTCGTGTTCAGATGTGAGTACTGCGGGACCCGCGCGGAGGGGCTGACTGAGAAGGGGCTCGAGGCGACGCTCCAGGAGCTGCTGTTCGGCGAGTACCTCGACGTCGAGCCGGGACACTGGCTCACCTGGACCGGGAACGGGATCTACGGGCGCGCCCGCTATGCCTGCGGCGAGCACCGCGGGGAGCTGAAGGCAGAGATCCGGGAGAGCTACGGAACGCTGGGGTGGCATCCATGGGCTATGGGGCCCCATCCGGTCAATTACCGCCGGGGCAGGGTCGCCGCGCGCCGGGCACTCGGTCCCGGCCGGCCCTCCCGCTGGAGCCCGCTGGCCTGAGCCGCCGCTAGCCCCGGGCGGCTGCGACGGCAGCCTGGCCGAAGGCCACCCCGCCGTCGTTCGGCGGAAGCAGCCGCGGCGTCAGGACGCGGAGGCCCGCCTGCTCCAGCGCCTCGGCGGTCCGCTCGAGGAGCAGGCGGTTCTGGAAGACGCCGCCGGAGAGGACCGCCAGCTCGATCCCCTCGGCGCGGGCGAGCTCGGCGCAGGCTCGCGCGGCCGCCTCGGCCATCGCGTTGTGGAACTTCGCGGAGACGTCGGCCACCGACACGCCCGCTCCGAGGTCGGCCAGGATCGCCTGCAGCGTCTCCCTGCGCGTCGAGCACCTCCGTCCCTGGAAGTGGATACGACTCGCGCATCGCCGGTTCGGCGGCGGCCTCCAGCTCCACCGCAGCCTGCCCCTCGTAGTTGACCTCCGCCCGGACGCCGCAGAGTGCGGCCACCGCGTCGAACAGGCGCCCGGCGCTGCTGGTGAGCGGTGAGGCGAGCCCGCTGCCGGCGAGCTCGGCGACCTTCGACCACTCGGCTTCGGAGACCCGTTCGGCGAGCAGCGGGGGCAGCGGCGGCTCGCGCCCGAGCGTCTCGAGCAGCCACGAGCAGGCCATCCGCCAGGGCTGCTTGATCGCTCGCTCCCCGCCCGGCATCCGTACCGGATGTAGGTGTCCGCCGCGCTCGAAGTCGCGACAGTCACCCAGCAGCAGCTCCCCTCCCCAGACCGTCCCGTCCGTCCCGTAGCCGGTCCCGTCGAAGATCGCCCCGACCGCCGGGCCGCGCTCCCCGTGCTCGGCCAGAGTGGCGGCGAGGTGGGCGTGATGGTGCTGGACGCCTACCGTCTCGACGCCCTCGCGCTCCAGCGCGTACTTGGTGGAGAGGTACTCCGGGTGCAGGTCGTGCGCGACCAGCTCGGGCTCGACGGCGAAGAGCGCCTCGAAGTGCTCGATCCCCTCCGTGAACGAGCGCAGCGTCTCGTAGTTCTTCAGGTCACCGATGTGATGGCCGACCCACGCGCGCTCCCCCTTGGCGAGGCAGAAGGTGTTCTTGAGCTCCGCCCCACAGGCGAGGATCGGCCTGGGCGTCTCCAAGGGCAGGTCGCGCGGGACGTAGCCGCGCGATCGCCGCAGGAACAGGGGCCTGTCCGATACGACCCGCACCACAGAATCGTCGGTGCGCGTCTCGATCGGGCGATCGTGGATCAGGAAGAGGTCCGCGATCCTCGCGAGTCGCTCCAGCGCTTCCTCGTCCCGGTAGGCGATCGGCTCGTCGGAGACGTTCGCGCTGGTCATCACCAGGACGGCGCCGGAGTCCGCGAGCAGCAGGTGGTGGAGCGGCGAGTAGGGCAGCATCACGCCGAGCTCGCGGGAGGTCGGCGCGACCGAGCGGGCGACCGGGGCGTCGCGGCGTCGGGGCGCGAGGACGATGGGCCGCTCGCGCGAGGTGAGCAGAGCGCCCGCCGCGTCGTCGAGGTCGACCAGCTCCAGGACCGCCTCGGCGGAGGGCGCCATCAACGCAAAGGGCTTGTCCTCGCGGTGCTTGCGGGCGCGCAGCTCGCCGACGACCGCCTCGTCGTCCGCGCGGCAGGCGAGGTGATAGCCGCCGAGCCCCTTGACGGCGAGGATCCTGCCCTCGGCGAGCGCCAGGGCGGCGGCCTCGAGCGAGGCCTCGTTCCCCTCGGCGAGGGACCGGCCGGCGCGGTCGACGAGGCGCAGCGACGGCCCGCAGACGGGGCATGCGTTCGGCTGGGCGTGGAAACGCCGGTCGAGCGGGTCCTCGTACTCCGCCCGGCAGAGCTCGCACATCTCGAACGAGGCCATCGTCGTCAACGGGCGGTCGTAGGGAACGCCCCGGACGATCGTGAAGCGAGGCCCGCAGTTGGTGCAGTTCGTGAACGGGTAGCGGTGGCGGCGGTCATCCGGGTCGAACAGCTCGCCAAGGCAGTCTTCGCAGGTCGCGACGTCGGGCGAGACGGCCGCCTCGGCCTCGCCGCCGTCGGCGCTCTCGGTGATCCGGAAGTCCATCTCGCCGGTGGGGGCCAGGGCCTCGTCGACGATCCGCTCGACGACCGCGAGAGGAGGAGCCTCGGTCCGCAGCCGCTCCAGCAGTGCGTCGAGCGAGCCCCTCTCCCCCTCCGCCTCGATCAGCACCCCGCGGGAGTCGTTCAGGACCCACCCCCCGAGCCTGAGCTCGGTCGCGAGCCGATAGACGAACGGCCGGAAGCCGACGCCCTGCACGGTTCCCTCGACCCGCACGCGCAGCCGTTGCCGGGCGCCAACGGTCACGCGAGCTCGATCAGCTCTCGGAGCGCGTGGTACGCGCTCGCCTGGGCCTCCTGGATCCGCGGGATGTGCTGGGACGGCGAGACGATGACGTGGTCGGCGAGGCCCTCGTCTGCGATCCGGCCGCCGTCGTATCCGACGAAGGCGATCGTCACCAGCTTTCGCTTCCTCGCCTCGCCCAGCGCCTCGATCAGGTTGACGGAGTTGCCGCTGGTCGAGATCGCGATCGCGGCGTCGCCCTCGTGCCCGTAGGCAATCACCTGCCGCAGGAAGATCGCCTCGACGCCGATGTCGTTGGCGATCGCGGTCAAGATCGACGGGTCCTCCGTCAGGTCGAGCGCGGGGCGGGCGGGCCAACCTTGGGGCGCGGCGCGAAGGTCGGCGACGAAGTCCATGGAGTCTGTCGCCGACCCGCCGTTGCCGAAGATCAGGGCCTTGCCTCCCCCGTCGAAGATCGACCGCAGAGCCGCCGCGGCATCGACGAGCACCTCCCTCGACCCCGTGATCGTGTGCTCCCTCAGCTCGCCGACCTCCTCGGCCTTCATCACGACGTTGGAGCGGACGTCCTCGATCACCTCCTCCAGGCCGGTCTCCCCCTCGGAGAGGAACGGATAGAGGAAGCTCGACGCGCCGGTGTCGTGGACCGGTCCCGCCTCCCGTCCCTCCAGCAGGCCGCGATGCTCGAAGAAGACGTGAACCAACTCCCAGAGCACGTGGTAGAGGGTCTCGGCGAGCTCCTGCCTAATGAACGGGTCCTCGCTGGGCGGCTCGAACTCCCACTCGGCGCCGGCGCTCGAGAAGGCGATCGTCTGGCAGCCCCGCTGCCTGGCGAGGGCGAGCGTCTCGAGCGTCTCCGCCGCATCCGGCTCGTCGGTTCCGAAGGCGATCGCGATGTCGTCCGGCTGAGCGATCAACTCGGCCTGAGTGGTGAGCGACCCGCCCTCACGGGAGAGGCCGATCGCGGGCAG
Organism: uncultured Solirubrobacterales bacterium; assembly: GCA_963801055.1. Lineage (GTDB taxonomy): Bacteria > Actinomycetota > Thermoleophilia > Solirubrobacterales > 70-9 > DASUPK01. The sequence continues at coordinate 244,613 of CAWDDE010000001.1, read as the reverse complement.
CGCCCTCTTGCCCACGATCACCGGGTGGACGAATTCGACAGCGACGTGCCTGACGTCCGAGCGGGCCGCCGGCGAGAACCCGAGCGCGATCAGCCGCCCCCCACGAGCGAAGCGCTCCGCCATCCGATGGCAGCAACGCGCCACGTCCTCCGCCCTCGCGCCGAAGAAGGCACGGTTGGCCTCGGTCCTCTCCGCGAGCAGGGAATCCAGCCGCCCTGCTGCCGCGACCGTCAAACCGCGGCGGCCTCCCTCGCCGCCACCGTGGACAGCCAGTCCGCGAACGCCCGGGTGCCCTCCCCGGTCCGCGCGCTGCACTCGATCACCTCGGCGCCGGGATTCACCGACTCGAGATTGTGCCGCAGCTTCTCCAGGTCGTACTCCAAATGCGGCAGCAGGTCGATCTTGTTGACCACCACCAGCTCGCAGGCCCGGAACATCAGCGGGTACTTGAGCGGCTTGTCCTCGCCCTCGGCGACGGAGCAGATCATCGCCCGGGCGTCCTCCCCCACACGGAACTCCGCGGGGCAGACCAGGTTGCCGACGTTCTCGATCACGAGTAGATCGATGCCGTCGAGCTCGAAGCCCGGCAGCGCCGAGCGCACCATGTTCGCGTCGAGGTGGCACTCACCGCCGAATCCGGCGTCGGTGTTGAGCTGCACCACCGGCACGTGCAGGTGGGCTATCCGGTCGGCGTCCATCGACCCCTGGACGTCGCCCTCGAGCACGCCGACGCAGGCGTCGACCTCGGGGATCGCCGCCTCCAGCAGCGTGGTCTTCCCCGCCCCGGGGGCCGACATCAGGTTGACCACCCGCACGCCGGCGTGATCGAAGTCGTGCCGGTTCGCCTCCGCGATCGTCGTGTTGGCGTCCAGCGCGTCCTCTGCGACCTTCACCTTGGTGCGATGCATCCCGCCTCCTCCTGATCGATTGGGCTCTCCTCGGTCACCTCGATCGAGTCCACCTCGAACTCGGTGCCGGCGATGACCTCCACCTCCGTATCAGCGCACGAGCGGCAGCGGAAGTCGGGCTCGTAGAGCTCCCACTCCTCGCCGCAGGAGCGACAGCGCACGCGCGCCTCGATGATCTCCTGCTCAAGGGTCGCGCCCTGGCAGACCGTGTCTCGCGAGCAGATCCCGAAGTAGAACTCGAGGGATGCCGGGACGACCTGGCGGAGCGTGCCGATGCGCATCTCAACCGAGGTGACGCGCCGGCCCTCGGCGTGCTTCACGACGGTCTCAACTATCCCGGTCGCCAGTGAGAGCTCATGCATGACTAGCCCTCATAGGCCGCGTCGGACTGCAGCTTGTTGAGTTGCTCCAGGACCACGGCCGCGGCGCGGTCGACGGCGCCCCTGACCGGCTCGGAGAGCTCGAGGGCGACGGTGTCGACGTCGGCGGGCTCACAGCCGACGACCACCACCTTGCCAGGCCAACCGTGCACCGACTTGACGAAGCGCAGGACGGTCCCCGGATCCATGCCGTGCGGGCTGATCGCCTCACCATCCTCGATCGGCTTGAAATCGGCAGGATCCGGCTCGATCACGTAGACGTCCCCGGGCTCGCCGCCCTGCCGGCTGACGTCGACCAGCACCATCGCGTGATAGCCGCGCATCACCTCGTAGGCGAGGTCGAGGCCGCCCGAGCCGAAGTCCTGGACCTGAACGCCGGGAGGCACTCCCATCTCGAGCAGCCGGTTGACGACGTGGCCGCCAAACCCATCGTCGCCGAGCCAGGCGTTGCCAACCCCGGCGACGAGGATCTGCTTCTCCATCTCCGGCAGCTCCGGCTCCGTGAGACTCGCCACGTCGGGCATCTCGGGGAGATGTTCCTTCTGCCCGCTCATCTCGACACCGGCTCGACCTCGTCGGCGAAGAAGAACAGGAATCGTCCCGTCTCGCGTAGCAGGTCCTGGCCAGGATCGTCGTCCACGGTGACCCCCAGGTAGATGCGCTCGTCGTAGCCCCGGTAGATACGCTCGATCGTCGCGGTGCGTCCGTGGAGGATCTTGTCGTAGACGTCTCCCTCCGTCCCTGGGCGCAGGACGATCTTGTCCCCGAGCCTGACCGTCGTCCCCGCGGCCGCGATCTCCTTCTCACCCCGGATCTCGTCCATTCCGGGCGGCGGGGATGGCGGGCGACCGTTGGAACCTGCCGCGTCCTCTTGCTCGGGCTCGGTGTAGGTGAGCCGGCCGTGCAGGCCCATGATGTCCTCGCCGGTCGTCGACTCGGCCCGCTCGATCATCTCTCGGACGGCCGGATCCTGGCCGGCGATCTGCTCGCGCTCGTCGTCCGAGAGGGCGTGGACGTGCAGCAACAACGCCTCCTCGATCTCCGTGTTGTCGAAGAGGCTGCCGAGGCTCTCGGGCGCGAGCTCGGGATGGTCCGGCAGCACGATTGCCGCCCCGAGCACCGCCCTGTCCTCGTCGCCCAGCAGGACCGGGAAGGTGTTGACCGGCTGGCTGGCGAGCGACGCCTCCCCCTCCGGCCCCTCCCGCTCGAGCGGGGAGACGAACCGTCCGCTCTCGACCTCGAGCAGCGGGTGGGCGGAGATCAGGCTGTGGCGAAGAGCCTCGCCGCGAGAGACCTCGGCCGGGTCCCAGGACGTCGCGGTTTCGTTGTGCACGCAGAGGCGGACCCTGGCGAGGGTCGGCGAGAGCAGCTCCGCCCGCAGCGCGACGCGGCCGCGGAGCTCGCCGCCATCGTCGAGCGGGAAGACGAAGGTCTCGCGAACCGGCTCCCTCGCCAACTCCGCGAGGGTCACCGGGCCGAGCTCGAGCGAGCGCTCGGCCGCCTCGTGCCGCTCCCCCGTGGCCTGCAGGAACAGAACGGTGCCGCTGAGCCGCGCGTCCGGTCCGCCCTGGAGCACCGCCTCGAGGCGGAGCATCGAGAACGCCGCCGGCTGCGCCTCGGCGTAGTCGGCCGGGTAGACGATCCCGAAGGGCGTCGGCGTCGCGTTCTTCACTCCCGGGGTGTACGGATAGAGGGCGTACCCCTCATAGAGCAGCGAGCGGACCAGCTCCTCGACGGCGCTATTCATCGAGGCTCTCCCTGGCGAGCAGCTCGGTTACGGCGGCGTCGAACGTCGGCGCTCCCAGCCTCGCCTTGAGCCGCTGGAGCGCATCGAGGGTGTCGCGGTGCACCGGCACCCAGCCGCGGTACGGATAGTAGGAGTCGATCATGTCGGTCCAGACCGAGGCCGGCATCTCGAAGTCCGCCGTCGTGTCCCACGGGACCTGGAGGACCTGGAGCCGTCCATCGTCGCCCGAGTAGTAGACGCTGCCGTTGAAGTGGAACGCCAGCGGGATCTCGCCGTCGGCCACCGAGTGGAAGTACTTGGCCCCAGCGAGCTCGACGTCGTAGTTGCAGAGCACCTCGATCCGGGCCGTGGTGGAACCGGTGAAGGAGGGCAGCAGCACGCTCTCGCTCGTCCAGTGCATCCGCTGCGCGGTGGTCGCCCAGCGATGCGGATCGCCGAACAGCTCGGTCAGCTTCGCCTTCTCCTCGGCGTCGTAGGTGCGCTTGGCGGGCTCGATCTGGATCTGGACGCTGAGCCCGGCCATGAAGATCTCGCGGCCCGAGGGGTCGTCCACGCTGAGGGTGAAGGCGAGCGTGGGAGCCGCGGCGTGCGGGATGGCCTCGACGCCCGTGATCCCGAGCTGCAGCCCCGGCTCGTCCGGACGCCGCGAGGTCTCCGGCTCGCCCCGCTCGGCGGTGTCGGCCTCCACCTCCGGTGGCCGCGGATGCGGTGCTCCTCTGATCCGGATCTCCTCGACCGGCTCGTTCATGTCCTCTGCCCCGATCGCTGCCTGAGGCGCCCGAAGAAGGTCGGGACGGCGCGCTCGATCGCATCGCCGCCGGAGATCCCTTCCCAGCTCACCTTGATCGCCCCGACCAGGGCGTAGCACTCGTCGATGGGCGCGATCACGTAGGAGCTCGGCTCGGAGATCCGGTTGACGACCAGAGCCTCGGCGTCGGGCTCGAGCGATTCCAGCTCGGGATTGAGGGCGAGCAGGTCCTCCCAGGCTCCGAGCTTCAGCTCCGACTCCGTCGCCCCAGCCGGGCTTGGGTACATCGCGACCATCCCCCCGACGGAGCTGCTGCGCATGAAGAAGGCGAGCCCGATCGGAACCTCGAGCCTCGCCCAGAGCTCCTCCGGCAGGTCGAAGTCGTCCAGCCACACGATCCGGCTGCCCGTCGGGCGCAGCTCCGGATCACCCGATCGCTGGGCCCAGCAGGTGGCGCAGACGCAGAGGATCCGCCGATCGCCGAGATGGAGCAGGTGCTCGTGCTCGGAGGGGATCCCCACACCGCAGAGATCGCATTGCTCATCGGCGCCGGCGGCTCCGTCCCCATCGGCGTCCGGGCCGGCGGAGGGGCCACGCCGCATCCCGCGCAGCCCCGTCACCATGTTGGCTCGCCGCCGGGCGGCCACCGCATCGTCGATGGCCCGCCCGTTTCCGCTCATCGTCCCAGCGCCACCCGCACCCCCTCGGACTCCGAGGCGAGCAGCGGTACGGGCCCGAGGTGGAGCTTCTCGTCGTCGAGAGAGCGGCCAGCCCTCGGCAGGAAGTAGCGGCGATCGCAGGTCGGGCAGGTCAGCATGCCTTCATCGAGCTCCGCATCCGCGATCGACCCCTCGCAGCTCGGGCATGAGTCGAGGTAGGCGAGCAGCGAGCCCTCGACCTTGGCCACCACGATCGGCGTGCCATCGACCTCGATCCTGGTGAGCTGGTTCTCGCCCAGCGCGTCGACCTGGCCGTTGAGCTCGTGCCACCCGGAGGATCCCGCGGGAGCGGGCATGTCCGCCGAGCCGTTCGACCCGCCGGCCTGCACCACAGGCAGCGGCGTGCCGGTCACCTCGACCGGATCGAGCAGGTCCTGCTCGATCCCCTCGACCTCGATGCCGAGCAGGTCGGGAGCCGCCTCCTCCAGCGCCGTCTTGATCGCCAGCTCCAGGGTGGACGAAGAGGCCGGGCACCCGTCGCAGCTTCCCTCGAGGCGAAGCCGGACGACGCCGTCCTCGAGCGAAACGAGCTCCACGTTGCCGCCGTGGGACTCCATGTAGGGACGGACGTTGTCGAGTGCTTCGGTGACCCGCTCCTCGATCGGGACCGGATAGAGGTCGTGAATCAAAAGCAGGCTCGCGACCACCCCGTCGTCGACGAGCTGCTGCTTGACCTCGCCCGCGCTCTCGTCCTCGTTGAGAATCTCGAGAATCCTGGTCAGGCCCAGTCCGTACATGTCGATCACCGCGGACATCAGGTCCTCCGCGGCTCGGCGGGCCGCTGGATCCGGAAGATGCTCGACCCGCGCGGTCAGCTCCTCCACCCTCTGGATGAGGGCCTCGGGGCTGACCGCTTCGGGTCTCTCGGCGGGCATTCCTCGGCGTCCGTCGCCGGGTTACGACAGGCCGGTCGGCGTGTGGGTGACCTTCCGGACCTGACCGCCCCGCTGGTCGTACATGTGGACGCCGCACGGCAGGCACGGGTCGAAGCTCCGCACCGCCCGCATGATGTCCACGCCCTTGAACTTCTCCGGGCCGTTCTCCTCGAAGATCGGCGTGTTCTGCACCGCATCCTCGTAGGGGCCGGGAGTCCCATGGGTGTCGCGAGGGTTGCTGTTCCACGGCGTCGGCGGGTATGGCTGGTAATTGGCAACCTTGCCCTCCCGGATCACCATGTGGTGCGAGAGCACCCCGCGAGCCGCCTCGGCGAAGCCGACCGAGATCGCCTCCTGCGGGACCTTGAAGTCGTTCCACGACTTCGTCCGACCCGCCCGGACCTCACCTAGCGCCCGCTCCAGGCAGTGGAGCGCGATCAGCGCCGAGAACGCCTCGTGATACGTCCGCGCCCGATCACGCTCGACCGCGTTGGACTTCTCCGGGATCTTCCACTCGAGCTCCATCTCGGGCTTCGAGGCGGTTCTCGGCAGGACCATTTTGATGCTCTCGCCGGTGGCCTTCGCGTAGCCGAAGTCCACCAGGCCCGCCTTCGCCGTCACCCACGAGCGCGCGAACGGCCCGCCGCCCGAGTCGCAGGCGACGTAGGTGTCGTTGCGCTCGTCGTAGATCCGCGGCGAAGCGACCCAGCTGTACTTGTCCTGCCAGTCGCGCTTCTGCGGCTTCGGCAGGGTCACCTTGTTCCACGGATGGCGCTTGTCCACCGGGTTCCCGAGCGGATCCTGGGTGACGAACGTCTCCTCGTTCGTCCAGTCGTCGAAGTACGAGCTGCCCAGCAGGATCCGGATCATCAGGTTGATCTCGACCAGGTCGGTCGTGATCAGCTCGCCCTTCAGCACGACACCGGGAGTGATGTAGCGCTTCCGCCCCCACTCGGTCATGTTCCGATAGTCGTAGTCGACGTAGTCGGGGTCGTCGAAGTAGCCCCAACAGACGAGATCCGTGTCGCGATATCCGACCATGTCGTACCCCGGCAGCTCCTGGAGGAAGAAGTCGTAGAGGTCGTCGTGCATCGGCACGGCACGCTTGACGTAGTCGATGTAGCGCATCAGCCGCACGTAGTAGTCCGTGCAGGTCTGGTGCGTGATGTCCACCGAGACCCCGCCGGGCATGATCGTCGACGGGTGGGTGTGGCGGCCGCCGAACAGGCAGTACATCTCGCGCGTGTAGCGCGCCACCTGCAGCGTCTCCAGGTAGAAGTCGCCGGTGAACGGGTTGAGCGCCCGCATGATGTCGGCGATCGTCTTGTAGCCGTGGACGTCCTGTCCGGGCGCCGCCGTCTGCTCCGCCTTCTTGAGCAGCGATCGGATTCGTCTCCTTGACCATCTGCTCGCAGAAGTCCACGTTCGCCATGCAGTCGTTGAAGATCGCGTGGTCGAACATGTAGTCCGCGGTCTCGGCCAGGTTGTAGCCCAGGTCACCCAGCGCGGGCGGCTTCACGCCGTACGCCATGTTCTGGTTCAGGCACGACGTCGTGCAGTGGTTGTCGCCGCAGATGCCGCAGATGCGGCTGGTGATGAAGTGGGCATCCCGAGGGTCGATCCCCTTCATGAAGATGTCGAACCCTCGGAAGATCATCGACGTCGAGTACGCCTTCTCGACCTTCTTGGCGTCGAAGTCGATCTCCGTATGAATGCCCAATGACCCCACGATCCGCGTGATCGGGTCCCAGGACATCTCCTTGACGGCGACCTTCTTCGATGTCGTCGGAGTCTCTGTCGTTGCCATGTTCTTCTCTCTCCTCTCGTCGAAGGGGGTCGTCGTCTAGGACCCGGGCGGGGAGTAGCCCGCGGACCGCGACTTGTAGCCGGTGGTCAGCTGATTTCCCGGCCGGCGCCACTCGGGCTCCACGTCGAACTTCTTGCGGATGTTCCGCTTCCGGAATCCGCGCACGATCGGACCGATCGTGAACTTCTCGAAGCTCGAGGCCATGCCGCCCCAGCGGTCCTCGTCCATGAAGGGCATGTACTTGTCGGGGAAGCCGGGCATCGTGCACGCCATGCAGATGCCTCCCACGTTGGGGCAGCCTCCGACGCCGCTCTGCCAGCCGCGGATCGGCACGTTGCACTTGACCACGGGCCCCTTGCAGCCGAGCTTCACCAGGCACCGGTGATCGGAGCCGTACTCGGTGGCGAACTCGCCCTGCTCGGAGAACCCCCCGCGGTTGCACGACTCGCGGACCGTACGGCCGAAGAGCCAGGTCGGTCGGAGCGCGTCATCGAGGTCCGGTGCCGGCGCCCGGCCCGCGAGGTGCAGCGCCAGGTAGAGCAGCGCCTCGGTCGTGTTGTCGGGCTGGGCCGGACAACCCGGGATGTTCACCACCGGCAGACCCGCGCTGGATTTCCAATCCCAGCCGAGATAGTCGGCCACCCCCATCGCGCCGGTCGGGTTGTTCTTCATCGCCGGGATGCCGCCGTAGGTCGCGCAGGTGCCGAGCGCGACGACCGCCGCCGCCTTCGGGGCGAGGCGATCCACCCACTCGTTCGTGGTGATCGGCTGGCCGGTGTCATGGTCGGTGCCCATCGCCGCCCAGTAGCCCTCACCCGAGAGCTCCTCGTTCGGGATCGAGCCCTCGACGATGAGCACGAACGGGTCGAGCTTGCCGGCCTCGGCGTCGTACCAGGCCTGCATGAACTCATCGCCGTTCTCGTAGGCGAGCACGGGGTTGTGGACGATCACCTTCGGCATCCCGGGGATCGCCTGGGTGACGATGTCCTCGAGACTCGGATCGACGGCCGAGGTCATGGCGACCGAGTCGCCATCGCAGCCCAGTCCGGTCGTCATCCAGATGACGTGGGCTTCGACCGCCTCCGTCTTCGCCTGGTCCGGTACGAACTCGACTGCGTTGGCCATCTCTCCTCCTAGGGGTTGTCCAGCTTCAGCAGATCCTGGGAAGCGGGTCTCCGACCAGCTGGTCCATGACCCGCTTTCCTCCGAATGCGGTCTCGACGAGCACCATCCCGGGCGGCTCTCCCTTCACCTCTCCGATCTCCGCGGCTTGCTCGCAGCCCGGCACCGATCGGAGCGCCTCGAGCGCCTCCTGCGCCCGATCGGGCGCGACGAACGCCACCAGCTTCCCTTCGTTGGCGACGTACATCGGGTCGATGCCGAGTATCTCGGCGGCACCTGCAACTGCCGGGTTCACAGGTACGTCGGCCTCGCGCACGCTGATCGCGACGCCCGAGGCGCGCGCCAGCTCGTTGAGCACGGATGCCACCCCGCCGCGGGTGGCGTCGCGCATGCAGTGAAGTTCGTTGCCCGCGGCATCGAGGAGCGCGTCCACGGCAGGCCAAAGCGGCCGGGTGTCCGAGTGGATCTCGGCGTCCAGCGAGAACTCGTCGCGGGCGAGCATGATCGCCGAGCCGTGGTCGCCGACCGTGCCCGAAACCAGGATGCGGTCGCCCGGTCGCAGCCCGCGCGGCGAGACCTGAGCCCGCGGGTCGATCTGGCCGATACCCGCCGTGCAGATGTACATGCCGTCGGCATGGCCGCGCTCGACCACCTTCGTGTCCCCTGTCGCGATCTCGACCTCGGCCGCCCTGGCGGCGTCGGCGATCGCCTCCACCTGCGCGCGGAGCTCGTCGGCCGGCAGTCCCTCCTCCAGGATCAGGGACAAGCTCAGGGCCTTCGGCCTCGCACCGGCGACCGCCAGGTCGTTCGCCGTCCCGTTCACGGCGAGCTCCCCGATCGAGCCGCCCGGGAAGCGAATCGGACGCACCACGTAGCTGTCGGTGGAGAGCGCGAGGCCGAGACCGTCGATCGTCACCACGCCGGCGTCGCCCATCTCCTCCAGGGTCTCTCCCTCCTCTGCGAGCGCTGGCACCAGCAGGCCCTCGATCAGGGTCTGCGTCGCCTTGCCACCGGCGCCGTGCGCCATGGTGACCGTGTCAGCCTTGAACCGCGGACGCTTCGCGCGCGCGGTCTCGATGATCTGGAGGACCTTCCGCTCGCGCTCGGAGACCGCCCCACGTGAATCGCGCTCCGCTCTAACTGCTCCGCGCTCGCCCATTCAGACGAGCTCCTTCTCCCGGGCGAAGCGCCCGTAGTTGTAGTAGGCGGCGCAGGCGCCCTCCGGCGAGACCATGCAGGTCCCGATCGCGTGCTCGGGCGTGCAGGCGCTCCCGAAGACCTTGCACTCGTACGGCTTGATGACGCCCTTGAGCACCTCGCCGCACTGGCATGCCTTCGGGTCGGCCACGCGGATGCCGGGCACGCTGAAGCGCTTCTCGGCGTCCAGCTCCGCGTAGTCGTCACTCAGCCTGAGCGCGCTCTGGGAGATGAAGCCCAGGCCGCGCCACTCGAAGTGCGGCCGCAGCTCGAAGACCTCGGACATCACCTTGAGCGCCGCCGGGTTGCCGTCGTATGGGACCACGCGGCCGTACTGATTCTCGACCTCGCACCGATCCTCCGCGAGCTGGCCGAGGATCATCCGGATCGCGTGCAGGATGTCGAGCGGCTCGAAGCCCGCGACGACGAGCGGCTTGCCGTAATCCTTGGGGATGAACTCGAAGGGCCGACAGCCGACGACGGTCGAGACGTGCCCCGGGCCGATGAAGCCGTCGAGGCGGAGGTCGGGGGAATCGAGCAGCGCCCGCAGCGGCGGCACGATCGTGACGTGGTTGCACATGCAGGAGAAGTTGGTGACCCCCTCGGCCCTGGCCCGCTTCAGCGTCAGCGCCGTCGAGGGCGCGGTGGTCTCGAAGCCGATCGCGAAGAAGACGACCTCGCGATCCGGGCTCTCCTTCGCGAGCCGGAGCGCGTCGAGCGGCGAGTAGACCATCCTGATGTCGGCGCCGTCGGCCTTGGCGTCGGTGAGCGTCTTCTCCGAGCCGGGCACGCGCATCATGTCCCCGAAGCAGGTGAAGATGATGTCGTTCTCGGTGGCCATCGCGATCCCATCGTCGACGCGGCCCATCGGGATCACGCAGACCGGGCAGCCCGGGCCGTGGACCAGCTCCACGTTCTCGGGGAGCATGTCGTCGATCCCGTACTTGTAGATCGAGTGGGTGTGGCCGCCGCAGACCTCCATCACCTTGTAGTGACGGCCCGGCTCGACGGCCCCGAGGATCTTCCCGGCGAGCGCCCGGCCGAGCTCCGCGTCGCGGAACTCGTCCATGTACTTCATCGTCATGCGGCCACCCCGCTCTCCGCACGGGCGATGGCGGTGCCGGCGTGAACCAATAGGACGTCGTCCTCGGCCACCGGCTGGACCAGCGCGACCTCGACGGTGCTGTGCTCGCCGCCTTCCTCCGCGGCGCAGAGCGCGAGCTCCCGCTCCTGGTCGATGCGGAGCACCCGCATTCGGATCGCCTCATCCCCACAGGTGATGCAGCCCGCTACTGTGGTCGCAGCTGGGGATGAGGCTCTCGGTCATTGCCCGGGGTTCCTCCCCCCGCAACCGGGACGGAAACGCCGCCGCGTCCACCGGTTGTGGCGGCTGGTCATTCGATCACGCTCGCCTTCAGCTCCTCGAGCTCCTGCTCGTAGTCCTTCCCCATCCCCTCGAGCAGCCCGAGGGTGGCGCGGGCCTCCTCCTCGTCGACCTTGGAGATCGCGAAGCCGACGTGGATCAGGACCCAGTCGCCCGGTAGCGCCCCCTCGCCCTCCTCGTCGAGAAGTCCCACGTTGACGTTCCGCTGCACGCCCGCCACGTCGACCTTCGCGAGACGGTTGGCCTCGTCGACCACCTCGACCACTTGGCCCGGAATCGCCAGGCACATCAGAGTTGCTCCCCGTGCGGCGGGACACGAGAGGGACTCGGTCGAGCAGGGCTTCCCAGAGCGCCTGAGACGTGGAGTTCAACCACTCCAGAGCCGGACTCGAACCGCATTCACCGCTCCTCCCGGAAGGAGCTCGATTGCGAGGCAGCAATTCCTTCCGGCCGCCGCAACCTACTCCTCGGTATTTGGGGTGTCAAGCGCTCGGCCGACATCATGAGAACCCCACATGCACGTATGTGCACGTCACTATGTATTGGGTGAGCAACGGTCAGAGCGGCAACGTCGGTGTCACACCCGAGCAAGCCGAGCGCATCGCGCGGGTTATGGCGGGCCTCGCGACCCCGAGCCGCATACGGCTTCTGAGCCGGCTGAGGCAGGGCCCCAGCACCGTTACGGCGCTGGCCGCGACGGTGGGGATGACCCAGCCGGCGGTCTCCCATCAGTTGCGCGTCCTTCGTGACCTTGGACTGGTCATCGGCCGGCGTGACGTTCGACACATCGTCTACTCGCTGCATGACGCCCACGTGGCCGCGCTCCTCGACGCGACGTTGCGTCACGCGGAGCAGCTGGGCTGGTCTTGATGACCTCGCGGAAGCGAGATACTGCGCCCGTGGCCGACACGCAGAACCAGGGGATTCTCGACATACAGGTCTACGTCGACGACCGCTACATGCCATTCGGCGAGCTGACGCCAGAGGACGCGCGAATCCTGGCCGCACAGTTCAGCGGTCTGAGCGGCGGCGGGCTGGAGGCGAAGGTGGCGCCGGTCGGACGGGCCTGGCGCGAGCTTGCCGAACTGATGACGGAGAGCGGCGCCACCCGGGTGGCGGACCTGGGTCCCGAGCGAGCCGCCGAGCTGGCGGAGGGGCTTCGGGTCGTTCCGCCCGGCGGCAGCTGGCTCTCCAGCTAACCCCAGGGCATCCCCTGGTACCCGCTGTCGACCGGGACGCCGATCAGGAGGGCGCGGACGTTCGCGTCGGAGTTGTTGCGGATCGTCCGCTTCACCTCGGGCGCATACCGGCAGTAAGTGCCGGCCGGCGCCTCGTGCTCCTCGCCGTCGGCCACGATCGTCGCCCGGCCGTCGAGGATGACGTAGACCTCCTCCTGGTTGTCGCCGGTGTGGTCGTGCTCGGGGATCTGGCCGCCCGGCGCGATGTCGACGATGTTGAAGCCGAACGACTCGCCCCCGAGGGTCTTGCGGGCGAGGCGCCAGGTCGCGCTCCCGCTCCCCTCCATCTCCTCGAACTCCTCGACGTTCTTGATCGTGTAACCCTCGGCCATCGCTCCTCCTCGCTCGCTTTCCCCTTGTCTCTCCCTGGCGACGAACATATCCTCTCCGCCCGTGGGAGACGACGCGGCTCGAAGTCTCGAGGAGGCCATCGGTCGTTACAACGATGCCTGGAACGATCATGACCTCGACGCGATCATGTCGATGCACGCCCCCGACATGGTCTTCGAGAACCACACGGCGGGCGAATCCGCCGAGGGCGCCGAGGTGCGGGACCACATCGGCGCGATCTTCGAGACCTGGCCAGACATCCACTTCGAGACCCGCAGGCTGTACGTCCGAGAGGGAGTGGTGACGCAGGAGTGGACGGCCACCGCAACTCACTCGAACACGATGCGGCGCGGGGAGCTGGTAGCCGAACCGACGGGCGAGAGGATCGAGTGGCGCGGCGTCGACGTGATCCCCTACGAGGACGGCCTGGTCAAGCGGAAGGACGTCTACTCGGACTCCGTCTCGATCCTCCGGCAGGTCGGCCTGCTCGACTAGTCGAGATTTGGGCGTAACCCCAGCGCGCCGACTCGACGCTTATAGGCTGCGGGACATCCCAAATAGCCATGGAGGTAATGACGTGAACCTGAGAACGAAGAAGTTGGCGGTGTTTGTCACCGGGCTGGCAGCTGGCCGCTTCCTTTCCCGTCCTGAGCTCCGCCGACCAGGGCGGAACCCCCAACTCGAACTCGAAGCCGTGCAAGACCCATAAGGACGAAGAAGAAAGCAGCACCCGGCCAACAAGGGCGCGGGCAAGGGCAAGAAGTGCGGCTGGAACGGCCCGATGACGACAGTGGTGACCACGCTGGCGACTCCGACCGGGAGCACAACCAGCACCACCGGCATCTAAGAGCGGAACTGAGAATTTCGGACGTGGCGGCCCCGCGGCACCCGGAAGCCCGCGGGGCCGTCGCCGTCCGATCACCGATTCAAGCTCGGTCAGCGCCGGTAGAGCGCCCAGCCCGCGATCGCAGCGGCGCAGGAGACGAGGATCCCGGCCGAGAGCAACGCCGCATCTGCCGCGGTCCGCGCTCACCGAGGATCGAATCGCGGGCCTGCGCCGAGATGCACCGAGCCTGCCGACGCCCATGACATGACTGAGCCCGCGGAGCCGGCGGAAGCCACCGAGAAGGCAGAGCCGGCCGACCCGATCGACCCGATCGAGGCGAACGAGCCGACCGATCCGATCGACAGAGCCGAGCCCTTGGACGCAATCGAGAGAAACGAATCTTCCGACCAGAGCGAGAGGGAGCTGTCCCGCTCCGCGCTCACAGCTCGGGCACGTCCGCGCCCGTCGGGGAGAAGGGAACTCGCTTCACCTCGGCCCAGTCCCCGACCCGCTCGTTGAGCTCCTTCATCACCCCGCCGGTGCTCTGCCAGAAGCTCCAGACCAGCACCGTCGGCCCCGCGCCGGAGATGCTCGCGCCGATCGCGCCCATCCTGGGCGCCTCCTGGACGATCTCCATCGAGCGCGGATAGAGATGCGCCCGGTGGGGTTGGTGGAGACGGTCGGCAAGCCCTCGCCCGATCAGGGTCAGATCGGAGCGCTGGATGCCAAGCACCAGCTCGCTGGCCGCCGAGATGTTTGCGACCGCGTCCGCGAGCGGGATGCTCTCCGGGAGAGCCCTGCGGGCCTCCTCGGTGGGAACCTGCTCATGGGGAATCACCACCACCGCCTCCACCCCTTGCGGCGGGTCGAGCCGCGTGGCCGTGACGGCGCCGTCCTGGTTGGCGCAGACCACGAAGCCGCCGTAGAGGGCGGCCGCCACGTTGTCGGGGTGCCCCTCGATCTCCGCCGCCTTGACGAGGATGTCATCGGGCTCCTGAGCCAGCTCGTACAGATGGTCGGCCGCGAGCAGGCCGGCCACGATCGCCGCCGCGCTCGAGCCCAGGCCGGCCGCCAGCGGGATCTCGCTGCGGATCCGGAAAGCGATGCGGTCGGCGGGCCGCAGCGACTCGAAGGCGTGCACGCAGAGGTTGGAGCGGTCCAGCGGGACGCCGAGCCCGCCGGCCTCGACCGAGAAGCTGCCCGCCTCCTCCACCTCGAGCTCGAGGTGAAGGGCGAGCGCCGCCGCGAGCACGTCGTAGCCCGGGCCGAGGTTGGCCGACGAGGCGGGCACCGTGACCAGCCTGCGTCGAGCGGTCATCGCCTCATCGCCACTTAATCGAGCAGCCGACAGGCTCGGTCTCGGATCGCTCGGGCTCGCGGCCCTCGAGCACGGCGTCGAGGGACTCGCGGAGCCAGGTCGCACCCTGCGACGGATCGTCGTAGTCCGCGTCCGGGGCACCGCGGTAGCGAAGCCGCAAACCCGAGTCGAGCACGAAAACGTCAGGGGTTCGCTGCGCCCCCCAGGCGCGGGCCACCTCCTGGCTCTCGTCATGGAGATAGGGGTGCGGCCAGCCGCCCTCCCGCTGGACGCGGTCGGCCATCGCCTCGAAGGAGTCGGCTGGATAACGCTCGGGATCGTTCGAGTTGATCGCCAGGACCCTGACGCCCCGATCCGCATAGCCGCGAGCGACCTCGAGGAGGCGCTCGTGCCAGGCGAGCGCGTAGGGGCAGTGGTTGCACGTCCAGTAGACCACCGTCGCCGGCGCGCCGTCCGTGGCGAGCGCATGTCGCTCGCCATCGGTTCCCGGGAGCTCGAAGTCGGGCGCACGTTCCCCGATCGCTGTCGGCATCGGCCGGAGGCTATCCGTCACCGGACGGCGACCGCTCCGAGGGCCTCGCGCACGTCCTCGGAATCCGGCAGCGGTGAGATCCGCCCGTCCCGGTGGCGATAGACCCGGCAGGTGAGCCCAGTTGGCTCTCCATCGGCCGGCGGCTGGACGTCCACCCCGTTCACCCGGATCGTCGGAGACCCCACGAACTGACCTCGCCGGGCAGCCGACTCCGTATCGACCTCGCGCACCTCGATCGAGTCGGGATCGAAGCCCTTCTTCTCCATCTCCTCCCGCAGCATCTGGAGCGCCCGCTCCCAGGAGGGGCATTCACGCCACCAGAGGAGCTCTACACGCGGCGGAGAAGCCATGCAGTCAGGCTAGCTGCCGAGGATCTTCGCCCATAGGGCTACGGGGTCCGCCGATCAATCAAATACGGCTTTTTCGACGGCGGACACCTTTGCCTTGCATCCGGTGACGGCCGGCGCCTTGCCGAGGGCCGTGTCCGGATCCTTGAGGCCATGGCCGGTGAGTACGCAGACGACGCTGTCGGGCTTATCCATGCCGTCGGCGACTGGCAATCCATGGGCGAGGATCCCCGCCACCGAGGCCGCCGAGGCCGGCTCGCAGAAGACGCCCTCGCGGGAGGCGACCCAGTGATAGGCGTCGAGGATCTGCTCGTCGGTGACCGCTGCAACCCGCCCCCGCGAGGCGGTGAAGGCGTTCATCGCCTCCTCCCAGCGAGCCGGCTTGCCGATCCGGATCGCCGAGGCAACGGTCTCGGGCTTTGAGATCGGATGACCCTCGACCAGGGGAGCCGCTCCCGCGGCCTGGAACCCGTAGAGGATGGGCGCGACCCTGTACTCCTGGAAGCCAGCCCACCAGGAGGTGACATTGCCGGCGTTGCCCACCGGGATGGCGAGCGCCGCGGGTGCCTCACCGAGCTCGTCGCAGGTCTCGAAGGCAGCGGTCTTCTGGCCCTCGATCCGGTACGGGTTGACCGAGTTGACGAGCTCGACCGGGTGCTTCTCGGCGAGCTCGCGGACTATCTCGAGAGCCTGGTCGAAGTTCCCCTCGAGGGCGATCACCCTGGCCCCATGCATGAGGGCCTGTGCGAGCTTGCCGATCGCGATCTTCCCCTCCGGGACGATCACCGCTCCACGCAGGCCAGCACGCGCGGCGTACGCCGCACAGCTCGCCGCGGTGTTGCCGGTCGAGGCGCAGATGATCGCCTCCGCGCCCGCCCCCTTCGCGCGGGAGACCGCGACGGTCATCCCGCGGTCCTTGAAGCTCCCAGTTGGGTTCGCGCCCTCGAACTTCAAGTACACCTCGGCGCCGACGCGCTCGGAGAGTCGCGGGGAGTGGATCAGCGGCGTCGAGCCCTCGTTCAGGGTGACGACCGGGTCGCCCTCCTCGAGCGGGAGGTGGTCTCGGTAGCGGTCTATCAACGGCGTCGGCATGACCGGTCTAGCCGAACTCCTCCTCGATCACCCTGATCGAGCGCGGTGGCGAGCGGAGGAACTCGAGCTTGGCGATCTTCCGGAGGGCAGCCGCGAAGCGCTCCTCCGAAACCGGGTGCATGACCATGATCAGCTGTGCCTCGCCGCCCAGGCCCCGCTGCACGACGCTCCGAACCGATACCTCGTGGTTGCCGAGCACCTCTGCGATCTGAGCCAGGACGCCGGGTCGGTCGTCGACTTCGAGGTGGAGGTAGAAGGCCATCTCGACGTCCGTGGCGATCTCGAGCTTCGCGTTCTCCTCGAACAGCGGCGAGCCGCCGGCGATCACGGAGACGACGTCGCCGAGGACCGCCGCCGCCGTCTCGGGTCCACCCGCCCCCGGTCCCGACATCGTGATCTCTGTGATCGCCGGGGACTCGACCATGACCGCGTTGAACGGTCCTTCGATGGGCGAGAGCGGATGGCCCGGATACAGAAAGCAGGGGTAGACGCGGACGCTGATCTGTCCGTCACCAACCCGCTCGGCGACCCCGAGCAGCTTCAGTGAGAGACCAAGCTCCTTCGCGTAGGCGAGATCGTCGGGCTTGACCTGCTCGATGCCCTCGTAGGGGACGTCCTCGAGCTTCACCGGGGCGCCGAAAGCGAGCCGCGCCAGGATCGCCATCTTCGCCGCAGCATCGGCCCCGCCGACGTCGTCGGTCGGATCGGCCTCGGCGTAGCCCAGCTCCTGGGCCTGGGCCAGAGCCTCCTCGTAGGAGAGGCCGCTGCGCGCCATCTCGGTGAGGATGTAGTTGGTAGTCCCATTGACAATCCCGAAGACCTTCTCGATCGGGATCGGGCCGAGGCTCTCCTGGACCACGCGGATCACGGGGATAGCGCCGGCGACCGCAGCCTCGAAGCGCAGCTGGGCTCCGCCCTCGCGCGCGGCCGCCACCAGTTCCTCGCCGTGCTGCGCCAGCAGCTGCTTGTTGGCCGTTACCACGTGCCTGCCCTGTCGCAGCGCCCGGGTGACGTAGTCGAGCGCGGGATCGATACCGCCGATCAGCTCCACAACGATGTCGCTCGACCCCAGGATCTCCTCGAAATCCCCCTCCTTCGAGCTCATCACGCCGCTGACCCGGGGGCGCCGCCCGGAGACCTCCTCCACCATGTCGGCCCGCTCTTCGAGCAATGTCCTGAAGGCCGCCCCGACGGTCCCCTTGCCGAGGATCCCGACGTTCACCGTCTCGGTCATCACTCGTCCCGCGCCAGCAGGTCGTCCCAGGTCTCGCGCCGGACCACGACCCTTGCGTCGCCGTCGCGGCAGAAGATCACCGGGGGCCTGGGCACCCCGTTGTAGTTGTTGGCCATCGCGTAGCCGTAGGCGCCGGTGGCCGGGGTGACCAGTACGTCGCCGACGGCTGGAGCCGCGAGCTCGGTATCCCGGACCAGAACGTCCCCCGACTCGCAGTGCATCCCGGCGATCGTCGCGAGCGCATCCGGCGTCTCGCCGGCGCGGTCCGCGACGACCGCCTCGTAGCGGGCGCCGTAGAGCATCGGTCGCAGGTTGTCCGACATCCCTCCATCAACAGCGACGTAGGTGCGCACTCCGGGAATCTCCTTCACCGTCCCTACGCGGTAAGCGGTGACGCCGGCGTTCCCGACCAGCGAGCGTCCCGGCTCGACCAGGATCCGCGGGGCCGGGTCGAAGACCCGCCGCACCCCGGCGACCTTCACCCCGACGTAGTCGTCGATCTCGGGCGGTTCATCGGTGTCCAGGTATGCGATGCCGAGCCCCCCTCCGACGTTGAGTAGCTCGGGGCGGAGGTCGACGGCGTCGCAGAAGTCGGCGATCACCTCGATCGCCTTCACATACGGCGCCAGCTCGAAGATCTGAGATCCGATGTGGGCGTGCAGCCCGACGAGCTGCAGGTGGGCGGACTCGCGCACCCGCTCGACCGCCCGCTCGGCGAGCCGATCGGCCAGCCCGAAGCCGAACTTGGAGTCGAGCTGCCCGGTCTGGACGTAGTCGTGGGTGGAGGGTTTGATCCCCGGCGTGACCCGGATCAGCACGCGCTGCGGCCGCTCGAGCAGCCACTCGGCGCGCTCGATCTCGTCGAACGAGTCGAGGATCAGATGTCCGACGCCCGCCTCGAAGGCGTAGCGGAGCTCCGCCTCGGTCTTGTTGTTGCCGTGCAGGTGGATCCGCGCCGGATCGAAGCCGGCGGCCAGGGCCATGTGCAGCTCACCACCCGAGGCGACGTCGACCGAGAGGCCCTCCTCGCGGATCACGCGGTACGCGGCGGTGGCGGCAAGCGCCTTGCTCGCGTAGATCACCTCGAAGGCATCAGTACGTTCCTCGAACGCGCGCACGTACTGCCGTGCCCGACCGCGGATGTCGTCCTCGGAGTAGATATAAGCCGGGGTGCCGAACCGGTCGGCAAGCTCGACCAGGTCGCAACCCGCGATCTCGAGATGCCCGCGTTCGTTCACGCGCGACCCCGCCGGGTAGACCGGCGAGGCGGCGATCGGATCCGCCGCCGTGGCAGAGCTGGACTGGCTCCTGTCGAAGCTCATGGGAGAGGCAATTCTGACGGGAACCGCGACAATGCCCGCAATGGAGCGCTCTCTGGCACGGCGCCCAGACTGCGAGGACAGCTATCTCGGGCTCGCCTACGCGCTCTGGCTGCCCGAGGCGGCGCCGCCCTGGCCCGGCGTGGTGATCGTCCACGGCGCCGGCTCTCGCAAAGAGAACCACACCGATTTCGCCGCCCTCGCCACGGCGAGCGGCTGGGCGGCGCTGGCCTTCGACCTGCCGGGCCACGGTCACTCCGAGCGGGAGATGTCGGGGGCAGCCGTCGACGACATAATCGGGATGGCCCGCTTTCTCGGCGAGCAGGACGGAGTCGACCCCAGCCGGGTCGCGGTTCGGGGCTCGAGCCTGGGTGGATTTCTCGCGATCAGCGCCGCGGCCTCAGCGCCGCACGAGATCGCCGGTGTGATTGCGATCTGTCCGGCTGGAGAGGACCACCTCGCGAGAGGCGTCCGGAGCCGGCGCCTCGAGATGCGCGTCGCCGACCCACTCGAGCTCGAGGCCTGGCTGCTCGCCCAGGACGTCGGCGAAGCGGTCGAAAGGATCGCCGGACGTCCACTGCTGCTCATGCACGCCGAGGGCGATACACAGATCTCCAGTGAGCATTCCGAAGAGCTCTACGCGCGCGCCGGGCAGCCCGGCAAGCTCGTCATCGCCCCCGGCGGCGCCCACACGACCGTGCAGCACGACCCGGAGCTGCAGTCAATGGCGCTCCGCTGGCTCGAGCGCGAGTTCGACGCCCGCGAGGCCAGCCGCTAGCCCTGCTTAATGCTTGGGCTTGGGCCCGCGGGCCTTCGTGTGGCCGGGCGCCTGCCGGGGGCCCTTGCCGTTGCCACTGCCGTTGCCGTTGCCACTGCCGTTGCCGTTGCCGCCGCCGTTGCGGTTGCCACCGTTGCCGTTGCCGCCACCATTGCCGTTGCCGCCACCATTGCCGTTGCCGCGACCTTTGACAGTCTGGCCCGAACTCGGGTGCGTCGGATGCTCCTTATGGGATCGGCTGTCGGAGCGGCCGTTCGGGCCCTTGAGGGCACCGCTCGACCCGCCGCCGACCGGATCACCGGTTCTGAGACCGTGGTCTTCCTTCGAGCCGCCTGCGGACGACGGCGGGGTCGTGGACGCGGTGGCCGCATGCGCCGGTGCGGAACCGGGCGCCGAGCTTGCCGCCTGCGCCGCCACCGGGCCCCCGTCGTGGCGGCCGCCACCGCCACGGCCAGCGCCCCCGGCGGCCCCGCCCGTCGATGCGAATAGCCCAGCGGCCGCGCGAACCGCCGCCACCGAGCCGAGCGCCCCGCCCGGCGCCACCGAACCGGGCTCTCCGGGCGCCGGCTCCGGCTTCGCCACGCTCAACTCGACGTTGGCGGCGCTCGGCGAGGGGTTCGACGACGACGGCCAGGCGTGGAACGAGACGAGCCCGACCAGGATGACGAAGAGGATCGCTGCCCCGGCGAGGAGGGCGCCGGATGCGCCGATACCGATTATGAAGCTCTCTGATGTTCTGCTGGCCGCGTGAGTATCCCCCTCTCGCGCGGCCCGCCAACTACGCCCACTCACGTTACGGGCATCGTCGCGAATCCGCGGGACTTTAAAAACCCCAATACCGAGGTAAACGTTTGCTCTAAAACCGCAGCGAGCGGCTACCTATTAACCCCGAGGACGCCCTTCTACAGGTAGCCGAGTGGATCGACGGCCTGGCCGTTGACCCTGACCTCGAAGTGGACGTGAGGACCGAGGCAGTGGCCGGTGCAGTCGGAGATGCCGATGATCTGAGCCTGCGCGACGTGCTGGCCTCCCGACACCAGGATTCGCTCTTGGTGCGCGTAGCAGGTGGAAAGGCCACCCCCATGGTCGATGCACGTGTAATTCCCGTATCCCCCACTTGGCCCGGCGATGCTGACCGTCCCGGCGGCGGAGGCGCGGATCGGCGTGCCGGTCGGAACGGCAATATCGATTCCCTCGTGCATGTTGCCCCAGCGCATGCCGAATCCAGAGACGACCGTCCCGTTGACCGGCCAGATCAAACCGTGCCCCCCGGAGCTGATCGGGCCGGCCGGCAGGGCCCCGGTGCTGGCAGCGAGCTGCTCCGCGATCTTCTGGGAGATCTCGGTGAGGTCGCCCTCGAGGTCATCCTGCTGCTTGCGGACCGCGAGCAGCGTTGCGTGCTGCTTTTGCCGTGCCTTGGCCAGCTCGGCGGTGCGCCGCTTGAGCTTCATCCGGGTCGCCGCGAGCTCCTGCTTGTGCGCGGCGATCTGGTCGCGCGCCGCCCGGACGGTGTTGACGGTGACCTGCATCTCGTTCCGCAGCTCGCGGACGCGGGCGACGATGTCGTTGTCCTGGCTCTGGAGTGTCCGCATGTACTGGGTCCGCGCCACGAGGTCGTCGAAGCCGTGCGCCTGGAGCAGCACTGTGATCAGGTCCGGCTCATTCGACTCGTAGATCGCGATCAGGCGCTGCTCGAGGATCCGGATCGCCACGCGCAGGCGCTGCCTCAACGTGTCGAGCCGGGCCTGGGCCCGATCGAGCTCCGCCTGCTTTTGAGCCAACTGCGCCGCCACCGCGGCCTCGCGATTACGCAGGACCGCGACTTGTCCGGTGAGCCGAACGAGCTGCGCGGACTCGTGGCTGATCCGCGTCGTGAGGACGCCGGCGTGAGCCCGCGCATGCGAAAGCTTGTTCTGTGTGACGTTGAGCTTCTGCTCGAGGCTCTTCCCCGAGGCCCCGGCCACCGCGATCGCGCAGGCGCAGGCGATCAGGGCGACGCAGAGCGCCAGCCCAAAACGCTTCGATCGAGTCATCTTCCCCGGAGGTTGAACGCCCGATTGGGCTCAAACTGAAACGGCGGTTGCAGCTGTGGGACCTGCCACCTACCGCGGTCGCGGGGCCGTGGCCCGCTAGCTCTCGATGAATTGGAAGTCGCGCCGGATGCGGCCGTCGTGAGCGAGGACCAGGAACTCCAGTCCGACGCCGGCTACCTCGCCGTCCTTGGAAACCATCTGCCAGCGGAACTTGACCACGTCCGCGAGGCGCTTGACGTCGTCTCGGCGCCGGAAGCTGAACTCGCCCGGCGCGATGAACTCCTCATACGCGCTGGTCACCCGGGCCTCGAGCGCGTCGTGTCCCACCGCCTCGAGCCTGGCGGTCAACCCGACTCCCGGGCGTGCGGCGATCTCGGCGATCTCCTCAGGGGGCTGGAGGATGTGAGCGGTAGGCGCGTCTCAAGCCTCACCCCTTAGACCCGCCAGCGACCGGGTTCTCATCGCCGGGGGCCCGCGGGTAGGTTCCCCCCGTGCGACTTCCCCGCCAGATCCGCAGCGCGACCCACTGGCTTCGCGCCGACCTGCCGGCGCGGATCGGGACGCGCTGGGTGTTCGCGGCGGGGGGCGCGCTACTCATCGGCCTGATCGTTCTGCTCATCGCGCTCGACCCCTTCGCGGACGACGGCAACGGAGAAACTCGCGTCGTGACGATCGCGGTGGCCACTGACAACGCCCAGCAGACGCCAGTCGGAACGCTCGGGTTCCCGCTTGTCGCGACGCGCAATACGACCCGGATCAGCGGGCCGGATCCGACTGCCGACGCGGCCGCGGCCGCGCTCGCCACCCATCCAAGCGCCCCCGATGCCGTGCCGCTCCGGGCGGCGACACTGGTTCCGGATGACGACTGGCAGTCCGGGATCGCCGCCTCGGTTCTCGCGGGCCCCCCGCTACGCATCCCCGTACTGATCAGCCAGCCCGGCGCCGTGCCGGACGCAACCAGCCAGGCGCTCGCCCAGCTCAACCCGCGTGGCATCGGCCGCTCGGGGGGCGTCGCCGTTTTCTCGGCCGGAGGAGCCGCGGCCCCCTCGGGTTTTCACGTCCAGAAGCTCCCGGGCGACTCGCCGGCCCAGATTGCGAACTCGATCGACCAGCTCCGTCAGCGGCTCGTGAGAGCCGAGCCGCCGCACATCCTCGTCGTCAGCTCGGACCAGGCCGGATATGCCATGCCGGCGGCTGCCTGGGCGGCCCGCTCTGGCGACCCAGTCCTGTTCAGCGGGCGCAACCAGGTCCCCTCCGCCACCCTCGCTGCTCTGCGGCGGCACGCCGCCGCCACCGTCTTCGTGCTCGGACCCGCGTCCGTGATCTCGAAGGCCACGGTCTCGCAGATCGCCAGGGTGGCGGCGAGCGTGCAGCGAGTCGGCGCCACCGGTGCCGCCCAGAACGCCCTGCTCTTCGCCCGCTACTCAAACGGCTCGTTCGGCTGGAACATCAACGACCCCGGCCATGGGATGGAGCTGGCCAATGCCGACCGCCCACTGGACGCCGCCGCGGCTGCCTCGCTCGCTTCGACCGGCAAGTGGGGGCCGCTGCTCCTCACCGAGGAGGCGGACGCCCTGCCGCCCGAGCTGAAGAGCTTCCTGCTTGACATCAAGCCCGGCTACGCGACGGACCCGACGCGGGCCGTGTACAACCACATCTGGCTGATGGGCGACGCGACCGCGATCGGCGGCCAGGTGCAGGCGGAGGTGGACGAGCTGGCCGAGCTCGCTCCGATCGGCAACGCGGCCGCCCAGGGCACCGTCAAGGGCGGGGTAGCCCAGCCCGGCGGCCTCGAGGGCGAGCCGCCTCCGGCTGCGCAGCAGGGGAAGAAGAAGTGAGTGAGGCCGAGCGACCGGATCGGCTGACGAGACCGGTGACCGTCGAGGACATCCGGGAGCTGGCGGGGCCCTCCACGCCGCACTTCGCCCTTCAGATCCGCAACAGGATCCAGCGGCTGATCGAGGGGCTTCCGGAGGACGACCCGGTGAGGCGCGAGGGCGAACTGCAGATTGCGCGGCTCGAGGACCTCGCTCAGCACAGCGGAGATCCGCGAGGCGGCACCGGCATACCGCACTGATGAAGAAGCTCGCCGATGGCGTCTGGCACGTCAAGTGCCTCCCCGGCCTGCCCTGGGCGGTCAACGCCTACCTGGCCGGCGACGTTCTGATCGATGCGGGATGCCGCCAGTCGACCGGGAGGATCCTGCGCCAGCTCGACGGGCACGAGGTGAGAGCGCATGCGCTCACCCATGCGCATCCCGATCACCAGGGCGCCAGCCACGATGTCTGCGAGAAGCTAGGGATCCCGTTCTGGTGTCCCGACGCCGACATTCCCGCGGCGGAGGATCCGAACCTGATCCGCGAGCGGCAGCCGGACCACTTCATGGCGGTGCTCTTCTGGCGCATCTTTCACGGCCCCGGTCACAAGGTCGACGAGGCACTCGAGGAGGGCGACGAGGTAGCGGGCTTCGATGTGATGGATGCGCCCGGGCACTCCGCGGGGCACATCGCCTTCTGGCGGGAGTCGGACCGGGTGCTGATCATCGGCGACGTGCTGACCAACCTGGACCAGTACACGGGGATTCCCGGGCTCCACGAGCCCAAGCCGAACCTCACATCCGACCCCGCCCGGAACCGGGAGTCGGCACGAAGGCTGGCGGCACTCGAGCCGGAACTGGTCTGCTTCGGTCACGGCGCGCCGCTGCGCGACCCGGGCAAGCTCAAGGACTTCGTCGACGGTCTCCCTGACTAGGTCGCGGAGCCGAAGGCCTCAATGATCTTGGCCTGGTACTCGCCGATCTGCTCGGGCGGAATGAAGTAGGTGGCCGGAGTCAGGAACACCCCGTCGCCGCGCGCGGCGACCTCCGCGACGCGGGCGCGCACCTTGTCGAGCGGGCCGGCGGCCGTGTAGGCGTCGACCATCTGGTCAGGGATCTGCTGCGGGACGGCAGCCAGGTCGCCCCTGCGAAAGGCCTCACCGGCCGCCTCGGCGGCGTCGGCAAAACCGTGCATCTCCCAGAGGGGCCTGTAGGTGCGAACGGTCGAGTAGAAGGCGATCGTGCGGCGCGCGGCATCGAGTGCGCGGGACTCGTCGTCGTCGATCGCGCAGGTGATGGTCGGGATGAAGTCGAGGTCGGCGCGCGGCCGGCCGGTGCGGCTCAGGCCCATCTCGAAGCTCGGGACCATCACCTCGTCGATCCAGCGGGGCGGGCACATCGGATGGCCGATCAGTCCGTCGGCCACGTCCCCCGCCATCCGGCACATTCCCTCCCGCATGGCCGCGGCGTAGATCGGAACCCGCTCGCGGGCAGGCTTGTGGGGTCGCATCCAGCCCTTGATATCGATGTGCTGGTAGTCGCCCTCGTACCGGATTGGCTCGCCGCTCGAGGCGTTCTCCATGATCAACCGGGTCGCCTCGATCGTCTCGCGGAGGTGCGGCGCCGGCCTGCCGTAGTCGACCGAGTGCCAGGTCTCGTTGAGGCGCCGCACGCCTGCGCCGAGCCCGAGCCGGAAGCGCCCGCCAGACATCTCGTCGACGTCGAGGGCGCTGACCGCCAGGATGAAGGCGCTCCGCGTGAACGCCCAGGCGATGCCGGTCCCGAGCTCCACCTTGTCGGTCTTCGCGGCGAGCCAGGTCGCCTGGGTAACCGAGCTGCGGAAGAGCTCCGGTGCCCAGACGCAGTCCAGGCCGGCGGCCTCGGCGGAGCTTGCCTGCTCGGCGAGTTCCGCCGGGCTGTTCCCGAGCGCGGCTATGGAGATGCGGTCGAGAGCCGCCACGGTGGTGAGGCTATTCAGCGGGCTGCTCGATGGGCGTGACCGCCAGCGACCGCCAGAGGTAGAGGCAGGCCAGCGTGCGGTGCGGGCGCCAGGGCTCGGCGATCCGCTCGACCTCCTCGGGGCCAGGCAGGTCATCCAGCCCGTAGGTGATCTGGATCGCGCGGCGGATTCCGAGGTCGCCAGCCGACACGACGTCCGGTCGGCCCAGGTGGAAGATGAGGAACATCTCCGCGCTCCACGAGCCGATTCCCTTTACTTCGATCAGCTCGGCGATGACGTCCTCATCCGGCAGCTTCTTCAGCTGCTTCAGATCGAGCCGGCCATCCTTCACGCGGGCAGCGAGATCGCGCAGGAATCCGACCTTCGCATTCGAGAGGCCTGCCTTGCGCAGTGTCTGCGGCCTGCGACGGAGCAGCGCCTCTGTGGTCATCTCGCCATCGAAGAGGCCGATCAGCTTCTCCCAGATCGAGTTGGCTGCCCTGGTGGAGAGCTGCTGGCCCACGATCGCGCGAGCAAGCGCGTCGAAGGGATCGGGCCGGCTTCCCCGTCTGTCGATCCTCGGGTCTATCGGGCCCTGCTCCTCCATCACCCTGCGCAGCACCTTGTCCGCGCGCATCAGCTCGCGGTCGTCCGCGCTCCACTTCGCCGCCGGTTTTCGGGCATGCGCACCCGCGGGCCTGGGCGCCATCGCTACCTCAACGCCTCGCGAGCCCGGAACGTGAGATGCGCAAACGGACCGCTTGGGGCCGATAGGCACCCAAACAGGTCACAAGTTCAGGCCTAGACCCGCTGGACCAGCGTTCCCGTCCCGAGCCCGCCGCCGCAGCACATGGTCACCAAGCCCGTCTCCTTGTCGGAGCGCTCCATCTCGTGGAGCAGCGTGGTGATCAGGCGCGCGCCGGTCGAGCCTAGCGGGTGTCCGATCGCAATCGCGCCGCCATTGACGTTGACGCGATCCATGTCGGGCTCGAGCTCACGCCGCCAGGCGGCGACGACGGACGCGAAGGCCTCGTTGATCTCGATCAGGTCGATGTCGTCCATCTTCATCCCGTTGCGATCGAGGAGCTTCTTCGTTGCCGGGATCGGGCCGGTGAGCATCATCACCGGGTCGACGCCGACAGTCGTCTGGTCGAGGATCCGCGCACGCGGCCGCAGACCGAGCTGATCGGCCTTCTCGCGGGTCATCAGCAGCACCGCGGCCGCGCCGTCGGACACCTGCGAGGAGTTGCCCGCCGTGATCTTGCCGTCCTCCTTGAAGGCGGGCTTCAGGGAGGCGAGCTTCTCGAGGCTGTCCTCGGCCGGCGGGCGAATGCCCTGGTCGGTGACGTAGGCGTCGCCGTTGTTCTGCCATGGGATCATCTCCCGCTCGAAGCGGCCCTCCTCGGTCGCCTGGTGAGCGAGCGTATGCGAGCGCAGGCCGATCTCGTCGAGCTCGGAGCGGGGGATCTCCCACTTGTCGGCGATCATCTCGGCCGAGATCCCCTGCGGGACGAGGTTGTAGCGCTCGAGCAGCTGCGGCGAGAAGGCGAAGCCGTGCTCCTTCATCACCTCGGCGGAGTCGGCGAAGGAGATGTGGCCCATGTGCTCCACGCCGCCGCCGATGGCGACGTCATGGACGCCGGAGGCGATCAGGGCGGCGGCAAAGTTGACGGCCTGCTGTGCCGATCCGCACTGACGGTCGACGGTCGTGGCTGGAGTCTCCATCGGGAGCCCGGCCTCGAGCCAGGCATTGCGGGCGATGTTGATGCCCTGCTCACCGAACTGCTGCACACAGCCGGCGACCACATCCTCCACCTCGGAGGGATCGATCCCGGCGCGCTCGATGACCGCGCTGTAGGTCTTGGCGAGGAGGTTCGAGGCGTGGACGTCCTTGTAGTAGCCCTTCTCCTCGTGGCCGCGGCCAACCGGCAAGCGGGCGGCCTCGACGACCACGACCTCGCGTCCACTGAACCTTCCGTTCTCAGCCACCTCTTGCCTCCTCAGTCGGTTTCTTCAAGCAACCAAGCCTCGTATAGTGAGCATACACCCGATGACTGGCGAGTCAGCCAGTGCCGGCTCCGGCGCCTCCCAAGGCCCTCTGGGGCGGGGGCTAATCTCCCAGGCTCCGACGTGACTCGGGGGCGGGTACGGCGTGATAGACACTCGCGCGTGGCGGGTGGCGACACATACAAGCGCCCAGCGATCGCGGGCAGCGGGACGATCGCCTGCGGGCTCGCGGCGTGCTCCAGCGTCGGGTCAACAACGGTGCTGCTTGCGCGCTCGGACGCCTCGGCATGGCGCGCCGAGGAGCAGGCGCACTCCCTCACGACAAAAGTCGACGGGGCCGATCCGAAGCAGATCAAGGTGACCACCGAGCCCGGCGACCTGGCTTCCTGCGACCTCGTCGTCGAGGCCGTGATCGAGGAGCTCGGACCGAAGGTCGATCTGCTCAAGGCGGTCGGCGACGCGGCTGCCGATGCCGACCTCGCGAGCACCACCTCCTCCCTGGCGCTCGACGAGCTCGGCTCGGAAAGCGGGCATGCCAAGCGGGTCTTCGGCCTCCACCCCTTCAACCCGGTGGTGCGGATGGAGCTGATCGAGATCTGCCTCCCGGACGCGGCCCGTGACGAGATCCGTCCCCGGGCGCGCGCCTGGTGCGAATCGATCGGCAAGACTGTGATCGAGGTACCGAATGAGCCGGGGTTCGTCGTCAACCGGCTTCTCTTCCCCTACCTGTTCGACGCGGTCCGCCTGATGGAGCAGACCGGGATGGAGGCCGAGGATGTGGACCGCTGCATGACCCTCGGGGCCAACTACCCGATGGGGCCTCTGGCGCTGCTCGATCTGATCGGGGCGGACGTGGCGGTCGCGATCGGGGAGGCGCTCTTTGCCGACAGCGGCGAGGAGCATCACCGTCCGCCCGGGCGGCTGGTTGCGCTCGTCGATCAGGGAAAGCTCGGCCGCAAGTCGGGCGCCGGGTTCTACGTCTACGACTGAGGCGTCATTGTCCGCTGGGCTCGCGGCTCAGACTGATCGCGAGCTGGGCGACCGTCTCGCCGACCTGGTCGAGGACCGCCGGGTCGAGCTTGTCTGGGGTGTCCCGGACTGAGTCCGCATAGGGATAGGCGAAGTCGATCAGGTCGATGGACGGGATTCCCTGTTCCAGGAAGGGGATGTGGTCGTCGATGATCCCGCCCTGCAGGCCGGGCGGGAACACCCCGGAGGCACCCACCTGTGCGGCCGCCTGGCGAAGCTGCTCCCACAGTGGTTGGGTCGAGTTCGCCTCGCGGCTGATGCGGGCGCCCCTACTGGCGATGTAGTCGAGCAGGATCATCTCCCCCACCTCGCCGGGGTGGGCGGCAGCGTAGGCCCGTGATCCTCGCAAGGCGCAGAACTCGAAGTCCTTGTTGCTGCAGCCGGGCGGATCCTCCTCGCCGTCGAAGAGGGCGAAGCGGATCTCGCTGTGGTCTTCAGGCAGCTCGGAGCGGAGCGTCCGCGCCAACTCGATTACCGCGGCCGTCCCGGCAGCGCTGTCGTTGGCACCGACGAATCCCTTCGGGTGCCACTCGGTGTCGTAGTGGGCGCCGATCAGGATCGCCGGGGCGCGGCCCGGGAGGACACCGACAATGTTCCGCAGCCCTTGCTGCGGCCCGCTGCTCGGGAACGGCTCGAACCGCCCGTGCGGCAGCAGCGGGCGGAGCTCGGTGGCTAGGCGACGGAGCTGCGGCGAGCCGGCGGGCCGCTGCCCGACCGCGACCTGCCGGTTGACGAGCGACATCGCGGCGGCCCCGTCAAAGCGGTTCGGTTGTTGTACGGAGTCGTCCCCTCCGCACCCCGTCGCCAGACCCGCCAGGCCAAGCGCGATGAGCCCCCCGCAGAAAAGGGGACGGATGCTATGCGGCCTGCTTGCCCTTGCGCTTGACGCGGGACTTGGCCGCGATCGGAGGCACCGCGGGCTCCTCATGGCGCCCGGAACGATCCCAGATCACATCGGCCTCCGAGACACCCTGCTTGACGGCCGCAGCCTCCACCTCGGACCAGGGAAGCTGGGCCTCGGGAAGCTCGTCCCAGCGCGCGAGGTCCAACGCCTCCAGCGCGCCCTCGAGCGCCGGCCCTCGGTGCTCTTCGGAGCGGAGCACCGCCCTGACTACCTCAAGCTGCTTATCGCTGAACCGGACGACCCACATGCGGCCTCCTAGTGAACCCGATTAGACGGGTTGCACCTCGGCTTTCGCCTCGGCGCACCCTCGCATCACCGGCAACGTAGAGCCCTAAACGGACGGAAGCAAAAACTCCTGCAACCTAAGGGTTACCCGCTGCGGGGGTGGATCCGAACCGCCTCGATGCGGTTCTCGCGGACCGATTCGACCCGGATCTCGTAACCGTCGGCGGTGATCAGATCGCCCCGCTTCGGCAGCCGGCCGAGCTCGCCGAAGACGTAGCCGCCGACCGAGTTGTAGGCATCGGTGTCGACCGGGAGCTCGATGCCGCGGTCGGAGAGGTCGCCGAGCGAGACGTGTCCGCGCACGTACCAATCGCCGTTCGCCAACTGGCGCAGGGACCCCGCCAGCGGGTCCGTCTCGTCCTCGATCTCCCCCACCACCTCCTCCAGGATGTCCTCGACGGTGACGATGCCCACCGTCCGTCCGTACTCGTCGACCACCACGCCCATCGACGAGCGCTGGCGCTGCAGCTCCGTGAGCAAGTCGTCGAGAGGCTTCGTCTCCGGGACGATCAGCGCGTCGCGGATCGCAGGCTCGATCTTCGCCTCGGGCCCCTCGGTCATCATCAGCCGCACCAGCCTGAGCGCGTGGACGATGCCCCGCACCCGGTCCGCGTTGCCGTCCTCGACCACGACCAGCCGGTTGTGCCCCGATGAGATGCACAGGTCGAGGGCGTCTGAGACGTTTGCGGATTGGTCGACCGTCACTACAGCGGGGATCGGGGTCATCACCTCGCGGGCCTCCTGCTCGTGCAAGTGGAAGACGCCGCCCAGCATTCCGGCCTCGCCCGGGTCGAGTTTGCCTCGCACCGCCGACTGGGAGATCAGGACCTGAAGGTCCTCCGAGGTCGGCTGCTCCTCGTCAAGCTCCTCCGGCCGCACGCCGAAGAGGCGGGCGACGCCGTTGGCCATCCAGGTCAGCGCGACAGTGAGCGGGGCGGTGATCCGGCGGAACCAGCTCAGCGGCGCCGCGAGACGACGGGCACTGCCCTCGGGCCGCGCGATCGCGAACAGCTTCGGCGCCTGCTCGCCGACCACGACATGCAGAGCGGTGACCAGCGCATAGGCGAACGCGACGGAGATCGCGACGGCGACGCCGTGAGAGAGCCCACCGAAGATCGGTTCGATCAACTTCGCGACGGCCGGCTCACCGAGGAAGCCGATTCCGATCGAGGCCATAGTGATCCCGAGCTGACAGGCGGAGAGGTACTCGTCGATCTGGTCGAGCTCTTCGAGCACCGTCGATGCGCGTCGGTCCCCTTCGCCGACCAGCTGCTCGAGCTTGCGAGCGGCGGGAGCGAACCAGCGCGAACTCGGCGGCCACGAAGATCCCGTTGATCGCGATCAGGACGAACAGCAGGACGAGAAGAAGAGCCGTCATCGTCGCTGAGAGGGTTCAGGCCGCGGGGATTCGGCCAAATCCATCACGCCCGATCGGGCGCACGTACTTCGAGGGGGATCGTCGTCGATCACTGGCGACGAGCCAAGGCTACCGGACGCCGTGACGGTGTTTACCCCGCGAAAATTACGCCAGCTCTTCCACCTTTTTCGCCAGCTCGAAGTCGTTCTCGGTCAGGCCGCCCTCGGAGTGGGTCGAGATCGCGACCTCGACCTGGCTCCAGGAGATCGCGATGTCGGGGTGATGGTTCATCTCCTCGGCCGGCTCGACGATGGAGTCAACGAACTTCACCGACCCGACGAAGTCCCCGCGGTCGAAGCTCTTGACGATGTACTCGCCGCGCTGGCGCCAGCCTTCGAGCTCCTTGAGCCGCTCCTTGACATCGTCGTCGCTGAGAAGTGCCATATTCGTCGGGTGCGAATCGCGAGCCTGGTGCCGTCTGCGACAGAGATCCTATTCGCCCTGGGCCTCGGCGATCAAGTCGTGGCCGTCACCCACGAGTGCGACTACCCGCCCGAGGCGGCTCGCCGGAGGCACCTAACCCGGAGCCTCGTCCCCGAGGGACTGCCTGCCGGTCAGATCGACGCCGAGGTGCGACGGCTGAGCGGCGAGGGACGCCATCTCTACGAGCTCGACGAGCCCACCCTCGCCGAGCTCGATGTCGACCTGATCGTGACCCAGGCCGTCTGCGAGGTCTGCGCCGTCTCCTATGACGACGTGGTCGCGGTGGCAGCACGCCTGCCGACCCGGCCCCAAGTGATCTCGCTCGACCCCTCCAGTCTCGGGGAGGTGCTCGACGACGTCCCGCGCCTCGGCCAGGCCACGGGGGTTGCCGACCGGGCCATCCGTCTCCGCGACGCTCTCGGGCGACGCCTCGATCACGTGCGCACAGCCGTCGCCGGCGCCTCCCGTCCGCGGGTGCTGGCGCTGGAATGGCTGGATCCCCCGTTCATCGGGGGTCACTGGGTCCCCGAGATGATCGAGATCGCCGGCGGCCGGGACGTCCTCGGCGTCCCCGGCGCCAAGTCGCGAACCGCCGAGTGGGACGAGCTCGCGGCCTCGGAGCCCTCGGTGCTCGTCGCGATGCCATGCGGATGGAACGCGCGGCAGGCGCGTTCCGAGGTCGAGGCGCATGCGGCCGAGCTGGCCGCGATCGGCGCGGAGCGCATCTGGGCGGTGGACGCGGCGGCCTCGTTCTCGCGCCCCGGGCCGCGGCTGGTGGAGGGAACCGAGCTGCTCGCGCATCTGCTTCACCCGGATAGGGTCCAGGCGCCAGCCGGGGTGTCATTCGAGCGTGGTTCCGTCGTCGCGCCGGCGGGACGCCCCTAGATCGGGAGAGGAGAGAGATGGGCCTCAACTGGGCCGAGCACACCGTCGAGATCGCGGCGCCGATCGAGACCTGCTTCGACGCGATCACGGACTATGAGACGTTCGCCTCCTGGCAGAGCGCAGTCGTCGACACCGAGGTGCTCGATTGGGATGCGAAGGGGCGCGGCAAGCGGGTGCGGCTCTTCGTGGACGCGAAGGTCCGCAAGGTCGACTACACGCTCGACTACCGCTACGACGAGCCGGAGCGCATCGAGTGGGACTTCGTCGAGGGCAACGGCATCAACGACGCCGACGGCCACTACCTGTTCGAGGACCTGGGCGGAGATCGGACGCGGGCGACCTACAAGCTCGGCCTCGAGGTTGGCATCCCGTTGCCGGGCCCGGTCGCCCGCCGGGCCCACAAGTCGACCCTGAAGGCATCGGTTGAGGACCTGAAGCGCGAGGCGGAGCGGCGGGGGGCCTCGTCCGCTCAGGCGCGCGACGACGACCCGTCGAAGCAGCGCGAGTCCAAGCTCGCCGAGGAAGTCGGAATCAAGAGACGTCAGCGCCGAGCGGCCGCCTCGCCCACCCCCGAGTCGACGGACGAGTGGGGCGCCGATGGATCGCACTCGGTCGCCGAGCTGCCGGGGCTGCTGGTCGGCGGAGCCGCGTCCCTGGGGCGCCGGGTCGCCGGCGGAGGGGCTCGCACCGCCCGTGAGCTGACGGAGGGCGCCGCCAGCGCCGGCTTCGGGGTGGCGCGC
The DNA here is from genome assembly GCA_963801055.1 of uncultured Solirubrobacterales bacterium. GTDB lineage: Bacteria > Actinomycetota > Thermoleophilia > Solirubrobacterales > 70-9 > DASUPK01. The sequence continues at coordinate 211,234 of CAWDDE010000001.1, read as the reverse complement.
CGCGCTGTTGACGCGGGTCTGGGCGTGGCCGACGCCGTCACCGGCCGCGCGGCCCGGTTGCTCGGTCGCGGCTCGGACCGGGCGGATCACTACCCACGCTGAGGGCAACCCCGCGCCGATACGCGCAATCATCACGGCATAGACGAGGTGAGCTTCGAGTTCGCTCAGGCGGGCGAGGATTTCCCCGACGATCTGAGGCAGATCAAGATCAAGGTCACCGGTGTCGACCTGCCGAGCTCGTGCGGGTGGCGATCTCGGACTAGCCCGCTACCGCTAGTGCACCCGCGAACGTCGCGGCGATCATCAGCACGGTCCCCACGATCTCGAGGGTGTACCCCGGGCGGCCGCTCATCCGCCGCTCCACGAGGAGCACCAGCAGCGCCGCCACCGTGCCGCCGATCAGGCCGCCGATGTGTCCGCCCACCGAGATCCCCGAGATCGAGAAGGTGAGCACCAGGTTGAGCACGATGAAGAGCCCGAACTGCGAGGCCAGCTGCTCGACGCCACGTCCCCGCGCGATCACGACGACCGCGGCCATCAATCCGAAGATCGCACCGGAGGCGCCGACCGTGAGCGAGTTGGGGTCGACGATCAGTGCTCCGAGCGACCCGGCGATCAGCGAGACGAAGTAGATGCCGAGGAAGCGAGGGGTGCCGATTCCGGGCTCGAGGATGCTGCCCGCGACGTAGAGGACGTACATGTTGAGCAGCAGGTGGAGGAACCCGGCGTGGAGGAAGCCCCCGGTGATGATGCGCCACCAATCTCCGTTCGCGATGTCGGGTCCGCGCAGCCCTGCGTCGTGGATCACCTGGCCGCCGCCATTGAGCGAGCTGGTCCCGCCGCCGGCGAGCTCGATGAGGAAGACGATCACGTTGATCGCGATCAGGGCGATCGTCGCAGGCATCTTGCCCGCGGTGGGGCTGAACGCCCCCGCCCCGACCCTCACCTTGGTCGTCTGCCGTGCGCACTCGGGGCAGCGCATCCCAACCGGGGTCGAGGTCATGCACTCGGGGCAGATCGGCCTGCCGCAGTTCGAGCAGGAGACGCCGGTCTCCCGGTTCGGGTGCCGGTAGCACGTCTTCTGCTGCTGGGTGGTCGCCTCCATAAATGGGGTTGCCCCTCCGACATTTAACGGGTTGCGCTGGCGCGCACCCTCGCATCGTCTGAGCACTCACGCGTGATCAGCGTAGACGAGCGGGCGCGCCGGCCCGCCTCGCTACTGCACCGTGCCGCTGAGCAGGATCGGCGGGGTCGGCGTCGTGTGTCCCGGGCCCGACTCCTTGGTGACCATCACCTTGGTCCCCTTGCTGAGATGCCCGTTCACCGCCGTCATCGCCCGGCCAGAGCTGTCCGGGACGAAGTCCGAGGACGGTCTCAGGCTGGTGCCCTCCGCGACCCACACCTGGTAGACCTCGCCGCCCTTCACCGGCCCCATACCGTGGAGATCGAGGGTCGAGGTGTCGTCGCCGACCACAAGCGAGCCACCGATGCCCGGCTGCGCCGGCTGCACGGCGACCGTCGTCTCGCCTCCGCCGCCTCCCGTATCGCGCACCAGATAGCCGCCGACGCCGGCCGCGATCACGGCGAGCGTTGCCAGCGCGACCGCGGGCCGGAGCAGAAAGGCCCGCAGGCCACGCCGCTCGCGCCGCGGCTTCTTCCGCTCGGTCTCTCCAGGCTCGCTCGTGGCGGCCTCGCTGCGGACGACGGCCAGCACGCGCTCGCGCAGCTCAGGGGGCGGCTCGAGCTGCTCGACGGACTCACCGAGAACCCCCACCGCCGGCATCAGGGCCTCGAGCTCCCTGGTGCAGCGCGCGCAGCCTGGCGCGTGCGACCCGATCGCGCGCTCCTCACCTGGCTCGAGGGCGCCGAGTGCGAAGGCGACGAGGTCGTCCCTCTCGGGGTGGTCGCCGTTCACCAGCCCTCCGCCAGGGTCGCTCTGATCTTGTCCATCCCGAGCCTCATCCGCCCCTTGATCGTGCCCAGGGGCTCGTTGAGCATCTCGGCGATCTCGGAGTGGCTGAATCCGCCGAAGTAGGCCAGCTGGATCACCCGGGACTGGTCATCGGGAAGCTCCTCGATCGCCCCGCGAACCTCCCGCGCGGTCTCGCGCCTGACCGCCTCCGTGTCGGTGAGCTCCTCGGCGGCGTGCCGCTCGAGCAGCTCCTTGCCGCCCGCGGCGAGCTTCGGCGAGCGGCCCGATTCCTTGCGCAGCATGTCGATGGCCCGGTTTCGGACGATGCCCAGGGTCCAGGCCCGAACGCTGCCACGGGCGCGGTCATAGCGGGCGCCGCTGCGCCAGATCGAGAGCAGCGCCTCCTGGGTGACGTCCTCCGCCGCGGTCCGGCTGCCGACGATCCGGTAGGCGAGCGAGTACGCCGCGCCGGCGTGGCGGTCGTAGAAGACCTCGAAGGCCAGCGGGTCCTCCCGCGCCACCAGAGGCATGAGGTCCTCGTCGGCGAGGCGCTGGACCTCGGCACGAGTCACCTCGACCTCCTTGGGTGATCTACTGGAAGGCCTCCCACGCAAGTGGCTACGAGCGGTTCAGAAAATCGGATCATCTGGGTAAGGAGGTACCGATGGAGGAATCCAGCCCCGCGCGGCTCTATTGCCTGCTCGTTGGTGCCACGCTGGTCGTCGCCGGCATCATCGGGTTCTTCTACGAGGCGAGCTTCGCCTCGGGAGACTCGATCAGGAGTGATGACGTGTTCGGGATCCTCTCGGTCAACGGCTGGCACAACCTCGTGCACATCGCGATTGGGGCGGTGCTGCTGCTCGCCGCCGGATCGGCTGCGAGGGGCGCCGCCCTCGTGGTGGGCGTCCTCTACATCGTCCTTTGCGTCCTCGGTTTCATCGCCACCAGCAACAACGGGATCGGATTCGTCGCCGAGAACGACACGCTGCTCAAGCTGGTGCCCGTCAACAACGAGGACAACGTGCTGCACCTGATCCTCGGAATCACCGGAGTGATAGCGGCGTTCGCGACGCGGCCGGTCGGTCGGGCCGCTCCCGCGACCTGATCACTCGAGCCGGTTCCGGACCTGGTCCGCCAGATCCGAGACCTGGTCGGCGAACCCGGAGAGTCGCGACGGCCGCTTGCTGCCGCGGCGGCGCAGCTCCACGAGGACCAGGCCCCCCGCCGCGATTCCGCCAGCGGCGATCGCGGCCGCGGGGCGCACCCAGTTGCGCGGGTCCCTGAGGGAGCGGAGCTCGGATTCCGAGAGCTCCTCCGCCCAGGCCGAGAGCTCCTCGGCGGCGGCCTCGGTTACCGCGCTCAGGGTCTCCTCGAGCCGGCCGGAGAGGTTCTCGGGAGGCTCGATCGGCCGCAGCGCGGTGCGCAGCAGGCCCTCGACGTCGCGCGAAGGCTCAGCCGCCATTGGCGCTCATCTCCTCTTCGAGCTGCTTGATCGCCCGGTGGATCAGCACCTTGGTGGCCCCGTCGGAGCGGCCCAGGGCCCGGGCGATCTCGCGGTTGTCCATGCCGAGCGCGAAGCGCATGATCAGCGCGTCGCGCCGGTCATCGGGAAGGTGTTGGAGGTGCTCCATGACTCGCTTCAGCTCCTCTCGCCCCTCGACGATCTGCTCGGTGCCGTGCAGGGTGGCGATGGGCTCACTGTCTTCGAGGACCCGCTGTGGCCGCCGGGCGCGATCACGGTGGTAGTTCGAGGCGAGGTTGTGGGCGATGCGGATGAGCCACGGGCGAAGCGGCCGGCCATTCGACTCGCGCCGCGCGCGCTCGAAGTGACGGTAGGCCTGTAGGAAGGCCTGCTCGGTGACGTCCTCGGCATCGTGGTGGTTGCCCACCCGGTAGTACGAGTAGGAATAGACGTCGCGCAGGTGATCGCGGTAGAGGCGCTCGAAGGCGCGGTCGAGCTCGGCCTTCGACTCTCCGTCCGGAGCGGAGCCCTTCTCCGAGTCGGACACACAGCAAGCGTACTCGCGGTTCGCTTCATGCCGCCTGGCCTCCAGCCGTAGGCTCTCGCCTCGCACGCTCGGCCTGCCTGACACGGGCCATCCACTCGCCGGGCGAGATCTCGCCCGCAACCAGCCCCGCCAGACCGTCCAGCGCCGAGCAACCTATCCCCGACTTCCTGACCGCATCGGCGATCAGCGGCACTGAGTCGAGCGCCTCCGAGGCTTGCCCGATGATCCCGGGAATCTGCTCCGCCGGCGTGCCCTGGCCGAGCAACTCTCCGGCTCGCCGGTTGCGGCTCCCTTCGGCCAGGATCGTCGCGGTCAGGTCGCCGACGCCGGCGATGCCGGCGAAGGTCTCGTACTCGGCGCTGCGGGCCCGCGCGTAGGCGACGCACTCTCGCCAGACCTGCGCCGTGGCGATCCCGGCGGCGTTCATGCCGTGCGCCTGGGCGGCGGCGCCGGCGAGGGCGGCGGCGTTCTTCGCCGCGCCCGCGACCTCCACCCCGATCATGTCCTCGGAGCGCTCGCAGACCAGTCCCGCCTCGTCGAAGACGCTGCCGAGCTGGTCGCGGAGGTCCGGATCGCGGCTGCCAAGCACCAGGGCGGCGGTGCCGGACACGGCTTCCTTGGCATGCGCAGGGCCGCCGAGCGAGGCGATCGCGCGCGCTTTGATGCGCTCGGAGACGTACTCAGAGGGCAGGGCGGCCATCGGGGCGACCATCCCCTTGCTGAGGAGGAGGACCGAGGCGCGCTGCCCGACTCGATCGCCGATCGATCCGACCGTCTGCGGCAGAGCGACCGAGGGGACCGCGAGGCAGACGAGGTCGATCCCGGCGAGCTCGATGTCGGCCGCGCGCTTGACCTGGAGCGAGTCGGGGAGCTCGATGCCGGAGAGGTAGTCCTCGTTGGTGCGGGTCTCGTTCATCTCCTGGGCGCGCTCGGCGGTGCGGGTGCCGAGCTGCACATCGAGACCGCCGCGCGCCAGCAGGACCGCCACCGCGGTTCCCCAGCTGCCGGCGCCGATCACCGCCGCCTTGCGAAGCGGCGGCAGCCCGCCGAGCCACTCCCACTGCAGTTCGATCACCGGCCAGATTCGCGCGCCGACGGAGTTGGCCAGGGCCGGGGAAGGATCCTCGGTGCGAGGAAAGGCGAGCGCGCGACCCATCCGCACCTTGACCTTTTTGGGGCGGATCTTCCAGCCGCGGCGGACCTGCTCGGTGCCGTACACGGCGACCGGCAGCACGGCCGCGCCGGTCTCGAGCGCGAGCCGGCCGAAGCCGCGCTTTGGCCGGCCCAGCGAACCGGTTCGATGCCGTGTGCCCTCCGGGAAGATGCAGACGGCGCCGCCGCGCTCGAGCACCTCACGCGAGGTGATCAGGGTCTGCTCGTCGGATCGGCCGCGCCGCACCGGATAGGCGCCGAGGCGGTTGAGGATCCAGCCCTGCCATCGCCTCTCGAAGAGCTCGACCTTGGCGACGTAGTGAAGGGGGCGGCGCCAGGGAAGGGATGCCCCGATCACGAACGGGTCGAGGAAGCTGCGGTGGTTTGCCGCGACGATCAGCGGCCCGGAGACCCTGCCGTGCTCGCGGCCGATCCGCGAGAGCCTGAAGTAGACGAGGAAGAAGGGAACGAGGATCAGGCGAGCCAGGAAGTAGAGCGGCCAGTTGACGCCGTGCTCGCGCGTGAAGCGGTGGTAGGTGAGCAGTCTCTCCTCGTCCATGCCCATAAGCGAACACCGCCTTGCGGGCCAGTTACAGGCGGATCGCGCCTTCCCGGATGCCTACCAGGCGGCCTCGATAATGGCCACCAGGTCGGAGCGCTCGACCTCGCCGGGCGTCATGCGGGCGAGCTCGGGCCGTGCCATCGCGCCCTCCACCACCGCGTCGATGCAGCGGCGGTCGGCGCCGAGCTCGGCCAGGCGACGATCTCCGGCGAGCCGCCTGATACGTGCGGAAATGTCGTCGGGTTCGGCGCCGATCGCGGCCGCCAGCGCGGCGATCGGCTCGGGAGCACGGGCGCGCATCGCCTCGATCGTCTCCGGGAGCAGCGCCGCGTAGGTCTCGGCATGCGGCGTACCGCAGGCACGGACGAAGGTCTGTCCAAGGACGTGGTGCAGCGCCACGCCGGCCCGGTCGACCGCGATCGCGCAGAGCAGGGCGCCGAGCGCGAGCGCACCACGGTCGCGCTCCGCTGGCGACTGGTCCAGGGCGCCGGCGAGCAGCTCGGCGCCGCGAAGCGCCGCATCGCGGGAGAGGGAGTCGGCGAGGGGCGTGTAGAGGGACTCGGCCCCGTGTGCCAGGGCGTTCATCGCGGTGGCGCGGAGCTGCGGCTCGGGGGCACTGGTCATGGCGTCGGCGTAGGCCACGACCAGAGACGGCCGGATGAAGCCGGCCGCTTCCGCCTCCCGGCCCGCGGGCAGGCGGTGGAAGCCGGTGATCGGCGCACCGGAGAGCGTCGTCGGGATCGCAGCCACCTCCGCGCCCGTTACCGAGGCCACCGCCTTCGCCGAGTCGATCACCCGCCCGCCGCCGAGTGCGACCAGACGACCGGAGCCGACGTCGTCGACGATGACCGCGGCGGCCTCGTCGACTGGAAGGCCAGCTACCAGGTGGACGCGCCCCGCGGCGTCGCCCACCTCGGGGACGTCGGCGAGGGCCCGCTCGGTGGAGAGCAGCTCGAAGGCGTCCCACCCCTGTCGGCTCAGGGTCCGCACTGGCTCAGTGATCGGTCCGCCGTAGAGCGAGAGGGTTCGACGATCGTCTGCGAGTTCGACCCACTTGTGCTCGCCGGGGACCTTCAGCTCGCTGATGAAGTCCGCGCCCGGCTTCGCCACGGCGGCGATTCTGTCAGGGCCACGGGGAGAGCCCGCCCCCGGACTCGAACCGGGACTCTCGTCATTACAAGTGACGCGCTCTGCCAATTGAGCTAGGCGGGCAGTTCGTAGTCGCTAGCCCAGCGAATTCCGTCTTGTTGTCTGTGACTCGCCGGGGCTTCGTCGACTGGAACAGCATAGATTCGCTCGGTTTCCGCGCAATGGACGATGAAGGTCTCCACCTCGCCCCGTAGTCGCGCGTGAACCACCTTCCGCTGTTTTGTCGTCAGATCGGTCCGCTGTTTGTCGTCACATCGGCAGAACTGGCCGTCGGCCTCACCCCGAAAGTGGGGCCTGCCGATCGCACCCTGTCGGCGCGCGCATAGACTCAGCTCGTGCCCTCGTCGCGCAGCATCCGGGAAACGCTCGCCGACCCAGGCGCCGCCGCCGCGCGCGGCCGCTGGCTCGCCCGGGGCGCCTGGCTGCTCGCTGCCGCCGAGGTGGTCGTCGCGGTTCGGAACCATGTCACGGATCGACTCACAGCCAAGGAGCGCAAGCGGATGGTCGAGATCGTCCGCTCCTCCAAGGGTCGCCCCTCGAATCTCTCGGACCGCGAGCGGAGAGAGCTCCGCGGGCTGCTCGGCAAGGTTGAGCCGCGCGAGCTCGCGAAGAAGGTCGCGACCAGCCCATTCGCCGGCCGCCTCAGACGCCGTAGATAGAAAGGGCCGCCCCGGTTCAGACCTTCACCGCGCGGGAATCGAGGTGGATGCCGACCTTCCGCTTGACGCGCTGCAGCGCGTTGTCCACGGTCTTGGTGTCGCAGTCGAGCCGCTCGCCGATCACCTCGTAGGAGTGACCATCGAGGTAGAGGGCCAGGACTCGGCTCTCGAGCTCGGAGAGGACGCTGGTCAGGCAGGCGACCAGGCTCTCCAGCTCCTCCCCCGCGATCACCTGATTAGCCGGATCGCGGACGGCCGGGCCGGGCAGCACCTCCTCCAACGTCGTCTCGGAGTCTGGGCCGGCCGCCGCCGGCGTCTGGCTGAACGAGACGTATTGGTTGAGGGGCGTGTGCTTGTTGCGGGTGGCCGTCTTCACCGCGGTGATGATCTGCCGGGTGATGCAGAGCTCCGCGAAGCCGCGGAAGCTCGACTCTCGCTCGGGCCGGTAGTCCCGGATCGCCTTGAACAGGCCCAGCATCCCCTCCTGCATGAGGTCGTCGGCGTCGCCGCCGAGCAGGAAGTAGGACGAGGACTTGACTCGCACGAAGCGCCGGTAGCGCCGCACAAGCTGGTCGTACGCGTCGGTCCGGCCGTTCTTGGCAAGGGCAACGAGAAACTCGTCATCCGGACCGGGGCCGGTGTGACGGGCGCCTTCGGGAACCGCTCGACCCTGGACGACCGCGTGCTCTTCGGTGCTCGGGGTAGGTACTGCCACAGCAACCTCCTTGGACGGGGGTGGTCTGTGGCGCCCAGTTCCTCCCCTGAGGCGCCTCTGTCAGGGCGACTCCGTCAGGCTCGACCTGAGGTTCACCCTTCTCGGTCGCAGCAGCCTACTGTCCGAGCCGCGAATGTCAACCACCGTTCGGGGCCGATGCAATTGGGGTTGCAGGAGCGGCGCCTCGCGTCGCGAACGGGGGGCAGTCCGTCCTGGGCGAACGAGGAGCGAGGTGGAGACCAGCGCAAGTCGGATCGAGCCTGGCCGCGTGATCGGCGAGGCATTCCAGACCTATCGAGACCAGGTGAGCGCGATCCTGGGCGGGGCGCTGATCGTCATCGGCATCACCAGCGTCATCAACAATCTCCTCGGCCTCACCGACAGCGTGATCCTGATTTTCGCCGGGCTGATCGTCGCCCTCATCGGTCAGGTGCTCTACACCGGCTACGTGGTCAAGCTGGTCCAGGACGTGCGCGACGGCCGGCGAGATCACACCATGGATGAGCTCTTCTCCGCCGCCGCGCCCTACGTGAGCACGCTGATCCTGAACGGGTTCGTCTACGCGGTGGCTGTGTTCTTCGGCTTCCTGGCGCTCATCGTCCCCGGGCTGATCCTGATCACGATCTGGGCCGTGGTTGCGCCCAGCATCGTGGTCGAGGACAAGGGGGTGTTCGAAGCCTTCGGCCGCAGCCGGGAGCTGGTGCGCGGCAATGGCTGGCGGGTCTTCGGCACGATCGTCCTGGCCTTCCTGATCGTCGTGGTCGTGGCCGGCGGTCTTCGGCGTGACCGGCGCGTCCATCGGGGATGCCGGCAGGGTGATCCTGGGGACGATCGGCAACGTCCTCGTCGTGCCGGTCGAGGCGCTGGTCGCCGGCATCCTGTTCTTCGACTTGGGGGGCGGCCGAGGGAGAGCCAGCACGACACAACCGCCGGCGGAGGAGCCGGGGGTCTAGGAGCAGGCCGAGTCCACGCTTTGCCTGCTCAGTCCGGCGTGCAGGCGTCCGCGTCGCCGAGCCGGCCGAGCAGCTTCGTGAGGGTCTCCATCTCGTCCTGATCGAGAACCGCGCCGAGGCGGCGCTCGATGTCCTCGACGTGGACCGGCGCAGCTTCCCTCAGCTTCGCCAGGCCCTCGTCCGTGAGGATCGCGTAACTGACGCGCGCGTCCTCCTTGCAGGCGCCCTTCCCCACCAGGCCCTGATCCTCGAGCCGGTCGAGGAGACGGGTGATTCCGGACGGAGAGAGCTGCAGCGCGTTGGCCAGATCGATCCGGCGCATCCCCTCCTCTTCCGCCCGAGAGAGCAGGAGCAGGCATCCGTAGTCGTTCAGCGTCAGGCCGTGGTTGGCCACGAGCGTGGCACTCAGCTCGCGGGTCAGCTTGGCGTAGGCGCCGAGCAGCTGCCCGAGGGCATCTACGGCGGGGGAAGCTTTAGTGCTCAACTGTTGTGTGCTCAAGTTTCTCTGCTAAACTGTTTGACAGGTCAAGTAAAGCTTAGCTCTCGCAAAGGAGACATTCAATGGCCACAGCACAAGCAGAGTCAACCATCCCGGCCGGCACCTGGCAATCCGATCCGATTCATTCGAGTGTCGGATTCGCCGTCAAGCACGTGGTCGGGACCTTCCGCGGCACCTTCAACGACTTCGAGGCGACGCTGAGCGACGCCGACGGGTCGCCGAACCTCTCGGGCCGCGCGAAGGTGGAAAGCGTCCAGGTGAAGGAGGAGAACCTCTATGCGCACCTCCTCTCCCCTGAGTTCTTCGACGCCGAGCAGCACCCGGAGATCATCTTCGAGTCGAAGCAGATCTCCAGGGACGGCGACCGGGTCGTCGTCGACGGCGAGCTGACCATCAAGGGCATCACGAAGAAGGTCACCGCTCGCGGCGAGATCGCCGGCCCGGCTCCGGGTCCGGATGCCGACAGGGTCGGGATCGACCTCGAGACCATCGTCGACCGTCATGAGTACGGCCTCGACTGGCAGATGGATCTGCCGGGCGGGGGCAAGACCCTGGGCGACGACGTGACCCTGACGGTCCACGTCGAGCTTGTGAAGGAGATGCGAGGGTCCTCCGCAGGCGAAGCCAAGGAGGAACCCGTTTGATGAGGGCGATGAAGGTGCTCGCGATTTCAGGAAGCCTGCGTCGCGACTCCCGCAACACCGAGCTGGCTCGGGCGGCGGCGGAGCTGCTGCCGCCGTCCGCGGAGCTCGAGGTCTTCGATGGGCTCAAGGCAGTCGAGCCCTATGACGAGGACGACGACGTAGGCGGTGGGCCGAGCGGTGCGGGTCGTCTACGTGAGGCGATCGAGTCGGCCGACGCCATCTTGATCGCCACCCCCGAATACAACTCCTCGCTCCCCGGCCAGCTCAAGAACGCGATCGACTGGGCCTCGCGGCCGCTCGGCGAGAATGCCCTCTGGGGCAAGCCCGTCGCGGTGGTCGGCGCCAGCACCGGGATGTTCGGTGCGGTCTGGTCACAGTCGGAGGTCCGGAAAAGCCTCGCCGCGAGCGGGGCCCGCGTGATCGAGAAGGACCTTCCCGTCGGCCACGCCGATCAGGCGTTCACCGACGACGGCCGCCTCACCGATGTCGAGCTGCGCGCGCGATACGTCGAGATCCTCGACGAGCTGATCGCTCTCGCGGAGCAGACCGTGCATACCGAGAAGCTCGCGGCCTAGGTGCGAGGCCCGGCTGTCTGCTGGCGCCGCGCCTCGAACACGATCACGGCCGCGGCAACCGACGCGTTCAGCGAGCCCACTCGCCCAGACACTGGGATCGAGATCAGCTCGTCACAGCTGTCCGCGACGCGAGGACGCAATCCCGACCCCTCCGAACCGAGAACGAGGACGACCCGGCCCGACCAGTCGACCTCCGTGTAACGGCGGTCAGCCTCGGCGGCGGCTCCGTACACCCAGGCGCCGCTCTCCTTAGCCTCGCCAAGCCAGTCGGCGACGTTCCTCACCCTGGCCACCGAGAGGTGCTCCACCGCCCCGGCGGACGCCTTGCACGCCGCCGCCGTCACCGCCGCGGCGCGGCGCTCCGGGATGACGACCCCGGCGGCGCCGGCGACCTCGGCCGCGCGGCAGACCGCACCCAAATTGTGCGGATCCTGGACCTGATCGAGGACCACCACCAGCGCGTCCTCCGCATCGAGCAGGCCGCTCGGATCCGCATAGGGGTACGGGTCCACCTCCGCCACCACCCCCTGGTGGTCGGGCGACCCGCAGAGACGCTCGAGCTCCTCCGCGGTGGTCTCCGGCGCCCGCCAGACGCGATGGACCCGCCGGCGGCCGCGCTCTGCCTCGGCGACCGCCCGGCGACCGTAGATCCGCTCGAGGTCGGGCACGTCTAGTGTCGGCGGACCAGCCGCGCGCCGCTCGCCTCGTCGCGGACCTCCCAGCCCATCCCCGCGAGCTGATCGCGCAGGGCATCGGCTCGGTCGAAGTCCTTGGCCTGGCGCGCCTCATCGCGCTCGACCAGGAGCCGCTTGGCCTCGGCGGGGGCCGCCTCCTCCTCCGTGAGCAGCGAGTCCAGCCCGAGCAGGGGAATCAATTCGGTGAGGACCTCGCGAGCTCCGGAGAGCTTGCGCCTGTTCCCCTCGGCGACGATCTCGAAGAGGACGGCGAACGCCTGCGGCGTGTTGAAGTCGTCGGCGAGCGCATCCAGGAAGACCTGGCGTTTGGAATCCAGGAACTCGTCCGGCTCACCGGAAGGCGCGTCGCGCAGGTAGTTACGGATCCGCTCGACCCGCGCAGCAGCCTCGTTGAGCTGCTCGTCGGAGAAGGCGAGCGGCTGACGGTAGTGCCCCGAGATGAGGTAGGCGACCACCGTCTGCCCGCCGTAGCGATCGATCGCCTCCGAGAGCTGGAAGATGTTGCCGACCGACTTCGACATCTTCTCCTCGTCGATCTGGACCAAACCGTTGTGCATCCAGATCTCGGCGAGCGGGACGCCGCTCGCAGCCTCGGTCTGCGCGATCTCGTTCTCGTGGTGGGGGAAGACGAGGTCGATGCCGCCGCCGTGGATCGCGAAGTCGGGGCCGAGCTCCTTCTCCGACATCGCGGAGCACTCGATGTGCCAGCCCGGGCGGCCCTCACCCCAGGGCGAGGGCCAGGAGGTGTCCTCGCCCTCCTTGTGGCCCTTCCAGAGCGCGAAGTCGAGCGGGTCCTCCTTGAGCGAGGCCGTCCCGGCCTCCTCCCCCTGGTCCATCTCGGACGGGTCCCGGTTGGAGAGCTTGCCGTAGTCGTCGAAGCTGCGAACCCGGAAGTAGACGTCGCCGTTCGCCTGATAGGCATGGCCGGAGTCGATCAGCGATTGGATCAGCGAGATGATCTCCTCGATCGTTCCCGAGGCCAGGGGCTCCGCGTCGGGCCGCTCGAGGCCGAGCGCGTCGGTGTCGGCCACATACGCGGCGGTCATCTCGGCCGCGTATTGCGCCGAGGGCTCGCCAGCGTTTCTCGCCGCGTCATAGATCTTGTCGTTGATGTCGGTGACGTTGATCACGAGCCTTGCGTCGAGGCCCTGATGCTCGAGGAATCGCTTCAGCAGTGTGAAAACGACATATGGGCGGGCGTTGCCGATGTGGATGCGGCCGTATACGGTCGGCCCGCAGGCATAGATCCCGACCTCGCCTCGATTGTCGGGCTGCAGCTCGCGCGCCTTCCCGCTGAGCGTGTCCTGGATCCAGATCGCCGCCACCGCGCGGATGCTATTGGGGCGCCGGAACACGCATATTCCGTGAGTAATCGGTTAAGAGGAACCGTGTGGGCGGGAACAACCGTTCGGGGCGGTACTCTGGCGAGGCCTTGACTGAGGTCTCGTCCGAGGGGCAGCGGCTGCGCGAGGTGGAGGAGGCGTTCGCCTCCCTCCATGAGCGCTATCTGGGGGCCGATCCCGGCTTCCACGCCAGCTATCGGATCGAGCTGGACGACCTCGGCCTGAGCTGGGCGGTCGAGCTCGACGAGAATCGCTGCCTGGTTACGGTTTCCCCCGAGCGCGATCCCGACACGGTGATCGGAACCGACGCGGCCACCTGGCTCGAGCTGCGCGAGGGCGAGCTCTCCGGCCTCGACGCCTTCCGCTCGCGGCGCCTCTGGGCGAGGGGCAACCTCGACCTGGCGGTCGCCTTCGAGGGGTTCTTCCAGCGCCCGCAAGGGCGCGCGCCGCTGCTTCGCATCCACGAGGTGCGTGCGGGAAAGGCCCGGATCTCGACGCTGACGGCCGGCGACGGGATCGAGACGGTGATCCTGATCCACGGGCTGGGTAGCAACAAGACGAGCTTCTACGAGACTGTCTCGGCTCTCACCCCCCAGTACACCGTCCACGCCATCGACCTTCCGGGGTTCGGATCCTCCTCCAAGCCTCTCCGCGCCCCCTACGACGCTGCCTGGTTCGCACGTGCGGTCTGCCGCTTCATGGACGCCCGGGGGATCAGCCGGGCCCATCTGGTCGGCAACTCGCTCGGTGGGCGGGTGGCGATCGAGGTCGGGCTGCGGCGTCCCGAGCGGGTGCAGAGTCTCAGCCTCCTCTGCCCCTCGATGGCCTGGCGCCGTCGCCGCCACTTCGTGCCGCTGGTGAGGCTGCTGCGGCCCGAACTCGCCGCCATTCCCCACACCTTCGGCGACGCTCTCGTCCGCCAGCAGTTCTGGAGCATGTTCTCGCGGCCGGAGCGCATCCATCCCACAGCGGCGGACGTCGCGGTGGAGGAGTTCCTGCGCAACTATCGCTCGGTGAACGCGCGAGTCGCCTTCCACGCCGCGGCGCGGCACATCTACCTCGAGGAGCCCAAGGGCCCGAACGGGTTCTACACGCGCCTTCGGGAGCTCAATCCGCCCGCAATGTTCGTCTGGGGCGACGAGGACCCGCTCGTGCCGCACGCCTTCTCCCGATACGTGCGCGACGCCCTCCCTCACGCGCCCCAGGTCGTGCTCGAGCAATGCGGGCACGTCCCGCAGGTCGAGCACCCGGTCGACGCCAACACGCTCGTCCGCGAGTTCATCCGTCACGCCCAGGCCTCCGCCGCGGAGCGGGCCGCCAAGCGCCTGAGCCGGGTGGCGCGGCGCCTGCAGGGCAGGATCCCGGGCAGCGGGGAGCCGAACGGAGCCGGCCGCGACGGCGAGGATCCCGCGCTCACCGCCGACGCCGCCTAGCCAGACGCACCACCTAGAATCGGCGGGCCATGGCAGAGAGCGGCGCAGGCACCGCCGCCCGGGAGCGGGAGAGGCAGGGCCAGAACGGAGGAGACCCAGGGCGTCCGCGCGCCGGGGGCTTCGGGCGTCCATCCCTGCTGCGGCGCTTGTTCGACGAGGTGCAGACCTTCCTGACCGCTGACCTCGACGATCGCGATCCCGACTTCATCCGCGAGAACCTCTCGCTCAGCTGGCTGATCGCCAGCATCTGGTTCCGCGGCGAGGTGCGGAACATGGAGCGGATCCCCGAGGACGGGCCGGTGCTGCTGGTCGGAAACCACTCCGGAGGCAACATCACCCCCGACACGATCGTCTTCACCCTGGCCTTCAACACATTCTTCGGCGTCGAGCGGCCCTTCTACCAGCTCGCACACAACCTCGTGCTCACCTCTCCGATTGGTCCCTACCTGCGGAAGTTCGGGACCGTCGCCGCCTCGCCCGAGAACGCGCGCAAGGCGCTCGACAGCGGCGCCGCGGTGCTCGTCTACCCGGGGGGTGACTGGGAGGTGAACAGGCCGACCTGGGAGGCGAATCGGATCGACTTCGCGGGCCGCAAGGGATTCATCAGGCTGGCGCTCGACACGGGGGTTCCCATCGTGCCGGTGGTCTCGGCGGGCGGTCAGGAGACCGCGATCTTCCTGACCCACGGCGAGCGGCTGGCCAAGCTGCTTCGCCTCGACAAGCTCCTCCGGCTGAAGACCCTGCCGGTCAACCTGTCTCTGCCCTGGATCGTCAACATCGGAGACTTCCTCGGCCACCTTCCGCTGCCGGCCAAGATCACGGTGCAGGTCATGGAGCCGATCGACCTGCGCGAGCGCTACGGGCCAGACCCGGACATCGACCGGATCTACGACGACATCACGTCGAGCATGCAGGGCCAGCTCACCGAGCTGGCCGCCGAGCGCCGGCTGCCCGTGGTCGGGTAGGCCGGGACGACGGCGTGAGGATCGAGCAGAAGGTCACCGTCGACGCTCCCCGGCACCTGGTCTGGGAGTACGTCACGGAGCCTGCGAACTACCCGGTGTTCATGGACGGGCTGACCCGGTGGGAGGTCGCCGGGGATCGCCACACTGGCCTCGGGGCCCGCTACCGGATGCTGATCAGGGTGGGCGCGGCGGATGTCGGCGGCCTGATCGAGATCGTCGAGTGGCAGCCGGAGGGAGACATGGCCTGGAGCTCGGTCACCGGCGTCGACCAGAGGGGCCGCTGGCGGCTGCGCGAGCTCGCGCCGGATCGCACCCGCGTCATCTTCCGGTTTGCGTACGGCGTCGCGGGCGGAGGGATCACCGGCCTGATCGCGGAGCGGGTCGCCGCGCGATCGCTGAACCGCCGCTTCCGGCTCTCGCTGATCAACCTGAAGCGAGCGGTGGAGTCGCAGGCCGCGGAGTACACCGTCAGCAGGTGAGGTGCAGGGCGGCCGCTGTCCGTTTGGGGTCGAGCTCGCCATAGCGCCGCACCGCCTCGGCGGTGGGCATCGCCTCGACCTCGACTCCACGGGCGCGGAGCTGCTCCAGCACCGCGGGCGGCGGCTCGAGCCGGCCATGGGCGCCGCAGCCCAAGATCAAACGATCGGGGAGCTCGTCGATCACCTCATCGAGGTCATCGATCGCTAGGGAGTGCCCCTCTCGCCGCCACCACTCGGGGACCACGCGGTCGGGGAGCACGATCAGATCGCGGGTATGGCGCTCGCCGTCGACGGTCAGAGAGCCGAAGCTGTAGTGGCTGAGCTCGGCCATGGTCGGCTCAGAAGGTTCGCAGCCGCCGACCGCCCGCATAGCGGGTGCCGGCGGGCTCGCTCGCCTCCGCCTGCTCGGCGATCCGACGTCGGGCGAGATCGTCCAGCTCGCCCGGTGAATCCTCGGACTCGTCAGACGGGGCGCCGGTCAGCGCCTCGGTCCGCACACGCTCCAGCTTCTCCTGGACCTGTTGCTCGGCTCGGCGCCGGGCAGCCTCCACCCGCTCGTCGGCCTCGCGCTGGAGCTTGACGGCCTCCTGGCTGAGTGCCGCCTCGGCCTCCGCGCGGGCACGTGCCTCTGCCTCCTTGGCTACGCGGTCCGCGAGCCTCCGCACCTGCTCCTCGGAGTCGCGGCGGGCCTCGTCGGCCGCATCCCGTACTCGCCGCTCCATCTCCCGGCGCACGCGGTCCAGTTCGGCCCTCTCGCCCTCGGCGGCCGCCTCAGCACGGTCCTCGGCAGCGATCGCCCTCTGCTCGGCCTCGTTCAGGCGGGATCTGAGTTGTGCCACCTGGCGCTCAGCCTGCGCCGCCAGCCCAGCGGCTCGCTTCGCCTCCTCCTCCAGCCTGTGAATCTCGGCCCTGACCTCTGCCTTCGGCGGCGCCCCGCTGCTCCTCGAGCTCGGCGGCACGGCGCTCGGCCTGCTGCCGCCGGTGCTGAGCCTTCCTGAGCGCCCCGTCGAGCTCGGCCGCACGTCGCTCGGCCACACCCGCCCGCTGGCGGGCCTTCTGGACCGCCTCGCGTGCCTTCACCGTCATCCTGGCCTCCACCCGCTTGGCGCGCTCGATCGCGTCGTTCGCGGCGGCGCGCATGCTCTCGGCGGCAGCGTGGGCGGCGATGGCCTCGTCGCGTGCCTTCACCTCCCGCGTGCGGAGCTCCTCGATCAGCTCCGTCGTCTTGGCGCGAATGCGATCCGTCGCGGCGCGGGCCGCCTCGGGGATCGGCTCAAGGCTCTCGGTCTCGGACACCGCTCACCCGTTTCCGGTCGGATTCAGTCAGCCTGCTGGCGATCGGCCAGCTCTCGCTTCAGGACCTTACCCGTCGCGTTACGCGGAAGTTCGTCGACGAAGACGATCTCGCGGGGCACCTTGTAGCGCGCCAGGTTCGACTTGACGTAGTCCTTCAGGTCTTCCTCACTGAGGTCCTTGCCCTCTTCCTTGACCACGAACGCGAGCAGGCGCTGCCCGAAGTCCTCGTCGTCGACCCCGATCGCCGCGGCCTCCTCCACCGCCTCGTGGTCCGCGAGCAGGTCCTCGACCTCTCGGGGGAAGACGTTCTCCCCGCCCGAGACGATCATCTCGTCGTCCCGCCCGTCGATGAAGAGGCGGCCCTCCTCATCGAAGTGGCCGACGTCGCCGGAGGAGAGCAGTTCGCCGAGGTGCTCCTTGTCTCCGCCGCCGGTGTAGCCCTCGAAGGCCAGCTGGTTGCCAATGAAGATCCGGCCGGTATCGCCGGGCCCGACGTCATTTCCGTCCTCATCGACGATGCGGATCACCGTGCCGTGCGGTGGCCTGCCGGCCGTGCCGGGCGCGGCGCGCATGTCCTCCGGCGTCGCGATCGTCGCCCATGCAACCTCCGTCGAGCCGTAGAGGTTGTAGATGTTGTCGCCGAACTCATCCATCCACTTCGTGGCGAGCTCGCCAGGCAGCGCCGACCCGCTTACCGCCGTCACCTCGAGGGAGGAGAGGTCATAGCGGCGTTTGATCTCGTCGGGGAGGTTGATGATGCGTTGCATCATCACCGGGACCACCGCCAGGACCCGCGCCCGATGCTCGGCGGTCGCCTTGAGAGTCTCCTCCGGGTCGAACCGGGGTCGCAGGACCATCGTCGCCGCGGTGGGCAGGCTGAGCATGAAGTGCAGGAATCCCCAGGAATGGAAGAGCGGGGCGGCGATCATCACCGTCTCGTGGCTGCGCCGCGGGATCTTGGAGAGCAGGGCGGCGATTGCGTTCAGACCCTCCGGCTGGCTGCGCTGGGCTCCCTTCGGCGTTCCTGTCGTTCCGGAGGTCAGGATGATGTAGCGGCCCTGCTCGTCGGGTGGCTCGAGATCCTCGCCCTGCGTGTTGGAGATCAGCTGCTCGACCGTGGCCTCGTCGGTGCCCTCCGCCTCCTCCCAGGCGACGAAGCGCTGCAACGAGCCCGAGACTTCCGAGAGCAGGTCGGTGAATTCCTGGTCGTAGATCAGCACGCTGGGACTCTCCCGCTCCATCACGTCGGCAAGCTGCGGCCCGGCGAACGCCGTGTTCAGATAGAGGGCGACCGCCCCCAGCTTCGAGCACGCCATCGTCGCCTCGATGAAGTAACGGTGGTTGCGGCACATGATTGCCACGCCGTCTCGGACGCCCACGCCCTCGTCGCGAAGCGCGCGGGCGAGCGCATTGGACCGCCTGTGGGTCCGCTCCCAGCTGAGAGTGCCGGCCGCGTCCACGATCGCGGTGCGGTCCGGATCGGTGATGGCGTTCGCCGCTGAGCCGAGCGCCGGCGAAGCCCCCAGCCTCAAGTAGCGCTCCGCGATCCGGGCCAGCTTGTCCGGCCGGATCGGGCGGATCAGCCCGGCCTCCGAGAAGACCCGCAGCTCGAAGGCAGCGTCGGCCAGGGCCGTCGGCAGCCGCGAGACGATGCCACCGATTCCATCTCTCAGCCGGTCCTGCGCCATCCGCGGAAAGCTTAGATGCGAGGGTGCTCCGAGGCGCAACCCGTTGATGGCGAAGCGGTCAGCGGGGAAGCTCGTCTCCGGTGTCCACCAGAGCGACGGCCACGCACGCGATCCCCTCTCCCCGCCCGATCGCGCCCATTCCCTCGTTGGTCGAGGCCTTGACGCTGACGGGTGCGGAGAGCACGCCGGTCAGCCGTGAGGCCATTTCCACCTTGTACGGCGCGAGGCTCGGCTTTTCGCAGATCACGGTGGCGTCGACGTTGGCGACCGCGCCCGGCAGCCGCCCGATCACCACCCGCAGCATGTCGATCGAGTCGGCGTCGCGCCACCGCTCCTCGTCGTCGGGAAAGAGCTCGCCCAGATCGCCGAGGCCGCAGGCTCCGAGCAGTGCGTCGATCACCGCGTGGGTGAGCACGTCGGCATCGGAGTGGCCGGAGAGCCCGCGCTCGTGCTCGATCTCGACCCCGCCGATCACCATCCGCTCACCTTCGACCAGGCGGTGGCTGTCATACCCGATCCCGACCCGCAGAGCCATCAGCTGCTCGCGTCTCCGCCGCCGGCGCAGCCGAGGGGCTCGAGACGTCGCTCGCCGCCCTCGAAGACGCAGATCCGGTCAACGCCCAGGGACCCCAGCAGCTCGATCGCCTGGTCGTAGCCGTAGCCGACCTGGTCGGGCGAATGGGCATCCGAGGAGAGTGCGAACTCGGCGCCAGCGTCTACACACATCTCGGCGAGCGCGCGTGCCGGATAGATCTCCCCCACCGGCTTGCGTAGCCCGGCGGTGGAGACCTCCACCGCGATTCCCGACTCTGAGATCGCCTCGACGAGCGGCTCGTAATGAAAGCGCGGGTCCCGCCGCGGCTCGGGCCGGTCGGGCCCCCAAATCTTGACCAGATCGGGGTGCGAGACGATGTCGAACAGGCCCGAGCGTGCCAACTCCGCCTGCCACTCGGAAGTAGGTGGCCCAGAGCTCGTCCGCGTCGCCGATCTCGTCCCAGATGTCATAGCGCCGGTCGTCGACGGCCCCTTGCTCGCCGAGGAAGTGAATCGAGCCGACCACGTAGTCGAAGTCTCGCTCCAGCAGGCGTGCGAGCCGATCCTCGCTGCCCGGCACGAAGTCGCATTCGATGCCGAGCCGAAGCGGCGTTGTCCGAACGAACTCGCAGTAGGCATCGAGGTCGTCGTTGGCCTGACCCTCCCAGTAGGGGTGGCGCCAGATCTCCAGGGACTGGGTGAACCGATAGACGTGCTCGGAGACGCCGAGCTCGTCTATGGCGTGCTCCTCCGCGGCGGCCAGATAGCGATCCACGTTCTCCTCGCTGAAGTAGTGACCGGCTTCGCCGGTGTCGTCCGGCCGGAGATGGAGGTGGTAGTCGGTGAGCATCGCGATCTACGCTACCCACCGTGGTCCACCTGCGAATCGTCGTCCCGAGCCATAACGCCGAGCACGCGCTCGACCTGCTCCACGGGATCCCCTCCGTCTGCAACCTGATCTACCTGCCGGGCGCCGCCCACAAACCGGAGGGAGACGTGATCCTCTGCGACGTCGCCCGGGAGGACGCCAGCGTCGTCATCAGCGACCTGAAGGAGCTCGAGATCGACGTCGAGGGCTCGATCGCGATCGAGGACGTCGACTCGCTCGTCTCCAAGGCCGGGGAGCGCGCCGAGCGGGCGGCTGCCGGCTTCCCCTCCGACGCGGTCGTCTGGGAGGAGGTCGAGGCCCGGACATCCGAGAACACCGAGCTCTCGGCGAGCTACCTGCTGTTCATGGTGATCGCCTGCCTGATCGCAACGGTGGGGATCCTGCTCGACTCGCCGATCCTGATCATCGGGGCGATGGTGGTGGGCCCGGAGTTCGGTCCAATTGCCGGATTCTGTGTCGCCGCCGTCCAGCGTCGTGGGGACCTGATGAAGCGTTCCCTTCTCCCCCTCGTGGTCGGATTCCCCCTCGGGATCACTGCCGCCTACCTGTTCACCCTCGCGATCCGAGGCGCGGGCCTCACCCCCGATGGATTCTCGCCGGAGGTCCATCCGAACACCGACTTCATCTCCCATCCCGACGAGTTCACCTTCATCGTCGCGGTTCTTGCGGGGACCGCCGGGGTCCTCTCCCTCACGAGTGCGAAGTCGGGCGCCCTGGTTGGGGTTCTGATCTCCGTGACGACGATCCCCGCCGCCGCCAACGTCGGACTGGCGCTCGCCTTCCGGGACATCGACGAATGGATCGGGGCGCAGGCGCAGCTCGCCCTCAACCTGACCGCGATCGCCCTGGCCGGGATCGTCACGCTCTTCATCCAGCGCAAGATCTACCAGCGCCGCCGCCGCGCCCATCTTCATGAAGAGGCGCGAGAGGCAGCCGGCCTGCCGGTCGGCAGAAGTCGCAGCGAGATGAGGGTCGGACGCGCGACTCGCAACCCGTAGCGACCTCCCGCCGAGCGTCGCGGCGGGCTCGTGGCCATTAAAGTCGCGCCGCCTTGCCCGCAAATCTTGCCATCGTGCTCGCCGCATTCGCCGCTGGGGTCGGCGTGGCCGAGCTCTTCGGCGCCAAGAACCTCGGCACCGCGCTCGGAGTCGGCCAGCTCACCTTCGCCGCGGCGCTGGTCTACGTGCTCATCCGGCGCTAGCCGCGCTCACGCAAGAGCAGCTCGGCAACGCGCAGGTCGAATGGCGACGTCACCTTGATGTTGTCGGTCGAGGCCGAGTGGATCAGGACCCGCCCGCCCCGGCGCTCGACAAGCACCGCGTCGTCGGTGGCGTCGGGCAGCGAGTCAGAGTCGGCAAGCGCGTCCCGAAGCGCTTCGGCTCGGAAGGCCTGGGGCGTCTGAATCGCCCAGAGGCCAGCCCGGTCGAGCGTCCGCTCAACCTGGCCCACGTTGGTTGCTTGCTTGATGGTGTCGGTGACCGGCGTCGCCGCGATCACGCCGGCGGCGTCCCGGTCGCCCACCAACTCCTCGACCACGCCGTCGATCAGCCCGGGGGTGATCAGAGGCCGGGCAGCATCGTGGACGACGACGATCTCACCGGCGCAAAGCGCTAGCGCGTTCGCGACCGACTGGGAGCGGTGCGCCCCGCCCGCGACTGCGACGACCCCGCGTTCGGCGACGGAGTCCTCCTGACCCGGCGGGGCGGCGACGACGACCTCGCCGATGCTCGATGCGTCCCGGAAGGCGTCGAGCGACCAGTCGAGCAGCGGCCGTCCGGCGACCTGGACGAAGGCCTTCGGGCCGCCGGCTCCGAGTCGTTCCCCGGAGCCGGCGGCCGCGATCACGGCCGATGCGGCGGGCCCAGCCTGGTTAGGCGGTCGCCTTTGCGGCGCCGAAACGCTCCTCCAGCAGCTCGTCCAGGTAGGCCTCGGCGCCATCCTCGTCCTTGTCGAGGGCGTACATGAACTCGGAGGCGAGGATCTTCTTGGCACGGGTGTACATCTGCTTCTCACCCGTCGATAGCCCCTTCTCCCATTCCCGGATCGCGAGGTTACGAACGACCTCTGCGAGCTCATAGACGTCGCCTGTCTTGATCTTCTCGCGGTTGTGCTTGAAGCGGCGGTTCCAGTTCTTCGGCATCTCTGAGACCTCGTCGGTGAGGACGCCGATCACCTTCTTGACCTGCTCCTCATCGATTACGCGCCGCAGCCCGGCGCGGTGGGCGTTCTCGCAGGGGACCATCACGGTCATGTTGTTGTGGAGGATGTTGATGGTCAGGTAGTCCCGCTTTTCGCCCATCAGGTCCTTCGTTGCCTTCTTTAGAACCACTCCCGCCCCATGGTGGGGATAGACGACGTTGTCGCCGACCTCAAAGTTGCAGACGGGCGCCTCAAGCTCGAGGTCGGCGACAGCCGCCTCGTCCAATACCTCCTCTGCTGTTACCTCTGAAATTGGTCTCTCCTTTCGTCGTGACGACCTGACGGGGCCGTCAACTCTGTAAGTAGCGGTCGACCGGGTCGACCTCCTGAAGCCTGCGGAGACCCTCGCGGATGTCCTTCGCGCGACCGGCGCCCACGCCCTCGACCGCCTCGAGGTCTTCGTCGCTCGCGGCGAGCACCTCCTCGAGTCCGCCGAACTCGTGGATGATCCGCTGCACCACCAGCTTCGGCAGGCGCGGGATCCGCCCGAGCACCCGGTAGCCGCGGGGTGAAACCGGGAAGTCGAGCGTGGACACCTTGCGGTCGTAGCCGAGCAGCTCGGCGAGGCGACCGAAATCGAGCAGGTCCTGGTGAGGCATGCGCGCGATCGCGGCGAGCGTGGTGGCGAGGTTCTCCTCGGTGTCCTCGACCGAGTAGTCGCGGATCAGCGCGGACTTGTCGGCGGCGACCCCCACCATCGTCTCCTCGAGCTGCATCTCGATCAGCCGGCCCTCGGTGCCGAGCTCGACGATGTAGCGCTCAACCTCGACGGCCATCCGGGTCACCAGCTCGGCGCGCTGCAGCACCGAAAGGACCTCGTAGAGGACGGCGGCGCCCTCGAACTCGAGACGGGTCAACCGCGTCGAGACCGCGTCGAGGCGCGCGCGGTACTTGTCGAGGGTGGCGAGGCCCTGGTTCGCCTTGGCCAGGACCGCGGGAATGTCCTGGAGGATGTACTTCATCCCTCCCAGGTAGAGCGAGACGACGTCGCGCCGTTCCGAGATCGCCACGACCAGGGCGTCGGTCTGCTTCGAGACGCGCTCCGCGGTGCGGTGCCGGGTGCCGGTCTCCGACGAGAGGATCGTCGGGTCCGGCATCAGCTGGACGTTGGCGCAGACGATCTTGGTCGCCTGCTCGTTGAGAACGATGGCCCCGTCCATCTTCGCCACCTGGTAGAGCAGCGCGGGGGTGTAATCGATGTCGAGGTTGATCCCCCCCGAAAAGAGAAAGGAGACCTCCTCCGGGTCTCCGATCACGATCAGCCCGCCGCTACGCGAATGAACGATGTTGTCGATGCCCTCGCGCAACGCGGTGCCCGGGGCAACGATGTCGAGTGCTCGCAGAAGTCGCGGATCCTGTCGCGCCTCCAATTCCTGTAGATCGTCGCCGGGAAGCGAAGACGCCATCGCGTCTGATGAAAGCAGAAAGCAAAGGAGGTTGATTTGCGGCGAAATCCGTCTTGATAGGTCGGGAAAGGCCTTGTCAAGCGGCCCTGGCGGGCGGGTCCTGTCGCCGTGGGTCCCCCCGTCCTGCGGGCAAGGGCGTTGTCCTCGGACGGGGCCCCCGACGAGGCCACCCGCCCGACAGCGCGCCTTTCAGACTTGCCACAGCTGAGAGACCCGCGATTGGCTGGTCTCCAGGCGGCGGGCCGAGGACGCGGTCCAGGCCGAACTTGCGGGCCTCGGCTACCCGCCGGTCCGCATGAGCCACGTAGCGCACCTCGCCGGTGAGGCCGACCTCGCCGAAGCAGGCGAGCGGCTTGCCATCAGTCTCCAGGGCGCGGTCCGAGTGAGCCGACGCCACTGCCAGCGCCACCGCCAGGTCGGCGCCCGGCTCGTCCACGCGCAGCCCGCCGGCAACGTTGACGAACACGTCGGCCGATGAAAGCGAGAGCCCTGCATGCCTGGTCAGCACCGCGAGCACCAGGGCCAACCGGTTGCGATCGACGCCGGTCGCGGTGCGGCGCGGGGGCACGATCTCGGTCGGAGCGACCAGCGCCTGCACCTCGACCAGGAGCGGACGCGTCCCCTCCATCGCGCAGAGCACCACCGATCCCGGCGCGGGCCGTGCCTCGCCGACGAAGCGGGCGGACGGATCCGCGACCTCGACCAGCCCGCCTTGGCGCATCTCGAAGACACCGACCTCGCTGGTGGCTCCGAAGCGGTTCTTCAGGGCACGAAGGGTGCGGAAGGTCCGCTCCCGCTCGCCCTCGAAGTGCAGCACGCAGTCGACCAGGTGCTCGAGAGCCCGAGGCCCCGCGAGCGAGCCCTCCTTGGTCACGTGTCCGATCAGGATCAGCGTGACCTCGAGCCGCTTGGCGGTCTCGAGCAGCGCCGAGGTCGCGGCGCGGACCGCCCCGACGCTGCCGGGCGCGGCGTCGGGGATGGCTAGTGTCTGGACCGAGTCGATCACACAAGCCGCGGGGCGCTCGGATTCGAGCGCTGCGAGCACCGATTCGAGCGAGGGCTCTGCGAGCATCGGCACACCGAGCGCCGCATCCCCCAGGCGCTCGGCGCGCCGCCGGACCTGCGCGGCAGATTCCTCGCCGGAGACGTAGAGCACCGCTTGACCCGACCCGGCGATGTTGGCCAGCGCCATCCCGGCCAGCGTGCTCTTGCCGATGCCGGGCGCCCCGCCGAGCAGGACGAGCGAGCCGGGCACGAGACCGCCGCCCAGGACCCGGTCGAGCTCGGCGATGCCGGTGCCCAGTCGCGCGGACCGCTGGGCCTTCACGTCGCGAAGCGGCACCGGCTTCGGCACGCTCCTCCGGCGCGCGCCGCCGCGGCGGGCCGGTGAGGGAGCACCCACCTGCTCCAGCGTGTTCCAGGCCCCGCAGCCCGAGCACTGCCCGGTCCAGGTCGGGGCGGCGTGCCCGCACTCCGAGCAGCGATAAGAGACGGATTTCCCGGCCATCCCGTCAGGCTAGGGATGGCATCCGACGCTTCCCGCGCGGGATGTGCCGGATCTTGCGCGCTCGATTGCCGGCCGTCGGGACTAGGCCGGGGATCGCTCCGGAGCGAGCGCCGTCTCGCGTGCACATGCTTCCGACCTGCTCCCACTGTCGCGAGGAGGTCAAGCCGACCGAGATTCACCCCCGGCCTGGTCCCGGTGAGACGAAGAGGCAGCGGGAGCGAGCCGCAGCCGGTGCACGCTGACGACCCCGCGCGCGTTCGTCTCGACCTGCCAGCGCCGCTCCGCCTCCTTCAGAAACGCGTCTGCGGCCGGTCGGCTGGGACCGGCGATCCAGGCCTCCGGGGCGAGCCGCGGCAGCAGTGTGAGCAGCCGGGCCACATTGGGACGCTCGTAGAGGACATCGGCGGCGAGCACAAGGTCGAACGGAGCCCGCTCCAGCAGCTCGCCGGGCGAAGCCCATTCGACCCTCGCCGTTTCGATCCGCACCCCGTTCGCGACGGCGTTGCGCTCGGCGAGCTCAAGCGCGACCGGGTCGGCATCCGTCGCCAGCACGACGGCCCCTGCGCGCGCGGCGGCGAGGCTCGGCACGGCAAGCCCGCAGCCGAGCTCGACGACGCGCAGACCGTCGAGGGGAACGCGTGAGAGCTCGCGTGCCAGGGCTACGCCGCTCCGCCAGAGGATGGACCAGTAAGGCGCGAGCGGCGCCCATTCGACCGGCCCGTCGTCGGGGATCTCCGCGCCCTCGGCGGGCTGGAGCAGGCGGAGCTCCCCGCTCGGGAGCTCGATCGTCTGCGTGACGAGCTCCCAGCCGGACTGGCTCGGATCAGGCAGGGCTGTTCGGGAACGGCGCGCCCGCGAAGAAGGCGAACCAGACCAGGAAGGCGATCAGCGAGACGATCGCCGTGGCAACGAACAGCCGCTCGATCGGGTCGCTCTGCTGATGGCCGGGCTTGTACGGCGTGTCCCGCATGCTGCGGTTCCAAGGGTCACGGCCGGTCAGCCGCTGCGGCTGCCCGGTCTGGCGCCGCAGCAGGCGCGCTCGTATCCACGAGGCGATCAGCAGCAGTCCGTAGTAGGAGACGAGGATCCCGGTGCCGATGAAGGCGGCGACCGGCCCGTTGACGGCGCCCGTCTTACCGTAGAACTGGGAGGCAATGAAGATCCAGAAGAGCGGCACGCCGAAGCCGATCAGCACGGCTCCGACGAGCGTGAACGCAGTCGAGCCGGTACCGACGAGAACTCTCCTGATCGCTGAGATCACTGCGGCCATTGCCTGCCCCCGGCAGAGTCGGGGACCGTTCGAGGTTAGCGGGCGGCCGCTGCGGCCTGCCGCAGATCCCGCTCCGGATCGATCTCCCACCGTCCCGCGACCTCCGCCAGCTCGAGGCTCACCGGCCAGCGGTCGGGGCGCTCCTCCCCCGAGTGGTCAGGCGTGGCTCCCTTCAGCGCCATGCTGCCGGTGTTGTCGCCGGTCGCACGAATCTCCTCGACGTCGGCTTCGCTCAGCCGCCCTTCGGGTGGCAGGCTCGCCAGCTCCGCCCTCTTCTCCTCGATCGGCCTGGCGCCCTCCCCCAGCTCTTGGATCAGGGTCGGGACCGCGCACTCGACCGCCGGGTGCGCGAGGTCCCACTGACAGGCGAGCTGCATCGGGGTGAGCCCGGCCCGCTCCGCGATCGGCCGCAGCCGATCGAGCTTGGCTCGCCCCTCCGCGATCCATCCCTCAGGCCGGAAGGAGCGGTGATCGCCCCGCGGCAGCTCGGTCTCGGGCGTGACGTCGTCCCAGAAGAGCCCGCCGTAGTCCACCACTCGAGTGATCACCCGGACCCCCTGGCGAGAGGCTGCGTCCAGACAGAGCTCGCCGGGCCAGGGCTCGAGCGGGTTGAGGATGATCATTACCCAGTCGATCCGGTCGCCGAAGCGCTCGAAGCAGTAGACGAGATCGAGCGTGAACCCGTTGGCGGGGCCAGGCGCGACGCCGATCGCGTCCGTGAGGCCGGCGTCGCGGAGCGCCGCCATTCCGTCCCAGACCGCCTCGCTCTCGTAGCCGATCCGATCCGGGTTGTGGAGCAGCAGCAGGTCGAAGCGCGCCTGCCCGAGGCGCTCGAGGCTGCGCTCGGCGGCCATCCGCAGGTATCCCGCATACTCGTCCGGGCCGCGCAATGCCGGATCGGTGAAGCGCGGGAAGCCGCGCGGGCCGTCGCGCTCACCGGCGTAGAAGTCGTGGCCGACGGCTCCGACCAGGCTGAACTCGTCCCGAGGGATTCCGGCCAGCGCCCGGCCGACCAGCGTGTCGGCCTCCCCCTGCCCGTAGACGTCCGCTGTCAGCACCGTGCCGATGCCGTCGCCAGGACGGAGCAGAGCCTCGAGCCGCTCCGGCTCGATCGCCGCACCGAAGCGCAGATAGCGCCCGCCGCTCCAGCTTCCTATTGCGCTCAGCCCTGGCTCTCGCACGGATCAACCGTACCGAGCCGGGCACTCTCGTCAGGCGCGCACTAGCTCGCCGCTCTTTCGCGCTCCGCGCAGCGCGGGCAGACGCCCACCATCGGGAAGTGAGTGAAGCGAACGCGGTATCCGAAGCGCTGTTCGACGTCCTCCCGGAGCGGGTCGAGCTCGGAGTGATCGATCTCCTCGATCGCCCCACAGCGATCACACGTCAGGTACTCCTGCACACCGCCGCGGATCAGGACGTAGCGGCCGGGACCGTGGCCGGCGTGGAAGTGACGGACCACCCCGATCGCCTCCAGTATCTCGAGATTGCGGTACACCGAGGCGAGATCCAGTGGCGTCCGATCCAGGCCCTTCGCGATCTGCTGTGCCGAGACCGGACCCCTCGCCTCGAAGAGGAAACTGACGATCAGCCGGCGAGCCGTGGAGATGCGAAGACCGTGCACGCGCAGCACCCGCAACACCGCGTCTGCGCTCTCAAACTGAAGGGTTGGGCCTGTGGACTGAAAGGTCAAACCTGGACGAGGTCTCTCACCCCGAATGCGCGGAGAACCGCCATCCGGATCAGTTCCTGAGAGGAGCCGGGTACTTGTTGGTGGGTCGTGAGCACTCGGCGCTTATCGCAACCCCTCGAGCACCCGCTGTGCGCGGGGGCCGTAGAGCGGGTTGAAATCGGGGCTCAGTGCCACGAGCCGAGCCAGGAAGGCGTGCGCCCGCTCCGGTTGGCCGGCCCGGAGCGCGACGATCCCGGCGTGGTAAAGGAAGGTCGGATCACGAGAGCCAAGCCGCATCGCCCGATCGGAGAAGCGCAGAGCGGCCCGGTGCTCCCCGGCCGCGCTCAGCGCCCATGAGTGAGCATCCGCTGCGCGGACGCTCGGCGAGTACCGCCAGGCGCGCCGGCCGAGCTCGACCGCCTTTTGCGCGTCGCCGTGCCCGGCCTCGAAGATCGCTCTCTCCGTGGCCGTGTTCGCGCCCTGCGCCTCCTCCGCGTCGAACGCCGCGCGCGCGGCGTCGTAGGCCTGGCTCGCGGCCGCCCGGTGGCCGGCGGCCTCCTCGGCCTCACCGAGCAGGATCGCGTGATCGGGCGCCGCGACGCTCCGCTGCACCGCGCGATACAGATCGAGCGCCGCTTCGGTATGACCCTTGGCGAACTCGATCGTCGCCAGCCCGAGCATCGCATCGGGGTAGCCGGGCTTGAGCATCAGCACCCGCCGGAACTGGCGTTCCGCGATCGCGTAGTCGCCGTGATCCGCGTGGAGCTTGCCGAGCAGCGTGGTGGCGAATACGGAGTCCACCGCGCGCTCCCCCGCGGCCGCCGCCGCGAGCTCCATCGCTCTCACCGCTCCGCTCGTGTCCCCATGTAGCTCCCTGAAATAGGAGATGCGGGCGTAGGAACCGAGCTCGGGCCGGCGATCGACGTAGCGCTGGAGGGTGTGGGCCGCCGCTCCATACCGACCCAACTCGATCTGAGCGTCGGTGATCAAGGCATCGATGTGGACCGTCGAGGGGCTGATATGCCTGGCGCGCTCTGCCAGAGCGAGGCCCCGCCTGAACTGGTGGCGTGAGAGCTCAAGCTGCGCTATGCCCGCCACGGCTGAGACGTCATTCGAGTCGAGATTCAGCGCGGTCTCGAAGGCACGCTGCGCCTTCGGATAGAGGGCAGGATCCTCCGTCTCGCCGAACCGGGTCAGATACGCACCGCCAAGATCCGCGTAGCCCTGGGGATCGGAGGGTGACTGGCGGACCTGAGCCTCGAGCGCCTCGATCCTCTGTGCGGTCGTGGCCAAGGGTCGCAACCCGTCGCTCAGGTCGCGTGAGCCGCCATCGACGCCGGCGGAAGGTCGTCCGCCATCGACGGCGCGGACGGCCGCGAAGGTGGCGAGGAAGGCGAGCGCGGCGGCCGTCAGCTTGAGGGCGATGTGATCTCTGACGAAGTCCATTCCTTCTCCTTTCTCGGGCCCGGGCGAGGGGGCCGCCGCGCCCGCGGCGGCCCCCTCCCGGAGCGTTCGGGTCAGGTCGTGGCAACTCCCTTGCCGTTGCCGCGGGACTTGCCAGCGCCGCGTGCGACGCGGTAGCCGATCCCGGCCAGGACGAGCACACCTGCCCCGACCAGGACCCAGACGATCGCGTCCGGTCCCCCGCCATCGCCGCCGCCGCTACCGCTACCACCGGTGGCGGAGAACGACGGGGGCGTCGAGGTCCCGTTCCCATTGTCTATGGCCTTGAGCTGCGAGCCAAACCCGGCGTTCGGGTTCGCGCCCGGCTTGGGCGGTGCGACATATGGGAACTGACTCAGGGACTGGACGTCGTTCTGGTTGACGCCGTCCCCGAGGGGAACCTTGTTCGCCGGCTTGGCCAGGGCCCCGGCGACGACCTGCAGGTCGATGTCGACCACGTCGTCGGTGAGCCGGCGCCCGTTCGGATAACCCGCGTTGTCACCGGCCAGCGCGCCGAGGCGATTCGGCGAGGCCGTCGGTGGCGTCCCCAGGTTGATCTTCAGGGTGTCGGTCGCGTTCTGCCCGGCCGCGCCTGGGAAGGCGTTGAGACCGGGAATGCCCTGCAGCACCGCCTGGACGATGTCCGTGCGGTTCTTCTCGGGAGCATTGACCTGCCCCGGGAAGAGCTTGTTTAGAACCGCGGCCAGCTCCGGCTCGAGCACGTACTTGCCGTAGTTGGTCGCGTCGTCCTTGGGCTCAGTCCGGTTGAACCGGTCCTTCTGGCCCAGCGGGATGATCACCTCGTTGACCAGCGGGTTGCCGAGCCGCGAGATCTGGGTGAACGGGCCCGTGCCGCTGCCCGTCACCGAGATCGACTGCCGCTCGGTTGACGCCCAGACGCCGACCACCGCATTTTCGTCCTTCGCGTGGGCGACCGACTTGCCGTCGCGGGTGACGTCGCGCTCCGGAACCTGGAGCACGATCGACTGGACGGCGTAGCCGGCGAGATCGTCGACCCCACCGCCCTGGTTGCCCAGGCCGGCTCCGGTCAGGTTGACCGTGTCGAAGATCCGACCGAGCGCCGCGAAGAACGGGTCCTCGCGCTGGCCGGCGAACACCTTGCCGCCGCCGGGCAGGTTCTCGATCGCGCCCGCTTGGGCCGCCTGGTAATCGGGAATGGTCTTCGGCCCCACGTTGCTGGGGGGCGTCGGAACGTTCCGAGCGATGACCTGGGAGTGGCCGTCGGCCACCCGGGTCACCGAGTAGGTCTGAACAACGTTCCGGTTCTTGCTATCGACCGACTCGACCGGCTGCCCGTTCGTGTACAGGAAGGAGTTCGGGTTCCGAACCTCCGTGTCGAAGTCGAACAGGTAGCGGACGTCGGCGACACCGTCACCGGTGTTGTCGATGTTCAGGTAATAGTGCGCGTTGTCGTCGAACTTGTAGAAGTTCGGTCCGCCGGCCGGGTCCTCGAACGGCACCCAGTTGCCCACGATCGTCAATGCGCCGGGAGCGTCCTGCGCCGTGAAGGCGTAGGTGTCCGTGTCGTCTCCCGTCGGATCGATCGAGGTCAGAGGCGCCTCTCGATGCGAGGAGCCAAAGCTCAGCGGCACCGCGATCGCCAGCGCTGCCAGCGCGGCGAAGAGTGCGAGCTTCCTCATTTCGTCCTCCTTGCGGCGGTCGATTCGGCGGCGGGTTTTGTCGCCGCCGCTGGTGATGAGCATCAACCGCGAGCCGCCGCCGATCCGGCCCTCGGTTACGGGAGGTCTCTACGGCGGATCCGGCGGGGCGGATCAGAAAATTCCTGCAAACGAGGGACTAATGAGGTCGGCTCGCAGCTGCAGGCCACTTGCAACAAGGAGCTACCGGCTGGTGCCGAGGATCGTTACTTGGTGCTGTCTTCTGCGGGCGGCTCCGGGTCGGCGCCGTCGCCGGGCTCCTCGTCGCCCCCGCTCTTCTTCGAGGCTCCGACGCCCACCTTCTCCGGCTCGCTCTTCTTCTGCGCCGGCCGCTTGCGCGGCTTGACGATCTTGAGCTTCAGCGGCTGGTCTTCCTCGTCGCCCTTCGGGTCGCGATCGACCTGGACGGTGGAGCCCGGGTCCATCTCCCCCGCCTTCAGCACCTCGTCGGCGAGCGGGTCCTCGACGTAGCGCTGGATTGCCCGGCGCAGCGGGCGGGCGCCCATGGTCGGATCCCAGCCCTTGTCGACGAGGAGCTCCTTGGCGTCCTTCGAGAGGTCGAGCTGTAGCTCGTGCTCGGCCACCTGGGCCCGGACGCGATCCACCATCAGGTCAACGATCTCCATGATCTCGTCCTTGGTCAGCTTGTGGAAGACGATCACCTCGTCGATCCGGTTCAGGAACTCGGGCCGGAAGACCTTCTTGAGCTCGCCCATGATCCGCGACTTCATGTCCTCGTAGCTGACGCCGGTCTCGTCGGAGACCGCGAAGCCGAGCGGGGTGTTCCGCGCGATGTCCTGCGCCCCGATGTTCGAGGTCATGATCACGATCGAGTTGCGGAAGTCGACCGTCCGCCCCTGGGCGTCGGTGAGCCTGCCGTCCTCGAGGATCTGCAGGAGGATGTTGAAGACGTCGGGGTGGGCCTTCTCGATCTCGTCGAGCAGCAGCACTGAGTAGGGCTTGCGGCGCACGGCCTCGGTGAGCTGGCCGCCCTCGTCGTAGCCGATGTAGCCCGGGGGCGAGCCGACCAGGCGCGAGACGGCGTGCTTCTCCATGTACTCAGACATGTCGATGCGGACCATCGCCTCCTCGTCGCCGAACAGGAACTCGGCGAGGGTCCTGGCGAGCTCGGTCTTGCCGACGCCCGAAGGGCCGAGGAAGATGAAGCTGCCGGCCGGGCGCTTCGGGTCCTTGATCCCGGCGCGCGAGCGGCGGATCGCCTTCGAGACAGCGGTGATAGCCATGTCCTGGCCGATCACGCGCTTGTGCAGCTCGTCCTCCATGCGGACGAGCTTTTTGGACTCCGCCTCGGTGAGCTTGAAGACCGGGATGCCGGTCCACATCGCGACGATGTCGGCAATCTCCTCCTCGCCGACCTCGGGCCGCTCGCCGGCCTCGCCCGAGGTCCACTCGTGCTCGAGCTCCTTCTTCTTGTTGGTGAGGCGGCGCTCCTGGTCCCGCAGGTTGGCGGCCTTCTCGAACTCCTGGGCGTCGATCGCAGCCTCCTTCTCGCGCCGCGTGGTCTCGATCTCCTCCTCGAGATCGCGGTAGACGGGCGGCTGCGTCATGGACTTGATGCGCATCCGGGAGGCGGCCTCGTCGACGAGGTCAATGGCCTTGTCCGGCAGGAAGCGGTCGGAGATGTAGCGGTCGGCGAGCTCGGCGGCGGCGTCGAGGGCCTCGTCGGTGATCTTGACGCGGTGGTGCTGCTCGTAGCGCTCCCGCAGACCATCGAGGATCTTCACCGTCTCCTCGGTGGTGGGCTGCTCGACCTTGATCTGCTGGAAGCGGCGCTCGAGCGCGGAGTCGCGCTCCAGGTACTTGCGGTACTCGTCGAGTGTCGTAGCGCCGATGGTCTGCAGCTCGCCGCGGGCCAGGGCCGGCTTCAGGATGGAGGCCGCGTCGATCGCGCCCTCGGCGGCGCCGGCACCGACCAGATTGTGGAGCTCGTCGATGAACAGGATGATGTCGCCGCGCTGGGTGATCTCCTTCATCACCTTCTTGAGGCGCTCCTCGAACTCGCCGCGGTACTTGGAGCCCGCGACCAGGGCGGCCAGGTCGAGCGTGTAGATCTGCTTGTTCTTGAGCAGCTCCGGGACCTCGCCGTTCGTGATCCGCGCGGCCAGGCCCTCGACGACGGCGGTCTTGCCGACGCCGGGCTCGCCGAGCAGCACCGGGTTGTTCTTGGTGCGGCGCGAGAGGATCTGCATGATCCGCTCGATCTCGACCTCGCGGCCGATCACCGGGTCGAGCTTGCCCTCGGCGGCGAGCTTGGTCAGGTTGCGGCCGAACTGGTCGAGCAGCTTCGAGGACTTCTTGCCCTCGCCGCCACCCGCGCCGGCACCCTGGCGGCGGCCGCCGGGGCCGGAGAGCATTCGGATGACCTCGTTGCGGATCTTCTCGGAGTCGGCGTCGAAGTCGAGCAGGATGCGCGCCGCGACGCCCTCGTTCTCGCGGACCAGGCCGAGCAGGATGTGCTCGGTGCCGATGTAGTTGTGGCCCAGCGAGAGGGCCTCGCGGAGCGCGAGCTCGAGGACCTTCTTGGCGCGCGGTGTGAAGGGGATCTGGCCGGCGGTGACCTCCTCGCCGGAGCCGACTATGCGAACGACCTGCGAGCGGACGCGCTCGACCGTGATGTCGAGCGACTCGAGCACGCGGGCGGCAAGGCCCTCCTCCTCTCGGAGGAGTCCAAGGAGGATGTGCTCGGTGCCGATGTAGTTGTGCTTGAGAGTCCGCGCCTCCTCTTGCGCGAGGACGACGACTTGACGGGCTCTCTCTGTGAATCTCTCGAACATTCAGTCAGTCGCTCTCTGGGTCTTCAATCGCTCCGGTTACGTTTGGTAGCGGTAGGCGGATTGGCCTTGGATTAAGTCGTGGTCAGGGGACGCAGACTCCCCGGGGGCCCAATCCGCATCGGCTCCTGGCCGCCGATCTGTGATCTGACCTCCGGTTCTGTCGGGGACGGCGAAGCCAAAGTATAGCCAGGGGGGGTCCCCCGCCAGGCACGTTCCCTGCCTGGCAAGAGAACTCCCTGCACAGTGCGGAAAGCCTGCGATTCGAACCCCGTGGTGCGGCTTTACGTACGACCCGCGCGGATCGGTACCGTGCCGCGCGTGCGAGCAGCGGATCGGCTACGGACCTGGGGCCGAAAGGTGCGCGCCAACCCCTCGCTTGCGGTGGGGATCGTCGCCGTCGGGCTAGCTCCGCATCGCCGGGAAGAGGACGACCTCGCGCAGCGTCTTCGCCCCGGTCAGGATCATCACCAGCCGGTCGATCCCTAGGCCCGCGCCGCCGGTCGGGGGCATTCCCTGCTCGAGCGACTCGACGAAGACCTCGTCGTAGGGCTGGGTCTCCTCGTCCCCTCGCGCAGTCTCCTCGGCCTGGGCCTCGAAGCGGCGGCGCTGCTCATCCGGGTCGTTCAGCTCGGTGAACGAGTTGGAGATCTCGATGCCGCCCACGAA
This sequence comes from uncultured Solirubrobacterales bacterium, assembly GCA_963801055.1. Lineage (GTDB taxonomy): Bacteria > Actinomycetota > Thermoleophilia > Solirubrobacterales > 70-9 > DASUPK01. The sequence continues at coordinate 176,449 of CAWDDE010000001.1, read as the reverse complement.
AGCCTCCCAGCGCTCCACCAGTCCCTCCTCGCTTCGATGGCGTTTGGCGAACGGCGATAGCTCCACCGGGTAGTCGACGACGTACGTGGGCTGGATCAGGGTCGGCTCGACCTCCTTGGAGAGCAGGCCGTCGACCAGCTTCCCCCAGCCCTCCTCCGGGTCGGGCTCGCTGCCCATCGCCTCGGCGAGCTGCTCGCGCGAGGGATGCTCGCGCACGTCGATGCCAGTCCGCTCCTCGATCGCGTCACGCAGCGTGACCCGGCGCCAGGGCGGGGCCAGGTCGATCGTCTCGCCCTCGCGCTCGATCTTGGTGGTGCCGAGCACCTCCTGCGCGACCGTGGAGACGAGCCCCTCGAGCTCGTTGGCGGTGTCGTTGTAGTCCGCATAGGCCTCGTACCACTCGAGCATCGTGAACTCGGGGTTGTGCTTGTGGGAGATCCCCTCGTTGCGGAAGTCCTTGCCGAGCTCGTAGACCTTGTCGATGCCGCCGACGATGAGCCGCTTCAGGTAGAGCTCGGTTGCGATCCGCAGGTAGAGGTCGCGGTCGAGCGCATTGTGGTGGGTGGTGAAGGGCCGGGCGAGCGCGCCGCCGTAGAGAGGCTGGAGCACGGGCGTCTCCACCTCGATGAAGCCGCGCGAATCGAACCAGCGGCGAACCGCGGCGATGGTCCGCGCCCGCTTCAGGAACAGATCGCGGGTCTGCTCGTTCGCCATCAGGTCCAGCTCGCGCCGGCGGTAGCGAGTCTCCAGTCCTCGAGCCCGTGGAACTTCTCGGGCGGCGGGCGCAGGCTCTTGGAGAGAAGCTCCCAGGCATCCGCTCGGATCGAGAGCTCGCCCCTCCTCGAGGCGAAGCACGGTCCCCTCGATGCCGACGATGTCGCCGATGTCGAGCGAGAGGAGCCCCTCGTAGGCATCGCCGAGCTCGTCGACCCTCGCCTGCACCTGAATCTGGCCGGTCCCATCCTTCAGGTCCAGGAAGGAGGCCTTGCCGTGGCCGCGCCGAGCCACGAGGCGCCCGGCGATCCGATAGCGATCGCTGGTCTCCTCGCCGGGCTCGATCCCCTCGTGCGCTTCCCTGACCGCGGCGATCTCGGTCCGGTCCGGGAAGCCGTGTGGGTACGGCTCGATGCCCGCCTCGCGGAGACGCTCGAGCTTGGCCCGCCGCTCGGAAAGCAGGTCGGACCGCGCGCGCTCTGGCCCCTCGTTCACCACGGGGAGCCTATTGCGGGCTAGGCAGCCTCGATCTTGGTGATCTTGAGCTTCTTCTTCGGGCCGCGCGGCGTCTCCACCGTCACGACCTCGTTCTTCTTGCTCCCGATCAGCGCCTTGCCGATCGGCGACTCGTTCGAAAGCTTGTGCTCGACCGGGTCGGCCTCGGCAGATCCGACGATCTGGAACTTCTGCGACTTGCCGGACTTCTGGTCCTTTACGTGGACGACGGCGCCGACGCCGACGGTCTCGGTGTCGAGATGCGTGTTGTCGATCACCGCGGCCCGTCGAAGCCGGTCCTGGAGCGAGGCGATCCGCTGCTCCAGCATCGCCTGCTCGTTCTTGGCGTCGTCGTACTCGGAGTTCTCGGCGATATCCCCGAACTCCCGCGCCGCCTTGATGCGGTCAGCGACCTCGCGGCGCTTGTCGTTCTCCAGATACTCGAGCTCCTCCTTGAGCTTCTCGAGTCCCTCTGGGGTGATCAGTGTCTCCCGTGCCAACTCTCCTCGATTCCTTCTCTGTCGTGGTTTCGGTCGCCTTGAAAAACCCTGCTCTAACCGCGAAAAATGAGCCCGCACCGACGCGATCGGGATCACGTGGGTCCGGGCGGAGCGCGCCAGTATAGCGCCGCCCAGAGAGGTGGTCGAGAGCCTCGATCAGGCGGACAGGGCGCCCTGCATGGCTGCGGCCACCCGCTCGGGACCCTCGATCTGCGGATAGTGGCCGAGGTCCTCGAAGCGTGTCAGCGGCGCTGACGGCCGCAGCTCGAGCACCGCGTCGAGAACCCGCTCGGTTGCGACCGGATCGAGCATGCCCCATGCGATCGATACGGGCTTCGAGAAGTCCCGGATTGCCCCCTGCCAGCGCTCGGCGTGGCGGAAGCGCTCCTCCATGTAGCGGATCGTCTTGTGGTTGAGCGTCCGGCCGCCGCCGGCGCAGATCAGGGCCCACTGGTCCTCGGCCTCCTCGTCCGTGAGCGGATGTCCCGGCGAGAAGATCGAGCCGAACTGCTGGCGGAAGAAGCGCTCGCTCGAAAGGCGGGAGAGGAGCGGCCCGAGGGGGCCGCGGAGGACCCGCTGTCCGAGCGTGGGGCTCGCGGCGCCCTGGACCATCGACCCGTTCAGCAGGAGGACCCCGACGAGCTCCATTTCCAAGGATCCGTCGAGATCGCGCGCCATCAGCTCGTTGGCGACCGAGGTGCCCATGTCGTGTGCAACCACAAAGACAGGCCGGCGATCGCCGTGCCGGCGCACGAGCTCCTCGACCAGGTCGGCCTGCCAGTGCAGCGTGTAGTCGTGGTCCCGTGGCTTCTCGGAGAGGCCGAAGCCGAGGAAGTCCGGTGCGAGCACGGCGTGCTCGGTCTCCAGCTCGAGCAGGAGGCGCCAGTCATACGAGCTCGAGGGGAAGCCGTGCAGGAAGACGAGGAGCGGCCCTCGGCCGCCGCGCCCGAAGACGTGGATGCGACGGCCGCGGTACTGATCGTCTCTACCGCGCTCGCGCCACGCCGCAACGCGGGGCGTCAGGCCCATCCGGACTCAGGCCGGCGCCGCCGCGGGCTCCGCGAGCTCGGACACGAGCCTGCGGGCGCGGCCGAGATCGTCGCTTGCCTGCAGCGTGGCGGCGGCATCCTTGTCTGTGCCCAATCGCTCCAGATACCAGGGGTAGAACTTGCGCAGGTAGCGGGCGGCGCGATCCGAACCGAGATGCTCCTCGGCACGGTCCATCACCCAGAGCAGCTCCGCGATCACCTCCTGGCGATCCGGCTCTGCGCTACGACGGCCTGTCAGCGCCTCGAAGATCCACGGGTTCCCCAGCGACCCCCGGGCGATCATCACCGCGTCGGCACCGGAGGCCTCGTACGCGTGCCGCGCAGCGTCGGCTGTGTCGAGCGCGCCGGAGATGATCACCGGGACGGCGATCCGGTCAACGAGCTCGCGGGCGAGCGAGTAGTCGGGCTGCCCCTTGTGCTGGGCGGCCGCCGAGCGGGGATGGAAGCCGATCGCCGCTACCCCCGCCTCATCCGAAAGGCGCAGAGCGAGCTCGAAGCCCTCGCGGCCCCCAGGCGTCAGCCCCGAACGAAGCTTGACCGTGACAGGTCGACCGCCGCCCTGCCGTGCGGCGGAGGCGATGGCGACCGCCAGATCTGGGTCGGCCAGAAGCGCGGCTCCGGCACCGGTCTTACAGACCTTGCGGACCGGACACCCCATGTTGATGTCGATCAGGTCGGCGCCTGCTTCGGCGACTATCTGGGCCGCCGAGTGCATGACCTCCGGGTCCTGGCCGAAGAGCTGGACGGAGACGGGGTGCTCGTCCGGATGAAGCCGAAGAAGCTCCTGGAGCGTGCGCTCGTTCCGGTAGTGCAGGCCGAAGCTCGAGACCATCTCGGAAACGGCCATCCCGGCCCCGTGTCGCCGCGCCTGCAGCCGCACGAACCAGTTGCCGATCCCGGCAAGCGGGGCGAGCAGGACGCGGTTGGCGATCTCCACGTCGCCGATCCGGAACGGGGATGTGAGCGGGGGCTGCACGCCCTAAGTGTTGCGCTCGTAGATCAGCCGCAGCCCGCGCAGAGTGAGCAGCTCGTCGACCTCGTCGATCGTCTCGCAGTGCAGCGCGATCGTGCGGGCCAGACCGCCCGTGGCGATGAAGGTGGCCTTCTCACCGAGGGCCTCCGACAGGCGCCGGTCGATCCCGTCCACAAGTCCCGCGAACCCATAGGCGAAGCCGGCCTGGATCGCGCCCTGCGTGTGCTTGCCGATCGGTCCCTCCGGCGCGGAGAGGTCGATCCGGGGAAGCTTCGCCGCCCGCGCCGTCAGGGCCTCCAGCGAGACCTCGACGCCGGGTCCGATCACCCCGCCGAGGTACTCCCCGGCCCCGGAAACGACGTCGAAGTTGGTCGAGGTTCCGAAGTCGACCGCCACGCAGGCGCCCTTCACCTTCGCGTGCGCGGCCACCGCGTTGACGAGCCGGTCGGCGCCAAGCTCGTGCGGGTTGTCGACGAGGATCGGCATGCCGGTCTTGACCCTCGGGCCGACCAGCAGGCACTGCTTTCCCATGTGCCGTTCGGTCAGCCGCTCGTACTCGGGCCCAAGCTGTGGGACGACCGTGGAGACGATCGCGCCGTCGAGCGAGCCGAAGTTCAGTCCCTCCAGCGCCAGCAGGTTGAAGATCGTGGCTGCGAGCTTGTCCGAAGTTGCGCTCGGGACGGTGCCGAGGCGCCAGTCGCGCGCCAGCTCCTGCCCCTCGAACACGCCCAGGTGCGTCTGCGTATTCCCCACGTCCACCGCCAGCAGCATCGGGCGGATTATCCAGGCCGCAATAAGATGCGGCCCATGGGGGAGGCGAAGCTCTACGTGATCCCCGGGTCGCATCCGTCCATGACGGCGAGGTTGATGCTCGAGCGCAAGGGGATTCCCTACAAGCGCGTCGACCTGATCCCCGTGCTCTCCAAGGCCATTCTGCGGGCGAAACGCTTCCCGGGAGCAACCGTCCCGGCGATCAAGCTCGAGGGAAGGCGAATCCAGGGCTCGAGGGAGATCGCCCGCGAGCTCGACCGGATTCAGCCCGAGCCGGCGCTCGTTCCGGCCGATCCGGAGCAAGCGTGTCAAGGTCGAGGAGGCAGAGGCCTGGGGCGACGAGTTCCAGCAGAAGCCGCGGCGGTTCAGCTGGTGGGCCTTGAGGCGCGACCGAGCGCCGATGGCGAGCTATTCCGAGGGGGCCAGGCTCGGCGTGCCGGTCGGCCTGGCCGTCAAGACGGGCGGTCCGATCGTGGCCACTGCGGCCCGGCTCAACGGGTCGACCGATGCCAACGTGCGCGCGGACCTGGCCACCCTGCGAAGCGACCTCGACCGCCTCGATGCCTGGATCGCGGACGGAGTGATCGGCGGCCCGGAGCCGAATGCCGCGGACTTTCAGCTCGCGCCGAGCATCCGCCTGCTGATGAGCTTCGACGACCTGCGGCCGTTCATCGAACCGAGGCCGTGCGGCGAGCTGGCGAACCGGATCGTCCCCGACTTCCCCGGCCGGACGCCGCCCGTGTTCCCCGCGGAGTGGATCGCCGGGCTCCGTGCCTAGCCCGGTGGCGGGCTCACCCGCTCGACGCTCTGGCTCTCCCCCAGCTCCTCGAGCGCAGCCTGGAGACCGGTGCCGTCGGGTAGGCGGAGCTCCGGATCGAGCTCGAGCAGCGGCAGCAGCACGAATCGCCTTGACGTGACCTCCGGGTGGGGAAGTGTGAGTCGCTCGGTGCTCATCTCGATCTCACCGATCAGCAGCAGGTCGATGTCGATCGGCCGCGGCCCGTGCCGCGGGCCGCCGAAGACCCGGCCGTGTTCCGCCTCGATCGCCTTGGAGAGGTCGAGCAGTGCCTCGGGCTCGAGCGCGGTGCGCACCCGGACCGCGGCGTTCAGGAAGTCGGGTTGGTCCGTGATCTCGCCGACCGGCTCCGTCTCGTAGAGCGAGGAGACGGCTTCCACCGTGACACCATGCTCGCGCAGGCCCTCGACCGCCCCGCGCAGGTGCGCCTCACGGTCGCCGACGTTCGAGCCGAGGCCGAGGTAGCCCAACATGTCGCGGGTCGCGCTGTCGCGCGCCCTCGCATCAACGTCCGTCAGACCCCCTCCTCGTCGTCTGACTCGCGGTCGAGGGAACGCTCCAGCGTCACCTCGACGCCGGCCTCCTGCACCTGGTAGGGCACCGGCGGCTCGGGCTTCGCTGCCCGGACCTGGACCGAGTCGCAGTCGAAGCGCTCCATCAGCCGCTCACCGACCACCTGGCAGAGCCGCTCGAGAGTCCGATAGCTCTTCGCGGTCGCAGCCAGGGCGACGATGTCGCAGACCTCGGAGTAGTCGACCGTGTCCTCGATGCGATCCGTGAGCACCGCGTCGCAATCAGGGACGTCGAAGGTGAGATCGAAGTCGAGGCGCTGCCCGACCTCCTGCTCCGCGTCGGTTACGCCGTGGTGCGTATATATGGAGAGGCCGCGGACCTCGACTTCGACCGAAGAGTGTGCCGATTCGTCCACGGCCGCCAAAGTAGCGGGTCGTGAAAGGCTGTCGCGGCCATCGCCCGCGCTGAGCTGGAACATCACTTCGCCGACTTGGAGGATTGCCGCATCCATTACGTCGCCCGCGGCGAGGGGAAGCCCATCCTCTTCCTGCACGGCTTCCCGCAGTTCTGGTTCCTGTGGCGGCGCCAGCTCGCGGCTCTGGGCAATGACCACGCGGTTTATGCGCCGGACATGCGGGGCTACAACCTCTCCTGCAAGCCGGAAGATCCCGAGGCGTACCGAATGCGGCATCTGCTCGGCGACGTCCTCGGGCTGGTCGAGTGGCTCGAGCTGGCGCCGCTCTCGCTGGTCGGCCACGACTGGGGCGGGATCGTCGCCTGGGCATTGGCGCTCAAGTACCCGGAGCTGCTGGAGCGGCTGGTGATCATCGACGCCCCTCCGCCCTTCACCTGGAACCGGCAGCTACGCGAGAGCCCCAAGCAGCGCGATGCCGTCAACTACATGATCGAGCTGTCGAAGCCGTCGCCGGAGCCGGAGGAGATGCTGGCCGCGAAGGACTTCTCGATGATGGACAACATCATGCGGCGCATCGGTGGCCGGGGTGCGGAGCTCTCCGGTTCCGACCGCGCTACCTACCACGAGGCCTGGGCGCAGCCGGGCGCCCTGCGAGGCGGCCTCAACTACTACCGCGCCGCGCGCATGGGCGAGCAGGTCGCTGCGGGTGGGGTTCCCGAGCAGTACGCCACCAAGATCACCTCCCAGACGGTCGAGGTCCCGACCCTGGTGATCTGGGGGGAGAACGATTTGGCCCTCCTCCCCTCTCTGACCCGTGGACTGAGCGAATGGGTGCCGCGCCTCCGCGTCGAGATCATCTCGGGCGCCGGCCACTGGGTGCCGTACGAGCGCCCGGATGAGGTCAATGCCCTGATCCGGGAGTTCGTGGACAGCAGCCGGTCCGCTAACGGCGGTCGATGACCGTTGACCCGCGGTCCGGATCCAGGATCGCCTCGGCCACGACGAGGGCCTGGCGCATCGGCGCAACGTCGTGGACGCGCAGCATGCGGGCGCCGTTCGCGTAGGCGATCACGTTGGAGGCGATCGTGCCGCCCAGCCGTTGATCGACCTCGGCCCCCGTCAGCTTCCCGATGAAGCTCTTGCGGGAGGATCCGAACGCGATCGGGCGGCCCAGGCCGGCGAGCTCCCCGAGCCGGCGGTGGAGCTCGAGGTTGTGCTCGACCGTCTTGCCAAAGCCGATGCCCGGATCGACCCAGATCCGGGCCTCGCCGATGCCCTCCGAGATCGCGAATTCGATCCGCTCAGCGAGGAACGCCTTGACGTCATCCACCACGTCGTCGTAGGTCGGGTTCTCCTGCATCGTCCGGGGCTCGCCGAGCATGTGCATGAGCACGAGCTCGCAGTTCCGCTCGGCGCACAGCCCGGCCAGCTCGGGCTCCGCCCGGAGCGCGGTGACGTCGTTGACCATCGCGGCGCCGGCGTCGAGCGCCGCTTCGGCGACCGCCACCTTGGAGGTGTCGATCGAGATCTCCGGGCCCGCCCCGGCCAGGCCCTCGATCACCGGCTGGACCCGGTGCAGCTCCTGCTCAGCCCCTACCGCCATGGCTCCGGGGCGGGTGGACTCCCCACCGATGTCGAGCAGGTCGGCGCCCTCGGCGGCGAGCTTCTGCCCATGCACAATCGCCCGGTCCGGATCCAGGAAGGCCCCCCCGTCGGAGAACGAGTCGGGGGTCACATTGACGATCCCCATGATGCGCGCGTCGGTCATCGGGTCGCTCCTACTCGGCCCGGATCAGCTGCCCGTCCGGCGCCAGCTCGACGAAGTGGTGCGCTTCGCCCGAGCGGTACCGCTGGCACTGGTTGGCAGGCTGGTCGTCCACCGACTGTCTCGGGTCGTGCGCGATGTCGGCGACCCAGTCGGCCAGGCCGGGCAGGCTCTCCGAGATGCAGGGGCCGGCGCTCAGGTCCTGCCCGGTCGCCTGCAACTGGCGAAAGGCGACCTGTGCCTCGTCGACGGCCTTCTCGCGATCGCTCTGGCTGACGTTCGACCCGCCGCTTCCGCAGCCGACGACCACGCGGGACGAGAAAAGCGACAATGAAGAAGGGCAGGACCGGGCGCGATTTCATCGCGCGCAGTATCGCCCGCAGAGCGTTGTGGACGCTTTCGGGGTCTATAGGCACCCGAACCGTCCAAAACCCGGGCTCAAGCCGGCCTCTTCATTGCCGGTTTCCGGTGCCCGAAAGCGCTACGAGTCGCGCGCGCGCATCTCTGCGCTGCCGCCGGCCAGGCCGGGGCGGGGGCGCGGGCGCGGGCGGGCGCCCTCTCGGGCGGTGCCCTTCTCCTCGACGGGCGGCGCCTCCGGCGGCTTCGCCTCCTCCTGCTCGTCGGAGAAGACCTCGTCCTCGGGCTTGCCCTCGAGCAGCGCGATGAACTCCTCGGCCTCGATCGTCTCGCGCTCGAGCAGGATCTTCGAGATCGTGTCGAGCTGCTCCCGATGCTCGCCGAGGATGTCCTTCGAGGTCTGGTGTGCGTCCTCGACGATCCGGCGGACCTCGTCATCGATCTCGCGCGCGATCTCGTCCGAGTAATCCGGCTCGGCCGAGAACTCGCGGCCCAGGAACGGCTGCGAGCGGTCGTGGCCGAAGACTCGCGGGCCGAGGCGCTCGGACATGCCGAAGCGCATGACCATCTGCTTCGCCGTCTCGGTCACCTTCTCGAGGTCGTTGGACGCGCCGGTGGTGATCTCGCCGAAGACGATCTCCTCGGCGGCTCGGCCTCCCAGCGTCATCGCCATCGTGTCGAGCAGCTCAGCGCGCGTGGTGAGGAACTTGTCCTCGGTCGGCAGCGAGATCGTGTAGCCGAGCGCCTGGCCGCGGCTGATGATCGAAACCTTGTGCACGGGGTCGGTGTTGGGCAGCAGGTGGCCGACGATCGCGTGCCCGAGCTCGTGGTAGGCGGTGACCAGCCGCTCCTTCTCGGACATCACCCGGCTCTTCTTCTCGGGGCCGGCGATCACCCGCATGATCCCTTCCTCGAGCTCGAGCATCGTGATCTCGCGCTTGCTCGAGCGTGCGGTGAGCAGCGCCGCCTCGTTGATCAGATTGGCGAGGTCGGCGCCGGTGAAGCCGGGCGTCTGGCCGGCGAGCGCATCGAGGTCGATGTTCTGGGCGAGCGGCTTGCCGCGGGTGTGGACCTCGAGGATCTGCTTGCGGCCCTTGCGGTCGGGCCGGTCGACGACGACCTGGCGATCGAAGCGGCCCGGCCGCAGCAGCGCCGGGTCGAGGATGTCGGGCCGGTTGGTGGCGGCTATCAGGATGATGTTGTCCTTCATCTCGAAGCCGTCCATCTCGACGAGCAGCTGGTTGAGGGTCTGCTCGCGCTCGTCGTGGCCGCCGCCCATGCCGGCGCCGCGGTGGCGGCCGACGGCGTCGATCTCGTCCATGAAGATGATGCAGGGGGAGTTCTGCTTGGCCTGCTCGAACAGGTCGCGGACGCGGGAGGCGCCGACGCCGACGAACATCTCGACGAAGTCGGAGCCGGAGATCGAGAAGAACGGCACCCCGGCCTCACCGGCGACCGCGCGAGCGAGCAAGCGTCTTGCCGGTCCCCGGCGGGCCATAGAGCAGCACGCCCTTCGGGATGCGTGCGCCGAGCGCCTGGAACTTCTTCGGGTTCTCGAGGAACTCCTTGATCTCGTGGAGTTCCTGGACGGCCTCGTCCACGCCTGCGACGTCCCGGAAGGTGATCTTGGGCGCGTCGACCGACATCCGCTTGGCGCGCGACTTGCCGAAGCTCATCACGCGCGAGCCGCCGCCCTGCATCTGGTTCATCAGGAAGATCCAGAAGGCGAAGAAGAGGAGGAAGGGCAGGATGTAGGTGAGCAGCGACAGCAGGCTCGAGCCGCCCTTGCCCTTGATGTCGGTCTTGACGTTGTGCTGTTGCAGGTTGTTGAGCAGCTGCGCCTGGGCGGCGTCGGAGTCGGGATAGGCCTCGTCGTAGCTGGTCCCGTCGGTCTGCTTGACGTTGAGCGTGTTGTCCTTCGTGTTCCAGGTGACCGACTCGATCTGGTTGTTGCTCGACCCGCTGGACGAAGGTGTTGTAGTCGGGCGTCTCTTGGCCCGAGCCAGGGCTGATCAGGCGCTGAGCGAAGAACGCCAGCACGACGACGATCAGAATCGGAAAGGCAGCGCTACGGAAAAAACGTCTCACGGTGGGTGTCCCTTTGCCCGGGAGTGCGCGGAATTTGCGGGCCCGGATCTACAGGCGAGGGTACCAGCAGGACTCAGCTGCCCTGAGGGTTTTCCCGCAGGGCCGCGACATAGGAGAGATTGCGGAACCGCTCGGCGTGATCGAGCCCGTATCCGATCGCGAAGCGGTTGGGGATCTCGAACCCGACGTAGCGCACAGGGAGGTCCACACGCCTGCGCTCCGGCTTGGTGAGCAGGGCGCAGACCTCCACTGACTTGGGGCCACGCGCCTGCAGGTTGCGGAGCAGGTAATGCAGCGTGAGGCCCGAGTCGATGATGTCTTCGACGATCAGCACGTCACGGCCGCCGATCGGGGCGTCCAGGTCCTTGAGGATCCGGACCACGCCCGAGGAGTCGGTCGAGGAGCCGTAACTCGAGACCGCCATGAAGTCGAGTTCGCAGTCGATCGTCAGGTGGCGCATCAGGTCGGCGAGGAAGGGAACCGCGCCCTTGAGGATCGCCACCAGCAGGGGGGCGCGACCCTCGTAATCGCGGCTCACCTCAGCCCCGAGCTCGGCGACCCGGCGCTGCAGGTCCTCCTCCGAGACGAGCACCTCCCCGATCGCGTCGTCGCTCACGGGCCCAGTCTATGGAGCGACCTGCGCCGCGCTGAGGACGGCGCTTTCGGAGACGCCGGGCGTCGCTGCGAACTCGTCGGAGACGGCGACCCCCGCAATCCAAGCGATCCGCCCATGCGAGGTGACGATGGGCAGCGCGTGCCGCAGCGACCTCGGCACCTTGCGATCGGTGAACAGATCCTGGAGCGACTTGCTTCCCCCGAGACCGAGCGGGCGCATGCGGTCCCCCTCCCGCCAGCTGCGCACGACGAGCGTGGGCGCCGAGAGCCGCCGGATCGAGCACGGCGAGGTCGGGGCTCTCGGCTCGGGGTACGCCGGCCTGAAGGTCGGCGCGCACCTCCCAGCTGCCGAAGCGACAGACCCCCGGCACCGTCAGCGCGGCCTCCGCGGGCTCGCCGGCCGAACCCGCCGTGAAGCGCACGTGTCCCTGCTCGACCTGTGCCTCGACCCCTCCGCCGAGCTCGATCACACCGCCCTCGGGCTCGCCCACCAGGCGCCAGATCTCCGCCGCCCGCGCGCGGCCGAGCGGCACCTGCCGGCCGGCGGCTCTCTCCGCCAGCTGCCGCAGAGCCAGCCTGCGCAACGCCGGATCCAGCGCGCCCAGCGCGTCGCGGCTGATCGCACCCGCGAGATCGGCACCCGACTCGGACACCACCTCGGCGGCGGCGCGCTCAAGCGCGTCGCTCTCCTCGGCGAGCTCAGCCTGCGTCTCGGCGATCGTCGCCTCGGCTTCTGGACCGATCTCGCGCAGCACGGGCAGGACCTCGTTCCGAATCCGGTTGCGCGCATAGAGCGGCTCGACGTTCGTCGGATCGTCGCGGAATGGAAGACCGGCTTCGGTTGCCAGCAGTCGCGCCTCGTGGCGCCGCACGGAAAGGATCGGTCGGATCAGCGCGCCCCGTCGCGGCCTCAGCCCGAGGAGCGCGCGGCGCCCCGGCGAGGTCGCGAGCCGGTAGAGCACCGTCTCGGCCAGATCCGTGCGAGTGTGACCGGTGGCGACCCAGTCGAGTCCCCGCGCCCGGCGCAGCCGTTCGGCGGCTTGGTAGCGCGCGTCCCGGGCGGCAGCCTGGACGTTGCCGCCACCCAGTTCGGGCCTTTCCACCTCGAGCTCGGTGCCGAGTTTCGCGCAGAGCTCGCGGACTGCCTCCTCGTCCAGGTCCGAATCAGGACGGAGGCCGTAGTTGAGGTGGAGCGCCGTCACGGCGCCTGGGCCCAACACCTCGACGAGCCCCGCCGCGGACGCGGCTGAGTCGGCACCGCCGGAGGCCAGGACTATGCCCCGAGAGCCCTCCGGCACCAGGCCGCTCTCCCGCACCGCGCGGGCGAGGGCGGAAAGCGCCGTGGCGGCCGCCATGGCGCCGATTTTTGCGGATTTACCGCGTTGCCTAGAGGTCCGGGGGCCCGATGGCCGCCAAGGACGCGCGACCCAGGTCACCGCCTCACCCAGCCACGCCTGCTCAATCCGTCGCGGGCCGGGCAATGTAGAGCGAGATCGGCTCCGGAAATCCCTTGAGCACGACCTCACCGATCGCATCGAAGTGCAGGAAGTCGGACTCGTCGATCGCCTCGACAACCGCCTCCGTCACCAGGACCTCCCCGCCGAGCGCCCGCGAGACCACCCGGTGGGCGAGATTGACGTCGCCGCCGAAGTAGTCCCCGTCCCTGAATACCGCCGCGCCGCGGTGAATGCCGACTCGAGGCTGCGGCCTCTCCTGGAAGAGGGCGAGGAAGCCGACGGCCCACTCCGTCAGTGTCGCCGGCTCCGGTGAGACGACCATGACCTCGTCGCCGATCGTCTTCACGATCGTGGCCTCCGAGGGCAGCGTCGCCTCGACCGTGTCGATGAAGCGCTCGATCATGTCGAGCGCCTCCTCGTCTCCCTCCTCCTCGGTGTAGCGAGTGAAGCCCGTCAGGTCGACGAAGCAGAAGGTCATCGAGACGCGGGCCAGGCCGCGGCCCGCTCCACCGATGTCGGCCTCCATGTGTCCGACGACGTCCTGCTCGATGTAGAAGCGCAGGTAGCGGTTGTGCATGTACTCCATCAGCGGACCGGTGACCGGCAGCAGGTCAGCCGCCAGCTCTCCCATCTCCTCCGCGATCTCGAGCGGCGGCACCTCGTCCTGCATGAGTGGCTCGTGGACGTACAGGTGGAAGAGTCGGACCTCGGCGTCCGCGACCCGGCGGATCGATTGGGCGTAGACGCGGACCAGCTGGAGGAAGGCCACCAGCGGGAACCCGGAGGAAAGGACGTTGGCGCAATGCCGCATCGCCTTCAGGTCCTCCTCGTTGAGCATGCCGTCGGCGCTCAGCGGGGTCCCAAGCAGCGTCATCAGCCGCTCGATCAGCTCGGGCTCGAGCCCGGTCAGCTCCGCGGCCTGCTCGCGGGTGTAGCGCCCCTCGGGGACCTGGAAGAGGTCCTCGGCGTATCCAAAGGCGAGCCGCCCACCCTTCGCCGCCTCCCTGATGGCCTCTACCGAGTAACCGCGCTCCCTCATCCGGGCGATCACGCGGGCTTGGGCCGCCGAGGCTCTCGTCCAGCGCCCGTCCTGCACCGGGACGAGCCCGTCGTCCGCCCAGCGCTTCAGCGTCGAGGAAGACACCCCCGCCAACCTGCTGGCCTCGGCGAGTGAGATCACGTTGCCCTCGTCATTCGCGTCGTCTGGGCTCATCCCCGGCCTCCACGAATCGAGCGCGCCACGGTCCCTCCAAGAAGCGACGGGGCCCCAGGACCCCGTCGCCTGCGGGCTGTCGGCCCGCCTCGTCGGCCAGCGGCGCCGAGACGCCTCGCAGAGTCCTGTCGCCGATCCCAGTCGCCGGGGGACCTGCGGACTGCGGACCCGCTTCCGGCCCAAGAGTTTTTCGAGCCAGACGAGGTTACGCCTCCGCCCCTGGGCAAGTCAATCCGGCTCGGCGGGTGAATCTCTGGGAGTGTGGCCCTAGTCAACTGCGAGGTGCGGGTACTTCTCCGCGACAAGCTCGCGATAGCGGGCGAATAGGGGCTTGGCGGCGGGGAAGAAGCGCAGGGCCGCGCCGGCGTCGTCGACACGGGTGCGCAACCTGCCGCGGGCGATTGCGATCGCAGGATTCTCCCTTCCCTGAAAGACCCGGTTGGCGACCGCCGACTCCATCGAGAGCCGGAGCTTGGGGTGCGACCTGGAGCGCCTCGAGAAGTCCCAGTGCAGGCAGTGCCGGCCACTGTCGGCTCGCGACACGTTGAGGACCAGCTTGAGATCGGGGAACTCGATCCGGAGCGGCGCGGCCGCCGCGCTCAGGCGGGGGCCATCGTCCGGGTCGACGTCGATCTCCCGGAGGACCGTGTCGAGGATCTCCTTGAGCTCCCTCTTTGTCAGCTCCTCGTCCGGCACCTGACCCTCGACCTGAGGTCAACTTTTCGTGGGTTTTGCGGAGCGCCTCGGCCAAATTCGGCGGTCCCGGACAAGCCTACCCCCAGAACCGCGTTCTGCACGCCGCTGTAGCGTGCCGGCGCCATGCCACACCACCTGAGGCCGAGCACCGACTACGCCGAGGACGCTCTCCTCCCCGGCGATCCGGGCCGAGCCCTCGCGCTGGCCCAGCAGCTCCTCACCGAGCCGAGGATGAGCAACCACGCCCGCGGGCTCTGGGGATATACGGGAGAGACGCCGGCGGGGCGTCCCCTCAGCATCCAATCCACCGGCATGGGCGGGCCGAGCGCTGCGATCGTCCTCCAGGAGCTCGCCGAACTCGGCGTCCGGCGAGCGATCCGCGTGGGCACCTGCGGCTCCCTCGACCGCGAGCTCGCACACGGAGACTTGATCGTGGTCGGCGAAGCGCTCGCCGAGGACGGCACGAGCCGGGCGCTTGGCGCGGATGAGGCCGTCGAAGCGGATGCGGAGCTGACGGCCCGGCTGGCGGCGGGCGTCGGTCGGGGAGCAACGCCCTCCCGCGTGGTGACGACAGACCTCTTCTACGACGGGACCCGCAATCAGGCGGGCCCTCCCGGTCCCCGGATCAACGACTGGCGCAAGCGCGGCGCCGTGGCGGTCGAGATGGAGGCGGCGGCCCTGTTCACCCTCGGCGGACGGCTGGGCGTCGCGACCGCCTGCCTGCTCGCGGTCTCGGACACCTTCGAGGGGGGTCGCCGGCAGCGGATCGAGGACGAGGCGCTGGCCGCGGCGGCGGCCCGGATGGGATCCGTCGCGGCTTCGGCCCTAGGGCCTCAACCCTGACGCGAGGTTGGCGGTCCCGACGCCTCGCGCTCCCGCCGCAGCTCCGCGATCTCGCGGCTGAGCTGATCGAGCGTGTCCTCCACCTCCTCGAGGCGCTCGGAGAGCGCCCGCAGGCGCCGCGCGATGCGGTCGACGTCGTTGCCCGTCGGCAGGTTGAGATTCCGGATCACGGTGGCGCCGGCCTGCGATGCTCGCTCACGCGCGCCGAAGGCGACCTGCAAGGCCTGGTTCATCCATGGGTTCTCGACGAGGAACTGCGCAAGCTCGCCGAGGGCGCTCTCTCCCCGGACCGCGTCCCGATCCCTGCTTCCTTCGCCGGCGCCCTCTTCCATATCGCTCACGGGCACGGTACCGCGCCGAGCGAGGGTTGCCCAGGCGCCACCTCAGCCGAGACGACGCGTGCGCGTGGGGAAATCCCCCACGTCTCAGTGTCCGCGTTGCAAAGGGGGTAGCGAGTCAGTAGCGTCCGATGTGCCTGCGGGTGCAGGGAGGCTGGACGCCCAACCCAGACGTCCGCGGGCAACATCAGGCTAGCCAAATGACCAAGAAGCTTCTCGTAACCATCGCTCTCGGTGGAGCCCTGGCGATTATTGCCGCGGGAAGCGCCACCTCCTCCCTCACGACCACGTCGGCGGACGTGCAGGTCGAGGTGCCCAGCACCACTACCACCAGCGGCGCCACTACCACCAGCGGCGGTGGTGGAAGCGTCCTGCCGCCGTGCTCGAACCTCTCCGACGACGACGGGGACGGGCTCGTCGACCTATCGGATCCGGGCTGTAGCAGCCCGCTCGACGACTCCGAGTACAACGCCCCGACCTCCGGCGGCTCCGACCTCCGGCGGCCCGGCGTCGGGTGGCTCCGGTGGCACCAGCTCCACGACGACCACCACCACCACGGAGGCTGGCGCCACCAAAAAGCCCGGCAAGACCACCATCCGCGGCGGCAAGAGCCTGTTCGGCAAGCTGAGCAAGAAGGGCAAGGGCGCCAAGCAGATCGCCAAGGTCGAACGCCAGAAGATCCAGGAGCCCAACCTCCGCAACCCCGACGGCTCGCCTGCCAGCGCCAACCCCGGCCTCACCGTCGCCACCTTCGGCCCCGCCCCGATCGGCGTGCCGAACTTCGTGATCGACAGCTTCGAGATCCCTCCCTTCCTGCTGCCGATCTACCAGTCCTGCGGGACCGAGTACGGGATCCCCTGGCAGGTGCTCGCCGGGATCAACAAGATCGAGACGGCCTTCGGCACCAACCTGAACGTCTCCTCGGCCGGGGCTGAGGGCTGGATGCAGTTCATCCCCTCGACCTGGGCGGCCTATGGGCTCGACGCCAATTCGGACGGCCGCAAGGATCCCTACAACCCGGTCGACGCGATCTGCGCCGCGGCCCGCTACCTGAGGGCGGCCGGCGCCGCCACGGACCTTCGCCGGGCGATCTTCGCCTACAACCACGCCGACTGGTACGTCGACGAGGTTCTGCTCTATGCCAACCAGTACGGCAAGCTTCCCGGCGCCCTGGTCGGCTCGCTCACCGGGCTCACCGAGGGCGCCCACTTCCCGGTCGCCGCCGACGCGCGCTACGCCGATGACATCAACGACGCGGCGGTCCTGGCGCGCTCCACCACCGAGCGCAAGTCCGCGGGCAATGCCGCCGACGTGATCAGTTCGAACGCCCGCCGCCGAAGCATCGACATCTACTCGAGCCGCAACGCTCCGGTCGTCGCGGTCAACGACGGGGTGGTCAAGAAGATCGGCGAGAACGACCGGCTCGGCAAGTACCTCGTCCTCCTGGACGCCTATGGCAACCGCTACACCTACGCCCAGCTCGGCTCGGTGGCGAAGCTCCACCCCGTCCCGCGCCAGCAGGGGCTCTCCGCCAAGGACTTCAAGCTCACCGCCCCGAAGAAGGACGCCGCACCGACCCAGCCGGCGTCGGCCGGCGAAAACTCGACCGGACGGAAGGCAGCCGCTCCAAAGAAGCAGGCCAATTCGAAGCAGGCCCCGGCGAACACCGAGGACCTCCGCGACCGCCTCTTCGCGCTCCCGCATCGTCCGAGTAACGCCGAGCGGGCCAGCATCACCGGCCAGCTCGACCAGCTGCTCGGCCGGAGCGTGCCGGGCTACGAGACCTTCAAGTCCGCCTTCGCCTTCCAGTTCGACTCGAAGACCATGGAGCTGCGCCCGCTCAAGGTCGGCTCCAAGGTCACCGGCGGAACCGTGATCGGCCGCGTGGGCCAGCCGGACGGACAGGCGCCGCATCTCAACTTCGCGATCCGGCCCGCGGGGCGCGGCGCGCCGACCATCGACCCGAAGCCGATCCTCGATGGCTGGAAGCTGCTCGAGACGACCGCGATCTACCGGGCCCAGGACAAGAACCCCTTCACCGACAACCCGTCGGTCGGCCAGGTCCTGTTGATGTCGAAGGCGACGCTCGAGCAGCGGGTGCTGAACGACCCGGCCCTCTCGATCTACTCCTGTGGCCGCCAGGACATCGCCACCGGCCAGATCGACCGCCGCCTGCTCGCCGTAATGGAGTACCTGGTCGCCAAGGGGTACCAGCTGACGATCACCTCGCTCAAGTGCGGCCACTCCTACCTGAGCTCCTCGGGCAATGTCTCCGCCCACTCCTACGGCGCCGCGGTCGACATCGCGGCGGTCAACGGCCTACCGATCCTCGGGCACCAGGGACCGGAATCGATCACCGAGGCGGTGATCAACGACCTGCTGCTGCTGCAAGGGACGATGCGCCCGGCGCAGATCATCTCGCTGATGGATCTCGGTCCGCCCACCTTCACGATGTCGGACCACAACGACCACATCCACGTCGGCTACACCTTCACGACCTCGGGCAGCTCGATCAAGCAGCTCGGCGAGATCCTCAAGCCCGAGCAGTGGCAGCGCCTGATCCAGCGGCTCGGTGAGATCCAGAACCCGAAGGTGCCGGCCAAGCCGTCGTCCGCAGCGCTGCCCGCCAAGGGCGGCAATAACGACGACTAACCCACCATGAATCGGGTTGCGCTGAAGCGCACCCTCGGATCTACGCCGAAGCCCTCGATCACCCGAGCCACCTTTGTCCAGCTCGAGCTGGCCGGGAGGATCGGATTGCCCGAGGGCCGCTACCTCGTTCGCGAGGGAGATGCCGAGAGGGTCCTGATCGTGCAGGAGCTCGACGCTCCGCCGCCCCGCCGGCGACGGCGGCGGGCCAGGCCGGTAGAGCCGGCCGAGCCCGAGCAGGTCCCCGTAACCCGCGTGACCGTCACCGGTGTGGCCCTCGAGGGCCCGGCGGAGGGATCCGCCTGGCTCAGGGAGGCCACCGGGAACCGCGAGCGAGGCACCGAGGAGCTGCGCGCGGCGACCCGGATAGTCAACCGGGCGCTCAGTGCGCTGCGCGCCGAGGCCCGCGACCCGCTGGTGCAGGAGGTCGGCGCGACCCAGGCGCTCGCGATCAGGTTCGGGCACGGCAGCGGCGACGAGCTGGCGGAGGGCCGCTGGACCGAAGCCAGGGAGCTGGCACCACCTCGCCGGGGGCGGCTCGACGACGTCGAGCCCCAGTCACGCGTGGCGGCTGTGCTCGCGGGCCGTGACGAGGTGCATCCCGCCGAGACCCTGATGCTCCGCGCGCGCCTCGACGCCCAGCATGGAAGGGACGCCGAGGCCCGCCACGGGCTCCGCGCCGCGAGAGAGGCGCTGGAGGAGGAACCGGGGCCGCGCCGCGACGAGCTCCTCAAGGAGCTCGCCGCGATCGAGAAGAAGCTGGGCTACGCGGCTTCCCAGTAGGCGGTGCGCACTAGACGAAAATAGTTGCCCGGGTCACAGGGCTGCGAGGACTGCGTCCAGGTCGGCGACCACGTCGCCGTCCATGCGCACCGCGGCGTCCCTGTCGAATGGGGTCGGTCCCTTCGTGATCACCGCCAGGCGTCCGCCGCGGCCGAGCGTCACCGAGGGGAGCCCGGCGACCGGATAGACCTCCAGCGAGGAGCCGACGCAGAGCATCAGGTCCGCGCGAGCGGCGAGTGACTCTGCCTCGGCCATCGCTTCGGCCGGGAGCAGCTCGCCGAAGAGGACCACGTCGGGTTTCACCGGTCCCCCGCAGGATGAGCAGCGCGCGGCCCCGTCCTCGGCGAACAGGGCCTCGACCTCGGCGAGTGGGAACTCCGTGCCACAGCTCTGGCAGCTCGAGGTGCTGATCGATCCGTGGACCTCGATCACTCGCTCGGATCCGGCCTTGTGGTGGAGCTGGTCGATGTTCTGGGTGATCACGGCGTCGAGCAGGCCGCGCCGCTCGAGCGCCGCCAGCGCCTCGTGTGCGCCGTTCGGCACCTTGTCTCCAAGCATCTGGAACCTGGGCCGGTAGAAGCTCCAGAACCTCGCGGGGTCGCGGCGGAACGCGTCGATGTGCGCCACCTCCATCGGGTCGACCTTCTCCCACAGCCCCTCCCCCGGGCTTCGAAAGTCCGGAATCCCAGAGGGCACCGAGATCCCGGCTCCCGTCAGAGCAACGGTGGAGCTGGAGCCCCTGATCAGCTCGGCGAGACGCTTGGCTTGGTCTGTCGTGGTGGACGCGGGCGCCATCACTTCCCAGTCCACGTAGCGCTCCGTTTGCCCAGGAAGGCGGAGATGCCCTCCTTGGCGTCCTCGGAGAGGAAGGCGGTGGCGAAGCCCTGCTTCTCCGCCTCGATGCCCTCGTCGAGATCGCCCTTGTGGGAGACCTTCTTGATCTGCTCCACCGCCAAGGGGGCCTGACTAGCCAGCTTGCGAGCCCAGGCAATCGCCACCTCGAAGAGCTGCTCGTCCGGAACGAGCGCGTTCGCGAGGCCCCAGCGCAAGGCCTCGGGCGCGAGCACCGCGTCGCCGGTGAGGTTCATCTCCAGGGCCTTCGAGAGCCCGACGAGCCGCGGCAGCCGCTGGGTCCCGCCGAAGCCCGGGATGATCCCGAGGTTGATCTCCGGCTGGCCGAAGACGGCGGACTTCGACGCGACTCGGAAGTCACACGCCATCGCCAGCTCGCAGCCGCCGCCGAACGCGATCGCGTTCACCGCCGCGACCGTGGACTTGCGGTTCTGGCCGAGCTCGCGGAGCAGCGCGTGGCCGGTATTGATCAGCTCTGCGCCGCCGGCCTCGTCCATCGAGGTGAAGGCCTTGATGTCGGCGCCGGCCGAGAAGACGACGGGGAGCGAGGAGTAGACGACCATCGCCTTCAGATCGTCGTCCGCCTTCACCTCGTCCCAGACCTTCCGGAGGTCCCGGATCACCTGCGGCGAGATGGCGTTCATCGGCGGGTTGTTGAGCCAGGCGATGGCGACCTCGCCGCGCCTCTCGAGCTTGACGGTGCCCTCACCCTCGGCCCGCGGGTAGGCGTAGAACCCCTGGCCGGACCGCAGGCCGAGGCGGCCTTGGGCCACGAGCCGCTTCACCGTTCGCGGAGGAGCGAACCGCTCGCCGTGGCTCTCGGCGTAGCGCTCGAGCTTCTCGAGCATCACGTCGAGCCCCTCCAGATCGGCCTTCCAGAAGGGTGGGAAGAGCCCGCGTCGAGGGTCGAGCCCCGCGCCGGCCATCATGCCAAGGTCGATCTCGCGGACGGTGGAGACGCCCTCCTCCAACAGCTTGCAGGCCTCCACCAGCGACTTGAGCACGAACAGATCGGCCAGCTCCTCGGCGTTGGGATCCGCGTCGCCCTCGATCTGCGGCTCCCCGTCCTTGTAGAAGCCATGCCCGCCCGACTTCGCGCCCAAGTGTCCCTGGGAGACGAGCTTCTGCATGCCCTTGTGGACATAGAAGCTCTCGCCGTAGGACTCGTTCAGGTATTCGGCGACGTGCAGGACGGTGTCGAGACCGAGCATGTCGATCAGGAAGAACGGCCCCATCGGCGAGACGTTCGCTGCCGCGACCCCCTCGTCGATCTTCTTGATCGAGAGCCCCTTCTCCTCCTGCTGGCGCCAAACCTCGCCGGCGGCCGAGTTGAGGATCCGGTTGACGACGAAGCCGGGTACCTCCCTGCAGGTGATTGGCTGCTTGCGGATCTTCTGGGCGAAGTTGAATGCCGCAGTCACGGTGTCGCGGGAGGTGTCCTCTCCGCTGATGATCTCGACCAGGGGCATCACCGAGGCGGGGAAGAAGAAGTGGAAGCCGACGACCTTGTCAGGACGGAGCGTCTCGCGTCCCATCTCGGTGATCGACAGCGACGATGTGTTGGAGGCGACGATCGCGTGACCCGGCGTCACCTCGTCGAGCTCCCGATAGACGGTCTTCTTGATCTCCATCCGCTCCGGCACGGCCTCGATCACGAAGTCGACGTCCCCGAACCCGTCGTAGGTTGTCGTGCCGGTGATCCGGCCGACGACCTCGTCGAGCCGGGCGTCGGCCTGCTCTTCGGTGAGCTTCTCCTTCGAGACGAGCCTGTCGAGCTGCGACTTGGTCACCTCGCGCGACTTCTCGATCGCGTGGTCGACGAACTTCTGCTCGACGTCCTTGACCACTACGGGGATGTCGGCACTGGCGATGACCTGGGCGATCTCGCCGCCCATCGTGCCGCCGCCGAGCACGGCGGCCTTGAAGACGAACATGTGAGAGGTTCCTCCGGGGTCGGTTGGCCGGGGGAGGGTATTAGGCTCGCCGAGATGCCGTCCCCGCAGAAGACCAGCTCCGAGGACGCGCGGGTGCGCCGCGCGACGCCCGGCGACGCGCCGCAGGTGGCGCGGCTCCTCTACGACTTCCAGGTCGAGTACGACGAGCCCACCCCCGACGTCGAGACACTCGGCGAGCGCTACGGGGAGTTGATCCGCAACCGGGAGATGACCGTCCTCTTGGTCGGCGACGGCCCCGATGGCTTCGTCCAGCTCCGCTTCCGGCCCTGGGTGTACTCCGCGGGCCTCCATGCCTACCTCGAGGAGCTCTACGTCGTGCCCCCGCTCCGCGGGCACGGCCTGGGCAGAAGGCTGCTCGAGGCAGCGATCGAGGCCGCCCGGGCGGATGGGGCGACACACATGGAGCTGGGCACGAGCGAGGCAGACGTCGCTGCGCGGGGACTCTACGAGAGCGCCGGATTCACCAACCGTGAGGGAACCCCGGAGGGGCCGATGATGTACTTCTACGAGCGCGAGCTCTGATCACCAGACGCGCTGATCCCCTGGTTGAGGATCAGGCTCGTGCCTTCTCGTAGATCTCACTCTTGATCAGCGAGAGCGAGCGGATCACGGAGTCCAGGAAGGGCTCGACCTCGCCCCTGAGGCGCCTGTACTCCCGCCGGCCGGCGGGGGTGATCGAGTAGTAGCGGCGGGTCCGCCGGTCGGGCAGCTCCCAGCGGCCCTCGATCAGACCGTCGCCCTCCATCTCCCGGAGCAGGGGATACATCGTGTTCGGGTTCACCGAGATCGCCCCGTGGGTGACCTCCTCGATGGACTCGATGAGCCGGTTGCCGTAGGCTCGGCTCCCGCGCGACCAGGTGCAGCACCAGCAAGGGAAAGACGTCCCTGCGTCTTATGTCGCCGCCGAAAGCGTCCGATGGCCGGCCTCTCCCCACGCCGGCGAGTCTACGCAGCTACTTAGTCGTAACCCTGGCAGCGGCTAGAACAGGCCTCGGACTCCCTCGACTACGAGGCTGCCGAGAGCCAGGACGAGCAGCACACCCAGCGCGCCGATGATCACCCCGACCAGGGCGAGGACGGAATCGTCGAGCAGAACTCCGAGGCTGATCAGGACCACTCCGAGCGCCGGCAGGGTGTCAAGGCCGGTGAAAGGCGGGGCGAGGAACGCCGTCAGGCTCAACGCCAGCACTACGGCTCCATAGATGACCTGGCTGAGGCGGTGAGAGAGCAGGAAGCCCACGCGCGGGCGCGAGTGGCCCTCCAGCCAGCGAATCCGCCTCAGCAGGACCTCGGAGAAGCGCCTTTGCGTGGCCGCGCCGAGCTCCCGGCGACACCAGCGTTGCGGCAACCAGACCTGTCGCCGGCCGATGATCAGCTCGAGGGCGAGGAGCATCGCGATCACCTCGAAGACGTGCGTGACCCCGCCCGTGGGTAGCGGCAGCGCCGGCACGGCGAGCAGGAGGACGAAGATGATCGCGAAGCTCTTCTCGCCGAACAGCTCGGTCAGGCTGCCGATGGTCTTCGGCTCGTTGCTGCGTAGCCAGCGCTCGAGCCGGTCGCTCAGCCGTTCCTCTTCCTGCATCCGCTGATTCTCCCGGCCCGAAAAGACGAGCGCCCCGGTCTCCCGGGGCGCTCGCGGAAACGTGCGGCTTTGGCGGCATCTATGCCGTGGCGCACCTTCTCCGCCTCGGCTACCTCGGCCGTGCCGTTCTGCTTGGCCTTGGCCGCCTTCGCTTCGGGGGTCTCCTCGTCGGCCTGGCGGCCCATCAGGAGCTCCTTGGCGATCACCAGCCGCTGGATCTGCGAGGTGCCCTCATAGAGCTGCATGATCTTGGCATCGCGCATCAGCTTCTCGACCGGGTACTCCTTGATGAAGCCGTACCCGCCGTAGACCTGCACGGCGTCAGTGGTGACCTCCATCGCGGAGTCCGCGGCGAACCGCTTCGCGTGCGACGCGGCGAGCGTGTTGCGATGGCCCTGGTCGAGCAGGACCGCCGACTGCCAGACGAGCAGGCGGGCGGCCTCGACCTTGGTGGCCATGTCGGCGATCATGAACGCGACCGCCTGGTGCATGGCGATCGGGACGCCGAACTGGACGCGCTCCTTCGAGTAGTCCGAGGCGAACTCGAGCGCGGCCCTCGCGATGCCGACCGCCATGGCCGCAACGCCTGGGCGCGTCCGGTCGAGAGTCATCATTGCCAGCTTGAAACCGTGGTTCTCCTCGCCGAGCAGGTTCCCGGCGGGGATCTCGGTCTCGTTGAAGGTGATGGTCGCCGTGTTGGAGGCCCGCTGACCGAGCTTGTCCTCCTTCTTGTCGACCGTGACCGTGTCGTCCTTGGGGACGACGAACGCCGAGATGCCACGGTGGCCGGCGTCCTTGTCGGTCTTGGCGTAGACCGTGAACCAGTCGGCGTAGCCACCGTTGGTGATGAAGCACTTGGAGCCGTTGATGACGTACTTGTCGCCCTTCTTCGTGGCCGTGGTCTTCATGCCCGAGACGTCGGAGCCGGCGTCCGGCTCGGTCAGGCAGAAGGAGGCGAGCTTCGGAGCCTCGGTGAGCATCCCGAGGTACTTCTTCTTGACCTCATCGGCGCCGCCCAGGCCGACCGGCGAGGAGGCGAGACCGTTGGCCATCAGCGAGGTGCCGATGCCCGAGCACCCCCAGCCCATCTCCTCCTCGATCAGGCAGCCCGAGAGGTAGTCGAGGCCCGGTCCGCCGTACTCCTCGGCGACGTGGGTGTTCATCAGGCCGATCTCCCAGGCCTTCTCGATGATCTCCTGCGGCCAGGTCCCGTCCTTGTCGTAGTCCCACGCGACCTTGCGGATGTCCTTCTCGGCGAAGCTGTGCGCGAGGTCACGCAGGTCCTTCTGCTCGTCGGTGAGGGTGAGATCAACCACGGATGACAGCTCCTTGGATGGCTTACTTATCAAGTTCGTGCGACTGATTGACTGGTCAGTCAGCCAGCCCTTTAAGATTACCCGATCGCCCGGTGGGCACGCGCAGGTACCCGGCTCCCACGCCTGCGTCACGCATGCCGGAATCGCTTCTAAGGTGTGCGCATGCCCCTGATCGCCTCGCTTCAGCTAGGCACCGTCTTCATCATCGTCGTGCTCGTCGCGCTCCCCCTGGGCGCGATCGTATTCGCGATGGGCGCCGGAAACGCGCTGCAGAAGATCGGCAAGGGCGATTTCGCGCTGGAGCAGGATTTCCCTCAGAGCAGCCAGGGCCCGGTCCATGCGGTCTCGGCCGAGGTCCGGGAGGAGGAGATCCGCCAGATGATCCAGGCCCGATCCGATCGCGGGGTGGCGAAGGGGCGCGAGGCACTAGACGTCGATGCCGAGGTGGAGAAACTGCTCGCCGAGCCCGGTGGGGCCGGCTTGGGCGCCGACAAAGCGCTCCGGGAGGAGGTCCGCCAGCTGGTGGTCGCCCGCAACGAGCGACGGCAGCGCCAAGGCAAGGAACCGCTCGACGTCGACAAGGAGATCGATCGCCAGCTCCGGGAGCTCGAGAACCTCGGTCAATAAGATTGCGCCGTGGAGGCAAGCGACGCAGAGAGCCGGGTGACGCAGCTCGAGGAGCTCGCCGACGTGCCGGGCACCTACTTCAACCCGCAGACCGAGGTGCTCGTGGTCGTCGACGACTCCGCTTCGATCGACCAGGAGGTCTTCAACATGGAGGCCTACGAGGGCGCGGAGTGGGTGAGGGTCTCCGACGACGTCCCCGTCGACGAGGAGCAGCGTGACAGGCTGCTGGAGCAGTTCCAGACCCACTACCACCCGGGGTCGAGCGGATCGGTCTCCGAGACGGCTCTCGAGCAGGGCGACGACGAGCTCGACGCGGACGAGGACGGCCAGGACCCCGGGCGCGAAGACTGAGTTGATGCGAGGGTGTAGCGCAGGCGTCGCCGAGGAGCAACCCGTATGAAAGTGGGTCAGACGGCGCCGGACTTCACGCTTCCGGACCAGGACGGAAACTCGGTCACCCTCAGCGATCTCCGCGGCCAGCCGGTCGTCCTCTACTTCTATCCCAAGGCGGACACGCCCGGCTGCACGACCCAGGCTTGCGGAATCCGCGACCACCGCGCGGACTACGAGCTCGCGGGCGCCCGCGTACTGGGCGTCTCACCCGATCCCGTGGCGGCGATCCGCAAGTTCGCCGACAAGTACGCCCTCGACTTCGAGCTGCTCGCCGACGAGAACCACGACGTAGCCGAGCTCTACGGCGTCTGGGGCGAGAAGAAGATGTACGGCAAGACCTACTGGGGCGTCCAGCGGGCGACCTTCGTCATCGATCCCGACGGCAAGGTCGCCAAGGTCTTCCCCAAGGTCTCGCCGAAGACGCACGACGAAGTCGTGCTCGAGGCGCTCGGGGAGCTGGCCACCCCGACTTGAACGCCACCGCGCCCTTCACGAACGACCGCTACGACGAGGAGCCCTACGGGGAGGCCGCGGGAACCGAGCTCAGCCGGGTCCACATCTCCCGGACCTTCACGGGCGATCTCGAGGGGAGAGCACGGCGGAGCTCCTGATTGCCAAAGCCGAGGGCGGGGGCGGGTACATCGGCCACGACCGGATCCGCGGGACGCTCGCCGGCAAGTCGGGGACCTTCGTCTTCCAGCACACTGGCCTGATGGGCCCCGACGCGGTAACCAACACCGGCACGATCGTCCCGGGCACCGGCACCGGCGAGCTCGCCGGCATCACGGGCGAGGGCACGATGCTCGCCGACGATGCCGGCAACCACACCCTGACGCTCGACTACGTGCTCGGCTGATCGGTCGTCCTACACAGCGACGACCACGATGAACGCCACATACAGTGCGATCCAGGCGAGCACCGCCGGCAGCTCGAAGCGGTCGCGGAGGCGAAGCGCCCAGTACGCCAGCACACCGCCGGCTAGCCCGAGCGCTACCGAGACCGCCGCGTTTCCGTCAGGTCCCAGTCGGTGAAGATGAGCCCGATCCCGACGGGGATCATCGACTGGAAGACCATCGCGCCGGTGATGTTCCCGAGCGCCAGTGAGTCCTTGCCCTCGCGCACCCAGAAGAAGCTGTTCACCTTCTCGGGCAGCTCGGTGGCGAGCGGCGCGAGGATCAGCGAGAGCACGATCGCCTCCACGCCGACGTTCTCGGCGACCTTCAAGAGCTCCTCGACGAACAGGTGTGCCCCGCCGACCATTGCGCCGAGCCCGACGAGGAACTGCAGCGCCGCGATCGAGATGCTCGGATCGCCTTCGTGGCCCTGCCGCCTGTCCATGATCAGCGGGTTGAGCGTCTCCTCGGCCTGGGTCTCGCCGCCGCGGACGAGCGTGCGCCAGACGTAGACG
This sequence comes from uncultured Solirubrobacterales bacterium, assembly GCA_963801055.1. Taxonomy (GTDB): domain Bacteria; phylum Actinomycetota; class Thermoleophilia; order Solirubrobacterales; family 70-9; genus DASUPK01. The sequence goes on along the minus strand of CAWDDE010000001.1, from coordinate 149,286 downwards.
GGATAGGCCAGGAAGAAGAGGATCCCGGCCGGGATCCTGATCTCGTCGGGCGCGCCGAAGCCGAGTGCAAGGCCGAGCCCGAAGAAGACGAGGAAGAAGATCAGGTCCCGGTCGAGCGTCGGGACGTGGGCGCGCAGCTCGATCCCCTGAGTCCGGCGGTGCCGGTAGATGTAGGCGACCAGCCCGACCAGCCCCATCGCGAGGGTGGCGAGCAGGAACGGAGCGCCGACGATGGCCCCGACCGCGACGTCCTCGCTCTTCGTCGTGCCGATCAGCGCGACGATCGCGATCAGCGTCTCGGGCATTGCGGTCCCCACGGCGGCGAGCAGGCTTCCGACGGCCCCCTCCCCCAGCCCGAGGCGATGGCCGATCCACTCGACCGCGTTCGTGAACAGGAGCGCGCCGGCCAGGATGACCATGAAGCTCGCGACGAGGAGGACTACGTCCATCCGGCGAGCCGCGCTAGGCGAAGTAGAAGGTGAGGCCGAGGATTACGTAGAGCGCGAGCAGCTGGACGCCCTCGAACCAGGTCGACTCTCCCTCGTTGGTGACCTGATAGGCGACGAGAACCCCCAGGAAGATCGCGGCGATCTCGAAGCCGTTGAAGACCAAGCGGCATCGGCCCCGGACCGAGCACGAACGAGATCAGCACCAGCACCGGGGCGACGAAGAGGGCGACCTGGGCGCTCGACCCGATCGCAATGTTGACGGAGAGGTCCATCTTGTCCTTGACCGCGACCAGAACCGCGACCCAGTGCTCGGCTGCGTTGCCGACGATCGCGACCACGATCACTCCGATGAAGAACTGGCTCAGCCCGATCGACTCCGATGCGGCCTCGATCGAGCCCACGAGGATCTCCGACATCACCCCGACGGCCACCCCGGCGATGGCGAGCGCTACCACCGAGGTCCGCATCGACCACCCCCAGATGTCGTCGTCCTCGGACTCGCCGTCGCCGTGGGGGTTGAAGAGCTCGCGATGCGTCCGCAGGCTGAACAGCAGTCCGGCGGCATAGGTGAGGATCAGGACGATCGCGACGGCGAGCGACAGGTGCTCGACGGTGCTGTCGAAGTTGACCCGCTCCTGGTCAATCGGCGGCAGGCCCTGGCCCTCGACCAGCTCGAAGATGGCCGGCATCACCAGGGCCGCGACCGCGAGGATCAGCATCAGCGACTGGACGCTTGCGGCGGTGCGATCGAAACGCTGCACCTTGCGGCCACCCACCAGGCCGCCGGCGAGCATCGCCGCGCCCATCACCAGCAAGATGTTCCCGAGGATCGAGCCGACTATTGAGGCCTTGACCACCTCCTGCAGGCCCTTCTCGAGCGCGAACAGGGCGATGATCAGCTCCGGCGCGTTCCCGAAGGTGACGTTGAGCAGGCCGCCGATCCCCGGACCGGACTGCGCGGCCACCTCCTCGGTCGCCCTTCCCATCAGCGCCGCCGTCGGGATCACGCCGAGGGCGGCCGAGAAGAAAACGAGCCCCGCGCCCGCGTCGATCAGCTTCAACACGATCGCGATGGGAATAAGGGGGGCCAGCAGATACGGCCACCCGGTCGGCGTTTTGAGAAAGCTTAAGCCGAATGAAGGCGGCCCAGAGCGTTCTGTGTTCCCCGCTTCCACGAACGCGGGAGCTTACGTTGGCCCGCGAAGCGCTACTGGCCGAGCAGCTTCGCGCACTGCTGCAGCGCCGTCACACCCGACGCCTGCGAGAGGCACTGCTGGTAGGCCTGCGCCGCGGAGGGGGTGGGCGCCGCCCTCGACCTTCCCGACTCCGGCAGCACGCCGGACGTGCCGAGCCCGCCGCGCAGAGCGCTGCCCAGCTGCGACGGGTCGATGCCGAATTGCCGCAGCACGTTCGCGCTCAGCGGTTGCGCGTTGGCCGGCGCCTGGATCGTCTGCGGCTTGTTGACGTCGGCGAGGTTGAGCTCCAGGTCGAAGGTGAGCGAGTCCGGAGCCCCTGGTGTGCCGGGTGGCGGCTTCAGGTCGAAGCTGACACTGAGCCTGCGCAGCAGCTTGTCGCTCTCCCCGGAGTTGACGTCGACGTCACCCGACTGAATCGATGCTGTTGAGCTGATCGAGCTGGGCGATGTTGATCTTGCCCACCGGTGTACCGGCCTCCTTGGCGATCGTCTTCAGGTCGTCGACGATCTGAGGGACGTTCGCCTTTCCGGAGATGTGGATCGTCTTCTGGCCCTCGACGTCCTCGGTGCCCTCGTTCTTCAGATCGGTGAGCCAGCCGACCAGGTTGATGCCCAGCCTCTGCAGCAGGCCTTTCTGCTGGCCGGAGCCGCTCTGGCTCTGTAGCTGCGCATAGGTGGAGGTGAACTCGTCGTAGAGCCGCTGCGGCACCGCGTACTCGGTGCCCTGGATGTTGATGAACGCTCGTGTCGCCCGTCGCCGTCAGACCGCCGCTGCCCGAGGAGGTCTGAGAGCCGCTGTCACCGTGGTAGGAGAGGTCGAAGTCGAACTCGGGGAACTGCCCGGGAGCCGGGCTCTGGAAGCTGCCGCCGAGCTTCACCTCGAGGCTGCCGGGGTTGTCGCCCCCCGAAGTCTCGATCTTGACGTCGAGGTCGAAGTTCCCGCTCTTGATGCTGGTCGGGTTGTCTGAAGGTCTCCGTGAGGACGTGCTGCGGGTCCTCGTTGTTGCCCCCGCCGCCGCAGGCGGCGATCAGCAGCGCGGACGCCAGAGCGAGCGCGAGCGCGACTGATACGCGGATCCGATTCAAGCTCTGATTCTCCTGCCCTGGCTGCCGCGGCGCGCAGCGTAGCGCAAGCCCTTTAGCGGCAGTTCCGCATCCCTCGTCCTATCCTCAGCTTGATGGAGGGGAGAACCTGCCCGAGCTGCGCGGCCGCGAATCCGGAGCGGGCCCGCTTCTGCATGTCCTGCGGCGCCGAGCTCTCCCCGCAGTGCCCGAGCTGCGGGGCCGAGAATCCGGTCGGCGCCAAGTTCTGCATCGAGTGCGGGGCCGTGCTAACTCGTCGCCGGCCCGGCCGCGGCACCCACGGCCCGCTGCGCCGTCCGAGGCGCCGCCGGAGGAGCGGCGCCAGGCGACGATCCTGTTCGCTGACCTCTCCGGCTACACCGCCGCCGCGGAGCGCATGGACCCGGAGGCCGTCAAGGCGCTCGTCGACCGCACGCTCCGGCGCCTCGGCGAGGAGATCGAGCGCTTCGGCGGCTCGATCGACAAGTTCATCGGCGACAACGTGATGGGGGTCTTCGGAGCGCCGATCGCCCACGAGGACGACCCTGAGCGCGCGGTGCGGGCCGGGCTCGCCATGCAGGACGCGATGGAGGAGGCGAACCGCCTCAGCCGGGAGAACTACGGCGTCGGCTTCTCGCTGCGGGTTGGGATCAACTCCGGCGAGGTGATGGCCGGGGCCGTGGGCGACCGCTACACGGTGATGGGCGACCCGGTCAACGTCGCGGCCCGGCTGCAGGCGGCCGGGCGGCCCGACAGCGTCACGGTCGGCGAGTCGACCTACCGGGCGACGGGGAGGCGATCTCCTACGAGCGCCTCGAGCCGCTGGCGCTCAAGGGCAAGGAGGAGCCCGTGCCGGCATGGGAGGCGACCGGCGCGCTCTCCGGGCCGCGGCGCGCGCGCCGGCCGCGCCCAGACTGCCGCTGATCGGCCGCGAGGAGGAGGCGGGCCTGCTCGTCTCGCTGGTCGAGCGGGTCGAGCGCGAGGAGCCGCCCTCACCTCGTCACCGTGATCGGCCAGGCCGGCGTGGGCAAGTCGAGGCTGCTGCGGGAGCTGATGTCGACCCTCGACTCCGGGGCGACGATCCTCCGACCATCCGCAGCGGCCAGTGCCCGCCCTACGGCGCGGGGATCGCATACTGGGCACTGGCCGAGGTCCTCGAGGACGAGTTCGAGATTCGCGACACGGACGCGCCCGAGGCCGCCTGGGAGAAGCTCCGCTCCGGCGTGACCCAGCTGATGAGCGAGCTCGGGGACGAGTCGGCCGGGGAGCGGAACGCCGCGCTGCTCGCGATACCGCTGGGCCTCGAGCCTCCCCGAGGAGCTTCGCCCATCCGAGGACGATCCGCAGCGGATGCGCGAGGCGCTCTTCTCGGCAGCGCCGCGCGGTCGTCGAGGGGATCGCCCGGCGCCGGCCGCTGGTGCTGGCGATCGACGACATCCACTGGGCCGACGAGGGAATGCTCGACCTGATCGACCATCTGACGCGTTGGGTCCGGGCGCCGCTCCTGCTCGTCTGCCTATCGCGGGATGAGCTGCTCGAGCGGCGACCCGGCTGGGGCGGGGGTCGCCGCAACGCGACGACGATCTCGCTCGAGCCGCTCACCGAGAAGGAGACGCGGGAGCTGGTTGAGGCGCTGCTGCCGACCACCGACAACGGCGCGGCGGACGTCGTCCCGCAGGTCGCCGAGCGTTCCGGCGGCAACCCGCTGTTCGCCGAGGAGATGGTCAACCGCCTGCTCGAGGAGGAGACCGTCGAGGCCGAGGCGCTGCCGAGCACCGTCCAGTCGCTGCTCGCCGCCCGCCTCGACTCGCTCGACCGGCTCGAGCGGAGGCTGCTCCAGTCCGCCTCGGTGATCGGGCAGACCTTCTGGGAGGGTGCGCTCGCTTCGACCGCGGCACAGGAGGGCCTCGATCTCGGCACCACCCTCGCCAACCTTGAGGAGAAGGACCTGCTCGTGCCGAGCGCGGGCACCCGCCTGGCCGGCGAGCGCGAGTACGCCTTCAAGCACGTCCTGATCCGTGACGTCGCCTATTCGATGCTGCCCAAGTCGGTCCGCTGCCGGAAGCATGTCGAGGTGGCGGAGTTCATCCGCGAGCGCGCCGGCGAGCGCAGCGACGGAGTCATCGGCCTGGTCGCCGAGCACTTCGCCCGCGCCGCGGCGCTCGGATCGGAGGCCGGGCTCGACGCCGACGCGCTCGCTGAGCTTCAGGGCCAGGCGCTCGACGCGCTGGAGGCGGCCGGCGACGCGGCCGCTGCCCTCTACTCGAACGCCGAGGCGTTCGACCGCTACACCGCCGCCCTCGAGATCTCCGAGTCGCTCGACCCGGGGGTCGTGGCCCGCATCGGCGAGAAGCAGGGAGACGTCGCGCTGCGCATGGGTCGCGTCGACAGCGCGGTCGGCGTCTGGGAGCGCTGCCTCACCTATCACCGCGCCCAGGAGGACCTGGCGCGCGTCGCCGACCTGCACCGCAAGATCGGCGCGGCGCTCTGGCACAAGGGCGAGCGGCGCGCCTCGATCGACAACTACCAGCGCGGCATCGACCTGCTCAAGGACGGCCCGCCCTGCATCGAGCTCGTGCGCCTCTACGAGGAGGCTGCCTCCCTGTACATGCACACCGGCGACAACATGCTCGCCATCTACGCGTCGGAGAAGGCGCTCCGGCTCGCCGAGCGCCTCGACGAGGCCCGCGCTGCCAGTCGTGCGCATGGGATCTTCGGCCGCGTCTTCGGCCGGATCGGCGACTCCGAGAAGGCGCGGGAGAACCTGGAGCGCTCCGTTGCCCTCGCCCGCGAATCCGACCGGGCGGAGGCCGTCAGGGCTCTGCTCACCCTCGGCTATCACCTCGAAGTCTCCGAGGCGGACTACGAGGGCGCGGCCGAGGCCTACCGCGAGGCGCTCGAGATCGCGCAGGAGGTCGGCGACCTGCCCTCGCAGGTGGAGCTGCACGCGTCGCTCGGCCAGTTGGCCGTCCACGGGGCTGACTGGGACGAGGTCGAGCGCGCGACGGAGGCGAGCGCCAGGCTCGCCGAGCGCGAGGGACTGCACGGAAAGCTTTGCTTCCCCGACGTGATGCGCGGCATCCTCAGCTGGCGGGCGGCCCAGTGGGACGACGCGATCCGTTACTACACGCGCGCCCACGAGCAGGGCGAGCAGGTCGGGCCGCTCCGAAGTCGCCTTCTCGGCCCTCTTCTGGCTCGCCGCCGCGCTGCGGGACAGCGGCAACCTGGCGGGAGCCGAGACCGAGCTCGCCAAGGCGCTCGACATCTGCGAGCGCGCGGGGCTGATCGCGCAGTCGGTCGAGGCGATCTCGGCTCGCGCGGTGGCCCTCGCCCTGGCCGGCCGCGACGAGCAGGCGCGGGCCGCCGCGGAGGAGGCGGAGCGGCTCGCGGGGCGGCTCCACTACCCGGTCGGCCAGGCCGCCAAGGCGGAGGCGGCGGGCGCCGCCGCCGAGGACCGCGGGGGCCTGCGCGGCGGCGATCGAGGAGGCCCGGCGGCGCTGGCTCGAGCTGGGACGCCCGCTCGACGCGGCGCGCTGCCTGATGGTGCGCGGCAGGCTGCTCGTCGAGTCCGATCCCGACGCCGCAAGCGAGCTGCTCGATGCGCCGCCGCCGCCGGAGTACGAAGAGCTCGGGGCGCCCGCCCTCGCCGCCCGGGCGCGCGAGCGCGGTCCGGTCCTGATGGCCTCCTGGAAGCAGCAGGCCCTGATCCGAGGCGCCCGTCGCCGAGGTCTGGGACGTCCTCTGCGACCCGGCCAGCGAGCCCCGACTGGGACCCGGACGTGCTCGCGGTGACCGGCGCGCCGACGAAGATCGAGAAGGGCTCCACCTTCGACCTCACCGGTCGCGGTCCCCTGGGCCTGAAGGCCACGACCACCTTCAAGGTCGAGGAGCTCGAGGACATGCACGAGCTCAAGATGAAGTGCCAGTTCTCGGGCTTCTACGCGCACTGGCTGCTCACCCAGGCCCAGGACGGAACCTTCACGGAGGTCGAGCTCGGCATCGAGCCCATCGAAACCCAGCCTCCGGGACGCGCGGTCGCCGCGCTCCACACGAAGAGCTATCTGCGGCGCAGGTCGAGAAGCTCCTGGACGGCCTGCGGCGCGCGGTCTCCCGCGATCGCGCGAGCGCTACATAGAATCGTGCCGTGACCGAAGAGGGCCCGACCAGCTGGATCCTCACCGGGTCGCTCGAGAACTTCCGGATCAACGCCGAGCGGGGCTTCGACCTGATCGGGCTCAAGGAGCGCCGCCGCCGACAGGCCGATGAGTTCGAGCCGGGCGACGAGATCTTCTTCTACGTCACCGGCGTCCAGGCCTTCGGGGGAATCGCGCGGGTGAAGTCGGAGATGTTCGAGGACCGCACCCCGATCTGGCCCGGCAAGAAGGGCAAGGACGAGGCGTATCCCTGGAGGGTCGAGGCCGAGCCGGTCCTCATCCTCCCTGAGGAGGATTTCGTCCCCGCCGAGTCGCTCGTCACCGAGCTCGAACACGTCCGGAAGTGGCCGCCGGACCACTGGCACCTCGCCTTCCAGGGCCAGCTCCGAACGATCGGCGAATCCGATGCGCTGCTGCTCCACGCGCGCCTCGCCTCGAAGACCGCCGCGGCCCGGACGTGAGCGACGAGGGCACGGAACTCGTCCACGAGCGCCACTTCACCAGGGCGGAGGCGAGCGCGCTCCTGCCTCAGCTGACCACACTCCTCAGCCAGCTGAGGGATGCCAAGGATGAGCTCACCGACACCGAGACCCACGAGGCGCTCTCCGAGGCCGCACCGACGAACGGCGGCGGCGAGCAGGGCAGGCGGGTGGGCATCGCCTTCCTCGAGGTGAGGCGGCTGATCGACACCGTCGAGCAGGCCGGGATCGTGCTCCGGGACATCGACCGGGGACTGGTCGACTTCCCGGCGCTGATCGACGGTCGCGAGGTCTATCTCTGCTGGGAGCTCGGGGAGGAGGAGGTCGCCTACTGGCACGACCTCGAAGGCGGGTACGGTGGCCGCGAGCCGCTCGACTGAGCTGCATCCACTCCGCAGGGTCTGGCGCGACCTCCGCGGCCTGGGCGGCAACGAGCGAATGGCCGTGATCGGGGCCGCGGTGATGGTCGGCAGCCTGCTGCTGCCCTGGTACCAGTCGCCGATCTCCAACGACCTGGTACTCACGGGGATCGGGGCGTTCGGCTGGGCCGAGGCGGCGCTCGTCCTGATCGCGGCGGTCACCACCTTCCTGGCGCTGCAGGCCGGGGGCGGCTACGTGCCCCCCAGGCCGCTGCGGGAATGGGCCCTGTTCGTCGCGGCCGGCACCTGGGCGGCCGTGATCGTCCTCTACCGGATGGCGGACCGGCCCCGGTTCACGCTCGCAGGCCACGACGAGCCCTATGACCTCCACTACGCGATCTTCGTCGCACTTGCCGGCGCCGCGATCATCGTCGCGGCCGGCCTGCGGATGCGGCCCCGGGAGCGGGCCAAGCGACCGCAGCCACCCGATTGAGCCCAGCGGGCGGGTAGCGCCGGCGACAGCCACGGGCTACTCCAATCAGACGTGATCAGTCGTCGCCGTCGAGCGGCGGCGGCGGTTTCATCCCATGCCGCCGCATCCCCTCCTCGATCTCGCGGTTCACGGTGTCGATCACCGCGACGCGGGCGTAGCGCTTCGACTCGGCGGGGATCAGGTGCCAGGGAGCGTGGGGCTCGATGCTGGTCCGGGCGACCATGTCCTCGACGGCCTGCTTGTACTGATCCCGCTTCTCGCGGTTGCGCCAGTCCTCGTCGGTGAGCTTCCAGGCCTTGAGCGGATCCTTCTCACGGCTCTTGAAGCGCTTCAGCTGCTCGTCTGCCGAGATGTGCAGCCAGAACTTGATCAGGATCATCCCCTCGTCGGCGAGGGTGCGCTCGAATCCGTTGATCTCGTCGTAGGCGCGCAGCCACTGCGCCCGGGTGGCCAACCCCTCGACGCGCTCGACCAGCACGCGCCCGTACCAGGAGCGGTCGAAGACCGCCATCCCGCCCCAGCCCGGCAGCGACGGCCAGAAGCGCCTGAGGAAGTGGTGGCGCTTCTCGTCGTGGGTCGGCGCCGCGAACTGGACGACCCGCACGTGGCGGGGGTCGAGCTCGGCGACCAGCCTGCGGATCGCGCCTCCCTTGCCCGAGGCGTCCTCCCCCTCGAAGATCACGCACACCGGCGGCCCAAGGCCGCTGATCTCCGATCAGCCCTCCCAGCGTCAGCCGGAGCTGCGAGAGCCGCCGCCAGCCGCGCTGCAGGCTCTCCTGTTCCTCCTCCCGCGAGAGCCGCTTGCTCAGATCGAGATCGTCGAGGACTCCCATGTCAGAAGCCGGTCGGCGCTCTGCCGTTGTGAGTCGCGATGGCAAGCTGGAGGAGACCGATCGCGGCCAGGATCACGACGATCCCGAAAGCGACCACCCAGTTGTTCTTGGCCCCGTGCCCGTACCAGCCGATCGCGAATCCGATGGCGAGCAGCACCGCATAGGGGCCGAGCGAGTCGGGCAGGACAAGGGCGAGCATCCGGCGGTATCTATCATCCCCCAGATGCCGGAGCCTCAGCCGCAGTCGGTCGCCCAGGTCCGCGAAGGTCTCGGCCAGGTGGGCTATCTGGCCGACGAGGCCGCCGCGCTGGTCTCCTTTCTCGCCCAGCGGCTTGGCAAGCCCGTTCTCGTCGAGGGCCCGGCGGGCGTCGGGAAGACTGAGCTCGCCAAGGCGATCTCGCGGGCCAACGACCGTCGCCTGGTGCGCCTGCAGTGCTACGAGGGACTCGATGAGGCGAAGGCGCTCTATGAGTGGAACTACCGCAAGCAGCTGCTCCGGATCCAGGCCGAGTCGAGCGGCGACGGCGAGGGGTCATGGGAGGCGACCCGGGGCGACATCTTCGGCGAGGAGTTCCTCCTGGAGCGGCCCCTGCTCGAGGCGATCAGCGCCGAGGACGCCGTCGTCCTGCTGATCGACGAGATCGACAAGACGGACCAGGAGTTCGAGGCGATGCTGCTCGAGGTCCTCTCCGACTTCCAGATCTCGATCCCCGAGCTCGGCGTCATCGAGGCCCGGACGCGGCCGATCGTGGTCCTTACCTCGAACAACTCGCGCGAGCTGACCGAGGCGCTGAAGCGGCGCTGCCTCTATCTCTGGCTGGACTACCCCTCGGTTGAGCGCGAGCTGGAGATCGTCCGCCTCCACGCACCGGAGCTGGACGAAGGGCTGGCCCGCCGGCTGGTCGAGATCGTCCACATGATCCGCCAGCTCGACCTGAAGAAGCCGCCGTCGATCGCGGAGTCGATCGACTGGGCGCGGACGCTGCTCCTGATCGGCGCCGACGACATCGACCGCGAGACCTTCGAGAGCTCGATGAGCATCCTGGTCAAGCACCGCTCCGACATCGACCTGGTCGCCGAGCGCGTCGCGGTCAAGCTCGAGGGCCCCAGCCCGACCCGGCGAGGACCGATGTCCACAACCGCGAGCTAGCCTGCTCGCCTTCTTCGAGGACCTGCGCTCGGAGGGCGTGGCCGTCGGCACCTCCGAGATCCTCGACGCATTCGCGGCGCTCGACGAGGTGAGCTGGACCGACCAGCGGGACTTCCGCGAGTCGCTCGCGGCGACCATCGCGAAGTCGCAGGAGGATCGGCGGATCTTCGAGCTGCTCTTCGACCGTCACTTCTTCCGCGCCACCGAGTCCGAGGCGCTCGAGCGCGGGATCGAGGACGAGCGCTTCGAAGGAGCAGGCGATCGGATCGACCTCGACGAGCTCAGCGAGGCGATCCGCCGCGCGATCACCGAGGGCAACGACGGTGAGATGCGCGACCTGGCTCGCCTGGCGATGACCGCCTTCGGCCGCCGCGGCGAGCGTTCGGGCGTGATCGGCGTCGACGTGCAGCGAATTCGGCGCGCCCTCGGACTGCAGGCGAGTGGCCGGCGCGACGGCGACTCGGACCAGGCGCTCGATCCCGAGAGCGTCCGGCAGTTCGAGCGCTACCTGCGCCGAGAGCTCGAGAGGGCGACGATCGAGCGCACCGGCAAGCTTCCTCCCTCCCGCCCGCTCGCCGAGCTCGATCGCACCCTCCCCACGAGCCCGGCCCAGGACCTGGCCGCAGTTCACCGCGCCGTCGCCCAGCTCAAGAGGCGGATCGCCACCCTCGGCCACGAGCAGCGCGGCCGCAACCGGGGCCGGACGGTCGACGTCCGGCGAACGATGCGGGCCTCACTCGAGACCGGCGGGGTGCCGCTGCGGCTGCGCTACCGGCCGAAGCGCCCGCGGCGGCCGGAGATCTACGTGCTCTGTGACGTCTCGACCTCCGTGAGCTCGGCGAGCGTCTTCTTCCTCTCGGTGCTTCACGCGCTCCACGACTCGTTCCGCAAGCTGCGCAGCTTCGTCTTCATCGAGCGGATCAGCGAGGTCACCGACATCTTCGAGCACGAGCGCGACTTCCGGCGGATCTCGGAGCGGGTCTCCTCGGAGGGCGGTGTCGCCGACGTCTCCGGCTACACCGACTACGGCCGCGTCTGGCTCGAGTTTGGCGAGGAGATCGCGGAGGACCTCGGCCCGCGCTCCACGGTGATCGTGCTCGGCGACGCCCGCACGAACGGCCGCGAGCCGCACGCGGAAACCTTCGGCGCGATCGCGGAGCACGCCGGCCGCACCTTCTGGCTCAACCCCGAGCCGAAGCTCTACTGGAACTACGGCGACTCCGTGATGGCTGCCTACGAGCCCTACTGCGACGGCGCCTTCGAGTGCTGGACGACGAAGCATCTGGAGAACTTCGTCAACGTGATCGCCGGAGCCGCGCGGGTCGCTGACTGAGTGGCCGGCCCCGACGTCTACACGCTCCCCGACGACCTGCCCGTACCCGAGGACGACGGCGCCTGCGATCACCTTCCAGGTGATCGGCTGCCTCACCTGCGGCTCCCCGCCACCTCCGGGGAGGAACTGAACCTGGCCGAGCTCGGCTCCGACGGCACCGCCGTTCTCTTCGTCTACCCGCGGACCGGCAAGCCGGGCGAGCCGCTGCCACCCGGCTGGGACCTGATCCCCGGCGCCCGCGGCTGCACGCCGCAGAGCTGCGCCTTCCGCGACCTGCACGGGGAGTTCGCCGAGCGCGGCGTGAAGGTGTGCGGCCTGAGCGCTCAGTCACCGGAGGACCAGGCCGAGTTCGCCGAGCGCGTCCACCTCCAGTTCCCCGTTCTCAGCGACCCGGAGTTGAAGCTTGCGGAGGCGCTCGCGCTGCCCACCTTCGACGTGGCCAGCATGACGCTCTACAAGCGCGTCACCCTCCTCATCCGCGACGGCGAGATCGCCAAGGCCTTCTACCCCGTCTTCCCGCCGGACCGCAACGCGGCGGAAGTCCTGGCCTGGCTAGCCGCCTGACCGACGAAGCTCGCGGCCGGCTGACTACTCGGAGCCCCGGATCCGCGCGAACAGCTCCTTCGCGTCCGCCGACCGGCCCGAGGTGGCCGAGCTTCTCCGGGTTGACGATCGAGCGGATCGTCTGGACCTGCCCTTCGGCGATGTCGAGCGCCAGCACGCTGATCAGCTTCCCGTCCGGGTCGAGGAACTCGGCGCCGGGCTGACCGTTCACGGTGACCCGGCGAACCTGTAGGCCGCCGATCCGCTCAGCGAGCCGACCACCAGTTGCGCAGCATCTGGGCCGACCTTCGCGCGGCCGAAGACCGGATGCCTGATCGCCGGGCGCGATGCCGCCGCCGTCGCCGTGCAGCTCGACGTCCTCGGCGAGCAGCGCCTCGAGCGCCTCGAAGTCGCCGCGCTCGACAGCCGCGAAGAAGCTCGCCGCGAGCTCGTCCCGCTGCTCCGCCGAGGCGTCGAATCGCGTGCGGCCCTCCTGCACATGCCGTCGGGCCCGTGAGGCGAGCTGCCGCGCGTTCTCCTCGCTTGTCCCGACGATCTCCGCGACCTGTCCGTAGTCGTAGTCGAAGACGTCGTGGAGCAGGAACGCGGCCCGCTGCTCCGGGCTCAGTGACTCGAGCAGGACGAGGAAGGCGAGCGAGAGGGAGTCGGCCAGCTCGGCCTGCCGGGCCGGATCGTCCTCAGGGCGCTCGGTCACTGGCTCGGGGAGCCACTCGCCGACGTAGCTCTCCCGGCGGGCCCTGGCGGAGCGCAGCTCGTCGATCGCCAGCCGCGTGGTGATCGTCGCGACGTAGGCGCGCGGCGAGGAGATCTGCTCGCCGCGCTCGATCGCCGAGTGCACCCGGATCAGCGCCTCCTGGACCACGTCCTCCGCCTCGCTCACCGAGCCCAGCATCCGGTAGGCGATCGCGAAGGCGCGTGGTCGGAGATCCTCGAGCAGCTCGGACTCATTCATGCCGCACTCCGGACCGGCCGCTCGTTGTCCTGCTCGAGCCCCTCGCGGAAGCCCAGCCGCCAGCTCGGGTAGCGGGGCTCCCAGCCGAGTTCGCGCTTCGCCTTCTCGTTCGACGCTCCGCGCACCTCGGTCATCATGATCGTCATTCCCCTCGCCGGCGATCAGCCGCCCCAGCCAGCGCGGGATCCGCCGGGGCGGCGTCGGCGCCGATCGCCTTCGCGAGGTCAGGGAGGATGGCCGACGGCGGTCGCGGGCTCGTCGTCGACGACGTTGTAGACGCCGGGCTCGCCGTGGTCGAGCGCGGCGGCCGTCGCGGCGGCGGCGTCCGCGATGTGCACAAAGGACCAGATCCCGGCGCCGTTCCCGATCACCGGGAGGCGGCGCTTGCGGAGCATCGCGACCTGCTCGCCGTCCGGGTTGAGGGCGATCGAGGTCCCGGGGCCGTAGAACCCGCCGTAGCGGAGGGCGACGCCCTCGATCCCCTCGGCCTCGGTGACCGACTCGCTCCAGGTACTTGATCGCCCCGAGCGTCTCGGCTGACCGACTTCGGTGGGTTTGAAGCCGAGCGGATCCTCCTCGGTCTTGACGGGGCCGCCGGTGCGCTCGAACGGCCAGCCCGCGAAGCTCTGCGCGATGAAACGCCTCGCCCCGACGGCCCGCGCCGCCGCCAGCAGGTGATCGGTTCCCTCGGTCCGCAGCCGATTGGTCTGGGCGAACATCTTGTCCAGGCTGCGGCCGAACGCGCCGGCGTCGATGGCGGTGAGCTCGTGGATCACCGCGTCCGGCTCGGCCTCGGCCACCGCCTGGGCGACGGCCTCCGGATCGAGAGCGTCGGCGACCGCCGGCCGGGCGCCCAGCGAGCGGATCAGCGTCCTCCTTCGCGGGGGTCCTCGTCATCCCCGTGACCTCGTGGCCCTCGGCTGACCAGCATCGGCACGAGCTGCTTCCCGAGCGCGCCTGTCGCTCCAGCTACGAACACCTTCATGACTGCCTCCTTTCCGCTTTCGGAATCAGAGACGAGGTAGCCCGATCCCCTGTGACAGAGGCTACGCCCCGACCGGCTCGCGCTCGCGCCAGGCCTCCCAGCGCTTCTCGAGGCGCTTCGTGAAGCGCTTCGGCTTGTCGGCGTAGATGCGCTGCGCCCAGCGAGATCGCCGCGAACTGCAGCTCGCCGCGGCGCTGGTCGATCTCCTCGAGCAGGTGGCGCTGGTCGCCGGGATCGGCGAACGCGGTTCGCCGTCGCTGCACCTCCTCGCGCAGCAGAGCGAGGTCGTGATCGTCGCCGAGGTGATCGGAGAGGTCGTGTGCTTGATCCGCCAGGTCTCCGAGCAGGTGCTTGTCGGCGTCCCGGATCAGCCGCAGCTGGTACCAGAGGTCCTTGACCCGCTTGCGGAGCTCGTGCAGGTTGGTGACGCTGGCTTCCTCTTCCACCGCGCGCAATCGCTTTCGCCCCCGCCGGTAGGTTCGATGCAGGCCGGGCGCGATCAGCTCCCAGCCGTCCCCCTCCAGCGGGAGGAGCTCGATCCTGGCTCGCCCGGCGGCCAGCTGCGCGGCGGCACCGGTCATCGCCCGCTCGACCGAGCCGTCGTCGTGGGCCGCCCGGTTCTCCTCGTCGAGCTTCGCGCGGAGGGCATCGAAGCGAGTTCGTGCCGGCGGCCCGAAGCGCTCACCCAGCCCATCGAGCGCCTCGACCAGGATCTCGGCGTCCCGGAAGCTGCTCAGGGTCCTGGCGGCCTCCCGGTAGTGGTCGTTCTCGCGGCGCCAGACGTCGTCTCCGATCGCATCGCGGACGAGGCGGAGCGCCGAGCGGATCTTCTTGACGTCCTTCCGCGCCTCATGGATCGCGTCGGCGGGCTCCGTGCCGGCCTCGCCGCGGAGCTGTGCGATCGCGTCGTCCACCTGCGCGGTGAGGATCCGCTTCATGCCCGCCGCGACCGGCTCGCGCGCAAGCAGCCGGTAGGCGTCCGACTCGAACGTGGCTCCGTCCCTGCCTCGGAGGCGCCTGATGCCGATCCCCGCGGCCGCGGCCGTCCCGGCGGCGACGACCCCCGCGGCCTTGCGCGGATCCTTGGCCTCGGAGAGCGCCCTGCGGGCGGCCTTCTCGAGCTGCTCGCGTGACGGGTTCATATATGACTCCTCCCACATATGGGTGCGTAACTAACGGGCCGCGATGTAAAAACGCAGTTATCCAAGGGTGCTCCGCAGGGAAGCGAGGAGCAACCCGTCATCTGTTGGTGGGCTTTCCCCGCGTGGCGAGCGTCTCGTTCAAGTAGCGCTCGTCGCCTGTGACCTCCTCGCCGATCCAGCCGGGAGGCTCGAAGGCGCGGGCCTCCTCCTCGGAGGCGAACTCGATCTCGGCCACCACGAGCCCATCGAGATCGCCCTCGTAGACATCGAGCTCGATTTCGAGCTCGCCGTGCGGGATGAGGTGGCGGCGCTTGCGCAGGCGGCGGCCCTCGGTGAGCGGCCAGAGCTCGCTCAAAGTCCTCGCGGTCCAGCTCGACCTCCGCCTCCTCACGCGAGAGGCCCGATCCGCGCTTCGCGGTGAGCAGCCGGTGCTCTGCCCTTGCGGCGAAGCCGACCTCGCCGTCCGCACCGATGCGAGATAGCCCTGCTCGATCTCATCCGACTCGGTCCCGTCCAGATCGGGCGGATCCGGCACCAGGAACTTGCGCTCGACCTCCATACGAACACCGTAGACTGGGAGTCGACCCGACAGGGGGGCTCGCGGGCAAGCGGGCTGAGATAGCGGACTACCCACACCCTCCGCTGACCCTTTGAACCTGTGCGGTAATGCGCGCGGAGGGAGCATGTTGACGAGACTTCGCGAAGGCACTCCGGACGCGGTCCGCGAAGGCCGCGCCGAGCCCGGCACCGCGGCTCCAGATGCGGTCGGCGCCCCGCTCCGGATCGAGGCGCTCGGCCACTCATTCGGCGAGCTGCGCGCGATCGAGCGAGTCGACCTCGAGGCCGAGGCCGGCGAGGTGGTCGGGATCGTCGGTCCGTCCGGCTGCGGCAAGACGACCCTGCTCGAGCTGGTCGCCGGCCTGCGTCCGTCGGATTCGGGCATGATCTCGGTCGGCGGGCAGAGCCGACCCAGGCAGCGACTCGAGCGCTGTGCCTACATGCCGCAGCGCGACCTGCTGCTGCCCTGGCTCTCCGCGCTCGACAACGCCGCGACTGGCCCTGCGGATCGCGGGGGTCCGGCGGGAGGAGGCACGGGGGCGGGCCGGCGCGCACTTCGAGCGGCTCGGCCTCGCAGGGCTTCGAGCGCGCCCGTCCCGGCGAGCTCTCGGGAGGCATGCGCCAGCGCGTCGCCTTCCTCCGCACGCTGATGGCCGGTCGCCCGGTCCTGCTGCTGGACGAGCCCTTCGCCTCGCTCGATGCGATCACCCGCGCGGAGATGCAGTCCTGGCTCGCCTCGGTGCTCAGGGACGACCGCCACACGGTCCTGCTCGTCACCCACGACGTGGAGGAGGCCCTCTATCTCTCGGATCGCGTTCTGGTGCTGAGCTCGCGGCCGGCCAGGGTCGCCGACCGGATCGAGATCGCGCGGCCGCGCGCGCCCGACCGCGCCGCGGCCGTGACCTCGCCGGAATTCACGGGCCTCAAGCGAGCGCGCGCTCCGCAGCCTCGCGGAGGCGGCGCGATGAGCACCGCCCGCAGGTACCTGGCACCGCTCGCGGTGATCCTGATCCTGCTGGGGGCCTGGGAGCTCGCGGCTCGCTGGGACTGGATCTCGAACGCGCTCAACATCCAGGACTTCCTCGTCCCGGCGCCGAGCGACATCGCGACCTCCCTCTGGGAGGACCGGTCGCTGCTCGCCGATGACACCTGGGTCACCCTCCGCGAGGTCCTGCTCGGCTTCCTCTGCGCGCTCGCGGCCGGCCTCGCCTTCGCGATCGTCCTGCACCTCTCCGAGACCGCTGCGACGGGCCTTCTACCCCCTGCTGGTCGCCTCCCAGACGATCCCGCCGGTCGCGATCGCGCCGATCCTGGTCGTCTGGTTCGGCTTCGGCCTCGGCCCCGAAGCTGCTGCTGATCGCGCTGGTCTGCTTCTTCCCCGATCACGGTCAACACGCTCGACGGCCTGCGCTCGGTCGATCCGCAGCTGATCACGATGATGCGGACGCTCGGCGCCGGCCGCCGGCAGATCCTGACTCGGGTGGAGCTGCCCTCGGCACTGCCCTTCTTCTTCAGCGGCACCAAGATCGCGATCGCCGTCGCGGTGATCGGGGCGGTCTTCGCCGAGTGGGCCGGGCGCGAGCTCCGGCCTCGGCCACCAGATCCTGATCGCGTCCAGCAGCCTGCTGACCGCCCGGATGTTCGCCGCCATCACGCTGCTCTCGGTGATGGCGATCGTCCTCTTCGCGCTGGTCTCGTTGATCGAGCGCAAGGTCGTCACCTGGGATAGCCGCGGGGTGACACGGGCATGAGACGGCGATCGCGACTCGCGCGCCTGGCGGCGGCGCTCTCGGCGCGCGGCGATGCTCGCGCTGGGCCTGCCCGCCTGCGGCGGGGACGGCGACGCGACGACCGGCTCGGCCGGCAACCCAGAGCCGTTCACGCTCGACCTCGACTGGTACGTGAACCCCGACCACGCCGGGATCTACACCGCGATCGACCGGGGCTTCTTCCGGCAGGCGGGCCTCGACGTCAAGCCGCAGGTGCCCTCCGATCCCTCCGCGCCGATCAAGGAGGTCGCCGCCGGACGGGCGGACCTGGCGATCTCGTACGAGCCCGAGGTGCTGCTCGCCGCGGAGCAGGGGCCTCGACGTGGAGGCCGTGGGGGCCGTCGTCGGATCCCCGCTCACCTCGCTGATCTCGCTGCCCGAAGGGGGGATCGGCTCGGCCGCCGACCTGGACGGCAAGACGGTCGGGACGGCAGGCATCCCCTACCAGAGCGACTACCTCGAGACGATCCTGCAGGACGGCCGGTCTCTCGCCGTCGTCCGCCGAGGAGGTCAACGTCGGTCTCAACCTGCTGCCCGCGCTGATCGGCGGCCGGGTGGACGCGATCCTGGGCGGCTTCCGCAACATCGAGGGCGTCGACCTGCGCCTGCGCGGCCTCGACCCGCGGATCGTCCCGGTCGACCGGCTCGGCGTCCCGACCTACGACGAGCTCGTGCTGGTCGCGCGCAGGTCGACGGTCGAGGACCATCCCGAGGCGATCCGCGCCTTCATCGAGGCGCTCGCGCATGGCACCGACTACGCCCGGGCGCATCCGCAGGAGGCGGCCAACGCGGTGATCTCCGCCGGCAAGGGCCTTGACCCGATGCAGACGCGGGCCGAGGTCGCGGCGACGCTGCCACTCCTGGCGCCGCCGCAGGGAAACCCGTACGGATACCTGGACCCGAATGCCTGGCGGGCCTACGCCGAGTGGATGGCCGCGCACGACCTGATCTCCCGGGCGCCCCCGACCGATCAGGTGCTCACGGACGAGCTGCTGCCCTGAGGCCCGGGTGCCTCGGCCTCAGCGCCGCTGCCGGCGACGGTACTCGCGAGCCTTGGAGCGCGAGCCGCAGATGGACATCGAGCACCAGTGGCCGCTCTGGTTGCGGCTGTGGTCGTAGAACGCCCAGCCGCAATGAACGCCGCGACAAGCCTTGAGGCGCGACCAGCTTCCATCGATCTGAGCCACGGCGACGATGCTCGCGAGCGAGCCCAGGGCGGCGTCGAGGTCCCGTCCTCTGGAGGCAAGCTCGGGCCCTGCGTCAGCGTCGAAGCGGACCGCGAGCGCCGTGCGGCCAAGGGCGCGGTTGAGCCGCTCGATCGCCGCCTCGTCCAGCGTCGCGCCGTTGTTGACGAAAAGCAGGGCGCGCAGCCCCTCGCGGACGTCCAGCGCACGTTTCAGATCCGCCGTTGTGAGCTTCGTGCCGGATCCGAGCAGGCGACGTTCGGAGAGCCACGCCGCGAGCTCTCGGGGGCTCCGAAGCTCTTCCTCACCATCGTGATCCAGGTCCCAGCTGGTGTTGACGAACGACTGAACGAGCCCGAGGTCGCCCGGTGCGGGCGCCCTGTCTCCAGGTTGGCGCTCGACGGAGCGCGGATTCGAAGGTGGAGTGGCCTTGGTCACGACGTCGCCCGGGAGTCTAGCGTGCGTCACCATCAAAAGGCATATACCGGTGACGCTGTGTTACGGTGGCCATCCGTTGTCAAAGCAGAGGACAAACGCACGCGCACGGCGAGGGGTCGAGCACGAGTACGCGCAGTTGGTCGAGCGCCACAGAGACGAGTTCCACGCCCACTCCCGCCGCATCCTGCACTCGCCGGAGGACGCGGAGGACGCCCTCCAGGAGGCGCTGGTCAGGGGCTGGAGAGCACTGCCCAGGTTCGAGGGCCGAAGCTCGCTGCGAAGCTGGCTCTACCGGATCGTCACCAACACCTCATTGGATGAGGTCCACCGCCGTCCGAAACGGGTCGTGCCGATCGACCTGAACGGCGGGATCCCGGAGGAGCACAGGCACGCGCAGGCGACGGGTCCGGCGACCGAGGGGCGTTACCTCACGCGCGAGGAATTCGAGCGCGCCCTGATCGTCGCCATGCGCCTGCTCCCTCCGACCCAGCGGGCGGTGCTCATCCTCCGCGAGGCACTCGGGTTCTCCGCGCGCGAGACGGCTGTCAGGCTCGACACCAGCGTGGCGGCGGCGAACAGCTCGCCTGCAGCGCGCCCGCGCGAGGCTGGAGGCGGTGGATGACCGCCTGAGCGAGGAGACGGCGCGCTCGCTCGAGGACAGCCGACTGCGGGAGCGGGTCGAGCGTCACGCGGAGGCCTGGGAGCGCCAGGACGTCGACCGCTTGGTCGGGATGCTGGCCGAGGAGGCAGGCGCTCGCGCCTAGGCGACTCCGAGGAACCAGCGCATGGTCTGCGGCTACCCACGAGCAAGCTGAGGCTAACGCCGGCCGTCCCGCGACGCTAGGCGGCGAGCCGCGCCGGCGGTCCCGCTCCCATCGCCTTGTGCCAGCCGGCCAGCGCGTAGGCGCCGGCCAGGCCGCGGAAGGGCGCGTAGGGCGCGAAGTACTCGTCGACCTCCTCGACGGTGGCCCGACGACCGAGGCCCGCCAGGTGGCCGACCAGCTTGACGTAGGCGAGATCGCCGGCCGGCAGCGAGTCGGGATCGCCGCGGCCCGTCAACCCGAGGCACTGGACTGTCCACGGCCCGATCTCGCTGATCTGCAGCAGGCGGCGATCGCAGCTCCGGGTCGTCGAGGCGGGCGCGTCCCCCGCGACCTCGCGGGCGCAGCGCACCATGGCCACGGAGCGGCCCTGGCTCAGGTCCATCGAGGCGAGCTCCGCGGGCGCCCGCCCGGCGATCACCGCGGCCGAGGGGACGTCGCGCAGAGGCCAGGCGCCGCGGCCGCGCTTCGGCGTCGGTTGGTCCGGCGGCAGGTGGCTCGGGGCCCAGCGGCGGACGATGCGGCGCTGGATCGCTGCAGCGCGGGAGCTCTCGATCAGCTGCTTCGTGATCGCCCAGCAGAGCGCCTCCCACGGCCAGGGCCGGCGCCGCGGGCGCACCCAGGGCTTGTGGTGGATCGTCGGGCCCAGCAGCGGGTCCCGCTTGAAGGTTTGGAAGAACTCGCCCATGTCATCCTCGACCGCCAGCGAGAACCGTGTTCGATCGATCGCGAGGGCGAGCTCGCCCTCGCCGGCAGGCGGCATCTCCTCCGGCGGCGGGGCGCCCACGACCGCGATCGGGTGCTCCACGAGCGCCGGGTCGACGGACTCGGCCCGGACATGGACATAGCCCTCCCGGGTGCGCCAGCTCCTCACCCGGACCGGGGAGTGACCGACGTGGAGCAGTCGCTCGAGGACGTTCCCTCGCACGCGCAGCACCCCGTCGCCGCCGCTGCCCCGAGGCAGGCGGTAGGGCCAGCGGGGCATGACCCGCTCCTCGATGACAGGCGACACGGTCAGTGGCGCCGCTAGCGCCCGAGGACGTGAACGTCGACCAGGAAGCTGCGGCTGGCGACGACCTTCTCCCGCCGCCGGAAGAGCCCCCGCCGCGGCGGCCGCCTCGGAGCGCGAGCGGCACGGGCCACCGCGATCGACGGCGACACCGGCGGCGGCTCCGGCCGTGGCCACAGCGAGCGGTCCGACCTCGCGGCCCCAGATCTCGATCGTGCGGCCCTGCGGCGCGGATGGGCAGCGGCCTGACGGGCTCCGCCTCGATCAGCTCCTGGCTCCTCGGTCCACTCGGCTCGGCCATCGCTCGCATCCTAAGGGCCCGTCAAGACCCCTTCCGTTTTCGCCCGGCAGGCTCCGGGAAGATCAAGGGCGGATGCCCGACGTGGAGCTGACCAGCACCGCCTTCGAGCAGGGGCAGCCGATTCCCGAGAGGCACTCCTGCGACGGCGACAACGCCTCGCCGCCGCTGAGCTGGATCTCCCTCCCCGAGGGAACCCGGTCCCTCGCCCTGATCGTCCACGACCCCGATGCCCCGTCCGGGGACTTCACCCACTGGGTCGGCTGGAACATCGACCCGGAGGCGGGCGGCCTCGAGGAGGGCGCCCATGCGCCGCGCGAGGGCACCAACGGCTTCGGCGAGACCGGCTACGACGGCCCGTGCCCGCCCGCCAGGTGCCGGGCCTCACCGCTATCTCCACGAGCTCTTCGCGCTCGACACCGAGCTCGACCTGGAGCCCGGCTCCAGCCGCGAGCAGCTGGAGGACGCGATGGACGGCCACGTGCTCGGCGGAGCCGAGCTGGTCGGCACCTACGAGCGAACCTAGACGCGCCTTCTCGTAGAGCCGGTAGCGCTTCACGATCTTGCCGCCCATCCCCTCCATGGCGCGGTTCATCGGCTCGTTCGTCTCCAGGATCCAGCCCTGATCGCCCGCCGGGACCCCGGTTTCCGCGGCCGTCTCGATGTGGCGGACGTAGAAGCGGGCCGCGATCCCGGTGTGCTGGTACTCGGGCTTGACTCCGAGAGCGAACACCCTCACCCGGTCGATCCTGCGCTTGCCGAGCAGAAAACGCACCCAGCCGAAGGGAAGCAGCCGGCCGTTCATCTTCTTCGTCACCTGGTTGATGTCCGGGAGGGTGAGCGCCGCGCCCAGGGTCTCGCCGTCGCGCTCCGCGACGAAGGTCCAACGCTGGTCGAGGATCTGCTTCAGGTTCTGCGCCTGGAACCGGACCTCCTCCTCCGTGATCGGGACGAAGCCCCAGTTCTTCTCCCAGGCGGAGTTGTAGACCTCCATGAAGCGCCCGATCTCCTCCTCGAGGTCACGCTTGATCATGTTGCGGACCGTGATCCCGTGCTCGGTCTCCACCTTGTCGGCGACCGCGTGGATCGCGTCGTGGAAGCGGTCGCCCTGCTTCAGCCCGCCGAGCTCGAGCCACCACATCAGCAGGTCGATCGTCTTGCCGTAGCCGAGCGCCTCGAGCCGCTCGCGGTAGTAGGGCGGATGCCACGGCTCGAGGATCATCGGATGGCGGTCGTAGCCCTCGACCAGCAGGCCGCACTCGTCGTTGGTCGTGAAGTCCATCGGGCCGATCAGCCTCTGCCTCCCCCGGTCGCGTACCCACGCTTCCGCGGCCCCGAGCAGCGCCGCGAAGACCTCGGGGTCGTCCTCGGCCTCGATGAAGCCGAACTGTCCGTCGCTGCCTCCCTGGAACTCGTCCCAGCGCCGGTCGATCTGTGCCGTGATCCGCCCGACCGGCTCGCCATCCCGCCAGGCGAGGAAGTACTCCGCCTCCGCATGGTCGAAGTACGGGTTCTTCTCCTTGTTCAGGAACTGACGCCGCTCGAAGATCAACGGCGGCACCCATGGAGTGCCCTGGTGAAGCCGGAAGGGCAGCTTGATGAACCTGTTGAGCTCGCGGCGACCCTGCACGGGTCGTACCTGCACTGGGCCTGGCACGGCTGCGGAACGGTACAAGGTGCGAGACTTCCAGGGGATGTCTGACTCCCCGGTCAAACGGGTCGCGCTGGCGCGCGCCCTCGCATCTCCGGTGGACGTCTTCGAGAAGGCCCGGACGCACGACCGGGCCGAGCAGCTCGAAGCCGCCAAGCAGGGCGATCTCCTTCCTTATTTCCGAATCCTCGAATCGCAGGCCGGGCCGGTGGTCGAGATGGAGGGCCGCGAGACGATCATGCTCGGCTCCAACAACTACCTGGGGCTGACCACCGACGAGCGGGTGAAGCAGGCCGCCCGTGACGCCCTCGAGCAGTACGGGACGGGAGTGACGGGATCCCGCCTGCTCAACGGCACCACGCCCATGCACGTCGAGCTGGAGCGTGAGCTCGCCGACTGGATGGGCACCGAGGACGTGATCGTCTTCACGACCGGCTACCAGTCGAACCTGGGGGCGATCAGCGCGATCCTGGAGCCACGCGACACCGTGATCTGCGACGCCGGCGACCACGCATCGATCCTCGACGGCTGCAAGCTCTCCGGCGCCCGGCTCCGACCCTTCCGACACAACCGGATGGACAAGCTGGAGACGATGCTGGAGAGGGCGGCCGCCGATCAGAGCGGCACCCTGGTGGTGGTCGACGGGGTCTTCTCGATGGAGGGTGACGTCTGCAACCTGCCCCCGATCGTCGAGCTCTGCCGCCGCCACGGCGCCCGCCTGATGGTCGACGAGGCGCACGGTGTCGGGGTCCTCGGCAAGCGCGGGGCGGGCGCCTGCGAGCTGTTCGGCCTGGAGGAGGAAGTCGACCTGCGCATGGGGACCTTCTCGAAGAGCCTCGCCTCCTGCGGCGGCTTCATCGCCGGCTCCGAGGAGGTGATCGAGTACCTGCGGATCGCCTCCCGCTCCTTCATCTTCAGCGCCTCGGCCGTGCCTGCGGCCGTCGGCGCCGCCCTGGGCGCGCTTGCGGATCATCCGCTCAGACGGCCCCGAGCTGATGGCCCGGCTGCTCGACAACGCCTCCTACCTGCGCCAGGGATTCCGCGACCTCGGGCTGCGAGTGGTTGAGCCCGGAACACTCCCCGACGGCAGCGAGGCGACCACCCCGGTCGTCCCGGTGATCGTCGGCGAGGACTGGCAGGCGGTGATGCTCTGGAAAGCGCTCTTCGCGGCCGGCGTCTACACGAACGTCGCACTCCACCCGGCGGTCCCGCCGGGCGGCGCGCTGCTCCGGACCAGCCTGATGGCGACGCACGAGCGCGACCACCTCGACCGGGCGCTCGAGATCTTCGCCGAGGTCAAGAGCAGCTTCCCGGACCTGCCCACGGGCTAGCCAGCGAACCGATAACGATCCGCCGGCCGGTTTCGCCGGCTCGATCGGAGGGGTAGGAAGACGAGTTGCTCGACGGTCGCGACGGAGAGGCGATCGCCGCCCGACAAAAGATCTGCTCTTAGCGAACGGGATGATTTTTTGGGTGTTGATTCTCGGCGCGCGAGCCGTATAAGTTTCGCCTCGCCGCGCGCTTCCGGGGCAGGGAGCGGACGGGTATGAAGTAAGGAGAGGACCGTCCACTTCCCCCGGCTCTTATTTATGAGTGACTGGGTGCTCGGCGGTTACGAACCCGCCAAAAATCCTGACCTAGCAGGAGGGAGAGATGATGTCTGCTGCTTCGACGATTGCCCCTGCCCGCCCACTGACCATGCCGCATCGTCGGATCGAGCCCACGGTCGTCGAGCATCCGACCGGCTCGCCTCAGGCTAGGCCGAAGGAGCGGGGAAGCTCCCAGTGCATGCAGGCGCTCGCCCGTGCCAACCAGGTCCGCCTCGCCCGTGCCACCTTGAAGCGCGACATCTCCGCCGGTCGTCGGAACATCACCGAGGTGATCATGGAATCCCCCTGGGAGGCCGAGAGCATGAGCCTCAGCGAGCTGCTCTGCAGCCAGCGCCGCTGGGGCCGCGCCCGCTCCCGCAAGCTTCTTGTCTCGGCCACGCTCAGCGAGGGCAAGAGGGTCGGCACTCTGACCGAGCGGCAGCGGCGGATCCTCGTCGCCGCCCTCGAAGCGAAGCTGGCGAGCCGGCTGAACTAGCGGTGTCGCGGGCCCGCGAGGGGCGGGCCGATCAACCTCTGAGGCGGAAGAGGGCTCCGCCGGAGCGCCGGCGGAAGGCCTGAGTGAAGAGCCAGGCGGAGCCCCCGAACGCCACGACGCCGGCCGCAACGCAGATCGGCGTGCTGATCCTGGTCGCGACGAAGAGGACACCGAAGATGGGCACCCCGATGGCTGCGGAGAGAAGCAGCGTGTGGGAGCGGTAGCCGGCGAAGTGCTCCCGTACCGACAGCTCGAGCCCGGCCAGAGAGCCGAGGCCGAGTCCGACGGCGATCATCACGAAGCCCTGCGGGGGTGCGACGAAGAACCCCGCGATCAGCACCACGACGCCGACGAAGACGACCATCTCCGAGAGCGGGAAAGAGCCCCAGGGGGCTCGAGGGCGGTCGCCGGGGCGCCGATGGGCGGGCCGGACGACCGGATCCGCGCCGCCGGTAGCGAGCGCTACCGGGTCACGCCGTTTGGGTGATTCCGACGTCGTCTGCCCCGGTAGCGAAACGCCATCAGTCGCGCGCGGAGCGGCCGGCCGGCCCTCTGTCCCGCGCCGCCGCCGCTTGCGGCGCTGTCGCTTCGTCGCCATCAGTGATCAGGGGGCCGGAGCCCCTTGGCTAACGGACAACCGGAGGAGATCTTGACCCGCCACCATCCGAGCAGCAGGCCGAGCGGGCCCCACTTCGGCGTGGAGTGCCAGTGCTTGCAGCCGGGCTCGCCGATGTCCGCGTTGTTCACGCGAACCCACTTGTGCGAGGCCGGATCCGCCGTCATGTCCTCGATCAGCTCGCGGTTCTTCTCCTCGACGTAGGCGGCGTCGTGGAGACGACCACGGACGTCCTGGATGCGAGCGGCGAGGCCGTCCCGCACCCGCTCGAGCTCGTCCACCGATAGAAGGCGCGGCCCGCCCATTCCGGCAACCGCGAAGTCGATCCCCTTGCGAGGGAAGGCGGAGCCGAAAAGCCGGGCGAGCACGAGCTCCATCGCGGCGATCTGACGGCGGAGGTCGGCGCGCGCGGCGCGCTCGTCGTGCTCGTAGAGGACCGTGTCGAGGCCCTTGGGCAAGAACAAATCGGGTCGCTCCTCGGCTTCGCCGGCGGAGCGCCGTCGCGTAACAACCAGGTCCTCGTCGGGCGCGATCTGCACCTCGTCAAGCTCGCGGCGTTCGAGCAACTCCTGCGGCAATCTGGGCCTCCTCTACGAATGCCGAGTGCCTCCAGTCTACGCGCGGAGGGCGCTGCACGCCACCCACAAAGCCTCCTCGAGCGCGATGTCGGGCACGCCACGCACCCCGATCGCGACCAGCATCACCCTGCCCGTTCCCCTCCTCACCCCACGCCCCTCGGCGGTGCGTTCGAACAGGATTCCGAGCGGCCGCCGCTCGTCCGCGATGACGATCGTGCCCTCCGGGAGCGGCGACACCCGCCCTTCGAATCCCTCCCGCTCGGCGGAGCGCCGGAGGCCGACGCGTCCCTCGACGCGGTCGGCATCGAACGCTCGCACCGCGACGCCGACCTCCACCATCCCGATCGTCAGCGC
This sequence comes from uncultured Solirubrobacterales bacterium, assembly GCA_963801055.1. Taxonomy (GTDB): domain Bacteria; phylum Actinomycetota; class Thermoleophilia; order Solirubrobacterales; family 70-9; genus DASUPK01. The sequence continues at coordinate 122,775 of CAWDDE010000001.1, read as the reverse complement.
GTCGTCGACGCGATTGCGGCTCTTGAAACGCCCGTCGTGGATGCGCTCGAAGATCAGCTGCTCGATCGGAGTGCGCGTGGTGTCGGGGTCGAGGCCGATGTGACGGAAGAAGACGCGGTAGGCCCAGGGGATCGGCTTTTGGCGAAGCTGGATCGCCTGCGGTCCGGCGATCCGGTCGCTGAGCGAACGTAGCCGCTCCCTGAGCGCCTCGGGGCTCCGGCCGGTGGGGGCTTCGAGCACCGTGGCGACGATCGAGAGCCCCGGGAACTCCTCGGCCAAAGCAGGCTCGACCCAGCCGGGCTCGGGCGCGACCTCCCACTCCTGGGGCAGCTCGACCATCAGCGGAGCGTCCGCTCTCTTCGCTTCGATGCCGCGATCAGGTCCTGCACCTTCGCGAAGAACCTCGGGGCGTCCAGCTGCCCGATCGAGGTGGCGTGCAGGATCCCGCCGGGGTAGGCGTAGACGAAGGTGGGGCAGCCTCCGACCCGGTACAGGTTGGAGAGCGCCCCGTCACGGTCGAGGCCGATCGGATGTGTCCAGTGGCGCTCCGCGATCAGCTTGCGGACCTCCGAGTCCGAGTCCCGCACGTCGATCGCCAGGAAATTGACCCGTGCGGAGTAGCGTCGGTAAGCGCGATCGAAGACGTCCTCCTGATCCTCGCAGTCCCCGCCGCGGGTGAACCAGAACGACAGGATCAGGGGTTTGTTGAACAGGTCGCAGACCCGGATCGCCCCGGGAACGTCAATCCGGCAGGCCGGAGTCCTCGCGTCGTCCGAGGGACAGGGGATCCGGGCCGCGTCGCAGTCGTCCTGGGCGATGTTCGCGTCGCCGCTCGCGTCCGTCCGGGCGTCGGGCACCGCGAACTGAGCGAGCGGCAGGTCACCCTCGTCCCGCGCGCCGAGCACCCCCTTGTTCTCGGTGGAGATCGTGTTGATTCCGGCGACGGCGATCAACGCGATGAACGCCAGCCCAACGATCAGCGAGTAGATCGTCGTCCGGCGCGGTCGCTGACGCGGGTCCTCCTCTCGTCCGCCCTCTCCTCCAGCGCCCTTCTCCACGGCTCAATGTTCGTAGATATCTCAAGGGGCGGATTCGCCGGTCGCCAGGGGCCGCGGACGCGCCCGCGAAGGAAGCGGGAAGCCCTCCTCCGCCCACACCACCGCCGCAGGTAGCACCAGCATCACGCCGGCGAGCGCGACGAGCGAGGTCGGCGACGGTGACGAGGCCGAAGTCACGGAGTACGGGGGCGACCGAGATCAGGCCGATCTCGTCTAGCAGCGGCAGCCCGGCGATGGCAAGCACCGCGAAGCCCGCGATCGCGGTGACGCCCGAGGCGAGCACCGCGGGGCCGGTGCGCGCGTAGGTCCGCCGCAGGGCCTCGCCGACGGAGAGCCCGTTCCGGCGCTCGGTCGCGTAGCGGGCGGAGAGGATCACGCTGAACTCCGTGGCGATCGCGATCACCAGCGCACCGAGGGTGGCCGACATCGGATTGAGCGAGACGCCGAGCGCCGCGACCACCAGGCCCGACCAACCGGTGGCCATCAGCACGGGGATCAGGGGAACGATCGCACGGCGTACCGAGCGATAGATCGCCGCCAGGACGACACCGACGGCGACCAGGCCCGCCAGCGGCAGCCACCAGCGGCTGCGGGAGAGATCGGTATTGGCCTCGGCCGCGAGCACGGGAAGCCCGGCCAGCTCCACGGTCGTACCCGGCGGCGGCGCCGGGCCTCCGGGGGGGTCGATCTGGGAGCGGATGTCGGTGATCAGGTCCTGCTGGTCGGAGAGAGGCTGGACTCGGATCCCAAAGGCGACGTCGGCCGTGTCCCCGATCGGCGTTCCGCCGGTCGGGCTGCACTCGCCGCGGTGGCTGATCACGATCTGCGAGATGAAGCAGGGAAGTGCCTGGACGAGAGCGTGGACGTCCCCCACGCTCTGGCCCTGCTGGGAGGTTGTCGCACTCGCTGATTGGGTGCCGCCGAAAAAGTCGGTCAGGGAGAGAGCCGGGCAGATCTGGGCGTCAGCGCAGCTCGGTGAGTCACCGGAGAACCCGTGACGGGCGAGCACGCGCTGCTGGAACCCCTGGGCCCAGGAGATCACCGCTGGACTGGTCGGGTCCTGCGCCCTGATCGTCACGTTGACGTCGCCTGAGATCCCGGTCTCCTTCTCGAGCTCGTTCAGGTCGTCGAGGGCCTTCAGGTTCGGGGGTGCGAGGTCCCGGATGTCGGTCTCGCACCCCGGTGCCGGCGCTCGCGACCCAGCCGCAAATCGCGAGCAGCAGGCCGGCCGCCAGCACCCGCCGGGGGCTGGCGATCGCCGTCGCGATGGCAGCGACGCCGGCCGACTCGAGCCGGGCGGCCGCGCTGCCGGCGGGCCGGTCGGCCTCGCCACCGCCCGGGGCCGGCTTCGACCCGCGCCAGGCCGAGAGCCCGAGTGCCGCCAACCCGCCGGTCAGTGCCACCACGAACGCCAGGGCGATGCCGATCACGAGGAGCAGTCCGAATGAGCGCACCAGGGGGCTCGGCGAGAGGGCGAAGACCGCAAAGCCAGCGATCGTGGCCACGCATGCGGCCCCGATCACCGGGCCACCGCCTACAGCAGCAAGCGCCACGGCACGCCCCGGCGCCGCGCCCTCTGCCCTGGCCTCGTTGAAGCGGGCCTGGAACTGGATCGCGTAGTCCACCGCCAGGCCGACCAGCACCGGCAGCATCGCTAGTGCGCCGACCGTGAGCGACCCGCCGAGGAGCGCCACGAGGCCCAGGGTGAGCGACCCGGCGGCAAGGGCAACCCCGAGGGGCAGCAGCCGCAACGGCCGCGGCAGAATCAAGAGCAGCGTCAGCGCCATCACCACACCCGCGACCCCGAGCAACAGCAGCGTCTGGTTGCGGAGCTCGCGCGCGCCGGCGTCGACCACCACCGGCGCCCCGGTGACGACGTAGCTGCCGTCGCTGAGCTTGAAGCGTGGGTCGGAGACCGCCTTGCCGAACAGGCCGATCGCCTGGTGGCGCTCGGCATCCGTGAGGTCTGGACGGAGCCGGACGATGATCTGCGCGGCGTCCCTGTTGGGGAAGAGGTAGCCGAAGCGCTCCTTCGGCGTCCCAGCGGGCTCGCTCTCGTCGAAGACGACGCGGCTGACGAAAGTTGGGTCGTCGAGCCGCGGTATCGAGGTGATCCCGAACTGGAGCGCCACCTGCACGAGGTTGCTCTGGAACTGGCTGAGCACCGACTGGGCGGCCGAGTTGGCGGCCCGCTGCTGCTCCGCGGGCGACGCCCCGCGCTTGGCTGCCGCCTTCGCCGCCCGCTGGCCAGCGGCGCGCGCGGTCTGGGCGGCGCCGCCGATCTGCCCTTGGAGCGCCTGCTGGATACCGGCGACGCTCAGATACAGGAATGTGCCCGGGCCGAAGACCGAGTGACTCGGATGCAGCTTGGCGATCTCGTCGCAGACTGGCGGCAGCGGCTGCTTCTTGCGGTGGGGAAGCGACTGGGCCAGCTGGGTGCCGCCCGCGAAGCACTCCTCGAGCTCGAAGAGCGGCTCCAGATCCCTGGTGAGGACGAGTTTTCGCAGGTCCTCCTTCACCAGCACGATCACCGGCTCGTCCCCGAAATCCTGATGGAAGCCCTGAGTGGCCTTGAATTCGGAGGAGCCCTTGCTGACCAGGGTGTCGGTCCCGGCGCTCGTATCGAGCCGCGTCGCCGCGAAGATCCCCGCGCCGGTCAGCGCCACGATCGGGGCGATCAGCAGCCAGGGCCGGCGAACGGCGACCGCGGCCACCCGCTCGAAGAATCTCCCCGCGTTCACGAGGCCGAGGTTACGGGGACGCTATCTGAGCCGCGCCACTCGCCAGGGCTGGCGATCGGTGATATCACGGTATGGACGGCACGAATGGAGGTGAGGCAATGAAGCTGGAGGTGGGGAATCGCATCAAGGTCGAGGCGGAGTCGACCGAGCGCCCGAGTCGTACCGGCGTCATCGAGGAGGTGGTGAACGAGGGGCCTTCTCCTCGCTATCGGGTTCGCTGGGATGACGGGCACGAGAGCATCTATACGCCCGCGGCGGGAGCGGTGGGGCCCGCCGAGCCGGCCGAGTAGCAGCGAGCGGATTCCGCGAGCTGAGCAACCCCCGCTGCGCCTCGTCTAGGCGGCTCGCGCGCGGAGCTGGCGCCAGCCCTCGCTGGCGACGGCGACGTGCATCCGGCCATCCGGGCCGCGCCTCTCGATGACCAGGCCCCGGTTGACCGAGCGCTTCAGGGCGCGACGCCGATCTGCATGGGTCCGCCTCGGCAACGAGGGAAGTAGCTCGGCGACCAGGCAGTAGCCGTCGCCTGCGAGCTCGACGATCGAGGCGAGCACGTCCTCGTCGGTGATCCGCCGCAGAGCCATGCCGCTCACGGTAGCGGCCGGCCCTGCGGTCAATCCATCGCGAGCGGGCCCTTGACGTCGGCGTTGAGGAACTGGCGGATGAACTCGTTGCTCGAGTCGAAGAGCTCGTCCGCCGGGCCCGACTCGACGATCTTGCCCTTCCAGAGCACCGCGAGGAACTCGGCGATCCGGCGAGCGGTCGCGAGGTCGTGGCTGATCACCAGGTAGCAGCCGCCGTTCTCCTCGTGGACCTCGCGAATCAACTCGCAGAGCAGCGCCGTCCGGACGGGGTCGAGGCCCGAGTCGGGCTCGTCGAACATGACGATCGCCGGGTCGAGCACCAGCGCTCGGGCGAATCCGGCGCGCTTGCGCATCCCGCCCGAGAGCTCGTTCGGCATCTTGTACATGGCCTCGGCGAGGCCGACCTCGCGGAGGCGGCGGGTGACGATCTCCTCGATCTCGTCCTCGCCCTTGTCGGTGTGCTGGCGGAGCGGGAAGCAGGTGTTGTCGTAGACGTTCATCGACCCGAACAGGGCGCCGTCCTGGAAGAGCAAGCCGAACTTCTTGCGCACCTCGAAGAGCTCGTCGTCGGTCATGTTCGGGATCGATTCGCCGTGGACCAACACGTCGCCCGAGTCCGGGTAGAGCAGGCCGACGATGTGCTTGATGAGAACCGACTTGCCCGTCCCGGATGGGCCGAGCACCATCGAGATCATGTTGTCCGGGAGGCCCAGGTTGCAGCCGTTCAGGATCCGCGTGCGGCCGAACTGCTTGACCAGGTCGATGATCTCGATCGCGTCCTCCCCGCCGTGGTCGCGGTTCCGGCCGGTATGCCACTTGTAGGGATCCGGATCGTCGGCGTCGACGCCCGGGATGATGTAGTCGCGCCGGGAGAAATCCTCCTCGCCGTAGCCCTGCGCGGCGAGCGGATCCCCCTCCTCGACGGCCTCCGCCTCCGCCGTGGCCTCGTCCTCGCTGACCTCGTCCTCGCTGAACTCGGCGTCGGGCGCCTCGCGCGCCTCGTCGGTCTCAGGAGAGGCGTCTCGGTTTGACGAAGTGCTGCTCCTCCGGGTGGTCCTCTTCCGTTCAGCCAACTCTCACTCCTCCTTAGGGCTTTCCTACCCTGATTCTAGGCGGGGCAAATCGCTACCGCGTCACCTACCGCGTCACCCCCCGATGGGAGCCCTCGGGTTCGCGCCCCAGAAGACCAGCGTTCCCATCATCCCGATGATGTGGACGAGCACGATGTTGAGGACCATCGATTTGGCCGTCGCCGTCCCCACTCCGACCGGGCCGCCCGAGGCCGTGTAGCCGTAGTAGCAGCCGACAAGCACGATGGCCGTGGCCATCACCATGCCCTTTATCAAGCTGAATAAGAGGTCGGGCGGGTTCTGGAACATCCAGAAGATCAGGAAGTAGCCGCCCGAGGAGACGTCGCCGATCTGCTCGACCACCGCGAGCCAGCTGGCGAAAAAGCCGATTCCGACGGCGGCCAGGTACATGAAGGGGAAGGCGATCCAGGCGGCGAGCAGACGGGTGGCGGCCAGAAAGGTCACGGGCGGGACACCCATCACCTCGAGGGCGTCGATCTCGTCCGAGATCCGCATGGCGCCCAGTTCCGCGACGATTCCCGTGCCGACCTTCGCGGAGAGCATGTAGCCGAAGCCGTAGGGGATCACCTCGCGCAGGTCGCACCAGGCGGCGAACACGCCGGCGTAGGCGGGCGCGCCGACCGAGCGGTTGAAGTAGGCCCCCTCGATCCCGCATTGGAGGCCGAGGATGAAGACCAGGCCCCAGATCACGAGCGTCGAGCCGAGGATCAGAATGCCGGTCTGACGGAGGGCTTCGCCGAAGAACTGGAAGACGCGGCCCGTGAAGACCAGGCCGGCAACCCGGGTGCAGAAGCCGAAGATCTCGCCGATCGAGTTGAGCCAGCCCCGCGGGACCGCCAGCCAGCCCGCGTTCACTTGATCACCTGCAGCTCCGGATGGGTCGCCAACAGCGTTTGTGTGAAGACGTAGTTGAAGGCGAAGACGCCCATGAAGGCGATCACCACCGCCTCATTGACGGCTCGACCCACCCCCTCGGCGCCTCCGGACGCAGTCATCCCCTTGTAGGCACAGACGATCGCGATGATCGCCCCGAAGCAGGTGCACTTGAGCACCGAGCCCCATAGGTCGGTCACCGAGGCGTTGTTGAACAGCGTGGCGAAGAAGCCGCCGAGCGGCTCGCTGTAGAGCAGCTCCGCGCCAAGCCCGCCGACGATGCCGAAGATCAGCGCGTAGATGTCCATCAGGCCCGTGATCAGCATCAGCGCCAGGAAGCGCGGCACGACCAGGTTCTTGATCGGGTCGACGCCGAGCACCTGGAGCGCGTCGAGCTCCTCTCGGATCTTGCGCGCGCCGAGGTCCGCGGTGATCGCCGTCCCCGCTACGCCGGCGACGACTACCGCCGTCACCGTCGGCGCGAACTCACGGATCGAGGCGAGCACGAAGAACCCGCCGAGGCGATCGAGCGCGCCGAACAGAGAGAGGAAGTTCGCCGCCTGCAGGCCCGGCGCGCCGAAGCCGAAGGCCAGGGTCGAGATCATCATCGGGAACCAGCAGAGCTGAAGGGCGAACAGGAACTGTCCGATGAACTCGCCCCCGTACGGATAGGGGGGCCTGATCGCCGAGACGACGGTCTTGGCGGTCAGGATCATCATGTCCCCGACCTGCTCAAAGAGGGACTTGGCCGGGAGGAACGCCCTGTCGGCTAGGGATCTGACCATTGCTCTCCTCCGGAGCCCCCCTTGCTGGGGCGCGGCCCCGCACGTCGCGCAGGCGACGCACCGGGAAGATTATGGGATGGGAGAGCCGTTCGCCACCTACAACCGTCGCGCCGCGCGAGGGCAAGGATCCCCCGGAACTGCTGATACGAAGCTGGAAGGGCGGGGGTAGGGTGCGTGGTATGTTGGCCGCGCCGTTGGAGGAGAGCGCCCGGACAGCCCGTCCCCAGAGGGTGCGCAACCGCCTGGGGATCGGGCTCCTCATCGCCCTCTCCGCTGCGGGCATCTCCGCCTGCGGGGGCGGCGAGCGCCAGGACGCGGACGAGCCATCGGGCAACTTCCCAGTCCAGATCGTCAGCGCGGACTTCCCGAGCAAGCAGCAGCTCGCTCAGAACACCAACCTGACCCTCTCGGTGGCGAACACCGGCGACAAGACGATCCCCGACCTGGCGATCACGATCTTCACCGCCTCGAACGCGAGCACGAGCGAATCCCAGACTTCGACCACCGGCCACAAACGGCTCGACGGGCACGTCGAGCCAAGGCCTGCCCCAGGCGCAGGGCTCATTTTCCGTCCGCTCCGACCAGCCCGGCCTCGCCATTCCCTTCCGGCCGGTCTGGATCCTCGAGGAGGGCTATCCGAAGCTCGCCGGCCAGACGGCCTCTGCTGGGGCCGAGGCTGCGCAGACTGACACCTTCAGCTTCGGCGCTCTGGCGGCCGACGCAGACCAGGGAGATGGTCTGGAACGTGACGCCAGTGCAGCCGGGCACATTCACTGTCCACTACCGCGTCGCCGCCGGCCTGCAGGGCAAGGCGAAGGCGGTGACCGCCGATGGCTCCGTCCCGGAGGGCGAGTTCGTGGTGCGGATCTCGAGCGCGCCGCCGCAAACGCGCGTCAACGACGCCGGCAAGGTGGTGCCGATCAAGCCGAGCGACATCATCGGCCAGGCCGGAAACCAGCAGTAGCCGGAACGCCGGCGACGACCGCGACCTCGTCGGTCATCAGCTCGGCCGCCTCGTCGTCCATGCCGTCGCCCGCGAGACGATCCCAGGTCCCGAAGTCGAGGGCGACCCGGACCAGCGAGCGTAGGCGAGCCGCGTGATTCGCCCAGGGCGGGGCGCACCGAGCGCCCCGCCCTTGTGTTCTCTAGGGGGCGATGAACACGCCTGGACGCCGCCGGTCAGCGTTGGTCGCTCTGGTGGCGCAGGCCGCCCTGATCATCGCCGCCTGCGGCGGCGGGTCTGATTCGAACGGCGGCGGGACGACCGCGGCGCAGCAACCGCAGGGAGACGGGCGGGTCAGGCTGGAGAAGATCGGCGACTTCGACCAGCCCGTCTACGTGACTCAGCCGCCGGGGAGCGACGACCTCTACGTCGTCGAGCGGGAGGGAAGCGTACGGATCGTCAGGGACGGCAAGGTGGTCTCGAGGCCGGCCCTCGACATCACCGACCAGGTCACCTCCGACGGCACGGAGCAGGGCTTCCTCTCGGTCGCCTTCGCCCCGGACTTTCAGAGCTCGCGCGACGTCTACGCCTACTACACGGGGAACGACCAGGACCAACACGTCGTCGGTTTCAAGGTCGCGGACGACGGCTCGTTCGATGCGGGCAGCGAGCGCGAGATTCTCCACATGGACGACTTCGTCTCCAACCACAACGGTGGCCTGCTGCTGTTCGGGCCCGATGGACAGCTCTACATCGGCACGGGCGACGGCGGGACCGGCGAGGATCCCAATGGCCAGAACCTTGATTCACTGCTGGGGAAGATCCTCCGGATCGACCCACGGCCAACATCAACGGCGGCCACAAACACCGCCGCCGAACAACGGCCGTACACCGTCGAGTCGCCGGGCCCGCTCGGGCAGGGCGCTCGTCCCGAGATCTGCGACTACGGCCTGCGCAACCCGTGGCGGTTCAGCTTCGACCGCGGGACAGCCGCCCTGCTGATCGGCGACGTCGGCCAGAGCACGCAGGAGGAGATCGACTACGTCCCCGCGGAGCGGGCCTGCGGCAACAACTTCGGTTGGTCCGCCTTCGAGGGGACAAGCCGCTTCAACGAGGACCAGAGTGCCCCGAACGAGGTACCCCCGATTCTCACCTACGGCCGCGACGAGGGCTGCTCGGTCACCGGCGGCTACGTGGTCCGGGATCGCTCGTTGCCGGCGCTGTTCGGCCGCTACGTCTACGGCGACTTCTGCGCCGGTGAGCTGCGCAGCTTCAAGCCGGCGACCGCACGGGCCCGCGATGACCGCTCGCTCGGTCTGAACGTCCCCGGCCTCTCCTCCTTCGGGGAGGACAACCAGGGCCAGGTCTACGCGGTCTCACTCGACGGCCCCGTCTACCGCCTGGACCAATGAGGCGCCTGACCGTCGCGATCGCGCTCGCGGCCATCGGGGCTCTCGTCCTGAATGTCGCCTTCGCCGAAGCGAAACCCCGGGTCAAGCTGAAGCGGGTCGGCCGTTTCCACAGCCCAACCTACGTGACCTCGGCCCCAGGCATCCCCGGCGCGGTCGTCGTCGAGCGCGGTGGGCGGATCCGGCTGCTGCGGGGGCGCAAGCGCCCGACCTTCACGAACATCGCCGGCCTCGTCTCCACGGGCGGGGAGCGCGGTCTGCTCTCGGTCGCGTTCGCACCGGACTTCGCGAGTTCCCGGCTGCTCTACGTCTATTTCACCAACGGTGCCGGCGACCTGGTGATCGCCGAGATGCGCGCGGACGCGGACGGCCGCCACGCGAATCCCTCGACGCTGCGGCCGCTCGTCGTCGTGCCGCACCCGAACCACTCGAACCACAACGGCGGGCAGCTCCAGTTCGGACCGGACGGCCTCCTCTACGCGGGCACCGGGGACGGCGGCGGCGCGGGCGATCAGCCCGACAACGCCCAGAACCCGAATTCGCGACTCGGCAAGCTGCTGCGGATCGATCCCGCCTCCGGGTCGGTTCAGGTCTACTCGATCGGCCTGCGCAACCCGTACCGATTCTCCTTCGACCTGGTCACGGATCCGGGGCAGCCCCGGATCGCGATCGCCGACGTCGGGCAGAACCGCTTCGACGAGATCGACTACTTGCCGCTGGCGGCGGCCGCCGGCGCCAACTTCGGCTGGAACGACTTCGAGGGCTTCGCTCCGTTCGCCGGAGCGCAGCCCCCCACGCCGAGCGGGAGCGTCAAGCCGATCAAGGTCCGCAGCATCTCCGGCGCGGGCTGCGCGATGATCGGCGGCTACGTCGTCCGGGATTCCCGCCTGCGCTCGCTCACCCACCGCTACGTCTACGGGGACTTCTGCACGGGCAAGATCCGCTCGCTGATCCCGCGCCCGGGCGGGGCGCGGAAGGACCGGGGCACCGGCCTGCGGGTCCGCGACCTGAGCTCGTTCGGCGAGACGGCCGACGGCAAGCTCTACGCCACCTCACTCGACGGCCCCGTCTACCGGTTCGTCCGCCGGCGCTGATCGCGGCGGCCGAGACAGTGCGGTGTTGAGAGCGAGGAGAGTCAGGATCGGTTGGGCGGCGGCGGCCGGCGCGCTGGCCGTGCTGCTGGCCGCGCCGGTAGCGAGCGCGCTGCCGCCCGTTGGCGATGGAGGCGGTGGCTTCTCGCTCACCCCGGTCGGCAGCTTCGACGAGCCAACCGACATCGTCCAAGCCCCCGGGAAGAAGAACCGCAAGCTGCTCTTCGTGGTCGAGCAGGATGGCCGGATTCAGGTGCTCCGCAAGGGGGTCCCCCAGCCCCGCCCCTTCCTCGACATCAGCGATCGAGTGATGAGCTCCGGCGAGCAGGGGCTCCTGTCGGTCGTCTTCCACCCACGCTACGAGCGCAACCGCCGTCTCTACGTCTATTACACGAACCTGAAGGGCGACAACGAGGTGGTCGAGTTCAAGCGGGCGAAGCGATCGCGGGTCCGGGCCACGTCGGCCTCGGCACGCCTGGTTCTGTACCTCGCGCACCCGACCTTCGGCAACCACAACGGGGGCGACCTCCACTTCGGAGCCAAGCAACTCCTCTTCATCGGACCCGGTGACGGCGGCGGTGGCGGTGACCCGTTCAACAACGCCCAGAACCCCGGGTCGCTGCTCGGCAAGCTGTTGCGTATCGACCCATTGCCGTCGGGGCCCAAGCGGAAGGGCAAGCGGAAGGCGAAGCGTCCCGGGGCCGCCGCGCGGACACGCAAGCCCTACACGATCCCCAAGGGCAATCCCTTTGCGCGCGGCGGCGGCCGCCCCGAGGTGTTCGCCCTGGGATTGCGGAACCCGTACCGCTTCACGTTCGACTCGGTCACCGGAGCCATCTCGATCGGGGACGTCGGGCAGTCATGCCGCGAAGAGATCGACTACCGGCTGCCGGGACACCTTGGGGGAGTCAACTTCGGCTGGTCACGGTTCGAGGGGAACTTCACCTACGACGCTTCGCGTCTCGCGCCGGGCGCGGTGCCTCCGATCTTGGAGTACGACAACTCCGCCCTCGCCGGCGGTTGTCCGCCGCTCGGGGGCTTCAGCGGCAGCGGCGTGATCGGCGGCTACGTCGTGCGCGACCCCCGCCTCACGCACCAGTACGGTCGCCTCCTCTACACGGACCTCGCCAACGCGGAGATCCGGAGCCTCATTCCCTCCGAGCAGGGCGCCTCGGATGACCGGTACACCGGCGTCTCGCTTCCCGCGGGCGGTGCGGACTCCTTCGGCGAAGGGCGGGGCGGCGTCCTCTACGTGATCTCCCACTCCGGCCCGATCTACCGCCTCGACCCCGCCTGACCCGAGCTACCTGGGCAGGGCCGGCGCCAGGGTCCGGTACGCCTTGATGCCGAGGCCGAGCCGCTCTCGGTCCTCGGAGATCTGCGGGTCGAGGCCCGTCAGCTCCTTCACCCGCTCGAGCCGGTAGGCCACCGTGTGGCGGTGTGCGAAGATCGCCCGCGCCGTCGCGTTCATGTTGCAGTCGCTCGCCAGGTATTCCTCGAGCGTGCCGAGCAAATCCGAGCGGTACTGGTTGTCGTAGCCGACAAGTGGCTCCACGGTGTCGCGATAGAAGCTCCTAACCTCGTCGGGGTCCGAGATCAGGGCCCGGAAAAGCAACCGGTAGACGCCGCTTGCCGCGATCCCCTCCTCCAGCGCCTCGGCGATCTCCGGCTCGCGGGTGACCACGTCGAGGACCAGCTCAGCCTCCTTGATCGCGCGATGGAGCTCGCCCGGGTCGGGATAAAACGAGGAGACCGCGGCCACCCCATGCTTGCGAAGGCGGTTGGCGATCCTGCCCGCGGCCTGCAGCGTCCTCTCCGGAGCGTCATCTCCGCCGCGCGCCGGAAGGATCGCGTAGAGCCTGCCGTCCACCAGCTCGGCGAGGGAGCCCTCGTACTCGGCTTCGACCAGCGCGGTGGCGTGGCTCGGGCTGGCGGAGCTGATCTCCGCGACCAGGGCGATCGCGCCACGCGCCAGGTCGCAGCCGAGCCGGACAGCCTTGCTCGTCGCCACCGCCATCTCGACCTCGTGCTCCCGAAGCTCCTCGATCAGTCCGCCGCGCAGCTTGCGCTCGGCCTCCTCGCGGGCATCGGCGACCGCGACCTCGGCGAGCGCCGCAAGGGCCGCCGCCCGAAGTACCTCCTCGCGATCGACGAGGACGGGCTGACCTCCGTCCCCCGACCCCTGATCGAGTAGCAGAACGACACCGACAGTCTGTCCGCCGGCCTCGATCGAGCGCTCCATCGCAATCGGGTCCGGGGCCGCCGCCCGCGTGTCGGCGACGCGGGCCTTGGCGTACTCCGCGAGGCCATTCAGCTCTCCACCACCGGGCGCGCGCGCCGCCAGGCCGCGGGGCGGCAGGACGATCGCCACCGGACCTCCCGCCTCCACGGCGGCAAGTTCGGCCACGCCTTGAAGACCCTCGCCGTCGAGGACCGCCTCGATCATGTGAGTGCTCAGCTCGCGCATGGTCATTGATCGGACCCCACTCCCGCCGCGATCTCCTCCTCGGAGCCCTCGGAGATCGAGAGGTCCGAGCGAATGGGCTCGAACGCCTGATGGCGGATGAACGCTTCGATTTTTTTCAAGGGAAGCCCCCCGAGGCGGCAGCTGACACCAGACAACGTAGGCGTGCCCAGGCGCGCAGTCTTTGGCCCTCTGTCGAAAATCGCGTCCGGGGCTTACTCCAAGCGGTCGAGAGTGCTGAACGTCACAAGAGGGACGAAGTACGATCGTGGGGTACGAGGTAAGGAGAGCCCAGTGGCGTATCAGGATTTGACGCACACGGATACGGCCGTCGCGGACCAGCAGGCAAAGACCAGCGGAACGACCGTGAAGGTGAGCCGTCGCGAGAGCTTCAATGCCGCCCATCAGCTGTACGACCCGGAGTTATCGGCTGACGAGAATGAGCGTCTCTTCGGGAAGTGCGCGCATCTGCACGGGCACAACTACGTCCTCGAGGTGGTCGTTGCCGGGGAGATCGAGCCCGGCACCGGCTACGTCTTGGACCTGAAGCACCTTTCGGACGTGATCCAGCGGCAGGTGATCCAGGACGTGGACCATCGCAACCTGAACACGGACGTGCCCTGGCTCCGTGGGCTGATTCCAACCGCCGAGAACCTGGCGCTGGCCTTCTGGGAAAGAATCCGCCCGGAGCTTCCGGAGGGGAAGTTGCACTCGGTCCGGCTGTGGGAGACAGACAAGAACTGGGCCGAAGTCGGTGATCACGTCTGAGACCCCGCGACGGCAGCGTCGAGAGGTGCAAAGGCGCTACACACGGGCGGACCTTGGTGTTCTCACCGAAGACGAAGCGAGCAGGTTCATCCCTCATGGGAGCGGTGATCCGCAGACCGATGTCGCTCTCGCCTGGGAGCTTCTCTACCGGCTCGAGCCGGAGCTCTACGACCGGCTCGTCAGCGCGGAGCGGCTCCACCCGGGGGTGTTGGAGTGGCTGCCGAGGGACCTCGGGCGAATCGTCGAGGTCGGCGCCGGCACGGGTCGGCTGACGCTCGAGCTGGCGAGCCGCGCTCAGGAGATCGTCGCAATCGAGCCTGCCGAGCCGCTGCGTCGCATTCTCCATCGGAACCTGGCGAAGGCCGAACACGCGGATCGCGTCCGGGTGCTCCACGGGTTCTTCGACGAGCTGCCCATGGCGGACGACTCCGCTGACCTGGTCGTCGCCTGCTCCGCCCTCACCCCGGACGAGGGCCACGGCGGCGAGGCCGGGATGGCCGAGATGGAGCGAGTCTGCCGGCCCGGAGGGTCGGTGGTGATCGTCTGGCCGAACAACGTGCGCTGGCTGTCCGCGCACGGCTACCGCTACGAGAGCTTTCCCGGCGAGATGTTCGTCGAGTTCGACAGCGCCGAGGAGGCGGCCGAGCTCATCCCAATCTTCTACCCGGGAGCGGAGCCGAGGGTTCGCCGACACGGCACCAGCCGGGTTCCGTTCGAGCTGCTGGGGATCAACCCGCCGCGCGATCTCGCCTACAAGGTGCTGCCGGGATGAGGCTGGCGATCATCGCGCCGCTCGTTACCCCGATCCGCGAGCCACAGCGCGGCGGCTCTCAGGCGTTCATCTGCGACCTCGCCCGGGGGTTGATCGACCGGGGAGCGGAGGTGGCCGTCTACGCCGCCTCCGGATCGGAGCTGCCGGGTGTTCCGGTGGTCGACGTCGGGGTCGATTCCGCAACCCTGAGCGCAAGCCTCTACCGGGCCTCCGGCGGCGGCGCTGCCGATTCGGCCGCGGCGGAGAGCGCCTTTGCGGCCGTCTATTCGGCGGTGCGAGAGGACCGGTATGACGTCATCCACAACCACGCCTTCGACGCGCCGGCGATCAGCCTCGCCACCCAGCTGGAGGCCCCCGTCCTCCACACGGTCCACCTACCGCCCAGCGAGCCGGTCGCCGCCGCGCTCCGCCGTGCCGCAAGCCGCGGCTCGCCGCCGACGGTGGCGACTGTGTCCGCCTTCCAGGCAACCGCCTGGCGCGCGGTCGTCCCGGTCGACGCGATCCTTCCGCCGTACGTGCCGACCGCTCGCATCCCGTGGTCGCGGGCGGAAGCGACCGGCGCCCTGTTCGCCGGCAGGCTGAGCCCCGAGAAGGGGGCGGCGGAGGCCATCGACATCGCCCAGGCGGCCGGAGTCCCGATCGAGATCTACGGAGACAGCTACGACGCCGACTACGCCCGCGACCGGATCGACCCACGGCGTGACGAGGCGGGGGTCGGCCTTCACGCGGCGGTGCCGCGATCGACTCTGTGGAAGGCGATGGGTCGCGCGGCCGTCGTCCTCTGCCCGGCCGGATGGGATGAGCCGTTCGGGATGGTCGCCGCCGAGGCGCAGGCGTGCGGGACTCCCGTCATTGCCTTCGAGCGCGGCGCGATCGGAGAGGTGATCGTCGACGGGGTGACGGGTTTTCTGGTAACTCCCGGCGACATCGGCTCTGCGGCCGACGCCGTCGGTAGGGCGAGCGCGCTGTCGCGCGCGGAGTGCCGCGCTCACGCCACGCGCCACCTGGACCTCGAACGAAGTCTCGACTCACACGAGCAGCTCTACCGGCGCCTCGTCGGCGCTGCGACCGGGGCCGCCGTTCGTGGCTGAGTCGCAGCATTGGCTCGCGGGGCGGCTGGCGGTGGTGACGGGAGCCAGTGGTGGCATCGGAGCCGCCACCGCCGAGGCGGTTGCGGCGGCCGGCGCCCACGCCGTGCTCGCGGCGCGGGACAGCGAGGCACTCGACCGCCTCGCCGCAAGGATTCGCGGGAGCGGCGGCGAGGCGACGCCGGCGCCAACCGACGTCAGGCGCGCCGACGAGGTGGAGCGCCTCTTCGGCTCGATCGATGAGATCGGGAACCTGGGCGCACTGGTTTGCGCCGCCGGTTCTCTGCATTCGGTGCCGTTCGCGGATCTGACGCCGGAGGTATGGGAAGAGACGCTCGCTGTGAACCTGACCGGCTGCTTTCTCTGCTGCCGCGGGGCGTTCCTCACCATGCGGCGCTCGGGCGGGGGTCGCATCGTCAACATCGCCTCGCTCTCCGGCGTCTACGCCACTGAGAAGTTCCCCGGGCTGGCCGCATACAACGTCTCGAAGTACGGCGTCATCGGGCTGACGGAGGCGATCGCGACCGAGGGGAAGGACGACGGCATCAGCGCCATCTGCATCAGCCCGGGAGCGGTCGACACGCAGATGCTGCGCCGAGCCAATCCCAACCTCCGACCGGGCGCCACGCCCGACGACGTCGCCGAGCTGATCGTCGCCCTGCTCGACAGCCCCCTGACGCCCGCCAGCGGAGCGAACATCCCTCTCTTCACCAACACCTAGCGGGCTACTGCACGAGGGACCACAGGTCGACGCCCTCGTCGGCGAGCTGTTCGGCTTCCGGCCGGGCTTGCGCGGCAACGAGGCGGGCAGACGCCGCCATCTCCGAGTCTTCATCCAGCTCGGGGTCACCGCCGCGGTCGAGGCCGACCGCCGCCAGCAGCACCCCCGACTTCAGATAGAAGCCGAGCAGCTTTCCGTCCTCCAGGCTCCCCCGGATCACGAACCGATCCCACTCGGTCGCATGGCCGGCGTACTCGAGCTTGTGCTCGTACTGGTCGGACCAGAAGGTGTGGATGTAGTCATATGGAGCGGTCGAGCCGAGCATCGACCGGGCAGCAGCACTCCCCATCTTCTCGCCGTTGTTGTAGTGCTCGACGCGAACCCGCCCGAAAAGCGGGTGGAGGTGATTGGCGACGTCGCCGGCCGCGTAGACGTCAGGAGCGCTGGCGCGACAGAGCTCGTCCACGAGGACGCCGTTGTCCACCGCCAGCGGCGAGGCGAGCTGCGGCACCTCCGGTTGGATTCCGATGCCAACGACCGCGAAGTCGCAGGGAATTCGATCCCCGCCCGCGGTGACGGCCGCCTCCACGCGGCCGGATCCCTCGAAAGCCGTGACCTGACTCTCGGGCAGGAGATCGACACCGTTGGCGCGATGGAATGCCCCCACCGCCCCGCCGACCTCCTTGCCCAGGATCCTCTCGAGAGGCGCGGTCCCCGGAAAGGCCGCCGTAACGCGAACCCCGAGCTGGGTGAGGGAGGCCGCCACCTCGCAGCCGATGAAGCTCATGCCTACCACCACCGCCCGCCGATCGGCGACGGCCTCGCTCTTGATCGCCTCGCACTCCGCCACCGTCCGAAGCTGATGGATCCCCTCGAGCTCAGCCCCGGGGACGTCGATCCGCCGGTTCCGGCCACCGGTGGCGATGAGGAGCTGCTCGTATTCGATCTCCTCACCCGATTCGAGGACTACCCTGTGCGCTTCCGCATCCACCGACGCGACGTTCGACTCGAGCCTCTCCACATCGTGCTCGCCGTACCACTCTGCGGGCCTGACATACCAATCCTCGAGAGGCTCCTCCGAGCGGAGGTACGTCTTCGAAAGCGGAGGGCGGCCGAAGGGGAGGCCCGGTTCGCGGCCGATCAGCACGAGCCGGCCCTCGAAGCCCTCGTCGCGGAGGGTCGCGGCGGCATTGCCTCCCGCGATGCCCGCGCCGAGGATCACAAAGGGCTGGCCGGCTTGCATCGGTCGCATTCTGCCAGCGCCGGCCACCTGGACCACCGCGCCGTCGCCCGCCGCCTCCGGCTCCTGGCGGCAGGATCGCTAGATTCCGCTCGGCGGCGCCGACTCGGCCGGCGCTAGTTCGCGGCGGTCAGCTCCGAATCGAGCCGCCTTGCCTGCTCCTCGAACCACTCCGAGACGAGGCGTAGCCACGCGACCTCGGAGCGGGTCCTGATCCGCACGTAGTCCGCGTGCCGGTTGCCGGCGATTTGGATCGCTTCCGCGACGCTCAGGTCGCGGTCTACGTCGCCGCGGTCGCCGAGCAGCATCCAGTCGGCGCGGCCGCCCGGACCCTCCTCCTCGAGAGCGAGTCTCGATCCGTCGCTCAACAGGAGAGCCTTCGGCTCGCGGCCCCCAACCTGTACTCCCTGCACTCCTTTGGCTTCCATTGGAACCCCCTTTGCTCGTTCGGACGAGAGAAGTATGCGAGCAAGGGCTAACACGGCGCTAAAGGTTCGTTAACAGTTTGGAAAGAACCCCGCATCTTGCGGGATCTTGCGGGAAGCGCCTAGGAAGCCGGGACCAGTTCCTCGCGGAGCTGCTTGGCCGCCTGCACCATGTTGCGCAGGCTGGGATCGACCTCGGCCCAGGTGCGAGTCTTGAGCCCGCAGTCCGGGTTGACCCAGATCTGCTCGGGCCGCAGCACGCGCGCGGCCTCGTGCAGCAGCTCGACGATCTCCTCGACGCTCGGTACGCGCGGCGAGTGGATGTCGTAGACGCCAGGACCGATGTCGTTGCGGTAGCCGGTCTGCTCCCAGTGGTGAAGCAACTCCATCCGGGAGCGGGCCGCCTCGATCAGGTTGACGTCAGCGTCCATGGCCTGGATGTGCTCCAGGATGTCGCCGAAGTCCGAGTAACACATGTGCGTCGCGATCTGGGTCTCGTCCTTGACGACCGCCGTGGAAAGACGGAAGCAGTGGACGGCCCAGGTCAGGTACTCGTCCCAGCGGTCCCGCCGCAGGGGGAGGCCTTCGCGAATCGCCGGCTCGTCGACCTGGATGATCTGGATGCCCGTCTTCTCGAGGTCCTCGACCTCGGCGCGGATCGCCAATGCCAGTTGCCTGCAGGTGTCGGCGAGCGGCTGGTCGTCACGAACGAATGACCACTCGAGCATCGTCACCGGGCCGGTGAGCATGCCCTTGACCGGCTTCTCGGTGAGGGACTGGGCGTAGCTGATCCAGTCGACGGTCATCGGCGACGGCCGGAGCACGTCACCGAAGATGATCGGCGGCCGCACGTACCGCGAGCCGTAGGACTGCACCCAGGCGTTCTCGGTGAAGACGTAGCCCTCCATCTGTTCGCCGAAGTACTGGACCATGTCGTTGCGCTCCGGCTCACCGTGCACTAGCACGTCGAGGCCGACGTCCTCCTGGAAGCGGACGACCTTCTCGATCTCCCTCTCCATCGCCTCTTTGTAGGTGAGCCAGTCGATCTCGCCCTTCTTCAGCTTCATCCGCGTCTGACGTATCTCGTCCGTCTGCGGATAGGAGCCGATCGTGGTCGAGGGGAAGAGCTCCGGTATGTCGATCCGGGCGCGCTGCGCCTGCCTGCGCTCCTCGAAGGGACTCGTTCGCTGATCGTCCTCCTGGTCGAGTGACTCGATCCGCGCGCGCACCTCGGCGTTCCTGGTGCGTTCTGATTCGCGCCTGGAGTCGCGGGCGCGGTCATTGGCATCGAGCGGGTCCGCGATCGCGTCACGGCCCTCCCCCATGCCCTTCGCCAGGGTCGCGACCTCACCGACCTTCTGGACGGCGAAGGCCATCCAGGAGCGCATCTCGTCATCGAGGTCCGCGTCTATCCCCGAGGGCTCGGCATCGAGATCGATCGGCGTATGAAGCAGGGAACAGCTAGTCGAGACGACGAGCTGGCCGGTGCGGCTCTGGAGGCCCTCCAGCGCGTCGAGCGAGTGCTCGAGGTGGTTGATCCAGACGTTCCGCCCGTCGACGATGCCGGCGAAGAGCCACTGATCGCCAAGTCCCTCCTGGTTGGCGATGAACTCGGCGTTGTGGCGGCCGCCGTGCACGTGAACATCCGGAGAGAGCAGGTCACCGTGCACGTTGCCGGTGAAGTCCAGGCCGACGCCCTCGATCGGCAGATCGCGCAGGATGCCGTAGGCATCCCCGACGTGGTCGAAGTAGGTCTTGACCAGGACGCGCGGACGCTCGTGGACCTTGCAGAGCTCCTCGTATGCCAGCCGCAGGGCGTCGAGCTCCTTCTCGGACCGGTCCTGGACGAAGCAAGGCTCATCGAACTGCACCCAGGTGGCGCCCTGCTCGGCCAGCCTCTCGATCACCTCGCCGTAGACCTCGACGAGGTCTTCCACCAGATCTACTCGGTCGAAGCGCTCAGGCGTGCCCTCGGCCGGCTTGGAGAGCAGCAGGAAGCTGACCGGGCCGATCAGCACCGGGACCGTGTCGATCCCGACCTCCTCCATCGCCTCGGCGTGCTCGTCGAATGGCTTCGAGCCCGACAGCGAGAACTTCGTTTCGGGGCCCAGCTCGGGGACGATGTAGTGGTAGTTCGTGTCGAACCACTTGGTCATCTCCATCGCAGTGACGTCGACCTCGTCGGTCTGCCGGCCGCGCGCCATCGCGAAATAGGTGTCCAGGTCGACCTGGCCCCCACCCCAGTCGTAGCGCTCGGGGACGGCGCCGACAAGCGCGATCGTGTCGAGCACCTGGTCGTAATAGGAGAAGTCGTTGGAGGGGATCAGGTCGATCCCGGCGTCCTGCATCAGCTTCCAGTTCTCGACCCGGATCGCCTTCGCGGTCTCGGCCAGCTCCTCCGCCGAGGTCTGGCCGCGCCAGTAGCCCTCCGTCGCGAACTTGAGCTCGCGGTTGCGGCCGATGCGGGGGAAGCCGGAGACGTTGGAGAGCGCCATCGCGCCAAGGCTAACGAGATGGTCGTATCGGCCGCGATCTCCCCGTTGGCCCCGCCCGAGGCCTGCACCCCCGTACCCCTTCCGCCATGTCCGAGCGCGACTACCTGAGCGCGGTTACTTCGGCATGAAGTCCGGCTTCATCGCGAAGGACAAGGCACGGGACGAGCTGATCGCCTGCACCGAGCGCGGCGGCGAGCTTCCGCCGGAGGACGATCCCAGCGACGGACCGGTCGAGTCAGAGACTGAGGCGCGCGGCGAGCCCGTCAGCGCCTGAGGCCGTTCGGCCAGCAACCATCCGGGCCCCGGACCCTTTCTCGCGACCCGCAGATCACGTATGACAATATGACCTATTGAACCCCTGCCTGCCGATCGGCGGGCCGGAAGACTTCGAGTTGAGGAGAGAGAGATGGCGGTCGCGGTGGCAGAGCAGAACCTTCTGATCGGCGGGGAGTGGGTCGGGGCGAAGTCCGGCAAGGAGATTGAGCAGACCAACCCGTATACGGAGGAGACGGTCGGTCGCGCCGCAGCCGCGGGGCCCGACGACGTCGACGCCGCGGTGAAAGCCGCGCAGGACGCCTTCGAGGCCTGGGGCTTCGGCCCGCCGGCCGCGCGCCGTGCGGTCCTGCTCAAGGCCGCCGACCTGATCCAGGAGCGGGCCGAGGAGATCGCCGCGATCGTCACCGAGGAGACCGGGGGCACCTTCGGCTGGGGGATGTTCAACTGCCAGCTCGCCAGCGGGATGATGCGTGAGGCCGGCGCCCAGGCCTATGCGGTCACCGGCCAGGTGATCCCGTCCGACATCCCCGGCGCGATGGCCCTTGCTCGCCGCCAGCCCGCGGGCGTCGTGGTCGGCATAGCGCCGTGGAACGCCCCGGTGATCCTCGGCACCCGGGCGATCGCGACCCCGCTCGGCTACGGCAACACCGTGATCCTGAAGGGCTCCGAGCTCTGCCCCCGGACACACGCCCAGGTCGTTCGCTGCGTGCAGGACGCCGGCGCGCCCGAGGGAGTCATCAACTACCTGACCAACGATCCCGGCGACGCCCCCGAGGTGGTCGAGGCGCTGATCGCCCATCCGGGCACCCGGCGGATCAACTTCACCGGCTCCACGAAGGTCGGGAAGATGATCGCCGAGAAGTGCGGCGCGCATCTGAAGAAGTGCCTGCTCGAGCTGGGCGGCAAGGCGCCGATGATCGTAATGGCCGACGCCGACCTCGACGAGGCGGTGAACGCGGCCAACTTCGGCGCCTTCATGCACTCGGGCCAGATCTGCATGGCGACAGAGCGGATCATCGTCGACAACAAGGTGGCCGGCGAGTTCACGGACGGACTGGTGTCGAAGGCGAGCGCGATGACGGTCGGCGACCCGACCAGCCCCGAGACGATGATCGGGCCGCTGATCAACAAGGCCCATCTGCAGCACGTCACCGAGCTAGTCGACGACGCCGTCGCGAAGGGGGCCGAGGTGAAGACCGGCGGCGAGGCCGAGGGCCCCTGCTACAAGCCGACCGTGCTCACCAAGGTGACTCCGGAGATGCGGGTCTACTCGGAGGAGTCGTTCGGCCCGATCGTCCCGATCCTGGAGTACTCGGACGTGAACGAAGCGATCGCCACCGCCAACGACACGAACTACGGCCTCGCGGGCGCCGTGTTCAGCCGCGACATCCCGACCGCGCTCGAGGTCGCGCAGCGGATTGAGAGCGGCATCTGCCACGTCAACAACTCGACCGTCCACGACGAGCCACAGATGCCCTTCGGCGGAGTCAAGGAGAGCGGCTGGGGCCGGTTCGGCGGCGCCGCGGCGCTCGAGGAGTTCACGGACATTCACTGGACGATGGTCATGGGCCAGCCGCGCGAGTACCCGATCTAGCCCGGTGAAGGCAGCGAGGCGACTGATCGAGCTGGCCCAGAGCGAGGGCGTCGATCGAGTCTTCGGCAACCCGGGCACGACCGAGCTCCCCTTCATGGATGAGCTCGCCCGGGTGCCGGAGTTCCAGTATTTCCTCGGGTTGCACGAGGGCACCGCGGTCTCGATGGCGGATGGCTACGCCCGGGCGACGGGCCGGCCCTCGTTCCTCAACCTCCACATCGCTGCGGGACTCGCCCACGGCCTGGCGAACATGCTCAACGCCCGGCGGGCCCGCACGCCGATGGTGGTCACAGTCGGGCAGCAGGACCGCCGCCACCTGATCCATGACCCGATGCTCGGCGGGAACCTGCTGGCGCTCGCCCAGGGGGCCTTCAAGGACGCGGTCGAGGTGAATCAGGTCGCCGACCTGCCGACGCTGATGCGACGCGCCTTCCTGCTCGCCCAGACTCCGCCGACCGGGCCGGTGATGGTCTCTATACCCGTCGACGTGCTCGAGGAGGAGTGGGACGATCCGCTCCCGGCTCGCACCGAGGTGCAGGAGCTCGGCGTCGCCGAGGGGGTCGAGCAGCTCGCCGAGGCTCTGCTCGCCGCCGGTGCCCCGGCGATCGTGGCGGGCGACGGCGTCGGTCGGGCCGGCGCAGTCGAGGACCTGGTCGCGTTGGCGGAGTCGCTGGGCGCGACGGTTTTCCACGAGCCGATGTACGACTGCGTGGACTTCCCGGCGACTCACCCGCTCTCCGCAGGGATGCTGCCGCCGGTCGACCAGCTCATCCGCGAGAAGCTGGCCGAGCACGACGTCGCCTTCCTGATCGGCAGCCACGCCTTCTCGGCCCATTACTACACCGAGGCGACCCCAATCCCCGATCGGACCCGGATCCTGCAGCTCGACGCGGACCGGACCGAGCTCGGCCGCAACTACCCGGCCGAGATCGCGCTCCAGGGCGGCATTGGCCCGACGATCCGGGCCCTGACCCGGCTGACGGTGGGCCACTGTCCCGAGGCCGAGGCCCGGATCGCGGCCGCGAAGAGCGAGCATGGCGACCGGTCGCGCCCGAGCGCCCCTCCCGCCTCCACCGGCGAGCGGATGGACACGACCGGGGCCGCCGAGGCGCTGGTGGCGGGCCTGCCCGATGACACGATCATGATCGAGGAGGCGATTACCACCGGCCTCGAGGTCCGCCGCGTCTTCGCTGCGGACCGCCCCGGCAGCTACCACCACTCCGTCGGCGGGGCGCTGGGCTGGGCGCTCGGCGCCGGGATCGGTGTGAAGATGGCGAAGCCTGACCGCCCCGTGGTCTCCGTGGTCGGCGATGGGACGGCGATGTACACCATCCAGGGCCTCTGGTCGGCGGCCCACTACGACGTGCCGCTGGTCCTGGTCGTGATGAACAACCGCGAGTACGCGGCCTGCAAGCGCGGCGTCGACCGGGTCGTCTCGGGCGGCGGCGGCGACGGCTACGTCGGCATGGATCTGAGCGATCCGGAGATCGACTTCATCGGCCTGGCGCGGTCCCTTGGCACCGCGGCTCGGTCCGCCGACAGCACCGAGGAGCTGTCAGCAGCGGTCTCCGAGGCGCTCGCCTCAGGCGCTCCCACCCTGATCGACGCCGCGGTGGCCGGCACCCGCGACGAGCCCTCGGGCAAGCCCGCGGAGCACTACGCGGCGGACCGGTAGCGGGCTAGCGCAGCGAGGTCCAGACGCTCTTCTTCTCGGTGTAGAGCTCGATCGCGTCCTTGCCCATCTCGCGGCCCCAGCCGCTTGACTTGAACCCGCCCCAGGGGGCGACAGCGTCGACCGGGTTCGGCATGTTGATCCAGATCGTGCCCGCCCGGATCGCCGCGGCCATGCGGTGCGCGCGGGCGACGTCGCGCGTCCAAACCGAGGCCCCGAGGCCGTACTGCGTGTTGTTGGCTCGGGCTGCCAGCTCGTCCTCGGATTCGTAGGGCAGGATCGAGATCACCGGGCCGAAGATCTCCTCACGGGCGATCTTCATCTCATCCTTGACGCTGTTGAAGATCGTCGGCTTGTAGAAGAAGCCCGAGGCCAGGTCGCCGTCAGCACGCTCGCCGCCGGTGACCAGGTCGGCGCCCTCCTCCTTGCCGGACTTGACGTAGCCGTCCACCCTCTTCAGGTGCTCCTCGCTGATCACCGGGCCGAGCTGGGTGGACTCCTCGATCCCGGGGCCCATCTTCATCCCCTCGGAGGCGGCGGCCGCCTTCTCGGCGAACTCGTCGGCGCGCTTCGCGTCGACGAAGAACCGGGCGTAGGCGACACAGACCTGACCGGCGTTGAGGAAGGCGCCCTGCAGGTTGCCGCCGACTGCTGCATCGATGTCGGCGTCGTCGAGGATCACAGTCGGCGCCTTGCCCCCGAGCTCGAGGCTCACCTTCTTCAGGTTGCCGGCGGAGGCGCGGACGATCTCGCGACCGACCTCGGTCGATCCGGTGAAGGAGATCTTGTCGACGTCATCGTGATTGGCGAGCGCCTGTCCCACGGCGGGGCCGCCGGTGACGACGTTGAGCACGCCATCGGGGACGCCCGCCTCCTGGATCAGCTCGCCCAGCCGGATCGTGGTGAGCGGGGCCTGCTCCGCCGGCTTGATCACCGCCGTGTTGCCGCAGGCGAGTGCCGGGGCGATCTTCCAGCTCGCGATGTTGGTCGGGAAGTTCCAGGGGATGATCAGTGCGCAGACACCGATCGGCTCGCGCAGCGTGTAGTGGAAGACGCCCGGGATCGAGACCGGAGGGGTCTCGCCCTCGATCTTGGTCACCCAGCCGGCGTAGTAGCGGAAGTGCTCGGCGACTCCGGGTATGACGACCTTCGAGATCCCGATCGGCTTGCCCTGATCGCGCGTCTCGAGCTCCACGAGCTCGGCCATGTTCTCGTCGATCAGCTCGCCGACCCGCCAGAGCATCTTGGCGCGGGCCGCCGGCGGCAGGCCCGACCACTCTTCGGACTCGAATGCAGTGCGCGCCGCGGCGACCGCCGCGTCGACGTCCTTCGCGGTCGCCTCAGGCACGGTGGCGAGCGGCTCGCCGTTCGCCGGGTCGAGGCTCTCGAAGGTCTTACCGTCCGAGGAACCCTGCAAGGAACCTCCGATCAGCATCTTCTTCT
Source organism: uncultured Solirubrobacterales bacterium (assembly GCA_963801055.1). Taxonomy (GTDB): domain Bacteria; phylum Actinomycetota; class Thermoleophilia; order Solirubrobacterales; family 70-9; genus DASUPK01. Next base: position 97,245 of record CAWDDE010000001.1, on the reverse strand, counting down.
CGCCCACCTTGCTCTTCGTCGCCGTCGCCATCTCAGTGAACTCCTTCCGAAAATTGAAATCAGGTCTCTAAGCCAGCTTCGCCGCCATCCCGCGGGCGATCTTGTGGGCCGCGGCCTCGATCGTGATCATCGGGTTCACCCCCAGCGCCGTGGGGAGCACGGCGCCGTCGACGACGAAGAGGTTCTTCGCGTCCCACGCCTCGCCGGTCGGATCGCAGACGGTGCTCCCCTTGGAGGCGCCCATATGGGCGGTCCCCATCAGGTGGAACGAGCCCAGAGTCACCTGGGCAGGTCCCCACCCGTAGTCGTCGGCCGCCTTCAGCATCTGCTCCCGCCCGCCGTTGCCCGGGTCGTAGGAGACCCAGCCGGCGTGCGAGGTGTACATCCGCCGGGCGCCGCCGGCCTCCAGGATCTGCGCCATCCCGTCGAGGCCCTTGCGCATCACGTCCCGGTCGAAGGCCGAGAGGGTCCAGACCGGGACGGGCAGTCCGTCGGGGCCGACCACCACCTCGCCGGCGTCGCGCGCCCGCTGCAGAATCCCGAAACCGCCCGTGTAGCGCAGGCTCTGCATCAGCTCGGCGTGATCGCTCGCGCCGCGCCACGGGGCGAAGACGGCGAGGTCGGAGGGGTGCGCCGAGGCGTGCATGTACTTGACGCCATACCCCTCCCCCATGTCCAGGAACTCGTCGCAGAAGGTCGAGCCGAAGACGCCGGTCCACGGCAGCACCTCCCGCTCGAACATCGCCCAGACCAGCAGCACCGGATGGATCATCAGGTTCTTGCCGACGTTCGGGTTGTCGAGACCGGAGCGGACGAGCAGCGCCGGGGTGTTGATCGCACCGGCCGCCGCGGCGACCGCGCGGGCGCGGACGGTGAGCTTGTGCCCGTCCATCGTCGCCGCCTCGACGCCCTTCGCCTCGCCCCCCTCGATCAGCACTCGCTCGACCGGAGCGTTGACGACGATCCGGGCGCCGGCGTCGTAGGCGTCCTGGAGCCAGGTCTTGAAGGTGGACTGTTTGGCGCCGATCGGGCAGCCGTAGTGGCACTGACCGCAGATGTCCTCCCGGCAGCCGACCGCGTTCCGCTGCATCACCTGGGAGTCCCAGCCGAGCTTCGCGAGGCCCTCCCGGAAGCGCTCGTCGCGGAGCGAGGGCATGCTGTTCTCGGAGTTGACGTGGATGCGATCCCAGACCGCGTCCAGGCTCTCGTCGAAGTCCTTGCCCATCCAGTCGTCGAGGCCGAAACGCGCGTTCCAATCCTGGCGAACGTGGTCGGGCGGGCGGAAACACCAGGTGTAGTTGACGGTGGTGCCGCCGCCCAGGCAAAAGCCGGCCAGCAGGCCGATGCTCTGATCCGGGGTCGGCACGCCGCCCCCGCCGAGGTAGAGCCGCACATACCCGTCGAGCTCGGCGCCGTCGAAGTCCTCCTCGCTGAAGTAGCCGCCAGCCTCGACCACCACCACGTCCAGGCCAGCCTTGGCGAGCACCCCGGCGGCCACGCCTCCGCCGGCGCCCGAGCCGACTACGACCACGTCGCAGTCGAGTTCCGTGTCCTCGCTGACCGCGAGAGGCTCGATCGTCTTCTTGGGGGCGTCGTCGAGCTGACCGTGCGGCCCGGGGTAGCCGATGGCCTCATCGATGGGGTTCTTGCCCTCGCCCTGCCAGGGGACCGTGTAGTAGAAGACCATCGTCAGCTTGCGGAGCGCCTGGAAGGCGGCGCGCTGCATGACGTCATCCGAGTCGCACCAGGACAGCAGCGCCGCCTCGCGCTTCTCACGGGAGAACGAGGAGAACTCCGCGTCCCAGCCCTCGATCAGCCCGGCGAACCCATCACGGACCTCCGCGCTCGGGTTGGCGCCCATCGCCCCCAGGATCACCTCGGGCACGCCGATCTCCGTCGCCGAGGGCAGGCCGTTCTCGCCGGGAACGAACGTATCGCAGATCGCGTCGAGGCTTGCCCTGGCGGCCCCGCTGAGCTGGATCGTCACTCTTTCCTCGTCTCCTCCACCGCCTAGGCGGCTAACTCAAGCCAAATTATCAGACTCATTCGTCTTCGAACCTTCTCCGCAGGTCGTAGAGGTCATAGGAGAGGACCCCGGAACGGAACTGCTCCCGCTTCTCCCGCTCGTTCTCCGCGCGGTCCCGGGAGGCCGTGAGGACATCGCCGATCCGCTCCCGTGCGACGATCACCGCCCCGTCCGAGTCGAGGACCACGGCATCGCCGGGCGCGATTGACGCCCCGCCCATCGCAACCGGCTCGTCGATCGCGCCGACCTCAGTGCGGTTGGCGCCGTGGACTCGGATCCAGCGTGTCCAGACAGGCAGGCCGAGCTCGCGGAGGTCCTCGGTGTCGCGGACGGCGGCGTCGACCAGCACGGCGGCCGCTCCCTTGACCTTGGCCTGGGTGGCGAGCAGCTCGCCGAGCAGGGCGACCGGCTCCGGCTCGGGCATGGTGAGCACCAGGACGTCGCCGGCGTCGAGGCGGTCCATCGCCGCGTGGACCATCAGGATGTCGCCCTGCGCGCAGCGGACCGTCCGGGCGGGGCCGGCGGCACGCGAGCCGGGGATCACCTGGTGCAGGTCCAGGTCGATCAGGCCCTCTCGGCCTGACGCTTCGAACACCGTCGCCGTCCCGAGCCGGGCCAGCTCGTCGTACGGCTCGCTCACAGCTCGGCGACCGCCTCTGGGACCACCCCCATGAACGCCTCGGCCTGGCGTATCTCGGCGTTGCCCGAGACCCGGCGCGCGTGGTTCCCGCGCTGCTCGGCGCGCTGGGCGTAGTAGGTCTGCAGGTACTGCTGCGAGCGCATTTCGGCCATCGCCGCCAGCTTCTTCTCGAACACCGCCGTGATGTCGAGGAAGACGCTCGGAGTGAAGTTGCAGAGCTCGGGCTGATGCGGCTCGAAAAGGAAGAATCGGGGCGGCTTGATCGTCGGGAAGGCGCTGGCGACGCCCGCGCCGGCGGCCAGCGCGCGGGCGCGCTCGACCGCGTGGAAGGCGATCGGGTGGTCGGGGTTGAAGGGGTCGCGATCGGTGTGGGTGATAAGGACGTCGGGGGCGAGCTCGCGGAACGCGTCGACCAGTTGGTCAAGTCCCTCACCGGCTACCTCGAGTGGATAGTCGCCGAGGTCGAGACAGCGGAAGTCGGCGCCGAGCGCCTTGGCCGCCGCCTCCGCCTCGGCGTGTCGGATCTTCTTCACGTTCTCGATCGTCTGGCCCTCCTCCTTCCAGAGCTCGCCCGACTCGCCCTTCTCGCCGTAGGAGAGGGCGATCACGCTGGCTGTGCCGCCCCGCTCGGCGGCGAGGGCGAGCGCGCCGCCGGCGCGCCAGACGAAGTCCGCCGCGTGGGCGCCGACCGCCACGACCTGGCTCACAGCGCTTCCGCCCCAGCCAACAGCCGGGTGTTGTCGACCGCCATCGTCCGCACTTCGGCCTCGCTGAAGCCGGCCTCGAGCAGCTTTTCGGCCATCAGGGGCAGCCCGTCCTCGACCGGCGGGTTCTTCACCTGGCCGAGGTCGCTGGAGAGGATGGTGCGCTCCGGCCCGACTGCACGGGTCCCATCGAGCCACTGCTCCCAGCTGCACTTGCCCGTGTAGGGCGTCGTGAAGCAGCGCTCGATCATCGCGCCCTTGCGGGCCAGCTCGACCTGGTCGTCGATCGAGATCGCCTGACCCGGATAGTCGGGGTGGGTGACGACCACGTTCTCGACGCCCTCCGCGAGAGCCGCGTCGACGACGGTGAGCGCGTCGGCTGCCGAGATGTGGCCCGTGGAGAGGACCATCCCGTGCTCGGCAGCGAGTGCCAGCACGTCGCGCGTCTCGGGGAGCATCTTGCCGTCCGCGTCGAGCACCGGGACCGGATCGGCGCCGATGCCCTTCTCGCGCAGCTCGAACTCGAGCTTGGACCAGACCGGCAGCTTGGCGTCGGGCCCCGCGGCGGCGAGATGCGCGCGCTCGTTCTCGGAGTCGACCGTCGGCAGCCACACCTTGCGGGCCCCCTCCCGCGCCGCGATCTCGACCGCAACGGGATTGACCCCGCCGACCGCCCGGTTGAGGACGATCGCCCCGAGCACCTCGACGCCGGGCACCGCCTCCCGCACCACGGCGGCTCGCTCGGCGGTGGAGTTGTAGTGCGACTTGAGCACGAAGCCCGCGAGCCCCAGCTCGGCGAAGCGCCGGGCCAGACCGATGTCGTCGATCCGGCGCTCGACCACGTCGGGCCAGATGTGGACGTGCAGGTCGTAGGCGCCGCGGACCAGGTCGCGCGCCGCATCCGACGGAGCCTCGGTCGCCTGGCCGGTGATGCTCACGTCTTCGCCGGCTCCTCCACCACCGGGGTGCCGTAGGTGTGGAAGCTCTCGACGGTCTTCACGCCCCAGGCCTGGCCCTTGGCGCGCTCCGCCTCGGTCCAGACCGTCGCCTCCGGGTCGGGGTCGAAGACGAAATAGCCGCCGGTGGTCACCTCGACCCGGTTGCCGCCCGGCTCGAAGCCGTAGAGGAAGAAGCCCTGGGCGACGGCGTGCTTGGACGGCGCCGCCTCGATGTGGATGTCGGTGTCGAGGAAGAGGTCGGCGGCCCGGAGGACCTCCTCGCGGGTGTCGACCCAGAAGGCGAGGTGGTGCAGCCGGCCGCGGGCGCCGTAGGCGTCCCGGACGTAGATCAGCTCGTGGGCCGCGATCGAGAGGCTCATCCAGGCCCCCGACTCGCTGCCGTCGTCTAGCTGGATCCGCTCGTAGAGGCGGTATCCCAGGACCTGCTCCGCGAAGTCGCGGTTCGCCCGCACGTCCTCGGCCAGCAGGTTGACGTGATCGAGGCGCTTGATCGAGGCGCCCCGGCCGGTGTAGCGCTGCGGCTGGTTTTTGAGTGAGGGGCGCAGGTGCTCGGGTGGCGAATAGCGCTCGGCCTCGTAGTAGATCTCCATCGGGTGCCCGTCGGGATCGGTGAAGCGGTAGGCGGGGCCGTGCCCCACGTCGCCGTCGATCCAGCCGACCCCGCGTCCCGCGGCCTCGATCGCGCCGGCGCGGCTCTGCAGAGCCTCCTCACTCCAGGCACGGATCGCCAGGTGGCCGAGGCCCGCCTGGGGCGAATCGGTCAGCTTTAGGCAATAGCGCTGGTAGTCGCCCCAGCCGCGCAGGTAGACGGACTGTCCCTCGCGGGCCTCCTCCTCCATGCCGAGAACCTGGGTGAAGAACTCCAGCGAGCTCTCGGGCTCCGGCGTGAGCAGCTCGGCGTGGCCGATGTGGGCGAGGTCGCCGAGTGGCTTGCTCATCGCGGTGCCCCCGCTTCTGACTCGCGAGCGAGAGAGCGGAGCCAGGCCTCGCTCGCCGAGGCGATCCGCGGCTCGACCCCCGCATCCTCGAGCATCTCGGCGGCCGCAGACATCTCCTCCACACGGCGCTCCGCGTGGACCCGGCTGCCGTCGATCAGCCGTTGCAGGAGCGTTGCGTCCGCGTTCTCCAGGGTGCGCGCGAGGTCGGCGTAGAGCCACTCCTCGAAGCCGAGCTGCTCGGCCACCGCGAGCGACTCACCGATCGCTGCCGCCAGGCCCTTGGCGAAGACGCTGCGGGCGAGCTTGCGCGCGGCAGCGTCGCCGGGCTGAGCGCCGACCACCGCGACCGGCATGCCGAGCGGGCCGAGCGCCGCGGCGAATCGCTCCGCCCCGCTACCGGAGACCAGCGTCGGGGTCGCCAGTCCATTGCCGGGGACCGGGCGCATCAGGGCGACGTCGGCGAAGGCGGCCCCGCTCTCCCCGATCAGGTCGGCCAGTTCCCTCTTCAGGGCCGGGGCAGCCGTGTTGAGATCCGCGAAGACCTGGCCCTCGCGCAGGGCCGGGGCGGCGGAGCGCGCCGCGTCCAGCGCGGCCGCCGCGGAGTTCGCACTGAGGACGAGGTCGGCTCCGATGGCGGCGCGCTCCGCGTCCTGCGCCCCATCAACGCCCTCGGGAGCGGAGGCGACCGGGTCCCAGCCGCGGACGGTAGCGCCGGCCGAGACGAGGTCCGCGGCGATCGCGGCGCCGGCCTCGCCTAGCCCGATCATCCCGACCGCGAGGCTCACTGCCCGACTTCCTCCTGGAGCACCCGGTCCGCGATCGCGAAGGCGCGGTTCGCCGCGGGAACACCGCAGTAGACAGCCGACTGCAGCAGGACCTCCTTGATCTCGTCGTCGCTGAGGCCGTTGCGCCGAGCGGCCCGCACGTGCATCGCGAGCTCCTCGAAGTGGCCGAGGGCGATCAGAGCGGTCATCGTGATGGCGCTGCGCATGCGCCGGTCGAGGCCGGGCCTGGTCCAGATCTCCCCCCAGGCGTTGCGCGTGATCAGGTCCTGGAAGTCGCGCGTGAAGTCCGTCGTCTTGGCGATCGCGTTGTCGACGTGCTCGTCGCCGAGCACCTCGCGCCGGACCTCCATGCCGCGGTCGTGCTGGTCGGTCATTTGGGGACCTCGACCGCTAGGTGCTGCTCCAGCTCCCGCGTCACCGCGTCCGCCTGCTCGACCGCCGCGAGGTGGCGCGCCTCGGGCAGGATCACGACGCGCGCGTTCCGTATCTCCTCGGCGATCGCGGCGGCGCGCTCCGGAGTGCCGACGGGGTCGTCCTCCCCGGCGATCACCAGGGTCGGGGCGGAGATCGCATCGAGCTGGCCGCGCATGTCGAACTCGGCGAGCGCCTCGCAGCAGCCGGCGTAGCCCTCGGGGTCCGTGGTCAGGAAGATCTCGCGGATCCTTCCCACCACCTCGGGGCTCCGCTCGGGGAAGCTCGGCGTGAACCAGCGCTCAATGGTCGCCTCGACGACCGACTCCATTCCCTCCCGGCGAACCAGCGCCGCGCGCTCGCTCCACATCTCGGCGGTCGGCAGCTGCATCCCGGTGCAGCAGATCGCCAGCCGGTCGATGCGCTCCGGGGCGTTCACGCCGAGCCACATGCCGGTCATCCCTCCGATCGAGAGACCGCAGAAGGAGACGCGCTCCAGCTCGAGCCTGTCGAGCAGCGCCAGCAGGTCGCCCGCCAGTTCCGCGACGGTGTAGGGGCCGGGCGGCGCCGGGGTGCCGCCATGGCCGCGGGCGCCGTAGCGGAGCACGCGGAAGCGGTCGGAGAGGGCCGCCGCCTGCGCGTCCCACATCAGACCGGTGGTGCCGAGCGAGTTGGAGAAGGCGAGTACCGGCGCGTCCTCGGGGCCCTCCAGGGTGTGATGAACGTCGACGCTCACGATCCCTCCCGGTAGCGTGACAGGGCGCGATCGATGAAGGCATCGGTCGAGCCGAGGTAGGCGGCGGGGTCGAGCGCCCGTTCGATCTCCTCCCCCGAGAGCTCGGCGCCGACGCCCTCGTCCGCGATCAGCTCGTCACGAAAGTGGTTGCCGGAATCGATCGACCGGGCGGAGGCCGCGTCGACCAGCTCGCGGGCCCGCCGCTGCCCGATCCGGCCCGCGAGCGCGGTCACCACGCTCTCGGCCATCAGCACGCCACCGGTGGCGTCCAGGTTCTCGCGCATCCGCTCAGGCCTCACCTCGAGTCCGTCCAGCGCCTCGCGCAGTGCGGAGGCGGCCCCGCCTGTCAGGGAGAGAGCCTCGGTGAGCGGCCCCCATTCCGATTGCCAGGCGCCGGCGGCGCGTTCGTGCTCCTGCGCCATCGCGGCGAGCAGCACCCCGGCGACTCCTCGAACCTGCCGTGCGCAGGCGATCGCCACAACGGAGCCGACCGGATTGCGCTTGTGGGGAAGCGTCGAGGACTCTCCCCGGCCGCCGCCGGAGGGTTCGGCCACCTCGCCGACCTCGGTCTGCGAGAGGAGCACCAGATCGAGCGCGATCTTCTCCAGCACCCCGGCGGTCAGCGCGAGGGCGGCCCCCAGGTCGGCGACCCGCAGCCGGGCGGTGTGCCAGGGGACCGCGGGCTCCTCGAGCTCGAGCCGCTTCGCCATCAGCCCGGCCACGCGTTCGCCGTCGGAGCCGAGGGCGCCCAGGGTCCCGGCCGCGCCGCCGAGCTGGACCGCGAGCGAGAGCGCCGCGAGCCGCTCCCGAGCGCCGACGACGGCGTCGAGCCAGCCCGCGGCCTTGAGGCCGAAAGTGGTCGGCAGCGCCTGCTGGAGCAGCGTCCGCGCCGCCATCACGGTGCCGCGGTGCTCGTCGGCGAGCGCGGCGCAGTGCGCGGCGACCCCCTCCAGCTCCGCCTGGATCAGGCTGAGCACCCGGCTCGCGACCAGCATCGCCGCCGTGTCCATCACGTCCTGGCTGGTGGCCCCCCGGTGCACAAAGCCAGCGGCGTCGTCATCGAGCCGATCCCGCAGCGCCGCGACAAGCGGCACGACTGGATTCCCGCTCGCCTGGCCGTCCCGCGCGATCGCCTCGGGGTCGAAGGCATCGGCGTCGCAGGCGCCCGCGATCGCTGCCGCGGCCTCGCTCGGGATGATCCCGGCCTCGGCCTCCGCCCCCGCCAGGGCGACCTCGGCGTCCAGCATCGCCTGGAGCCAGGCGAGCTCGGAGGTCGCCCCGCGGATGGGCTCGGGGACGAAGAGCCCGCTGAAGGGGTCGCTGGGCATGGGACCTTTCTAGACGACGAAGAAGGTGGTTTCGCCCTCGCCCTGCAGCCGGATGTCGAAGCGGAGCGCCCCGTCGTCCTGGCGCGCGACGAGGGTCTTCCGCTGGGCGTCGTCCTCAATCAGGGAGAGGACTGGGTCCACGGCGTTGGCCTCGGCCTCGTCCGGGAAGTAGATCCGAGTCACCAGGCGATTCAACAGCCCCCGGGCGAAAACCGAGACGTCGATGTGGGGCGCCTGGAGCTGGCCGTCCGGCCCTGGAACCGCGCCGGGCTTGACCGTGAGGAACTCGAAGCGCCCCTCGTGATCGGTGGCACACCGGCCGAAGCCTGTGAAGCCGGTCTCCAGAGGGACGTCCTCTCGGTGGTCCTCGGGGTGGGCGTAGCGGCCCTCCGCGTTGGCCTGCCAGATCTCGACGAGTGCGTCGTTAACCGGGTCGCCTTCCGCGTCGGTGATCGTGCCCAGCAATCGGATCGCGCCCGAATGGTTGGGCTCCACCAGTCGCGCCTCCCCGTCGTAGGGCAGCTCGATGTGGAGGAATGGACCGATTGTCTGGGAAGGCGTCGGCGCGGGCACCGGCTCAGTCCTCCATTGGCGTCGCCTCACGGCCCCGCAGGACGATGTCGTAGCGATACCCGAGCGCCCACTCCTCCACGGTTCGATCATGGTCGTAGCTGCAGATCATCCGCTCGCGAGCCTCGGGATCGCGGACGGAGTTGAAGATCGGGTCCTGGAAGAAGAGCGGGTCGCCGGGGAAGAACATCTGTGTGACGAGACGGGTGGCGAAGGCGGGGCCGAAGAGGGAGAAGTGGATGTGCCGCGAACGCCACGCGTTCGGGTTGTTCTGCCACGGATAAGCACCCGGCTTGATCGTGATGAACTCATAGTGGCCATCATCGTCCGTCATCGTGCGGCCGCCGCCGCTGAAGTTCGGGTCCAGCGGAGATGGGTGCTGGTCGCCCTGATGGCGGTATCGTCCGCCGGCATTCGCCTGCCAGATCTCGATCAGTGAGTTCCGGATCGGCTTGCCATCCTGATCGAGCAGGTGGCCGTGGACGATGATTCGCTCGCCGATCGGCTCCCCCTCGTGCTGGCGGGTCAGGTCGTGGTCGAGCTCCCCGATCCGCTCGTGGTCGTACACGGGCCCGGTTATCTCGGAGAGCGTGTGCGGCATCGGCACCAGGGGCCGCTTCGGCGCGCGGGTCTGGGTCGAGACGTAGTCCGGATAGAGGTATGGCGGGTTGATCTCGAGGTCGTCTCGGCGGTAGCCGATCACCTCGCCATTCCTGGTCAACTCGGATGCCACCGTGCTCTCCTCCTCCTTGATGGTTGCCTGCTCGTCGGAACCGTCCGCGCTCACCGCGGCGCCTCCAGGGTCGCCCGGAGCTCTCTTAGCTCCCGGAGCTCATCCTCGGAGGGTGGTTCGGTCTCCTCCAGGTCCTCCGAGACCCGAAGCGGCCAGCCGGTCTGCTCGCGCGCCCGCTCCACCGAGACGCCGGGATGGATCTGGGTCAGGGTGAGCTCGCGGCTCTCGGGGTCGGGCCGAAGCACGCCGAGGTCAGTGATTACCTCCGTCGGGCCGCGACCCGACATGCCGAGCCGCTTGCGGTCGCCCGGGGCGTCCCCGTAGCCGACCGACGAGCGGAAGTCGAGTCTGTCGACGAAACTCCGCCGCGACTGGCGCAGCATCACGATCACCTCCTTCGCCATCGCGGCGATCTCCGGCGCCCCGCCGCCTCCGGGGAGGCGGACCTTCGGGCGGTCGTAGTCCCCGATCACCGTGCTGTTCAGGTTGCCGAGGCGATCGATCTGCGCCGCCCCGAGGAAGCCGACGTCGATCCGGCTGCCCTGGAGCCAGTAGGCGAAGATCTCCGGCACCGGCACGACGGCGTCGGCGGTCTCGGCGAGCTCGCCGTCCCCGATCGAGAGCGGCAGGTTTCGCGGCTTCGAGCCGATCGTGCCGGACTCGTAGACCAGCACCGTCCGGGGGGCGTGGGTGAGCCGCGCCAGGTTCGCGGCGGTGCTCGGCAGCCCGATCCCGACGAAGCAGACGGTCTGGTCGGTGAGCGCGCGGGCCGCGACCACCGTCATCATCTCGTCCGCGCTGACCGGGGCCTCGGTCTTGGTGGTCATGTCACACCCGCCTTGTCGAACACGTTCTGATCGAGCCAGGCCTGAAAGGAGTCGCGCTCCCGGCTGATCTCGTCCCAGCGCTGGTAGAAGCCGTTGTCGCGGTCGTAGTAGCCGTGCGCGTAGGACGGATGGGCTCCGCGCGGCGCCTCCGCGACGGCGCCGACAGCCCAGGTCGGCAGCACGATCGCACCGGGCCGCGGCTCGAGCTCGTCGACGACCTCCTCCACGGTGACCAGCGAGCGGGTCGAGGCGAGCACGATCTCCTTCTGCACCCCGACGATCCCCCAGATCTGCACGTTCCCCTGCCTGTCGGCCCGCTGTGCGTGCACGATGCCGACGTCGGGGCGCAGCGCCCTGACCGCGATCACGTCCTCCCCGGTGAAGGGGCACCGGATCTCGGCGACGGTGTCGCGGGCGCGCTCGAGCAGCTCGGTGCCGACGTAGCCCCGGAGCGTCCCGAAGGGGAGGTTCGACGCCCCGGCCGCGTAGCGGGCGGCCATTCCGGCGTGGCTGTGCTCCTCGAGCTCGAGCGGAGCGGGCCAATCGTGCTCGACGGCGTCGCGCAGGCGCCGCAGGGAGCCGACCCCCGGATTGCCGCCCCAGGAGAAGATCAGCTTTCGCGCGCAGCCCGCGCCGATCATCTGGTCGTAGATCAGATCCGGCGTCATCCGGATCAGGGTCAGGTCGCGGCGCCGCTGGCGGATGATCTCGTGGCCGGCGGCGAATGGGATCAGGTGGGTGAAGCCCTCGAGCGCGACAGTGTCGCCGTCGTGGACGAGCTCCGCGACTGCCCCGTCCAGGGAGAGCAGCTCAGCCACCGCTGCCCCCGCCGGCAGCGGCCGGGGCCTCCGGCTCGTCTTGCACCATGCCGAGGACGTCGCGCAGGTAGAGCAGGTGGTCCTTCATCGCGCGCTCGGCGCGCGCCGGATCGCCCTTCTCGACGGCCGACACCAGCGCCTCGTGCTGCTCGATAATCGCCGAGTGGACGACCGCGGGCTCCAGCACCTCGATCAGGGACGGCTGCAGCACCTCGAAGATCCAGTTGGTGAGGGCCTGGATCATCCGGTTGCCGGCCGCGGCCGCGATCGTCTGGTGGATCTCCGCATCGGAGGCCGCGACGACCTCGGTGTCGTCCGACGCCGCTGCGGCGGCGTCGACGGCGGCACGAAGCCGCGTCAGCGTCTCCTCATCGGGCTGGTAGGCGGCAAGACCGGCGAGCGGCACTTCGAGCAGGACGCGGGCGTCGAGCAGCTCGTGCAGGCTGACCGCCTCGGTCTCGAGCATCATCGCGATCGCGTCGCTCAGGCTGCGGCCCATTCCCTGCTCGGCGGTGTGCGCGACGAAGATGCCGCCGCCCGGCCCCTTGGTGGCGCGAATCAGGTTGCCGCTGGAGAGGAGCTTGAGCGCCTCGCGTAGCGTCGGGCGGCTGACCCCGAACTCGGCCGCGAGGTCCTCCTCGCGGCCGAGGAAGTCACCCGGGCCGAGGCCCTCCTCCTTGACGTAATGCTGGATCTGTACGGCGACCTGCTCGCTCGCGCCGCGGATCTGCCGCGCCTGAGGCCTGCCTCGCGAGCGGGACCCCGCTCTCTGTGCGCTCACGGCTCCCTCCACCTGGGCGTGCGCTCATCCACGACGCGGCGCGACTTGCCCGTCTGGCGCGGCAGGATGCCGGGCGCGATCGGGACGACCCGGACGCGCAACCCGAGCTGCTGGCGCATCGTCTCCTGCAGGCGGCGAGCGTCGGTCCCGTCGGTCAGCTCGACCTCGAGCTTGACCTCGTCCATGCCGGTGCGCTCGGTGTAGAAGGTGATCCGGAACTCGCCCGTGCTGGAGACCTGGCGGACCGACTCCTCGATCGCCGAGGGGTAGACGTTCATGCCGCGGATCACGACCATGTCGTCGGTGCGGCCGACGATGCCGCCGGGGAGCCAGCGGCCCTCGTGGCCCGCGGGGCAGCGCTCCTCGGTTGCGATCACGGAGTCGCCGGTCCGGTAGCGCAGGGCGGGGAAGCCGGTCAGGCGGAGCGGCGTGATCACCAGCTCGCCCCGCTCGCCATGGGCAGTGGGATTCATGTCCTCATCGAGGATCTCGCAGACGAACTGGTTCTCGTCGATGTGCAGCCCATGGCCCTCGGGGCACGGATCACCGAACGGGCCGGCCTCCGTGAGGCCGGCGTGATCGATGACGGCGGCGCCCAGCCCATCCTCGATCCGGGTGCGGACGCCGGGCAGCGAGCCGCCGGGCTCGCCGGTGCAGAGCACGCGCTCCAGCGAGTCGAAGGCGGACTCGAGCCGCTGCTCCACCGCCACCTCGATCAGGTGCAGCGCGTAGGTCGGGGTGCACCAGAGGGTGGTGGCCTGGACCTCCGCGATCGTCTGCAGCCTCTGCACCGAGCCCATCCCGCCCAGGGAGATGCCCAGCGCCCCGAGCTCCTCCAGACCCTCCTTGGCGGCCCAGAACTGGACGTGCGGACCGAAGGAGAACGCGAGCGCCACCCGGTCGCCGATATCGAGGCCGGCGATCCGCAGCGTGTTGGCGAAGCGCTCCCGCCACCACTCCCAGTCCTCGGCGGTCTCCAGCACGCGAAGGGGATGCGCCGTGGTACCACTGGTCTGGAAAACCTGCGTGTAGCGCTCCAGCGGGTAGGTGAGGTTGGTCCCGAACGGCGGATGGCTCTCCTGGTCGGCGACCAGGTCCCGCTTGGTCAGCGGGCGCAGCTCGGTGAGGCTGGGCCGGTCGCCCGGCTCGAGCGATTCGACGCGGCCTCTCTGGAACGGGTTGCGGTCGAGCACCAGCTCGAGCAACTCGCCCAGGCGCTCGCTCTGGTCGATCGCCCCGGACTGCACATCCACCCCCTGACCGCTCGTCGTCAAGACCTCCTCCTGGTCACGCACTTCAGGTACGTCCTCATTTCCGCGCTCCAGCGCACACTATCGGATAAGTCAGAGTATTTGTCTGGTAGCCGTCAGGCGCTGGTGATGACGACCTTCATCACCTTGGCCGGATTCTCCATCGCGTATGCGAGCGCCTCGGGGGCCCGGTCGAGCGAGAAACGCCTGCTGATCAGCGGCTCGAGCAGCTCCTCATGGTGCTCGACGAAGCGGACGGCCTCCTCGAACTCCTCGGGCCCGCAGCAGCTCACCCCGAGCATGTCGATCTCCTTCTCAGTGAAGGTGCTGATCCGCAGCGGCACCTCCTCGCCCGACATGCCGACGACGACCACCCGGCCCGCGGAGGCGACCATGTCGACCGCGGCACGGATCGGATCGGGGGCGCCGGTGGCGTCGATCACCAGCGGCGGGCCCTCGCCGCCGGACCACTCGCGAGCAGCCTCGACCGCCTGGTCGCGGTCCTCCCAGAGCAGCCCCTCCGCGCCGGTGGCGTCTCCCAGGTCCAGCCGGCTCTGAAGTCGGTCCACCAGCAGCGTCTCCGCGCCTCGCTCCCGAGCGAGCATGTGGACCGCCTGGCCGATCGGGCCGGCGCCGAGGACCACGACCCGCTCCCCCTTCGTGATCCCTGAGCGATTGATCGTCCGGACGCCAATCGAGAACGGCTCGGCGAGCGCGGCCACCTGGGGCTTCGCAGAGATCGGGAAGACCTGGGACTCTGGCAAGCGCAGCTTCTCCTGGAGGCCCCCGTCGGTGTGGATCCCCACCAGGCTGAAGTTGTCGCAGACGTTGCCCCGCCCGACCCGGCAGGGGTAGCAGGTGCCGCACCAGCTGATCGGCATGACGGAGACGCGATCTCCGACCTCGATTCGACTCGTCTCCGGTCCAACCCGCTCCACAATCCCGGAGAACTCGTGCCCCTGCACCCGGGGGTACGGCGAGGAGTCGAAGATCTGCAACTCGCCGGCGAAGAAGTGGAAATCCGAGCCGCAAATGCCGACCGCATCAGGATGCACGATCACCTCGCCGGGCCCGGGTGCCGGCGGCTCGGGTACGTCCATGACCTCCATCTCCCCAACTCCCCGAGTCACCGCAGCAAGCACGGCAACAACCTAGAGGATTTGGTCAATTAGCTCCACGACCGTCAACCGCCCAGGCTGGTCTCCTCCCGGAAGGGCGAGGGCATCGCGCCGCCGTCGATCAGGACGACCGCGCCGGTGATGAAGCTCGCCGCCGGCGAGCCGAGCATCAGCACCAGGCCCTTGAGCTCGTCCGTCTCCGCCATCCGGCCAACTGGGATCAGATCCGCCCAGATCCTCTCGATCCGCTGATCGGGGAGGTCGCCGCTGCCGATCCGCGTTCGGAACGGGCCGGGCGCGATCGCGTTGACGTTTACCCCATGCGGCGCGAGCTCGACGGCAGCCTGGCGGACTACATGGATCACCGCGGCCTTGGTGGCCGCGTAGGAATAGCCGACGAGCGGCTCGACCTTGAGGCCGGCGTTGGAGGCGGTGACGATGATCTTGCCGCTCCCCTGCCTCTTCATCACCTCGGCCGCCGCCCCCATGGAGAAGACGACGCCGCTCAGATTGACGCCGAGCACCCGCTCCCAGGTCTCCGTCTCGATCGCCGCGATGCCGCCCTTCGGATCGGTGATGCCGGGCTCGAGCGAGATCCCGGCGTTGGCGTAGAGCACGTCGATCCCACCATGCTCGGCGACGACGTCGTCAATCAGCGCCTGCACCTGCTTGCGGTCGGAGACGTCGAGCTGAAAGGAGCGGACCTTGCCACCCGCGTCGGCGAGTCGCGCCGTCTCCTCCTCCAGCCGCTTCGGCTCGAGATCGGCCAGCGTCACCAGTGCGCCGGCATCCGCCATCACCTCCGCCATCGCCAGCCCGAGCCCGCTGGCGGCGCCGGTCACCACCACCCGGGCGTCGTGCACGTCGAAGAGGTCCTGGATGGAGCTCACCAGACCCTCCCCAGGCCGACGTAGTTCTCCGCCAGGGTCGTCGCGGCAGCGCGCGAGGAGCAGACGTAGTCGAGCTGCGAGCGGCGCAGCCCCCGCATGAAGCCGTCGTCCTCCGGGAAGCGATGCAGCATCCAGGTCATCCACCAGCTGAAGTGCTGGACACGCCAGACCCGCCGCAGACAGGCATCCGAGTAGGCATCGAGCAGCGCCGAGTCCCCCTCCTTCAGGTACTTGGCGAGCGCCTCACCCAGAACCTGAACGTCCGCAACCGCCAGGTTCAGCCCCTTGGCGCCCGTGGCCGGGACGATGTGGACGGCATCTCCGGCCAGATAGAGGCGCCCGTACTGCATCGGCTGCGCAACGAAGCTGCGCAACGGGGCGATCGCCTTCTCGACCACCGGCCCCTCCTGCAACGTCCAGCCATCATCGCGCTGGAGCCGGATGTGCAGCTCCTCCCAGATCCGCTCGTCGGGCCACTGCTCGAGCGAGTCGTCGGGATCGCACTGGATGTAGAGGCGGCTGAGCTCCGGGGAGCGGAGGCTGTGGAGGGCGAAGCCTCGCCCGTGGGGCGCGTAGATCAGCTCCTCGGTGGAGGGAGCGACCTGCGCCAGGATGCCGAGCCAGGCGAACGGATAGACCAGCTCGTTGAAGCTGAGGATGCCGTCCGGGATCGACGGGCGGCTGACGCCGTGGAAGCCGTCGCAGCCCGCGATCGCGTCGCAGCGCAGCTCCCTCTGCTTGCCCTCGTGGGTGAAGCGGAGGCTCGGCTCGTCCGAATCGATCCCGTGCAGGGTGACGTCGTCGACCTCGAAGAGGAGCGGCGCCCCCGAGTCGAGCCGCGCGGCGATCAGGTCCTTGACCACCTCCTGCTGGCCGTAGATCGTGATTGCGCGGCCCTCGGCGAGCTCCTCGAACGCGATCCGGTGTCCCTCTCCGTCATAGCGAAGCTCGATGCCGTGATGGACCAGGCCCTCCTCGTGGAGCCGATCGGCGAGACCCAGCTTGGTGAGGAGATCCACGGTGCCCTGCTCGAGGACGCCCGCCCGGACCCGCTTCTCGACATACTCGCGGCTGCGATCCTCGAGGACGACGCACTCGATCCCCTCCCGCTGGAGGAGATGGGAAAGCACCAGCCCGGCTGGGCCCGCGCCCACGATCCCCACCTGGGTCCGCGAGCCGCTCTCAGCTTCCATGCGCTCTCCTCGCTCCGCAGCCGATTCGGGCCAACCCTAGTTGACGAGTCAACCGGCCCCTCGGGGCTCGAGATTCGCCGCAGCTCGCACGGACCGCTCGAAACGGCGGGTCAGAGCGATCGTCAGGGCAGCGGCCAGCGCGAGTCCGGCGCAGAGCGACCAGGCCGCGGCGAAGTGCTCGTGCTCGGCGAGCAGGCCGACCAGGAGGGGGCCGCCGGCCGCCCCGGCGAAGAGACCCGACATCATTACGCCGACGGCCCAGGCCGGGGCGTCGGGGCGGCGGAAGACCACCGCCAGCGTCAGCGTCCCGGGCCAGGACCAGCCGAGGCTGCCGACGAGCAGGGCGGCGAGCACGATCACGACGGGCTCGCCGGCGATCAGCAGCAGGTAGCCGGCGACGCTGCCCGCGAGGACCAGCCCGGTGAGGCGAAGCGCATCCCCGCCGGAGCGATCCGCGATCACGCCGAGGCCCACTCGGCTGATCGTCGCGGTGAGGCTGACCGCGCCGAGCAGGAGTCCCGCCGCCCCCTCGCCGATGCCCTGGTCGATCCCGTAGGTGACCAGGAAGGCTATGAAGCCGACCCCCGCGGCGCTCGCCAGGGTCGCGGCCACGGCTAGCGCGCGGATCGAGGTGACGTGATGGGGCGCGGCCTCCGTCGGCGTCCGGAGCCTCGGCGGCTCGCCCGGACCCGGCGCCGGCGCGAGGACCACCGCGACCACCGCCAGCGCCGCCGCCGCCACGTACGCCCAGCGCCAGCCGAAGGGAATCGCGACCGCCGGCAGCGCGACACCGGCGAGCAGGGCACCGATCGAGGCACCGGACTGCTGCGCACCGAAGGCGAAGCCGTGCCGCCCGCCCTCGACGGTACGGCGCAGGAGCGCGCTCACCGCCGGGCCGCCGATCGCGTTTCCAAGTCCGGCGATGGTCAGGATCGCGATCAGGGCCGGCGCAGACTGCGCGACCAGGGCGACGGCGACGCACGACACCGAGGTGAGCGCGGCACCGAGCACCATCCCGCGCCGCGCCCCGATCCTCTCGACCAGATGCCCCGAGGGCGTCGAACTGGCCATACAGGTCAGATAGAAGATCGCCACCGCCAGCCCGAGCGTCGAGTCGCCGAAGCCGAAGTCGTGGCGGATCCGGGGAGCGAGGCTCGCCGTCAGGAACCCGGGCAGCACGCCCGCGACGATCAGCGCAGTGCCGGGAACGACGGATCGGCGGGGCCCCCGATTACGCAATGACGGCGGCTGCGTGCAGGTGCTGGAGCGCGTCCGCCCCTACATAAGCCAGCCCGAGCGGCGACCCGGCCTCGGTCAACGTGTGCCAGAGCGCCCCGGCCTCCGACCCCGGCGCCACCAGCAGCCAGTGCCTCTCGTACTCGTGCAGCACCAGAGTCGGAATCCCGGCGATCGATTCGACCCGTATGCGGCCGGGCACGGTGGCCGTCGCTCCAGCGCGCACCAGCACCTCGCGTGCGTACGGCCCGGTGAGGCAGACCGCGACGCGGTCGGAGGTGACGTCCTCGATCTGGGTGCCCCAACCGGCGCGCTGTTCGAGGTCGGCCCGGACCCGCGCGGCCCAACTCGGCGAGCTGAGCACGAGCAGGAGCTCCGGAGAGATCACGCACCACCAGGCATTCGCTGCCTTCAGGGCGTACCCCGCACGCAGGATCCTGCCCGAGGGGTACATGTCCGCGATCGCCGTCGCGGAGTCGCGCACCTGGAACTTGCTGGTGCTCGAGACGTCCGCGAGTCCGGCGGCCGCGCGGCTGACAGCGATCTCGGCCGCCAGGGAGCCGAAATCGGCCGCCACCGACCAACCCTCGCGCTCGGTCATGTGGGCGCCGGAGCGCTTCAGGACCGCATCCAGTGGGCTGAGCAAGAACCCCATCTCAGCTCCAGACCTCGTGAGCGACCTTGCCGAGGAGCTGGAGCTTCGCCTTCTGGTCGTCGAAGGTGACCAGGTTGCCCGGCAGGGTGGATGCGAACCCGCACTGCGGGCTCAAGGCCAGGCGCTCGAGTGGGATGTACTCCGAGGCCTCCTCGATCCTCCCCTTGAGCTGGTCGGCGTCCTCGAGCTCCGGCTCCTTGGTCGTGATCAGGCCGAGCACGACGGTCTTGTCCTCCGGCACGAAGCGGAGGGGCTCGAAGGTTCCGGCCCTGGGGGAGTCGTACTCCGCGAAGATCCGGTCGCACTCCAGGTCGTTGAAGAGCTGCTCGGCGATCGCGTCGTAGCCGCCCTCGACGGACCACATCGAGCGGTGGTTGCCCCGACAGAGGTGCACTGCCCAGGTGACGTCGGGGAAGGCCCTGATCAGCTGGTTGTCGCGCTCGATCATCTGCCCGAGCCAGGTCTCGGTGTCGAGCCCCAGGTTGCGCAGGTTCTCCTGGCCTTCCTCGCTGACCAGGTGCGTGTAGCGCGGCGAGTCGAGCTGGAAATAGCCGCAGCCAGCCTCGATCGTCTCGCCGACGATCTGCTTCATCAGCTCGATCACCTCGTCCATGTAGGCCTCTCGGTCCGGGTAGACCTTGTCCGAGTAGCCTGGGACCCAGAGGACGCTGGCATAGGT
Organism: uncultured Solirubrobacterales bacterium; assembly: GCA_963801055.1. GTDB lineage: Bacteria > Actinomycetota > Thermoleophilia > Solirubrobacterales > 70-9 > DASUPK01. Next base: position 77,968 of record CAWDDE010000001.1, on the reverse strand, counting down.
CATCCCGGCGAGCGTCGCTTTCGCCGGCCGGTCGGTGGTCGCGCTGACGAACCTGTATTCCTCGAGCGGAAGGTTCTTGCGGATGCCGAGCTTCTCGGTGACGGCGGGGAGCTTCGGCGGCGGGCCCTCCGGCTTGTCGCCCGAGCCATGGAACATCACCGGCGCCGGGACCTCTGGGTTGTAGCCCTTCAGGCTGGCGGTCAGGGGGTCGAACCAGAAGCGGCGCCGGACCTCCCCGTCGGTCAGCACCTCGATCCCGGCCTCCTCCTGCAACGCGATGTTCCGCTTGCCCTCCTCCTCCTGCAGGGCCTCGAGCTCCTTCGGATCGATCTCGCCCTTCTCGTCGCGTTCCATCGCCTGCTTCAGCTCGTCGTGCCGCAGCATGCTCCCGACGACCTCACAGTGGTATCCGTTGCTCGACATCTGCGGCTCTCCTCTTCCTGGTTAGTCCTTCGAGTGCTCGGCGAGGTTGATCAGGGACGCGCCCGGGATCCGCTCCAGCACGTGGCGGTTGTCCAGCACGATCTCCAGGTTCCGCAACGCCACCCGCGCGTGCTCTCGCGCGAGGGACTCAGCGCGGGCGGCCTCGCGGCGCTCGATCGCCTCGATCAGCCGGTGGTGATGGTCTTGGGCGATCACCAGGATCTCCCGGGACTCGGGAAGCTCGGCCTGCCCCTGGACCAGCGCGCTCGGCGAGGCGAAGGGCAGTGCGACGATCCGCTCGAGCGCCCGCTCGAGGACCGGGCTCGCCGCCGACTCCAGGAGCAGCGCGTGGAAGGCCCGGTTGCACTCCACGTACTGCCAGAACGAGTCGACGTCCGAGCGATGGACGAGCGGATCCATCTCGGCGCAGAGCGCTCGCATCCGATCGAGCTGGTCCGCGGTCGCCCCTCGTTCCGCCGCGAAGCGCGCCGCGGTTCCCTCCAGGACTCCGCGGAGCTCGATCGCGTCGCGGATCTCATCCATCGTGAACTCGCGGACGGCGTAGCCGCCGCCCTTCAGGTTCTCGAGCAGGCCCTCGTGCTGCAGGGTCGCCAGGGCGAGGCGAAGCGGCGTCCGGGAGACGCCGAGGCGCTCCACCAGCGGCAGCTCCGACATCCGGGTGCCGGGCGGGAACTCGCCGCTCAACAGCAGGTCGCGGAGGCTGAGCAGGGCGAGGGTCGTCTGCGAGGGGGGCTCGCCGTCGGCGCTCTCGACGGCCCTGCGCGTCTCGTCGCTAGCGGCCACCGGCGCATCCTTTGTATGCAGAAACGCGGTTCACGACCCTCTCAACCCCACACATCTCGCCTCCACCGGCGTCATCTCCTCGTGTATTGCATACAGACTCCGGGTAGGGCAAGATACACCGCGCAACGCCGGTTACGGAAGACCGGATGAGAGGAGGAGCAGATGGAGGTTGCAACCCAGACGGGCGGCCGCACGGGAACCCTGATCACCGAGGAGGTTCTCGACGGCAAGATCTTCAGCGGCGGCTGGCAGCAGACGAGCGAGCGGGTCGAGGTCCACAACCCGGCCACGGGCGAGCACCTGGCCTCGGTCGGCAGCGCCGGCAGAGATGACGTCCTCCGGGCTTCGAAGCTCGCCGCCGAGGCACAGCCCGGCTGGGCCGCCACCCCCGGCCCCGAGCGGGCGAAGATCCTCCACGCCACCGCCGACGCGCTGGAGAGCGCGCGCGAGGAATGCGAATGGTGGCTGATCCACGAGGGCGGCGGCGTCCCCCAGAAGGCGGCCTTCGAGGTAGGCGAGGCCGAAAAAGAGCTGCGGGCCGCGGGCGCGCTGACCGCTCAGCCGGTCGGCGAGGTGCTCCCCAACGAGCAGGGCCGGCTCAGCGTGGCGAAGCGGCTCCCGGTCGGAGTCGTCGGCGTGATCGCCCCCTGGAACTTCCCGATGATCCTCGCGATGCGCTCGGTGGCCCCGGCGCTCGCGCTCGGCAACTCCGTGCTCCTCAAGTGCGATCCCCACACGCCGGTCGCCGGCGGGCTCGTCTTCGCGAGGGCCTTCGAGGAGGCCGGGATGCCGGAGAACGTCTTCCAGGTCCTCCCCGGCGGCGTCGAGCCGGGCGAGGCGATCTGCGAGGCACCGGAGGTGAGGATGGTCTCCTTCACCGGGTCCACCCGAGCGGGCCGAGCGGTCGGCTCGCTCGCCGGAGGGAACCTGAAGCGGGTCGCCCTCGAGCTCGGCGGCAAGAGCTCGTTCATCGTGCTCGACGACGCCGACATCGAGAAGGCGACGTCCTGCGGGGCGTTCGGGACCTTCTTCCACCAGGGCCAGATCTGCATGGCCTCGGGCCGCCACCTGGTCCACGAGTCGATTGCCGACCAGTACATCTCCACCCTGGCCGAGCGCGCGGCCCGGCTCCCCGTCGGCGACCCGGGCTCCGAGGAGGTCGCACTGGGGCCGATCATCAACCGGCGGCAGATCGACCGCGTTCAGGAGATCGTCGACGAGGCGGTCAACGCTGGGGCGGACGTAAAGGCCGGCGGCAAGAGCGATCCGCCCTACTTCCCGCCGACCGTGCTCGCGCAGGTCACCAGGGACATGCGCGCCTGGAACGAGGAGATCTTCGGACCGGTCGCGCCCGTCATGACCTTCTCGGACGAGGACGAGGCGGTCGCGATCGCGAACGACACCGAGTACGGGCTCTCCGGCGCGGTCTACACGTCCTCGCATGAGCGCGGGCGTGAGCTGGCCGACAGGCTCGACACCGGCCTGGTCCACATCATGGACTCCCCTGTCTACGACGATCCGCTGGCGCCGTTCGGCGGCCGGGGGGCCTCCGGCAACGGGGGCCGCTTCGGCGGCCACTTCAGCGTCGAGGAGTTCACCGAGGTGCGCTGGATCACCGAGCAGCCCGAACCCGCCAGCTACCCCTTCTGAGGAAGGCTGCTTGCACTTCGAGCTGGAAGCGCTCGGGAGCTGGACCGAGGAGCGCCTCACACCCGCCACCGAGGAGGCGATCAGCGCCTACGCGCGAGCGACCGACGACGAGGGGGCGCTCGCCCTGGGCGGCAGGATCGCCCCTCCAGTGTTCGCGATCGTGCCGGTCTGGGATGTCCTCCAGCAGGCGGCGCGCGGGATGGCCCCGGAGGAGGTTCGCAAGCAGGTCGTCCACGGCGATCAGGACATCCTGATCTCCGCGCCGATCGAGGCGGGGATGGAGCTCCACGCCCGGGCCGCCGCAGTCGGTGTGCATCCGAAGGAGTCGGGGACGACGGTGGTCCTGAAGACGGAGACTCGCGACGGCGACGGGCGGCTGCTCAACGAGCAGTACGTGGTCGAGTTCTACCGGGGGATAGTCGGCGACGACGGGGGCGGCGAGCCGGCCCCTGACCACCGAATGCCGAAGGAGATGGGCGAGTCCGACCCCGTCGCGGAGCTCACCTATCCCCTCGCCGACGACATCACGGGCCGTTACGCCGAAGCCTCCGGCGACCACAACGAGATCCACCTGGACGATGACTTCGCAAAGGCCGCGGGTCTGCCGGGGATCATCGTCCACGGCCTCTGCATGATGGCCTTCGCCGGGCGCGCGGTGCTCTCCTCGCAGGGCGAGCGCAGCCCGGCCGACGTGCGCCGCCTCGCCGTCCGCTTCTCCCGCCCCGTCCGCCCCGGCGATCGGCTCACGACCCGCGTCTGGAAGGGTGACGACGGCGCCGTGCGCTTCGAGACGCTGGACGGATCCGGCGCGACCGCGCTCAAGGACGGCATCGCCGAGCTGGACGCAGCGTCGTGATCGACCTCGACAAGGTCAAGGCGATCGACGTCCACACCCACGTGGAGGTGTCGCGGGACGGCCACGACCCGATCCCGCCCGCGCTCCGCGAGGCCTCGCAGAAGTACTTTCGAGAAGGCGGCGGCACTCCCACGGTCGACGACGTCGGCACCTACTACCGGGAGCGGGAGATGGCCGCCGTCGTCTTCACGGTCGACTGGGAGTCGACCTCGGGCCGCCCGCCGGTCCCGAATGAGGAGGTGCTGGGGGGCGCTGCGGAATACCCCGACGTCCTGATCCCCTTCGCCAGCGTCGACCCCGCACGGCCCGACGCCGTTGAGCGGGCCCGCCGCTTGATCGACGAGCACGACGTCCGCGGCTTCAAGTTCCACCCCAACCTGCAGGCGTTCTTCCCGAACGACCCCGCCGCCTACCCCCTCTATGAGGTGATCGCGGAGACCGGTCTGCCGGCCCTCTTCCATACGGGGCACAGCGGGATCGGCTCGGGGCTGCCCGGCGGCGGCGGCGTGCGGCTCAAGTACTCGAACCCGATCTACATCGACGACGTCGCCGCCGACTTCCCTGGGATGCCGATCGTGCTCGCGCATCCGTCCTTCCCCTGGCAGGACGAGGCGCTCTCGATCGCGATGCACAAGCCGGAGGTCTACATCGACCTCTCCGGCTGGTCGCCGAAATACTTCCCGCCCCTGCTCGTCCGGTATGCCAACACCCTGCTGAAGAGGCAGGTCCTGTTCGGCTCGGACTACCCGATGATCACGCCCGAGCGCTGGCTGGCGGACTTCGAGCGGCTCGAGATCGACAACGAGGTGCGGCCCCTGATCCTCAAGGAGAACGCCGCACGCCTGCTCGGACTCGGCTCATAGAGCTAATAGAAAACAAACCAAACGCAATGACTTTCTTGCTATAGGATCACGCGACGGCCGCCGGACCCGAAGGACGGCCGCTACCAGAGGAGGAGATATCGGTGAAGAGGTTCTTCGGCTCGAAGAGAGGGCGATCCGTCACCACGCTGGTCGTGGTCGCGGCGGGGCTCTCGCTGGTCGTCGCCGCGTGCGGCGGCAGCGGAAACGAGGAAAGCAACGCTGGATCCGTCGTAGACAATCCGAAGTGCGGCAACGGCAACGGTCAGCAGCCGACGGGCAGTCCGATCAAGATCGGCGCGATCGCCACCAAGCAGCCCGGTACGGACTTCACCGATGGCGAGAACGCCGCCAAGGCGTACTTCGACTGTGTGAATGCCAACGGCGGCGTCAACGGCCACCCGATTCAGTACATCGCCGAGACGGAGCAGACCGACCCGGCCCAGAATGCCGCGCTGGCGCGCAAGCTGGTCGAGACCGAGGGCGTGGTCGGCATGGCCGGCGGCTTCAGCCTGATCGAGTGCGACGTCAACCACAGCTACTACGAGTCGAAGGGCATCCCGGTCCTGAACGCCGGCATCGCCCCGTCGTGCTGGTCGACGCCGAACAGCGCCCCCGTGAACATGGGCCCGCGCTACAGCTCGGACGGAGCCACCCAGGCCGTGATCCGGCAGGACGTCGACAAGATCGCGTTCGCCCAGTCGAACGTGCCGGGAACCGGCTACATCGCCGCGGGCCCGCAGATCGTCGCCAAGGCGGCGGGGATCCCGATCGAGCTGAACGCCGAGAACGTCCCGATTCAGGACGCCAACTCGGTCGCGGTCAAGCTGACCCAGCAGGCCGGCTCGAACGGCGGAGTGATCCTCAACTTCACGCCGCCCGAGGCGCTCAAGATCCTGCAGGCCGCCCAGCAGCAGGGCCTGGCGGACAGCGTCAAGGCGTGGGGCTGCTCGACGCCGTGTAACACCGATTTCGTCGCGCAGGCGCTGGGGACGGAGTGGGATGACAAGCTGCTCGTCAACGCCGAGCTCAACGTGACCGACTTCGACGGTCCCGACTCGGAGCTCTACCGGTCGGTGATGGCGAAGTACGGCCAGGACGTGTCCGGCGGTCTGGGCAGCTTCAGCCAGATGGGTTACCTGATGGGCGAGTTCATGACCAACGCGCTGGAGACGGTCAAGGGCGACTACACGCTGCAAAGCGTGAGTCAAGCCGTGTTCGCCCTGAAGAATCAGGAGACCGACATCCTCTGCCGACCCTGGTACTTCGGCGAGGCACCGCTGCACATCCCGAACAATGTCGACTGGACCAGCACGCCCAACCAGGGCAAAATGGTGATCAAGGAGGATTGCTTCGAGATCAGCGAGGACGAGCCGGACATCGCGAAGGTCCGCCAGATCGAGGAGGCGGATCCGAGCCTGACCGGCGGAGCAGGTTGATCAAGGGGCTGTGAGTCACTAAATGCCCAGTTGGGACGACTTCCAGCCCTTCATCGTCACCGGCCTGGCCCTCGGCGGGGTGTACGCCCTGTCGGGGGCCGGGATGGTGGTTCTCTACCGGACCACGGGAGTGTTGAACCTGGCCTTCGGCGCGGTCGGGGCGATGTCCGCCCTGATCGCCTGGGACCTGATCAACAACTCCCTGTGGCCCGAATGGCCGTCATACGGGGTGGCCGTTCTCTTCGCCGCCGGCGTCACGCTGCTCTACGGGGTTCTTCTGGGCCCGGCGCTGGCCCGCCGAGATGCCCTGGTGAAGGCGACCGCGACTCTGGGCCTGGCGCTGATCCTGCTCGGGACCATGTCGTGGATCTGGAGCGACAAGGCCCGCTCGCAGGTTCTGCCGACCTCGACCCACGCCTTCGACGTCGGCCAGGTGGCCGTCACCTGGACGCAGGTGGTCGCCTTCGGGCTGGGGGTGGTGGTCGTCTTCGGTACGGCCGCCTTCCTTCAGTACACGAAGCTCGGCACGGCGATGCGGGGACTCGCCAACGATCGCGAGATCACCGCCACGCTCGGCGTCCCGGTCCGCTGGGTGGAGGCGCAGGCCTGGCTCGCCTCCGGGATCCTCTCGGGGGTCTCGGGGCTGCTGCTCTCGGACCTGGTCGGTCTCGACGCGGTCAGCCTGACCTTCCTGGTGATCTCATCCCTGGCGGCCGCCCTGATCGCGCAGCTCAGATCGCTGGTCGTCACCTTCTTCGCGGCACTCGTGGTGGGGTTGGTCAGCGCGCTGGCTACGCCGATCACCTCGATCTCGGAGTACCGCAACATGGCGCCCTTTGTGCTGGCGACCATCGCCCTGCTGGTGATCTCTCGCAAGCGCGAGATCTCGTTCACCGGGACCGGACTTGGCAATGGCCGAGGCTGAGGCGACCAAGACGGCGGGCGCCGCCGAAGCGGCCAAGCCGAGCCTGGTCGATCGCGGGCTCGGGCCGATACTTCGCCTCGAGACAGGTGAGCGGATTCGCGTCGCGGTGATCGCCGCTCTGTTCGCCTTCGTCTTCCTGGTTCTGCCGGGGATGCTGAGCGCCTACTGGACGGACGTGGCGACCGCGGTCGTGATCTACACGATCGTCGCCCTCGGCCTCGGCCTGCTGATGGGCCGCGTCGGCCTCGTCTCCCTCGGCCAGGTGGCCGTCCTGGCACTGGGCGCCTGGGTCGGGGCGCGGCTGCTGTTCGCCACCGGCCTGCCCTTCCCGGTCGTGACGATCATGACCGGGCTGATCACGATGGTCCTCGGCTCGCTGATCGGGCTGCCCGCGCTGCGCGTCAGTGGCCTCTACCTGGCGCTGATCACCCTGATGCTCGCGGGCGCGATCACGGTCGTCCTGGCGGCGACCGACTTCCCCAACGGCGGCGGCGGCTTCCTTGGCCACACCGACGCGACGACCGGCGCTCACGAGATCCGGCGCCCGAGCATCGCCACGGGCGAGCACGCTTACTTCCGCTACACGTTGATCTGGGCGGCGCTGATGTTCGCCCTTGCCCTCTGGCACGTGCGCGGCAAGCCGGGCCGAGCCTGGGCGACGATCCGCCAGTCAGAGCCGGCCGCGCTCGCCGCCGGAGTCAACATCAGCTTCTACAAGATGTGGGCCTTCGCGCTCGCCTCGTTCATGACCGGGATCGCGGGCGCGCTGCTGGCCAGCAGCTCGGGCACCCTCTACAACCTCACCTTCCCGACCCAGGACTCGATCATCCTGCTCGCGGTCGTCCTGATGGGCGGGATCTACAGCCTCTGGGGCGCGGTCGTCGCCGGCATCCTGATCAAGCTGCTGCCCGCGCTGCTCGACAGCTGGGGGCTGCCACCCGATCTTCTGACGATCATCTTCGGCCTCGGCGTGATCCAGGTGCTGACCACGGCGCCGGCCGGCCTGGTCGACCAGTTCCCGAGGGACATGGCGAGGCTCGGACGCTTCCTGTGGAGACTTGTCGGCAGCCCCGGGGCGCGGCCGGCCGGGACGGCGGAGTCGGAGTGATCAAGGTCGAGAACCTCGAGGTTCGGTTCGGCGGCGTCAAGCCGATCGACCAGATGACCGTCACGTTCCCCGGCGGGACCTGCGGCCTGATCGGCCCGAACGGGGCCGGCAAGACGACCTTCTTCAACGTCCTCAGCGGGTTCGTCAAGCCCTCGGGCGGCGCCGTCACGGCCTTCGACCAGAACCTGCTCGCGATGCCGGACTACCGCCGGGCGCGCTGGGGCCTGCGGCGGACCTTCCAGACCGAGCAGGCGATCGAGGAGCTCTCCCTCTACGACAACGTCGCCATGGTCGAGGAGCACTCGAGCCGCAACGGCGGCTCTTCCCGGCGCGAGGATGTGCTCGGAGCGCTGCAGTTCGTCGGGCTCGGGGGCTTGGACCCGAACACGAAAGTGGGCACGCTCGGAGCACGTGAGCGGCGACTCGTCGAGATCGCCCGTGCGGTCGTCGGCGAGCCCCGCGCGGTTCTCCTCGACGAGCCCGCAGCGGGCCTCCCCGACGAGGAGACCGAGCACATGGGCAGCGTGATCCGCAGGATCCCGGAGGAGATCGGCGCCCTGGTGATCCTGGTGGACCACGACATGAACCTGGTCTCCTCGTGCTGCGAACTCACCTCGGTGCTCGACTTCGGCGAGCTGATCGCGACGGGGCCGACCGATCAGGTCCTGCGCAACGAGGACGTAATTCGCGCCTACCTGGGGGCGGAGGACGTATGAGCACCGCCGCCGAGAAGCCGACCGAGAAGCAGGCCCCCGCCGCGAGCTCCAAGAAGGGTGACGTGCTCACGCTCGAAAACCTGACCGTCGCCCGAGGTGGTCGCCCGGTGGTGCGAGATGTCTCGCTGCGGATCGACCCCGGCGAGGTCACGGCGCTGCTGGGGCCGAACGGCGCCGGCAAGTCCAGCCTGGTGCTCGCGGTCAGCGGCGTCCTGCGACCCGAGAACGGCTCGGTGAAGCTGAACGGCACCGACCTGGGTGGCCGGCGCCCGGAGAAGATCCGGGAGGCCGGGGTGGCGGTGGTTCCGGAGGGCCGGCGGCTGCTCCCCGATCTCAGCGTCAAGGACAACCTCCGGGTGGCGACCTATGCGCTGCCCCGCGGTGAAGCGGACGCCGGCCTCGGATATGCGCTGGAGATGTTCCCCGAGCTCAAGCAGCGGCTCGACCTCCAGGGGCGCTCGCTCTCCGGCGGCGAGCAGCAGATGCTCGTGCTCGCCCAGGCGCTCGTCTCCAAGCCGAAGTTCGTGCTGATCGACGAGCTCTCGCTGGGGCTCGCCCCCGTGGTCGTCAAGCGGCTGATCCCGAGGATCCAGAAGCTGGCCGAGGAGGGCATCGGCGTGCTGCTGATCGAGCAGTTCGCGACGATCGCCCTCGGCCTGGCGCGGGGGGCCTACGTGATGGGCCACGGCACGATCGAGTTCTCGGGAGAGGCGAGCGAGCTGCAGAATAAGCCTGAGCTGCTCCAGTCGGCCTACCTGACGCGGGCCAGCACCAACGGAGAAGAGGGAAGGAAATGAGCTGGGAGGTGGGCCGCCGCCTGAGCGCTCTCGAGCGGATGATGCTGATCCGCCGGTTCGAGGAAGCGGTCGACAGGCTCTTCCACGAGGACCATGCGTTCATGACGCACTACCACCTCTACATCGGCCAGGAGTCGACCGGGGTGGGACTGATGGAGGCACTCGGGCCGGACGACAAGCTCGCCACCCACCACCGCAACCACGGCCACCTCATCGCCCGCGGGTCCGATCCGAAGAAGGCCCTCGCCGAGATCCTCGGCCGCGAGACCGGGCTGAACAGGGGCGCCGGCGGCACCCTCCACCTGAGCGACCCCGGGCTCGGCTTCATCTCGACCTCCTCGATCGTCGGCGGCAGCATCTCGCTCGCCAACGGCGCGGCCTTCGCGCTCAAGCAGGAGGGCGGCGAGGCGATCGCGGTCGGCCTCTTCGGCGACGGCGCGCTCGAGGAGGGCATCGCCTACGAGTCCCTCAACCTGGCGGCCTACTACGACCTGCCGGTGCTGTTCGTCTGCGAGAACAACAGCCCCGGGGCGCTGGGCTCGGCCGGCGGAGGCTTCCCGACCTCCGTCTCGGCCGTCGAGGACCTGACCACGATCCCGAAGACCTTCGGGATCCCCTGCGAGACGGTCGACGGGCGTGACCTGGAGGCGGTGAACGCGCTCGCCGAGAAGGCGGTCGAGCACTGCCGGGCGCTCAAGGGCCCCTACTTCATCCACGCCGTCACCGAGCGCTGGGCTGGGAGCCAGCCGCTCTGGCCCCAGCTGGTCACCGGCGAGCTCGACATCTCGATGGCCTGGGACGACTCCGCGATGTCGGGCGAGAACGAGGACTGGTACCGGAATCACGATCCGGTGCTGATCTACGCGCGCAAGGTCCTCGAGTCGGGCGAGGCCGGCCAGGGGGAGCTCGGGGAGATCGACGAGCGGACGAAGGGTCAGATCGCCGAGGCCCGCGAGTTCGCCCTCGACAGCCCCCGCCCCAGCCCCGAGTCCGCCCTCGAACACGTCTTCGCTTAAGGAGTCGACGATGCCGCAGAAGAACTACGCCGACGCGATCCTCGACGTACTCACCAGGTTCATGGAGGAGGACCCGAACTTCGTCGTCATGGGCAACGAGGTCCTCGGGATCGGCCCGGAGGGCATGCAGTTCGAGCCCTTCCAGGAGAAGTACGGCGATCGCATCCTCTTCCCGCCGTGCTCGGAGGCCGCCTACACGGCGATGGCGGCGGGCGCGGCGATGGTCGGGCATCGGATGTTCGCCCACCTCGGCCTGGCCTCATTCACCTACCCGGCGATCTCGTCGATCGCTAACGAGATCTCGACCGCGCGGACCTCTTCCGGCGGGACCATCGGCTGCCCGGCGACGCTGCACATCAGCCACGGCCTGCTGCACGGCGGCGGCGCGCAGCACTCCGAGAGCCCGTTCGGCATGTACTGGAACCTGCCCGGGATCGAGATCGCGGCGCCCTCCGGGGCCAGGGAGGTCAAGGGGCTGCTGACGACCGCGATCAAGTCCGACAACCCCACGATCGTGCTCACCCACGCCTTCATCTACGGGGCCGAGGACGACGTGCCCGACGGCGACTTCGAGATCCCCTTCGGCGAGGCGAACGTGGTGCGGGAGGGCGCCGACGTGACCATCGTCGCCTGCTCGATGATGACCGCGATCGCCCTCGGCGCCGCTGAGGAGCTGGCCGGAGAGGGCATCAAGGCCGAGGTGATCGACCTCCGGACCCTGGTGCCGCTCGACGAGAAGACGATCCTCGACTCGGTCGCCAAGACCGGGCGGCTGGTGGTCACCGACGAAGGCCGGATGCACTGCGGGGTCGCCTCCGAGATCGCCGCGATGGTGAGCGAGAAGGGGCTGGATTCCCTTAAGGCTCCGGTCGCCCGGGTGGCCCGCACCGATGCCCCGGTGGCCGCGAACCAGATCCAGGAGGAGTACATCGCCCCCACAGCGGAGAAGATCGTCTCCGCCGCGCGGCAGGTCGTCGGCGAAGTCCCGGCAGCGGCCGCGTAGCGCGGTCGCGGCGCCGGTGGTGGTCTCGCAATGGCGCTGAGCAAGATCGAGCACGTTCTGGTCCTCACCGAGGACATCGAGGCGACGCGGGACTTCTACCGCGACGCTCCTCGGGCTCGAGGTGGGCGAGCGCCCGCCGCTGGAGTTCCCGGGCTACTGGCTCTACGCGGAGGGCGTGCCCTGTATCCATGTGGCCGACCGCGAGGCCTACACCGCGCACTCACGGACGCTCGGCATGCCGGCCTCGCCGCCCGCCGAGGGCACCGGCGCGCTCGATCACCTGGCCTTCACGGGCGACGACCACGAGCAGGCGCTGGCGCGCCTCGAGCGGAACGGGATCGTGCCGCAGCGGAACACGGTGCCCGGAATCGGGATGCGGCAGCTGTTCTTCAAGGACCCCAACGGGGTCAAGATCGAGATCAACGTGATGCCCGCTGAGGGCGGCAAGGAGGACTGATCATGGCCACCGACAACGGCGTCGAGCTGCTGGGCGCGTACTGGACGACGGCGGGGCCGACCCAGCCGCACACGGGACAGGAATGGAGCAACTTCGACTTCGGACTGCGTTGCGAGAAGGCGGCGGAAGTGGGGATGAAGGGAATCGGGATCTGGCACGCCGATCTGCGACACACCCTGGAGAGCCGCAGCCTCGAAGACGTCAAGAAGCTGCTCGACGACAACGGCCTGGAGTACCTCGAGCTCGAGTTCATCTGGGGCTTCTTCGAGGACGAGGGCACCGAGGGCCGCAAGGAGTCCGACGAGCTGCGCGATCTGCTGCTGGAGGGCGCAGCAGCGCTCGGCGCGCATCACGTCAAGGTCGGGAACATCCCCGGCGTCCCCTGCGAGCTGGACAAGCTCACCGAGCGCTACGCCGAGCTCTGCGCCCACGCTGCGAAGCTGACCGACGCGGTGATCGCCTACGAGTTCATGCCCTTCGACGTCAACGTCGACAACCTCGACGCCGCGCTGCGGGTCGTCGAGGGCGCCGGCGCCAAGAACGGCGGCCTGGTGATCGACACCTGGCACATGGCGAAGCTCGGGATCGCCCCCGCCGACCTGAAGCGGATCCCGCTCGAGTACCTGACCTGGGTCGAGCTCAGCGATGGGAAGTTCGAGTGGATGGAGGACCACATCGAGGAGACCACCAGGTTCCGGAAGCTGCCCGGCGAGGGCGAGTTCGACATCCGCGGCTACGTCAGGGCCGGACAGGAGATGGGCTACGACGACGCGTGGGGGATCGAGGTGCTCTCCGACGAGCTCCGGGCGGAGCCGATCGAGGAGATGTACCGGCATGCGTTCGAGGCGTCGATGTCACAGTTCGAGACCGTCGCGGCGTAGCCGGAGCGAGTCCGATCGCCCACCGCCAAGGCCAGGACTGCGCTCGAGGGCGAGGTCGCGCTCGAGCTGCTGCGGACGATGTGGCGGATCCGGGCCTTCGAGGAGCGGGTCGGGCGGCTGAAACAGGCGGACGAGGTCCACGGCCTGATCCACCTGAGCCTCGGCCAGGAGGCGGTCGCAGCCGGCGTCTGCGGCCTGCTCCGCGACGACGACGCCGTCTACACCGGCCACCGTGCCCACGGCCACGCGATCGCCAAGGGCGCACCGATCGACCGGATGATGGCCGAGCTGATGGGCCGCGAGGACGGGCTCTGCCGCGGCATGGGCGGTTCGATGCATCTGGTCGACGTCGAGCACGGCCTCATGGGCGCGACCGGCGTGGTCGGCGGCAACATCCCGATCGCCCTCGGCAGCGCCCTGGCGACCCGGCTGGACGGCGGCGATCAGGCAACCGTCGTCTTCTTCGGCGACGGCGCCGTGCAGGCCGGCCACTTCAACGAGACCGTCAACCTGTCGACGCTCTGGGGACTGCCGCTGATCCTGGTCTGCGAGAACAACGGCTTCGCCGAGTTCACGCCGCGCTCCGCCCACACCAACGTCGAGCGGGTCAGCGACGTCGTCGCTCCCTATGAGGTCACCCGCGAGACCGTCGACGGGAACGACGTGGCGGCGGTCTGGGAGGCGTTCGGTCGCTTCCTCGACGCGGTGCGAAGTGGAGAGGGGCCGCTGCTCCTCGAGTGCCTCACCCACCGGCTGAGCGGCCATTACGTCGGCGACCCGGCCCAGTACCGTGAGGCGCTCGCCGACGGGGAGTGGCAGCAGAGGGACCCGATCCATGCGCCTGCAGCGGTGCGGCGGCCGAGACCGGCTGGTTCGACGAGGACGAGGCGGCGGCGGCCGAGGCGGAGGCGCGAGAGGCGGTGGAGGCGGCAGTCGAGTTCGGCCGCGCCAGCTCGTTCCCCTAGCCCGGAGCTCGCGGCGGGCCTCGTTTACGCCCCGGCCGCTCGACGCCGGACCTGGCCCGGCCCTGGGAGGGCGCAAACCACCTTCGTCAAGGCGGTCAACGCGACGCTCGCGGAGGCGATGCGCGCCGACGAAAACGTGCTCGTGATCGGCGAGGACGTCGCCGAAGGCGGGCCCTACACCGTCACCGCCGGGCTCGCCGAGGAGTTCGGCACCGAGCGAGTCATCGACACGCCGATCAGCGAGGCGGCGATCTGCGGCGTCTCGATCGGCGCGGCCCAGTCGGGCAAGCGGCCCGGTGCTGGAGATCATGTTCATCGATTTCCTCACCCTGGCCCTCGACCAGCTCGTCAACGCCGCGGCGAAGGCCCATTTCATGTCGGGCGGGCAGCTCCGGGTACCGCTGGTGCTGCGGACCCAGGGCGGCGCCGGCTCGCGCGGCGCCGCCCAGCACTCGCAGAGCCTCGAGGCCTGGCTCACCCACATCCCCGGGCTTAAGGTGGTGATGCCGAGCCGCGCAGCGGACGCCGCCGGGCTGCTGATCAGCGCGATCGCCGATCCCAACCCGGTCGTCTTCATCGAGCACAAGAACCTCTACTTCCGCAAAGAGGAGGTGCCCGGCGACCCGGAGCCGGTGCCGCTCGGCAGCGCCCGCGTCGCGCGCCAGGGAACTGACGTGACGATCGTCGCCCTCTCCCGAATGGTCGGCGAGTCCGTGGCCGCCGCCGAGCGCCTCGCCGGCGACGGCATCGAAGCCGAGGTGATCGACCCGCGCACGCTGGTCCCGCTCGACCTCGACGCGATCGTCGCCTCCGTCCGCCGCACGAACCGGCTGGTGGTCGCCCACGAGGCGGTCGAGCACGGCGGCTTCGGCGCCGAGATCGCCGCCGAGGTCCAGGCGGCCGCGTTCGACGACCTGGACGCCCCGATCGAACGCGTCGGCGCCCCCTTCGAACCGGTCCCGCTCAGTCCGCCGGTCGAGGACGCCTACCTGCCCGGCGCCGACGAGGTCTACGCGGCGGCCCGCGCAACTCTCGGTCTCGCAAACGCCTAGCCGGCGTCCAGGTCAAATAGCTTGTTTTATTCGCCCCTTACCTATAGGGTGCGTGGCCGTGGCGGAGAGGAGCTGGCTGATCATGGACGAGGGCCGCGCCTCGGTGCTCGCTGCCCTGTGCGAGACGATCGTGCCCGGGTCCGCTCGCTGCGAACCGGCGGCCTACGTCGACGCGAAGCTGGCGCTGGTGGACGAGGGGACACGCGAGGCGGCGCTCGGCGCGATCGACGCGCTCGCCGACGTCGCCGACGGCGGCGCCGACGCACTGGCCGAACGCGCCCAGACCCCCGAGTTCATGATGCTCCGCGCCCTCGCGATCGAGGCCTACTACAGCGACTTCGTCGCTCCCGGCGCCGAGGGGCCGGGGGCCTGGGAGGAGATCGACTTCCGCTTCCCGCTGGCGAGCCAGATCGTCCACGACTGGTCATACCTGGGGGTTCCCGGATGAGTGAGCGCTGCGATGTCGTCGTGGTCGGTTCGGGCGCCGGCGGAGGCGTGGTGGCCGGGGAGCTCGCGCAGCGCGGGCGCAACGTTGTTCTGCTCGAGGCCGGGCCCCACCTGACCGCCGCCGACTTCGTCCGCTGGGAGGCGAAGGCAGCGCACGACTTCTGGTGGCCTCTCCGGATGGCGATGGTCGACGGCGGCGCCGGCGGCGCGGTGCCGATCTTCGGCGGCCGCTGCGTGGGCGGCACGACCACCATGAACACCAAGGTCTCCTTCCGGGCGCATGACTTCGAGTTCGCCAAGTGGCACGACGCGAGCGGCCTGCTCGGCGACGGCGGCAAGCCGTTCGGGGTCGAGGACCTCGCACCCCACTACGCCCGGGTCGAGAAGGCGCTGGGCGTACGCGAGCGCGCCGACTGGCCCGAGTGCGTGCGGAGGCTTGACGCCGGCTTCCGCGAGCTGGGCTCGGAGCTCGAGCCGGTCGACTCGTACACGGACGTCAACTGCATGAAGTGCGGGTCCTGCCTGCAGGGGTGCCCGACCAACGCCGGCAAGAACACGATGAACACCTACATCCATGAGGCGACCGCGGTCGGCAAGCTCGACCTGCGCGCGGAGTCGCCGGTGGAACGGGTCCTGTTCGACGAGCGCAACGGCGGCCTCGAGGCGACGGGCGTCGAGTACGTCGACGCGGAGGGGGAGCGCCACACGATCGAGGCGGGTGCCGTGGTGGTTGCCGCGGGCGCCCTCAACACCCCGCAGATCCTGATTCGCTCCGGGCTGCCCGAGTCAGCGGGCAACTCGCCGAGCAGCGAGTGGGTCGGCCGCAACCTCGGCCTCCACCCCGCCGCCTTCGTCTTCGGCCTCTTCGACGAGGTCCAGGACGCCCACCGCGTCTACCCGATCACCTCGCACTGCATGGACTTCATGCGGGACGAGGACGGGGGCTTCGTGCTCGAGGCCTCCACCATCCAGGACCCGATCGGCTTCGCGACCAGCATCGCGGACGAGGACGGGCCGTTGTGGGGCGAACGCCTGGTCGAGGCGGTGCGCCGGTACCGGCACTGGAACGGGATCCTCGTGCTCGCCAACGACGAGAACAACGGGCGCGTGGTCGTCGGCGAGGACGGGACGGAGAGCTTCGAGGCCCACTTCGACCAGGTCGAGCTCGAGCGGATGGAGAGGGGTATCGACTTCGGCAAGCGGGTGATGGAGGCCGCCGGAGCAACCCGCGTCGCCTGGACCGGCCCCGCCAGCACTCACGTGCAGGGCACCTGCCGGATGGGCTCGGACCCGGCGCGCTCGGCGGTCGGCGCGCAGTGCGAGTCCCATGACGCGAAGCGGCTCTTCGTCGGGGACGCGTCCCTGTTCCCCAAGACCCTGTCGGTCAACCCGTCTCTGACGATCATGGCGCTCGCCGACCGCCTCGCCCAGCACCTGGACAAGGACCCGAACCGATACCTGAGCGCGCGGGCGGAGCAGGTCACCGTCGGCGGGTAGCGCGCGCGAAGCCTCGATCCAAGGAGACCAACGTGAAAGCTGCGGTGCTGAACGAGTACAACCATCCCCTCGAGCTGGAGGACCGGCCCGAGCCGGAGATCACCCGCCCCAACCAGGTGCGCGTGAAGATCGAGGCGGCGGGGGTCTGCTCGACGGATCTGCACGCGATCGACGGCGAGATGGGCCCGGCCGGGATGGACGTCCCCCGAGTGCTCGGCCACGAGAACGGCGGCCGGGTGGACGCGGTCGGGGACCTGGTCACCAGTGTCAAGGTCGGCGACTCGGTGCTGATCTACCCGCCCCACAGCTGCGGCGTCTGCGTCAACTGCCGCCGCGGCCAGGACATGCACTGCGTGCATCACCAGTTCACGGGGCTGTCGCTCGACGGCGGCTTCACCGAGTATCTGGTGGTCGGCGAGCGCGAGATCGTCCCGCTGCCGCCCGGCGTCGAGCCGGTCGAGGTCGCGCCCCACTCGGACGCGGGGATCACGGCCTACCACGCGATCAAGAAGGTCACGCACCTGATGCTGCCCGGCACGACCACGGTCGTCCTCGGGGCCGGCGGCGTCGGCCACATCGGCCTCCAGCTCGCCCGCGAGCTCGGCTCCGGCACGGTGATCGTCGTCGATCCCCACCCGGATCGCCGCAAGCTCGCCGATCAGCTGGGCGCCGACTGGGCGATCGACAGCGACGGCGGGGTGGACGCCGTCTGGGAGCTGAGCCAGGGTCACGGCGCCGACCTGGTCCTCGACTTCGTCGGCACCGACCAGACGCATGGCGACGGCCTGGGGATGCTCGCCCTCCAGGGCACCTACTCGATGGTCGGCTTCGGCGGGACAATCACTGTGCCATCGGTTGCCCTTGTTAGCCAGGAGCAGTCCCTGATCGCCAACCTGGTCGGCAGTTGGACCGACCTCTGGGAGGTCGTGCAGCTGCACGGCGCCGGCAGGATCACCCTGAAGACCGAGACCCATCCGCTCGACGAGGTCAACGAGGTGCTCGGGCGGCTGCGCGAGGGCGACATCACCGGGCGAGCGGTGCTGCTCCCCCATTCGAACGGCGCCGGCTGAACGGGAATGAGGGTTGTGGAGGTGACGAAGCTCGGGGGGCCAGAGGTACTCCGTGTCGCCGAGCGCCCCGACCCCGAGCCGGGACCGAGCCAGGTCGTCGTCCGCGTCCGGGCAGCGAACGTCAACCCGACCGACCTCGGGGCCCGGCGGGGGGCCGGGCGGGTCGCTCCCCCCGATCCACCCTTCGTGCTCGGCTGGGACCTGGCCGGGCAGGTGGCGGCGACTGGCGAGCGCGTCCAGGACCTCCAGCCCGGCGATCGCGTGGTCGGGATGGTCCAGTGGTACGAGGCCGGAGGCTCGGTCGGCGCCTACGCCGAGTCCGTCGCCTTCGAGGCCGAGTGGCTCGTGCCCCTCCCAAACGGACTTGATTACGAGACGGCCGCCACGATCCCGCTGAACGCGCTGACCGCGCGCCAGGGGCTCGAGCTGCTCGATCCGCTGGAGGGATGCGATCTCCTCGTCACCGGCGCGAGCGGCGCGGTCGGGAGCTTCGCGGTGCAGCTCGCCGTCGAAGCCGGGCACCGGGTGATCGCCCAAGCCGGCCGGGACGACGAACGGTGGCCCCACACCCTGGGGGCCGCCGAGGTCCTGCCGCGAGATGTGGATCTCAGCGCGATCGATCCGGTGCCCGCGATCTTCGATGCCGTGCCGCTCGGCGAAGCGGCCTTCGCCGCGGTGCAGGACGGCGGGGCGATCGTCAGCCTCCGGCGCCCGCCCGAGGCGCCACCGGAGCGCAGCATCCGCCAGGAGTCATTCCTGGTCCATCGCGACCGCGAGGCGCTGCGCGAGCTGGTCGACGCCGTGGCCGCAGGGAAGCTCCGCACCCGGGTCGATCGGACGTTGCCGCTCGCCGAAGCCGCGGAGGCCCACCGCCTGGTCGAGGCCGGCGGGTTGCACGGAAAGGTCGTACTGACCCCATGAGCAAGGAGGAGTAGATGGCGAGGATCGTCTTGGTTCACGGCGCCTTCGGCGGGGCGTGGATCTGGGAGAAGTTCACCGAGCCCCTGGAAGCGGCGGGCCACAAGGTGGAGACCCTCGATCTGCCCGGCGCCGGCGACGACCACACGCCGCTCGATCAGATCAACCTCGATCTCTACGCGGAGAGGATCTGCGAGAAGCTCGGCGAGAGCCCCGAGCAGGCCGTCCTGGTCGGGCACAGCATGGGCGGCATGGCCGTGACCCAGGCCGCGTCGCGATGCCCCGGCCGGGTCGCGTCGCTGATCTACGTCGCCGCCTTCCTGCCCGGAGAGGGCCAGAGCCTGATTGGCCTGACGCAGCTCCCCGAGGGCGAGGGCGATCACGTGCAGAAGACGATGGTCGTTTCCGGCGAGCCGCCGATCGGCGAGCTCTCCGAGGAGGACGCGATCATCGCCTTCTACAACCTGGCGCCGCCGGAGGTGGGCAAGTGGGCGGCCGGGATGCAGAGGCCGCAGCCGGTGATCCCGATGATGGATGAGGCGAAGCTCACCGTGGGCTACGAGAACATCCCGCGCAGCTACATCCACTGCACCAGGGACCAGGCCAACATGCCCGCGTTGCAGCGCCGGATGATGAAGGAGCGGCGGGTGAGCCCCGTGATCGAGATCGAGACCGATCACACCCCGCACCTCTCGGCCCCGGATGAGCTGGTCGCGGCCATCGATCAACTCGCCCGTCAGGAGGTGCCCGCATGAGATTCGTGCTGGTCCATGGGGCCTTCGTGGCCGGCTGGATCTGGAGGCCGCTGGCGGAGCGGCTGGACGAGCTCGGCCACACCGCCGAGACACCGGATCTGCCGGGATCCGGCGACGACCCGACCCCCGTGGAGGAGGTGACGCTGGGCGCCTACACGGAGCGGATCTGCGAGCTGCTGAATGCGGCCGGGGAGCCGTCGATCCTGGTCGCCAACAGCATGGGCGGCATCGTGATCTCCGAGGCGGCCGCCCGCCGGCCCGAGAAGGTCAGGCGCCTCGTCTACGTGGCGGCCTTCCTGCCGCGCGATGGTCAGAGCCTGGTCGACCTGACGAGCCTTCCCGAGGGCGCCGACGACCTCGTGCAGCAGACCGTCGTCGTCTCGGGCGAGCCCCCGATCGGGACCCTTCCGGAGTCGACCTGCCGAGCGTCGAACGGGGACTGCTCGCCTGAGGTGATGGATTGGGCCGTGAGCAGGACCGGCTCGCAGGCGGTCGCTCCGCTCACTGAGCCCGTCTCGCTCAACCGGGAGCTCGACAGGATTCCCCGCACCTACGTGATCTGCACCGGGGACCGCATCGTTCCGCCCGCGCTGCAGCGACGGATGGCCAGTGACGGGCAGATCACGGACGTGATCGAGCTGGAGGCGGGCCATCACCCGCAGCTCTCTCGGATCGAGGAGCTCGCGGGCATCCTGCATGAGCGCGCGCGAGATCAGGTGACGGCGTGAGCGGCGGCGCGCCCCGCCCCGCCTCGGGCCTATTCGACGACCCGCGCCCGATCGAGGCCCTCGGCGACCTGTTCGCCAACCTCTGGCAGGTCTGTTACGTCACCCCCGACCTCGACCGCGGCATGAAGGAGCTGCGCGACCTGTTCGGGGTCGAGAACTCCACCGAGGTTCCGGTCGAGGGCGCCAGCTTCAGGAAGGGTGGTGAGGAGATCGAGTGGGTGCCGCGGGTCGCGATGGGGGCCCGCGGGGGCTTGATCATCGAGCTGATCGAGCCGGTCTCCGGCGAGGTCGAGTTCTACCGGCGCTTCCTGCCGAAGGACGGCGGCGTGCTCGGCCTCCACCATCTCGCGATGCTCGTCCCGCTCGGGGACGAGGCGTGGGATGCGGTCGAGAAGCTCCTCGGCGAGCACGGGATGGCCTTCGAGTACACGATCCTGATCCCGAACCGCGCCCGGCTCGCCTACGTCGACACGACGGCCCAGCTCGGCCACTACATCGAGCTCTGCCAGCTCGAGAAGGCGGACACCGACTTCTTCAGCGGGCTGATCGCCGAGAGCGCCTAGGCGGGCGCCCGCTCGGAGGCGAACTCGACGAAGGCGTCCAGGGCCCCGGGATCGGCGAGGGCGTCGCGGCTCGCCACCTTCTCCGGCGGATCGCCCAGCAGGATCCGCTTCACCGGCAGCTCGAGCTTCTTCATCGTCAGCGTCTTCGGGATCGCTGGCACCGCCTCGATCGTGTCGGGGACGTGGCGCGGCGAGAGCGTGCCTCGCAGCTCCGAGGCGATCCGCGTCCGAAGCTCGTCGTCGAGCTCGGTCCCCTCGGCCAGGGTCACGAACAGGATCAGCTCGCCGGGACCGCCCTCGGGGTCCTCGATGTGTACGACCAGGCTCTCCATCACCTCGTCGATGCCCTCTACCACCGAGTAGACCTCGCCGGTCCCAAGCCGGACGCCGCCCCGATTGAGGGTGGCGTCGGAGCGCCCGGTGATTACGCAGCTGCCGCGCTCGGTGAACATGATCCAGTCGCCGTGGCGCCAGACGCCAGGGAAATGCTCGAAGTAGGCGGCGCGGTAACGCTCGTCGCCCGGATCGTTCCAGAAGCCGACCGGCATCGAGGGCATCGGCTGGCGGATCACGAGCTCCCCGAGCTCCCCGACCACTGGCTGCGCGTTTTCGTCGTAGGCCGCGACGTCAACGGCTAGGCAGCAACCGGCGATCTCGCCGCGGTACACCGGCTGCATCGGGCTGCCCTGGACCATCCCGGTGCAGACGTCGGTCCCGCCGCTGCCGACGTTGAGGAGGACGTCGGGGCCGAGCTGCTCGTAGATCCAGTCGAATCCCTCCGGCGGAAGCGGGGAGCCGGCGGCGCAGAACTGGCGGATGCTGGACAGGTCCATTTCACGCAGGTCGACACCCCCCTTGCGGCAGGCCATCAGGAAGGCGGGCACGCCGCCCATCAGCGTCGGCCGAAGCTCCTCGGCCAGCCGCCACTGAGCCGATAGATCCGGGTACATCGGGTTGCCGTCCAGCATCACGATCGAGGCCCGGAGCAGCAGCGTGTTGACCAGCGCCATCCACATCATCCAGGCGGTCGTCGTGAACCAGAGCAGCCTGTCCCCCGGCTGCAGGTCCCAGCTCAGGCCCTCGTTCTTATAGGCCTCGATCAGGATGCCGCCGTGGCGGTGGACGATCGCCTTCGGCAGCCCGGTGGTCCCCGAGGAGAAGAGGACGCAGAGCGGATGGTCGAACTCGAGCGGGTCGAACTCGAGCGGGCCGCCCTCGGCGAGCAGCTCGTCCCACTCCATGCAGTCGGGTAGGGCGTCGTCCGGTCCGCCCGGGTAGGGGACGTGAACGACGTGCTCGAGGCTGGGCAGGGCCTCGCGGATCTTGGCTACCTCGGCGCGGCGGTCGATCGGCTTCTCGCCGTAGGAGTAGCCGGCGATCGCGAGCAGCAGCTTCGGCTCGAGCTGGCCGAAGCGGTCGATCACGCTGCGCGGCCCGAACTCCGGCGCGCAGGTCGCCCAAATCGCGCCCAGGCTGGCGGCGCCGAGGAACGCGACCAGGGTCTCAGGGATGTTCGGCAGGTACGCGACGATCCGGTCGCCGGGGCCGATCCCGAGGCGCCGCAGGCCCGCCCGCGCCCGCGCCACCCGCTCGCGCAGCTCGCCGAAGGTGAGATCGAAGTCGTCGCGTGTCTGCGACCGCGCCAGGACGGCGACCCGGTCGGTGTCCTCCTCGCGGCCGACCATGTGCTCGGCGTAGTTGAGGCGCGAGCCCGTGAACCACTCGGCACCCGGCATCTCGCGCGAGCCCAGAATCCGCTCGTACGGGGCGTGGGGGCGCACCTCGAAGAAGTCCCAGATCGACCCCCAGAAGCCCTCCAGGTCGTCGACCGACCAGCGCCAGAGCTCGTCGTAGCCGGCGTGGTCGATCCCGTGGGTCTCGCGCAGCCAGTTGAGATAGCGGCCCAGCTGCGTCGTCTCGCGGACGTCGGCCGGCGGCGTCCACATCACGGATCCGATCTCCTCCAGGCGACTCACGCTCAGACTGAGATATTGTCAGGTTTTCTGACACTTAGCCCTGAGACGACCGCTTGGACCAACGAGAGGCGGATTGAGTTCCTGCGCTCGAACGTCGAAGCGATCTATGACGAACTCACCGATGGTCTCTCGAAGGCCCTGCGTGACGAGGAGCTGCTGGACGCTGCGGCCGAGCGCTACCCGGGGCTCGTCCCGAGCCGGCAGCAGCTGGCCGCCGAGTCCGAGCGCAGGCTGGCCGACAAGCACGGCGTCGAGATCGCCCAAGGCCTCTTCCTGTCGCACGTGCTCGCCTCGCCCCGCGCCGGCTCCCACCTGGTCTGGGCGATGCTCCGCCCCACCCGGGAGGCGCTCCAGCGGATCGAGGACTTCCGCGCCACCGGCTCGGCCGACCTCGGCACGGTCCACGTGCGCCGCGAGGGCAGGGCCGGCTACCTGGAGGTCCGCAACCCCCGTCACCTGAACGCCGAGGACGACACTACGCTCTGGGCCACCGAGTGCGCGGTCGACCTGATCCTGCTCGACCCCGAGATCGAGATCGGCGTGATGCGGGGCGGCGTGGTCGACCACCCGCGGTACGCGGGCGGGCGGATCTTCGGCTCGGGGCTCAACCTGACCCGGCTCTACCTCGGCCAGCTCCCGTTCATGTTCTTCATCACCCGCGACCTCGGCTACGTCAACAAGATCTATCGGGGGCTGTCGGGGCCCGAGTACCGCCCTGACGAGCCTGAGGAGACCACCGAGAAGCTCTGGGTCGCAGCCGCCGAGACCTATGCGATCGGCGGCGCCTGCCAGCTCCTCCATGTCATGGATCACGTGATCGCCGCCCGCGGCTGCCGGCTCTTCCTGCCGGCCCGCAAGGAGGGAATCATCCCGGGGGCCTCCCCCCTGCGGATGCCCCGATCGGTCGGCGACCGGCTGGCGCGGCAGGCGATCCTCTCCGGGCGGGAGTTCGAGGCGGGCGTCCCGCCCGCGGAGCTGCTCTGCGACGAGGTGGTCGGGCCCGACGCCGTCGACGGGGCGATCGCGGCGCGGGTGGAGGCGCTGACCAGCTCCGGGTTGATCAACGCGGCCGCCAACCGCCGCGCCCTCCGCGTCGGCGAGGAGCCGCTCGACGTCTTCCGCCGCTACATGGCGACCTTCTCGAAAGAGCAGGCCTACTGCCACCTGAGCCCTGCACTGGTCAGCAACCTCGAGGAGCACTGGAATGCCCGCCAGCGCAAGCTCTGAGGCGGCGGTCTGGGACCCGGTCGAGACCGGGCCACGGGAGGCGCTCCGGGAGCTCCAGTTCGAACGGCTCCGCGCCACGCTAGAACGATCGCTCGAGGGTCAGCCTCCGTTCGCCGCACGCTTCGCCGAGGCGGGCATCACCGACGCGCGCGAGATCGCCTCGCTCGGCGACCTCGCCCGACTCCCGTTCAGCCGCAAGTCGGACCTGCGTGAGAACTACCCCTTCGGGTTGCTGGCCGTCCCGCGCGATCAGGTCGTCCGCGTCCATGCCTCCAGCGGCTCACACGGCAAGCCGACTGTGGTCAGCTACACGCGCGCTGACCTCGAGGTCTGGATTGAGGTGATGGCCCGCTGCATGACGATGGCCGGGGTCCGCCCCGGGATGGTCGTCCACAACGCGAACGGCTATGGCCTCTTCACCGGCGGTCTCGGCTTCCACTACGGCGGCGAGCGGATCGGGGCCACGGTGATCCCGGTCTCGGGCGGCTTCACCGCGCGCCAGGCGATGCTGCTCTCCGACCTGGGCGGCGAGGCGCTCTGCGCTACTCCGTCCTATGCGCTGGTGATCGCGCAGGCGATCCGGGAGGCCAGTATTGACCCCGCCGACCTCCCGCTCGAGCTCGGCCTCCTCGGCGGGGAGCCCTGGACCGAGGAGATGCGTGACCAGCTCGACCGCGAGCTCGCCATGGACGCGGTCAACTTCTACGGCCTATCGGAGATGTGCGGTCCAGGCGTCGCCGCCGAGTGCCGGGTCGCCCGTCACGGGCTACACGTGCAGGAAGACCACTTCCTGGTCGAGGTGCTCGACCACGAGACGGGCAACGCGGTGCCCGAGGGCGCCGATGGGGAGTTGGTCTTCACCACCTTGACCAAGGAGGCTCAACCGCTGATCCGCTACCGCACTGGTGACATCGGCTCCGTCACCTCCGATCCGTGCGAGTGCGGCCGCACGATGACGCGCATCGCCGCCCTCCGCGGCCGCCTCGACGACATGCTGATCATCCGCGGGGTCAACCTCTTCCCGTCGACGATTGAGACGCTGCTGCTCGGCGTCGAGGAGGTCGGTCCTCACTACCGGCTGATCGTCGAGCGCCCGGCGGAGATGGACGAGGTCAGCGTGGAGTGCGAGCCGGCCGTCGTCGGGATCGACCGTGCCGCCCTCACCGAGCGCCTCGAGCTGCTGCTCCGCGACCACACCGGCATCCGGATCGACGTCTCCGTGGTCGAGCCCGGCACGATCCCGCGCAGCGAGGGCAAGGCGGTGCGGGTGGTGGATCGCCGTCAGACCGGGCGGTAGGCACTAGGCGGCGGCCTGCGCGGCGGCGCGCGTGGCCACCTCCCGGAGCCTCTTCAGGGTGGGCAGAGTGTCGCCGCGTCGCCAGGCGAGCGCGATACCCATCGTCGGCTCCGGAGAGGCGAAGCGGCGGTAGACGGCCCCCGGGATCCTCAGGCTGCGAGAGCGCTCGAGCATGATGAAGGAGATCCCCGCGCCCTCTGCGACCGCCGAGACGATCCGCTCCTCCTCGGGCTCCGTGCGGTCGATTGGGCGCCACGGCGGCTCGCCATAGACCTCTCGGCGCACCTCGCGCCAGGCGCCGGGGCCGTGGCTTTCCGGCCACCAGACCAGCGGCTCGTCCTGGAGGTCCCGGGGCCGCACCGTCGTCCGCTGTGCCAGCGGGTGACCCTTGGGGAGCACGCAGACCATCGGCTCCCTGTCGAGGACGAGCTCCTCGAGGGCGGGCTGCTCGAGCGGAGGACGGACGAAGCCCACGTCGATGTCCCCCTCCAGCAGCTGCTCGATGTGGAGCATCGTGTTGCCGACGCTCAGCTCGAGCTCGACGGCGGGATATCGCCTGCGGTACTCGGCGACGATCGCGCCTGCGATGCCTCCCGTCAGCGAGCGGGTCAGGCTGAGGCGCAGGCGGCCGCGCTCGCCCGCGCCGGTCGACCGCGCGAGAGCGGCGGCCTGATCCGCCCGCGCCAGCAGCTCGCGCGCCTCTGGGAGCAGCGCTTCTCCGGCGGCCGTCAGCGCGGCGCCCCGGCGGTTTCGCTGGAATAGCTGGACCCCGAGCTCCGCCTCGAGCGTGCGGATCTGCTGGCTGACGCTCGGCTGCGCCAGATGGAGCCGCTCGGCCGCGCGGCGAAAGTGGAGCTCCTCGGCGACGGCGACGAACGATGAGAGCTGCCGCAACTCCATCCAGCCATGATAGGCGCCGCCTTTCACAGGCGGGCGAATCGAGTCTTGATCGGTCCCCGCCGGACCCGTAACGTCCGGTCACTGAGAGCCACGGAGGAGGTTGAGATGTCCGCTACGGCCGAGACCGGGGTCCAGGGTTTCCTGAGCCCCTTCGAGGTGCCCGCGCCCGACGGCTGCGAGGGCTGGGAGGCGATGTTCCCCTACTACGCCCTGTTCAGCAAGGAGCGGCGCGAGGACGAGGAGCGGCGCGGCTGGTTCCGCGACGGCATGCACTTCCCTGAGCCGATGTTCCCCTTCGACTTCGTCACCGCCGATTCTCCATACCTCGCCCTCGGCCAAGCCAACTCCCGGATCTTCCTGGTGCCGCCCGCCCTCGGCATCGACCATCGCGTGCTCTACGGGTGGGTGTACATGAGCGCCAACGCCGTGACCGACGAGGCCGAGATCGGCCGCCGCGCACAGGAGTTCGAGAAGCGCGCCGGCTTCTACTTCCAGAACTGGGACGAGCTCTATGGCCGCTGGCAGCAGAAGGTCGAGGAGGAGATCCGGGGAATTGAGACGCTCGAGGTCCCGGAGCTGCCCGACGTCGAGAACGAGGCGGTCGTCACCGAGGCGCGAGGGCTGGGATCGAGCCACACGCTGCTCGTCGCGTACGACCGGCTGCTCGAGAGCATCGATCGGATCTGGCAGTACCACTTCGAGTTCCTCAACCTGGGCTACGCCGCGTATCTCGTTTTCTACGAGCTCTGCAAGCGCTCGTTCCCCGACATCGGGGACCAGACGATCGCGACGATGGTCTCCGGCATCGACGTGGTCCTCTTCCGTCCCGACGAGGAGCTCAAGCGCCTCGCGCAGCGCGCGGTCGAGGATGGGATCGCGGAGGCGATCAAGGCGGCTTCGGACGAGGAGTCACTGCGCGCCGCCCTCTCCGGAAGCGATGAGGGCGAGGCGTGGCTCTCCGATTGGGAGGACACCAAATCGCCCTGGTTCAACTACTCCAATGGCAACGGCTTCTATCACCACCATCGCTCGTGGATCGACGATCCGGCTATCCCGATTGCCGGCGTCCGCTCCTACATCGAGCGCCTGGAGGCAGGTGAGGAGATCGCGCGGCCCCTCGATGCGGTGACCGCGGAGCGGGACCGCATTGCCTCGGGGTACCGGGACCTGCTTACCGACGACGAGGCTCGCCAGGCATTCGACCAGGCCCTCGGCCTCTCGCGCACGGTCTTCCCCTACGTGGAGAGCCACAACTTCTACGTCGAGCACTGGTACCACACCGTCTTCTGGAACAAGGTGCGGGAGTTCGGCCACCTGCTCGCGCGGAACGGCTTCCTGGATGACGCGGAGGACATCTTCTACCTGCAGCGCAGCGAGGTCTCGGATGCTCTCATCGACCTGAGGCTTGCGTGGGCGGCCGGATCGACCGGGCGCGGTCCCGGCTACTGGCCTCCGATCGTGGCCGAGCGCAAGCGGATCATGGACGCGATGCGCGCCTGGTCGCCGCCGCCGGCCCTCGGGGCGGTACCCGAGGCGATCACCGAGCCTCTGACGATCATGCTTTGGGGCATCACGACCGAGCGCGTGCAGGAGTGGGCGGCGGCCGAGAGCGACGGAGGCGGGTCGCTGAGCGGCTTCGCCGGCTCGCCCGGCGTCGTGGAGGGCACCGCTCGCGTGATCCTCGACGTGCGCGACATCGGTGATCTCACCGACGGCGAGATCCTCGTCGCCCCGGTGACCTCGCCGAGCTGGACACCCGTCTTCGGAAAGGTCGCCGGAGCCGTCTCCGACATTGGCGGGATCATGTCCCACGCCGCGATCGTCGCTCGCGAGTACGGGATGCCGGCGGTCGTCGGCACCGGAAATGCCACGGCGCGAATCAAGACCGGCGACCGGATCCGCGTCGACGGCGGCGAGGGCGTCGTCACCATCGTCTCTTGAGCGACGCGCGCTATGACGCCGTCGTCGCGGGCGGCGGGCACCACGCGACGATCATCGCCTGCTACCTCGCCCGGGCGGGGCAAAGCGTTTGCGTGCTGGAGAGGACGCCGCACTTCGGCGGCGGGGCGTGTACCAGCGAAGGCCCCGCGCCCGGGTACCTGATGAACCACTGCAGCCACTGGACCCGCTTCTACGGGCACCCGGCCTACCGTGACTTCGACCTCGCTGCGGAGGGACTCCGCTACGTCTTCCCCGAGCAGAACGAGGGGATGATCTTCGACGACGGCTCGTCGTTCATCGGCTACTCCGCCTCCCGCGTGGTCGATGCGTCCACCGGGAGGCAGGAGCGCTCCGAGGAGAACATCCGGCGGACCTTCGAGCAGATCGCGGAGGTCTCACCCCGCGACGCCGACACCTACATGTCGTTGCTCGGGGCGTACGAGCAGCACTGGAAGCGGGCCTTCCGCCGGCATCGCTTCAGCCCGCCGTCGCCGTGGGGCACGCCAGATCCCCTCGAGGAGCTGCTCGAGGTCTCCGGCAGCCGGATCGAGCCCGTGCACCAGCTGATGACCCTGCGACAGCTGGCATTCGACTTCTTCGAGAGCACCGAGATGCGCATCCTTTTCATGCGAGCCGCGACGACCTCGACGGGCTGCTACCCGGACGACGTCCCGGGGCTCCAGGGGCTGATCCACGTCCTGCCCCTCGCCCTCTCGTTCGAGCCGGCGGCGATCGCGGTGGGCGGCAGCCAGGCGATCACCGACGCCCTGATCTCCGCCGGCCGGAAGATGGGAGTGGAGTACGTGAGCTCGGCCGAGGTGGACCGCATCCTCGTCGAGGGTGACCGGGCGGCGGGAGTCGAGCTGGCGGACGGATCCCGGATCGACGCCGAGCTGGTGGTCAGTGACCTCGGCCTGCCCCAGACGGTCCTGCACCTGTTGCGCGACCTGGACGTCGACGCGGGCTTCGCCAGGCGGATCGGGAATATCCACTACGACCGCGGTCAGCTGCTCTGGGCCAATCTCGCCATCCACGAACCGCCGCGCTACGCCGCCGAGGCGGGCAATCCCGGCGTCGGCGAGCAGCCGCGCCTCTACTGGGGTCCGAAGGACATCGACTATCTCACCCTGCGCTACCAGCCGGAGATCTTCACCGAGGGGTTCGCCCGCCGGCCGTACGTGCTCTGCTCGGTGGACAGCATCTGGGACGAGACGCGCGCCCCCGCCGGCAGCCACATCGTCGGGGTCGAGGAGTTCGCGGCGCCGCGGCGGCTCTTCTCGGACTCGGCCTGGCGAGGGGTCAAGGAGCGCTTCATGGACAACCTGCTCGGCGAGTGGGAGCGCTACGCACCCAACATGACGCGAGACAACGTGGTTGCCGCGCGCGTATATGGGCCAGACGACATCGAGCGGAAGCGTCCGGACATGGCCGAGGGCGGCTACTCGGCCGGCAGCACGATCGCATCGCAGCTCGGGCGCTTTCGGCCGATCGCAGGCGCAAACTCTTACCGGCTGCTCCTCGACAACGTCTACAACTGCTCGGCCAACCTTCATTCCGGGCCCGGCATCGGCCGCGGCTCGAGCTGGAACTGCTTCCAGGAGATCGCGCGCGATCTCGCGATCGAGGCACCGGCGCTCGCCGCCCGATGAAGCTGGAAGGCGGGCGTGTCTTGGTCACCGGCGCCGCCCGGGGGCTCGGGCTAGAGCTTGCGCTTCATCTGGCGGGCGAGGGCGCCCGGGTGGTGGGGGCCGACCTCTCTGAGAGCTCCGAGGAGCTGCGGCGTGCGGGAGTCGAGCTCGTCCAGGCGGACGTCAGTTCGCAATCCGACGTGGAGGAGCTGGCGGATGCCGCCCGAGCGGAGCTCGGAGGGCTCGACGCCCTGGTCAACAACGCGGCCGTCGTGGATCTGGAGCGGCGGCCCTTCTGGGAGATACCCGTCGACGAGTGGGACCGCGTGCTCGCGGTGAACGTCCGCGGGCCCTGGCTCTGCTCGCGGGCGGTCCTCCCGCTGCTGCGGGAGTCGGACGGCGGCGCGATCGTGAACCTCGCCTCCGAGGTGGCCTTCACCGGCTCCCCTGGCCTCGCGCACTATGTCTCCTCCAAGGGCGCCCTGGTCTCGCTCACCCGCGCTCTGGCCCGCGAGCTCGGCGACGAGGGAATTCGGGTGAACGCCGTCGCCCCCGGTTACGTCCCGACCGAGGGGTCCCGCAGCCTCGCGCCCGGCGGCTATGACCCCAGCGCGACGCCCCTCGGCAGGATCGGCGAGACGGGCGACCTGCTCGGCGCGATCGCCTTCCTCCTCTCCGAGGAGAGCGGATTCGTGACCGGCCAGACCCTGCTGGTCAACGGCGGGCGGCTGATGCGCTGAGGCCCTACGGCGCCGGCTCGAACGCCGCTCCAACGGGGGCCCGATCGCACCCCAGCTCGTGGATCACCAGCGCGTCGAGGCCGCTGCTTACGCGGCCGCCGCTCCTCGGTCCGCGACCACGAACTCGGCCACCCGCTCGCCGATCAGGACCGAGGGGGCATTCGTGTTCCCCGAGGTGACGACCGGCATGACCGAGGCGTCGGCGACACGGAGTCCATCGATCCCGCGCACGCGCAGCCGGGGGTCGACCACGGCGTCGTCGTCGATCCCCATCCTGCAGGTGCCGACCTGGTGGTGGTAGGTGATCGCCGAGCGGCGGACCCAGTCGCGCAGCTCCTTCTGGGACGTGACCTCCGGACCGGGGTAGAGCTCGCCCGCCCCCCACTCCTGGAGCGCCGGCGCCGCGCCCATCCGCCGGCAGAGGGCGACGGCGGCCTCGAAGCTCGCCATGTCGGCGGGCTCGGAGAGGATCTGGGGGTCGATCGCCAGCTCATCGTCGAGCTCCGGCCCGGAGAGGCGAATCGACCCGCGGCTCTCGGGGCGAATCATCCCGGCCATCAGCGAGAAGCCGTTCTCGGGCCCCTCCATCCACTCCTCGTACAGCGGGACCATGAAGTGGATCGGCTGAATGTCCGGTCCTGGGAGGCCGGGTCGGCCGCGGGCCCAGAGGTGGCTCTGGGCGGCGAAGAGCCCGTGGGTCGGCGGGCCGATCTCCCGCTCCGCGCTGAAGATCACCGGCGAGAGCAGGTGATCGTGGAGGTTTCCGCCCACGCCGGGCAGGTCTATGACAACGTCGATCCCGATCTCGTGCAGGTGGTCCGCCGGCCCGATCCCGGAGCGCATCAGCAGCGGCGGCGACTCGATCGTGCCGCAGGAGACGATCACCTCGGTGGAGGCAACCGCGCTCTCGATCCGGCCGTCATCGGTGACCCACTCGACCCCCGTACAGCGACCGCCTTCGAGGAGCAGCCTGCGGGCATGCGCGCCGGTGATGACGCGCAGACTCTCGTCATCGGCGAGGGGCTTCAGGTAGGCCGTGGCTGTGCTCTGCCGCACGCCGTCCCTGATCGAGAACTGCATGTAGGAGACACCCTCGATCTCGGGGCCGTTGTGGTCCGGGTTGAACGGGATGTCGATCTCCTGCGCGGCGGCGACAATCGCCTTCTGGATCGGTGCCGGCTCGTAGTCGGAGATCACTCGGACGGGCCCGCCCTCCCCGTGCAGCTCGGAAGCGCCGCCGTCGAAGTCCTCGATCCGGCGGAACACCGGCAGGACGTCGTCCCAGGACCAGCCCTCGCAGCCGAGCTCGGCCCAGCCGTCCCAGTCCGCCCGGGTGCCACGGACCCAGATCATCCCGTTGAGGCTGCTCGATCCGCCGAGCACCTTTCCCCGCGGCCAGTGCAGCCTCCGGTCGGCCGCATACTTCTGCGGGACAGTCCGGTAGGCCCAGTCCTCCTCCGCAAACCAGAGCTCGTGCGCCCGGGTGGGATCGTGGATCGCCGGGTTCGTGTCGCGTCCGCCCGCCTCGAGGAGGAGCATCCTGAGGTCCCGGTCCACCAATCGCCGAGCGGCGGCGGCTCCGGCCGAGCCGCTTCCGACGACGATCACGTCGGGCTCGAAGTCAGCCACCGGCCTGCCACGCCTCGGCTCGCTCCGCATGCGCCGGGGCCGGCACCGGCGGTCCGGGCACCCCGAGCTCCGCCTGGAGCGCGATGCCGAGGCCGAGCAGCTCCCAGTCGGACCCCGGGGCGCCGATGAGGGAGGCGCCGACCGGCAGGCCGCTGTGCGAGCCGACGCCGGCCGGCAGGGCGGCGACGGGAAAGCCGGTCCAATTCCAGTAGTGGGTCAGCGAGATCAGCTCCGCGTCGCTACCCCAGCGCAGTCGTATCCGTCGCCGCGCAGCCCAGGCGACGACGGGCACCGTGGGCTCGATCACGGCCGTGACGCCGTGCTCCGCGAACCAGTCGCGCCAGGCCAGCCGTGTCCTCGCGGCGCTGCGATCCTGCGCCGCCGCGTAGTCGATC
The DNA here is from genome assembly GCA_963801055.1 of uncultured Solirubrobacterales bacterium. GTDB lineage: Bacteria > Actinomycetota > Thermoleophilia > Solirubrobacterales > 70-9 > DASUPK01. The sequence continues at coordinate 45,305 of CAWDDE010000001.1, read as the reverse complement.
GCCGAGGTGCCTCTCCCCTCTCCCTGCTCGACCCACTCGCGGAGCGCGGCCCGGTAGAGATCGCGGCGGTCGGCGAGGCGTCGGTGCCAGGCGGCGAGCTCGGCGTACAGGATGTCGAGATAGTCGGCGGCCGATCTCGAGCTCCGCCGCCGGCGGCGGGCCGTCGACGAGCTCGGCGCCAAGCGACCGGCAGGCCTCCAGCGCGGAGTCGAACCCAGCGGCGACGTCCTCGTCGAGGCTGACCAGCGAGAGTCGCGGCGAGACGGCAGGCCGCTTCCCCTCAGGCCGTCTCGGCCGCCGCTCGGTCCCGATCGCCTGGTGATCGGCGCGAGCAGCGCGGCGCAGTCGCCGAGCGTCCGTGCCATCGGCCCCGCGTGGTCGAAGCTCGGCGCCAGCGGGACAGCTCCCCGGAATGAGGTCGTCCCGTACGTCGGCTTGATCGTGGAGGTCCCGCACATCGCGGAGGGGATGCGAAGGGAGCCGGCCGTGTCCGTTCCGGTCGCCGCGGGCGTCATCCGGGCGGCCAGCGCAGCCGCCGATCCTCCGCTCGAGCCCCCCGCCGTCCGATCGAGCGCCCAGGGGTTGCCAACCTGGTCGGTGGTGCCGCCGACCGTGAACTCGTGTGTGTGGAGGTGCCCCAGCAGAATCATGCCCCCCGCCCTCAATCTCGCCCAAACCTCGCTGTCCCGATCGGGGACATCCTCGAAGGCGCGGCTGGAGGCGGTCACCGGCTTGCCAGCCACCCCGTAGACGTCCTTCAAGCCCAGCGGCACCCCGTGCAGTGGCGGGCGCTCGTCGGCCCTGACCTCGTCCGCGCGCTTCGCCGCCGCGATCGCATCCTCCTCGTAGACACGCACCCAGGCGTTGATCGAGCCGGGTCGCCGTCGTGGCTGTGCGTCCCGTCGCTCTCGCGCGATCCGGCGCAGGCAGGCCTCGACCAGCTCGAGCGAGGAGAGCTGAGCCTGCGGCGAGCAGCGAGACGGCGCTCGCCGACGCCGAGGTCGGCCGGGTCCGTTGCGCTCACAGCCAGGGCAGCATCTCCTCGACGCCCGTCGATCACCGCGTCCGGACGGCGCTCGTCGGGACTCCCGTCGAGGTCGAGCTTGCCGCTCATGCCGCTGCGGACCAGGATCGTGCGCGAGCCGCCCAGGTGGCCCAGCGCGATGTCCATGTCGATGTCGTCGCCGATCACGGCGTGCCGCTCGGGCGGCACGCCGAGCCGCTCGCTGGTCGCCTCCACCGCGACCTCGCGATGGCTTGCCGACCACGATCGGCTCCGACCTCGGTCACCTTTGCGATCGCCGCCGCGGTCATCGCGCCGCGGCTGAAGATCAGGCCATTTGCTCCCCAGTAGCCTGGGCCGTAGTTCGCGGTCAGCAGAGGCGCGCCCTTCATCACCGCCCGGGCGGCGGTCTCCAGCTCGTCCATGTCGACCTGCGGGACGTGGGCGACGAAGACGGCCTCGGCCTCGTCGGTGTCGATCAGCGGGACGCCGTCCCGCTCCATGCGGCGCTTGATCTCATCGGAGCCGAAGACCATCACCGGGCGGCCCGGGTGGTGCTGGGCGAGGTAGGTGGTCGCGCTGACGACCGGCGTGAGCAGCTCGTCGTCGGCGACCGGGAGGCCGTCTTCGCGGAGACCCGCGGCGAAGGTCTCGGGATCCAGGTGGCTGCCGTTGGTGAAGAGGACGAGAGGTCGCCCCGAGCGGCGGATCGCCTCCAGCACCTCGACGCTCCCGGCAGCGGCTCCGAGCGGAAGTCGGTGCCGGCGGTGGACCAGGGATCCGTCGATGTCGAAGACGAACCCCTTGACGTCGTCGAGCCTCACCGCCGGCACTCCTAGTACGCATCGCTCACTGCGCGGCACCCGCCTCTCCGCGACCATCGCGTCGACCTGCTCGGCGGGCATGGTCAGGCGAAGGAGCAGCTCCTCGTCGGAGATCCCCTCGCCGAAGCGCTCGCGGGCTCCCTCCAGACTGATCGGCTCGAGCTTGCCGAGCTCGTCGGCGCGCGGGCGCGAGAGCACCTTGTCCCTGATCTCCGGGTCGACGGGTGCGGCCGGCTCGAAGAAGTGGCCGTGGAAGTAGCGGACCATCTCGTTCGAGACCCGGCTCCAGCGCTCCTCGTAGATGACGTTCATCACCGCCTGGGTGGCGACGAACTGAGAGACCGGCGTGACCATGATCGGGTAGCCCATCTCGGCCCGGACCCGGGTCACCTCCTCGAGCGTGGCGTCGAAGAGCTCGGGCTTGCCGATCTCCGCCAGGTGTCGTTTGGTCGTGGTGACCATCCCGCCCGGCATCTGGTGGTGGTAGTAGGCGGCGTCGTACTCGACCGGCGCCCCGAGCGGCAGTTCCTTCCTCTCCGCCAGCTCCCGGAAATGATTCGAGACCTCCGCCAGGGCCTCGATGTCGAGGTCGTGCGAGTAGCCCTCCGCCTCGAGATTGTGCAGCGTGGTCTCGCACGACGGGTTCGAGGTCCCGTTGGCAACCGGAGCCACGGCGGTATGCAGCGTGCGGGCACCGGACTTCAGGCCCTCCATGTAGGCCAGAGGGGCCAGGCTGATCGTGCAGTGGCTGTGCAGCTCGACGGGGCGGGGGGCGACAGCCTCGATGAACCCCGGGATCAACTCGCGCACCGCGTCGGGCGTGAGCAGGCCGCCGGGATCCTTCAGGTAGAGGCGATCCAGGTGTTCGGAGGCGGCCACGGCCCGGGCGCGCTCCAGGTAGTACTCGTGGGTGTGCACCGGGCTGATCGAGTAGGTGAGTCCGATCACGACCTCCTCCACGCCCTCCTCGTGCGCCATCCTGGCCAGCCGGAGCAGCGCCTCCGGGTCGTTCGAGGGCTCCGCGATCTGAAAGCGGCGAATCCCGTTGCGGACGGTGCAGCGGAAGACGAGCCGTATCACGTCCTCGCCGGCGGGCACCCAGGAGATGAACCGCATCCCGGTGGTGATCAGGTTGAGCGGCGTTTCGGGCATCGCCTCGCTCACCAGCCGGATCCGCTCCCACGGGTCCTCCTTGTGGAACCGGACCGAGACCGCCATGTGGGTGCTCGAGGTGAAGTCGAGCGCGTGGAAGCCGACGCGGTCCATCGTGGGGGCGATCTCGAGCACGTTGGGCGTGGTCAGGCCGGTGGCGCTCCAGAGGCACTGGTTGCCGTCCCGGGTCGTCGTGTCGACGATCTCGACCCGCTCGCCGGTTCCGCTCATCGCCGCCCCGCCCCGGTCGCCCCGAAGGTGCCCCAGACGCGGTCCATCGCCGAGCGAGAGGTGTCCGGCTCGGCCATTTCCGCGGGCTTCACGGTCACCGGCCGGGCCTGGAGCATGAAGAGCTCACCGAGCCCGTCCGGCCCGCTCGGATCGCGCGCGATTGCCCACTCGATGTCCTGGTGGGCGCCGAAGTGATCCTCCACGCGCCGCCCCACCTCCACCAGGGCGGCGAGTTGCTGATCGCCGAGGCAGGCGACCTCGCGGCGGTCGGGCGGGACCTCGCTCCGCGCCGCGCCGCTCCCGGAGGGATCCGGCACGTACTCGACCTCCTTCGGGCCGATCGCGCGCGAGAGCACCTCGCGGGTCACCTTGCTGACCCGGTACTCGTCGGGGGTCACCTCGCCGCCGACCACGGCCAAGCCGAGTCCCCAGCTCGCGTTCACGGCGATCGTGCTCGGGTCGCCGCTCACCGGGTTGGAGGTGAACATCACGCCGGAGACGGCGGCGTCGACCATCAGCTGCACCGTCACCCCCATCGCCGGCACCGCGTGCTCGGCGGCCATCTCCGCGCGGTAGGTGACGGCCTCGGCGCTGTAGAGACTCGCCCAGCACTTGCGCACCGCCTCGTTGACGCCGTCCGCGCCTCGCACCCAGAGGTAGGTCTCCTGCTGGCCGGCGAAGGTGGCTTCCTCGGAGTCCTCGCCGATCGCGCTGGAGCGGACCGCGACTGCCGGCTCCGGCTCGCCCGCCACGGAGGCGAGCTCCTCGTAGCGCTCGGCGATCTCGGCGCGAAGGTCCTCCGGCACCGGCAGCTCCCGGATCGCCCGCGCGCACTGATCCGGGGTACGGCCCTCGAGCTCGAGTCCCTCGACGGCCGCAAGATAGGCGTCGCTCGAGATCGCGAAACCGGGCGGCACCGGGATCCCGCCGGCGATCAGCTCACCGAGCAGCGCGCTCTTCGCACCGAAGCGCTCCTCGTCGGAACGCCGCAGGTCCGCGAGCGCGCTGGTCGTCACGACGCCCCGTTCCCCGCGAGGATCCGGACGACCCCGGTCGAACCGTCGACCTTGAGCCGCTGGCCGGTCTTGATCGTCGAGGTCGCGGTGCCCGTGCCGACGACGGCCGGCAGACCGTATTCGCGGGAGACGATCGCTGCGTGGGACATGATCCCGCCGATGTCGGTGACGGTCGCCTTGATCTTGCTGAAGATCGGCGCCCAGGCCGGAGACGTGATCGTGCAGACCAGGATCTCGCCGGCTTGCACCTCGTCGAGCTGATCCAGGGAGCGCACCACGCGGGCGATCCCCTCGATCTCGCCGGGCGATGCCGCGTAGCCGCCGAGCTCCGCACCGCCCCCGTCTTGGGACCGGGCCCATGACTGGAGCCGCTCCTTGGTGACGCCCCACAGCATCACCACCATCGGGTCGTTGACAGCCTCGGGCATCGCGCCGAGCGCCGGCGGCGGATTCCACTCCTCGAGCTTCCTCAGAAGCTCCTTGCGCCTGGTGACGATCGGCGGCCAGCGATCCGGCCCCAGTGGCTGCCCGCCGGTCGCCCAGGTCAAGGCGAGCTCCTCGAGCACCTCGAGGACCTCGCGGCGATCGAGCTGGAAGACGTCCTCGGCGTCCTCGAGGAAACCATGCTCCGTGAGCACGGAGCCGAACTCGCGCACCTTGTTGAAGAACCGCGACTGGAACCAGTAGTCGCAGTAGAACTTGTGCTCCTCCACGTAAGGGAAGACCTTGCGCGAGAGGCCCAGCAGCTCCTCAAACGTCGGCCGGGCCTCCTCGCCGAGCAGCCCCGCGTACTCGGCGGCGATCCGGTCGCGTTCGGCGATGACCTCGTCGGTCGGGCGGTCGATCCGCTCGCCGGCCTGGAGCGCCGAGATGTGACCGGTCAGCGACTGGTACGGAATCCGCGGGTCGTCGTTCCAGCTGCCGTAGTAGTGGTAGAGGCCGTCGCCGGTCCCCATGTTGAACCAGGGGTCCTTGATCGCCTCGAGCTCCTCCAGCCACTTCTTGCCGGCGTCGGACTTGCCGAGCTCCGCCTCGATCTCGTCGGGCGAGCGGTCCTCCTGGAAGGCGCCGGCGACGTCCGTCTCGATCGCCAGCCGGGCGAGCCGCCGCAGCTCTTCGTCGGCCCGGAAGAGGTCCACGTCCACCCCGGCGACCATCTGCGAGATGTGCTGGTCGGGGATGTCCGGCAGCGCCTCGCGGCAGAACTCGGCGAAGGTCAAGTAGGCGCCATAGCCGAGCAGCAGGAACTCGAAGTGATGCTGCCACATCAGCTCCAGGCAGTGGATGGTGTGACGGTAGGCCTCGAGCAGCCCCACGTTGCTGAGCTTGCGATCGGTGAACAGAACCTCGTCGGGCTCGTACTGCGACAGCCGGGGGACCTCGATGGCCTCGACCTCGCGATTGAGCGCCTCCATCTTTTCCCGCCACTTGACGTAGAGCTCGTCCCAGTTCTCGAAGTAATAGCCCGCGCGCTTCTGGAAGAACTCGGCCCGCTCGGCAATCAGGTCCGGGTCGGTGACCGGGTTGGGCGAGATGTAGACGTAGCCGTTGACCACGCGATAGTCGACGCCCATCGCGGGCGGCACGGCGAAGGCCCGGTTCTGCCAGCCGGCGAAGGTGAAGTAAGGGACGTCCACCTCGCACATGTCGAAGGCGGGCATCGGCAGCGGGAAGTGCATCGAGTTCCAGAACCAGAGCCGGTTCTCGTCAGCTTCCTTGCGGTGCTCGTCGAACAGGGCCCAGTACGGATACATCTCCTCCCAGCCCTCGCAGCCGGCCGGGGTCTCGATCGAGAAGGGACTGGGGAACGCTCCCACCTCGGATGTGGTTGCCATAGGTCTCTCCTCCGGTGGCCTAGGTCGAGGAACAGGTCAAGTCTATTGGTCTGTTACTTGCGCCCTCCAGCCGTCACCTCTTCCTCCTTGGTCCTTACCCGCGGGCGGGGGCGCCCAACTCGGCGAGCGCACCGAGCAGGAGCTCGTCGTGCTCGTCGGGCTTGACGTCGGGGAATACCCTCGCGATCTCGCCTTCCGGATCGATCAGCAAGGTCGAGCGGCGGTTGCCCCAGACCTTCAGGTCGCCGAACTGAAGCTCGTCCCAGACGCCGTAGGTGTCGGCGACCTCGTGACCCTCGTCGGAGAGGAGCGTGAAGGCGAGCCCGTGCTTGTCGGCGAAGGCCCGGAGCTCCTCGACCGGATCCGGGGAGATGCCGAGCACCACCGCGTTCGCCGCCTCGTAGTCGGCGGCGTGGTCGCGCACGCCGCAGGCCTGCTTGGTGCAGCCGGGAGTGTCGGCCTTGGGGTAGAAGTAGAGCGCCACCCAGCGCCCCTGCAGCGAGGAGAGGCGGACCCGCTCTCCTTCCTGATTCGAGAGCTCGAAGTCGGGGGCGGGACCACCCGCATCGATCATCCTCTTCCTCCTTGCTCGTGCCCGCAAAACGGGTCCGCCGGCATCGTACGCATGAACCGTATACAGAACTCGTGAATCGTGGGCTTAGTTCAGGCGTGATCGGGCATCAGATCCCTTAGGGACCTGGATTTCTGTATACAGGTGGTTACATGCAAGTTTGGACCCAATCGAGCGCGGGGGCACGCCTCCCATGACCGGGGGTCACTATCTCGATCAGCTGCCGATCTCACCCGCCTACCGCCGGGTCGAGGGCCTGCTGGAGAGAGGCGGCTGCGTGCTGCTCGACGGAGGCATCGCCACCGAGCTGCAGCGAGTCCGCTCCGAGGACCGGGCCCAGCGGCGCGAGCCCTGGGGCACGTGGGCGCTGTTTCGGGGCCCTATGGAGGTGCTCGAGGTGCACCGGCGCTACGTGGCGAGCGGATGCGACGTCATCTCCACCAACACCTGGTCGGTGCTGGAGGCTGCGGAGGAATCGAATGGCGAGGCGGGTTCGGTCGGGCAGACGCCGCTCTGGCTGGATGCGGCCCGCCTCGGGGTCCGTCTCGCCCGCCAGGCGATCGCCGAGGCCGGCCGGGAGGCCGAGTGCTCGACGGCGTTCTCCATCAACTCCGGCCTGATCGACGAGCGTGCCTCGGGCCGCCTCGAGCTGCTCTCGTGGATGTGGAGCGAAGTGGCACCCGACCTGGTCATCCTCGAGACCCTGGAGACGGTTCCCGATGAGGCCGGGCTGCGGACGATCGAGATGCTCTGCGACACCGGCCTGCCGGTGTGGGTTTCGTTCCGCCGCCGCAAGGAGGGCATGTCCACCGTCGACGGGCAGATCGTTCCCGATGCCGACTCCGGCGCCTTCGGGCGGGCTCTCGAGCAGATGCGCGGGATCGGGGTCGACGCCGCGCTGGTCAATTGCGTCCCCGCCGACCACCTCGACGAGACGATGCGCTGGCTGCGCGAGCAGACCCCGATGCCGATCGGCTGCTATCCGAACCTCGGTCGCAGCGCCGGCTTGCATTGGGAGTTCGACGACGAGACCGGGCCGCGCGAGTTCGCCCGGCTTGCCGAGTCCTGGGTCGCCGCGGGTGCGCGGATCGTCGGCGGCTGCTGCGGGGTGACCCCTGAGCACATCGGGGCGCTTCGCGAGGTGGTGATGCGCGCCTCGGAGGGCTCAGCCGCGCTCGAGAGCGGCGCCTGAGCCCTGCGTCGCTCAGGACACCCCGGCCTTGGTCCGCCAGCCTTCGTGGTAGGTGGTGCGGGCGACCTCCGAGTACGGGCAGGGGCTAACGACCGCGCGGATCTCGGTCTGCGCGTGGCGCTCGACCACCGGCTTCGCCGATCCACCGTCCTCCTCGCCCCAGACGAGCGTGACCTCGGCGCCGATCTCAACGTCGTCATCGACCATCGCCAGTGAGAGCATCGACCGCTCGTTGTAGCTGTAGCCGGAGAAGGTCGACAGGCCGACGACCTCGTCGCCAGCCATCACCCGGTCGTAGGGCCAGGTCGAGTAGTTGGAGAGCGGCAGATCGATGTACTTGGCGGCGTCCCCCTTCTCGAACAGGGTTCCCATCGCGTGGGCGACGTCTTCGCCGTTCCAGGCCAGGGTGACCTTCTTGCGCTTCGGCTCCTCGACGATCCGCTCCAAGGCCTCTCGCCCGATGAAGTCGTGGTCGAACCTGACGAACCCCCCGTAGCCGAGCTCGTCGGGCGTCAGGTAATACGCCCCGATGTCATCCGCATAGAAGCTGCCGCCGAGCGAGCCGGTCCCCTCGTAGCCCTCGGCCGGCAGCCATTGCCGGTAGGCCTTCATCTCCTCACCGCTGAACACGGCTGGAAGCGGGCTGGGTATCCAGCCCGACTCGAGCGTGTTGGTGGCGTAGACCCTGGAGCCGACCTGCGCGAGGCCGAGGCCATCTCCGGCCTCAACCAGCACGGCCTTGACCTCCTCGCCCTCCTCCCAGGGACCGAAGAGCTCCAGTCCGGGGGCTCCGGACATGCCGTGATGGAAGGCGCGGACGTTGTGCCCCGCGATCTGGATCTCGCCGAGATTGAAGAACTTGATCTCGGGCAGCGCCCCGTCGGTGGCCTTCTCGAGCACCTCGAATGCGGTCGGGCCCTGGACCTGGTAACGGTAGAGTTCGCGCCGGCCGGAGGGGTTGGCGGCCGTTCGCTCGTCCCTGGAGAGCTCGACGTCGTACCCGTCGGTCTCGGCGTGGTACTGGACCCAGTTGTGGGCGGAGGGCCGGCCGACGAGCCTCACCTTGTTCTGCTCCAGGTAGAAGAGGATCCCGTCGCCGATCACGTACCCGTCCGAATTGCACGCGACGAACTGCTTCGCCTTGTTGGGCTCGAACTTCGCGAAGCTGTTCACCCCCAGGGCGGAGAGCAGCTCGATCAAGTCCGGCCCCTCAATCGTCAGGTCGGTCATGTGGTGGGACTGGTCGAACAGGGCACAGGTCTCCCGCCAGGCAACCTGCTCGTCCCTCCAGTTCGAAAACTCGCTGGCGACCATCGGATAGACGTATGGCCCGATCTGCGAATTGCGGGCCATCTCCACCGGATCGCCTGCGGCTTGCAGCTTGTCCTCCAGGCTTCTTTCTTCACTCATCTCGCAATCGCCTCCTTAAGATCGCCTTGCTTCTGGCGCTCCCACCTCCAAGTGTCGACGAGCTGGTTGAACGTGTAGTAATGGAGCCCAATGACATTCAGCTCCGGATCGGTAATTCGGGGTGCGAGGGCGTCGAGGACATGGTCGGCGGTGGCCGTCGGGTGGGTCAGAAAGCTGCGAAGCCCCCGCTGCTTGCGCAGGAACGCCCGCGAAGGCCCGACCCCGATCCGCATCGAGATCTTCAGCAGCGCACCGCGATCGACGACACCGGGCACCCCGAGCAGCACCGGCAGGGTCACCCCGAGCTCGCGGGTGTTCGCGACCCAGTCGATCACCGCTTCCGGGTCGAAGCAGAGCTGGGTGGTGATGTAATCCGCCCGCGTGCTCTTCTGCTCCAACGCCTCGGCGAGCCTGCCGGAATCGATCAGCGGATGGCCCTCCGGGTAGCCCCCGATCCCGATCATGCTCGGTCGTCGCGGATGCTCGTCGATGACCGGCAGCAGCTCCATCGCCGACGAATAAGGACCCTGCGGCGTGACGTCGCCGCCGATCAGAAAGACGTCGTCCACCCCCGCCTCATCCATCTTCGCGAGCAGCTCGTCGAGGTGGCCGCGATCGCGGACCATTCCTGCCGCAACGTGCACCGTCACCGAGTGGCCCAGCGCCCGCAGGCGCTCGGCGACCTCGACGCTGCGGTCAGGTCCGTGCTTCGGCGAGCAGGTGACGGCCAACCTCGCCGGCTCAGGGAGCTGCGCCGCCTCCTCCTCGCTGCGCCCAAGGGGAAGGACCTCGAACCGCGAATGGCCGTGCCCGTCGGTCTGCGTAGGAGTGCTCATGGCAAATTGACGCTCGCTCGACATTGAAGCTCCTGTATACAATACCCCTTGCTGTATGCATCGTAAACGGCAGGGTCAGGCAGTGAAACCAAGCATTCCAGGCGTCGTCAGTGTGATTGCTGTATACAGCAGCCGGGATCCCGTGCCTGACGCCGCCGGCCAGGACCAGGCGGGCGCCTGGCCCCGGAGGGCGACCCGGTCATTCTTCCCCGCAGGAGCGGGACCCTCCGAGCGCTGAGCTAGACGGAGATTCGCTCGCCCTCGCGCTCGCGCGATCTGGGGCGCTCCGGGAGCTGCACCGGAGCCGCCGACAGCGCGCGGAGCCGCATGTCGGACCAGCTCACTCCCTCGCGGACCAGCGCCGGGACCCCGAGCGCGACAGCGGTCGCGATCTCGACCGCCTGCAGCACGACGCCATAGGCCAGTGCGTCCGCGGCCGGTACGCCGAAGCCCTTGGTGAGCACGCTGATCACCGCCAGCTGGAAGATGCCGATGTTCGACGGGGTCGCCGGGACCACGGCGGTGACGTTGACCGCGAACAGGCAGGCCGCCGCGGCGCCGATCGCCACCTGGTGGTCCAGGCCGAGGGCGGCGAACAGCGCCCAGCAGGCCAGCAGCTGGAGGAACCAGGCGGAGAGCTGGGCGACGGTCGCGAAGCTCCCCCTTCGGGGATCACGGAAGACCGTCAGCCCCTTGCGGGCCTGTTTGATCGCTGCGCGCACTGCCTCGATCGCGCGCGCGATCCTGCCCTCCCCGCTGACGCGGAAGAGCGATGGCGCGAGCAGCACCGCGAGCAGGATCAGCAGCGGGGCGGTGGAGACCAGGAAGAGCTTCTGGGTGCTCGCCTGGAAGAGATCGGTCGTCGAGACGATGATCCCTCCCAGCAAGGCCAGGGCGAGGATGTTGAGCGCGGTCTGCGAGATCAGCGTCCCGATCAGCACGGGGAAGGTCTCCCGCATCCGTCCGACGTGGCGGGAGAGCACCATCGCCCTAGCGGGCTCCCCCAGGCGCGCCGGCAGCGTCGCCGACATCAGCACGCCGATCATCGTCGCGGAAGTGACGTCGCGACGGCGGACGTGCCGGCCGCGCAGAGCAGCCCGCGCGATCGCGACCCAAGAGGCCGCCCGGGCGAACATCGCCCCGACCATCAGGCCGCAGGCGATCAACACCCACTTCAGATCGGAGTCGATGATGCTGGTCGCAACCTGATCGACGCCGATGCGGCGCGCGGCGAGCGCCGTCAGCACTAGCCCGAGGATTCCGGCGACCGCGACACCCGCCTTCCGCGCCGCGCGGCGCCCTCGGCCGCGGCCGTCGGTGGGAGCGGGCTCGAGCGACGGGAGCCGCCTGGCTGGGCGCCTCGGGCCGCCGTCGGTCCGCATCAGCCCGGTTCGACGGGCGAGCGACACCGGCGGCGAGATCGCTGCGGGCGCGGGTCGCATCGCGCGCTCGTAGACCTCGGTGACCTCGTCGGCGATGCGAGGCCACGCATACCGCTCGGCGCTCTGCCGCCCGGCCCTGCCCATCGCCACCAGCCGCTTCGGCTCGTGGGCGAGCAGCTGAAGCTCCTCGCCGAGCGCCTGCGGGTCGGCGGGCGGCACGAGGATCCCGTCGACTCCATTGGTGACGACGTCGCTGTAGCCGGCGATCTTCGAGGCGATCACTGGCGTCCCGGCCGCCATCGCCTCGATCAGCACCATGCCGAAGCTCTCACCGGCGAGCGAGGGCGCGCAGAGGATGTCGGCCTCACCGAGCTGGCGCCAGAGCACGGAGTCGGACACCTTGCCGAGCACGTCGATGTGGGACATGAGCTCCGGATCGGCGACGCGCCGCGAGATTTCGGCCGGATCCGCGCCGACCACGGTGAGGCGCGATGGGACATGCTCCACCAGTGCCTCGAAGGCAGCGAGGAGAACCGGAAGCCCCTTGCGCTCCTCGGCGCGGCCCACGAACAGGAGGCGAAGCTCGTCACTCGCCGGCTTCGGTCCCTGCGGCGCCGCCTCGAGGTCGACGCCGTTGGGCACGATCTCATACTCGCCGCCGAACCAGCGGCGCCCCGTCCAGGCGGCCGCCTCGGAGACGGCGATCCGCGCCGATAGCTGGTTGAAGCGCCGTCGGGCCCCGAGCAGGGTCGCGACACGATTCGGGAAGGCCTTGGTCGAGTAGGCGTGGAAGGTCCCGACCACGGGGGCGCCGCGGAAGGTCGTGGCATCCCAGCCGACGAGCGGTGCCAGCGGCTCGTGGACGTGGATCACGTCGTAATTGCCGGCGCGCAGCTCGCGGCGGAGGGCGACAGGTCCCTCCGGAAAGACCGAGACGTTTGAGACCGCGCCGTTGGCGCCGACGCCCAGCGTGCGCCCGAGAGGCACGAGGTAGTCCGGAGCCTCCCGCAGCTCGGGTTGGGAGCGGTGAAGGCGACGGCTGACGAGGTCCGGCGGATCCCACGGGGCGAGCACCCGAACGTGGCCTCCCCGAGGTATGAACTGCTCCGCGAGCGCCTCGACGTGCCTGTTCACGCCTCCCTGGTAGTTCCAGGAATAGGGCGAAACAAGCGCTATGCGCATCTGACCAGGGTACCGGGAAGGCCTGCCGAGCTTGCGTGCTGTGTGTCACACCATCTTCACTTTCCCGATCGGCAAATCCTGGTTGCCTCAACCTGTTCCGTGCCTGCTGCCCCTGGCCGCTGTGCCCAGGAGAAGGCCAGGAACGCCCCCAGAGCGAGGGCGCCGAGCGCCAGGAAGGTTGCACCAGAGTCGTTGACGAGGACGCCGACGGCGACCGCGACGGAGGCCACCAAGAGCCTGCCCGGCCACCCTCGCGCACGTCTGGACGTACCGGAAGCCGCCCACGTGGGTGACCGGACAGACTCTAACCTTCGTCTCGTGGCCGGCCGCGCGTTCGTCAAGTTCACGTTCTTTGCGCTCGACCCCGCCTGGCGGAGGCGCAGCGCCGAGGAGCGGGCGCGCGACAAGGCCGAGTTCCAGGCCGCCTGCGAGGACTTCGCGGAGGACCGCTCGCTGCGAGCGTATTCGACGGTCGGGACGCGCGGCGACACGGATCTGATGCTGCTCAGCCAGAGCCCGATCCTCGAGGACATCCACACCTTCCACGTCGTGCTCGGCCAGAGCGGCCTCGCCCGCTGGGCCTCGACGCCGTACTCGTACCTGGCGATGACGAAGCCCTCGCCCTACTCGGAGTCGGAGTCCCGGCCGGAGATCTGCACCTCGGACCGGAAGTACCTGTTCGTCTACCCATTCGAGAAGAAGCGCGAGTGGTACGGGCTGCCGATCGAGGAGCGGCAGCGGATCATGGCCAACCACATCGAGGTGGGCCGCCGCTACCCCGAGATCTCGATCAACACCGCGTACTCCTTCGGTCTCGACGATCAGGAGTTCGTCGTCTCCTTCGAGGGCGACGATCCGGGCGAGTTCCTCGACCTCGTCCAGGAGCTTCGGGGGACCGAGTCGAGCTCCTACACGCTGCGCGACACGCCGATCTTCACCTGTGTGGCGATGTCGCTCGGCCGCGCCCTGGACGCGCTCGACGGCACCGCAACCACGGCCGTTGCCCCGCCGGCGGGCGTGCTCGAATAGCGCCCAGGCAAAGGCCACCGACTACCCTTTCCCGCTCGCCGTGATCGGCACTGAGGAAAATCCCCTGCGCGTCGCGATCGTCGGCTCGGGTCCAGCCGGGTTCTACACGGCTGAGCACGTCCTCAAACACGAGGGAACGCACGCCGAGGTCGACATGTTCGACCGCCTTCCGACGCCTTACGGGCTGGTGCGATTCGGCGTCGCGCCGGACCATCCGAAGATCAAGTCGGTGATCCGCGTCTACGAGAAGACGGCGGCACGCCCCGAGTTTCGCTTCTTCGGCAATGTCGAGGTCGGCACCGACGTCTCGGTGCAGGAGCTCCAGGAGCGCTACCACGCGGTCGTCTTCGCCTACGGCACGGCGACCGATCGCCATCTCGGGATCCCCGGCGAGGACCTGCCCGGGAGCCATCCGGCCACCGAGTTCGTCAACTGGTACAACGCCCACCCCGACTTTGCCGACCGCGAGTTCGACCTCTCCTGCGAGCGCGTCGTGGTGATCGGCAACGGCAACGTCGCCGCCGACGTCGCCCGGATGCTCGCCCTGACGCCTGAGGAGCTGACGGAAACGGACACCGCCGACCACGCGATCGAGGCGTTCAACGGCGCAGGCGTCAAGGAGATCCTCGTCCTCGGCCGCCGCGGCCCCGCCCAGGCTGCTTTCACGAATCCCGAGGTGCGCGAGCTGGGCGAGATGGTCGACGCGGACATCGACGTCGACCCCGAGGAGATGGAGCTCGACGAGCTCAGCCGCGAGTGGCTCGAGTCGGACGACGCCAATCCGACCAACCGCCGCAACGTCGAGATCTTCACCGAGTTCTCCCAGCGCGAGCCGGAGGGGAAGAACAAGAGGATCGTGATGCGCTTCCTCCGCTCTCCGGTCGAGATCCAGGGAGAAGGCAGGGTTGGGCGGATCGTGGTCGGCCGCAACGAGCTGCAGCGCGACGGCTCGGGGCGACTTCGCGCGGTTGACACCGGCGAGCGCGAGACGATCGAATGCGGCCTGGTGCTGCGCTCGATCGGTTACAAGGGAATCCCGATCGACGGCGTGCCATTCGACGAGCGGGCCGGGACGATCTCCAACGACGCGGGGCGGGTCCACGAGGATGGAAACGAGATACTCGGCCTCTACTCGGTCGGCTGGATCAAGCGCGGCCCCTCCGGCGTGATCGGCACGAACAAGAAGGACGCCCAGGAGACCGTCGACAACCTGTTCGCCGACCTCAACGCGGGGAAGGTCCCTGAGCCGGAGCTCGCCGGCGACCGCGGCGCGATCGAGACCCTGCTCGGGGAGCGCAAGCCCGACCACGTCACGTTCGAGGGCTGGCAGGCGATCGACGCAGCCGAGGTCGAGGCCGGTAAGCCGCACGGCCGGCCGCGCGTCAAGTTCTGCCGCGTGGACGGGCTGGTCGAGGCCTCGAAGGCCAAGACCGCCCTCAGATAGCGGCTTGCTCCTCGGCTGACGCCCCGGAGCACCCTCGTATCAAGCCGCGGCCGGGAGCTCGTAGCTCACCGGCAGCAGACCGCGAGCGCTCGCCTCCTGGCGCAGCTCGTGCGGCCTGTCCGTCGTGATGCACCTGGGCTGCGCATGCAGGACCTCCTCAAGCAGCTCGACATCGTTCACCGTTCCGGTGCTCACGGTGATCCCCGCCGCCCGCAGCAGGCCGACGAGCTCGTCCGAGAGCAGGAAGTGCTCGACCTTGACGCCGCTGACGCCGTGCCGGAGCGCCCAACCGGCCAGCATCTCGGGCGCGTAGTCGGCCCAGATCACCAGCCGGGTGCGAAAGCCGGCAGCCGCGGCGACCTCGCAGGCATCGGTGTGAAAGCTGATCACCTCGAGGCGCTCGCGCTCGGGGGAGCGGGCGCACCGTTCGCAGATCGCTGCTGCGGTGCGGCGGGCGAGCTCGGGGTTCGACTGGGTCTTCACCTCGACCTGAACGATCAGATCGAGGGGCGCGGCGTCCAGGAGCCGCTCCAGGGTGAGCGGCGGCTCACCTGCAGGCTCGCCGTATGCGCCGAGGAGGCTCCCGTCGAGCAGCTCGTCGAGCGTGCGCTCGTGCGCCCAGCCGGAGAGGGTCGTCCCCAGCGAGAGCAGGGGGTCGTGCAGCAGAACGAGCTCGCCATCCGCGGTCAGGCAGACGTCGGTCTCAAGCCCATCGAGCGGTCCGGAGAGTGAGCGGCGAAGCGCCGTCTCCGAGTTGTCGGGCCCGTAGGCCCTTCCCAGCCGGTGGGCGATGAGGTCGCCTGCCACGGTCATCGTCAGGATGACGCTGGCCGGCGCCCAGGGATGTGAAATCCCTGCAAACCGTGAGTAACGATCCTGTGAAGCAAGCGAGCAGGCGCTCAGCGCCGCAGCCAGCCGATGATCCGCGGGTGGCCATCGATCACCGGTGCGTCGACGAGCTCGAATTGCCGGAACCCGCTCTCGCGACCGAGTATCTCGATCCCGCCGGCGGTGAACCCCCAATAGACGTAGTCGTCCTGGGGGTAGACCTCCCCGGGTGCGTAGCGGTGCACGGGGTGGCCATCGCTCGGATCCGCGAAGACGCCGTGCGTCTCGATCAGCACCCGACCGCCCTCCGCGAGACGGCGGCTGAGGAGCCGCAGCAGTCGGGCGGGCGCCTCTACCCGGTGCAGAATCCCACAGCAGAAGATGAAGTCGAAGCGCTCGTCGAGTCGGTCGAGCTCCAGCGCGTCGAGCTTCTGGTACTCGACCGTCGAGCCGAGTAGGGCGTGGATCGCCCGGAAGCCCTCGCCTCCCTCGAGCTCGACCCCCCAGCGCGCCCGGACCCACTGGATGTACTGCTCGTTGTCGATGGCGACCACGTGCTCTGCCCCCCGGGCCTCGGCGAGGAATGCGTAGAACCCGTCGAAGCTGCCGATGTCAAGTACGGCGAGACCGTCGAAGCTCTCCGGGATTGCCGGGATCCGGTACCGATGGTCCCGCGCATATCCCGGCGCGTAGATTCCCTCCGCCCGATTGAGCGCAAACGTGTGGAACCAGTAGGGCACCTCGTCGAGCACCTCTAGGGCTTCGGTGGGATCGGCCTCGATCGGCAGCAGATCCGCGACCTGCCGCTCGGCCGAGGTGAGCTCGCTCAGTGCCGTGGCCGTCCATGCCTTCAACCGAGATTCCTCTCTCTCATCGGCGGGGAGGGACTCTCCCCTATGTCTGCTCATGACTAAGCGCCGGATTCCTGCCCCGGGCCCCGGCGCCTGATCGATCTTACCTCCGCCCCGGCCGAGCTCGCGGGCTCGTAGCATTTCGAGCCGATGGCGATCTCCCTCGACGAGGTGCGGCTGATGATCGAGGCCTCGCTGCCGGGGGCCCAGGTCGAGGTCGTCGACGAGACCGGAACGCAGGACCACCTGCGCGCCACCGTCACCGCCACTCAGTTCGAGGGTCTCTCTCGGATCGAGCAGCACAAGCTGGTTAAGAAGGCCGTTCAGACCCGCTTCGACGACGGCTCGATTCACGCTCTCTCCGTCAAGACCTCGGTGCCGAAGTAGCGGCTCAGCAAAGCCGCGGCAGCGGGTCTGTATCGTGGTCGGGGATGACTGAACCCACCCTCAAGGACAGGGTCGAGGAGCTGATCCGGGACAACCGCATCCTGCTCTTCATGAAGGGCACACCGGAAGCGCCGCAGTGCGGCTTCTCGATGCGGGTCGTGAACGTGCTCGAGGCCTACGGCGTCGAGTACGCAGCGCTCGACGTGCTGCCGGCGCTACAGCCGCTGCGCGAGGTGACCGCCGAGATCTCCGACTGGCAGACCTTCCCCCAGCTCTACGTCAACAGTGAGCTGATCGGCGGTGCCGACATCGTCGAGGAGATGGACGAGTCCGGTGAGCTGGCCGGCGTGCTCGGCGTCGAGCAGCCCGAGCGCCCGGCACCGTCCGCCGAGCAGGAGCCCCAGGCGGATAACCCGCAGCAGAGCCCGCCGATCCAGATCGAGCGCTAGAGAGGTCTCGCCTAGACGGTGGCGGCCTGCTCGGCCGTGTCCTCGCGGACCTGGAAGCTGGAGCCGCAGCCGCAGGCTGCAACGACGTTCGGGTTGTTGACCGAGAAGCCGGCGCCCTGGAGCCCGTCGACCCAGTCGACCTCGGAGCCGAAGACGAACTGCATGCTGTTCTTGTCGACGACTACCGCCACGCCCTGGTTCTCGAAGCGGTGGTCGTCCTCCTTGGGAGCGTCGAAGGCGAGCGCGTACTGGAAGCCCGAGCAACCGCCGCCGCGAACCGCGACGCGAAGCGCCTGCTCGGAGCCGTTCTCCTGGTCTGAGAGCAGCTCCTTGATTTTGATCGCCGCCTTGTCGGTCAGCGATATCGGCTGAGGCGTCTCACTCATCGGCACTCATTGTAGTGGTCGCCGATGCGCCCTTCGACCCCTCGCCTGCGTACGCCCAATCTAGGTACTGGAGGATGCGGCGGGAGTCGTTGACCACCTCGTCGCCGTCGACGAGCACAGGCACGTAGGGCAGCTGCGTGAGCTCGACGATCTCGGGGCGGCCCGAGCGCCGGCGGGCGACGCGCTCCGTCCTGTAGTCGAGGCCCAGCTTGTTGAGCCGCCGCGCGACGGCGCCGCAGGGGCAGAGGAAGTTGGTCGGTGTCCCGCAGCGGTAGAGGACTCGGCGAGCCTCTCTCATCAGCCGAAGGGAAGCACGCGAAGGGCCGTGCCCGCGGTGCGCAGGGCGATATCGGTGAGCTGGTGCCCCTCGGCACGCCTGCCGAGCTCCTCGAGCTGCCAGCGCACGGTGTCCTCGAGGGTCTCCTCGTGCGGGCGGGGCTCCCAGCCGAGCACCTCGCGCGCCTTGTCGTTGCGGTAGGTGAACCACTGGGTGCCGGACCGGACCTCGTCCGCCGAGGTAGGAAGGCGCAGGCCGACGAGCTCCATCGCCTCAACCCCAGCCAGCACGGCACGCCTTCGCATGCGCAGCGGCGGCGGCGGCACATTCGCGATCCGGCTCAGGTCGGCGAAGAGCCGTTGCTGGGTGAAGTTGCGTCCGGTGAGCAGGTACCGCTCGCCGTGCTCACCGCGTTCGTCGGCGAGCGCGTGCCCCTTGGCGACGTCCCGCACGTCGACGATGTTGATCGCCCCGTCGAGGTAACCCGGAATCCGGCGTAGGAGCAGACGCCGGACCAGCGCGTTCGAGGTGCCGCTGGGATTCGGATCGTCGGGGCCGAGGACGAACGAGGGATTGACGATCACCACCCGCAGCCCCTTGGCGGCGGCGCGCATCGACACGACCTCCGCCTCGTGCTTGGAGTTGATGTACGCGACGCCGAGGCGGCCGACCGTGAAGGGCTGATCCTCGTCGATCGTCCCGCCCGGTTCGGCGGCGCCGACCGCGCTCGAGCTCGAGGTGAGCACCACGCGCACGACGCCGGCGCTCAACGCCTCCTCCATCACGTTCTTCGTGCCCAGCACGTTGATCTCGTAGACCCGGTCCCGCGCCCGCGTGCGCATCGAGGTCGTGCCGGCGACGTGGAAGACGCGCTCCACCCCCTTCATCGCCTTGCTCACGGAATCCCTGTCAGTCACGTCGCCAACGGCACGCTCCCACTCGATGCCCCCCAGCGGCTCGGTGTTGCTCCCCTCGCGGACGAGCAGACGCAGCTCGTCGCCCCGGCTAGCGAGCTCCCTGACGACGTGGAGACCGACAAAGCCCGTCCCACCCGTGACGAGCGTCTTCGCCATTGAGCGGGCATGGTAGAACGCCGGAATGCCCTCGACCGCGGTCGTCGCCGACACGACCTCATACCTGCCGCTCGAGCTGATCGAGGAGCACAACATCCACCTCGTCAGCCTCTACGTCGGCATCGAGGGGGATCAGGACCGTGAGTCCGACATCGGCGACCTGCACGACTTCTATGAGCGACTCCGAGCGTCGGACCAGACGGTGACGACCTCGCAGCCCTCGGTAGGCGACTTCATCGCGGTCTATGAGCCATTGCTTGCCGAGGGCCACGAGATCGTCTCGATCCACCTTTCATCCGTGATCTCCGGGACCTACGAGTCGGCGATGCAGGCGCGCGAGAGGCTCACGGCGGAGGGCAGGGGCGGGGAGCGGATCGTGGTCTGCGACTCGCGGACGGGCTGCGGCGGGATGGGGCTGATGATCCTCGCCGCCGCCAACGCCGCCGAGCGTGGCGCGAACGCGTCCGGGGCGAACGAACGCGCCCGGGCGCTCCGCGAGGAGCTCAAGATCTGGTTCGCCGTCGACACGCTCGACTATCTGCGGCGCGGCGGTCGAATCGGCACCGCACGCGCCTGGATCGGCACCACGCTGAAGATCAAGCCGATCCTCACCCTCGAGGAGGAGATCACCCCCATCGAGCGGGTCCGGACGCGAAGCCGGGCCTTCGAGCGGATGGTCGACTACGCCCGCCAGCGCCACGAAGACGGCGCCGATGCCTGGGTCGTCCAGCACGTTCAGGACCCCGAGAACGCCGCGCGCCTGGTCGAGGCCTGCAGACCGATCTTCGGCAACGACCCGGTCTTCACCTCGGAGGTCGGTCCCGTGATCGGCGCACACGTCGGGCCCGGCCTGCTCGGCGTCGGCGGGGTCCCCATCAAGTCTCTGTCAGGCTGACCCTCGTGGCCGACGAGGTGCCCGAGGTCCTCTTTGTCTGCGTCCACAACGCCGGGCGCAGCCAAATGGCTGCCGGTCTGCTCGAGCGCAAGGCAGCCGGACGGGTGCGGGTCATCTCGGCCGGCAGCGAGCCCGCCGATCAACTCAACCCCGCGGTCGTCGAGGCAATGGACGAGATCGGGATCGACATCTCCGCGGAGCGACCGAAGAAACTCGAGGACGGCATGGTCCGCGAGTCGGACGTTGTGATCACGATGGGCTGCGGCGATGCCTGCCCGATCTACCCGGGCAAGCGCTACGAGGACTGGGACCTGGAGGATCCCTCCGGAAAGGACCTGGAGACGGTCAGGCGGATCCGCGACGAGATCTCGGCGCGGATCGACGCGCTGATATCCGAGCTCAGCGCCGTCTCCTGAGCGCGATCACGCCGCCGACGAGGAAGCCGACGACCGCCGCCCCGACTGCGAGCTCGGTGCGGTGCTCGCTGATCTGACGCTTGACGTCGGTCACCTGTAGCCAGCGGCTCCGCAGCGCGTCTACCGAGCGAGAGAGCTCCTGGCGCTGCTGGACGATGTCCTGCCGGATCTGCTCGGCTGAGCGGCTCCCCGGCGGCGGCGGGGTCCAGCGCCCGTCGCCTCGGGTGGAAACCGTCCGGCCCGCGGTCGTGGCGAGGGTGCGCGACAGCGCAACCCGATTAATCATGGTCCTCCTCCTGTTCGTTTCCTCCGTCGAAGGCTGCCCTGATCTCCTTGGCTTCCTCCATCGCCATATCCGGGGTCGGCGGCGCTCCCCGCTTGAACGACCGCCAGGCGAACAGGCCGGCGGCGGCCCCGATCAGCAGGAAGAGCCCGGCCTCAACGAAGAAACCGGCCCAGAAGTCGTTGAAGACGAGGTCGTTGAGCAGCCAGGCGACGCCGTGCATGAGGAGGATCAGGGCGAGGAGGACGAAGACCCCCGCCGCGAGACCGGCAACCGAGCCCCGCAGCAGGCTGTTGAACTTCTCGGTGACCTCCGTCTTGGCGAGCTCGACCTCCTCGCGAATCAGGACCGAGGCGCGGTCGGAGACCTCGAAGACGAGCTCCCCGACGCTCATCTCCTCAGGTGCCTTGGCGCCGTCCCCAGCCGCTTCGGCGTGTTGCGGCTTCGGCTCCACGGGCTCGCCTGGCGCGGAAGCTGGTGTGCGCTCGCCGTCCGTCACTCGGGCGGATCCTCGTTGAACACTCGCCGCCAGATCGCTTCGGAGAGCCGGTGTGCGGCGACGGTGGCGAGCGCACCCGTGCCCGCCAGGAGCCCGGCCCAGACAAGTCGCCTCACGATTTCGCTCTGCATGCTTGCCCTCCTAGCCCGACGGTCTCGCGCTACCCGGGCTCTTGCGTGGAGTAAACCAACTCGGGGCCTCGGCGGGTTGGTTGCCCGACGGTGCGCTCGGCATAGATGGCCCACCGCTCGAAGAAGGTCCGGTAGACGGCATGGGTCCAGCGCGGATCAGCGGCCTCGAGCAGCCCGTGCGATCCGGCGGGCAGGACCCAAACTCGGACCAGGTCGTTGCCCTCCGCCGCCTGGGCCAGCATCTGTCCCTGCCCCACCTTGACGATGTAGTCGTCCTCGGGGTGCAGGATGAGCAGCGGAACCCTCGCGTTCGGGACGCGGTCGATACCGCGAGCGTGGGTCCAGATCTCCTCGGCGCTGACGCCGTAGAAGGGCGCCGAGACGTACTCCATCACTCGATCCATGTTCTCGGCCTCCGGCGGCCAGCGACCCGAGCGCACCCTTGAAATCAGCGCCGCCTCGAACGCGCGATGGAGCAGGTAGCGGGGGTGGTCCCGCGGGACGTCCTCGGAGAGGCGCGCCCAGGCGTCCTTGGGCACCGCCGGCGGCGAGACTGCGAGGATCCCGCCGTCGAGGTCGGTCGTAGTGGCCTCCTGGTCGCAGGCGTTCAGCACAGAGCTGCCGCCGAGCGAGATGCCGAGCGCGCCAACGCTGGTCGAGCCCAGCTCCTTCATGTAGGCGGCCAGGGAGAGGATGTCCAGACCCTCCTTCCAGCCCGCCGTCGAGGGCGCCGGGCTCGTCAGCTCGGTCATGCCGAAGCTGCGCAGGTCGAGGGCCGCGACGTTGAACCCCCATTCGTAGAAGGCGCGCACCCCGATCTGCCGGACGTAGTCGAAGCGGCTCGACGTGAACAGCCCGTGGACCACGATCAGGGCCGGTCGGGCGGCTTCCTGCAGGGCGATCGAGGCGGCGATCCGCTCTCCATCCGCCCCCTCGACGATGTGGTCCGTGAACTGCCCCGGGTAGCGGTAGCCGATCACCGCGCCCTCGCGATGCTGGGCCACAACGAAATTGGAGATGTCGGCGAAGCCGCGACGAAGCTCGGCGAAGTTGGAGTGGCGCAGCTGTTGGGGAATCGCGTGGAGATCGACCATTAGGGCATCCATGGTGCGCTCGCGCACGGGCGGGACGGGCAGCGGCCTCCTGCCGCGGCGCTCCAGACCCCTGAGGAAGTCCCGCACGCGGCCGCCGATCAGCTGGCCGAACAGCCAGAGCGGCAGCAGGATGATGCCGAGGAGCAGGTTGGCGAGCTTGGCGGCGCCGTGCAGGACCCGGTCCTGTCGCTCCGTCCTGGCGAGCCCTTCCCACATACGGTGCGCGCTAGCCGGCCACCGCGTCGCTGACCGGCCGCGGCTCGAGGCCGTCGCAGATGGTCTCGATCACCAGCTGCTTGGCGCGCTGGAAGTCCGCGTCGGTCCCGGGGATAGAGCCGAAGATCCAGCCGGTGAGAAGCTGCTCGATCGCGCCGTAGAAGACCATGGCCGCGAAGTTGGGGTCGACACCGTCCCGGAACTCACCCGTCTGCTGGGCGTCCGAGACGATCTCCGCGACCAGGTCGTAGGCCTGTCGGATTTCGGGCAGGTGGGTTCGGCCGAAGGAATTGGCCGCCCGCGTGACCTCGACGATGATCACCTTCATCAACTCGGGTTCGTGGCGGTAGGACTCGATGATGAAATTGGCGACGCCGGCCAGCTTGTCCCGCGGCGAGGCGTCGCCGCGCCGGATCTCCTTGCTCGCCTCGACCAGAAGCGCCCAGCGCTCCGAGAAGAGCTCGTTGAGCATCTGGTCCTTCGAGTTGAAGTAGTGGTAGACGAGCCCGTAGGCGACGCCCGCCTCGGCCGCCACATCGGAAACGCGAGCGCTGTGGAAGCCCTGGCGTGCGAAGACCGTGATCGCCGCGTCGAGGATCGCACGGCGCTTGTCGGGGGCGGGGGCTTGGGCCATCAGGGCGGTCCTTCCGCCGTGGCGGGCTCGGCGATGGTTGCCCGGACCGCATCTCCGCGGTCATCCTCGGGCCAGCGGTATGTCTCTGGGCGGCGGTGGCGCAGCGAGGGCAGGCTGCTCCGCACGTCGTCCTGGATGGTGAAGTCGAGGTCGGCGGCGACGAAGCCCTCCCTGTCGGCGGCCTGAGCCAGGACCACGCCCCAGGGGTCGACGATCATCGATCGCCCGTAGCTCCGGTAGTGCGGCGGCGCAGATCCAATCTGGCCCGCCGCGACGATGAAGACCTGGTCCTCGATAGCTCTCGCGCGGATCAGCACCTCCCAGTGGTCTCGCCCGGTGCGCTCAGTAAAGGCGGAGGGGACTGTGATCACCCGAGCGCCGCGCAGTGCGAGGATCCGGTAGAGCTCGGGGAAGCGGAGGTCGTAACAGATGGTCAGCCCGACCTGCACCCCGTCGGCGTCGCCGAGCGCGATCTCGCCACCGGCCTGCTCGATGGCCGACTCGCGGTAGGCCACGTCGCCGACGTCGACGTCGAACAAGTGGATCTTGCGGTAGACGGCGCGCCGCTCGCCGCCCGGGCCGAACATGACCGAGGTGTTCGCGAGCTTGTCCTGGCCACGGACGACCTCGGGCACGCTGCCGGCGACCAGGAAGATCCCGAGTTCTCGCGCCCACTCGGACGCGGCCGTGAGCGCGGGGCCGTCGAGTGGCTCGGCGGAGGAACGAAGTGCATCGGGCGAGCCAAGTACCGTCCACTTCTCGGGGAGGACGACGAGCTCGGCGCCGTCGGCCGCGGCGTCGCGCACGAGTCTCCCGGCAGCCTCCAGGTTGCGGTCATACTCGTCCGTGGAGTTGAGTTGTACGGCGGCGGCGCGCATCTTTCCCGGGGCGCGGCCCGGTCTTGCTCGAGCATCCGAGTTCGGCTGACTGACCAGTCAATCTAGCGGGTAAGCGGACCGGAGATGCTCAGAAGGCTGCTGCCACGCACGCGATCCGCGTTCGAGTCTCGCACGGAGGATCGGGGCCTCAGAGGCCCGCATAGGATGCGCCGATGCGGGTCCTGGTAACGGGGGCCACTGGCAAGGTCGGCTACGCGATCGCGTCTGCCCTGCTCGACCGGGGCGACCAGGTGCGCGCCCTCGTCAGGGACCCGAACCAGGCCGCGAGCATCCTCCCCGCCAGCATCGAGCCGCTTCGCGGCGACGCCACCGACCCCCGCAGCCTGGCCGCCGCCGTGGAGGGCTGCGAGGTGGTCTTCAACTCGATGGGGATGCCCGAGCAATGGGTCCGCGACGAGGCGATCTTCGAGCGAGTGAACGCGATCGGGAGCCGGGAGCTGGCGAAAGCCGCCAAGCGGGCGGGCGTGCGGCGCTTCATCCACACCTCGACGCACGATGTCTTCCACGCGGACAAAGGCGAGCGCTTCGACGAGACGACGCTGGCGGGTTATCCGAAGGGCACGGCTTATGAGCGCTCCAAGCAGCGCGCAGAGGAGCTGGTCCTGGCGGAGAGAGACGCGATGGAGGTGGTGATCCTCAATCCCTCCGGCGTCTACGGCCCGACCCCCTCACCCACACCGTCGTTCGAGAACGGCCTCTTCGAGCCGGTTGTACGCAAGCGACTGCCCGCGGTGCCACCCGGCGGCACCGGCTACGCCTTCGCCGAAGGTGTCGCCGCGGGTCACCTGCTCGCCGCCGATCACGGCCGCGATGGCGAGCGCTACATCCTGGCCGACGGCTACGCCAGCTTCCGCGAGATCGCCGAGACGGTGCGCGACGTTGCCGGCCGGGGGCGCGTCCCGCCGGTGATGCCGGTTCCGGTGGCGCGTGCGGCGGCCGCAGTCGGGGAGGCGGTCTCGCGCGTCATCCGGCGCCCGCCGCTGCTCCCCCGCGGACAGCTCAGCTACTTCCTCTGGCAGGGCCACCCCGATTCCTCCAAGGCGCAGAGCGAGCTCGGCTGGCAGACCACCCCGCTCCCCGACGGCGTCCGCAAGACGCTCGACGCAATGGGCCTGCTCGAAGCCGGCTAACTGAGTCGCCCGATGCGCGGCAGGAAGCGGCCGACGCGCGCGGCGTAGGCGCGGTAGGCCTCGCCGTGCGCCCGCTGCAGGTAGGGCTCCTCGACGAAGCGCACCTGGAACTCGAGACCGACGGCGATGGTCGCGACGGCGGCGATCGCTAGCCAGGTCGGCACCATCAGCGCGATTCCCGACCAGCCGACGATCATCCAGGTGTAGATCGGGTTGCGGCATAGTGAGAACCAGCCGCCGGTGATCAGGTCGGTTCTCTCCTCCTCGCTCACGCCGATCCGCCAGGACTCCCCCATGCCGAGCTGGGCAGCGAAGACGGCGAGGCCGCCCGCGGCCGCGAGGACGATGCCGATCGCGTGCAGGCCGTCGACGTCGAGCCCCGAGATCGGATCAAGGACGTCGCTCAGAACAAGGATCGGCGAGGCGACCCCCATGGCCATCCCGCCGACGAAGAAGATCCCGCTGAGCCAGTCCACAGGACCCGCGCCCTCGCGGAAGCCGATCAGCCCAGTCTTCCCGGTGCGACCCAACTGGATCGCAACCCGCACGCCGAAGGCGAGCACACCGAACCCGATCAGCAGCCAGATCGCGAGCTGCGCCACCGCGAGCTAGTCGCGGCCGCTCCCGCCGCCGTCCTGGCCGGGGGCGCGACGACGCTCCAGCTCGCCCACCAGGGCCTTGGTGTGCATCGCCGCGATCAGGTCGTTGAGTGGCTGTGTCCCCGCTTCGATCAGGGCCATCGCCTCGTCGGGGTCCATCTCGCCTGCGAGTCGCTCCATTAGCACGTCGACTTCCTGCCTGACGAGGTCAGCCATCGACTGCTTGTAGCGCAGGGTGTCGTAGACCGTGAAACCGATCCGCTCCTCGTAGCCGCCGGCACGGAAGCGACTGATCGCCTCGACGATCCGGACGTCGCTCGGCGAGTAGCCGTCGTCGTCGGGCGTCAGCACCTCGAGTTCGGCGAGCCTGTCGAGCACGTCCTGGGGGACGTCGTAGCGGTTGCGGACCTCGGCCGCGCTGACCCGTGCGCTCTCGCCGGCCAGCGCGTGCTCGAGCAGCCTGTCGCCGAGCTCGATCAGGGCCCTTGCACGGTCCGGATCCTCGTCGAGCAGGTCCTTGATCACGCGCAGCGGCATATAGCGCTCCTCCTGGAGCTGCTTGATCATCCGGATCCGCTCGATGAAGTCGGCCGGGTAGTAGGCCATGTTGCGCGAGGTCTTGACCGGCTCCGGCAGGAGTCCCTCGCGCAGGTAGTGCTTGATCGTCGCCGCGGAGACGCCAGACGCGCGCGCCAGCTCGCCCATGCGGAGCATTTCGTCGCTTGCGCTTGCCTGCTTCGCCTTCGCCGCGCTCATGCCAGGAACTGCTCCTGCCGCGAAGCGGCGGCGCGGCCCTTGGCCGCCCCGGACTCCTCCAGGTCGCGGACGTCCTGCTTCGAGTAGCCGGCCTCCGTCAGCACCTCCATCGTGTGCTCGCCCAGCGCGGGCGCGGGCCGGTCGATGCCCGCCGGGGTCCGCGAGAACTTGATCGGGAAACCGAGCTGCCTGATCTCACCGAATTCGGGCTGCTCGTAGGTGACGGTCATCTCCCGCTCTCTGACCAGCTTCGATTCGAGGGCCTCATCGAGGTCGAGGACCGGCTCGATCATCGCGTCGTGCTGGTCGTTGAACGCGCGCCACTCGTCGCGGGTCTTGGTCTTGAAGATCTCCTCGACCGCGCGGTGGGCTTCGGACCCGGGCTTGGCGAACTGGTGCTCGATCAGGTCCTCGCGCCCGACTCCGCGGCAGAAGGCCGCCCAGAACTTCGGCTCGAGCGCCCCGCAGGTCACCCACCCGTCCGAGGCCTCATAGGGCCGGTAACAGATGATCCCGCCGGAGAGCACGACCGCGCCGCGCTTCGGCACCTCGCCGGAGCCGAAGTAGCGCCCCGCCTCCATCGCCAGCCAGGCGAGCGATCCGTCGGTCATCGAGATGTCGACGATCTGGCCTTCGCCGCTTCGGCGCGCCTCGTGCAGCGCGGCGAGGATGCCGACGGCCGCCATCAGCGCGCCTCCGCCCAGGTCCGCGATCTGCGCCGCCGACTGGACCGGGGGGCCGCCGGCCTCCCCGGTCAACCCGAGAATGCCGTTGAGCCCGAGGTAGTTCATGTCGTGCCCGGCGCGGTCGCGGGCTGGCCCGCTCTGGCCGTAGCCAGTGATCGGGCAGTAGACGAGCGCTGGGTTGGCCTGCCGCAAGACCTCGTAGCCGACGCCGAGCTTGTCGAGAACCCCGGGGCGGAAGCTTTCGACCAGGACGTCGGCGGAATCCGCCAGCTTGAGCAGCGCCTGCCTCCCTGCTTCCTGCTTCAGATCCAGGCGGACCGAGCGCTTGTTGCGGTTCAGCGCCAGGTAGATCGCGGATCGGGTTCCCAGCGGGGTCTGCTCCTCGGACCCGTAGTACGGCGGCGCCCAGCGCACGTAGTCGCCCTGGCCGGTGTCCTCGACCTTGATCACGTCGGCGCCGAGATCGGCGAGCAGCAGGGTGCAGAAGCCTCCGGGCAAAAGGCGGGTGAGGTCGAGGATCTTGACGTCGGAGAGCGGCCGGTCGCTCACGCCGGCGCCTCCTCTCGCCTCGGCACGCCGAGCAGCTCGCGGGCCTCTGCGACGGTCGCGGCCCGCCTCCCGACGTCCTCGGCCATCTGCCGCGCCTTTGCGATCAGCTCGCCGTTCGAGGTCGCCATCTCGCCGCTCGGCAGGTAGAAGTTGTCCTCCAGCCCGGCCCGGACGTTCCCGCCCATGACCAGAGACGCACCGAGCAGCTTCCACTGGTCGCGTGAGATGCCAATCACCTGCCACTGGTTGGGGCCCTCGGGGCCGCCCGGGATCTGCTCGGACATCAGGGCGACGTTGCGGGCGTTCGGCCGGATGCCGCCGTTGACCCCCATCACGAGCGAGATCTGCAACGGCTCCTCCAACAGCCCCATGTCGAGTAGCGGATCGAGGTTGGCGACGTGGCCGGCGTCGAAGCACTCGTGCTCAGGCTTGATGCCGAGCTCCCGCATCGCCGTCAGGAACTCGATGATCGTGTCGAAGCTGTTTTCGAAGACCGCCTTGAAGACGAAGTCCTTGCGCCGCCGCGAGTACTTCGCGTAGTTCATCGAGCTCATGTTCAAGGCCGCGACGTCCGGACGCAGCTCCCGCAGGTAGGCGATCCTCTTCTCGATCGGGACCCCGATCGCACCGGTCGAGTAGTTGATGATCACGTCCTCGGCCTCCGCCCGGATCGCCGCGGTGATCGCCCGGAAGTCCTCGATCTCGTAGGAGGGCGTGCCATCCGGGGTGCGGGCGTGGATGTGGATCTGCGAGCCGCCCTCGTCGACGATGCGCCGCGCCTCCGCCGCGTACTCCTCCGGCGTGTACGGGATCGCCGGGCACTGCTCGCGGTTCGCGACCGCCCCCGAGATGGAGCAGCTGATGATCACCGGGTCCTCGAAGCGACTCACACCGGCATCACGCCGTGCTTCTTCCAGGGCCGCTCGACCCGCTTGTTCTGAGCCATCCGCAGCCCGCGGATGACAGTCGGCCGCGTCTCGCGGGGATCGATGATGTCGTCGACCATTGCGTTGCCCGCCGCGATGTAGGGATCGATCTGCTTGCGGACGGCCTCGAGCATCTGCTCGCGGGTCGCCTCCGGATCCTCGGAGGCCTCGATCGCCGAGCGGCCGATGATGTTCACCGCCCCCTCCGCGCCCATCACGGAGATCTCGGCAGACGGCCAGGCGACGATCAGGTCGGGCTCGTACGCCTTGCCGTTCATGACGTAGTAGCCGGCGCCGTACGCCTTGCGGACGACCACCGTGACCTTGGGCACGGTCGCCCGGGAGACCGCGTAGAGCATCTTCGCCCCGTGCCGGATGATCCCCGCGTGCTCGACCTTGGATCCGACCATGAAGCCGGGCACGTCCTGGAGGAAGACCAGTGGGATGTTGAAGGCGTCGCAGAGGTTGACGAAGCGGGCCGCCTTGTCGGCCGAGTCGTTCTCGAGGATGCCGCCGAGCTGCTTGGGCTGGTTGGCGACGATGCCCACCGGCTGACCCCCGAAGCGGGCCAGGCAGGTGATGATCGTCTTCGCGAACTTCGGCTTGATGTCGAAGATCTCGCCGTCGTCTGTGATCTCGCGGATCACGTCGTACATGTCGTAGGGGTGACGCGGTGACTCCGGGACGATGTCGAGCAACTTCTCGGACATCCGGTCCTCCGGATCCTTCGACTCGCGCACCGGCGGGCGCTCCTCGCAGTTCGCGGGGAAGTAGGAGAGGTAGTCCTTGACGACCTGGATGCACTCCTGGTCGTCCCCCACCTCGAGGTCGCCGACGCCGGACTTGCGGCAGTGGACCTTCGCGCCGCCCAGGTCCTCCATCGAGATGTCCTCGCCCGTCACCGCCTTGGTCAGGTGCGGCCCGGCGAGTGCCATCGCGCCCTGGCCGACGACCATCGGAACGAAGTCCGAGAGCGCAGGGATGTAGGCGGTGCCGGCGGCGCAGGGACCGAGCATCGCAGCGACCATCGGGACCACTCCCGACATCACCACCTCCTCCTGGAAGAGGTGGCCGGAACCGGCAAACAGCGATCCGGCGGCCTCCTGGATCCGCGCCCCGGCTGAGTCGAGCAGCCAGATGAACGGCATCCGCTTGCTGAGCGCCATCTCGCGCAGGCGGCTCATCTTGAGCTCTCCCGTCGCCCCCATCGAGCCCGCCATCACGGTGAAGTCGTAGGCGGCAATGCAGCAGCGGCGGCCGTCCACGTCTCCCCAGCCGGTGATCACGCCATCGGCCGGCGCCTCCTTTCCCTCCATGCTCCGCTGGGAGAAGTGCGGGCGGCCGTGGATCCCCAGCTCGACGAAGGTGCCTGGATCGCAGAGCAGGTCGATCCGCTCGCGCGCTGTGAGCTTGCCGCGCTCGTGCTGCAGCTCGATCTTCTCCTCGCCGCCGCCGAGCTTCGCCTGATCGCGCCGCTTGTGCAGATCCTCCGTAAGGCCCTTCATGCCCGTCTGTTCGCCGCCCTCGACCTTCTCGGGCGCCTCCTTCGCTTCGCCAGAATGCTTGGTCTCGTCGGTGGCGGCCATCAGTGCCCCTTCCATTCGGGCTCGCGCTTCTCGAAGAAGGCGGAGACGCCCTCCTTGATGTCCTCGGTGGAGAAGGTGAGCGAGAGCTGCGATCGCAAGTACTCGAGCGCGTCGTCGAGCGCCATGTCCTGCTGGCGGTACATCGCGTCATGGCCGAGGCGCATCAGCACCGGGCTCTTCGAGGCGAGCTTGCCGGCCCAGTCCCAGACCGCCTCGTGGAACTTCTCTGCGGGCACGACCTTGTTCGCCAGCCCGTACTCGACGGCCTGCTCCGCGGAGATCTGCTCCCCGAGCAGCAGCATCTCGCTGACCTTCTTCCGCGGGACGTTGCGGTAGATGATCGACATGATCATGTACGGGAACGCGCCGACGTTGATCTCCGGCGTGCCGAATCGCGCCCCCTCCTTGGCGATCACGAGGTCGCAGGAGAGGGCCAGGCCCATCCCGCCGGCGAGCACGTGTCCGTTTGCGGCGCAGAGCGACGGCTTGCCGAGCCGCGGCATCAGCCGGAAGAACTCGAGGAAGAGATCCGAGGCGAAGTGCTTGTCGACCAGGGAGGCGTCGGCCGCGAAGCCGCCGAGGTCGGCGCCCGCGCAAAAGACCTTGTCGCCCGCGCCGGTGAGGATCACGGCACGCACCTCGTCATCGTCGCGGGCCTTCCTCATCGCCTCCACCAGCGCGGCCAGCAGCTCTCCGTTGAGCGCATTTCGCTGGTCCGGGCGGTTCAGGGTGACCGTCGCCACGCCGTCCTTGACGTCATAGAGGAGCTCGTCGGCCATCGGCCGCGGAGCGTAGTGGATCGTGGGCTAAATGGGAAGTGCTACGTCCTACTGCCTACCACCTGCCGGGCGGATTTTCCGGCGCGATCAGGAAACACTTATCCGGGGACCAGGCAACCGGGCATTGCAGTAGGAAGTAGGAAGTCCTACTATTCACTCTGCCAAGGCGGGGTGATCCGTCCCAGCCGACACCATCCGGATAACGAGGAGACTGACCACGTGGCCACCGCGACCTCGAGCGTGATCAAGCCCGACCACGGCGCCCAGCGCCGGCATTTCATCTTCACCGACGAGCACGAGGAACTGCGCGAGTCGATGAAGGCCTGGGTGCTGAAGGAGCTCACCCCGCACCGCTTCGAGTGGGAGGAGAAGCTCTGGCCCGACTCCGTCCTGCAGCGGGCGGGCGAACTGGGATTCATCGGCCTCTGCTATCCCGAGGAGTACGGCGGCCAGGGGGGCGACTATTTCTACTCGCTGGTGCGCGCCGACTGCATGAGCTACTCCGGCTGCGGCGGGCTGAACATGGGGATCGCGGTCCACACCGACATGGCGACACCGCCGATCCACCTGCTCGGGACGGAGGACCAGAAGCAGCGCTACCTGGTGCCCTCGATCAAGGGCGAGCTGATCAGCTGCCTGGGGATCACGGAGCCCGGCGCCGGCTCCGACGTCGCCGGCATTCGCACCACCGCCAAGCGCGACAGCGACGAGTGGGTGATCAACGGCTCCAAGACCTTCATCACCAACGGCCTGCGCGCCAACTACATCGTCCTGGTCGCGAAGACCGACCCGGATGCCGGCCATGATGGGATCAGTCTCTTCATCGTCGACATCCGCGATACCAACGGCAACGAGGTCGAGGGGTTCAGCGTCTCCCGGAAACTCGAGAAGATGGGAATGCACGCCTCGGACACCGGCGAGCTTTCCTTCCAGGATGTTCGCGTCCCCGCCGAGAACCTCCTCGGCCAGGAGGGGAAGGGCTTCTACCACATCTCCTGGGAGCTCCAGGGGGAGCGCCTCGCCGCGGCGATCGGCTGCGTCTCGGGCGCCGAGCGCGTCTTCGATCGTACCCTCGAGTACGCCAAGGAGCGCGAGGCCTTCGGCCGGCCGATCGGCCGCTTCCAGGCGATCCGCCACAAGTTCGCGGAGATGTCGGTGAAGATCGAGGCGGCCAAGCAGATGGTCTACGCCACCGCCTGGCGGTTCGCCAATGGCGAGTATCCGGTCCGCGAGATCACTCAGGCGAAGCTCTACGCCTCCCGGGTGATCGAGGAGGTCTGCGACGACTGCATCCAGATCCACGGCGGCTACGGCTACATGAAGGAGTACGAGGTCGAGCGCGCCTACCGCGATGCCCGCCTCAACCGGATCGGCGCCGGCACCGACGAGATCATGCTCGAGGTGATCGGGCGCAGCTACGGACTGTAGCCGCGCCCGCCAGCCCGGTCAGGCGCTCGCCCTCGCCTTGGCGGGGCTGACCGTGGAGCTCTCGTAGCCAAAGCGCGACAGGTCCATGATCTGCCTCACCTCGATCGTGGTGTTGGGCGCAACCGGCACCTTGTCCGCCCACCTCATCGCCTCATCGAAGTCCTCGACCTCGAGCAGGGCGAACCCGCCCAGCTGCTCCTTCGTCTCCGCGAACGGGCCGTCGGTGAGGGTGCGATCGCCGTCCTGGTCGATGCGGATTGAGGTGGCGTCCTCGGCCCACTCCAGCGGCTCGCAGGCGATCAACACTCCCGCCTCGACGGCCTCCTTGTCGAACGCGTTCCAGGCGTCCATCGCGATTCGCATCTCCTCTTCAACGGCGTCCTTCATCCGGCTCTGGTCGGCGATGAAAGTCAACAGGTACTTCATGGATTCCTCCTCGGGCTCACGCAGCGCCATTCGCGCAATCACCCTAACGACGAACGGCGGCGCGCCCGATCGACGGCCGTGGCTATAAACCGACTCTCGATGAGCAACCTCGACCACATCCGCTCCTACTACGAGGCGCTCAACACCGGCGACGTCGATCTGATCGACTCGCACTTCACCGACGACGCGGTCCACTACTACACCCGCCTCGGGCCACACCGCGGCCGTGAGATTGCAGAGAACGCCAGGTGGGGCACCCAAAACATCGACGGGCAGTGGTGGCTCGAGCACGGGATCGAGTCCGGGGACGAGGTTGTGATCGAGTGGACGATGACCTGGCGCGATCCGAAGTCCGGCGAGAGGCGGCTCAACCGCGGCACCGAATGGTTCCGGCTGCGCGACGGCAAGATCTGCGAGATCCGCGCCTATCACCACGGAGACCGGAAGAACCCGCAGGGGGACCTGCTCGGGTTCGACCACGCGAAGCGCGGATACACGACCCTGGACGACTGGAGCGCTCCATCACCGTCATAAGGGACACCGGTCAGCGCGCGCCCATGCCGCCGTTCGGCGAGGAGCACGAGGAGCTGCGTGAGTCCGTACGCCGGTTCGTCTCCAAGGAGATCGCACCGCACGTCGACGACTGGGAGGACGCGCGGGAGTTCCCCCGGGACCTGTACAACCGCTGCGGGGAGCTCGGCTTCCTCGGCCTCAAGTACGAGACCGAGTACGGCGGCCAGGGCGGCGACTACGTGCACGACGCGGTCTGGGTGGAGGAGCTCTCGCGCTCGGGTGGCAGCGGCGGAGTCGCCGCAGGACTCGGCGCCCACGCGGAGATCGCGACGCCGCCGATCTGGAGGTTCGGCACCGAGGAGCAGAAGCAGCGCTGGCTGGTGCCGGCGATCAAGGGCGAGATCGTCGGCGCACTCGGAATCACCGAGCCGGGCGCCGGCTCCGACGTCGCCTCGCTCCGCACTTCCGCGCGGAAGGTCGACGGCGGCTACGTCGTCAATGGCTCCAAGACCTTCATCACCAACGGCGTCCGTGCGGACTTCCTCGTCTGCGCCGTCAAGACGACCGAGGAGGGCGGCCACCAGGGCATCTCCTTCCTGGTGCTGGAGCGCGACATGCCCGGCTACGAGGTCGTCTCGAAGCTCGAGAAGATGGGCTGGCACTCATCCGACACGGGCGAGCTCTCCTTCACCGACCTCGAGGTGCCCGAGGAGAACCTGCTCGGGGAGCGCAACGAGGGCTTCAAGCTGATCATGGCCAACTTCCAGTGGGAGCGACTGACGATGGCGCTGGGTGCGGTGGGCGGTATGCAGCGGGTCTTCGACGAGACGCTCCGCTACGCCAAGGAGCGCGAGGCCTTCGGCGGGCCGATCGGCCGCTTCCAGGCGATCCGCCACAAGTTCGCCGAGATGTCGGTGAAGATCGAGGTTTCCCGCGCGCTCACCTATGCCAGCCTGCGCAAGTTCGCCGCCGGCGAGGACGCCACCCGGGAGGTCACCCAGGCGAAGCTCTTCACGCAGCGGGCGATGTGCGACGTCGCCGACGAGGCGATCCAGATCCACGGCGGCTACGGCTACATGCGCGAGTACGGCGTCGAGCGCGCCTACCGCGACGCTCGCCTCGGTCCGATCGGCGGGGGCACGGACGAGGTGATGAAGGAGATCCTGGGGAAGCAACTCGGGCTCTAGGGGGTGTGACGTTGGTCACAGGACCTGCGCGGACAGGCACGGGGAGCGGTTAGTTGGGGGCCGAATAGGGGTCATCCCCTATTGAAGGCGCGGAGTGTCGTGTCCATTCTGCGGCCTCCCGTTCGTCTCATAGGTACCGACTCGAACTTCCAGGAGGAACAGCATGTCTTCGCTCACCCGCTGGGTCCTAGCCCACAAGCGCACAGTCGTGATCGGCTGGCTCGTGCTGACCGTCGCCGGAATCATGGCCGCCGGGCCGGCATCCCGGGCACTCGACCAGAAGTTCTCGGTGCCCGAAAAGGAGGGCTGGGAGACCAACGTCGCGATCGCCGACAAGTACAACGGCACCGGCGGGGACACAGCGCCGCTGGTCCCGGTGACCACGCTTCCGCAGGGTCAGACCGTCAACTCGCCCGGCGTGAAGGGCGATCTGAAGCAGATCGACGCGAAGTTGCACGAGGCGCTCCCCGGCGCCCGGATCGCCTCCTACTCCTCGACGGGCAATGACGCATTCGTATCGGACGATGGACGGACCACCTTCGCACTGGTCTACCCGACACCCGATCCGGACCAGCAGTTCGGCCAGAATCCGAAGGCTGAAAAGGCAGCCAGCGCCGCACTCGAGGGCAATACGGTGGCGGGGTCCCCTGTTCACCTGACCGGCTTCGACGCCCTCCAGGAGGAGAGCGGCGGCAGCGACGGACCCGGGGTGCTCCTCGAGGCCGTGCTCGGAGGGCTCGGAGCGCTTCTGGTTCTGACCTTCGTCTTCGCGTCGTTCCTGGCGATCGTCCCGATCGGGATGGCGATCGTCTCGATCATGACCACCTTCCTGTTGCTGCTCGGGCTGACCGAGATCACCGATATCTCCCCGATCGTCCAGTTCCTCGTCGCGCTGGTCGGGCTCGGCGTTGCGATCGACTACTCGCTGCTGGTGGTCTCCCGCTGGCGCGAGGAGCGCACCCACGGGCACGAGGGCGACGAAGCCGTCCAGCGCGCAATGGAGACGGCCGGGAGGGCGGTCGTCTTCAGCGGCATCACGGTCGCGATCGGCCTGTTCGCGCTGATCGCGCTGCCCCTTCCCTTCCTGCGCTCGATGGGCTACGGCGGAATGCTGATCCCCCTGGTCTCGACCCTGGTCGCGATCAGCCTGCTGCCCGTCATCCTCTCAAAGGCGGGCGCCCGGCTGGACTGGCCGCACAGGCGAACCGACGACAAGGCCAGCCGCGCCTGGACCCGCTGGGCACAGGCCGTCTCGCGGCGGCGCTGGCTCGGTGCCGGTGCAGGGCTCGCCGTGATCCTGGCCCTGACCTTTGCGGCCACCAACATCCAGCTCGGCAGCTCGGACGCGGACACGATCGCCAAGCAGGGCGACGCCAAGCAGGGATTGACGGCCCTCGAGGATGCCGGAATCGGCGAGGGATCAATCCTCCCGCACGAGATCCTCGTGCAGGGCGGGGTGAGGCCGGACAAGGTGGCGGCCGACCTGCGCGGTGTCGAGGGGATCCACGGCGCCGTCGCGCCTCAGGACGGCTGGCGCCGCGACGGGACCGCGATCGTCGAAGCGATCCCGGTGGCCGACAGCGGGACCAGCGAGGGCGGCTCAACCCTCGAGGCAGTGCGAGACACGGCCCATGC
Organism: uncultured Solirubrobacterales bacterium; assembly: GCA_963801055.1. Classification (GTDB taxonomy): domain Bacteria; phylum Actinomycetota; class Thermoleophilia; order Solirubrobacterales; family 70-9; genus DASUPK01. The sequence goes on along the minus strand of CAWDDE010000001.1, from coordinate 8,680 downwards.
CGCGGGGCCGGACGTGCGAGTCGGCGGCGGCCCAGCAGCCAACGACGACTTCATCGACGCCGTCTACGGCAGCTTCCCGCTGATGATCGCGCTGATCGCGATCACCACGTTCATCCTGCTGGCGCGGGCCTTCCGCTCGCTCCTGCTGCCCCTCAAGGCGATCATCCTGAACATCCTCAGCGTGGCTGCGGCTTGGGGCGTCCTGGTTCTGGTCTGGCAGGAGGGCTATGGATCGGAGGCGATCTGGAACATTCAGGCTACGGGTTCGCTGCCGTCCTGGATCCCGTTGATCATCTTCGCCTTCCTGTTCGGCCTCTCGATGGACTACGAGGTGTTCATCCTCTCCCGGATGCGGGAGGAGTACGACCGCACCGGCTCGACCGAGGTCGCGGTCGTGCAGGGCATCGGGCGAACCGGCAGGCTGGTGACCAGCGCGGCGTTGATCCTGTTCCTCGCCTTCACCTCGATGGCGTCGGGGCCCGAGACGGACGTGAAGATGTTCGCCACGGGGCTGGCCGCGGGGATTCTGATCGACGCCACGCTTATCCGGGCCCTGATCGTGCCGGCGGTGATCTCGTTGATGGGCCGCTGGAACTGGTGGCTGCCGAAGTGGCCGGCCCGGCTGCTTCGAGTCCAACCTTCGCTGCCACCCCAGGTGGCGGCGAGCGAAGCCGAGTAGCGAGGCGAGGGCCGGGCGCCTGCGCCCCAGGCGCCCGGCCCCCTCGTTTACTCGCGAGACGCGAGGGTGCTCCGCAGGCGAAGCCGAGGAGCAACCCGTTGTCTCAGTCGAGCGGGGCGCGGCGATCTCCCCGCCGCGCCCCGCTCAAACTTGACGATGCCGGTGTTCGGCTAGAAACCAGTGGCGATGAGTGACCGGAGCTCGATCAGGGGCGTCGCCCCGGTCTCGTTGGCCGTGGCGGCCGGCATCGCCCTCGCCGACGCCTCGATCGTCACGCTCGGGCTTCCCTCGATCCTGGTCGAGCTCAACGCGACCGTCGAGGGCGTGGCGCTGGTTCTCGGCGTCTACACCGCCGTGTTGGCTCTGGCGCTGATCCCGGCCGCCTGGCTCTGCCGCCGCTACGGCGACGCGCACGTCGGGGCGGCCGGCTTCGGGCTCTTCCTGGCGGCCTCACTGGGATGCGGCGCCTCCGACTCTCTCGGGCTCCTGCTCGTCTTGCGCGGCGTCCAGGCGCTCGGCGCCGCCGCCGGTCTGATTGCGGCGTTCGAGCTGCTGGACGGCGGCAGGCCCGGGTCCGGTCGCAGGATGTGGGTGGCCGCGTCGGTCTTCGGGATCGCGGTTGGCCCGGCGCTCGGCGGCGCGCTCACCCAGGCGTTCTCGTGGCGCGCGATCTTCCTCGCCCAGGCCCCGATCGTCCTTCCCGGCCTGCTGGTCGCTTGGCAGGTCGCGAGGACCGAGACGACCGCGGCCGGCCCCGGTCGGGAAGCCGACCGCGCCTCCTCCAGGCTGCCCGTGCGCCCGGCGATTGCGCTGGCGCTGCTCTCCGCCTCTTTGACCGCCGTGATCTTCCTGGTCGTCCTCCTGCTGGTCTCTGGCTGGAGCATCGAGCCGCTGGCGGCTGCTCTGGCCGTCAGCGTCCTGCCCGTGGCCGCGATCGTCTCCTCCCGGCTGCCAGGGGGCTCCGAGACGCGTGCGATCGCCGGCTGCCTGCTGGTCGCGGGCGGCATCGGCTGCCTGGCGCTCCTGCCGGGGGCATCGGCGTGGTGGACGGTGATTCCGCAGGTGCTGGCCGGAGCCGGTATGGGGATGGCCCTTCCCGCCCTCTCCGGGGAGTTGATACCCGAACGTACCCGCTATGACGTCGCCCGGCTGCTCTCGATCCGCCACGCTGGGATCGCGATCGCCCTCGCAGCGCTCGCGCCCCTGATCTCGTCGAACCTCACCTCGACCGTCGACACGGCCCGCGAGCAGGGGACGGCAGCCGTGCTCGACGCGCGCCTGCCGCCAGAGAACAAGATCGAGATCGCCCCCGACCTCTTCGGTGGGTTGAACACCGATGATCCGAGGGGCGAGCTGCAGAAGTCGATCGCCGAGGCGAGAGCGGGACTCGAGCCCGATCAGGCGACCGAGCTCGACCACCTTGGTGACCGGCTCGACGATGTGGTGACCGGGGCGGTCCGCTCAGCCTTCCGGCCGACCTTCATCGTCACCGCGGCCCTCGCACTGCTCGCCACGCTGATTCTGCTCTCTGGCGCTCTTGTCCCCGGCGCGATCACGCGCCCGGCCGTCACCGCGGCCGCGATCGCCGCGCTCGCGGCCGCGGCGGGATACGGCGTCGCCTACGCGAGCTCGTCGCGGGAGACCGTCCAGATCGGCGACCCCTGCCAGGATCGCCAGCTCCCGGACACGGGCGGGATCGGCGGGGCGCTCCAAGATCTCTCGCTGGCTGCGCTCGACCGCGCCGCCTGCAGCTTCGGCTCGAGCCGCGAGGAGCTGCTGCTGGCGCTCTTCGACGACCGCCTCCAGCACAAGTTCGAGCAGGAGCACGGCGTCAACCCGCGCTCGCTCTTCTCGCTCGGCCCGGCGCTGCTCGGACTCTGATTCGCGTACGGTCCGCGCGTGAGCGATCAGCCCACCCGCCGGGAGATCATCGAGGCCTTCATCCCCAACTCTCCCCACGCGGCACAGCTCGGCATCAGGGTCACATCGGTCGGCAGCGGTGAGGCCGTGCTGGAGTTGCCCTACAAGCCGGAGCTGGCGACCATCGGCAACGTCGTCCACGGGGGCGCGGTCGGCGCTCTGATCGACACCGCCGCGATGGCCGCGGCCTGGGCGACCGACGAGATCCCCGAGAACCCTGCCGGGTCAACCGTGGCCCTCTCCGTGAACTTCGCCGCTGCCGCGGACGGCGTCGACCTCCGCGCGGAGGCCAAGGTCGTCAGGCGCGGCGGGCGGCTGAGCTTCTGCGAGGTCCGGGTCAGCGACCCGGAGGGCGCAGTGATCGCGCACGGGATCGCGACGTATCGATTCGGCTGAAAGAATCCGCGCCCCGCATTAAACGGGTTGCTCCTCCAGCATGTGACGGGTCGCGCTTTCGCGCGCCCTCGCATCTGCGGGGCACCCTCGCATCAGAGGAGGCGACGAACTTGGGATTGCTTGATGGAAAGAGCGCGATCATCACCGGCTCGGCTCGGGGCATCGGCCGGGCGACGGCCGAGCTGTTCGTCCGCGAGGGAGCCAAGGTGCTGATCAACGACCTCGACGGGGATGTCGCGGAGCAGGCCGCGAACGAGATCGACGGCGAGACGGCCGTGTTCGCCGGAGACCTGACCAAGCCGACCACCCCCGACGACATGGTCAAGGCCGCGATGGATGCCTTCGGCCAGGTGGACGCCGTGGTCAACAACGCCGGCTACACCTGGGACGGGGTGATCCACAAGATGACCGATGAGCAGTTCCAGGCCATGCTCGACATCCACACGATCGTGCCCTTCCGCGTGATCCGGGCCCTCGCGCCCACCTGGCGCGAGGCGGCCAAGCAGGAGGCCAAAGAGGGCAGGGAGGTGTTCCGCAAGATCGTCAACATCACCTCGATCTCGGGCACCATGGGGAACGCGGGCCAGGCGAACTACTCCTCCGCGAAGGCCGGCGTCACAGGCCTCACCAAGACCGTCGCCAAGGAATGGGGACAGTTCAAGATCAACTGCAACGCCGTCGCTTTCGGCTTCGTCGAGACCCGGCTGACCCAGGCGAAGGAGAAGGGCGAGACGATGCAAGCGGCGGGCGAGAGCACCGAGGAGGTCTCGCTCGGGATTCCGGAGCAGATGCGCCAGATGGCGCGGATGACCATCCCGCTCGGGCGTCCCGCCGAGCCGTCCGACGCCGCGGGCCCGGTCATGTTCCTCTGCTCCGAGTACTCCAACTTCATCCACGGTCAGGTGATCAACGTCACCGGAGGACAGTTCAACGGGATGTACTCCTGAGAGTCGCCGCGGCGACGGCGCTCCGCCGACGGCATCCACCCCTCGGTGGAGGGCTACCGTCGGCTGGGCGAGCTCGCCTTTCGGCCGGGTGAGAGTTAGCTCTCCCCGCGCTCCTCGGCGAGCGGCTCCCCGCCCTCCCCGCCGGCGCCGCCCGGCGGCCAGCCGCCAAACCAGTTGTCGCGAGCTCCGTCGACCGTGATCACGCAGCCGGAGAAGAAGTCGCCCGCGGGCGAGGCGAGATAGGCGATCAGCCAGGCCGCCTCGTCCTCGGTCCCCAGACGGCCGAGCGGGACGGTCCCGGCGATGTTCTCGACGATCGCCTTCGGGTACTTGGTGCGCAGGGTCTCGGTGTCGAACTGACCGATCGCGACGGCAACGAGCCGGATCCCGAATCGGGCCCACTCGACTGAGAGCGTCCGCATCATGTTCTCGACCGCGGCCCGCGCCGCGCCTGTGTGGACCATCCCGGGAAAGCCCATGTGCGGCGACACGGTGATGCTGACCACCTTGCCGGCGTTCTGCGGGATGAACGCCTTCGTCGCCGCCGCGTGAGTCATCTGCCATGTGCCCTGGACGTTGAGATCGATCACCGTTCGGAAGCCCTTGGGCGTGATCGCCTCGGCGGGACTGAGGAACTGACCGCCGGCGTTGTTGACCAACTGGTCGATCCGCCCGTGGCGCTCGAGCACGCCGTCCATGAAGCCGTCGACCGCCTCGGTGTCCCGGATGTCGAGGGCCTCGAACTCGGCCTTGCCGCCGCGCCCAGAGATCTCCTCGACCATGCCCTCGAGGGGCTCGGTGCGGCGCCCGCAGCCGATCACGGTCGCGCCAAGCCCGGCCAGCTCGACGGCCGTCGCCTTGCCGAGCCCGGTGCCGGCTCCTGACACCACGCAGATCTGCCCCTCGAGCAGCCCGGGCGCGAAGATGCGCGAGCTCGTCCCGTCGGCCATCGTCGCCTGAGCATATGGCCACCGGGAATGAAACCGCCCACTGCGGGCGGCACGCCGGATTACGCTGGCTGCCGTGAACGTGAACGCCGAGCCGACCCCGCTGAGGGAACCCCTCCCCGGCGGCGCCGACGGCGCCGCGCTGGTCGTCGAGCCGCTTGACGCGGGCGAGAGCCGGTGGCCCGCTTCGTTCTTCGACCGCAAGGGGCGCGGCCTGATCGCCCGGATGCGCGCAGTTGGGCTCGGCTCGTCGCCGGACTCCTGGGAGTCGCGGCCCGTTCCCGTCTACCTGGCGCGCCACCCCAGCGCCGGCAACATCCTGATCGACACCGGGCTCCACCCCTCGGTAGCGCGGAATCCCCGCGACAATCTCGGGCGATTCTCCGGCCGCCACTACAGGGTCGAGGTGGGCCGGGACGTCGTCTCCCAGCTCCGCGAGCGAGGGCTGGCTCCCTCGGACATCGCGATCGTCATCCTCACCCACCTGCACGAGGGCCACGCCTCGGGGATCGAGGCGTTCCCGGACGCCCAGTTCGTGCTCAGCGCGACGGAATGGGAGGGCGCGACGACCGGCTCCTTTCCCCTGCTTCGTCGGTACCACCCCTCCCACTACGACTACGCCTTCGAGTACCACACGGTCGACTTCGACGGCGACCTGATCGACTCATACGGGCCGTTCGGCCGCAGCTTCGATCTGTTCGGCGACGGCTCGGTGCGCCTCGTCTACACCCCCGGGCACAGCCCCGGCCACACGTCGGTGATCCTGCATCTGCCGCGTCGCGACTTCGTGGTCGTCGGCGACGCGGCCTACGACTGGAAGCAGTTCGAGGGCAAGGCCGAGCCGACGATGATCGCCGACGAGCACAACTGGCGCCGCTCACTGCGCGAGCTGCAGGCCTACCGGCGCACCTATCCGTATGCGTTGATGGTTCCCGGCCACGACAGGGATTTCTGGGAGAAGCTCGAGCCTCGCTACGAGGAGTAGATGCGAGGGCGTTATTCGAGGGCGCGCCGCCAGGCGCGACCCGATTCGTTCAGTTCAGGCGCGACCCGATTTGTGATGGGTCCGGTCCGGGAGAGGTCGCCGGGAGGCCCTCGCGCAGCCGGCGCAGGACGTCGCGCCGGCCGTTCTCCTCGAGGTCGACGTACATCGCCCGAACGCGATCGAAGATCTGATTGGCGACCCGCTGCTGCTCCTCGCGTCCCGGATCGGCCTCGACCGGGAAAGTCACCGGCTCGCCGTACTGAATCGTCACCTTGGGGAACCGCAGCCTCCGCCAGCCGCGTACGTGAGCCGAGCCGTGGATCGCGACGGGCACGACCGGCGCGCCGGACTCCAGAGCGATCTTGCCAATGCCCCGCTTGGGCTCGCCTAGGTCCCCGGTCCGCGAGCGTCCGCCCTCCGCGTACATCAGCAGGGTGCCGCCGCGCTCCAGGATCGTGTTCGCCGTGATGAAGGCCTCCTCGTCGTGGTGCCCGCGACGGACGGGGAACGCGCCCCCATGCTTGAAGATGAACTTGATCGCGGGGTTCTTGAAGAGCTGGGACTTCGCCATGAACTGGACCTTGCGCTGCAGATAGGCGCCGACGAAGAAGTGGTCCCACTGGCTGAAGTGGTTCGGCGCCAGGATCACTGGTCCGGTGGCGGGGATGTTCTCCACGCCGATCGCCCGGGTCCTGTAGGTCGCGATCGTCGGGATGGTGAGGATGGCTCGGGCCAGGTCGTAAACCCAGCCGACGCCGCGGCGCGCGCTGCGGTGGTACTGCGTGAACATTTCGGCTGGACGCGGATCCTTGTAGACCTGCGGCTTCATGTCCTCGGGATTCACCTTGGGCATCTCTCCATGGCTACCCGATCCGGGCGACCGGGTTACGCCCGGGCCCACCTCCGGGACCGATTCAGGGCCTCGCGCCAGCGCCCGAGCAGCTCGTCCCGCTCGCCCTCCGGCATCTGGGGCTCGTAGGTGGCCGCCTCACGCCACATCTCGCGCACCTCCTCGGCGCTCCAGAGGCCGGTGGCGATCCCGGCAAGGTACGCCGCCCCCAGGGCGGTTGTCTCGGCGATCTCGGGGACGATCACCGGAGCGCCGAGGATGTCGGCCTGGAACTGCATCAGCCACTCGTTCGCCACCGCGCCGCCGTCGGCTTTCAGCGAGGGCACGGTCTGTCCTGAGGCGGCCTCCTGCGCCCGCACCGCGTCGACCGTCTGGTAGGCGATCGACTCGAGCGCGGCCCGGGCGAGATGCGCACGGCGCGTGCCGCGGGTCAGCCCGACTATCGTCCCCCGCGCATAGGGGTCCCAGTGGGGGGAGCCCAGCCCTGTGAGGGCGGGAACGAAGTAGACGTCGTCATTCGAGTCGAGCGAGGCCGCCAGAGCCTCGCTCTCGGCCGCCTCGGAGATGATCCCCAGCCCGTCACGGAGCCACTGGAGGGCGGCACCCGTGACGAAGACGGCGGCCTCGAGGGCGTAGTCAACCTGCTCTCCAAGGCCCCAGGCAACCGTGGTGAGCAGCCCCTCCCCCGGCTCGGGCGCGCCGGAGCCCGCGTTGAGCAGGACGAAGCTCCCGGTGCCGTACGTGTTCTTGGTCTCGCCCGGTTCCTGGCAGGCCTGACCGAAGAGCGCCGCCTGCTGATCTCCCGCAATCCCGGCCACTGGGACCTCGCCGCCGAAGACCGAGGTCGTGCCGTAGATGAGTGAGGAGGGAACCGGCTCGGGCAGGGAGCCCGGGTCCACGCTTAGCAGGCCGCAGAGCTCGTCATCCCAGGCGAGCCTGCGGATGTCGAACAGCATCGTGCGGGAGGCGTTCGAGTAGTCGGCTAGGTGGCGGCCGGTGAGCTTGAAGACGAGCCAGGAGTCGATCGTCCCGAAGGCCACATCCGGGGGCAGGTCCGCGTTCCGGATCAACCACTCGATCTTCGTGCCGGAGAAGTAGGGGTCGATAACGAGGCCCGTTCGTTCTCGGATCAGCTGCTCGTGGCCCTGCTCGCGCAACTCGTCGCAGCGGGCGGCCGTGCGGCGGTCCTGCCAGACCAGTGCGCGGTGCGCCGGGTCACCGGTCTTGGGGTCCCACGCGACGACCGTCTCGCGCTGGTTGGTGATTCCGATGCCCACCAGGTCGGATCCCTTAACGGCCGCATCGGCGAGCGCGCCGATCGCAACCCGCAGCGTCACCTCCCAGATCTCCGCCGCGTCGTGCTCCACCCAGCCCGGCCTCGGGAAGTGCTGCTCGAACTCGCTGTAGGCGCGGCCACGGGGCCGTCCCTCGCCGTCGAAGACGATGCAGGTCGTCCCGGTGGTCCCCTGGTCGATCGCCAGGATCATCGGCGCGGACGCTATCTAGCGCCGGGCGCCCGCGGCGCGGTCGTCGAACTCGTCGATCGCCGCCCGCGCCGCCGCTGTCACGTTCGCGCCCTTGCCATCGATCCGCTCGCCCTCGTTGCGGGCCGCCACGATCACAATGCGTGGCGACGGGCTTTGCCGCATCAACGCCGGATATTGTCCGCGCCGCGCGTGGCGGACGTAGAGGCCCATATCACCGGCACAGTGTGGAAGATCGAGGTCGCGGTCGGGGACCAGGTCGACGAGGGCGACACGGTCGCCATCCTCGAATCGATGAAGATGGAGATGCCAGTCGAGGCCGAGGACTCCGGCAAGGTCGCCGAGATCCGCGTGGAGGAGGGCCAGTCGGTCTCCGAGGGCGACGTCCTGGTCGTGCTCGAATAGGGATCCTGTTCCGGTGCGCGAGGAATTTGCGGGCGGCAAGCTTCTCCTCGACCACCCGGCCGAGGCC